>JAKSLH010000022.1 GCA_024401335.1 Bacteroidales bacterium
CAAACCTTGAGGCAATCAAGGAGGGTGACAATTGGTAAAAGCCCATACATCCAGATTCGGCATCCTCGACTACTGTGGATTCTGGAAGGATGAAGCCTGGTACTTGAAATCGTGGTGGACGGACGAGCCGACATTGCACATCCTGCCTCATTGGAACCTGCAGGGACATGAAGGCGAGAATGTTGAGATCTGGGCTTATAGTAACTGCGATGAGGTGGAGCTGACTGTCAATGGACGTAATCTCGGCAGAAAAGTTATGCCAAGGAATGGACACCTTGCGTGGGACGCGATCTATCGACCAGGCAAGGTTGTTGCCAAATAACCCTCAACTTTCTTTCCATTAATATACAAATCATAAGAATTAGAAATACTAGAAGGGCTCCATTCCTTTTCACACCACTCTGCCAAAGAACCTGTAAACTCAATCTTTGCGATATTACAATCCTCAAATGCAGACCAAGCTATCTCCGTCACACTCGAAGGAATAGTAACTGATGTCAATCCGCTAGAATATCCAAATGCATGATAACCAATCGCAGTCACACTATAGGTCGTCCCATCAAACGTCACTGAAGATGGAATAACTACATCACCATCGTAGGCGTATTCATTATGAAACGTCACCGCCACAGTATATCACTATATCATCACAATACCCTCGAGCTACCCTTACCGCTAATAAATTGACCTTTGTCATGACATTACTTTGCCACGCTGTGTTTCGATTTGCCATAATTGATTTCTCGAACTTGATACCCAGATTAGGAAATCATAAAACTTACAATTATCTTTGTGCCATTATTGCAAATCATTAAGTTTTTTGATTTTAAGATGCAACAGAAAATCATCATCCTCGACTTCGGAGGCCAGTATGCTCACCTCATTGCTAATCGCGTGCGCCGACTCGGAGTATTCACAGAAATTCATTCGCCAGCGGCACCTGTTGAAGAGTTCGCTGGAGCTAGTGGTATCATCTATAGCGGTGGCCCGTCAAGTGTTTACGCTGAAGATGCTCCTGAGTATAACCCAGAGATCCTTAGCTTGCCTGTCCCTAAGCTTGGCATCTGCTATGGTCATCAGCTTATAGCTCAACAGCTTGGTGGCAAGGTTACTCCGGGTAAGGTGAAGGAATATGGCATCGCCGATCTCGAACTTGGTGAACCTTCACATCCTCTCCTTAAGGATATCCCCGCTTCATCGCCAATGTGGATGAGTCATGGTGACGCTGTCTCTCAGCTCCCTGACGGATATCGTATCATTGCATCAACTAAAGACTGTCCTATCGCTGCCGTCGCTCTCGACGAGCGTAAGATATATGGCATACAGTTCCATCCAGAGGTTACTCATAGCAAGTTCGGTATGAAGCTGCTCGACAACTTTGTTAGCATCTGTGGCTGTGAACGTAACTGGAACATGAAGAGCTACATGCCTCTCATCTCTGAGAAGATTAAGAACGAAGTGGGCAACCGTAAGGTGTTCCTCCTCGTCTCTGGTGGTGTTGACAGTACTGTGGCTTTCGTGCTTCTCAACAAAGTTCTTGGAACAGACCGTGTCCTCGGCCTTCATATCGACAATGGTATGATGCGTATGGACGAGAGTCAGAAGATTATAGAGTTCCTCAATGCATCGGGCATGAACAACCTCCGCGTTGTCGATGCTACCGATTCTTTCCTCTCGCGCCTCGAAGGTATCACTGCTCCTGAAGAGAAGCGTAAGCGTATCGGCGCTACTTTCCTTGTCGTTAAGGACGAGGAGATGGCTAAGCTCAACCTCGATCCTAAAGAATGGATGATTGCTCAGGGTACTATCTATCCTGATACTATCGAGAGTGGCGGAACAAAGAACGCCGATCTCATAAAGACACACCACAACCGAGTTAAGGAGGTTATGGATCTTATGGCACAGGGCTTGCTCCTTGAACCACTTGCCGACCTCTATAAGGATGAGGTCCGTATGCTTGGCGAAGAGCTTGGCATTCCTCATAACCTCGTTTGGCGTCACCCATTCCCTGGTCCAGGTCTTGGTGTTCGTATGCTCTGCACCGACGGTAAGGGCGAATTTGCTTCTAATGCCGACGTCCCAGGTCTTGCAGAATATCTCAAGGAGCATAATATCGAAGGTGTTGTTCTTCCTGTTAAGAGTGTTGGCGTGCAGGGCGATGGCCGTACATACGCTCAGCCTTTCCTACTTACAACTAAGAACCTCTCTTGGAAGGAGTGTGAGAAGTATAGCACAGAACTTGTCAACCGTTTCAAGGTAATCAACCGTGTCATCTGGCAGGTAGGCACAGTAGCCAACGAGATGCCAAAACTCGTTGCCCAGTATGCGACAAAAGACAAGTTTGATACACTTCGTAAATTTGACAATATCTGCACAGAGTTCCTCCAGAAGAATGACCTCTATGAAAAGATATGGCAGATGCCTGTTGTGTTGACACCTCTCAAGGTTGCCGACAAGCCATGTATCGTTATGCGTCCGGTCAACAGTTCAGAGGCTATGACAGCCAACTTCGCAGAGATTGACCAGAAGTTGCTTGAAGGATTGTGGGGTCAGTTCCAGGCCGATGGCGCAGGCTCATTGTGGTATGACGTCACTCACAAGCCTCCGGGAACTATCGAGTGGGAGTAATTCAAGGCGATTTGACTGCAATTCTCCACGGAGATTTTAGCTGATGTTTAAGGCATTAGGAGCTTGGTAGTTCTTTGTAAATGCCTTGTAAATAACCAAATAGCCGACATCTGATGTGCAACAAGGTGCTTCAGATGTCGGCTTCTCTTTGGGGGCGACGTGTAGGTGTTTGATTTCGAGTATTAATACTGCAACATACCTATTTTTTTGTATTGCTTTGTAGCGTGTTTTTTGATAAATTTGTCTCGCTGAAGTAAAAACGTATGCCAAGGATTCTCTTTTCAATACTCCTGCTTCTGGTCTCTGTGATTGCCCAGTCCCAATCGTTCTCTATCAAGGGAAGGGTGGCGGATTCTGAGACTAATGAAGGTGTTGGCTTCTCGTATGTTTTAATCCCCGATTTGTCACTATGGGCCATTGCCGATGAATATGGCCTCTTCACTATCCATAACGTACCCGCTGGTAGCTGCGAGATCACCGTCAGCTGTATGGGGTATGAGGGAAGGACTGTACCTGTGGCCGTTTCTAGTGATGTCGCCGATATGACCCTAAAACTGACACGCAGCAGCCTGAAGATAAATGATGTTGTGGTTGTCGCTCAGAGAAACAAGACCAGCAACTCTACATCGTATAGCATCAACAAGATGGCACTCGACAACCAGCAAATGCTCAACCTGAGTAGTGTGCCAGCCCTTCTCCCAGGCGGTAAGACTACCAACGACAACCTGACGACGGATGACCGAATAGCTCTGCGAAGCGGAACCCTAGAGAAGGGAAACGCTAGTTTTGGTACCGCCATTGATGTTGACGGTGTCAGAATGGACAATAATGCCATGATGGGTGAGACAATGTCGGCTTCGACACGTAGTGTGGCGATGTCGGATGTCGAAAGTGTAGATATTATCATTGGAATACCTTCTGTTGAATATGGTGACCTGAGTAATGGTATAGTGAAGATAAATCTGCACAAGGGAAAGTCGCCATACGTTCTTGAAAGCAAGATCAACCAGTCAACTTCTCAGTTCTCGCTCAGCAAAGGCTTTGAGTTGCGCTCGAATAGAGGTCTGCTGAACGTCTCGTTCGAGCATGCTCGTTCGTTGAAGGAGATAGCCTCTCCATTCACCTCATACAAACGCAATGTTCTTTCTGTTAGATATGCTAATGTCTTCCTGAAAGATGCCGCTCCCCTCAATGTTTCTGTAGGCGTGACAGGTAATGTAGGCGGTTATAACTCAAAGCAGGATCCAGACAATAATCTCGATTCGTATTCCAAAGACGATGAGAGGTTGATACGCGTGAATTTTGAAGGCAATATGCTCCTGAACAAGACATGGCTGACCGACCTGACACTCAAGGCAAATGCCAGTTTCCAGAAACGTCTAGGTGAAAGCTATACCAACAAAAGCAGTTCGTCGTCGCAGCCCTACCTGCATACCAGGGAAGAAGGTTATCATGTGGCAGGGACATCGCCCGACGATGATATCGTGCTTAGTCCTGTAGGCTATTGGTATGTGCGGGAGTTTACCGACCAGCGACCAGTCAACATAAACGTCTCTCTCAAGGCCAATCGCTCAAAGCGTTATAGCCAATGCTTGTCGAACAAGCTCCTTGTCGGTGCAGAAGTGACAATGACAGGCAACAATGGTAGAGGCAGGTACTACGAGGATTTGGCGTTGGCCCCAACATGGCGTGAGTACCGCTATGATGAATTGCCATGGATGTATAATATGGCCTTTTATGTAGAAGATCAGCTGACTCAGACATTCTCTGATGCACATTCTATAAATCTGACACTTGGCTTTAGAGATGATGTCACCGACATCCCCAATTCAGAATATGGTTCAGTCAATAGTGTAGCGCCACGTCTTTCGGCCCGTTATGTGTGGCGCAATGGAGAAGCAGACGCGTGGGTTGACAACGTAGCTCTACATGCCGGGTGGGGTAGAAGCATCAAGCTACCATCTTTTCAGGTGTTGTATCCACAAGAGACGTATTCCGACCTGCTGACATTCACTCCAGGTTCGACAGCCGACAATAAGGCCTTTTATGCATACTATACTCATGTAGGTAAGACATTGCGTAATGATGATCTGGCTTTTCAGAAGACCGATCAGGTTGATGTGGGTGTAGAGATAGCCATGCGACATGTGAACGTGTCGTTGTCAGGCTTCTATAACACGACCCGTGATCCATACCAGATGGTAAGAGTATATTCTCCTCTGAAATACAATTATACATCACAAAGAGATCTTGAAGGCATCGGCATACCAAGTGCAGAACGAACCTATACGGTAGATAAGAATACAGGTGTCGTGACGGTGAGCGGAAACGGACAGTCGGTAGATTTGCCAGCTGTTGAGCATCACACCTATGCAAGTGACTATCAGTATGTCAACGGCAGTGATGTCGTCCGCTATGGTCTGGAGTGGGTTGTTGATATCCAGATGCTTAAGTGGCTCTCAGTGCGTCTGGATGGCAACTGCTACCGCTATCATGGTGTTGATTATTCTTTGATAGCAGGTGCTCCGTCGGGGATCGGTGACTATGCCGCAGAGTCAGGTCAGCAACCCTTTATAGGCTATTACCTCGGAAGCAATACGACATCAGCTGGATCGGCCAGTCTCCCATCTGTCAGCAATGGTTCGGAGTCAAGTCAGCTGAATCAAAACGCCACGTTGACAGTCAGAGTGCCTAAGGCCCGACTTATTGTTATGCTTAAGGCAGAAGCGTCGTTTGTGAACAAAAAGAGAAATCTGTCGGAATCCAAAGAAGGCTACCGCGGCGTGTTGCTTGAAGCAGCTGGTGATGATACAGGACATCCGTTTGATGGCGAGGCAGATCATTATGTTGCATTATATCCAGAGTACTATTCTACCTGGGAAAACCCAACGGTGATGATACCATTCGCGCAGGCATTGGCCGAAGCGAAGGACAATGATGCGGGCCTATATCAGCAACTGAGAAGACTGATAGTCCGTTCATCAAACGCCTACTACTTTAATGCGAATAACGTGTCACCATATTGCTCGTTTAATCTGCTTGTGACAAAAGAGATGGGGAACCATATCGCCCTCTCCTTCTATGCCAATAACTTCCTGAACACGATGCGTAGTGTTCATCTGTCGCAGACAGGGCTTGATGCCTCGTTGTTTGGTAGCGGATATGTTCCGAAGCTGTATTATGGTGTCTCATTAAAGATAAAGATATGATAAAGTATCTTGTGCCACTTATGTTTCTGTTTGTTGCGTGTTCGTCATATGATGTCGAACAAGAGACGTATGTGCTGACATTCAAGGTAGATTGTAACGATACCAGTTTCAAGGTATATCTGAGAGATCAACATTCAAATGTTTATTCTTCGGCTATAGATGAAAATGGTATGGCAAGCTTTTCTGTGCCCGCAGGTATCTATAACGCTTCATTGTCAGAAGTAGTGAGCGACAACTATTTTACCATCGTATATAATGCATCAAAGAACGGCATTGTTGTCGGTGACATGCCGTCGGGTAGTGTTGATATGTCGGTTACCGTGACCAAGACCCAGAACGCCAATCCGGTCCTTATCAAAGAGGTGTACTGTGGCGGATGCCAGAAAGATGATGGTTCAGGTAAGTTTGCCAACGACAAATGCATTATTCTTTACAACAACTCATCGCAGGCAGTGTCACTATCCAACATGGCCATAGGCATGGCTGATCCGTATAATGCCGAAGCCAGTTCCCATTCATTCTTGCAAGGAGGAGTGTTGATATACGAATCGGAGGGGTGGTTGCCCGGAATAAACGGCATCTGGTATTTCGGCGAGTCGGCGGTCATTGAAGCATATTCAGAGTTAGTAGTGAACATGTGTGGCGCGATAGACAACACATTGTCATATTCCAACTCCATCAACTATGCCAATCCAGAGTACTATTGCATGTACGACCCGGAGGCAGCCAGTTCAGATGGCGGTCATTACAATAATGTCAACACCTATCCATCTCCATCAGAGCAGATACCTACCGATCATTACCTTAGAGCCGTGAAGTACGGTAAGAGCAACGCATGGCCAGTTAGCCAGATGTCGCCCGCTTTGTTTATCTTCTCAGCAGAAGGCGTGTCGCCTAAGGACTATGCAGAAGACGAGACAAACCTAGTCTTCCCGGCAGACAAGCAAGGTAATATAATCTATGCCAGTCTTCGTGTTCCTAGAGAGTGGATTGTCGATGGCGTCGAGATATTCAATGCCAATGCCCTGCCACAGTCGAAGAAACGCATGACGTCTGATATTGACAACGGGTATGTGCAGATGACTTCAGGATATGGACATGCCGTTGTCCGCAAGTTGGACACCGAGGCCTCAGAGATGGCCGGACATGATATATATGTGGATACAAACAACTCTACCAATGATTTCTATGAGGCAGATAGCTGTAGTATTAAGTAGTCTCGTTGCCCTTTGTTGTTACTCTCAAGAAAGGTATCAGATAGTCATTGATCGCAATGCGTGGCTTCTGAGCGGGAATGCTGCGGCCATGACATTGCATAGGGATAGTGTAGTATCTCTAGTCTCCATATCGTGTGATCACACCAATGGCGGATGGCACGATTTCAGTGAACCTGAAAGAGAGAATACGGTTGTAGCCGATGCTAGGTCGTTCATGCGCTTGTCACCTAGAGTCATGACGTTTGGCAGTGTGACATATTGTAATATCACAGGATACGACGAACAAGGCACGATGCTTTATGATGACGGATCGTTGAAGCCCTTTGACATCGTTGATGACTCGCTCAACAATGCAGGAAAGAAACATACAGAGATCGTAGGGCTAGGAGGAGCAGTCGGAGCGAAAGTAGCCGACAAGCTGTCGGTTGGAGCCAAGATGACATACGACGCAGGAACCTTTGTGAAATATAAGGATTTGCGCCATACCAATACGTATATGCGATTCGATGCAACTATGGGAGCGTGTGTGTCAGATATATTGTCAGGCATACTCGATATGGGCGCCAATGCGGAGTATCGACGAAGAACAGAGAGTGTTGAATTCAAGACATTCGGAACCAATGACGTAGAGTATAAGTCACTTGTGGATTATGCCAATCTGGTGGGTAGTATAGAGACATTTGGAGCCGATGGCTTTACTGAATCGGGCAAGGAACTGCCACTCCTGTCGGAGAAGATAGGCGGCAGTGTGCAGATGAATATTCATGTTGGAGAGAATATCGAGTGGTATAATGAAGTGTCGTTGCTGAACCATCAAGGTCGCTATGGCAAGGAGACACAGTATTCTATCTCATACGCGAAGTGGGATGGTGACGAGTGGTCGTATATGTCAGATCTGGTATATAAGCCAGATGGCCAGATGCATGTTCTCAGCTTTTCAATGAAAGAAGAGCAACTCTCGGCAAAGCGTAATGTATATCGTCAGGAGAGAGACGAGGAAAATACGTCTGTTATCTATTATAGATATTACACACCAGTGAAGATGAACGACAAGTTGCAGAGGGATATGCATATAGCGTATGTCGGTCGTTTCTGTAAAATATCAGACTACCATCTATGGACAGTAAAAGCAGGTGTTGAGACAATGTTCAGAGACTTTACAGCGTATGTCTTCCCATACTACTGCAGACAGAAATATACAGTCTGCATGCCATACGCCTCATTGATACGAAGGATATTTATGGGAGAACAAGGCTGCTTGACGGCCGAGCTGGGAGCTTCGGTTACCAAGGCAACAGCAACAGCGTTTGATGTGGAACGACTTTCGGATATTACTCAAGAAGAAGTGTCGATGGATCGACAAGAAACATATCAAAGTCAGAATTATGAGTATATGACAAGCACGCAGGTGAAGTGTCACGTAGCATTAGGATATCTGTGGAAGATGCGTAAAGTCACTGATGTGAGGCCATCTGTCACCTTGTCGTGTGATCATAATAGGGTAGCGTCGTGTGAATATGTTGGAGGACGTTGCCGTAGGACATTTGCGTTGTCAGTAGGATGTGAATTTTAAACAAGGCAACACCTTGTTAGTAAGGCAAGATTTATTAGTTTTGAAACGACAAATAAATGATAATATGAAAATACTCTTTACGCTTTTTTCTTTGCTGTCTGTTTGTTATGCAATTGGCTAGTAATGTCAACATGGGAACTGTCTCAGGTTCGGGGGAGAATATCGGTGACGTCATAGGTGGAAGTAAGCGAAGTAAACCTATTGTGACAGAAGTGGGTAAAGTCACTGTTAGGCCTAAAGTCGATGATAATGCTCCACGATATAATCTTGGCGGACAACGAATAAACAAAGAGGCTAGGGGACTGGTTATTGTCAATGGAAGAAAGTATATCCAGAGATAACGTAAGCATGCTGTAGATTTACATAGAAAATAAAACAGATATGATATTGGCCTGCGGAGATAAGTCTGCAGGCTTTTTTGTTGCACTTTAGGTATGTGTCACTTCGGAATTGATTATTTATTGCTTATTTTTGCGGTGTTAAAAGCATATATACGCAGCAGGTGAAAAAGCTTGATTCATATATACTCAAGAAGTTCCTTGGTACATACTTCTTTATCGTGATTCTCATCATTCTTATAGTCATAGTCTTTGACTTGGTAGAGAAGATGGATGACTTCATGGAGAATCATGTAGCTTTGAGCGAGATAGTGTTTGATTACTACATCAATCTTGTTCCCTATTACGCAAACATGTTATCACCTCTGCTCGTCTTCATATCAGTTATATTCTTCACGTCTAAGATGGCGTCTCAAACAGAGATTATTGCGATACTCTCGTCTGGTGTGAGTTTCCGTCGTATGATGTATCCATATTTTCTAGGATCTCTCATAATAGCGGTAATGACATGGGTACTAGGAAGTCAAGTAATCCCTGTTGCCAATCGCACCCGAATAGCATTTGAAAACCAGTATATCAAGAGTCGCAAGGAGACGGGACTCAGTGATATGCATATGCAGATAGCTGATGGCGTGTATGTATATATGGGACGTTATTATTCATTCCGCGAAAGTGGAGACCGATTTAATATCGAAAAATATGACGGGGAGCGACTTGTGTCGCGCCTTTATGCCAAAACCATATCTTATGACTCGGTAGCTGGTAATTGGCGACTAAAGAACTATACCAGGTGGGACTTTAATCCCGATGGCGTGACACATACTATCACCAAGGGAGAAAGACTCGATAGTGTCATCAATATCTTGCCTAGTGATTTCAAGAATGAGAGAAAGTCGTATGAGATGCTCACCAGTGCCGAACTGCGAAGTCATATCGGTGAGTTGAAGTCAAGAGGCATCGGTAATACAGGAGATTTTGAGATTGAACTATATAAACGAAACGCATCCCCTTTCGCGTCATTTATTTTGGCGCTTATCGGAGTCTCCTTAGCCTCTCGTAAGACACGAGGCGGCATGGGTCTGCACATAGGATTAGGCCTGCTGCTTTCGTTTGCCTATATCCTGTTCCTTACTGTTTCGACAACGTTTGCAGTCAATGGATCGATGAATGTAGTGTTGTCAGTATGGCTGCCTAATATCGTCTTCTCTGTGATAGGTGTAATCCTATACAATAAAGCGCCTAAATAGTTATTATTCTACACGTCTCTTGCAAATGCCAACATAAGTTAATATCTTTACAAATAAGATAGGCGATGTGACTTATGGCAAATAAAAAGACAAACGATATAGTTGCTCAACTACAGCTCAAGGCGCAACTGAAAGCCCATATTATCAATGTGGCAAATGAAAGTTTCGAGGTGCTCAATCAGATGCTCGAAAATCTCACAGAAGAGTATAATTTGATACTTGGCGACAGTGGCGTCAAGGTAGAGCTGAAGCGACCAAGCCAGCGTGTTTTGCAGATAAGTGCAGATGAGGATACACTTATCTTCTCTTTGCAGACAAATGTGTTCCAGTTTGACCGTGAACACGAAGCATGGCAGACTAAATATGTGACAGAGAACCCTGCACGCAGTTATGCCTGTGTAGTCAATATCTACAACTTCCTTACTGATTCCTTCAAATATGACCGCGATGAGGATCTCGGATACCTCGTTGCCCGTGTCTTCATAAATGCAGAAGGAGCGTTCTTTGTGGAGGGTAAGAGACAGAAAGGCATGGGCTCTAAGGATTATGGAAAGAAACTGCTTGATGCGGAGAATTGGCGTAAGATAGTTGAGACTGCCCTTAAGTATTGCATAGAGTTTGACCTGCTGTTGCCACCATACGACAATGTGAAGGTTACCGATTTGGCTCACATGAATCTTGAGATAATGTTGTCGAAGACAAAGACAGGCAAGAGACTCGGATTCCAGTTTAATTCAGATGATGTAAAGGACAACTAATATAGACGAAATGGATAAGATATTAGATAGATTCTTAGGGTATGTGCAGATTAACACCCAAAGTGATGACACGACAGAGTTGAATCCGTCAACTCCTCAGCAGATGTTTTTTGCGCAAGACCTTGTTGAAGAGTTGAAGAACATAGGGTTGCAGGAAGTCACTCTTAACGAGTATGGCTATGTCATGGCGACACTTCCTGCCAATAACGGAAAGGAGAAGCCAGTAGTAGGGTTCATAGCGCATATGGACACATCACCTGATATGAGTGGTAAGAACGTGAATCCTCGTATTGTATCTAATTATGATGGAGGTAATATAGTGCTTAATGCCGCACTTGGTATAAACCTCAATCCAGAGGAGTTCCCGGAGCTTCTCAGATATAAGGGAGAAGACATCATCGTTACCGATGGTACGACCCTTCTTGGTGCAGATGACAAGGCAGGTATAGCAGCCATCGTTACAGCCATGGAGTATCTCCTTGCAAATCCGCAGATAAAGCACGGCAAGATACGTATAGCCTTCACTCCAGACGAGGAGATTGGTCAGGGCGCAGATCATTTTGATGTCGCTGCCTTTGGAGCCGATTTCGCATACACTATTGATGGCGGTGAACTAGGCGAGCTCGAATATGAGACATTCAATGCAGCTGCGGCAACAGTAACCTTCCACGGACGTAATGTACATCCAGGTGCAGCATACAAGAAGATGCGTAACTCAATGCGCATCGCATCTACTTTCATCTATATGATTCCTCGTCATGAAACTCCTGAACACTCTCAGGATTATGAGGGCTTCTATCATTTGACAGATATGCAGGGTGAGGTAGAAAAGACCACTCTTCACTATATAATACGTGATTTCGACCGCTCACATTTTGAGAGCAGAAAGAAAGAGATGCAGCACTACGTAAATCGTATTAATGCAGAGTATGGTGAGGGCACAGCAGAGATAGAGATACGTGACCAGTATTATAATATGCGTGAGAAGATAGAGCCAGTTATGCACATTGTTGATCTGGCAAAGGATGCCATGCATGAATGTGGCATTGGAGCCAAGGTGCAGCCAGTTCGTGGCGGTACAGATGGTGCTCGCCTCTCGTTTATGGGTCTGCCAACGCCTAATATCTTTGCCGGTGGACATAACTTCCATGGTAAATATGAGTTCTTGCCGGTAAACAGCATAGTAAAGGCAATGGATGTCATTGTGAAGATTTCAGAGCTGGCGACAAAAGACTGATTGTATTTAAGGCATCGACAATAAAAAGCCCCCTCCGCCGTCACGGTCGAGGGGGCTTTCTGTACTAACCAAATAAAACTCTAAAATTATGAAAAACGCTATCAGAAAATATACAAATAGCGTGCCAAAGCATAATCTTAGAAGGTGTATTTAAACGCTATGTTTATGTTTTCTTTAACCTGAAACTTCTTGCTCTCATTGTCATAATATCTCAGTTCGAAGATAAATCGGGTAGAGAGGAACCTGTTGAATTGCAAGTCGATAATGTTTTCCCAGTCAAGACGTTTCTGTCCATGTTTTTCGAAGTATTCGTAGAAGACTTCGCCCTTAGTTGTATAGAGAATGTCGCGTGTTATGTTCTTTTTCCAGTTGACACTGATAGAGAAACCGTCGACAGTATTTGACTTCTTATTCTTCGGAATCTTGAAAGTAGTCTGGTCGATAGTGCTAGTATCGGCAACAACGGTAATGATAGCCGTATATGGTGAAAGGAGGATACTCAAATTCTCCTTCTTGTAGTCCATACCGAAAATGAACTGAATGTATGCAGGCGAAAGGAGGGTTGATTTAGGCTTCTCTTTGTTCTTGTCGCTTGCAGCATAGTTGCGGAACATCTGGGTCTTGAATGTATTCTGAAAAGAGTAGAACCAGTTGTTGACAGCCTTGAAGCCATATTTAGAGCTCGCGTTGAATTCGTCATTGCTCACTCGTGTCCCTAAAGTAGAAGTATGGGTCACACCCATCTTGTGGGTAATATTGTTTTCCCATTCATGTTTCCCCTTCTTGTACTTCGCATTGTATCTAAAGTCACTCACCAAGCTCATTGAACTCTCACCACCTTTAGCCCAGTTCTCTAGGAACAGCTGTGATATCTGAAGGTTCTCTTGTCCAGCAGCAGTCCATGGTGATGGCTCCTCCTTTGGAAGCTGCTTAAATCCCGTTGCAGTGTAGTCGTCGTTTCTGTCGAACGAGATAAGTGTAGCGGCGCGTTCGAGGTCAGCCTTCTTGTCACGTCTGATTCTTCGGCCCTCGCGTATGTTTTTGTCAGGATCAGGGATCTGGCGCCAAGTGTATTTCACCTTCTCGGGGTGATTCACGGTATAGTTATACCTTATGTCTTCCAACGGGTCATTGGACGATGTCAGCATCGTCGTGTGACTCTGTGCATTAAGCATATTTTGGTATTGCTCGAGCTTCTGCCTAGAAGTGTTGGTTGGATTATATGTGATACTTTTGCTCTGCGGTATGAAGATCACCTCGAATGGAAGCACAGAACGCATAGCGACATCGTCACCAGTAATAGGCTGCCAGGGGTCTTGTGGAGAGCCAAAGAACATAAGGAGACTATCTGCATTGGACAGTTCAGTGGAGTCATTGTCTAACGACACTCGCTGTCGTAACAATTGCCCCTGACATAGATCGGCAATGAGCAGTGCTATTATTGTTAGTGTAAATCTATATATGTTAGAAGACATATTTGTAAAAGTTTGAATCCCTAGGTTCTCATAGCAAATATAATGCCGAGTTGGTTATTGTTGCAAATCTTTTTATCCGTTTTTTCGCCAAAATGGGTTGTTTGGTCAGGACGTTGTCTATCGGCTGGCGGGAAGTGCAGATGAAGAGAAGCGGAAGAGAGCCAAATAATCGACAGTTATGGCTTCGATATGTGGTTTTTTATTAGTATCTTTGAGACATTCACTCAATTAAGAACAGAACATTTTGATTACAGTAGGTATTTTCGACAATCACAAGGTGATGCGTCATGCTCTTGTCGCCCTCTTAAGTGCCAATGAAGAGTTTAACGTGATACCTCTTGAGGTTGACCCGATGCATATTGCTGAGCGCATAAAGCTTGATGGTATAAACGTAATGATCTTCAATATTCATGAAGTTGCGGATGATTCGTTTAACCTTATAAAGCAGCTGTCTCAACGATTTGACCGTGTCAAGATACTTGTACTGTCATCTTCCGACAACGAACAGCTGATAGTGCGTTCAATACGTTCTGGTGCAAAAGGATTTATTGCTAGTGATGCAGATTCCAACGAATTGACCGAGGCTATATATATGCTACGTAATGGCTTTGATTTCTATAGCCAATCAATCTCACATCTTCTTGTAGGTCGCTATATCAGTGAGATGCTTTCAGACAAGCCTAATACTCCAGGAGTGGAACAGCTCAGTCAACGTCAGATAGAGATTATAAGACTATGGGGCAATAACAAGAGTAACAAAGAGATTGCCGATGAGTTGTATCTCAGTGTGCGAACAGTGGAGAGTCATAAGAATCACATCATGCAGAAACTTAATCTGAAGACAACGGTGGATATGATTAAGTTCGGTATAAGAAATAACCTTATTGAATTGTAGCAGTCCCTCCCATCAGAGATGCGTTTTATCCGAGTTGCGATATACGCTCTAGTGCAGGTTCGTTGATGATATTTATTTCGCGTCCATGCACTTCTATGATGTTTTCGTTAACGAAGTTAGACAGCGTTCTAATGGCATTGGATGTCGTCATGTTGCTGAGGTTAGCCATGTCCTCGCGTGTAAGGTTAACGTTGAGAGTATTACCTTTAGAATAGCCGTATTTATCGCGCAATACAAGCAGACTCTCAGCCAGTCGTCCTCTTATCTGTTTCTGTGCCAATGTCACGCTTCGGTAACGGCTGAAGCTCAACTCCACGGCAAGTGACTTGATTATATAATGAGCTAGTCTGAAGTTGTTCTTTATGCCATTGAACATCACGTCCTTTGGTATCTTTATCACAGTGCAATCTTCCAAGGCTTGTGCAGAAGCCGAGTGCTTTTCTCCGGCCATCACAGCTCTATAACCGATGAAGTCGTTAGCTTTAGCCAGTTTTACAATCTGCTCGCGCTGACCTATACCTTCCTTGTAAACCTTGACCTTACCCTCAACAAGAAGCATGACAGAATCAGCATTGTCGCCCTCATGATAAAGAACCTCGTTGCGCATAACCTTGCAACTATGGTAGTTATGCTTCAGGTTTTCGAATTCTTCATCAGAAAGAACGTTCAATGGCGGAATGTCACGTCGGAGCAGGTGGTTGGTGGTCATAGTGTTAGCAGAAGTTTATTAGCATTTTTGCAAGTCCGAAACCAAAATAGGTGCCGATAGCATATCCGAACAGACCTACAGCTATGCCGGGACCTACTATAGCTTTGTTGTGCAAAGCTCCGGATATGACAGGAACAAATGGTGGACTGCAGATCAGCGATATAGATGTCGCAAGAGTAGTGTCGCTATCCACTCGGAACAAAGTGCTCAGCAATATATGGAAGAGCAGAGATCCGAATAGAGCAGTAAGAGTCATATACAGAAGGTCAGGGTTGACTTCAGTAAATGTATTTACACGCACCTGTGTTGCAACAGCGATGCTGAATATGAGTATGAAATATGTTCCAGCTTCGAATGTACGCTTTATATTGCGAACCTTAGGGCTTAGTGACGCCAATATCGACAGAAGTGATATGCTGAGGATAAACACCGACTGGAAAGTATCTTTAGGGAAAAGACTTGCCACGCCAGCTCCTAGGGCAATGATAGCAACGGTCAATCCAAGACCCTTGAAGAGGTCAGACAAGTTGTCCTTTCTGAAGAGACCCAAGAAAAGTTCGTCTTCATGATTTTCGATACTCACGGAATTGTCTTCAACATTCTTGTCGAACTTGAAGTCGGGCATAAATAAACCGAGTATGCGCTTGCCAAAGATAATAACAAACAGCAAGTATGCAGCGCTAGCGGCTATCTCGTAGGCGTTGACAAGAATATAAGTGCCATCATCAACACAGAGGGCAATCTTTAGAGAAGCCAAGTTGGCTGTTCCCCCCGTGAATAGGCCTGAAAGCATGCCACCCACATTGGCAAGAGTCACCGGGTCGGACTTGCCGAAAAGCTTAAATCCTATTGTTATAGCTATTGCCGAACCCAGGAGTGCAAATATGAGCGACTTTATGAAGCTAGGAGCTAGTTTCGCCCATGACTTGACATCTGATGAGAAGAGCATCAATGGAATTGCAAAAGGAATTGTTGCTGATGCTATTGATGTCTGTAACGACTGCATCTCATCTGTAGCCGGAATGATACCCGAGAGACCTAGTAGACAGCCTATTGTGTATGCTAATACTATGGTTCCAACCTTATTGAGCACCTTGCTCTTGTAGGTCAGCCACAATATGAGCAGTGGCGAGAAGACGCATACAATGATGATAAATGCGGCCATTTCTTACTGCAGTTTGAATATGTAGGTTATAGTTCCCGTTTGATGAGCAGGCAGACTAGCGTCGGAGTTGAATTTAGCTTTCTTAGCTGCGGCAACCGCTTGTGTCCACAACGTCTTATTCTGGATTGTTGTTCCTTTCATTGTGACCTCTGCGGTTATGACGTTTCCGTATTTATCAACTGTTATAGCAACAACCACTTTACCTTGCTCCTGCACGTTGTATGCAGGTTTTGGCAACGATCCGACAAGGCTACGTCCGTCGAGGTTGAAAGAGTTGCCCGAGCCAGTGCCCGATCCGCCTCCATTGCCGCTGCCGGAACCACTACCACTTCCATATCCAGTGCCGTTACCCGTCAAGCTACCCTGACCAGTACCGCTGCCGTTGCCCGAGTTGTTGCCCGAGCCCGTTCCCGAGCCAGCAAAGCCCTTAGATATAGCATTCTTAGCTGCCGCTGCTTTTGCTGCCGCTTCAGCCTTAGCTTTAGCCTCCGCCTCCGCTTTAGCTTTTGCCGCTGCTTCCGCTTCGGCCTTCGCCTTAGCTTCAGCCTCGGCCTTTGCCTTGGCAGCTGCAGCTTCAGCTTTCGCTTTAGCCTCAGCCTCCGCTTTCGCCTTTGCATCGGCGGCTGCCTTTTCGGCTGCTATCTTAGCAGCTGCCGCTTCTGCTTCAGCCTTTTTCTTAGCCTCTTTCAGTGCCGCTGCCTCTTCGAAGTTCTGTGTATCCATCGTCTGGCCATCAGCCTTAGCTGTTGATGGAGCAGGTTCGCTAGGAGCAGGTGTAGCAGGTGCAGGAGTAGGCTCAATAGTCTGTGCCACAGCAGCTGTGGCAGGTGATGAACCTCCGGCAGAGCCAGAGCCTCCGCCACCTTCGTAGTCGAGTATCAAGGCCTCTTCCTCTGGTGGTGTAGTGCTCATCGCAGTAAACCACAAGAAGAGCAGGAGCAGAGCATGGAATAAGATAGTGCCTGCTATGCCTTGTTTGTTATATCGTTTTTCTCTATTCTCCATTTACTTAGCTCTCGTAGCCAGGATGAGCTTGTATTTGTTCTTCTTGGCTATGTTCATAACCTTCACAACCTCTTTCATAGGAACCGTCTCGTCAACGTGTAGTGCTATGTACATGTCTGGCTGCTCTCCAAGTTTCGCCTGAAGAGTTGGTTCCAACTGTTCGAAGTTGACACGTTTCGTCTCTACGTAATAACGCAGATCTTTAGTTATAGATACCGATGTTTGTGGCTTAGCTGAAGTCTGGTTGCTGCTTTGAGGCAGAAGGAGCTTCAATGCGTTAGGATGAACCAAGGTAGAAGTCAGCATGAAGAAAATGAGCAGAAGGAAAATAATATCTGTCATAGACGACATGCTGAAAGCCGCACTCAGTTTATTGCTTCTCTTTAGTGCCATACTGTCTGTTGATTAAGTAATTAACTAAGAGAAAAGATTACTCGCCAGGCTCGTTGAGGAGATCCATGAATTCCATTGTGCGAGCTTCGAGAATAAGGATGACCTTGTCAACTCGAGCCACTAGATTGTTATAGGCGAAATAGGCGACAATACCAACAGCAAGACCGCCTACGGTTGTCACAAGAGCAGTATAGATACCGCCAGCAAGAGTGCTAACCTCTATGTTGTTGCCAGCATTAGCCATCTCGAAGAAAGCCTGGATCATACCAGTTACAGTTCCGAAGAAACCGATCATCGGAGCGCCACCGGATACAGAAGCGAGACCAGCAAGGCCCTTTTCAAGTCGGCTAACCTCAATGTTACCAACGTTTTCTACCGTATTCTGGATGTCGTTGAGTGGTCGGCCAATGCGCGAAATACCCTTTTCAATCATGCGGGCTACAGGAGTGTCGGTAGCCTGGCAAAGTGTACGCGCAGAGTCGATGTTGCCGCTATGTATGTAGTCTTTGATTTTACCCATGAAAGTCTTGTCTTCCTTGAGAGCACGAGAGAGTGCGAAAGTTCTCTCAACAAATACGTAGATGGCGTAAATAGAGAGGAGAAGGAGAACAACCATAATCCAGCCACCCTGGATTGCGAGATCAATCACATTTAGAGTCACTTCTTCAGTTGCCTCAGCTGCTGTGTCGAGGACATCTGTCTGTGTAGCCAAATCTTGTAACATCATCTTTTAGTTTTTTTCGTTGCTTTTTATCGGATAATATTGGCAAAGATAGGAAAATATAATAAACAATACACATTTGACCACACACTATTTGTTTCTTCATCTTATGTGTGAGATGAATTGCCGGTATGCTTATGGCTATTTGAATATCAGATTGTATTTTTGCATCCGTATAACAAGGCCTTTATCATTATGGGAAGAATCAAACGACATACAAACGGACTACTTTCACTGATGCCACTTATAGCCTTCTTAGGCCTATATCTTGGTGGCTCTATTATCCTCGGTGACTTCTATAAGATTCCTATCACTGTAGCCTTTCTCTTCGCCTCTGTTGTAGCACTGCTTATGGCAAAGGGCTCCGTCAGCGAGCGTGTCAACAAATTCTCTCAGGGCGCATCTGACAAGAACATCCTCCTCATGGTCTGGATATTTGTTATGGCCGGTGCGTTTGCTCAGTCGGCCAAGGCGATTGGTGCCGTTGATGCCACAGTCAACCTCACCCTCCATATCCTTCCCGAGAGTCTTCTCTTTGTAGGCATCTTCGTCGCCGCATGTTTCGTCTCCCTATCTGTCGGTACGTCGGTTGGCACTATCGTCGCCCTTGTCCCTATAGCGGCAGGCATAGCCGAGCATACAGGTTCTGAGCCAGCTCTCGTGACAGCCATAGTGGTTGGTGGAGCTTTGTTTGGTGATAACTTGTCGTTTATCTCTGACACTACTATAGCAGCGACTCAGACATTGGGTTGTAAGATGAGCGATAAGTTCAAGGCAAACATTCTTATTGTATTGCCCGCTGCCATCATTGTCAGTGTCATATACTTCGTGATGGGCATGCATCTTAATGCCGACAATGTGGCGGGCGACTTCGACTGGGTCAAGGTCATTCCTTATTTGGCGGTCATTGTGCTTTCGATAGCCGGACTTAATGTGATGATAGTTCTTTTAGCGGGTATTGTCCTCTCGGCAGTCGTTGGTCTTGCTACGGGCACTGTTGACGTGTGGCAGTTCATCTCGGCCATGGGCACTGGCATAAGCGGTATGGGTGAACTCATCATCGTAACCCTCTTGGCAGGCGGTATGCTTCAGATGATAAGAGTAGGTGGAGGTATAGGTTATATTATCTCACTCTTTGAGAATCGTCTTAGTGGCAAGCGAGGAGCAGAACTAGTCATTGCCACTCTCGTCTCGTTATGCAACATGTGTACAGCCAATAATACGATAGCGATCATAACCGTCGGACCAATAGCCAAGGATATAGCCGATAAGTTTCGGGTTGATCCTCGCAAGGCCGCATCGATACTCGATACGTTCTCGTGCTTTGTTCAGGGTATTATACCTTATGGTGCGCAGATGCTCATGGCCTCTAGCCTTGCCGCCTTGTCGCCAATAGCCATCATAGGTCACCTCTACTATCCGTTTCTGATAGGAGTGTTTGGTCTTCTGGCAATTGTGTTGAGATGGCCTAAGAGATATTCTTGAGGGAGGGAACTACCACTTTGATGGATTCGGATTCCTCCACATGATGGTTGATGAACCAAAAGTGCCGAAGAAACCATGCCCTCCATGTATGTTTTCTTCTACAGGATAGATGTATTCTGAAAAGATGTCGTCATGGGTCTCGTGGTTGTTGGTCCAACTGTCTAAGAAGTTGACGTACTCTGGCGAGAGCGTGACAAGCTCGTAACGTGTACTGTCGTAAGGGCTGTAACTAACGATTTCGATGGCTGTGGCTCCAACAGGGAATCCCGTGCGGTAGAATCTCGACACGGAATATTTGTCTTTGGAGTTGTACTCCCATTTTTTCTTATACTCTAAATTTCTGACAAGATAACAGTTCTCTGCGTTGGGGTTGTTGAAATTCAGCATTTTACGTCGCCCACTATACGAGATGGAGTCGATGGCAACTGCTGATGGTAAGGTCATCCTGTCGGAATATACCATTCCCATAGACCGACTGCTGACGCATATCCAATACTCTGCGCTGTTGTCTAGCTTGATGGTTTTAGGGTCTATTAGATATAGCTCATGGTTCTTGGTCGTGGCTTCGGCTACGGTGTCATTACCTGCCATGAGCCACACCGTGACGTCTCTGACGATGCTGCTCTTCTGTGGTGCTGTTGGTGACAGTGTCTTGTGCACAGTCGCAACAAGCCCGTCTGTCTGCGAAAGGTAACCGCTGACGGATAGCTTGTCTCCTTCATAGTAGGTTGAAAAATCTATCTCTTTCTCTAATTCACATGAAGAAAGGATAAGGCTTGCAAGCAAAATGGTATATCTGATTTGTCTGTTTGACATGTTTGTTGACAATCTAGAAGGTTATCGAATAGGAGACTGTAGGCACAATAGAGAACATCGATATCTGTGTGGCCTTGTTGTTCCATGAATTGAAATACATCGCCTGCGCATTTTGACGTGCATAGACATTGAATATGTTTATTTTGAATTCCGACATGTTCCCTCGTCTGGTCCTCTTGCTGCGCGTCGCTGCTAGGTCTAATCTGTGATATGTCGGTAAACGACGGTTGTTTATGCCTTCATAGACATAGTAATCTTCGTTTATCAAGCCATCTGAAACATATGATACTGGCAATGTTACTGGCGCACCTGATGATAGCGCGAAATTACCGCTGAGGCTCCACTTGCTGTTTATGTGCCAGGTGGCTAGGATGTTCAGGTCATGACGACGGTCGTAATGAAACGGATACCATTGGCCTTTGTTGATATATCTGAATCTCCTCTCGTTACGCGATAGCGTGTATGATAGGCTCGCACTGACTGCTTCCCACTCCTTTGATATCATTGTCTCGATGCCATGGCAACGCCCGGTACCGCCTGTCTCTACGGCTGTCTCTATGCTTGCTGTCGCATCGTATTCATCTACCGGCGCTCGATAGGTGATGAGGTTAGTCATCTTTTTATAAAAGGCTTCTGCCGATACGTTGAGCTTGTTTTCCTCCCTCCCATAAAATAGCCCTGCTGATACCTGGTTGGCATGCTGCGGCTTGAGGTTTCGGGTCGAGGCCGTCCACATCTCTTTCTCAATTCCTTCTCGCATCGATAGTATGACATGGTTGTATTGGTTCATCATGGTGTAGTTCGCCTTTAACGAGATGTTGTCCGAAAACATATACCTGGCCGAGATGCGTGGCTCTGTCCGCCAGTATTGGGCGCCTTTGGCAGTGTAGTATGTTGATCTCAGACCTACTTCACTGCTAAGTCTGTCGGTTATCTCTATGGCATCATTGACATATGCACTCGTCTCGTATGATCGCATGGGCGTCAAGTCTCCTACGATGGTGTCATTCATTATGTCCGATATGCTTCTTATGTCGGTCGATTGGGTGAGGCTCGGGCGGAAATAATAGTGCGAGAATTCAACACCTGTCTTTATCTGCCCTATGCCACTCGATATCTCTATTCTGCTCTGTGCCGACAGGTCTCGTATCGATGATATCGTTTTGGTGCGGGTCAATATGGTGTCTGAATACATCTCTTCAAAGTGGTATATGTTGTCGTTCTTGTATTGAGATAGTGATACTATGTTGCGCCAGAACACCGATTTGAAACTCTGGGTGTGCGTTAATGATATTCCCTTGTTGTTTATCAGCAATCGGTCTTTCCTGAGTTGATGCTCGCCATCTTTGTTTCTGTCACCATCGGCGCTCGATAAGATGTCATCTCCATAGAAGATTGATAACGACAGATTGCTGTTCGGATTAATACGCCATTTTATTCGGCTGTTGATGTCGAAGAATGAATAGTTCCAGTATTCTCCAGTTCCGGTCTTTTTGAAGTCCTTCCGTTGCTTCGCTGAAAAAAGAGCGAAATATGATGTGCGCCCGGCTAGATAAAACGACAGATTGCTGCCAATAGGTGATTCTATAAGTATGTTTGACGAAATGAGACCAATGCTAGCCTTCCCGCAGAAACGCTCATTGTTTCCATCCTTCGTCACAATGTCAACTATAGACGATGCTCTTCCGCCGTATTGTGCAGGGAACCCTCCTTTATATACATCGACATGTTTCACTATGTCGCTGTTGAAAAGGGAGAGGAATCCTCCCGCGTGACTGGTGTTGTATATCTTGATGCCGTCAAGGAGAACAAGGTTCTGACCTCTGTCGCCACCCCTGACAAAGATGTTTGAATAACCATCTTTGCCCGAGATGACACCAGGAAGGTATGTTATCGATTTGAGAATATCTGGCTCTCCTGCAAACGATGGCATCTGTTTTATAAGTGCTGTCGGCACCGTGTTCTTGCCCATCTGCACCTGCTCTTGCATCGGTATGTAGGTGGATACTACCACTTCCTGCAGATTGGTCGACTTGGGTGCGAGCTTTATGACGATGGTAGTGTCATTATTCGACGCCACATCTATTGCCACGGTTTTATATCCGATGCATGACACTCTTAGCTTTGTATGTCCCTCATTCTGAATAGAGAAATATCCAAAGGCATTTGTTGTTGTTCCCTGGCTGTTGTTCTCGTTCCAGCATGTGGCGTAGGGGATCGCCTCACCTGTCGTTGAGTCGTATATATGTCCGCTAAGTGTGTGTCTTGTTTGAGCTGTGGATCCTATAAATGAAAACGCCAGTAATAAGGATGTTATCACCCTTGTGATGTTCTCTCTTCTCATCTTTTGATGTGATATTCTGTCTCAGCGGTTATTTCTTGGTCGGATAGACTTCATGATCCATGTAGTAATCAACGAGCCTTTCTATCCTCTCGTCAGTGAAGGTGTAAGTATATATTGCCGTGTCGGCCTTTTCTTCATAGTCGTATGGATTGTTTGATCCTTCGCGCCAAGCCCAAGTAAGTACTAGAAGTAAAGGGGCATATTCGAAGGACATGTCTCCGTCGTATTCATAAGGACAATTTATTATAGAATCTGCAAGTTCTATATATATATTTAAATTATCGCTGCATAGCATCCATTCTCCAGTCTCTGAACGAACATCTGTGTTGCCAGTCCCCATAACTTGCACTAGTTCCTTTTGCTGCGGAATGACTGGGAATGTATGCCTGTATTCATTGGTTTTCTCTCCGTTAAAAATTATTGTTTTTACATAGCTCAGTGTCATGTCTGAACTGCATTCGTTACGGAAAACATATTTGTTGTAATTGATGCTAGCGTCATCATCACAGGCATGTAGTGATAGCATCACACACACAACCAAAATCTTCAGAATTGTCTTCATGTTTTGTTGAATTATTGATTTAATATAGTCTATAGTATCTCAGCCAAAATGAAGGGACATTGTCGGTTTTTACTGTCCCTACTAAACTATTGAAGTATACTCGTAGTGGGGTCTCTGTAGTTTGATTTGTAATCTTATATATAATAGAATAAGTGACAAGCCCGTCTTTATGTGTAGATTTTTTTTGGGGAAAATTTCTTGATATATTGCTTTGGATGCCTTCTATTGAGTACGCAAAAACTATGTCCTCAAAAGAACTACCCGTGGCGTGGTGCTCTCGGTATTTCCCGAGCTTATGTTTTCGGTTTTCTAGTTTGCCCTCGCATTCGTATTGGTATCTTTTGTAGCCATTGTCATTAATTAGCAGTGAGTACAATCTAAATGATGCTAAGCATTTGTATGTGTTTTTGCCTCCACTATATCCGGCATCACTTATGATGTTTTCCTCTTTATTGATTTTTGTGACCTTTAAATGTGATTGCATTTGGTAATTAAAGACTCCTTTATTGTTGCCGTCGCTTACAATAGATTGTTGTAGTAATTCAGTTACTGTTTCTATGTTTCCGTTAGAGTCGAATGCTATGTTGTCTCCGTCAACTTTATGTATGGTGTTTTGTACGTAAAATACTCCTTGAGCATCTGCAATTGCAGAATATGACAGAGGAATAGTTCTCGTTGTTATACTGTCAATTATAGTGTAATATTGAGGGTATATTGATATAAGAGTGTCAGAGAATTCATATAGCTCTTCCAATTCGGCTAGTGTGGAATGTAAAGATTTGAATCCAATATGTTCCTCCCAGTTTTTTCGTGTGTCTTCGTCCATGTTTGCAATGTCGGAATTGACTTTGAAAAATTCTTCTGCGCTAGAGAAGTGTAATGTGCCTTCGGTGACTTTAATCTCAGGGTTTTCACTAGACAAGTCAAAGTTCTGAACTTCTTCGTCACAAGAAACGAGTGACAATGCAGCAAGTAATGCAAAAGTAGTTGTTTTAAATTTTCTCATTTTTTTATTTCATTAAGTTGTAAAATGCAGTACGTGTTCGTGTCAAACTTTGAGTCTGAGTTTGACTGATGCTTAGCAAAGTAGTGTAAATTGAAATCGGTGCAAATTTACTTATTTTGTTTTATATAACATCATGATTTGTTGCATATTTTTAGCTATAAAATTATGATTATATGATTTGGGAGAGTAAGTGTATGTTGTTCAGTTGTTTGGGAAATGTGATATTTTTGTCAAACTCTTGCAACAAAAATGGGGAACACGCCAACCGACGTGTTCCCCATGTCATTTCTCCAACACAAAATGCCTATCCGTAGAGTCTCTGCGTGCACTGTCTTAGATTAATTAGTCTTGAAATCCGCTCCCATAATGACATCGCTAATCGCATTTCGTAACTCGTATTTCGTGTTTCGTAATTACTTACGCTATTGCATACGAGTGCATGCCGCCGAGGAGGAAGTTCACACCGAAATAGGTCATGAGGACGGTGAGGAAAGCTACGACAGTGAAGATATGGAACGAACGTGGCTTGCTAAGAGAAGGTACTATAGACAGGTGCATAGGGACAGCATAGACGAGCATTGTGATGAGCGCCCATACCTCCTTGGGGTCCCACCCCCAATAACGGCCCCACGACTGGTTGGCCCAGATGGCACCTATGAAGATGCCGGCAGTGAGGAGGAAGAGAGCTGGATAGATAAGCAGACGACTCACATTATAGAGCATGCGGCTCTGCTCTGACTTGCCGAACGATTCCATGACAAGAGCCGTAACACCGTTGAACATCATGAAGGCCAGGAGAGAATAGGCAATCATAATGACACATACGTGGATGCTGAGGAGAGGTGAGGCGAGAACTGGCATGAGATTGGTTATCTGCGGATTCGACTCGCCAAACATAGATACCATGAGCGAGAGTCCTGCGAGGAGCATGCCGAAAGGCAATACGAGAATAAAACGTCGCTGGAGGACAAAGGTGAGTATCAAAGCGACGAGAGACATGAACTGCATCGTCTCATAACCATTGGTGATAGGTAGATGGTCTGACACATAGCCTCGCAGAGTCATGACCACGATAAGATAGCCTGCCACATGAGCCACAAAGAGATTGAGCGCAGCACGAACCAGGCGCGGCACATCTTTGTTCTTGCTCCATCTGACAACAAAGAAGAAGAAGGATAGGATACCGGCCGTAGCTAGTGCCATCGATAACGGACGGGTGTGGTTGAAACGGTTATAGAACTTCTCGGCATAGAAACGACTGTCGGACGGCAACACACCTGCAGCATATTTCTGTTGATATACCTTTATCTTGCCAACTGTCTCCGACAGCTTTTCGTAATCCTTCATCACAGCCAACTCACCCATATAATCGAGTGATTTCTTGATAAAGAACCACTGGTCTTCTGGCATGTCAAGAGGCAGATTGTCGCCTTGACTAAGCCAAAGGAATTCACCATTGTCATCATACGGATAGATTCTCATCAACTCACCATTGAGCAGCATCTGCACGACATTGAGTTTTTCATAGTCTGCCGCACTGTTGCTACGTGCATTGAGTTCATCTAGAGTCAGATATTTCTTGTCGCCCCCTTTTGTCTTAAAAATAGGCTCCGATGTCCATGTCGTGGGGAAGAAGAACCACCCCGTCATGACCTGTTCTGCACTCAAACCCTCATACGACGATTTGCCATAGAGTTTCGTGGTAAAGTCTTTGGCAACTGTCTGAAGCGGACAGATACGTCCGTTGTAATAGACATATATGTCGCACACCTCCTCTGCCACATTTCGAGGCAAGATCTTCGGCGAAGCGACCATCTCACCACAAGTGGCGATAAGCAGAGCTATCGTGACAGTTCCTCTCCTCACATTCCTCAAAGCCTTGCGAAAGCCTTCATCAGGAAGGACGAGCAAGAGGGCCATGGCGACAAAGAGCATGAAATAACCCACATAGGTGATGCCAATGCCCCAGAGGTCGTGGCTTACAGAGAGTATAGTGCCATAGCCATCGTAGTCGTAGGCCGACTGATAGAAACGGTAGCCGTGATGCTCGGCGATATTATTCATAGAGACAGAGACCTCGGCCGAAGAGCCGTCGGCATCGATGAAGACTAGGTTGCTGACATAGTCCATCGGCGACATAGTGCCAGGATAGTTGATTATCTTAAATTCGTTGAGCTTGACTGAGAAAGGTAAGCTGCTGTTGACATCACCTTCTCGGATATGCATGGTTGACTGCTCACCAAAGAGGTAGGACACCAATGCACCGGCTAGGATGGTGACCAGAGCGACATGGAGCGAGAACACCACAGGACGACGGAATAGCGACTGCTTGAAGACATATGCTACGCCAGCAATAGCGAGGAGAGCCCATAGAGCCACGAACCACCATGAAGAATAGACCTCTGTATGACCATAGATACGCTCAGTCACCGTTGCACAGCCCATAGCTACGACAACGGCAACAAAAGCCACAGCAACAGTTACCTTAATAACCTTAAGCATCGAGAGACGATTATATTTATTTCTTGCTAAATTAATAAAAACGCCAATAAAACATTACAGAGCCTCAACAAACTTAACGACAGCGTCTCTCTCCTCCTTAGAAAGCTTGCGGAAACGCTCTACCGTCCAGCGAGCATCACTATCGGCACTACCATGCCACATGATAGCCTCGAGCGTGTTTCGGGCACGGCAGTCGTGAAGGCGATCTTCAGAGTTCTCAACAAGCTTACATAGCCCACGGCCCCAAAGAGGCGTTGTGCGGCACCAGCCGGTGCGTATATCATTGACCATCGCGAGACGATGTTGAACCATATCGGTGTAAGGCCATATCTTCTGGTTAGGATAACGTGGCATATCATTATCTGAGAACATTCCATTAGGATCTTGTATGTGGTCATCACCGGTGGTCCACGAAGGACGATGGCACGAAGCACAACCTATCTGACGGAAAATGTCGTGACCTTTCTGAACGGTCGGATCATCGAGGTCGCGAGCAGCAGGTACAGCAAGGCCGCGATGCCATATCATGAAGTTCTTGTAGTCGGCATCACTCATCTCTGCCTCAGCTACATTCTGGCCATCTTCCTTACCTGTCAGATAGCGATAGATGTCGTACTCCACACCCTTGTCGGTCTTCTCATTGGGAAAATAGTCGTAGAATGCTTCCTGCACCTCTGGATCTTTAGAGGCTGCCTCGGCATACGCGGCTGTCATATAGTGATATTTACGGTCGGAGCGCGTCACATTGGTGATGTTCCATATTGCATTAGAACCTGGACCATCGAGCACAGGGCCACGGCTCAATGCGTAGGTATAACGGCGCACATACGGTTTCTTGTCGATACCGTTAGCGTAATATACGGGCTGCCCATCGGCCCACACAGCAGGGTTGAGCTCAATGCCACGCGTCTCATAGTTCTTGTACTGTGCTATGATAGAATCTTCGGGTATAGCATCGAGGAGACCAGTGCCATAGACTCCGATAGTCGATTCGAGACGGATGCCTACCTCAGATATGTCGAGATCACCGCGAGCTGACTTGATAAGTCCGTAAGCGAAGGCCGAAGCTGGGATAGTGACCTCAGGATAGATGAGGCTATATGTCTCACCATCATCAAACTTGTTGCCCCATTCATCGGTATAGTTGAGCCAGTCGATCTTTATCTGGTCTTCATCGATAGGTGCCTTGAAAGGAGCCACTGCCAGCGTCTGAGGCATACCTGTCTGCGATGTCAGATAGCCATTTGTCTCCTTGTCATAGAGCACAAGCAGATAGCCGTTGCCCATGTCGGTAGCCTTATAGCGTGTCTGACGCTTGCCATGTCCGTAGCTAGGATGGCAATAGAGACAGCCGTTGCGCACCATGAGCGGCCCCAACCCCTTGAAAGCACTCTCAGGATCCTGGGTGAAGTCTCGCTCGAAGAAATATTCGCCAAGCTTGAATGCCTGCGACATGCCGGACTGTTCGCAAGCTGGAGTAGGCTGCTGAAAGGCGTAGGCTGTAGCGTTGAACACAGTACCCAACTTACCACCTGCATACACCTCCTCGTCATAGACAAGCGATTCCGATTCGTAAGGTTTCTCCTCCTCTATTATCTCCTTCTTGTCATCTTCACAACCACAGGTTAACATCGACGCGATAAACATCATCGCGGTAAACATTCTATTGTTCATTTCGTTCAATTTGTCATTAAATCGCAAGCACCAAATGCCATTCACAGGCACTTGGTGTTGCAAAAAAAACTATATACACAATTAGTTATAAACTCTATTCAACAAGAGCATTCTTCAGTTCATCAAGAGCAGCATCAAGAGCTTCGAGAGCCTCAATTGCCTCGCCGCATGATGCATCTGTATAGTTATTAACGAACGGACGTTTCATACCATTGACAGGACCGTCGATCTCGTCGAGGGCCTTCTCCAATGCCTTGACAACAGCCGCAGTCTTTTCAGAATGAGTGATTGCAGTGTAAGCTAGCAACGAACCGGTAGCAGCCTCCTTGATATCACCCATAGAGCCATACAAGGCGTGCTTGCAGCTCATCACATTATCGTAGAAGTCTGTTATAGAGTTGTGTGCATGAGGGCTCTCGATGTAGTTCACGTCCTCACCAGTATAAGCAGCACCAATCTTGCCGGCAGCAACCTCATCGACGATATCTTGACAGCCCTCAATGATCTGCACTGCTGCTAGAGTGGCCGACTTCCAACGTGAGCCTGCCTGACCTGCATTGATGAACTCCTCGCCAAAATTGTCGGCCTCAAACTCTGCCTCATCGAGCATCTCCTGACGATCTTTGCTCACTTCGCCTTTCCATGCTACAAGTAGCTTGCAAGAGTTGAGGTATAGGTCGTTGGATGCCTCTATAGCGAACCATGTCTCATTAGCAGTGAGATCGGATGCAGCACGCACCTTGCCGTCTCTGAAGATAAGATATTCCACTGCGTGGAAACCTGTAAGGTTCTGACCTGTAGCGATGGCCTCCGACAAAGTAGCTGCATCATCGTCATCTTCTGATGGATTATACTTCGACATATATTTGTCGAACGCGGAACGGTCGAAAGGCCATGTATCGATGTGAGGGTCGATAGAATAGCCCGAAGCAGCACCGAAGAGGAAGGCCTCTGACCACTCCCAGTATTTACGTGCCTCTTTCCAAGCCTCACCTGCCTTGTCGAGATCGCCCTGGGCCTTGCTTTCGCCAAACTTCTCGAGCGAAGATACGAGTGTTTCTGCTGCATCAGCAAGGCCGGCATATGTAGGTACTACGACGCTCTCAACATACTGCTTGTTGACAGGAGAAAGTGCTATCTCCTGAGCAGTCTCTTCAATCTCTTTCTTTGGATCGTCATCATCACATGCCACAAACATGCCCGACACTGTTGCCATCATTGCTATTGCAAGCAACATCTTTACATTCATTTTCATTGCGTTATTATTATTTGATTATTATTTCCTATAAACTGTATGCTATGCTCATCGATATACTAGGTTCATCGTTGTATGCTGAGTCGAGCATTCTCTTTGAGAACTCGGCTTTGACCACGATTCCACTCATCGGCATATAATTCACACCAACAGCTATTCTTTTCTTCTCACACCACTTGTAACCCTCCTTGTGCGTTCCTTCGAACATTGGGTTATAGTATTCATATCTGCCGAATAGCAGCAGTCGCCTGCCTTCTTGCGACAGAGATGTAGAGAGTCCCAACAGGTCATAGCCTACTTCTGCACCCCATGCCAAAGCTTTTTCGCCTATAGGCTGATGCTTGGATGGCGAGCCGTCTTGACCCGAATGCTTAGGATAGCTGTTGTTGTATGTCGTTATCTCCTGCGCGTCACTCAACGAAGCTATATCGACATTGCCTCGTGCCACAATGTTATGTCCTTCATAAGCGAAGTCGAACGCTGCAATCTTCAGGGTGCCCTTCACATCGTCATATTTGGCCCCAGCAGCTCTCAACTTGTTCTTGAACGAATTGCCCATATAGGCACTTAAACCCATGCGGAGGCCAGGAACGCAATAGTTGTCAAGGCGTAAAGCCCCGGCATAGACATTAGCTATCTTAAATTCGTAGCAGCTAGTAGCGCCATAGTGCACGAAACAGTCGGAGCCAAATCGCTCTGCATCCAAGCCAGGAAGAAACAACGCCTCATAACGCCATACACCGGCCTTGCCCCAGAGCGACAGACCTGTCTGATGCCATGTGCAAGGGAACAGATTAGCCTCACCCTCAGGTCGGTAGCAAGTAAAAAACTCAGTAGGCATGTGATGAGAGTTAGTTCCGCCTATTGGCACTATTATCTCGCCGGCTCTGAGGTTGAGAGCACGGTTCCAGCATTTCTCTATCCAGAACTGCTCAAGAGCTACTTCACCTCCCTTCTCTGTCTCGGCCTCATATTCACCACTCTCGTCGGCATCCACCTCAACGGCACTCTCGGTACCGCCATGCTCAAACTCAATCTCCATACCCATTGTCCAACCACGACCGAAGTCATAGCCAAGGTTGACAACAACATGAGGCAGATCAAACTGACCATGACTATCATCGTCCTTATGCTGTTCAGGATATTTATATCTATTGAAATGGTCACTGTAGAAGTTGCGTGTCATGACAGCCTCGCCATAGCCGCCAATACTCAAACGGCTTGCAATGTTTTTCAGCACGCTATGATCGGACTTGTGTGTAGCCCCAGTATGACCGTCGATTATCTCTGTAGCACCCGTATGTGCATCAGCCTCTTCCTGTCCATAAGATACAACCGCAAGCATCATGCACATTGCGGTCAACATTACATTTCTGGATATGCTCTTCATCTCTTAATCTGTTATGTCTTGTTTGACATTGCAAAGTTAGAGATCATCAGAAAGGTGTGCCATACTCACTTTTAGGTAAAAAGGATGTCATGACGAATAGACAAGTGTAACGGGTACAGACAAAAAAATCCCGGCAGAACCTCACAGTCTGCCGGGTGTAGGGTGTATATTTACCCAAAATCATTCTAGAGCTTTACACTCGATATGTCAACCAATCCGTTTACTATAGCATAGACAGTAAGACCTGCCGGTGAGTGGATCTGCAACTTCTGGGCAATGTTGCGACGGTGAGTCATCACCGTATTTGTCGAGATGCACAGCCTGTCGGCTATCTCCTTGTTCGACATGCCTTGCACAAGACAAATGATGACATCCTTCTCACGCTCGGAGAGCGCGTTGCCAGCATCGGGAGTCTGAGATATCATAGTCGTCAACTTATGAGTGACCTCATTGTTGCGCAAGCAACGTTCCAAGTGCTGTATGGCAGGCACAAATATCTCATCTTCCACCTCCGAATGAAGCATGAGCCACTCCTCGTTGTTGTATATATCATAGAGCGTAGCGGTCAGCTTGTTGTTGTGCAATCCGTCGGGCGGGAGATACTTGATGATGATCTGTTTAAGTTCCTTGAGTTTCTCGCTGGTATCACCATGATGCTTCGAAAACGTCTCAGCGTCATAATCACCATTAAGGTCGCCCTTGAGCAGAGACTCAACGTAGGGGAAGAGATGCTTCTCTTCATACTTCATGTGTTGATGAATAGAGCGGGCATATTCATCGTAGAGCTTCATGATGAGCGAAGCGAGATTGCCACCATCATTGAGCGCCTCAGAGAGTTCTTTGCGGATAAAAGGCAGCTGGAAACCGAGGTAATAGTCGTGTGACGCACGAAGGTATTTGAGAAGCGTAGAAACCGACAGACGCGAGACATCATCGGGATTATGATGGTCGTTAAGCGCTAGATTGACAACAGCCAGGAATGTGTAGGTGTCTACACCTTGAGATTCACACACCTCACGTACTGTCTTGTCGCCAAAGCCAAGACTTATACCGAAAGCGCCAAGGCTCTGCAACACGTTATAGTTGTCACGAATGAGCGATATCATCATATCGTCAGCCTCATACAACTTCATCTTCTTCATTGTGTTCTCTGGTTATTAGTGTTCTCTTTTTATGTGCAAAACAGTCAATTATAATGACATCACAAAGATAAGAGCCACAACGGACCTGCACTATACTTACTTTTAGGTATTTTACGTCTAACACATAAGTAGTAGTGGCGATTTCAGCCTAAGATATCCCAAAAGGAATTAGGGAGGAAGATGTTTTCAACATCCTTTGCCTCGGCAAAGAGTGGAGCAATATCTGATGGGACGAAACCTGCGATGCCGCAACCTATTGGGGTCACATAGAAGATGAGGTCGGAGTGTTGCTTAGCAAAGGCGATGAACTCATCGACATAAGGCTTGATGGTCTCAGGACCGCCCTGCATAGTAGGGATAGCGTAGGACTGCCCCTGGAGGCCTACGCCCTGACCCCACACAGCACCGAAATAGATATGAGCTGCATGGGCAGCACCGCCACCGTGTCTACCTTGAAGGTTAGAGCCGAAGACAAAGATCTCGTTCTCTTTAAGAGAAGAGATATGAGCAGGAGTAATACGATTGTTATACATAAATATATTGTTACTGTCAGACAAGCAAATGGCAAGCATCAGCTTTCATACAGGATGATTCAATACTATGCAAGAAATAATGGCGTGGAAGGATGATTGAGGGGTCATATGGGTAGTCAGGAGAATGAGATATGGCTATCCCATGCGCGACTTATAGTCTTCGTAGCCAAATTTACGTACTACACGCAGACCATGCTTCTGGTCGGAGATGGCGAGCGACGGATGAGTGACACCATTGAACATGGTAGTCTTCACTATGGTGTAGTGAATCATATCTTCGAAGATTATCTTGTCGCCAATCTTAAGAGGTTCGTCAAACGACCAGTCGCCTACGTAGTCGCCCGAGAGGCAGCTGTTGCCACCCATGCGGTATGTCGGCAGTCCCTCAACTGGTTCGTGGTGTGCTCCGCGAATGTGAGGCTTGTATGGCATCTCAAGACAGTCTGGCATATGGCAAGCGAAAGAGACATTGAGTATGGCTGTTTTCACACCACAGTTCTCCACGATGTCAACAACGTCGCTTACGAGGACGCCTGTCTCCCATCCGAAAGCGGAACCAGGCTCAAGGATAACCTCGACGCCCCATTTCTCCCTGAAGTCCTTGATGATGCGTATGAGCTTCTCGACATCATAGCCCTGACGAGTCATGAGATGTCCGCCGCCAAAGTTGACCCACTTCACCTGCTTGATCCAGTGGCCGAACTTCTCACCCATACGAGCCATGAGACCTTCAAGGTCATCGGCAGTCGATTCGCAGAGGCAGTGGACATGAAGCCCCTCAACGTCAGACGGGAGGTTAGCAGGGAGCTGGTCAGCCATGATGCCTAGGCGAGAGCCCGGAGTACATGGGTTATAGAGGTCGGTCTCGACTACACTAAACTCAGGGTTGACCCTCAAGCCGAGCGATATAGGATGATCGGCCAGAGCTATCTGACCATGGAAACGTTCATACTGAGTGAGCGAGTTGAAAGTGATATGGCTGCTGCATTCCATGATGGTCTTGAACTCACTCTCTGTGTAGGCTGGCGAGAATGTGTGGGCAAAGCCACCAAGCTCTTCAAAGGCTAGACGAGCCTCGGAAAGAGAACTAGCAGTAGAGCGGAAATTAAATTCACGCACGATAGGGAAAGCGCTCCACATGGCAAACGCCTTGAATGCCAATATTATCTCTGCACCCGACTCATGACGCACCCTGCTTATAAGTCGCAGATTGTCACGAAGCAAGTCACCATCAAGCACATAGCATGGTGAAGGAACCTTTGAAAAATCTATTGCCATAATCACATGTATTTGTTGTCTATTGTCAAGACAAAGATACGTCAAAAATAAATCAATAACAACATAAAAAAATATAATGCGCCGCCTCCCAGAACCATGACAGGGCAAACATGAGGAGAGACGGATCATTACAACGGATATGCACAGTAACAATCGGGAAGCAGGTTACGGTCATCAACTTACGATCAGGAGAACGGGAAGTAGACTTTATCCTATCGTTATCCTCTCGCTATCCTCTCGCTATCGTCTCGCTATCGTCTCGTCAACCTACATTAATATATTAAAGGAAGAGGGTATATTGGCTTACAGACAGGCAAGTCAGGCACGAATCGCATATATCAGTGATGCCAGTCAGAACCAGCGAAGCGCAGAGAGGCGAGAGAGACAGGTTCACGCTTCAGGCGAGTGACGAAGAGAGCCAGCGAAGATTCGGAATCAAATTTCCACAGATAGTTGGATGTAATGCTTGTTTTTCTCAATAATGTATTTATCTTTGTCGCGTCGTTTGGCAACTAAAGACATAATAATACTTATGTCATTGTATGAGCTCTAATTGTCAGAAGATATTAAGCAACCCTTTCCAACAAGGCAGAATTGAAAACAAATAACAATAATACTAAAGAATACTAAGATGATTAATCAACCTATCGTGAAGCTTGGTATCGTAGGCGTTAGCCGCGACTGCTTCCCAATTGAGCTTACAAAGAGCCGTCTTGCTGCTCTTATGGCAGAAGTAAAGAAGGCAGGCCTTCCAGAGGTATATGACTGCCCAGTAGTAATTGAGAACGACGTTGACACATACAAGGCTCTTGACTGGGCTAAGGCTAATGGTATCAATGCTGTATGTATGTTCCTCGGCAACTTCGGTCCAGAGGGTCCTACAACACTCTTCGTACAGAAGTTCGGTGGCCCAGCTATGGTACTCGCTGCTAAGGAAGAGGGCAAGGCTAATCTTGCTAACGATCGTGGTGACGCTCTCTGCGGCGTGCTCAACTTCTCTTACAGCGTAGGTCTCCGTCGCCTTAAGGTATATATTCCTGAGTATCCTAACGTAACTCCTGCTGAGGGCGTTAAGGAACTCGCTGATTTCCGTAACATCGCTCGCGTTGTTAACGGCGTACGCAACCTCAAGGTTATCGGCTTCGGTCCACGTCCTTGGGACTTCCTCGCTTGCAACGCTCCTATCCAGCCTATGTACGACCTCGGAATCGAAGTTCAGGAGAACTCTGAGCTCGACCTCAAGAAGGCATTCGACGAGATCACTGCTAAGCCTGGCAAGACTGCTGAGATTGCAGCTGTAGCTAAGGATATGGAGAAGGAACTCGGTAAGGGCAACAAGTACCCAGAGATCATCAACAAGATGGCTCAGCTCGAGGTTACTCTCATGGATTGGTACGAGAACCAGAAGGGTGGCTCTAAGTTTGCTGTATTTGCCAACAAGTGCTGGCCAGCATGGCAGCCAATCTTCGAATTCGAGCCTTGCTACGTTAACTCACGCCTCACTGGCCGTGGTATTCCAGTAGCATGCGAGGTTGACCTCTACGGTGCTCTCTCTGAGTACATGGCTGAGTGCGCAACTGAAAAGGCTGCTACACTCCTCGACATCAACAACTCGGTTCCTGCTGACGTTATCCCTGCTGGTGCAAGCCTCGCAGGTGCTGACTTGAAGGACCTCTACATGGGCTTCCACTGCGGTAACACATGCTCACAGTGCATGAAGAGCTGCGAAATCAAGTATCAGCTCATCCAGGCTCGTCTCATGAGCCCAGATATCACTAAGGGTACTCTCGAGGGTCAGATCATGCCTGGCAAGTCAACAATGTTCCGTATCCAGTCGAACTCTGACGCTAAGCTCGTATCTTACATCGCTCAGGGTGAATTCCTTGATGTTGATCCTTGCTCATTCGGTGGCATCGGTATCCACGCTATCCCTGGTTTCGCTCGCTTCTACCGTCACGTATTGGTTGGCAAGCGCTTCCCACACCACGGAGCATACGCATTCGAGCACTGCGGCAAGGTCCTCTTCGAGGCTCTCAAGATGCTCGGCGTAGAGGATATCAACACACCTCTTCCAGCTGGTCAGCTCTACCCAGGCGAAAACCCATTCGCTATCTAATCATAGGGTAACAGCATAAAGCTAAGGCCTGACGTCAAAAGATGTCAGGCCTTTTTGTTTCATGTCCGTCGAGGTCAAAGTGAGCCGGTATCCTCTCATCGAGAGAAGGGAATTACCAGATAATAAGAGCAAGGACAGTGGCAAGTACGATGCCGATGATGATGTCGATTGCTATTAGTGTTTGTCTTCTATTCATGACGATTTGTTTTATTGGTTATTGATGTCGCATATTTATCGGCGAGCCATCATATAATCCAAGGATAAAGTGTGACGGATTGCCCATAACACATAGATGTCACACATGTATTCTCTGCCAATATAGGTGTGTTTGCTTAAATATACTTAATAATACAACAAATAATGAATTTCTGTCGTAATAACAGTCAGATGCTGTCAAGCATTATAACCTCACATAAATGTTTTGCCATGAACGCACTGTCTGTTCTATATTTTGTCATGCCCTTTCTGTTGGCGTTCTTCTTCCATGAGATTGAGGAGATTCTGACTCAACATAAGTGGATGACGTCGCACGTGGATAGTCTTAAGAAGCGTTTCCCACGATTCGAGAAGATCTTCACATATCATCTTCAGCTCAATACAAGGGTGTTCTCAATCGCAGCTTTCGAAGAATTTGTCGTGTTGGCACTTGTCACCGCTTATGTCTTCGCCGGCGGAGAGTGGGCGGAGTGGATGTGGATGTCTGTCACTATTGCGTTCACTATACATCTGGTCCTTCATATCATACAGGCGGTGATGGTGATGGGCTATGTGCCTGGCCTCGTGACTTCGGCTGTGCTGTTCCCTTTCTTCAGCATAATGGTATATCACATATATAATGCAAGCGACTTTGTGGATTTCGTGCTATACACTGTGGTCGGTGTGGTCTTTATTGTATTTAACCTTCGATTTGCACACTGGTTGGGAATGAGGTTCAAATAATGGCGATATTGTTTTGCGTTTTCAAGACTAATGTTATATATTTGTTATATATTAACAATTAAATAGAAACTCTATGGAAAACTTAAAGATGACAAACAGTATTGCTGAAAATCTCTTGACAGCGACTAAGTGGCTCAAATTCCTTAACATTGTAGCAGCAGTAGGAGTCGCACTTGTTGTGATTTTTGGATTGTTCATGGCTGTGAGCGGCGCACATCAAGGGCTTCTCTTGTTAGTTACGTACATGATTGCAGCTGGCATCTACGCATATCCACTGATCAAGTCGTTCTCTCTTGTATCTAATATACGTGAGGCGATCAACAGTGATAGCCAGAATGCATTGGAGAGTGCTGCAGAGAACTTCAAGTCGCTTTTGAAGTATATGGGTGTCCTTACTATCGTGGTGCTCTGCCTTTATGTGGTGATTCTTTTGTGTGCTGTGATTTTTGTTGGAGCATTGTAATTAATCCACATGATATAAATTAAGGCGATCTCGTTATGAGGTCGCCTTTCCTTTTTTATGATGTCTTATGCTTATGTGCGTCTATAGTTCGATCGTAGTTCAACCATAATTCCCCAATGTGTCCTGTGGGGAGTTTTATGTGTTGCTAGGTGTCGATGTCGTTGATGTTGACTTCGCCGCAGATACTGTTCTTCATTCTCTGAGTTATCTCTTCTTTGGTCCTCTGATGACCCAATAGAACCATGAGCTTGGTTACTACACATTCTATTGTCATGTCGTATCCATTGAGCACTCCGGCCTCTATCAGTTGTAGACTCGTCTTGTAACGTCCCATCTCTACTGTTCCATAGCTACACTGTGATATGTTCATTATCACCACTCCTCTGTCGTTCATTGATTTCAGAAGGTCGAAGAACCACTGTGTCTGTGGAGCATTGCCCGATCCGTATGTCTTGAGTATTACCGCTCTCAGAGCAGGCAGAGCACAGATGTTTTCTACTACGTCGCGTCGTATGCCAGGGAAAAGTGTCAGAATGACAACGTTGGAGTCGATGAGGAAATGTGGCTTGAATGGTTTGTTCGGGTCTGGTCGTCGGATGATGCTTCTGTTGTATTCTATGTTGATCCCCGCAACAGCGAGCGGTGCCTCGTTGAACGAACGGAAGGCGTTGAAGCCCTCGGCGCTTATCTTTGTTGTCCTGTTGCCCCTCAACAGGTGGTCTTTGAAGAAGATGCCTACCTCAGGCACTGTCGCCGATCCGTCGGGCTCCGTCTGGGCCGCAATCTCTATCGATGTGATGAGGTTCTCTTTGCCATCGGTACGAAGCTTACCAATAGGGAGCTGTGAGCCGGTGATGATAACAGGCTTGCCGAGGTTTTCTAGCATGAAGCTGAGGGCAGACGCTGTATAGGCCATGGTGTCTGTGCCGTGCAGAATGACAAATCCCGTGTATTTGTCGTAGTTGTCGGCAATGATATGGCAGAGGTGTACCCAGTCTCTTGGCTCCATATCGCTCGAGTCAATAGGAGGTTCGAATGTCACAGCGTCAATGGGGAAGCTGAATCTGTTGAGTTCTGGCACAAGGGTATGGAAACGGTCCCAGTTGAAGTTCTCAAGTGCTCCAGTGTGCTGGTTCTCGATCATGCCGATGGTGCCACCCGTATATATTATCAATATACGTTTCCCTGAGTCATTGATGTCATTGCCGTTGGCTCTCATAAGTGGGGTTCTTGTTTGTTGCACGAAGATAATGAAAAAAAGAGTAGTTATTATGTCCTGCTGATTCAATTAGCATAACTTAACAGCTATTCTGTAGTCGAAATGTACCACAAAAGCGTCTTGTCAGGTTTGTGTGGCTTGTTGATAATTAGTATCTTTGCCGCCGTTATGTATAGCTTGTTGTCATTGAGTGTTTGAGGTGGGCAGGCTTATGAAAAGATGATGATGCAGTATTCTAGAAACACATATAGTCAAGCGGAAGTAAAGAGCGCCAAATTCGTCTCGGCCAATGCTGATGGCGAGATGCATTCAATAATAAACATATCTGATCCTATCTTGTCGTTCTCTCAGCAGTTGTCTGCTGTGTCTGGAGCGTTGAAGCAGCTCATAGCCGACAATACAAAGGAGTGCTACAAGGCGGTTATGGTTCGCCTGCTTCTCAGTGATGCCGCTAATCAGTCGCAGATGGCTATGGCGGAGATATCCAAGGTGGTTGGTACTTGCGCAGTGGCGTATGTACAGCAACCTCCACTGAATGGCACTAAGTTGTCGGCCGTGGTCTATATGATGCAGAATGTTGACGTAGAGCGTGTTGACGATTTTACTGTACAGGTGAAGAAGGGCCAGTTCACACATCTCTGGTCGGCCAATGTATGCAGTCCGCTTGTGGATACTCTTGCGGAGACCCATTCTCAGTTGACTTATCTGGAGAATATGCTCGCCTCAAAGGGGCTGAATATCGCAGACAACTGCATACGCACGTGGTTTTATGTGCAGAACATAGATGTCAACTATGCTGCTGTTGTTAAGGCTCGCAGGGATAACTTCAACGAGAACAATCTTACCGTAGATACTCATTATATTTCAAGTACAGGCATCGGTGGCCGTCATGCGCAGAAGGAGGTCACTTCGATACTCGACGCATATAGTGTAGGTGGCTTGCAGGAGAACCAGATGGGTTTTCTTTATGCCGCTGACAATATGAACCGCACCAGTGATTATGGAGTTACATTTGAGCGTGGTACGTATGTTGACTATGCCGACAGACGCCAGGTTTATGTGAGTGGCACAGCAAGCATCGACAACAAAGGCAATGTCGTCGCAGAGGGTGATATCGTTGCTCAGACCGACAGGATGTTGCTCAATGTCAAAGCACTCTTGACTGAGGCAGGTGCCGATTTCTCTGATGTGGCCCACATCGTGGTCTATCTGAGAGATGTCGCCGACTACGGTGTGGTCAGCCGTGTTTTTAAGCAGAGATTTCCTGAAATGCCGCTAGTCATCACCTTGGCTCCTGTTTGCCGTCCGGGATGGCTTATAGAGATGGAATGCATGGCCGTAGCCGGTCGCAAGACTTCCTTCGGAAAGCTATAATTGTCATTTAGTTGAGATTTTTTGTGCTATTTTAGATTGTTGTGTCTATCTTTGTAGTGATTAAAACAGCATAAACAGATGATACGCAATATTCTGAACGTGGCAGCTGTAATAGCTGCATTGCTACAGACAACAATTGTTTTTTCACAAGCTAACATCAAACCCGCCATTTCGTTATTCGACAAGGGACAGTATGAAGAGTGCGCTCAGGCGTTAGAGTCGGTCATTACGTCAAACGAACGAGATGCAAAGACTAATTATTATCTTGGAGCGTCGTATGTGATGCTCAACAAGAACGTTTCTGAAGGCATTCGCCGTTTGAAGTTCTCTCAGGTAAAGGGTTTTGTTGCCAATTCGCATTTTTATCTCGGTCGTGCTTATCAGTTGCAGTATGAATATGAGCAGGCTACGGTCTCGTTCGATAAGTTCCTCAAGACAGCAAAATCTGATAAGCTGATAGCACTTGCAAATACATATCGTACACAGTGCCAGAACTCTATACCTTTGGCTAGCAAGATATTCCAGGTGAGGGTCATCGACAAGTATCGTGTCACTCCTGATAGCCTTCTTAATGTTTATAATCCTTCAAAGGAGGTTGGTACAATACAGCGCAACAAGAGTTTCTTTGAGTCGGATATCGACCCGGACGGTGTGCTTTATCGTACAGAGCGAGGTGATGAGGTGTTCTTCTCTGTGACCAACTCTAACAACAAGGAAAAGCTCTTCAAGATGGAGCGTCTGCTTGACGGCTGGAGTGAGATGGGAGCATTGACGGGTCTGGAGTCGGAGGCTAACGACCAGATGCCTGTTATGATGACCGACGGAACGACATTGTATTTCACATCTGACCGTCCGGGTGGTATGGGAGGTTTTGATATCTACCGTACAACATACGATCAGGAAAGCAAGACATTTACAGAACCTGTGAACTTGGGTGTGCCGTTCAACTCGCCATTCGACGATTACCTGTTTGTCGGCGATGAATTCCGCAAGCGTGCATGGTTCGCTTCGAACAGAGAGACGACAAATGATTCGTTGGTTGTCTATGAGATACTCTGGGATGAATCTGTAATCCGCAGTTTCGCGCAGAATACAGAGGAGATACGTCAGGTCGCTTCACTCAAGATAGATAAGTCGCTTGCGCGTTTGCGTGATAATGTGACAGCGGCAGGCGTCAACAAGTCAACATTCAGTGTTACACGCGAAGAGAAGAAGTTTGAATTTCAGGTCAACGACTCACTCAAATACACTCAGTGGGAGCATTTCCGCAGCGAAGAGGCGAGAAAGATGTATCATGCGGCATTGGCTATAGAACATCAGAAGGATAGCCTCGCAGAAAAGATGGCTTCTCTCAGAAAGGAGTTTCAGAGAGTTAAGACCGACGACCAGCGTAACGACATCATAGCCGATGTTCTCAAGATAGAGAGGGTGGTCTATAATATGGAGGACGACCTCGAGTTGCGCTACGACAGGGTGCGCAGGGCAGAGAATACTTGCATAAGCGATCTCGTTGCCAGTGGCAAATATATGTCTCTTTCTCAGGTTGACCTTAAGCACAATGCTCCTGTGTTCAACTGGGATGAGATATTAGATCCGTCAAAGTTTGAGATGTATTCTAATGTCCCTTTTGAAGAGATAAGGGCGAAGAATGAAGGTCTATACAAGGCTGTGTTTAGCGATGATGAGATAGAAGACTTGCAGGAGGCTGATAGCTTGTATATATGGGCAGGACTGTTGGCTCTCGAGGTGTCGAGAATTGAGGATGATGAGCAGGCTACATTCATATCGCAGGCATCGGTGATGCTCTATTCTAAGGCATTCGACCAGAAGTTCGATATCTTTGACGACCGTTACCTTGCTGCCATAGATAAGGAACCGAACATTGATTTTACCGAGATAACCGTTCTTAGAAAATCTGCTGTGCGTGATTTCAACCTTGTTGAGAATGTGCGTCTTGAAAATGGTCTTGAAGCCATGCATAACGCTTCGGTGATGAAGAAACGAGGTATGAACAGCTATACGGAGGCTATGACTCGCTATGCTTCACATGTTGACGGCTCGTTCCCTCTTCCTAATAAGGTTACTTCGTCAGAACCGATGTCGGTTGTTGCCTCTTTCAATGCTATTGATGAGACAACGGCAAAACGAGGTGATACTGTGTTTACTATCGACGCGGCATCAGAAAAGCAGATAGAGGAGATAGTTGACAAGGAGGAGACTGTAGCGCCAGCTGTTCAGCCAGTTAAGAAGGCAGAAGAGCCCGCTCCTGCACCAGTAGCTGAAGTGAAAGAGGTGAAGGCAGAAGAACCCGTAAAGGCGGCTGTCGCAGTGTCTGACGCAACAGTGTCGCCTTATGGCGCATCAAAGCCAGTGTATAGAATACAGCTTGGCGTGTTCCGCAATAAGCCTGATGCAGCAAAGCTTTCGGTGTTCAGCGAAGTGACTACCGTTGAAATACCAGAAAAGGGCCTCACGAAATACTATGGAGGTGCATACGCTACATATACTGAGGCTCAGGCCGCGCTGAAGAGCGTGTCGGGTTTCAGCGGAGCGTTTATCGTTTCATTCCTCAATGGTCAGCAGGTGAAGCTGTCGGTAGCTCAAAAGGCGGAGTAAAACTTGTATTTTAGCTTCCCGTTTGTTATCTTAGCACTATATTTAAACCGATTAAATATGGAATTACCAATAATGTTAATGGCAGTGGGCATAGTAATATTTGCAATAGTATTCTTTTACTATGTTCCGATTGTACTGTGGTTCTCGGCTATTGTGTCGGGTGTCCACGTATCATTGCTTCAGCTCATGCTGATGCGTATCCGTAAAGTTCCTCCAAGTATTATTGTTCAGGCTATGATCGAGGCTCACAAGGCTGGTATCACTCAGATACGCCGCGATGAGCTTGAGGCACACTTCTTGGCAGGTGGTCATGTGCGCAATGTGGTTCATGCACTTGTTTCTGCAAATAAGGCTAATATCAACCTCTCGTTCCAGATGGCAACAGCAATCGACCTCGCTGGTCGTGACGTGTTCCAGGCTGTGCAGATGTCGGTTAACCCTAAGGTTATCGATACTCCTCCTGTGACAGCTGTGGCAAAGGATGGTATTCAGCTTATCGCTAAGGCTCGTGTGACAGTTCGTGCAAACATCAAGCAGCTCGTCGGTGGTGCAGGTGAAGAGACAGTTCTAGCTCGTGTAGGCGAGGGTATCGTTTCGTCTATCGGTTCCTCTGATTCACATAAGACAGTGCTTGAAAATCCTGACAGTATATCTAAGGTCGTTCTTGAGAAGGGTCTTGATGCTGGTACAGCATTCGAGATCTTGTCTATCGACATCGCAGATATCGACATAGGTAAGAATATCGGTGCCGGACTCCAGATCGACCAGGCAGAGGCCGACAAGAATATCGCTCAGGCTAAGGCCGAGGAGCGTCGTGCAATGGCCGTGGCTCTCGAACAGGAGATGAAGGCTAAGGCTCAGGAGGCTCGCGCTAAGGTTATCGAGGCAGAGGCTGAAGTGCCACGCGCAATGGCAGAGGCTTTCCGTAACGGCAACCTCGGTATAATGGACTATGTCCGCTATAAGAATATGGAGGCTGATACTGCTATGCGCCAGTCGATAGCTAAGCCACAGACTTCTTCCGCTAAGGAAAAGAAATAGTTGAAACACTATAAATATGGAGCCGCTGTCCGTAAATCGGATAGCGGCTTTTTTCATTCTTTAACAATCATATTTGTTGTTTTTGCGTAGTTATAGATAAATTTGTACTAATGAATTGGTTAGACAATATACTCAAAGGTGTCTCATATCGCTACGGTCGATGGCAAATTAATCTCATAGGACAACGTTATTTCGTTATCATATTGAGCTTCTTGGTCGGCATATTAAGCGGTCTGGCTGCAGTGGCGCTGAAGCACACCATCTCTTTCGTCAAGATGTTTGTTGTCGACAATTTTGCGGACAATTCATACAACCTCCTTCTCCTTGCCAGCCCGGCAGTCGGTATCCTTATCACTATGCTCTATGTGAGATACATTGTAAAGGATAATCTGGGGCATGGCATCACAAAAATCCTATATGCTATTTCAAAGAACGATAGTAACATAAAGAGGCATCATGCTTATTCTTCGGTTATCGCTTCCTCATTTACCATCGGTTTTGGCGGTTCTGTCGGTGCAGAGGCTCCTATTGCGCTTACGGGTGCAGGTATAGGTTCTAACATCGGCAAGCTGTTCAAGATGGACTACAAGACCATTACTCTTCTTGTCGCCTGCGGTGCTGCAGGTGGTATTGGTGGCGCTTTTAAGGCTCCTATTGCAGGTATGATCTTTACCTTGGAGATCCTTATGCTCAACCTTACTCTGGCATCGATTATTCCTTTGCTAGTATCGGCGGTGACGGCCACTTCAATAACCTTCTATTTCTTAGGTTCTGAAGCTGAGTTTGGTCTTCTTGCCATAATGCCGTTCAAGCTGCGCAACATGCCTTTCTATATCATGCTTGGCATATTCACCGGACTGGTATCGCTTATCTTCACTCGTGGCACATGGTTTTGTGAGAAGAAGATGGGGCAGATAAAGAATCCATACGTGAAATGGATATTCGGTAGTGTTGTCATCGGTCTGTTGGTGTTCCTCTTCCCTCCTCTCTATGGTGAGGGTTATTCTACAATAGGTCAGTTGCTGAACAATCAGGGACATGATTTTATTGCTGGCTCTCCATTTTCAGCGTTTGGCAATGGTAGCATGACAATGCTTCTGTTTGCTGCAGGTGTGATGGCTTTCAAGATAATCGCGACATCACTCACTACAACATCTGGTGGTGTGGGCGGTACCTTCGCTCCGTCACTTATGCTCGGTGGTGTGGCCGGATATTTCTTCTCGTTGCTCAACAACTCTATCGGACTGCCTTATCTGCCACAGACCAACTTTACTCTTGTGGGTATGGCTGGTGTGATGTCGGGTGTGATGCATGCTCCTCTTACATCTATCTTCCTTATTGCAGAGATAACCAACGGCTATCAGCTCCTTCTTCCGTTGATGCTTACGGCTACGGTATCCTATCTTACAATAGGATTGTTTGAGAAGCATAGTATCTATACCAAGCCATTGGCAGAGAAGGGTGAACTTCTTACACACGAACGCGACAAAACTGTGCTTACGCTTATGCACCTTGACCGTGTTATAGAAACCGATTTCACCGTTGTTCATGCTAGTGACTCGTTTGGTAGTCTTGTACAGGTTATATCAAAGTCAGAACGTAATCTTTTCCCTGTAGTCAACGACAGAGAAGAGATGATTGGCGTGGTACTACTCAACGATATACGCAAGATAATGTTCGACCGCGATCGTTATTCAACGATGACGGTGCGCGACGTGATGATGATACCTCCCGACTTCATTTCTAAAGATGAGTCGATGGAGAGTGTGATGGATAAGTTTGAACGAACACAGGCATGGAATCTTCCTGTAATCGACAATAATAGATATGTGGGTTTTGTGAGCAAGAGCAAGATATTCTCTGTCTATAGACGTGTGCTTACCCACGTAGCCTACGAATAACCAGAAATCTACTATGGAACAGACAAGAGTAATTGATAAGAGCAGAGGTGTTCTTGTTGCCATAAGTGGTGGAGCCGACAGTGTTGCATTGCTTCACTATCTTGTCAGTAATGGCTATTATTGCATAGCCGCACATTGTAATTTCCATCTTCGAGGTGATGAATCAGATCATGATGAACTGTTTGTCCGTCAGTATTGCGATAGTCTTAGTGTGCCTCTTCATGTAGCGCAGTTTGATACTAAGGCCTATGCGCAGGAGCGGAAGCTCTCTATCGAGATGGCTGCACGTGAACTTCGTTATCAATGGTTTTTCAAGATTATTGAGCAGGAGAAACTGCAAGGTGTGGCTGTTGCCCATCATGCCGATGACGCGGCAGAGACATTCCTCTTGAATCTTGTTCGTGGCACAGGCATCAGAGGCTTGACAGGAATGAAGCCTAAGGCAGGCCGCGTATTGCGCCCATTTTTGCATTATTCTCGTCAGGATATAGAATTATACTGCAGAGCTCATAAGCTTAAATATGTGACCGATTCAACAAATGCTTCGGATGCATATACCCGCAACCGTATCCGTCATAATGTCATTCCTCAGCTTAAGACTATCAATCCGTCTTTCCTGGCAACAATGAGGGGTAATATGGAACATCTTAACCAGATATTTGCCATGTTCGACTCCCAGGTGAAGCAGCTATCCAAACGCGCTGTTGTGGAGCTTGATGGACAGACGTTGATCGCTATGGAACATATAAAGCAGTTGCCTCTGTCTGAGCCTTTCATTTTTGAATTGCTGTTCCCTAAAGGCTTCAATTCAGATGTCGTTCGCAAGATTGCCCGTTGTGTTGACGAGGAGCGGTGGGGACGAATATTCTTCTCGCCTAAATATCGCGCTATTGTCGATCGCTATAATATAGTGGTCGTGCCTCGAGATAAGGATGTTGAAGATAAGGAGTTTGATATAGAGCAGGATAAGCTCGAGATGTTTACTCCTATTCATCTTGAGATACGCCAGTTCCCTATGCCGTCTGACTTCAAGTTCTCTCGCGACAATAATCTGGCTCATTTCAACGCAGATAAGCTCTATTTCCCTCTCACATTGCGTCGTTGGCGTAATGGTGATACTTTCCGCCCTCTGGGCATGAAAGGGTTCAAGAAACTGTCTGATTTCTTTGTTGACCAAAAGATGAGCCGTGTGCAGAAGGAAGACGTATGGGTCCTCGAAAGTGGCGGTGAGATAATGTGGATTGTCGGTCAGCGTATTGACGACCGTTTTAAGGTCGTTGAGGGCTGTAAAGAGGTCCTGGAGATACGTATAGTGAAGGAATAGCTATATGGTTATCTGGCTACCCGCGTAGCCGTCTTTTATTTCGCAAGCAAAGTTTTTACTCCAATATGATATGGCATCTTCGCCTGTGCAGTGGTTTACAATCCACCTCCTTACAGGCAAGATGTTTTTTATTTTCTGCGCTTCATTCTCTATATGTTGTGCATCGCGACCGCTGAGATGCAGTCCCCCGATAAACAGTGACAACTCCTTTACGTCGAGGTTGTCCTTGCAGAATGTCAATAGTTGTTCAAGACCGTGATGAGTGCACCCTCCGAATAATACTGTAGTGTCTTTATGCCTTATGAGGGTGAACACTTCGTCGTTGAATGTGTCTGGTATAAGACCGCCGTTTTCGGCATCTGTCACCAGTTTGTCATTGGCAGGCGCATTGTTGGGCAACGTGAAGAGGGTAGTGGTGTCGCTTATCTTTACTATGCCTTTTATTGTCGTTACGTCGAACTTATCAAGCATCTCTGGCTTGGGAAACCCGTTGGGCTTGAGCATGGCAGTTGATAGAGAATAACGTCGTCGTGTTGCGTCTGGACCTAAATACAACTTGGTCTTTTTCTCTCCTGATGGAAAAAATGATATGCCTCCGGCATGGTCATAGTGTCCGTGACTGAGCACAATAGCATCTACATTGGCAATGTCTATGCCCATGGCTATTGCGTTCTTCACGTATTTGTCTGTCTGTCCCGTGTCGAGCAACAGCGATTGTCCGTCCATATCAATATAGACGGACAACCCATGCTCGCAACAATAGTTGTTGTTAAGAGTTCTATTATCGTTTAGGATGGAGATCTTCACCTCAGATGGCTGCTATAAGTTTGTCAACATTCTCTGGCTTGGTCGCCCAGCTGGTGCAGAAACGCACTGCTGTATGCTTGTCGTCCACCTTCTCCCATTTAGAGAACAGGAAGTCCTTGCCTAGGCGTTCCATGTCGTTGTCGGGTAAGACGATGAACTGCTGGTTTGTCGGACTGTCAACGTGCAGCTTATAACCTTTGTCAAGGAATGCCTTGCGTATCCTCTGCGCCTGCTTGTCGGCCTCTCTGGCTATGTCGAAATAGAGGTTGTGGGTGAACAGTGTGAGGAACTGAATGCCGAGCAGTCTGCCCTTGGCAAGCATGGCACCATTGGTCTTTATCAGATAACGGAAGTCGCGTTTCAGGTTTTCGTTGGTTATGACCACCGCTTCGCCGAAGAGAGCTCCCTGCTTAGTGCCACCTATGTAGAATACGTCGGCTAGCTGGGCTATCTCACTCAAGGTGATGTCTGATGCTTCCGACATGAGGCCGTAGCCTAGACGAGCTCCATCGATAAACAATGGCACGTTATATTTGTGGCATGTTTCACTTATCTCTTGTAGCTCTTTCTTTGAATAGAGTGTGCCGTATTCTGTCGGATATGATATATAAACAACGCCTGGCTGAATGGTGTGCTCTGGCTCTGGGTCGTTGAAGTGTAGGGCAAGAGCTTCGTCTATCTGCTTCGCGTTGATGCATCCGTTGACTGCTGGCAATGCAAGGCATTTGTGACCTGAATGTTCTATAGCTCCTGTCTCATGCACGTTGATATGTCCTGTTGAGGCACAGATGGCACCCTGATGTGGTCGTAGTATTGATGATATGACGGTGGCGTTGGTCTGTGTACCTCCTACGAGGAAATGCACGTCTGCCTGTGGTGCGTTGCACGCTTTCTTTATAGCTTCTGCCGCTGCCTTGCAGTATTCGTCACAGCCGTAGCCCACTGTTTGCTCCATGTTAGTCTCTGCCAGTCTCTTGAGTATCTCTGGATGGCAGCCTTCATTGTAGTCGCACTGAAATTGTATCATAGATAAAGTTTCCCTTTGTTTACTGATGCAAAAATAACATTTTCGTAAATAAATGAATGTTATTGGTTTCAGCTTTCTGATGAAAGAACAAAAGTCGACGAAGATCAAGTATTTTTTGCTTGTCAAGCAAATCTATCAGTTGACCATACATTGCTGTCCAATAAATCCACATCCACCTCAGCCACACAACCGCCAAGAAGAAACTGGAGGGCATCAACTGGTATGCTGAGGAGTATAACGGACCATTGACCAGAACGAGCAACGATGACTTGGCCAAGATCCAGCAGGAGTTGACAGAGGTATGCACACGCAAGAAACTGAGCGAAGCGTTGACTCTCGCCGCCATCGGAGCTTCGATATGCCACGTTGACAAATCGGATCTCATCAAAGAGTGGATTGGCAAGATCCGCAAGACGGACTACACGATTGAACAGTTTGGGAAGA
>JAKSLH010000023.1 GCA_024401335.1 Bacteroidales bacterium
AACCTTCTACCTTTGCTGCGGTCAAGCCCTGGAGGGTTTGAAAGGAGCTGGTCGTATAGGACTTACTCATGTGCGATTTTTGCATCCGATGTATCTCGTTTGCGGTTGCAAAGGTAGATACAATTTTTTATTCTGCAAGCGTTTTGAACAAATATTTTAAAAGTTTTTGTAAGCGCAACTGCTAACAAGCTATCAATAAGTTCGATATTAAGATTGTCGATATTAATCATAACAGCACCTTACATCTTACGATTTTTCACAAAGAGGCTTTTTTAATTGGCTTTTATTTGCTAAAAGCAATATTAAACTATACTTTTGTACACTTACAATTTAGATAACAAGAAAAAACAACATAACTATGGCTGAAAATTTCGACACAAATCTTCAGATCGACGAACTCGACAAGAAGATTCTATCACTCATAATGGAAAACGCCCGCATCCCATTCCTCGAAGTAGCACGTGAATGCAAGGTATCTGGAGCCGCTATCCACCAGCGCGTACAGCGTCTTCAGAACATGGGTGTAATCAAAGGTTCTGAATTCATCATCAACCCTAACAAGATAGGCTACATGACATGTGCCTACATCGGCATCTTCTTGAAGGACGCCCGTTTCTTCGATGATGTTGTCGCTAAGATGAAGGAGATTCCTCAAATCGTTGAATGTCACTATACAACTGGTACATACGCCATCTTCATCAAGATATACGCCAAGAGCAACGAACACATGAAGTACATCCTTCACGATAAGCTCCAGGCTATCGACGGCATCGCTTCTACTGAGACAATCATCTCACTTGAAGAGAGCTTCAAGCGTCAGATTACAATCTGCGACTAACGTACTCACATATAAAGTGAAGCGGCCTCACGAGCATATCGTTGAGGCCGCTTGTTTTATATAGACTAAGCTATACTATTTCTCTAGTTCTTCCTTCAAGAACTTCCATGTATATCCCTTTGCCTGGGCAACGATCTCTTCCGGTGTGCCGCAAGCGAGAACTGTACCTCCATTGCGACCGCCCTCTGGTCCCATGTCGACTATATAGTCCGCCATCTTTATCACGTCCAGGTTATGTTCTATCACGACAACCGTATTACCCTTGTCCACCAGCTTGTTTATCACGTCCATGAGAATTCTGATGTCCTCAAAATGCAAGCCTGTAGTCGGTTCGTCCAAGAGATACAGCGTATTGCCCGTATCCTTACGCGCCAACTCTGTAGCCAACTTTATGCGCTGGCTCTCACCACCCGAGAGTGTCGTCGATGGCTGTCCAAGTGTTATATAGCCCAACCCCACGCTCTGCAGCGTCTTGAGCTTATGAGATATGCTCGGTATGTTCTCGAAGAACTCAGCAGCCATATTGATAGTCATCTGGAGTATATCTCCTATCGACTTACCCTTGAACTTCACTTCAAGAGTTTCACGGTTGTAACGTTTTCCGCGACAGTCAGGACACTCCACCATCACGTCTGGCAGCAGACTCATCTCAATGACCTGTACGCCAGCGCCCTTGCATGTCTCGCATCGGCCACCGCAGACATTGAACGAGAATCGTCCTATCTTGTAGTTTCTCAGTTTCGACTCAGGCAAGTCACCAAAGAGCTTTCTTATATCATCAAACAGTCCCGTATATGTTGCCGGATTAGAGCGTGGTGTTCGTCCAATAGGCGTCTGGTCAACGGCCACTATCTTGTCTATATTGTCCACACCCTCTATTGACTCGTATGGCATAGGGTCTTTCAGCGAACGATAGAACTTCTGGCTCAATATAGGCTGCAACGTCTCGTTCACGAGTGTTGACTTACCCGAGCCCGACACGCCCGTCATGCAGATCAGAGTACCCAATGGGAATGTGACATCAACATTCTTGAGGTTATTACCCGTACAGCCCCTCAGGACAAGCGTCTTACCACTACCCTTGCGACGTTCTTTAGGCACCTCTATATTCATTCTGCCACTCAGATACTGAGCCGTCATCGTATCCAGCTTCACTATCTCCTCAGGCTTTCCGCTTGCCACGATATGACCGCCCTTGCGGCCAGCCCCTGGTCCCACGTCAACAAGATAGTCGGCCTGCATCATCATGTCACGGTCGTGCTCCACGACAATGACACTATTACCCGAGTCTCTCAACGCCTTTAGCGAATTGATAAGTCTCACATTATCTCTCTGATGCAATCCGATACTTGGTTCATCGAGGATATACAGCACATTGACAAGCTGCGAACCTATCTGCGTAGCAAGCCTTATTCGTTGGCTCTCACCGCCCGACAGCGATACGGCACTTCGGTTCATCGACAGATAATCTAATCCTACATCAAGAAGGAATCCTATACGGCTGCGTATCTCCTTGAGTATCTCTGTCGCAATAGCTTTCTGACGGCTATCAAGACGGTCTTCTATTCCTTCAAGCCACTCGTAAAGCTCTCGCATATCCATCTTTGCCACATCGGCAATGTTCTTACCATCGATAAAGAAATGCAGCGCTTCACGGTTAAGACGCTGTCCGTGACACTCCGGACACTCCACTTCACGCGCAAACTGAGTGGCCCACTTCTTCTCTTTTGCCGAATTGGTACTCTCCTGAATATGGTCTATATAATTGATTATTCCATCAAAAGGCGGATAGAAATTATTTGACAGACCCGATTCGTTTTTCAGCGTCAGCCTCTCCGGAGTACCATAGAGTATGGTATCCATCGCCTCTTCGGATATCTCCTCTATAGGTGTCTTGAGCGTAAATCCATATTTCTCAGATATCGCATCAAGCTGAGCAAAGACCAGGGTGTTACGTTGCTTGCCCACAGGCTCTATGCCGCCATCAGCAATACTCTTCTTAGGGTCAGGTATTATCTTCTCTATGTCGATCTGCACAAGCGAGCCCAGGCCCTTACACTTAGGGCAAGCGCCTTGTGGTGAATTGAACGAGAAGTTATGCGGAGCCGGCTCTGAATATGATATACCAGTTGTTGGGCACATCAGCTGGCGACTGAAATAGCGTGGTGTGCCGGTCTCATCATCAGCATCAACGACCATCATCACACCCTTGCCCACACGAAGCGCCAACTCTATAGACTGCTTCATGCGCTTGGCATCGGTCGCATCCGCAGAGCGCTCTACACGCATCTTGTCAACCATGAGTTCTATGAAGTGGCTCTTGTATCTGTCGAGCTTCATGCCGTGAGTCACCTCCTTTATCTCACCATCAACGCGAGCATAGAGATAACCACGTTTGCGAATCTGCTCGAAGACCTCCTTATAGTGACCCTTTCGTCCCTTCACAAGAGGAGACAACAGATAGACCCTTTTACCATCAAATGCATCAAGTATAAGGTCGAGTATCTGGTCTTCTGTATATTTCACCATCTTCTCACCCGTCGCATAGGAACGGGCTTCACCTGCTCGTGCATAGAGCAGACGGAAGAAGTCGTATATCTCGGTGACAGTACCAACGGTTGAACGAGGGTTATTGTTTGTAGTCTTCTGTTCAATGGAAATGACAGGGCTGAGACCAGTTATCTTGTCAACATTCGGACGTTGGCCACCTCCGAGGAACTGGCGTGCATAAGCCGAGAACGTCTCAATGTATCGGCGTTGCCCCTCTGCATAAATAGTATCGAAAGCCAAAGACGACTTACCGCTACCACTCAACCCGGTAAAGACAACCAGACTGTTTCGTGGGATCGTCAAGTCAACATTCTTCAGATTATGCTCACGGGCACCATATATCTCTATCTTGGTCTCTTCGTTTTCTATATAGTCGTTGTTGTCTGCCGCCATTATCAACATTATTTGGAACTACAAAAATAATGTTTTTCTGCAAATATGCTACAATCAGGCAACCCACATATCTCACAACAAACAAAAAAGGACGTCGATAAACATTATCGCCGTCCTTTAAAGATATGTAGTGTATATTTACTTACCAGCCTCAGCAGCCTCGATAGCCTGCTTGATGTCGTTGATAAGGTCTTCAGCGTCCTCGATGCCGACGCTGAGACGGATCAAGTCAGGTGCTACGCCTGCCTCGATAAGCTGTTCATCGGTCATCTGACGGTGAGTATGGCTAGCCGGGTGAAGCACGCATGAGTGGCAGTCGGCCACGTGTGTAACGATGCTAATCAGCTTGAGGTTATCCATAAAACGGATAGAGAATTCGCGTCCGCCCTTCAATCCAAACGCCATAACGCCGCAAGTGCCATTAGGCAAGTACTTCTGCTGAAGTGCATGCTGTGAGTCGTCGGCAAGGTCAGGATAGTTGATCCAAGCCACACGAGGATCATCATGGAGGAACTGAGCTATCTTACGAGCATTCTCGCAGTGACGAGGCATACGGAGATGCAAAGTCTGCAAGCCAAGGTTAAGATAGAAAGCGTTCTGTGGCGCCTGAATAGAGCCGAGGTCACGCATAAGCTGTGAAGTAGCCTTAGTGATATAAGCCAACTTACCGAACTTCTTAGTGTAAACGAGACCATGGTACGACTCATCTGGTTCAGTCAAACCGTGGAACTTGCTGCCATACTTCTCCCAGTCGAAATTACCGCTATCGACGATAGCACCACCGACAGTAGCGCCGTGACCATCCATGTACTTAGTTGTAGAATGAGTAACGATATCAGCGCCGAACTCAAAAGGACGGCAGTTGACAGGAGTAGCAAATGTATTGTCGACAATCAGAGGCACCTCATGCTTATGAGCGATACGAGCGAACTTCTCGATATCAAGCACCTGCACACCAGGGTTAGATATTGTCTCGCCAAACATAGCCTTAGTATTAGGCTTGAAAGCGGCCTCGATATTAGCTTCGCTATCATTCTGGTCGATGAAGGTAACCTCGATGCCAAGCTTCTTAAGAGTAGTGCCAAGGAGGTTGAAAGTACCGCCATAGATGCTCTGAGCAGCGACAACATGGTCACCAGCCTCGCAGATGTTGAATATAGCGTAGAAGTTAGCCGCCTGACCGCTTGAAGTAAGCATAGCAGCCACGCCACCTTCGAGAGCAGCTATCTTGGCAGCAACCTTATCATTAGTTGGGTTCTGCAGACGTGTATAGAAATAGCCCTCATCCTCAAGGTCGAAGAGTTTGCCCATCTGAGCGCTAGTCTCATACTTAAAAGTAGTGCTCTGAACGATAGGCATCTGGCGTGACTCACCCTTCTTTGGTGTGTAACCTGCTTGAACACAAAGTGTTCCGATGTTGTTTTTCATATTATGATTATTTTACTTTGTTTCTACAATGTTTTCCAGAAGTGGCAAACCGGCCCATGCCCCTTGCCTATCTCATATTCAGCTCCAGCCATGATAGCAGCATCGATATATTGCTTAGCCGCTGTAACAGCTCCAAGAAGTCCCTTACCCTGCGCCATATACGATGCTATGGCCGATGACAAAGTGCAACCTGTACCATGTTTATTTGGCGTATTAATCTTGTCAGAGGGGAAATCAAGAAATGCCTCGTCCTCCGCATCACATAATATGTCGGCCATTTCGTTGGTGCTGAGATGCCCTCCTTTGACTAACACCGACAATCCGTCTACCGATAGTTCATCTGCCGCATCCTTCATCTCGTCTATCGTAGATATCTTGCGTCCCAGCAGTGTCTCTGCCTCAGGAATATTGGGAGTGATGAGTCGTGCTATCGGAAACAGATATGCCTTAAGCGCATCTGCTATGTCCGACTTCATAAGTGCATCACCCGATGTGGCTACCATAACCGGATCGACCACAATGTTCTTGACATCATGCTTCTTGAGGGTCTCGGCTACCGCCTCGACGAGCTCCGCCGAATAGAGCATTCCTATCTTGATGGCATCTGCTCCTATGTCTGTCAGCACCGACTCTATCTGTCCCACCACCATATCGACAGGCACCTCATGAATGCCAAACACGCCAACGGTATTCTCATTGACGACAGCCGTGATAGCCGTTGCCGCATAGCTTCCCGTGGCCGAAATAGCCTTGATATCAGCCTGTATGCCAGCACCACCACTAGGATCGCTGCCTGCTATAGAAAGAACTCTGCTATATCTCTTCATCATTTCCTCTTATTGAAATCCACGATAGGGATCTGCACTCCACTACATCCGTTAGGCAGGCTCACCCTGATAAACGAGCAAACCGTAGGAGCCACGTCGGCCATACTATGACGTTCATAGATAGTCTGTCGAGGCACCTTCCAACCATAGAACACCAGAGGCACATATTCCTGTCCCCAGAGCTGTGTCAGTTCGCTACCATCATCCTGTTCCTCAGCCCATCCAGGCTCCAGGCTCAGAAGGATATCACCAGAACGTCGTGAGTTGTAGTTCTTACGCATAGCAGCTATGACCGGTGAATCGGAATAGATGCTCGTCAGATGCTTAGCCACTATAGCATCGCCGATGCCAGTCACCTGCTTCATAAACTCTGCCGACTGAATAAGCAACGTATCGAACGACACATGCTTCTTCTCGCACAAGTCCCTGTTGAGATATATCTCACCGCTAGCGTAGTTCTTAACCCATTTCTCCTGACCATGCAATGCCATGAGATAGAGATTGAGCAGAGCCGTCGTTCTATTGAGGCTCACCGTGCCCCAGCTTTTCCAGTGTTCCGTATCAGTATTAGCCACATCGTAGCAGCCCTGAGCCGAAGTAAGGACCACGAGCGTATTATCCATGCCGATGTCATGGTCAATAACCTTGAGGAGGGATGCGATATTCTCATCGAGCTGAACAAGCAAATCTTCAGTCTCCGCATCGAGAGGCTGTATCTTATGACCGCACGAAGGAGTAGCAGTGAACTGAAGCGTCATGACGTCAGGTACATCATCCTTGCCATAGTCGCCACACAAGAGAATAGACGCCGCCATATCGCGCACCATCTGGTTGCCGTATGGAGAGCCAGCCACCCTAGCATATTTCTCTTTAGAGCCAGTCTGCTTCAATGGGTAATAGAAAGTACGCTGAGCCGTTCCCTTATTGAAATACTTCCACTCGTGATACTCAGATATATCATACTTAGGAGCCCAGAACTTACCAAGATACATGTCGGCCATCTTCTTGCTATTGAACTCACGCAATATACCAGGAATAGTATCACCCTTCACATTCTGAGAGACGAATTCACCCTTTTTCTTGTCGAACCATATTATCGGTTCAGGCACGTTAGTTCCCGAGCTCCACATCAGCAGATTAGGGTCAAAACCCAACGATATGAAATGCGCCTTGTCGTTGTATATCTTACGGATCTCATTGCCTATAGTAGAGCATAGGAGGCTACCATTCTTAGGGATAGCCAACGTATCAAGCATACCCTTGCCATCGTATGCGTCGCCATATACGGCATGCACTTTCTTGCCAGAGAAATTGTCAATCCACTGTTCCGCCACGATGCCATGGGTAGCAGCAGGAGCGCCAGTAAAGAGAGTTGCCAGATTCTTGCCAGCATAGTTACCTCCAGCGTCGTAGTATGCGCTTTGAAGCTGAGATCCGAAATTGCAGATGCGATTGAACCCGTCGCGACCGCAGCGGGAACGTATTATCTCAAGCTGTTCATTATTGAAATTATCGATAAGGATGATAAGCACCAATCGAGGCTTATCGCTGCATAAGTCAGGGTTTTGCTGAGCTTTGAGGGGGATGGCAACAAATGCCAATATGAAAATCAGAATATGTCGCAACATTCTTCTACAGGCCGCTATATCATTATTATCTGCAAAGATAGTAAAGATTTGTTTTTCTCAGTCGATTAACGGATTATTTACCGCAACAAAAAGGGACATCTTAACGACGTCCCTTCATCTATTCTAATTCCAACATTTCTATCGTTCGTTTATCAATAATCTGCGTTTCGCCATCACCCTCGTTTATTGTGACGATTCTGTCGAAATACCAATTCGTTGTCCATCCGCTATCAACATGAACAATGGATGTTGTATATTGCTCAAACCTATCTGTCATATTATATTCTTTAATAGCAGCGTCTATCATTTTTTCCACCTCCTGAACATCAGCATCTGGCTTAATGGACTGGATTGATGTCAACATAAGATTCTTTGATACATTCAAGACATCTTCACCATCGATCAATGTATATGAACGAATTACCGCAAAAGTAGAATCTGATTCCTCTGGATCAACCCAAAATGTCATTTTACCCTGCAAAGGCACATTAGCCACATTATAATTCACATCAACAGCATATTCTTCGCCTATCTCATACTTGCCGCCATGATACATCACTAAAGGAGATATGTCGTCTAAACAAGCACCGACAAGAAGTTCTTTAGTGCAAAAATTCTCAATCATTGCCATAACCTGCTCCCTTGTCATAGCCTTCTGAACCTCTTCGCTCTTCGAATACATATCGTCAATCAAAGTAATTGTCTGCTGCTTTAACTGACTAATAGTATTATCCATGTCAAGGATCTCCTCCAATGTTCCAAGCTCATTGGTCTTGACCCTGATCTTCAGGTTTTCAGACAACTTATTGATCAACACATTCGACACGTTAACCTCAGCATTTAGATCAAGGATATCCTTGTAACCAAGCTGAATCACATAAGACTTTTCTGTCGCATCGAGCACATCAATCACCATTGTCTCTTTGGAAGAAGAAACAGTCAGCTCCCCGCCAGTCTTTGTCTTTCTGATTTGTTTACGCGAACATTCGTAGGACATCTTTTCGCCCTTATTCCAATATGCGCAAATCTGAACAGTAGAGTCGGGCATATACTGTGCAAAGCCCATAACTGATGATAATACACCAACAGCAATTAGAAGTGTTTTCTTCATAGATGAATTTTATTATAGATTACTATTTCATGCTAATACATAACAGCGCAAATGTATATGATTTTCAGACTTACCTTCACGCGTTAACGTCTTTTTTTCTGTTATAATCCCATATCTGCCATGAGTTGAACAGGTTCTGCCATAGCAGACAAGCGCCAGGTCCAATAGCCGCCTGTGGATTGAGGAACGACATAGCCATCCAGATAGAGAGCACAGTATTCTTCTGCGCCAGTCCCTGTCCAGCAGCAACACGGTCGTTGTACAGACCGCCTATCGTCTTACCAACATAGAACTGCAAGAAGACAAGAGCACCCACCACGAGACATATCCACACGACCATCATACCTGATCCTGGTGACGACACGATACTCTTGATTATCTGAGCCGTATTGACCACCGTGCAGAGCGCCCATAGGTAGAAGCTATAGTCTTTTGACTTCTCGGCAAGGTAGTCCTTCACCCGTGGAGCCTGCCACCATAGCAAAAGAGCAATAGCCAGAGGAGCCATGATAGTAGGGAACACACGCGACAGGATGCGGAGGAAGAGATCGATGAAAGTAAGTTCAAGCCCCGGCTCAACAATAGGATAGACCAGAGGCACGACGACTGCCGTAAGCGAAGACGACATCAGCGTATATGTAGTAGCCGTAGCCGCGTTACCGCCAATCTTCTGAGTAACGACAGCTCCGACGGCAGCCATAGGAGCTATGAAACAAGCCAGAAGAGCCTCGGCGAGAGGCATCCACTCGCTCTCGCGATGTGTAACGCACCACCATACGCCCAGAGCCACCTCCGTCACCTGAATAAGGATAAGCCACAGATGCCATCGTCGTGGGCGCAAGTCCTTGGGGTCGATCTTGCAATAGGTGAAAAAGAGCATCACAAAGATGAGTGCAGGCAAGAAATATGGGAATGTTGATGCTATGACACTCTTAGCGCCGCTCAGACATTGAACCTGAGTGAACACCATATAGCCAAGGACGCCCACCACCATTGAGATGGGGAGCGTCCAGTCTTTTATTATCTGTTTAAATGACATCTTATCAATAGAAAAGCATTGTCAAAGTATATCCAACGATAGTAGATACGATAACGCTGACAAGTCCCGGCATCATAAACGAGTGATTAAGCAGATATTTACCAATCACCGTTGTGCCCGAGCGGTCGAAGTTGACCGTAGCGATATCCGAAGGATAGTTAGGGATGAAGAAATATCCATATACCGAAGGCAGTACACCTAGGAGCACTGGTCCAGGTATGCCAAGCGAATAGGCCAAAGGAAGCATAGCCACGACAACAGCGCCCTGTGAATTGATTAGTACCGACACAGCGAAGAACGCCAACGCTATAGCCCAAGGATAAGCGGTAACAATATCACCAAGACCAGCCTTCATCTCTTCGAGGTAGTTGCTGAAGTAAGTATCAGCCAACCAAGCGATGCCATAGATAGCTACGACAGCCACCATACCCGACTGCCACACAGCACCCAAAACGGCCTTCTTAGGCTGAGCCTTAGCAAGGATGATCATGAATGCAGCCGCAGCGATCATCACGATCTGAATGATAAGATTCATAGCCAAAGGCTTAGTTATAGGATTACCGTCGGCATCCACCTTACCTGTTGTAAACTCAGGACGTATGTCGCAACCCGCGATCTGACAGACAGAGAAGAGCACGATACAGCCCAAAGCCACGAGGAAGATATATACTGACATCTTTGCCTCCTTAGAGACCTCCTTGTCGAGCAATGTTGCAGTATTGCCATACATATACTTGTAGGTTTCAGGATCTTGGCAACGAGCCTGGAACTTAGGGTCCTTGTCGAGGTCGAGACCACGATGATAACTCATTGCAGCAGCAGCCATCAGACCGCAGAGACAGGCAGGTATTGTAATACCGATAACCTGGAGGTTCGAAACCTCGAAGCCATTAGCTGAAGAGATGATGACAAACGACGCCACAGCGGCGGCAATAGGCGAACATGTAATACCAACCTGAGACGCGATACTTGCCACACCGCAAGGACGTTCAGGACGAATACCCTTCTTAAGAGCGATATCACAGATGATAGGCATAAGAGTATAGACCACATGTCCGGTACCCACCATAACAGTGAGGAAGAACGTACAGAGTGGAGCCAAGAATGTTATCGAATCAGGATGCTTACGCAGCAGCTTCTCCGCCAGCTGAATCATCCAGTCCATACCACCAGCCGCCTGGAGCATACCTGCACATGTCACCGCTGCGATGATGATATAGATGACATCTGTAGGAGGAGTACCCGGCTTCATCTGAAAACCAAATACAAGGATAGCCAAACCGATGCCAGATATGGCACCCAAGGCAAGAGACCCATAACGCGAACCGACATATAGAGCGAGAAGCACTACGAGCAGTTCAAGAATCATTTCTAACATATCATTATCATTTTATCTTTTACACACGCTTTTAAAAGCATAACTAAGTAACTACATTATTTTGAACCAAGCAAGCAATCTGTTAACATTTTTTATTTCTCACGACGCAGTAGATCGACGGATATTAGCACAATTATTGCAGGTCAGCAATAACAGCTATCGACATCATTTGATTTTAGCTTAAAACACATATCTTTGTAATCATGAAGCATATCCTGACCATATTGCTAATGCTGTTTTCCATCGCCACCTTCTCCCAGGGTGTGAGCAGCAGGGAAGTCACCAAGCTCCCTCATTTCGAGCGTATCAGACTTGCGTCGGGCATCAATCTGACCATCGTAAAAGGTGACAAAACCAAGCTAACCATCAAAGGCGAGCGTACCGTCATATCGCAAGTTGTCTGTCAGGTCATCGAAGGCGAGCTAGCCATCTTCGCCACAAAATTCCACTACAAGAAGTCGAAAAGGATTGATATAGTGATGGAGGTAGATAGCGCCATCACCGAGATATATGGCACTTCGGGCAACAAGGTGCGTTGCGAGATGCCGATACCATGTGAGAGCCTCACCTTAACGGCCCGCTATGGCTGCGACTTCTTTGTCAACGTCAAGGCCGACTACATTAAAGCCAAGGCATATATAGGCAGTGACATACGACTGGTAGGCACAGCAACGAAAGCCGACATGTTTGCCGAGAACGCCAGCACCATTCGTGCTTTCAACCTTGCCACTCAGAGAAATTTCGTTGCCGCCACAATATCATCAAGTGTCGATGTGAGCGTAAGTGACGTCATCAACGTATCTTCCACCGACGACTGCACTGTGCGCTACAAAGGCACACCTTCCTCACAACAAATAAACGCCATCGGCGACAGCAAGGTTTATGCTGTTGACGATGACGCTATATAGTCTTTCTTTTATTATCCTCTATCCTACCAGTCTATCTCTGTCTGCCCTGTCGACCTGAGATACTGGTTGGCTTTGCTGAAATGCTTACATCCAAAGAAGCCTCTGTATGACGACAAAGGCGACGGGTGCGGCGCAGTGAGTATCAGATGGCGATTAGGATCGATCATTGCACTCTTGCGTATGGCATACGACCCCCAAAGCATGAAAACAATATTGCTACGCGACTGCGCCAGCCTTGCTATCACGTTGTCTGTAAATGTCTCCCATCCATGCCCCTGATGCGAAGCTGCCATGTGGGCCCTCACAGTCAATGTGGCGTTGAGCAGCAATACGCCTTGCTTTGCCCAGCGCTCCAGGTTGCCCGATACGGGCACAGGCTTATGCAGGTCATCGGATATCTCCTTGAAGATATTGACGAGCGAAGGTGGTTGCTTGATGCCGTCGTTGACTGAGAAGCATAGGCCATTGGCCTGACCTACATCGTGATATGGATCCTGACCAAGTATCACTACTTTCACCTGGTCTAGCGGACATTCGTTGAAAGCGTTGAAAATCTGTGCTGCTGGCGGGAACACCAGTGTAGTCTCATATTCTGAACGCACAAACTGTGTGAGTTCCTGGAAATAAGGGCTGTCAAATTCTGGCTGTAACAATGACTGCCACGACTCATGTATCTTAACTTGCATATATCTCTCTAGGTTAAAGGGCATAATCGCGTGAATATCTTAGCATCTGCTCTATGTATGTCTCATCATAGCTTATCTTGACATCTACAACAACACCACTCTCGTTCTTCACTAGCTCCATCTTAGGATTTACGAAGCCGCTGAACGGAGCTACGTTGAGGGCCGCATAGCGTTCGCGCACCTCATGATGCAGAGCCTTGTCGGTCTTCACGCCATAGCCTTCTACTATAGCCTTAGCAGCCTCATAGTCGCCCGTCGACTTGATGCGCTGTATCTCACGAAGCAACTGACCGAAGAGATCACGAAGAGCCTCATAGTCGCTTATCACCACATAATGCTTGCCTTCGCGTTCCACGATCTTTGCGGTGCCCATCTTCTCCGCTCTCTCAATCACCCATTTGCTTATGAGCTGACGGTTGCGCATGTGAGCCTCCTCTATGTCCTTACCCTCTTCTATGCGAGCCATCTGCACGAGAAGTCCGCCTCTGAGATAAGCATCATAATGAGCCCAGGCCGCATCCTTACAAGGCGCTACACCTATCTCCTGCATCTTGTCGTCGGCCATGAAATAGAGCGCGAACAAATCGGCCCTAGCCTCCTCTATCGTACTGCCATAGGCCTTAAGATTATCGAGAGTCACGCCCTCAGCCATCTGTCCAGAACCATGGCCGAGACATTCATGGAGCTGCGTGTGCAACTCATCGGCTATCTCACCATATTTCTGCTGGCGAGCCACCTCTTCGTCTGTAGCGGCAAACTCCTTGAGCACCGCTCCACCTTTAGCAGCTTCGGCATAGGCATGTGTTATGTTGGCCAGCGAAATCGACTTAGAGCCATACTGCTCACGTATCCAGTCGGCATTTGGAAGGTTAACGCCTATAGGTGTCGCTGGATAACAGTCACCACCGAGCATGACCGCACTTATGACATTCATGCTCACGCCCGTCACCTCTTTCTTTCGCCATTCGGGATCTATTGGCGAATGATCTTCAAACCATTGTGCATTGCGCGATATGAGCTCTATCTGCTTCGACGCATCAGCGTCAACAAGTTCTACTATCGACTCCCATGTGGCTTTCAATCCCAATGGGTCGTTATATACCTCGATAAAACCATTGATGAAGTCAACATATGAATCTTTCTGCTGAACCCACTTGATATTGAACTCGTCGAAATCCTTCAAGTCGCCCGACTTATAGTATTTTATGAGCAGCCTTATTACCTCAGCCTGCTTCTCATCTTCAGCATATTCTACGGCCTTATCGAGCCAATAGACTATCTTCTGTATCGCCGAGTCATACATGCCTCCCAAACGCCATACTCGCTCTATTATCGTGCCGTCTTCCAGTTTCTTCACCTGGCTGTTGAGCGGATTGGTTCCTGTTGTTGCATATAGATGCTCCACCTCGTCCTGGGTGACTTTACGATAGAAATTAACGGCAGAGGTCTTTACCAGATCTTCTCCTTCCTTGAGATTCACTTTCTTGGCATCAAATGACGGATTGAACAGGACCGGCTCGAAACGGGCGATAATCTCATCTGGCGTCTTGCCTACCTTCGACAGGAATACATCAACGGGTACCTTACCCACCCATCTCTTGAATTCTTCCTGAGTGAACGATGGAGTGAACTTGTCGTTGCTATAGTGATGATATATGCCGTTGGCAAACCATATCTTTTTCAGGAACTCTTCTAGTCGTGTATCCTGGTTGTAAGCATAGAGACATTCCATGACCTTACGCATCAACAGACTCTCATGACCGTTCTGATGCCAGAAGATGTCTCGTCCCCATAACGCGGCCTCCGAAAGGCAATACAAGAGTTTCTTCTTCAGCAGAGTCAGTTCCTCAAAACCAGGCACCTTATAACGCAAGATGCGTATATCGGCAAATCTATCTATGATAGCATCATTTTCTGTTGTCTTCATATTTCTCTCCATCTTATATCGCAAAGTTACAAAATATATCGTTTGGGCACACTTTTAGCTACAAACTATCAGAAACGGCACATCATGGTATATCCATCCATTATCCATTTGCCATCGGCTATCGCTATGTCCCACTCTTCCTCTATTTCAAAGCCTAGATGTCTGTAGAATGCTACGGCCTCATTTCTACGATTGACATGTAGCCTGATGACAAACGACGAGACTTCCTGTTTCCCGATGACTGCTTTTATGTGCTCAAACAATGCTCTCCCATATCCTCTGCCCTTGCTTCGTGGTGCGAGATATATCTTGTCGAGCATCCATTGCCCATCGCCCATAGGATAGATAGCTGCATATCCTCTCTCCTTGCCTTCGTCCTCTAAAATGAAATAACGACTATTCTGTTCTTGGAATTGTCTTTCCAGACTCTCTGTTGAATACATCTCATTTAGCGAATAGCGGTTCTGCTCCTCTGTGTGTATCTCCGCATAAGCTGGCATGTAAAACTGCTCCGCTAGGTTCTGCAACATGGGTATGTCGCCTATATTTGCTTCGCGTATGGTCATCGCTTTTTTTGTTGTAACGAACACAAAGATACAACTAATTCATATTTCGACACTAAAGCTTTTTTGCAAAAAGATTTGTATGTTTGCCGACAAATAAATCAACGATTCAAAATGAAGAAAATTCTAGCTCTTATCGCCGCAGCGACTCTCATGTCGGCCTGCAATCCATCGGTCAGCATTGATATGACTATCGACAAGTCGGATGTGGCAACCGACATTATGATGTCACGCCGCAGCATACGCCACTATCAGGACAAGGCCATAAGCCGCGACACTCTCGACGCAATACTCCAATGTGGCATCAACGCCCCTAACGGACGAGGCATGCAGGCCTATGAGGTGCGTGTAATCAACTCTGTTTCACTCATCGACTCAATCACAGCGGCCGTGCTCAGCGACATGCCTGACCTCGGCAAAAAGCCCGGTTTCAAGAACATCTTTGTCGATGCGCCATGCGTGGTATTCATTGCCTGTGACAGAAGCTACGACTTGTCACAGGTTGACTGCGGCCTTCTTGGCGAGAACATCATGCTCTCTGCATGGTCGAAAGGCATAGGCTCGTGCTGTCTCGGCAGTTCTGTCCGTTGGATGAAGGACTCTCCATCGGCAGCTCCATATATGCAACGACTCGGGTTCTCCGAAGGCTATGACCTACTCTATTGCATAGCTCTTGGCTACCCTGACGAAACGCCTGACGCTAAGCCAAGAAACGCTCAGAAAGTGGTATATGTGGAATAAGACAATATACTAATAACGACAACATATAGATGAAAGATTTTGTAGCAATAGATTTTGAGACAGCCAACAGCGAGCGTACCTCGGTATGCTCTGTTGGCATTGTCATATACAGAAACGGAATAAAAGTCGATGAGTTCTACTCTCTCATCAAGCCCGAACCGGAATACTACAACTACCATTGCTCACAGGTCCATGGTCTGACAGCCGAGGACACACAAGATGCACCTATATTCCCCGACGTATGGAAACGTATCGCTCCTAAAATCGAGGGACTGCCTCTCGTTGCCCACAACAAAGCCTTCGACGAGAGCTGCCTTAAGGCAGTGTTTCGATGCTACCAGATGGACTATCCTGATTATAGGTTCTATTGCACTCTTAAAAAGTCACGTGAGGTATGGCCCGAAGGTCGTCACAACCTCGATGTCATAGCCGCTAAATGTGGCTACAACCTACTCAACCACCACCACGCACTCGCCGACGCCGACGCCTGCGCCGCCATAGCACTCGAGATACTATAAAAGCCCCTCGTTACCACAGGGAATAGGATAAAAAAAGGCTCCAATGCATAAGCAAAGGAACCCTTTTATCATAAGACAGCGACAATGGTCGCTTGTCACACTATCTAAGCCTTCTTTACCTCAACAAGCAAGTCGTCCTTGCCCACCGTGATGCCAGCCTTGACCTTCACCGCAGTAACAACACCCTTAGATGATGTAGTGAGCGAGTTCTGCATCTTCATAGCCTCGAGCACGAGCAATGTGTCGCCAGGATTTACCTCCTGACCTACCTCTACGGCTACACTGACAATCTTACCTGGCATTGGAGCACGAAGCTCTTCTGTGTCGCTTACAGGACGGTTAGCTGCAAGAATCTGACGACGCTTCAATGAGAATGGGGTTTCAATTGTGAAGTTATAGCTTACACCATTTACCATCACCTCATAGTTGTTCTGACGTACAGATACTATCTCTACCGGATAACGAACACCTTCGCATGCGAAGAACAAGAATCCATCGGCCTCTTCGATAATCTCAACCTTGAGCTTCTGTCCCTTGGTGCTGAACTCATAGCTGTTCTTCACCTGGAATTCATAGGTCTCTTCATTTTTGCTGACAGCAATGAGAGTTCTATTTTGTATATTGCTTTCCATTATTATCTGTTTAAATGCGAGATTATTGAATTACAAATGACGGATACGCTTCTGGAGTACCCATGGATCCATAGCCTGCTCTCCGTTCTCAGTGTTGTCCTGAGCGAAGTCGTTGTCATGGTTGTACTGTGACACTGCAAGAAGTGCTGCAATGAGCTCCTCATGCTCTTCCTGGTAAACCAAGTTATCCTTGAGCTCCTTCTCGATGAAGGCAGTATTGAAATCTCCCTTACGGAATACCTCGTTGTGGAGCACCATCTTGTCGAATGGTATTGTAGTCTTCACGCCGTTGACATGGAAATGCTCGAGTGACTTCAATGTGAGGTCAATAGCATCAGCACGGTCCTTGCCATGAACGATGAGCTTAGCAATCATAGAGTCGAAGAATGGTGTGATCTCTGTACCGATTCTTACACCAGAGTCAATACGTATGTTATTGTCAGATGGAAGACGCAAGTTGCGGATGATACCGATGCTTGGTGTAAAACCAGCCTGTACGTCCTCTGCGTTGATACGGCACTCGATAGCCCATCCCTTGAGCTTCACGTCGTCCTGTGTGATAGGAAGCTTCTCGCCCGAAGCGATGAGGAGCTGGAGCTCAACAAGGTTCAAGCCTGTAATCATCTCTGTTACAGGATGCTCAACCTGAATACGTGTATTCATCTCCATGAAGTAGAAGTTACCGCTGTCGTCGAGCAAGAACTCTACTGTACCAAGGCTTTCATAGTGAGCCTCCTTAGCAAGGTCAACAGCAGCCTTTGCCATCTTGGCACGCAACGCCTCGTCCAATGCTGGTGATGGAGCCTCCTCCATGAGCTTCTGGTGCTTACGCTGGATAGAGCACTCACGCTCACCAAGATGCACCACGTTGCCATACTTGTCGGCAACTATCTGGAACTCGATATGCTTAGGGTTGACTACATACTTCTCAATAAATACCGTTGGGTCGTTGAAAGCTGTTGTAGCCTCTGCTGTACAGAGCTCGTAGTTTGTCTTAACCTCCGACTCCTTCCAGCATACGCGCATGCCTCGACCGCCACCGCCTGTTGCAGCCTTGATGATTACAGGATAACCGATACGATTAGCCTCCTTGATTGCTTCGTCTGCGTTTGGAATACCACCAAGTGTGCCACCTACCATTGGAACATTGCTTCGATGAGCTATCTCCTTGGCAATGATCTTGTCACCCATAGCCTTGATGACCTCCGGTGATGGACCGATGAATATCACTCCCGCATCACGACATGCCTTAGCAAAATCTGCATTCTCTGACAAATAACCATAACCTGGGTGCATTGACTCAATATGGTTATCTACGGCAAGTTTTACAAGATTAGGAATGTCGAGGAACTCTGGCACTTTCCCGTCTGTATCAGGAAAGTCGACAATCTGGTCAACCTTCTGTAGGTAGACTGCATTAGGCTCTTTCTTGGTCCTAATACCGTAAGTCTTGATGCCCATTCGGCTAGCTGTTCTTGCTATTCGGATGGCAATCTCACCACGGTTGGCAATCAGTATCGATTTAATCATAGTTTATATCTTCTATAATCAGAACCTTGACACGTCAGCATCACGGCTCTATTATTAATTATCTGTTATTAAAGAGGTGTATTTCCGTTCTTTCTGCGTGGCATGCTGACCGACTTGTTGTCAAGAGTCTTCAATACCTTATAGATCTTAGCACGTGTCTGAGCTGGGTCGATAACTTCGTCGATAAAGCCCTTCTCATCTGCTATATATGGATTGGCTACTTCATCACGGTACTTCTGAACAAGCTCCTTCTTCAAAGCTACAGGATCAGCTGCTTCAGCAAGCTCCTTGCGGCAAAGAATTGCTATCGCGCCATCAGGACCCATTACGGCAACCTCAGCTGTTGGCCATGCGAAGCTGTAGTCACCACCGATACCCTTACTGTTCATCACGATGTATGCACCACCGTATGACTTTCTGAGGATAACAGTAATCTTTGGTACAGTTGCACGTGTATAAGCGTAGAGCAACTTAGCTCCATTTCTGATGATACCCTGATGCTCCTGGTCAGTACCTGGCAAGAAGCCTGGCACATCCTCGAATGTTATGATAGGAATGTTAAATGCGTTACAGAAATTGATGAATCGTGCACCCTTGACAGATGAGTCGATATCGAGCGAACCTGCCATCACCTTTGGCTGGTTGGCAACAACACCTACTACATAGCCACCGATGCGAGCATAACCTACCACTATATTCTGTGCAAAGTCTTCAGACACCTCGAAGAATCTACCCTTATCGACAACGAGACGGATAACGTCACGTACATCGTATGGTTTATCTGGGTCTTCTGGGACAATATCACGGAGAGCCTCTTCTACACGGTCTGTAGGATCATCTGTCTGAACAAATGGTGGGTTCTCTATGTTGTTGGATGGAAGGAATGTCAAGAGTTTCTTGATGCCGAGAATGAGGTTGGCATCATCTGAATATACGAAGTTGGCAACACCGCTCTTTGTTGAGTGAACCTTTGCACCACCAAGCTGTTCTGTTGTGACATCTTCGTTGAGCACCTGGCGAACAACGTCAGGACCAGTCACAAACATATAGCTTGTCCCCTCCGTCATGAATACGAAGTCGGTAAGAGCTGGTGAATATACCGCACCACCTGCAGCAGGGCCCATGATAGCCGAGATCTGTGGCACAACACCTGATGCCAATACGTTGCGGCGGAAGATGTTAGCATAACCGTTCAAGCTGGCTACACCCTCCTGGATACGCGCACCACCTGAGTCGATAAGGGCGATTACCGGATGACCAGTCTTGAGGGCCATGTCCTGGATCTTTGTGATCTTGGCTGCATGTACTGCACCAAGCGATCCACCCATGATATTGAAGTCCTGTGAATATGCGTATGCCTGACGACCATTGATAGTACCGAAACCAGCGATAACACCGTCACCGAACGCCTTTGTTGTCTTTCCGAATGATGTTCCACCCGCAGAAGGTATGAAAGCATCTACTTCTTCAAACGAGCCTTCGTCGAAAAGCATGAGGATACGCTCGCGCGCCGTGAGCTTACCTCTATTGTGCTGCTTATCATAGTATGCTTCGCCATATTGAGCCTCAAGCTGTTTCTGACGCTCTAGAAATTTATCGAATGCTATTCCCATAATCGTTTTTTACAATAGTATAAGTATTAATGTTTGACCCAATAATATGCGGAGGAACATAGTCAACGGATATACCGACGCGTATGCTGTCGACTGTGCATGTGTTGCACATAGACTGTTGGCATATTCCAATGCTGGTGGATCTGTCATCGCACCTGCCATGAGACCACATATCTTGAGGTAGTTTACTTTCATTATTCTGGCTATCGATCCCACAATGATAAGAGGGATGAATGTGATAGCGAAACCATAGGCAACCCACATATAGCCTCCGTTGAGGAATGTCTCAACAAACTTGCCGCCAGCTCCGAGGCCTACACACGCAAGGAAGAGCACAATGCCCATCTCTCGCATCATCATGTTGGCACCCGAGTTCATATAGAACGACATATTGCCTATGCGGCCCTTCCAGCCGAGTATGATAGCTATGAGCAGCGGACCACCTGCCAAGCCGAGCTTTGCTGGCGCTGGCAATCCTGGAATGAAGAATGGTATCGAACCGACGATCAATCCAAGCGCTATGCCAAGGAATACCGGTATGATGTTTGGATGTGACCACTCTGTTATTGAATCACCAAGTTCGTCCTTGATGGCTCCCATCACCTCTACCTTACCGACAACTCTAACGTTATCACCAACCTCAATTGTAGTACGCTTTGTTGGAAGTATCTCAAATCCAGCACGGTAGATACGTGTGATATTTGCTGGATAACGACGGTAGATACCGAGCTGTTCGAGTGTCTTGCCTGCTATCTTCTTGTTTGTTATCATGAAGCGACGCATAACAAGGTCGCCCTCTATTGTTCCCTTCTGACCTATCTCAACACTACCGACCTTGAGTCGTATGTTCTCTATGGCGTTGTCACCTGCCACACCATGCACAATATCACCCTTCTCTACGACAAATGTCGCTGTAGGCACAAGCATCTGACCGTTACGCTCTATGCGAGAGAAGACAAGCTCCTTATCAACGAAGTCGGTGATATATTCTATCGTCTTGCCAAAGAGGTTCTCATTGGTTATCGTCACTGTGACACTCTCAAGATGCTTACCTGTGTTGAGCTTGTCGTTGTAGTCATCCACCTCCTTAGACACTCTGATTCTAAAAATGGCCTTGATCAATATCATCGAGAGGATGATACCCATCACACCAAGTGGATATGCCATTGCATAACCTGAACCGAGCGAACTCTCATCGAGACCTGCAGTAGGATGCTCAGCGAGGTAATTGCTTACAACCTGCTTTGCCGCACCAAGACCTGGAGTGTTGGTTACCGCACCACACATGATGCCAGTTATCTCCTCTGGCTTTACGTCGAACATGTAATGAAGCGCTATAGCCACTCCAAAACCACCAAATACTATGCAGATTGCGAATATGTTAAGAAGGAATCCGTCACCCTTAAATGAACTGAAAAAACGAGGTCCTACATCTACTCCTATACCGTAAACGAAAAGAATAAGGCCAAATTCCTGCGCAAAATGTAGCATCTCACCATTAAATTGCGCCCCCAAGTGTGCCAGGATAATGCCGGTGAACAACACACCAGCTATGCCAAGCTTGACCTTGCCAACCGCAAGCTTGCCCGCCAATACGCCTATGAATCCTGTCAAGCAGATATATAGTAGCGTACTTGCTAAACCGTTACCTGTAAAAAGGCTAACTATAAAATCCATTCCTGTTCTTAATTGTTGTTTCTCGTCTTGTTTTTCGTATGTCTTCTATTGTTTTCAACTCACAAAGTTAGTAAAAAACTACTATTACGAGCCTTTTTTGCTTTTTTTTTGAACCAAGAAGACAATATTTATATGTCGTTTTGTTTTATCAACATCACGTAACGACTCATGTTTCGCAAAGTCGCAACGCCTCAACCGTCATTATGTTATTTTTGGTTGATATAGCATTTTATATATCCTCTTTTTATACAATAAAGGGCTCCCGACATTTGTCAGAAGCCCTCTCATCTATGATATGTGTATTGATTACATGTTCATGCCACCGTCAACCTGGATAACCTGGCCGCTTACGTATGATGACATATCACTTGCAAGGAAGGTAGCAACGTTTGCGATGTCCTCAGGAACACCACCACGACGCAATGGAATCTTCTCTGCCCATGCCTTCTTCACATCATCTGAAAGCTGATCTGTCATGGCTGTGATGATAAAGCCAGGAGCGATAGCGTTTGCACGGATACCCTTAGGGCCCATCTCCTGTGCCACTGACTTAGCCAATGCTATCATACCCGCCTTAGATGCTGCATAGTTAGACTGACCTGCGTTACCGTGAACACCTACAACACTTGCCATGTTGATGATAGAACCGTTGCGCTGACGCATCATGATAGGTACTACTGCATGTATGAAGTTGAAAGCCGACTTGAGGTTTACGTTGATTACCGCATCCCACTGCTGCTCTGTCATTCTCAACATGAGGCCGTCCTTTGTGATACCTGCGTTGTTTACGAGCACGTCAATTGAGCCGAACTCTTCCTTGATAGCTGCAACAACCTGCTCAGTCTGAGCGAAGTCGGCTGCGTTCGAAGCGTATGCCTTGACCTTTACTCCCATTGCTGCAATCTCTTTCTCTGTCTGCTGAGCATCCTCGTTGATTACGAGGTCAGTGAATGCGATGTTTGCTCCCTCTGAAGCAAACTTGAGAGCCAATGCCTTACCGATACCACGAGCCGCACCAGTTACGATGGCAGTCTTTCCTTCAAGTAATTTCATTTTCTTTATCTGAGTTTAAATCGTTAATTTCTCCAATTTTGACTATTTCGAGTGCAATATTAGTGAATTATTTGCAAATAACAGCCTCTTAGGACTAATAAACTTAATCCACATCTATAGCGAGCTCCTTGGCTATCAGGCCCAACGCCTCGCCAGCCTTGGCTGCAATGTAGATGTCAGTACATGTGTTAGTGAGCGACGATCGCGATGGGTTGATCTCTATCACCGTCGCCCCATGACGCTTGGCTAATATAGGTATCATGCCGGCTGGCATTACCTCGCCTGTCGTGCCGACGACTATCACCACATCAGCCTTCTCGGCTGCATCAAACGACTTCTTATATGTCTCCTGCGGTATGCCTTCACCGAAAAATACAAAGTCTGGCTTCAGCAACGCTCCACATCTCGGACAACGCGGTGGCATATCGCTCAGATCCATGTCCTGTGGCTTCACCTCATAACTACATCCCTCTTTTGTACATATCACTCGACCTGCAGTGCCGTGAAACTCATATACGTTCCTAGAACCGGCCTCCTGATGCAAAAAGTCGATGTTCTGGGTGACAACACACTTCAACATGCCACGCTGCTCCATCTTGGCCATCACCTTGTGCGCCTCATTGGGATGTATCTCGGTCTTGAACATGAAGTTGTAGAATATCTCCTTGATTGCCCCCCACGACTCCTTAGGATGCGAATAGAAATAGTTGAGCTCAAGACACTCCGGATCATACTTCGACCACACCGAGTTCTCCGCCCCTCTGAACGGCGGCACTCCGCTCTCTACAGAAATACCTGCACCGGTAAATGCTATTGCATATTTCGCGTTTCTTATGGCTTCCGCCGCTCTCTTTATCTGCTCTTCCATTTCTTTCATGTCGCTAATGTTTCGTATATGGCAAATATAATAAAAAAAATCTCCGCCCTATCCTCTTGGATAAGACGGAGATTATCTTTTAGCTTACTTTGAATTCAACAATTCCCAAAGCCTGCGATGGAATCACCTTCAGCTTGCCGAAGCCATATCTGGCCTTCCAGCGTAGTATCTGCGAAGGGAATCCTTTCTTGAGGAAAGCATAGATGTATGGGTGGCATTTGACAGTCATCTTGCCGTCACCCTTTTCCTCCTTCACGCGCTCTATCTCTTGTTCGATAAGCTCTTTAACATCAACCTGTGCGCCTGCCTTGCCGGTTCCGTTACACATCGGACAAACCTCTGATGTATCAATCGTCATCACCGGTCTCACTCTCTGACGGGTGATCTGCATAAGTCCGAACTTGCTCAGTGGCAAGATATTGTGCTTGGTCCTGTCGGGTGCCATGCACTCCTTCATCTTCTCATATAGCCTTGTTCTGTGCTCTGCACTCTGCATGTCGATGAAGTCCACCACCACGATGCCGCCCATATCTCTCAGGCGTAGCTGTCGTGCAATCTCTTCGGCTGCTGCAAGGTTAACGTCAAGCGCATTATTCTCCTGGTTGTTGGCGTTCTTCGAGCGGTTGCCGCTATTCACGTCAATAACGTTAAGAGCCTCTGTCGTTTCAATTATCAAGTACGCACCGCTTTTAAAGCTTACGGTCTTGCCGCATGACTGCTTTATCTGCTTCTCGATGTTGAAATTCTCAAACATTGGCACGCTGCCATTGTATAGCTTTACGATGTCGGTACGGTCGGGCGCAATCTGCTTGACATAATTATATGTCTCCTCATAGAATGACTTGTCATCAACATATATTGAGTTGAAGTCAGGGCTAAGCAGGTCGCGTAGCATGACCGATGAACGCTGCATTTCTCCGAGTGCGAGTGCTGGCGGGCGAACTTCTCTTACACGGGCAATACAATCGTCCCATCTCCTGAGAAGGCTCTCGAACTCTTCCTCAAGTTCTCTTTCCTCCTTACCTTCTGCCACGGTGCGGATTATCACTCCGAAGTCTTTTGGCTTGATGCGGGTAAGCAGCTTCTTGAGGCGGTTTCTCTCTTCGCTCGACCTAATTTTTTTACTAACCGAAACCTTGTCAGAGAATGGTATCAATACAAGGTTGCGTCCGGCAATGGATATTTCGCTCGTGAGTCGTGGCCCCTTTGTTGATATAGGCTCTTTGACTACCTGCACGAGCACCTCTTGTCCGGCTGAGAGCACGTCGGCTATAGCGCCATCTTTTTCGATATCGTTTTCACGCTTGACATGTGGTAATGTGCCGTCTGGCGTACGACGTGATGTCACTTGCTGGAGAAACTTCTGCAGTGTCTTGAACTGCGGACCCAGATCGAGGTAATGTAGGAATGCATCCTTGTCATAGCCAATGCTTATGAAGGCTGCGTTAAGGCCCGGCATCACCTTGTGAACCTTGCCTATGTATATGTCGCCTACCTCAAACTGAACGTTTCTTTTCTCCTTGCGCAGCTCCACCAGTCGCTTGTCCTCCATGAGTGCTATCTGCATCTCGTCTGGAGCGACATTGATGAATAATTCTGCGTTCACGATATTTCAGTTTTTATTTCAAAGAACTTTGTCTTCCATCGAAGACTGTAAAAAAAAACGGGCAGAAAGCCAATTGCCAGCTCCCTGTCCGCTTTGAGATCTTATTAGACCTAAATAAGAGTGGCCCAAAGATTGATTAATGCTTATGGCGATTCTTTCTCAATCTCTTTTTACGCTTGTGAGTAGCCATCTTGTGTCTCTTGTGCTTCTTTCCGTTTGGCATAGCAGTAGATTTATAGGTTAAACAATAATGTGATATATCTTTCTATTCTGACACCTGATTAGTCAATGTCCTCAGCTGGCTTCACCTGGTCTGCAGGGATCTCCTTTACCTTTGCAGCAAAGCTCTTAGCTGGCTTGAATGCTGGAATGGCGTGAGCTGGGATTACAAGTGTTGTGTTCTTCGAAATGTTGCGAGCTGTCTTCTCTGCACGTGTCTTTACTATGAAGCTACCGAAGCCTCTCAAGTAAACATTCTGATTGCTAATAAGAGATTCACGAACTGTACCCATGAAAGCCTCAATAGTCTTAAGCACTGCTACTTTCTCGATTCCAGTCTGACGAGCTACCTCGTTAACAATATCTGCCTTTGTCATCTTTATAGTTTATTATTTGAATTAACAGTTTTGGATATACTATTCTGTTTCGGAGTGCAAAAGTAACACATTTATTGACAAATAAAAAACAAACTTCCTAAAAAAAAATCTGCGTGATTGTCTTTTAGTTATAGACGTTGCTCTTTGCCTCTTCACCTATGTCTGTTTCTTCTCTTCTACCCTCTTCTATCTGACATCTATGCTTACCGAAGCGCTCGCCAGAGCCTCTCCTTGGGCCTTCACGACGACCTTGCCTGCCTTCCCTGTGCTTCTTACGACAACCATCGCTCTGCCCTTCCACGCCTGTCGGCCAGCCTCGCCATACGCCCTCTTGTCGGTCAGGTCGGCACTACCGGTAGCTATAATGTCTGCAGGGCCATCCACTTCGAAGGTCATCTCGTTGCTAGCGTTAGGACACACATTGCCATCCGCGTCAACTATCTCTGCCACAACATAGCTCAGGCTCTGTCTGTTGGCTCTTGTATTGGCCTGGTCAAAGGTCAGTCGAATCGACTTTGGCTGGCCTGCCGTAACGAGCATTGCGGTGTCTTTAGCGGCTCCGTTCTTGTCATATGCAACAGCCATAAGCTGTCCAGGTTTATATGGCATGCTGAAGGTTGCTTTGTATTCTGTCTTGCGTCCGCACTCTTTCTCGCCCATGAGTTCACCGTCGAGATAGAGCTTTATGTTGCTCTGGCGCGAATAGACCTCTACATCCACGGGCTTACCTTCCCAGCCTTCCCAGTTCCAGCTCTCCCATGTTGGCCATACCGACCATAGGGTCTCTTTTATCTCACCGTAATATCCGTTTGGCTCTCTTACGGCCATATAGGTCGGCGTGTCTTCATTGTAGAGGGTCTCGCGATAATGGGATATCGGCTTCCTCCATCCCGTGATGTCTATGTCTCCACAATAGGCTCCATGCCATGGATATTGCAGGCTCTGCCAATGCTCGCCCTCTGTCTGGCCTTTATAGTAATAACGCCCTATGCCCGACTCGCCCAAATAGTCTATGGCTGTCCACACAAAGTCGCCTATGACATAGCTCTTCCCACTGACTGCCTGCCAGTTGGCAAACGCGTCTCTCGGGAACGACTCGGTCTGCATCATAACTCTCTCTGGCACTCGTCTGTGGTCGCTTTCGGCATAGTGTATGAGGTAGTTGTAGCCTACAATGTCATGCGCAGCTGCTAGCGAGTCATATATCTCCCAGTCACTGTCCCACGATGCAAGGGCTGAGGTCACAGGTCGCGAACCGTCTATCTCATGCACTCTTCCTGCAAGCATCTTGGCTGTCTCAACGGCACCCTTGCTCTTGCGCTCTAATACCTCGTTACCTATGCTCCAGCAGAACACTGACGGATGATTGATGTCACGACGCACAAGCGCATCGAGGTCTTCCTGCCAACAACTGTCTATGAGTGTCGAATAGTCATGGTCGTTCTTGGCTTCCCTCCATCCGTCAAATGCTTCGTCGACAACTAGCAGACCTAGCTCATCACATGCCTGCAGAAATCTCTCCGAAGGATGGTTGTGCGACGTTCTTGCAGCGTTGAAGCCTGCCTCTTTCATGAGTCTTGCTTTGCGTATCTCGGCATCGTCAAAGGCCATCGTCCCGAGCATGCCGTTGTCGTGATGCAGACAGCCTCCGTTGAGAATCATCTTCTGTCCGTTGAGCACAAAGCCGTTCTCGGCGTCACAGGTGAATTGCCTTATGCCAAACGTCTCTGTCTGGCTGTCAAGCACCTTGTCGTTGTCCATTATCGACGCAGTCAACTCATAGAGCACCGGCGTAGCGGGCGACCATAGCTTAGGCTCGCTTATCTTTATCACCTTCTTCGCCACCACATCCTCGTTAGTCGCTATGCTGCTCAGCACATACTGCGCCATCACAGTGTCGGCACCTTTCTCTCTTATATCCAGCCTTATGTCGAACCTCACGAGTGTCTTCTTCGGATGCAGAATCCCCACGCCCACCTCAATAGTAGCCTCTGTGCTGTCGGCCTCTCGCGTTATGACATTCACACCCCAAGGGTCTATGTGAGTATTGCTTGTCGAATAGAGCCATACATGTCGGTATATACCCGATCCTGTGTACCATCGGCAGTTCTTCTGCTGGCTGTTGTCCACTCTCACGGCTATCACATTGTCTCCTTCCTTAAGCAGATTTGTCATGTCGCAGAAGAAACCTGAAAAGCCATAGGCATGGGTCTTGGCTAGCGTGCCGTTGACATATACCTGGCTGTTCATATATACTCCCTCGAAATACAACTCCAGATGTCTCTTTATGTCATTGGCTGTCGCTCGCAGATGTTTCCTATACCAGCCTATTCCTGTCGGATAATAGCCTCCGTCATTCCCCGACAATTCGTTGATGTCGGTAGCCAACTCGATGCTCCAGTCGTGTGGCAGACACACGTCTCGCCATCCTTTGTCGTCAAACGTTGCTTGATCTGCACCTGCATAGTCGCCTTGTGCAAATTTCCAGCTGTCATCAAAAAGTGTCTTCCTCTCACGCGCCGTCTCTTGACTAGCACACGATGCAAAGACGAGAACAATTAATAGATAGATAAGTGATTTCATGATTGAATAGATATTTGTTTTTCAAGCGTTGCAAATATAATGCTTTTGTCGTCAAACTAACCGAAAAAAAAGCACAGAAGAACCTATCGTTTTCCTATCGCTATCCTATCGCTGTCCTATCGTGTTCCTCCAGAGGGCTTTTAAATTGTTTAAGAATCGCTTCATACTATGGGATCTGCGTGGCAGCTACTATTTGCCATTATAGCACAACAACAACCTCAGAGGCTGGCAAATATCCACATCATTCAATGTAGCATTCTAATCGTTAATTGTGACCGCGCAGCTTAAGAGCGTAGCGAATAATTGTCAATTCCTAAATTTTCCCATTGTTATTTCGCGTAACTTTTTTTTAAATTGCGCCTCATATTAATTTTTAATTAAATTCATACAATGAGAAAACCTTACGCGATTTTAGCGGGCATCCTATCTTTGGGTGCCGTTACGCTCCTCGCCCAACATCCACTTGGCGAAAAGCTGAGTGATTGGGGCAAAGGGAAGAAGGAGCAGGTGAGCCAAGACAATAATGGCCACAAATGGAAAGATCCTAAAGACTCTAATGAGCCTAAGGAGAAAAAAGACAGATTTGCCAACAAGGGCAACAAATCCCTCAAATCCCTCTCTGTCTCAGGCCTTAAGTTCTACAACGCAGACAATCTCGACCTTATCGCCGCCGACTGCAACGAGGTGGCAAAAAAATCGGTTATAGCCCAAAACATTTCAGCTGACGCTGTCGACTTTAGTGCTTATGTCTATAGCGAAGCATCTCCTACCGCTTTAAGACCTTCGATATGTGTTCATCCTGCATTTGCTGTTACAGTGGATTCTCTTTATTATTTATATAGTTCTTCTTCCTACAGGTATTTAACTTATGATTCTGAATGGAATTTGGTGGGTGAATATGAGGCATATTCAGTAAACAGAAATCAACCAAGTTCTATGACGGCTATCGATGGCAACCTGTGGATATTCGAGTCTGGTGGTACAATCGCGGAATATACAACTTCGTTTGAACGCACCGGCCGCGAGTTCAATGTGCCTATCTATTGGGGCAATATCACCTCTATGGATGGTCGCATTGTAGTGGCAGAAGACAGCCAAAACTGCAATCATTTGAGTGTCTATAACCTTGACGGTTCTCTCTATGCAACTCTTGAGATGAATGAGTCTTGTTACAACCCATATCAGATTCTCTACGACAAAGCATCTAGCCTGTTCTATCTGGTTGATGACGGAGATTATATTGGAGCATATAAATATGCCGATGGGAAGTTGCTATGTACGGGATACACAGGATTGGATAGATATGTTTATGCTCTTATTATGTCAGAAGGACAGGTGCGAGGATTTGACTACAACACCGGTGAACTTTTAGACCTCAAGACCGCTGCCCTTATTTTAAGTTACGACAAGTCGTCTCTCGCTCCTGGAGAAACGGCCGTATTGCAGTTCTCCTACGACTCATCTGCATCGTCATCTGTTGATGCCGAACTTTGTGTAAGAACTAACGAAGACGATTCATATTGTTCTTTCATTTGTGCAATCGACAAGGCGCCTTCTTTTGCCTTTAATACCACTACTGTCGATTTTGGCGATGTGATAGCTGGCTTTTCATCTACAAAGCAGGTTGTCCTCGAGAATACTGGTTGCGCTCGCTTTGTTGTTGATGACATAAAAATCTCAAGCTCAAGCGTCTCTTGCAACCGAAACAGCTCTCTCTCTTCAGATAGCAAGTATGTATTCGACATCACTTATACTCCTGCTGATGAAGAAGATGTCCTCAACGAAGAGATCTCTTTCTTGTTGGAGTCCTACTCTTCATCTGCTACTGCTACTCTCTCTATCTCTGGCAAGGGTATTCCTTCGCCAGTCATCTCTATAGAGGAGAGTGAGATTACTATCACCGACCCTATCTCTTGCGGTGAAGACCTGTCTCTCAAGCTTAATGTCACAAATAGCGCTACAACTCCTCTCGAATACTCTATTGCTTCGGGTAAATCAAATACAGCTCTCGTCATCACCGATGGCGTTGACACGAGCGGAGAGGGTGCTAATACCATAGCTGCTATCAAGAAGTTCTATTCAAGTTTCTCATACTCTACTTTCAGTTCCGGCACAGCAGAGTCTCTTGAGACTGCTCTTGCCGGGTGTGGTGTAGTGATTATCCCAGAGATAGAAAATAACACAAGTGCATACTCTACTTATGCTCCAGTCCTTAAGTCTTTTGTTAAAGATGGCGGCCGTGTTGTTATCTGTGGTGCAGGTAATGCAACACGACTCAACTCAACAGGACTGTTAGATGTTACTGGCATTTATTCTTACGATGGATATTCGGTAAAAATCACCGATGCGAATGAGATAACAGAGGGCGTAGATGTATTCTATGCGAGTAATGCCACATATGCCATCAGCGAATCTACTCTGACAGCCGATGTTAGTTACAATAGTTACATCGTTGTTGGTCACAAGTCTATGGGCGACGGTATGGTTGTCTATATCGCCGGTGACTTCTATGAATACGACGACTCTAATGCTCGTGTGATAGCCAATGCGGCTAAAATAGCACCACAAAAATTGGCTTCTGGCACTCTTGCTCAGGGCTCTGAGGCAGTCGATATCAAACTCTCGACAGAAAACAAGCCTGAGGGAGAAAAAAAGGTCATACTCGTTGTCACGTCTAATGACGCAAACAATAGTCATATTGAGATTCCTGTCACTTTCACTCTTCAGAGTGCTGCTAAGGTAGTTGCTTCTGAAAACGCTCTCGAATTTAGTGACACAATGGCTGGTCGTTCCGAAGATCTCACAATTTCTCTTTCTAATGTTGGATGTGCCGATCTTACTGTCAACGACTACAGTGTCACTGGCGATGCGTTTTCTGTTTCAAGCATGCCATCTGCCATCGCTCCTGGCGAAACAAGTGCTGTTGCTGTGACATTTGCTCCTTCCGCTAAGGGCGACCACAGCGGCTCACTCGTTATTGAGACAAATGCTGGCGACATTACTGTTGCCCTTTCTGGTAAGGCTTTGCCAATACCTGAAATGTCTCTCTCAAGCAGTTCATTCACCGTGGACGAGGTTCTCTCTTGTGATGACAAAGTTACTGTCTCCTTCCCAGTTGAGAATAGTGGTGAAGGCGATCTAAACATCAGATTAAAACATTGGGTTATAAACTCTTTCGTCGATTTAAATCTTTCACCGCTTAAGAAGTTGATGTCTAGCTTTGCACATATTAGCGATGATGGCGATAGTAATCATATCAATGATGGCTACAATGACATGTATGACAACGGTAACTATCTAAACACAAACTACGAGTCGGGATTCATATATACCAATGGCTCTATTGTTGAAGGCGGTGCCATGGGTGCAAATGGCAGTTACTTCACAAAGTTCGACAATGGTATGTTCTTTATGGCTGCTGAACTCGATGGTGTGACCGACTTCAGCATCACAGGTAATCTTGGTGCTGACGGAAATGGCACACAAGTGGGCTATGAATTCAAAGTTGCTGGTTACAAAGCTTTCTGCACAAGTACGCACAATACTTATGATGGTCGAATAAACCATATCATCCTTGTGCCTGATATAGATGGCGTGTCACATTCATTCCTTCAAAATACAAGTGACGAAAAACATGTTGTAAGTGGTCTTAAAAACACTGACAAGCTCGTCTATCTTCTCTATTGCTCCGATGGTGAAAATGAAACAGAAGAGAATTTGGAGAAGGTTGCTACAGGTCTTGCTAACCTGTTGGGAGATCCTTCTGACATACACTATGTGATCAAGCCTGGCAAAACAGCTATTCTGCAACACTCTGTCACTAGTGATGGCAAACAAGAAGGCGACTATGTTGATGTTGTCAAACTGCTCTCTAACGACCCTCTGAATAGCTTGGTTTCGGTCAACGTCAACTATACTGTCGGCAAGACATCCACGATCTCTACCACATCTTCAAAAGTTGATTTCGGCAGTGTTGCTGTAGGGACCTCGGCAAAGAAGGCATTGCCTATCACCGTTGAAGGATGCGCAGGTGCAACTATTACCGATGTCATAGTGGCCGCTGGCTTCTATGATGCTTTCTACTTCGATAACGTTCCTTCTTTCATAGACGCTGGTGATGAGGCAATAGTCTATGCCGTATTCTTGCCATCCGATACTAAGGATTACAGCAGCTCGTTCATCGTGAAATCTACTGCAGGCGATATCACATTCACTGTTAGCGGTTCTGGCGTAGCATCCCCTTCTGCTAGTATCGAAAACAGAACAATTACTAACACCACTCCATTCGGTTGCGGTGATGAGGCTAGCGCTTCGTTCGAAATCAGCAACAGCGGATCGCTTGATGTTCAGTACTCTGTACTCGACAATTCAGATAAGGCTCTTCTTATCGTTGATGGAACCTCTTACACAAATGCTGTCATTAATTGCATTAAGGCAAACATGCCATACTTCAACTATGAGATATTTAATGTCAAGTCAAGTGGAGAATCTTTGAGTGACCTGCTTAAAGACAAGAGTGTAGCTATTTTGTTGCCAATGTGTGACGGCGGCAATTATGATTACTATAGCAATATAGCTTCTGAGCTCAAATCATTCATTAGCGATGGCGGTCGTGCTGTATTGTGTGGTTCATATTATACTGACCATTTTGATGCATTGGACCTCCTCAATGTGACATCTCTTAATTTCTACAATAACAATAAATACATCTACGATTTTGCTGATGGCAAATATACAGAGGGTGTAGCTTCAATACGTTTGTACGATTACTCATTCGTTATAAGCGAATCAACGCTCACCGCCGACGTTGTCTATAACGACAAGATTCTTGTTGGTCATAAGGCTATGGGCAAGGGCGAAATTGTATATGTCGGTTTCAATTGCAATTCATACAACAGCAATACATCTCAGCTCTATGCCAATGCAATTGGAAACACCTTTGGCAATAAGATTGCGTCGGGTTCTTTAAGCGAAGGCAAATCGGCAACTGTCAATGTGGCTTTACTTGCAGAAGGCATTCCAGCTGGTTCACATAGCAAGACTGTCTATGCAGTAACCAACGACCCTCAAAACAAGGTCATTGCCCTTACATGCAACTATAGCATTGCCAGCTCACAGCCTGTAGTTGACATCTCTGCTTCATCTGTGTCGTTTGGCAATCAGGTAATCGGATACAAGTCTGCTGAGCAGACCATTACTCTCAGCAATACTGGATGTGCCGACCTCGAGATAACAGAAGTGTCAAAGAGCGAAGGCTTTGATGATGTGTTTGCTATTTCCGACATACCTACTTCTGTTGCAACAGGTGAAAGTGCCGATATCACTTTCTCTTTCACTCCATCTGTCAAGGGCTCTTATGAGGGTACTCTGACTCTCTCTACCAATGCAGATGACATTGTGATATCTCTCAGTGGCAATGCCATTAAGCCGGTAGCGGTTGTCGAACAGACTACTTTCGACATCAGTGAAGCTCTCACTTGCGGCAATACCATCGCGACTGTATCAGTGCCTATAAAGAACGAAGGTGACTACGAGCTGTCTATTGGTACAGGATTCCGTTTTCAAGAAATGGCATCAGCCGACTTCTCTGCGATTTCTAGTTTGATTCCTGGCCAATACATGTTCACATTGGATCAGGGCGCTGAAGGCAACCACATAGGTGATGGCGACGACGACATGTATGATGACGGCAACTATCTCAGCACTGACAAGGTGTCCCAATTCTATTACACCAATGGCGCTATAGCGACAGGTGGTGCTATGGGCGCCAATGGCAGTTACTTCACAAGCTTCAACAATGGCATATTCTTTATGGGCGCTGAGCTTGATGGTGTGTCATATTTCCAGATCTCTGGTGGTCTTGGTGCTGATGGCGATGGATCTCGAGTTGGTTATGTATTCGACCTCGGTTCTTATAAGGCGTTCTGCACTAGCACATTGAGCACAGGTGACCCAACAGTTAACCAGATCATCATAGTTCCTGCTGCTGACGGCTTGTCACATAACTTCAGTACTGATACGAACAATGATTATCACAAGGTAAGTGGACTTGAAAATGTTAACAAACTCTATTATGTTCTCTTTGCAACAGACGAGGATACAAATGCAAGCGAAAAGACCGTAAGGGCTGTTGCCAAGGCTGTTGTTGAAAGCATACTTTATGAAGAAATCACATCAATTGCAGCTGGTAGTGCCGAAGATGTTGAAATATCTATAGATGCTACCGGTGAGGCTGAGGGTGACAATACTAAGACTGTAACCCTACGTACTAATGATGTCGATAATGCTAGCCTTGATATCACAGTCAACCACACTGTTGACTACAGCAGCAATGGCAAGTCTATTGAAGCATCTGTAACCGATGTGAAGTTCCCTGACATCAAGGCGAAAGAGTATTCTTATAAGAAGGTTGTGATTACAAACACTGGTTGTGTTGATATCACTGTCAACGCGCCTGTATCTTCTTCTTCGGAATTCTCTACCGATATGGATAGTCCTAAGACTCTCTCTGTAGGTGAAGAATACGCGTTATACATCTTCTTCGAGCCTGAGGCCGCAGGTGAATATAGTGGCACTATAACTATCTCAACCGACAATGACGATGTTGACTTTATAATCAATGTTGAAGGCGTCTGTGTGGGTGATAAGGCTGTTGCAGCTTACACTACAACTCCTGAAGGTCACTACTACGAAGGTGATGTAATCGATATTGAAGTACTCTTCAATGCTCCTGTAGTTGTTGATGAAGAGTCAACAGAGATGCCTTATATCGAACTTAATACCGGTGCTATTGCAAAATATGCAGGAGTGTCTGGCAATATCATAAAGTTCGAATATACGGTTGGTGCCGACGAAGTAGCCGATATACTCGAGTTCAGCAGTCTTGAGATTATGGGCAACTTCGCACTGCTCAACAAAGACAATGATAATGCGATAACTGATGTCACTTTGCCTAATAAGCTTTCTGACAACAGCATTCTCGTTATCGGTGAGCGTAAGGTAATCGATAGCATCAGCTCTGACGAAATCAAGGTAGCTGTAGCGGTATATCCTAACCCTGCAACCGACTTCATCGTTGTTGAGCTCTCTCAGGAGGTATCAGGCAAGATCGAAATCTATAACATCAACGGTTCTATGGTTCTCGTCGACAACTATGTAGGCAAGAAGCAGACTGTTAATGTTGGCGGTTTGGCATCTGGCATGTATATCGTTCGCGTCGTTACAAACGACAAGGTATTCGTTAAGCAGGTACTCAAGAAGTAATCTCTAGCGATACCTATTCAAATACTAAGCGTGAGCCCGGCTTATCCTGGCTCACGCTTTTCTTTTCCCCCTCACCACAGCTGATTGCCCATTTTGATTTTACCGCGAAGCTGATTGTAACGCAGTGAAAGTAATTTTTAATTGTTTTCTTCTTACCTTTGCATCATGAAAAAACTATTGTCAATAGCAGTCTCTCTACTGATGCTTTGTGCATCCGATGTGGCGTCAGCCCAGAATACAGAAGAAAAATGTGATGCCCAGGCATGGGAATTGATACGCACGATCGTCCGCCTGGCAAATGACGAATCAATATCGCGACTTACCATAGCCGAAGAGCAACTTATTACCAAGTGCCGCAATATGGTAAAGTCGGTCGATGCTGACCATCTTAGGGCCATATACAAGATAAGGCCTATACCTGCTGATGAGTTCCTGCAGCGATATATCAAGTTTACCGAAGACAAGGTAACCATGGAAGCCCTCGAGTTCAAGCGAGTGTCTGTATTGAGGTCGGCTCATTCACATGTGACAGGCTCGTTGGCGGGAGTCGAAATGCTTGTCATCTCCTCCTTGTTCGAAGTCACCACATCCTTCGTCGATCCGTCTGTCGAAGGCTATTTCACCTATGTCTATTGCTTCGACAACGATATATCCATATCAGTGTTTTTCAAGAAAGGCCACAACGACACCGTCGTAGCCACTGCCAACCTTATGTTAGGAACCTCCGACGCCCAAATCAAAACATACGGGTCCTTTGTCCAGAACTGGGGTATCGCAGTGTTACAAGAATAATCAATTCATGATGCCGATAATCAAGGCATCATCCGTCTGCTCATAAAGCTCCTCATTCTTCCCATAATTACCACGCCATTGCGTGAAGTTGTCGTCTATCAGACGTTTCTGTTCTGGGAACGGCTTCTTATAAATCCTCAGCAACATGTCGGTAAAGCGGCGGGCGGTGAACTTATGTATGTTACCCTCTTCATCATAGCCAAACTGGTCCGTCATACCGTCTGAATAGAGATATATGACGTCGCCTTTCTGCAACGCAAACGAATGATCGGTAAAGTTCTCCGACTCGTTATGATGCGACCCTATAGGCATCCTGTCGGCATCGAGCTTGATGCATTGACCGTCGCGTATTATTATCACCGGACGGAACGCCCCGGCATAGTGCATGATGTTACTCCTCGTGTCGATGATGATGAGCGCTATATCTATACCGTCATGACTCTCATCAATGTTGCCTGTCTGGTGTAGCGACTCCATGAAGTCACGTCGCATGTCGTCGAGCATTGCACCAGCCGAAGGGTTGTTCTCGTCCACGCGAGTAGCTATCTCGTTGAGTGTCGATATGCCCAGCATACTCAGCAAAGCCCCCGGCACGCCATGACCTGTCGAGTCGGCTACGGCAAGCATCTTCAGATGCCCTATCTGTGTTGACCAGTAGAAGTCTCCCGATATGATGTTTAGCGGCTTGTATATTAGCAGGTGTTCTCCAAATGTGTTGTTGAGCTGCACTTCCGATGAGAGCGCGGCTTTCTGTATGTGGCTGGCGTAGTTTATGCCGTCTGTCATCTCTTTGTTTATGGCCGACAGCTTGTTGTTCTGGCTGTCGAGCAGTCTGTTGATGTTTCGGCTGCGCCTGTAGCTCCTTATCACTACAAATATCAGCACCATCAGCATCACCGCTACTATGCTTATCGACTGAATGGCCATGTTGCGTGTCTTCGAGTCGGCTTCATAGCGCACCTCCCTCTCGTAGAGCTGCTGGTCAAATTCCGACTTTGCCAAGCTGCGCGATGCGTTGGCAATGAAGTCACTCTGCCTGCCGTTTATCTTGAGCTCGTAGTAGAGGTCCTTATAACGTATGGACTCCTTGTAGCGCCCCATCTTCTCCAACAGATGCGAATAGGTGTGATATAGCTGGTAGTCGCTATCAACAAAATAGTCATAGTCATTGCCATGACGCTCAAATATCGTATCGAGATAGGCGTATGCCTGGTCTAGCTTGCTGCTTGCTATCAGCCACTCGGCATACGAATCATCTGGAAACCCGTAGGCATATTTGTCCGACAACACCCGCGACTCGTCAAGGTATATCTTTGCACTGTCGAGCAGCTCTGCTCTCCTCGCCGGCGAATGCGCTATCACAGCCTCGTTGTTATACACGTTGATTATCGTATTGAGGAATGTGTTATATACGTGCTGGTTCTCCCTTATCTTTTCCAGTCCTATGAGCAGGTAATACTTGGCCTTTTGAAGCAGTTCCGGATCAGGATAGGAATGTATCGTTTCTCGGTATTTAGTGAAAAACACCGATCCTTTGATGACGAAGCTACGTCCTATCTTTGTTGTCATGTCGAGCTGCTTGTATATCTCCAGCGCCTTGTCTATACACTCCACAGCCGTCTCATACATCAGGTTCTGATAGTCGATCTGCGCCATCTGCAGCAGCACCTCGGCTACACTCTCCTTCTTGCCTGCCTGGGTGTAGAGTTCAACCGACTTCTCGTAGCAGTTGTTGGCCGAATTGACGTCATTGGTCAGCATATACGAGTCACCGAGCAACCCATAGCCATAGGCCACACGGCTCTTGTCACCTATAGAGTCGGCAATACTTATCGAGCGGAAGATATATTCGTGGGCCTTAGGTATATCAGAAACTGCCAGTCCATACCATCCCAGATACGCATAGCCCATCGTCTCTTTTTCGGCGTTGTGCAGCTTCTGGGCCAGGCGAACCTCCATCTTGGCGTAGTGCTCCACCGAGTCAAGGTTATTGTGCGTGCGGGCTATCTCATGTATTATCTCCAGCCGCTCATGCTCATTCTTCTCCTTGCATAGCGCATTGTACAGGCTGTCCTGCAGCAAGTCGTCACTCTCCTGAGCGTACGTCCCGCAACACACCAGCATCAACGCCATGATTATAAGATATCTAAGATGCCCCACCATGATGAAACAGTATAACATCTTTATTGTACGAACAACTGCAACGAATGTTCAGGGACGATTGACAATTCAGAATTGACAATTGACAATTCACAATTCAGAATTCACAATTTACAATCCGTAACCCAACACGCCATTTTGAAGTGTACCTCAATATTTTTTCTAAAAAAAAAGCCACCTGTGCCCTTTTTATTCACACACCTATTTTAAATTTGTGACATAACTAAAACCGATCATCCATGGCACTCAATCAGACAAATAAGCTAGTGTGGATAGTCAACACCATACGCAATGCGGGACGAATAACCTTAAAGGAAATCAGCCGCAAGTGGAAGGACAACATCGACATGAGTGGCGGCATCGAGCTTGACAAACGCACGTTCCATAAATGGAGAGAAAAAATCAGAGAAACGTTCGACCTAGATATCGAATGTGATCTGTCAACACATACTTACTACATTTCCAACATATCCGACCTGGAAAACGGTTCTGCGGGCAAATGGCTTTTTGATACCTTCTCCGTAAGCAACGCTCTTGTCAACTGCAAGTCTATCAAAGACCGCATCCTGCTCGAAAAAGTCCCTAGTGGCGTCGAATATCTCCAACCTATCGTCGATGCCATGAAGGTCAACCAGATGCTACATATCACATACCGTCGCTATTCTGTCGACGAAGAGCACGAGCACTACATCATGCCTCTGTGCGTCAAGCTCTACCGCCAGCGCTGGTATATGGTCGGCCGCCATTGGAATGATGCAGGAACTGGGCATACTACAGTGTTCTGCCTCGACAGAATCAAAGGCATCCGTCCGTCGAGCCACACCTTTGACTACCCATCCGACTTCTCACCCGAAGAGTTTTTCAGCTTCTGCCTAGGCGTCATAACCGACGACAACACCCAGCCCAAAACCATCAAACTGAAAGTCAACGCCCACCAAGCCAACTACCTCCGCGACCTTCCGTTGCATGAATCGCAAAAAGAGATAGAGAGAAATGATGATTATAGTATATTTACCTTGTTTGTACGTCCGACGATAGATCTGATTCAGGAGATATTGTGGAATATGGATAAAGTGGAGGTGTTGGAACCGGTGGAGGTGAGGAAGAAGGTGAAGAATGTGGTTGAGAAGATGAGTGGAAAGTATGAAAAATAAAAAGTTAATCATAATCATTATAGTTGTCATAACATCGAAAATATTATGAGTGAAATTGAAAATAATTCTATATGTCACAGCGATTGTCAAACGAGCAATATGATTGATTTGTTTTTGCAAATCAAGAAGATAAAAGAAGAGGAAAAAAATAAATTTCCTTTTTTCGTAAACGTCATCAAATCTGCTTTATGCGGTAGTAATCTAAAAGAAACAGCTCATAGTCTAATTCTTTCGGATCTTCTACAAAATATGGCGATTAGAAATTCATTTGTGAGAACATTTACAAATATTACTTCCAACGATTCATATAACGTTATTCCCGAAAAAGAACATATTGATGTTTCTCTACGTGGAGACAAGAAATTTATTATTATTGAGAATAAAGTTAATAGTGCTGATGAGCAAGAATCACAGTTGTTTAGATATGTCCAAACTGCGCAAAAACATGGATATAACCCAGATGACATACATATTGTTTACCTCAACCCTATTAATAGAGATGTACCATCAGATTTTTCTACCACAGATAAAGAGACTAAAGAATCTATATGGAATATTCTTCCTGAAGATAATATAAGGGTATTTTCATATAAGGTTGACATTATTAAATGGTTAAAGGAAATAATGTCAGTAACAAATGAAAAGGAGCAATATTTAAAATCAGCTCTTCTGCAGTATATTGATTATTTAGAAGAAAAATTTGAATGTTCAACAAAATACGAAAATATGAACTCAAGAATTGAAGAAGCTATAATAAAGGCTATTGATGTACAAATGTGTGAAGCTGATGAAAAAATCATTAGGTGTGATAACGCTATCAAAGAAATAGACGAATTGTCCACAAAATTAAAAGAGATAAGATGTTTGTTTGTTGTTGAACAATGGAAAGAAGAAATATTAAAGATCTATAAAGATAAATTCAAAATAGATGTTCATGACGAACATAATGGTTACGTAGAGCTGAGAATAATGCAAAATAATTTGCATATTATCACATTGGGTATCGAGGATGGAAAACTTTGGATTGGAATTGCCAAAGGAATAAAAAATGAAAACTCATATAAAGATTATCTATCTCAATATAGTAGCAACAACTTGAACGAGGAGAATAACGATTTATATTGGATATGGATTAATGATGGTGATATTATAAATGTTTTCCGCGAACTTATTGATAACACCATTGCTTGATTCTATTTGCAAATTCCAATTGTAAAAAGAGATGTTAATCTCCCTCCTCCGCCCACTTCCCCTGCGTCTTCCCCCATTGTAAGGACGTAAGATTGACTCTGCCGACATTAAGGATGCCTGCTTTGAAGTGGGCGGAGAAAAATTGTAGATTACATATAGCATAATGCAAACGCAAGGACTTTTGCACAGATCCCATCAAAACACAACACCTAACATGACTAGTTACCGACGAGCATTATTCAAAAATACTCGGCGGTAAGTGTCTTAAAAAAGCAGTTACCGCCGAGTAATATTCAAAGATCTATGTTATGGAATTGTTTTTTGCCTTGGATTTTATCAATTTTCGCCATCTTTTTGCATTGGATTTTAGTTTTTGCCTTGGATTTTGTTAGAAAATACCTTATTTTTGCCTTGGATTTTATTAATCTCAACAGAACAAGGAGGACTTATCATGGCATATTTCAAACGACTTGTTGATGAACAATTGCTCGAATGGAAAGATTCCAATCGACGCAAACCTCTATTGATAAGAGGTGCACGTCAGGTCGGCAAGTCTACTGCTGTCAGAGAACTTGGCAAGACTTTTCGTCACTTTGTGGAAATCAATCTCGAAAAACAGCCTGCTATGTGTCAGTTGTTCTCCGAGAATATCGACGTAAAGAAGAGCTGCGAGAAGATTAGCGGAACTCTTTCCATTCCTATCATACCTGGTGATACGTTGTTGTTCATTGATGAGATCCAGGTATCCAAAGAGGCTATAATGGCTTTGCGCTACTTCAAGGAAGACTACCCGGAACTCCACGTAATAGCCGCTGGTTCATTGCTTGAATTTGCTCTAGAAGAGTTGCCGTCATTTGGCGTTGGCAGAATAAGGTCTATATATATGTATCCTTTCTCTTTTGACGAGTTCTTGATGGCACAAGGGCTTGACATGCTTGTCGACTTCAAGAAAAAGGCCACTTCAACAGCCCCTCTGCCAGAGGCAACTCACAACCAGCTTATCGATCAGCTACGTACATTCTATCTTGTAGGCGGAATGCCCGATGCCGTAACGGAATGGATTGATACACACAGCTATATCGAGGTTGCTAAAATACATAACGATATTCTGCTAACCTATCAAGACGACTTCTCGAAATATAAGAAAAGAGTATCTCCAATAGTTCTCCAACAGGTATTGCGCTCTGTAGCTCAGCAGGCAGGAACTAAACTCGTGTTTTCACAAGTGTCTCGCGACATAACGTCTGCCACCATCAAGGAAGCTCTGCACTTGCTTTCATTGGCAGGCCTGGTCATCCCAGTTAAACATACCGACGGTAACGGGTTGCCATTAGGTGCCGAGGAGAATAACAGTTATATCAAATATCTTTTCTTTGATTTGGGTATGATGCAGACCATGCTCGACATACCATCTGCCGATATCATCACAGCCTCGGACATTGACTTTGTAAACAAAGGACCAGCCTCAGAGATGTTTGCCGGACTTGAATTAAATAAGTATAGTGATTCATTCCAAAAGCCTGAGATATACTACTGGCAAAACATGTCGCGTAATGCTAATGCAGAAATAGACTACCTAATTGCACATAGCGGCAAAGTGTTACCTATAGAGGTCAAGGCAAGCACACAGGGTGGTATGCAGAGTCTATGGCTCTTCATGCGCAAAAAGAAACTCCAAGAGGCTGTCCGCACATCTCTTGAGCGCTTTGGGCAATTCGATTATTTTGACAAAGAAGATTCCGACGCCATGCGTCATGTGGAGATCGTCCCTCTTTATGCATTAAGCAATATACATTCGATGCGATAATTAAGTGCCCGCATCACAATGTAGGCACCTGTAAAACCGACAATCCGATATAGATTATCCATTATCTGTGGTGAGAATATGCGACCATAGCAGTCTTCACGAGGCAAGTTAGCCCCGTGAAGCTTATGCTTTAATACTCCGTCAAAATCAAGAAAGAGGAGATGCATGGTTATAGCTTGAGATTTTTAATAACGTCGGATACGATTGCTTCAACACATCTATAATATGGCTTGCCCGCTTTGTATGCTCCTGGATGCCATGTCCTATATGCTAATTTGACATTAGGAATATTACATACTCTTGCAACATCTTTGTCTTCATATTCATCGCAAATTCGTTCGAATTTGATTTTTGGAAACTTTTCCTCAATATAATGACTTTCACCGCCTGTAAGAAAGACTATAATATCCGGTTTGAGTATCTCTATTTCCTTAGGAATAACGTTAAAGTATTTTTTCTCAATATCATGAACATCTGTGGTAATAGGTTTCCCGTCAATTGTCGCAAGTTTTGAAATATCATTCCAAATGCATGCAATTACCTTATTTCTAATTTTTTCATAAAGTTGGGACGTAAAGTTGTTGCATCCAAGGTTTGGAAAAGTTTTATTATTCTTATGAAAATACAATTCTCGTCCTATTTCATCAAACCCATAATTACTATATTGATTCTCATATATCCCCATTACGCATTCGACTGTTTCTGGTTCAGATCCAGCAAAAAACTGTATTTTTGATTCACAGTCTCCACTTTTCACACTCTCTTCGTCTTGCATCCACTTGTTGGGTTCCTGTCCAAATACCATTACTTTGACATCAGCATTTGTATACCATTTTTCAGATGGAATATTAGAACCATTTTCATATTTATTTGTAGACAAAAGAAAAGGATACGCAACCTTTGCATTTGATTCCTTCAATGCCTTTGCGAAAGTATCCCATGTGCTTTCGTAAAGGGCTTTTAGTTGTTCGTTTAATGATGTCATGATTTTGAAATTTTGTCATACAACAAAAAAAAGTTTTTTATTGGATTTTATCAAGAAACACCTGTTTTTTGCCTTGGATGATTGTTCAAAAAAATAAGTCCCCGATTGCGGCCATTATTCTCAGACCACACAGGGCGAACTGGCAAGCCCAGCTTTCGAGAGCCATAAAAGTCGTGGGTTACTTGGAAAATGTCGTTCTCCACCCAGAATGTCACGCAATAGACAAAGTTCGAAAGCTTATTATGTAGCGTCGACGACCAGTAGCACCCATCGAT
>JAKSLH010000024.1 GCA_024401335.1 Bacteroidales bacterium
CCGTTGGTAGGGTTTTTAGTATACTATTTTGAGATTCCTTGTCATGTACTACAATTTTCCTTCCATCCGGATCCACCAACTTCACAGGATTATTAGCGCAATACACATACGCTCCCATATTCGAATACTTCTCCGCCATAGGGTCCACTCCCAGCCACATAGCCAGCCTTGGCTCATAGTACCTTGCTCCATAATAGTACACCCCTCCCTCAGGGATGACTAATAGTGGCTCCCTGTTATTTGTAGCGATATAATCTGAAATGCTGAATCTCAAACTGCCCTACAGGAATACGTACATGGCGACCTTGGTGTGTCTGGTCTCCATTAAGATGACGCTTGATCTGCATCCTGCCTTCTTTTATGTTTACCGACTCGCACTTGGCTAGTCCAATCCTTGCGTCTCCTCTCTTCCATGTCTTTTCTGCTTGGGCGTCGTTGTAGGTGATGACAACTCCACTACCTATGGCGAGATAATCGTCCTTGCCGAGACGAAGGATGATACATGCCACTTCCGGCCATTCTGCATCCTTGGCTCCTGGTTCCCAACCAAGCGTGTAACTGTGCTTGATGGTGAGACGTATGCCGTCTGGAGTCGTGATTTCTGCTTCTCGTTGCTCGCTGTCAAGCAGCACACCGTCCATATCGCTGCTCCCTTGCCTGTCAAGAATCAATGGCTCTGCCTCTCTAAGAAGCTGATAGGCGGCTACTAGAGGGGATAGGGTGGAGGTGCCGGATGAGAAAGCATTCAACTGATCATCTTGCGAGAGATCCATGCCACTCATGTCGCTGCCCTTGGCTTCTGCATAAAGCGGATAGTCCTCGATGCTGAACGGACAGAATCCCATGGCTCCATGATGACCAAAGGCATAGAGCGCATACATGGCATCTTTGTCTTCCAGACGTATCTCTGGTACAAAAAGTGGATTGTTTGGCAGGTGATATTTCGAGAACCATGACTTTATCCCTTTGTCGTATATGTCAACCCCAAGCACGTCAATGGATGGCGCTCCACAATGCCATAGGTCGATGAGATGAGCCAACGGACCGCCTGACGGATATTGCCCGGGCTTGCGGTTCCTGCTGTTGAGCGCCACGTTGACATACATCGGCAGATCGTAGATGGCACGCCCTGACTTGGCTATCTGCTCTACGTATGTCGCGTATGTCCATGTCTGGAATATCTCTTCCGTATAGATGTCATCCCCAAACATCTGTGCCCAATTGGCATTTGGTTTCGCTTGATGCTGAAGTAGTCTCTCCTTCAAATACGGATGAATGGTCTTCTCGTTCCTCTTCAGATAATCAGTCAGCTGTTGTGGCACTGCACTTCGGTATAGTTTTGTCGCATCATCCGAATAGTCGCGAGGCACATCTATCATGCCTATCTCATTCTCCACCTGAATCATGATGACCGTCTGTTCCTTGGCATCGTTGTCGCGCAGATACTCCATGATATGGCAGAAGGCTCGCCTGTCTGCTTCCAACACATTCTGGCTCAGCGCAGATGCTTCTTCTACTGGCCTGCCTTCCAAAGCGTGTGCACGCGGAAAACGCTTCGTGTCTCGTTTGAACCACTCTGGAGCATAGCAACTCATCGAGTTCTTCCATGCACCAAACCATAGCAATACAACTTTCAGCTCATTTCTACGGGCTTCCGTCAGTATCACGTCAAGCGTACTCATGTCGAAATGCCCCTCCTCAGGCTCTATCAGTTCCCATGAGAGAGGAGCAAGCACAGTGTTGAGACCTAGCTTATTCAGATGAGCAAATGTGCGTTTCACGTCCTCTGGTGTCGAGGCGGAGGAATTACCAAGCTCACCACCAATCATCAACATTGGCTTGCCGTTGGCAATAATCCTTGCCGTACTGCTGTCTCGAACCTCCAGTCGTGTCTGAGCGGATGCAAGCAAACTAACAACATTTGCTATGGCTATAAAAATCAGTCTTTTCATTTCTAACGTCGCAATGGAAAATAACACGTCTCTATTGACACCGTAAATATACAATTTTTTCCCGTCCATAGACACTCACTTCCTCTCTCTCCAACAATTTATCCAATCCCTCTCCAACCATTCCCCGAAACTCGCATTATGGCCGAACGCAGTCGGCCAACCAGCCGCATTCAGTTCTTGGGCGTCAAGAAAATGTACCCAGAAAAGCGTCTAAGCGATACCTGTCTGAGCGCAGCGAGTTTGTATCGCGTAGCTTTTATGGGTACATTTTTAGCCCAAGAACGCCCCGCGGCGCGCCTCTTCTTTTTTTGCTTCGTTTTTTCTTCTGGAAGACAGAAGACTGTGAAACTGAGCGAAGCTAAAAAATGTAAGGCCCCCGCGGCAGCGGAACCCACCCCTTGGACCATCACGAGAGGAAAGCGAGAGGAAAGCGAGAGGATAACGAGAGGAAAAAATAAAGACGGACATCACCATTATGGGGATGCCCGCCTTTTTACATTATGCGCCGATGCGCGTGCTATGTTTATAGCTTTCTGCCACTCAAATCATACAGATCGCCATCTTTGCTGATCACTATCTGTCCGTCCTTTATGAACTTTCGTGCCGTGCTCCCCTTGACTGGGTTCATCTGTACCGCATTAACCTTCGTTGGCATCTCTTCGCCCTCTTCAAGCACTATCACATTCTTCAGATGTGTCACCGCTGCCTCAAACTTGCTCTTGCAGCCCTTTGGCACGCGTATGATGACCAGCTCGCAACCGGCGAACACGTCATTGCCAAAGCCGCTTGTCGGAACGTTCGATGTCTTGAAGATCACTTCCTTCAGATTGATGCATCCCTTGAATGTCTCGTCCTTGATGGCTTTGAGGGTCGTCGAGATGATTACTTCCGAAACCTTGGCATGAGAGAATGCGCCTTTCCAGATGTCTGTCGTTGTACTTGGTAGCTCTACTGTGCCTGTGAGCGCTGCCGGACAAACCGCTAGCTGACTGAGAGGTATGCCGTATGTCGTGTCGTTGGAGTAGAGTATGCCGTCTTTGACGGTGTATTTTGTGTTGTCAAAATTAATCTTGCCGAGCATAAAGCATTCTACAAAGTTCATGCTTCCCAATCGCTCTATCGAACTAGGTAGTGTGACTGTCTCAAGGTCAAAGCGACACGACAGCGCATAGTCACTTACCTCTGTTACGTCGTATGTGCTCCCGCCTATTGTCACTGTTGCTGGAACGACGAGGTTGGCTGAGTACTTGTATTGAGTAAGGCCAACTACTATCTTTCTGCCACCACTCTTATACGCATATCTTATGCCATCTACTTCATCATACTGGCCAAGATGGTCGCCGACTGCTGTCTGCGCAGCATAGGCGTCCTGACATGACTTTGGCACATATATGGTGTAGCTTGTCGCGCCTTCAAAGGCAGAATTGTCAAATGCTATGATGCCATCCTCCTTGTCTATCTCTAATATGAGGCCGTTGCATCCCTCAAAGGCATCGGCTTTTATCGCTGTCAACGACTCCGACAGGTTTATCTTGCTGAGCTTGGTATAGGCAAATGCTCCGAGCCACATCGACATTACGTCGTCTGTCATGTCAAACACTCCTGTGCGGGCTGCTGGAAATGCCGCTAGCTGTGTGCCGTCTCCGCCTCCTGCATACAACACTCCGTCGTACGTAATATATTTGCTGTTTGCCCACGTTCCTCCTGGTATATCAATGCTCCTGAGGTTGGTGCATCCATAGAACGATAAGCTGCCTATTCTCTCAAGTGTTGTCGGAAGCTCTATGCTTGTAAGTGCTGTGCAGCCTTGGAACGAATTGTTGGCAAGTTCAATGATTCGGTATGTCTCGCCTTCATATTTTACACTGCTTGGCACTACCACATCGCCTTGGCATTCATCATTGTAGCCCACAAGCATGACACCGTCACTGTAATAGTCGTATTCTAGGCCATCTACGGCAAAGTTGCCTGTTGCTGCCATTGCTGTTGCTGTCATACTCAACATGGCGGTAAATAGTGTGAATGTTTTCTTCATAGTCTATTTTGTAGTAATAAGTTTGATACAACAAAGATAGTTTTTTTTTACACTATGCAATAATATATCGATAAATGTTTAACTGCCTCAGATTCTGAATCCTACAATCAGTGTGTCATCTAGCTGGTCTGATATGGTGCCATGTGCCGACAATCTCCACTGGTCTAGCGTTATCTCTAGCTTCTGTTTCTGAAGCGACATTGGCTGAGGTGCTATATCTTCAAGGATTGTGACGAGACGCTTGAGCGAGAACTTCATCTCGTTGCTGCCCTCACTGCCAAACTGGTCTGTTATGCCGTCCGAAAAGAGGTATATCACGTCGTCTTTATGTATGTCGACTATGTTGTCGGTGAAGTTGCCTTCGTGGATAGACGTGCCGATAGAGATACGGTCGGGAGCATAGCGTGTGGCCTTGTGGTCGGAGATGACGACAAGAGGTCGGAACGCTCCGGCATAGTGGAGATGTGAAGCGTCGGGCTCGACGATGACAACGGCCATGTCTATGCCGTCGTGGTTAGAGTCGTCTTTGCCGTTCTGTCGCAGTGCTTGCTTGAACTTCCGATTCATCGTGTCGAGCAGATGGGCCGCCGAGAGGTCGTCGAGCGTGAGACTGCTCATTATGTCGTTGAGTATCGATATGCCGAGCATACTCAGGAAGGCTCCCGGCACTCCATGTCCGGTGCAGTCGGCTACAGCAAGTATGCGACAGCCGTGTGTGTTGGCTGCCCAGTAGAAGTCGCCCGAGACGATGTTGAGCGGACGATAGATGATGAAGTTCTCACCTAGCGCTGCATGCATCTGCACTTCTGTCGGCATGGCTGCCTTCTGTATCGTACTGGCGTATCGCAGACTGGCCAACATCTGGTTGTTGTTGTCGCTGATGAGCTTGTTCTGACTCTCTAGATGTATGTTCTGAACCTCAATGAGGCTCTTCTGCTGCTCAAGCGATTCGTTCTGAGCTGTTATCTCTTCCTGCTGCTCCAGAAGCCTCTCGTTCCGCTCATTGAGCTGCTTGTTGCTTTTGTGACGACGTATGGCAAGTATTATGGCTAATAGGGCTATGATACCAAGCAGGCCTATGACATACATACGCCACCGCGCCGCAGCCTGCAGTTCTGTCTCACGTCGCATCTGCTCCATGTCACGCCGACGCATGTTGTTCTCATATTCTGCTTCGGCAACGGTACGTGCAGCTTTCGAAGCGTAATCTACACGATTGTTCTTCAAGGTGATGCTACGCAGCGTCTCTAGACACCGCGAATACATCTTATAGTCGCCTTTCAGCTTGTATAGCTTCCCTAGCGTGTTGTATATGTCCTCTACAAAAGGATCGGATAGGTCTTCAAGGTTGACTACGTGCTGGAGCGAATCAATGATATGCTCCGCCTCGTTATATCTCTTGGCTACAATGCAGTTGTCGGCTAGCTTGAGCTTCAGGTGATAGACCGACAAGTCATTGCCTATCTTCTCCTCTAACGACATGCCGGCATTTATCATCCTTATGTTCTCCTCTATAAGCTGCAGCTTGCGCCTGTCGTCGTATTCGTTGATATGGGTCTCATGAAGTATCATGTCTGAATACGAGGTTATTACTTCGGTGACGCCATTCCATAGGTTCTCCGAATATAGCTCGTAGGCTGTCAGAAGATGCGACTTGGCTAGCGCCAGGCTTGCCGTGTCGTTCTTCTCACTGGTGACGTACATCTGTACGTATGTTCGGCCAATGCCCGAGTTGAGGTCGGCAATAGCTTCTGGCTTTTCCATCTTTAGCTTTATCTCCTTGGCTTTGTTGTATTCGGTCAGGGCGTTTTCATACATGTCGGATGTGAGATAGCTCTCAGCTATGTTCATCGTGATGAGGAAATTCATGTAGTCGAGGTCGTTCTGCAGGGCCACGTCAAGAGCCTTGCGGTAGAAGTCGATAGCCTTCATGCTCTCCGACATCATGCTATATGAATCGGCTATGTTGATGTAAAGCAGCGAGCGGAGCATTGGCTCCTCGTTGTCTGTCATCTGCTGGAGTGCGTTGAGGTTGGTTGAGATACAGCTCACATAGTCGGTCATGTAAAACTGGCTCCATGCTATGTAGTGAAGCCCCCATAGCGCATAGTGGTGGTTGTTGAGACGTGTAGCAAGGTCATATTCCAGCTGTGCGTAGTGCATAGTAGAATCTACATTGTAGTGCTCAGTAGCTATCTTGTTGAAGATGACAAGTCGGTTTGTGTCTTCAGGAAGCGACATGGCTGCGTGATAGAGACTGTCCAAATAAACATCGGGATCTGACTCTTCGGTCTGTGCGTATGTTGTCAGGCTTGCCCAGAGTAACGAGAGGGCGACAAGCAAAGTGTTTATTCGTGGCATATGATTTATCTTAGCTCGTGTACAAAGTTAGCGTTTTTTTACGAAGTAATACGTTGGGCTTTAATTTTGTCAACTTATTTGTCTATCTTTGCAGACTCGTTAACTTCCACATATTGTGGACGCGTCTTTGCGTGGTATATGCGGACATGGCGGTGATGAACAACAAACTTAAAACACTAACTATGAGGTTGAAATTATACATAGCGATCATATTGGGCTTCGTGGCAGTATCGTGCTCAAAGACAGACACTGCAGTTCACGGTGTCGATAGCATGTGGATGAATACAGCCGTTAATCCTGGTGATGATTTCTACGAATATGCATGTGGCGGTTGGCTCGGCAGCCACACCATACCAGGCGAATATTCTTCTTATGGCATCAATGAGGTGCTTGACGAACGTAACCGTCAGGTTATTAAGGACATCATTGAGGATCTCGCCTCCCGTTCCTATTCTTCGCCATGCATAGAGCAGACTATAGGCAACTACTATAAGCTGTTCCTCGATACAGCCCGCCAGAATGCCGACGGAATCAGTGTTATCGTTCCATATCTCAATATGATTCAGGAGCAGGCCGACCGCCAGCAGCTCATTTCTCTCATGAACTATTTCGGTGTGCGAGGCTCCAATTCTATCGTTGAGATAAGCATAGGCGCCGACCTTCACGACAGCCATAAGAATGTGCTTAGTTTGCATGCTGACGGCTTGACGCTCTCAACACGCGATTACTATGTGAGTGAAGACTCGGCAATGGTCGTCCGCAGAGAGGCATTCAAGAGACATATCTACAATATGTTCCGTTTTGCCGGTAATGACTCTGTTGAGGCAACTAGCAAGATGCAGAATGTCATTGACCTCGAGACTCGCATGGCTCGCAAGACCCGCACCCTTATTGAGTTCCGTGATACAGAAGCCAACTACAATATGCTCTCTTATGCTGAGTTCAAGAAGCAGTTCGCCGGTATCGACTGGGACAAGCTTTTCGAGGAACTGTTTATCACAGGTCTCGATTCACTCAATGTCGGTCAGCCAGAGACTATCCATGAGGCGGTGGCTCTGCTTAACGATGCTCCATTGCAGCAGCTTAAGGACTGGATGCAGTGGACGTTGATTGACCAGTTCGACAAGTTCCTCGGCAAGGAGAGCTTCAACCTGACATTCGACTTCTACGACCGTTTCCTTTCGGGCAAGGACAAGCCTGCCGAACTATGGAAGCGTGCCGTTGATATATCCGACCGCCGTTTCGGTATGCCTATCGGTAAATTGTTTGTCGAAAGATGCTTCCCAGAGGCGAATAAGCATCGCATGCAGCAGCTTGTGGCTAACCTGCATAAAGCTTTGGCTATGCGTATCAAGTCGCAGGAATGGATGAGCGAGCAGACAAAGGCGAAGGCTCTCGATAAACTTTCGACTTTTACCGTCAAGATTGGCTATCCTGATAAATGGCCTTCATACGAGGGCCTTGTTGTCGATGTAGAGAAGAATATAGTTGACAACACGATGGAGATGAATCTGTGGAAGCACAAGGATTTCATCTCACGCACTTACAAGAAACCTGTCGACAGGAGTCTCTGGTACATGACACCTCAGACTGTTAACGCTTATTACGACCCATCGACCAACGAGATATGTTTCCCTGCAGGTATCCTTCAGCCACCGTTCTTCGATATGGAGGCCGACGATGCGTTCAACTATGGTGACATAGGAGCCACTATAGGTCACGAGATGATACATGGCTTCGACGATGAAGGACGTCAGTTTGACAAGGATGGTAATTTCGTTGACTGGTGGACTGCTGACGATGCGGCAGAGTTTGATAAGCGAGCTACAGTGATGGCCGATTTCTTCGATAAGATAGAGCCTGTGCCTGGACTTCATTTCAAGGGCCGTCAGGTACTCGGTGAGAATATCGCCGATCATGGTGGCCTCAAGGTGGCATGGCTCGCCTATAAGGAGGCTACTAAGGACAATCCTCTGCCTGTTGTTGATGGACTCACAGCCGACCAGCGTTTCTTCATCTCCTATGCTTTCACTTGGGTGCAGAACGAGAGAGAGGAGTATATCCGTAACCTCGTAGAGAACGATGTGCACGCTGTGCCTCGCTATCGTGTAAATGCCTGCCTCCCACATATTGACGCATGGTATGAGGCATTCGGCGTAAAGGAGGGCGACAAGCTGTTCGTCCCTAAGCAGGAGAGAGTGAATATATGGTAGCCGTTTAAACAGATGATTATGAAGAAAGAAGAAATATATTCCAAGAGTATCGTAGAGTTTGCTACCGTTGCACACGAATATTGTGTCCTTATGGAGAATGTCGATAAGTATTCAAAGATCGACTTCATCAAGGTGTCTGCTCGCATGTTGCCTTTGCTCTATGTTAGGGCTTCACTGCTCCCTGAGGATGTGGCTACGGTGCTCGATGACGAACTTGAAGAGTTTGTCGATGAATATACCTACGAGAATGTCCGCAAGTCGATCAGACGCAAACTCACCCGTCATGATGAGTATCTTGAGGTGTTCAAGGACGACATGAAGCATAGCGAAGAACCTCTGCCTGCCAATATCTCTGAGGATATGGCCGATATCTTCCAGGACCTCATGAATTTCTGCGAGCAATACCGACTCGGCATCGAAGATGTGCAAAACGATGCTATCGCTGGTGTGGGCGAGAAGTTCCGCAACTATTGGGGACAGCGCCTCTGCAACGCTCTTCGTGCTCTGCATTGCGCCCTCTATAGCGGTGACGACTTGAGCGACGAGAAGGCATCGTCAGACGAGGCTGAACAGCTTCCGTCATGGGCTCAGGATATCATGCGCGATGACGATTAATGAGTGATTATGGTGACAGAAGAGAATAAGAATAAACTCACTAACGAACAGATGGATGACCTCCCCCTTCAGCAGTTCGATGAGAATATCGAAGTTGTTGATACTATGGAGGCTGCTCTCGCCGCTGCCAGAGAGATGGCTTCGGAGTCAATGTTGGGCTTCGATACCGAGACACGTCCGTCGTTCAAGCGAGGTGTGACATATAAGACGGCACTTCTTCAGCTGTCAACAGAACATAAGGCATGGCTCATTCGCATCAATAAGATAGGCCTGCCCGACTGTATCGTCTCTATACTAGAGAATCCTTCTATCCTTAAGGCCGGTGTGGCTATCAGGGACGACATAAAGGGACTTCAGAAATGGCACGGATTTACACCTGGCAATTTCGTTGAACTTCAGAATATGGCTCTCGAACATGGCATTGAGGAGTTCAGCTTGAAGAAGCTGGCTGCATACGTCATGGGTATCCGCATAAGCAAGAGACAACGTCTGTCTAACTGGGAAGCGTCACAGCTCACTATGTCTCAGCAGCATTATGCGGCAACTGATGCCTGGGTGGGACTGATGTGTTACAAGGGTCTGTCTAATGGTATATGCCAACATCCGCGTCTCACAGAAATACTCAACAAAAAGGAATCGTAATCATATTTCGTAACTTATATATCGTAAATAAAGATGGTAACTATTACACTCAAGCCTGGCAAAGAACAAAGCCTTCTGCGTTTCCATCCGTGGATATTTTCAGGTGCTATCGCTAAGATGACTGGCGAGCCTGAAGAGGGTGAGGTTGTTGAAGTGCACGACGCACTTGGCAGCTTCTTGGCACTCGGACATTATCAGATTGGTTCCATTATGGTTCGCGTGCTATCTTTTGTGCCAACAAAGATCAATCAGAAATTCTATTCCGACCGTATCGGTGAGGCATATTACCTCCGCCGTCAGATAGGCCTTGCAGAAAGCGAGCATACTACAGCTTTCCGTCTTATTCATGGTGAGGGCGACTATCTCCCTGGACTCGTGATCGACGTGTATAACGGGGTTGCCGTTGTGCAGATGCACTCCGTAGGTATGTACCGTGATCGTGAATATATATATAAGGCTCTTGCAGAGGTCATGGGCGACAGCCTCAAGGCTATATACAACAAGAGTGAGGGCACATTGCCATTTAAGGCCGGTGTCGAGGCGCAGAATACATACGTCTACGGACAGCGACCAGATGATATCGTGGCTCTTGAAAATGGTCTTAAGTTCCTTCCTGACTGGGAACATGGACAGAAGACGGGATTCTTCGTCGATCAGCGTGAGAACCGCGCACTCATTGAGCGTTATAGCAAGGGACGCAATGTCCTCAATATGTTCTGCTACACAGGTGGCTTCTCTATCTATGCCATGCGTGGCGGTGCAGCAAAGGTACATTCGGTCGACAGCTCAGAACGAGCTATTGAACTGACACGTAATAATGTTGAACTCAACTTCCCTGGCGACCCTCGTCATGACGCTACAGCTGAAGATGCCTTTAAGTTTATGGAACGAACAGAGGGTGAGTTCGACCTCATGATTCTCGACCCTCCAGCCTTTGCAAAGCATTATAATGTGCTCAACAAGGCCCTTCAGGGTTATCGCCGCCTTAACACAAAGGCTCTTGAGATGATCAAGCCTGGTGGCATCCTCTTCACATTCTCTTGCTCGCAGGTGGTGTCGAAGGAGGTGTTCCGCACTATGGTCTTCTCTTCTGCGGCAAAGGCAGGACGACGTGTCAGTGTCCTCCATCAGCTGTCACAGCCAGCTGACCATCCGGTTAATATATATCATCCAGAAGGAGAGTACCTTAAGGGACTCGTGCTTCAGGTGTGGTAATAAATGTAGCAACAACAGATGATATCAGTCGATAATATAGCCGTAGAATTTGACGGCAAAACACTTTTCAAGGGAGTCTCTTTCCAGATTAATGAGAAAGACCGTATTGCGCTTATGGGCAAGAACGGAGCCGGTAAGAGTACTCTCCTCAAGATACTTTCTGGTCAGCGCCAGCCTTCCAGTGGCAATGTGTCAACACCTAAGGATACTGTCGTGGCTTATCTCCCTCAGCACATGCTTACCGAAGATGGCCGAACAGTGTTCGAGGAGGCGTCGCTCGCCTTCGCCCATCTTAAGGAGGCTGAGGCCGAGATAGACGCTATCAATCACGAACTGGAGACACGCACCGACTATGAGAGCGAGGATTATATGAAGCTCATTGAGAAGGTGACGGCACTGTCGGAGAAGTTTTATGCAATAGATCTGACTCATTTCGATGAAGATGTCGAGAAGATGCTTCTCGGATTGGGCTTTGAACGTTCCGATTTCACTCGTCCTACAAGTGAGTTCTCCGGCGGATGGCGTATGCGCATCGAGCTGGCTAAATTGCTCCTTAAGAACCCAGATGTGCTCCTGCTCGACGAGCCAACTAACCACCTAGATATCGAGAGTATCATCTGGCTCGAGAACTTCATCCGCGAATCGTCTAAGGCTGTCGTTGTCATCAGCCACGACCGCGCATTCGTTGACTCTATAACGACCCGTACGATAGAGATATCTATGGGTAAGATATATGACTATAAGGCCTCTTACAGCCAGTATCTCGAACTGCGCAAGGAACGTCGTGAACAGCAGATGAAGCAGTACGAACAGCAGCAGAAGGAGATCGCGGAGACTCAGGAGTTCATCGAACGTTTCAAGGGAACATACAGCAAGACCAACCAGGTGCAGAGCCGTGTGAGAATGCTCGAGAAGCTCGAGATAATTGAGGTCGACGAAGAGGATACTTCAAGCATTCACCTTAAGTTCCCACCTTCGCCTCGCAGTGGCCAGTGGCCAGTTGTTGCCAGCGAGATATCTAAGTCGTATGACGATCATGTGGTATTTGAAAATGCTGGATTCTCAATCGAGAGGGGTAACAAGGTGGCTTTTGTCGGACGAAACGGCGAGGGCAAGTCAACAATGGTCAAGTGCATCATGAACGAGATAGAGCATGGCGGTAAGATGGAGCTCGGACATAATGTCCAGATAGGCTACTTCGCTCAGAACCAGGCTACGCTTCTCGATGGTGAACTGACGGTTTTCCAAACTATCGATACTATCGCTAAGGGTGATATACGTACCAAGATACGCAATATGCTTGGCGCTTTTATGTTCTCTGGAGATGCTCTAGAGAAGAAGGTGAAGGTGCTCTCGGGCGGTGAACGAACACGATTGGCTATCTTGAGGCTGTTGTTTGAACCTGTCAACCTGCTCATCCTCGATGAGCCAACTAACCATCTCGACCTTAAGACCAAGGATGTGCTCAAGCAGGCCCTCGTTGACTACGATGGAACACTTATTGTTGTCAGCCACGACCGCGACTTCCTTAATGGCTTGGTAGATAAGGTGTTTGAATTTGGTCATCGTCGCGTCAAGGAGAATCTCTGCGGTATTGCTGAGTATCTTGAAAACAAGAAGATAGAGTCTCTGAGAGAACTCGAAAGAAAGAACAAATAAGAATAACCACCACAAATTACGATATGTATTTCAGCGAATTTGGCTTTGATGACGAACTCATGGACAGCCTCGATGCCATGAATTTCAATGAGGCTACCCCGATACAGAGCCAGGCCATACCAGTGATTCTTGATGGGAAAGATCTTATAGCATGTGCCCAGACTGGAACGGGCAAGACGGCGGCGTATCTGCTCCCTGTAATCGACCATCTCCTATATACCACTCCTGTAGGCATCGATACTGTCATCCTTGTTCCTACACGAGAGCTGGCTATTCAGATCGACCAGCAGATGGAAGGCTTCGGCTATTATGTGCCGGTCAACTCTACAGCTATCTATGGCGGCAACGATAGCGGTGAATGGGGACGTCAACGAAAGGCTATTGAGGATGGCGCCGATATGGTCATCGCAACTCCAGGTCGTCTGCTTCAGCACATGGCTATGGGTTATGTCGATTTCTCGCATGTCAAGCATCTTATTCTTGATGAAGCCGACCGTATGCTGGATATGGGCTTCTTTGATGATATAATGCAGGTGGTGAAGCAGCTGCCAACCGATAGGCAGACGCTCATGTTTTCGGCTACTATGCCTCCTAAGATTCGTAATCTGGCAAAGGAGATTCTGAATGATCCTGCAGAGATCAGCATCGCTATATCTAAGCCGGCTGAGAATATCAAGCAGGGCGCTTATGTGGTGTATGACCCTCAGAAGAACCCTCTCATCAAGTCGATACTCAAGTCGCGTAAGGATCAGAGCATCATAGTGTTCTCTTCCAAGAAGCAGTCGTGTAAGGAACTCGCTATCGCTTTGCGTCGCGCGGGTTTTAATTCAGGTGTGATACACTCTGACCTTGACCAGAAGACTCGTGAGGATGTGCTCCTGCAGTTCCGTAACCATAACATCAACATCTTGGTGGCTACGGATATCATAGCTCGTGGCATCGACATCAAGGAGATCGATATGGTCATCAACTATGACGTGCCACGCGACGCTGAGGATTATGTCCATCGCATCGGACGTACGGCCCGTGCTCAGTCGAGCGGTGAGGCATATACGCTGATCAATGAGAATGACATGCAGGCGTTTGGACGTATAGAGCGTCTTATAGAGAAGGAGGTTGAGAAACTTAAGTTGCCTGAGGAACTAGGTGAAGGACCTGCCTATAATCCAGGCCGCCGCAATGCTTCACGCAACGGACATGGCGGACAGCAGCATGGCAGACAGTCTCAGGGAAAGAACAGTCAAGGTCGCTCTCAAGGCCATAGGTCGTCAAAGAACAAACATGCTCACCATTCCAAGGGCGGTAAGAGTAATAATGCACAATCTTTACCTTCTGCTCCTGAGACTAACTAGTTGTTTAGCATATAAACCCAATTATCAAAAACCAAAATATGAAACAGATTATCTTTTCTACGCTGTCGGCGTTATTCTTGCTCTCTTCATGCTGCAATAATGCCGTTGAAACAAATCACGGTGCCTCGCTGGCTGATGTGTCTGGCATCCGATTTAGCAAAACTACTGTTAATAAGAAAGACAATAAGCGTGTCCTTGTCGTCAGCTCTAGTCCCCGTCCAGGCGGTAACACAGACCTCCTGTGCGATGAGTTTGCCAAAGGGGCAACAGAGGCCGGTGGTGATGTAGAGAAGGTGTTTCTTGCCGATATCGACCTTCAGTTCCTTAGTGAAGATGGCGCCAATAAGCCTCATGATGTTAGTCGAGATAGTGATACTGGTCGTCTGGTGGATAAGTTCCTCGCTGCCGATGTTGTAGTGCTGGCGTCACCTACATACTATATGAATGTCAACGACCGCATGAAGACTTTCATTGATGCTACTTATCTGGCATGGGGTGACGAGAGAATGGGCAATAAGGAGTACTACTATATAACTGCCTGCGCTCAAAGCAGTGACGAGACTGCCGAGTGGTGCCTCAATGGCTTCAGAGGTTTTGTGATGTGTATGCCTAACCCTACCGAACGCGGATATGTCAAGGCTATATCTCTCGGACGTCCAGGCGCAGTTAAGGGCACTTCATATATGCAGCAGGCATACGAGTTGGGCAAGGGAATCAACGAATAAATGGTTGCATGACGTGCGCAGATAGCTTTTTTCAGAAAAAAATATAGTTTTGCATGATAATTGCTACATTTGCATTGTTTATGGTTTTAAAGTGGACAATAATACTATGAAAAAGACATTGACACTTGTGCTCGCTCTTATGGCTTGCACTTTGATGATGGCGCAAAAGGCTGTTATCACATTCGCATCAGAATCGCATGACTTTGGTGAGATACAGGAGGCTAATGGCCCTGTTACTTATGAGTTTAAATATACAAATACTGGTAAGACACCTCTCGTGCTTCATAATGTTCAGGCGTCATGCGGATGTACCACTCCAGAATGGACTCGTACTCCAATACAGCCTGGTAAGGAGGGCTCTATCAAGGTGACTTTCAATCCTCAGAACCGTCCTGGCTCTTTCAGCAAGACTATTACAATTCAGTCTAATGCTGATACGCCTACAAAGACAATCCGTATATTGGGTAACGTGCTCCAGAAACCTAAGACAATGGAGGACGAGTATCCTATAAAGATGGAGAATCTCCGCCTCTCTGATACACATCTCGCATTCACAAAGCTTGCTCCTGAAGAGGTTAAGATTGCTGAGGTGAAGGTGTGGAATAACAGTGCCCAAGATCTTACTCCTGAGTTTATCAATGTGCCATCTCATATACAGATTGCATCAATACCAGCTACAATCAAGGTAGGTGAGACTGGCGTTATTCAGGCTAATTATGATGCAGCTAAGAAGAATGACTGGGGCTTCGTGACTGACCAGGTCTATGTGATCTTCGACGGACAAAGAGCTTATAAGAACCGTCTGACTATTAGCGCAACTATCGCTGAGGATTTCTCTAAGCTCTCAGACGCAGAACTCTCTAATGCACCTTCTGTGTCGTTTGACAGCAAGGATTTCGACTTCGGTTCTGTAGGTCAGGGCTCGAAGGTGGAACATGACTATATCATCACAAATAATGGTGAGAAGAATCTTGTCATTCGCAAGGTGAAGGCTTCGTGCGGCTGTACTGCTGTTAATCCTGCAAAGACTATTCTTGCTAAGGGCGAAAGCACAACTATTCATGCTACTTTCGACTCACGCGGTAAGAGCGGTCGCCAGCAGAAGACAATCACTGTCATCACTAACGACCCTAAGCAGTCGAACGTTATACTTCGCATTTCAGGAACAGTTACTGTACCTACACAGCAGTAATTAATATATACAAATAGCTAATAGAATTTGATGAAGAGAACAGTATTCGTGGCATCGGTCGCAGCTATGCTTGCTGCATGCTCTGAGCCATCTTTGAGATTGAAGGGCAATCTTAGCAATGTCCCAGATGGCCATATCTATGTCTCGCTTCTTGATTCCTCACTTCGTCTTCAGGTCGTTGATACGTTTGATATCAAGGACGGTAGTTTCGACTATAGTGGACTTGATCTCGAAGCTCCCGAATGTGTCGCTTTGTTCCTCGATGAACCAAAGGGTAAACAGCAACCTCGTACTATTGCACTCTTTGTTGACAATGAGACTGTCAGCATAGAAGGTGATGCACTTAATCCTGAAAAGGTAGAGATCACTGGCTCTAAGTATAGCGATATCTTGAAGAAGTATCAGACTAACGTGCCAGAGATGGACCGTATGCAGAAGATCTCCAATGAACTACGTATGGTTGGTAATGATATCGACAAGCGTAGCGCTCTCATGGAGGAACTTAATAACATCCGTCTTGAACAGCTGGCCTATACAAGCCGATTCATCTCCGAGAATGTGTCAAATCCTATAGGTCCGTTCGTTCTGATGAATATGGTCAACTCATATAGCTTTGAACAGGTCGATTCTCTTACAGGCCTCTTTGAACGTAAGATGCCTAACCACAAATATGTCAAGGCTTTGCGTGCTAATATCGAGGTTGCTCGCCCTGAATATGAGGCTCAGATGAGAATACAGGTAGGTAAGGAGGCTCCCGATTTCGAACTTGTTGATGCCAATGGCAATAAAGTGCGTCTGAGTGACCTTCGTGGTAAGATTGTTCTTGTAGATTTCTGGGCGTCATGGTGCCAGCCTTGTCGTCGTAACAATAAGACTCTCGTTGAAGCTTACGACAAGTTCGCCTCAAAGGGCTTTGAGGTGCTTGGCGTGTCGGTTGATGTTTCTAAAGACAACTGGCTTCAGGCTATCAAGGAAGATGGACTCAAGAGTACACAGGTTATCGATACCGCCAATATCGTGGCAGCTACATACTGCGTGCGCACTATCCCTTCTTCATTCCTGCTTGACACAGATGGCATCATCGTGTCTCGCGATGTTGCACGAGAGGATCTGTTTAAGAACATTGAAAAACTTTTGAAATAACTGTATGTCACTTATTAAATCTATTTCTGGTATCCGTGGTACTATCGGTGGAAAGCCGGGTGATGGCCTTTCGCCTCTGGATATAGTTCGTTTTGTTTCTGCTTATGCTACATATATTAAGAATGGTAAGGGAAAGGCAAAGGTCGTAGTGGGTCGCGATGCCCGTATATCTGGTCCTATGGTTCGCGATATTGTTGTAGGAACATTGCAGGGCATGGGTGTTGACGTAGTCGATATCGATCTGGCTACAACACCAACAACAGAGATGGCTGTGGTGGCAGAAAAGGCCGATGGTGGTATTATTCTTACAGCAAGCCATAACCCTATTCAGTGGAATGCACTTAAGCTTCTTAATGCTGACGGTGAGTTTCTTGATGCAAAGGCGGGCAATGAAGTCCTTGCCATCGCTGCCGCTGAGGATTTTGACTATTCAGCAGTAGAAGAGTTGGGACAGATAACTCATAAGGATTATACTGATTATCATATTCAAAAGGTGCTCGACCTCAAGCTCGTTGATGTTGAGGCTATTCGCAAGGCGAACTTCACCGTTGCTGTAGATACTGTCAACTCTGTCGGTGGTATTATATTGCCTAAGCTATTCAAGGCCCTTGGCGTTAATAATGTTATCGGTTTGAACACTGAGGCTAATGGACGATTCGCTCACAACCCAGAACCTATACCACAGAACCTCACAGGAATATCTGAGACAATGGCTAAGGGCGGTGTTGATGTGGGTTTTGTTGTGGACCCTGATGTTGACCGACTCGCTATAGTCTGTGAAGATGGCCAGATGTTCAACGAGGAATATACTATAGTCGCTGTTGCCGACTATGTGTTGTCACATACATTGGGTAACACTGTTACTAACCTCTCTTCATCACGTGCTTTGCGTGATGTGACAGAACAGCATGGTGGCGTATATACTGCTGCCGCTGTGGGTGAGGTTAATGTGGTTACTGAGATGAAGCGTGTTAATGCTGTCATCGGTGGCGAAGGTAATGGTGGCGTGATATATCCAGAATGTCACAATGGACGTGATGCTCTTGTGGGAATAGCTCTGTTCCTGAGCCATCTCGCTCATAAGAACATGAAGGTGTCTGAATTGAAGAAGACATATCCTGCATATTTCATCTCTAAGAACAGAATAGACCTCTCTCCATCGGTTGATGTGGATGCAGTGCTTGTTAATGTTAAGAAGAAATACGCTTCGGAGAAGGTTACTGATATCGATGGCGTGAAGATTGATTTCAAGGATTCTTGGGTTCATCTCCGTAAGTCGAATACAGAGCCTATCATACGTGTCTATTCTGAGGCTCATTCTATGGATGAGGCCGATAAACTGGCTAAGGATGTAATGGCTGTAGTTGAGGAGTTGAGCAGATAATGCGTTATACTCTTATAGCTATATTGATTTTGATATTACCTCTGCCGATGCTTGCTCAAGGCGTCGGTGGAGGTTTGTCTTGTTATGGCGAACTGAAGGTGTCTGAAAGATGGGCCGTTGAGAGTAGCGTCATGGTAGGCGTCGCACGAACCCAATCAGACTATGCCTGTGGCTCGTTGTCTTTGGGTGGACGGTTCCTTATTTTCGACTCTTTGTCTGTATATGCTATCGGTACGTCATTGCATGCCGGTTATCGTGGCATCGAGAATACTGAACAGATATGGCAACTGGCTGAAGGTATAAGGTATGACGTGGGAATGTTCTCTCACTCTTTGTTCTTCGATCAAAGATCTTACAGATACAAGCCGTCAGGGTTTGATGTGTTCTGCTCTCGTTTCGCCTATGAGGTCGGCAGGTCTTTTGTCAGTGCCAAGCATCCACAATGGTCGCTTGCCGTGAACAGCCAGATAGTATGTAATATAACCAGCGACGTGTCGGATGCTGCGTTTGTACAACGCCTGAAGTTCGGATGTGTCTTGTCCCGCAAGATGATGAAAAACTCTTCTGCTGGTCTCAGCTATCAGTATATGGTGGGCGGAAAACATCAGACTTATATTGGTGAAGCACATAAATTACATAGAATAGGTCTATTTTGGTGTTTTAAAAGATAGCTTTGTTTGAGAGTTGTTTGGGGTAATGTTTTGATTTATAGGGATATGTGCTGTGTGGTTATTTGGAAAGCGTTCAAATAGGTCCCTATGTTGTTTTTAGGGGTACATTTTTCAAAAAAAGAATGTACATTTGCGTTACAATAAACAATACCAAAGAATAATTTAATATTTACGACTATGGCTTACAAGATTAGCGATGATTGCGTATCATGTGGTTCATGCGCAGGTGAGTGCCCAGTAGAGGCTATCTCTGAGGGTGCAGAGCACTATGTAATCAATGCAGATGCTTGCATGGATTGCGGTACTTGTGCTGGTGTTTGCCCAACAGGTGCAATTGCTCAGGCATAATTGCCAATATCACTATTTAAAGATAAAGGACTCTCGGTTCTCCGAGGGTCTTTTTTTTTGTCTGTTAGATGAAATATATTTATCTTTGTATGAATGATTTTAGTCAATTTCTAGGTATGAAAATATACAAGTTGTGTTTGTCTTTGGCGTCTGCTCTTGTGAGCATTTGCGCTATGGCAGACTCTAATCCCGTTCAGATACAGAAGGTCGGTACTTGGACCAATGTGGTTAGTTTCTCAATCAACAATTCGGAAGATCATCTTGTGATGATAATGCAGGATGTAGATGGCTCGGAAAGGGCTTTTGAATCAAATAAGGAGGGCGGTCAGTGGACGACTCCTGAACCTATTGCTTCGATAAATGACAGATGTACTGCAGGCACAACAGTTGGCGGTGTGTTTATGACTGCCGATGAACGTCGCATCTATTTCCATGCTAATTATGAGGGCGGTGTCGGTGGCTATGATATCTACTATGTTGATAAGACTGTGGACGGATGGAGTGAGCCTGTGCTTGACGAGGATATATCGACTGTGGCAGACGAGCGCTATCCTTCGCTCATCTGTGGCGGTGAGACGATATATTTCCTTAAGCACCAGCCTGTAAGTAATGCAAAGCAGGAGAAGAAGGATGCTGACAGGCAGAGTATTTTTTATTCGGAGCGCAATCCTAAGGGTAAGTGGAATAGGGCGCTGCCTGCTAATAATGTCTTGAATGACGGTTATGTGCAGGATGCCTGTATCTCTAGCGATGGCAGAACTCTTTATTATTCAAATAGGGCAGAGAGAAAAGCGGAGTCTCGTGTGATGTTCTCGTATACTCTGTTGGCTTATCAGTGGACATTGCCTGTTATCGCACTCAATGACGACTCTAGCTATGATTATTTCTCGCCATCTTATGCTGGTGGAAATCTATATTGCATTCATAGCAATACCAAGAAGAATATTCGCACTGGTTATATCATCTGTACTCCATGTCCTTCCAACATGACTCCTAAGGCGACTGTGAATGAAAAGGGTAGGGTGATTGCTATGGGGACAGAAAGACCTGTGACTGCAGATGTTGTTGTCATCGATCCTACAACGATGGGTGTGCTCGGGAGGTATAATACTTCTTCCTATGATGGCCAGTTCGATATGACAAATCTCTCAAATCAGAAGTATATAATCGATGTGCGTAGCAATGGTTACTCGTATGCGTCGTATCAGGTTGATTATTCAATGTCTGAAAAAGGGCAGCTGCCTGCTGAAATTGCTCTCTTTGATACTATAAAGTTGGTGGTTAATACCTATGACTCTGAAGTGTTCCGTCCTCTCGATGCTGCAGTCAAGGCTGTGCGCGTATCTGACAAGCGTGCGTTTAGCTCTAGACGCGTGTCTGACGGCCATTATGAGTTCGACTTGCCTCTTGGAAGCGATTACGATGTGTATGCGTCGTCGAAGTTCTTTGCAGACAACAAGTTCCTCCTGAGACTTGAGGGTGATGTCGTCTTCTCAAAGTTCGAGAGAGAAATGCCTATGGACCCTCAGAAGATAAATTATACTGTCAGAGTTGTCGATGCAGAGACTAAGGCTCCTCTTGTTGCTAAGGTCGACATGGTCAACTTGAAACGTGAAGAGGTGATCAATGTGGTGTCGTCGGCCGATGATGTCAAGAGTGTCGCACTTCGTCTAGGCGATTCGTATGACATGACGGTGAGCGGAGTCCAGAATTACTCGTTCAGAAAGGGAAGCGTTAGTGTCGCGGAAGGGGGCTCCCGGGATATATTGGTTGAGCTTATTCCTTTGCGTGCCAATGCTGCTGTGCGTCTGAATAACATCAATTTTGAGACGGCTTCGGCTGATATCATGGCGGAGTCTTATGAGGAGCTGGGCCTTGTCATTCGTCTCATGAATGAGAATCCATTGCTGTGTTTCGAGATATCTGCCCATACCGATAATGTCGGTGCAGCTAAGTATAACATGTCACTCTCGGAAAAGAGAGCGGAGTCGGTTGTCAACTATTTGGTTGAGAACGGCATATCGCCTGAACGCCTCTTCCCTAAAGGCTATGGTATGACTAAGCCACTCGTGCCTAACGACAGTGAAGAGAATCGTGCTCAGAATCGTCGCGTTGAGTTTATGTTGGTTGAGGTTCAGTAATTTTTTCTAAGACTCTTGATTATGAAAAAGCATAATATGAAAGTTCTCCTGTTGTCTCTCGTCTCTTTTGTGTGTGTTGCGGTTAATGCACAGAAGTATGATGACATATATGATGAATTGCCTAATCTGTCTCTCGATCAGGCTTATTCCAAGCTTTTGGACTTCCAGAAGAAATACCCTTATTTCGCCAATACATATATCCAGCTGGGTATGATATGCGAACATAAGATGAATCTCTCTGATCCTTTGCGTGATATCAATAGCGCACAGTTCTGGTCGGAGAACGCTCATCTGTTCTTCGGCAATTTCAATGTCTTCTATAAGGAGGGCGACTTGAGGTCGAATGATGTTTATTATGAGAACCTGAACATCCCTTTTGAGGGCAAGAAGCTTAAGGAGGAGGATCTGAAGCGTTTTGTGGATGCTCATGAGGCGACGTGCCGTAATTTCCGTGATACAACCATGATGATATATACAGCGATAGCTAAGTCAAAGATGCACTATAATCGTTGTATAAAGACTTTCATGGCTATTAATGAGAAATATGCCAACTATAACGAGTTGTTGCTGGGCTATAACAATGAGGTTGATAAGGCTATGCAGTCGATAGCCAATGATATCGACTCGTGCGTGATTGCTTTTGGTGAATATCAGCGTCTTATTGAGGCCTTCCCGCTCTTGGCATACCGCCAGCGTTATGTGATGAAGGATATTCAGACTTTCCGTCTTGATGGGTTGACTAATAGCGATTTCTATGAGAATGAGTTCTTTATGTGGGACTATACGAAATGGATTGATGAGTATCGCGGAGCTATAGAGAATGCTATCAAGCCGTTGCGTCGTGAGATCGACAATATCAATGCGATGTATTCTGATGGCAAGAAGGAGCTTGAATCAGGCAAGGCTTTGCAGACGGCTCTGAAGCAGCCTTATGATGAGTTCTTTGTGTTTAAGCTTGGTAAGTATGACAATAGTTCTCTTGTTCGTGAACTCTTCTCGTACCTTGAGGCTAGACGTCAGTATTATGTGTTTGCTGGTGATAGCCTGACTCTCAATACCGACACAGTGCCTGCTCTGATGGGACGTAAGATGCGTCATCTCTATAATACTGCCGTGCGTGCGAATGATGCCAAGGAGAAACTCAAGGCTGTTGACTCTTATGTTACAGAAGATAGGATCGCTCGTTTTGCTGAATTCTTCGAAAAGAAGTATGGCGGCTTGTCGGGACTGCATTCGCTTCAGACAACAGAACCTGTGGCTATTGACGAGGGATTGTCGAAGGTCTTTACGCGTTTTGTAGAGTACGTTGATGCCTTGGCGGCTCAAGATAGCTTGAAGTCGTTTGTTGATGAAAGAAAGTCGAATGCCGTGCCGGCTATTGAGGCGCGTGATGAAATCAATGATATAGTGCGCTCTGTAATCAACAATGAAGACTCTTCTGTGGCTTTCTGCGTGGTTGATTCCTTGGGTAAACATGATATGCTTCTGCCTGTAGGAGCTGTGGCTAAAGTTTCTCATATCCAGAATGTTAATGACGGTGCTATAGTGATTGGTACTTCGGATGATGGCGTTGTGGTATTGAAGGTCAAGGATGATGCTTCAGTGGCTCAACGTACAGTGCTGCCAGGTAGTGGAATGAGTGTCAAGGCGTTGTTCCGCGCCTCTGCGCAGGAGGTTTGTCTCTTCTTGGTTGATGCGGATAATAAGCCACATTTCGTCTCTGTGAATACAGATGCAGTGTTGAAGACAAGATTCTTGTAGCCCTTGGGTGGGCGCTGTCATGCCTTTGTTTTGAAGCCGTCGCTTTTGAAAATGGAGGTCTGATTTGCATATTCGCATTTTTATTCGTAACTTACCACCTGAAATATGAATTATCGAAATGGCACCAGTAAAGGACAATTATCTTAAGCAACTTAAGGAGTTAGGTAAGCGAAGTGATAAGATTGGCGAGTCGCTCCAATGGCTTTTGAGTCAGTATGAAAACCAGAATACCTATGATGAGCAGTATCAGAGGCTCCTCAAGGAATTCGGGTTGGAGGACGAGTTGCGTAAGGCTCAGAAGGGTGTCAAGCGCTTCAAGATGGCGTCGATGATCTACATCGTGATTCATGGGTTCAACACGCTCTCTGTTCGTGATGACGCGCAGGAGCAGATGGACCGACTCGATGAGATAATCTTCAATATTCAGGATATTGCTCAGAAATACGGCTTGGTTAAGATTCCTACTATCGGTGACAACATACTCCTTGCAGGAGGTATTGTTACAGAAAACAAGACCAATCCTATTGACTCTACGCTCGCAGCTTTTGAGATAATCAATAGCATCAACCGTAAGAAGGATGAGACCGACTCTATTTGGGAGGTCGGAATAGGTATTCATACAGGTCCTATCTTGGGCCGTTTCCTTCCTGGCAAGAATGTCCCTTATACACTGTCCGGTAATAACGTTCTTATTGCGTCTAGACTAGGCGTCGCTTCTAAGAAGGGGCATGTGTCTATCTCGCTTATGACGTATGAGTTGATAAAGGAGTTCTTTGAGGCTAACCAGGGTGGTAAGGTTCCAGTCAAGTATAGCGGCACAATGGATCTTTTTGATCTCCTCGATATCGTCCCTTCGATGCGTGATACTGACGAGAGCAATTCGAATCTCACAAACGGTGTGTTTGACTTGGCATACTCTCGCCTTCAGTTCATGGATATTCAGGAGTATATGCTTGATATGCTTGAGGAGAAGCTTCCTAAATACCTTCACTATCACAACGTTAAGCACACTATCGATGTGACTACTGAAGTTGAGCTTATTGGTTGGGCAGAGGGTCTTCCTGAAGAGGATATCATGCTCTTGAAGGTTGCCGGCTTGTTCCATGACTCTGGCCATATTGTGACCTATGTAGGCCATGAGGAAGAGAGCTGTAACTTTGCTCAGGAGATATTGCCTAAGTTCAACTACTCGCAGGATAAGATAGATAAGATTAAGCGTATAATAATGGCGACTAAGTTGCCTCATACGCCAGGTGATATTCTCGAGGCGATAATTCAGGATTCCGATTTGGATTACCTCGGACGAACTGACTTTGTGCCTGTGAGCAACATGCTTTATCAGGAGCTTCTTGATAGAGGCATAGATATCAGCATTGACCAGTGGAATGAAAACCAGATAAAGTTCATCGGTGCACATCAGTATTATACCAATACTGCCCGTAATCTCCGTGAGGTCAATAAGCAGAGCCAGATCGAACATATACGCGCATTGCTCGGTCAGGGCAAGCTCGCCAGTGAGGCGTAAAAGTTTTATGAATAAGACAACAGATGGCACAGGATATAAACATCAAGAATAAAAGAGCTGCCTTCGACTATGAACTGATTGACAAGTATATTGCTGGCATACAGCTTTATGGTACTGAAATAAAGTCCATTCGTGGTGGTCATGCAAGCCTTGTCGATACTTTCTGTTTCTTCAACAAGGGGGAACTATGGGTTAAGGGCATGCGTGTGTCGGAGTATTTCTATGGCACGTTTAATAATCATATTCCTGACAGAGAACGCAAGCTGCTCCTCCAGAAGAAGGAACTGGTGAAGCTTGAACGTAAGGTGAAGGAAAATGGACTCACAATCGTTCCTCTGAGGTTGTTCATCAATGACCGCGGACTTGCGAAGCTTGAGATATACCTTGCACGTGGTAAGCGTGAATATGATAAGCGCGAAACGCTTAAGGAGAAAGACTCTAAGCGTGACTTGGATAGGGTTAAAAAACATTATTGAAAACACCCTTGTCTTAATAGATTTTATTATCTTTGCATATCTATATAAATAGCATTCAAGATCATTTAAAATGAACGAAGAAAAGAACGTTAACGGATCAGAAAACGAACAGTATGGCGGATCGAGCATCGTGGTGCTCGAGGGTCTTGAAGCCGTTCGTAAGCGTCCGTCAATGTATATCGGCGATACTAATGAAAAGGGTCTGCATCACCTTGTGTATGAGGTGGTTGATAACTCTATCGATGAGGCTCTTGCCGGATATTGTACAAAGATTAATGTTAGCATCAACGAAGATAATTCTATAACTGTTGAGGATAACGGACGTGGTATCCCTGTCGATATCCATCCTAAGGAGCATCGCTCCGCTCTTGAGGTGGTTCTTACTGTGCTCCATGCTGGTGGTAAGTTCGATAAGTCTTCCTACAAGGTCTCTGGCGGTCTTCACGGTGTAGGTGTGTCGTGCGTAAACGCATTGTCAACATATCTTAAGGCTACTGTTCGCCGTGGCGGTAAGGTTTACGAGCAGGAGTATAGCGTGGGAAAACCACAGTATGCTGTTCGTGAAGTGGGAACTGCAGAGGGAACAGGTACGACAATCACATTTAAGCCAGATGAGACCATATTCACATATACAACACGTTATAAGTGGAGTATTCTTGCAAATCGTCTGCGCGAACTTGCATTCTTGAATAAGGGAATAGAGATTAATCTCTGCGATAAGCGTACTACAGACGAGAATGGCAATCCTCAGGAGCAGAAGTCTAAGCGTTTCTACTCAGAGAGAGGTCTTGTGGATTTCGTGAATTATATGAACGAGGGTAACTCAAGCTTGTTCTTGAGCCCTATCTACATTACAAAGCAGGACGCTGAGATTCCTGTGGAGGTTGCTCTTGTATATAGCAAGGATTCATATAAGGAAGATGTCCTCACTTACGTAAATAACATCCATACAATTGAGGGCGGTAAGCATCTCGACGGTTTCCGTCGTGGTCTTACTCGTTCAATAAAGGCTTGGGCTGAACATAACCACAAGGAATACCAGAAGCTTACTGATAAGGATAAGAACAAGGATGGCCTTGCAATTACTCTTGATGACTTCAAGGAGGGTTTGACAGCCGTAGTCTCTGTTAAGGTCATGGAGCCTCAGTTTGAGGGCCAGACAAAGACGAAGCTCGGTAACCTTGAAGCAGATAAGGCTGTTGCTGATGCAGTAGGTAGTGCGATGGAAAACTTCCTTGAAGAGAATAAGGAACAGGCTACTGCAATTGTTGATAAGGTGATTCTTGCAGCTACCGCTCGTCATGCTGCTGCTAAGGCTCGTAAGGCTGTCATATCGAAGTCTCCTCTTCGTAGCTTTGGCTTGCCTGGTAAGTTGGCCGATTGTTCAGAAAAGGATCCTGCTGTTCGTGAGTTGTTCCTCGTCGAGGGTGATTCGGCAGGTGGATCTGCTAAGCAGGGCCGTGACCGTCATTATCAGGCTATTTTGCCTCTCCGTGGTAAAATCCTCAATGTTGAGAAGGCTCAGTGGCATAAGGCTTTTGAGAGCGATGAGATAAAGAATATATATACCGCTCTCGGCGTTACGATGAATGATGATAAGTCGCTCAATATTGACAACTTGCGTTATCATAAGGTGGTTATCATGACCGATGCCGATGTCGATGGTTCGCATATCGCTACTTTGATTTTGACATTCTTCTTCCGTTACATGCGTCGTCTTATCGATGAAGGACATGTTTATATTGCAACTCCTCCGCTTTATCTCTGTAAGAGCAAGCGTGGCGGTAAGCATGAAGAGTATTGCTGGACTGAAGATCAGCGTTTGAATTTCATTCGTATGTATGGTGATGGAACAAATGATTCTGTGAATGTACAGCGATTCAAAGGTCTTGGTGAGATGAACCCTCAGCAGCTTTTCGATACAACAATGGACCCTGCAAAGCGTACTATGCGTCGTGTTCATATTGAGGATGCTATGGAGGCCGATCATATCTTTACGATGTTGATGGGTGATGATGTTGAGCCTCGCCGTGTGTTTATTGAAGAAAATGCTACTTATGCAAATATCGATGCATAGGTTGTGAATGATATAATTGATTTACAGGGGCATTTCACTTATGTGTATGCCCCTCTTTTTTTAGGATGATGAAACAACTTGTCATATCTTCTCTGGCGTTCGCCCTGTGTTTGCTTGTCTCTGTGGTTGCTGCTGCTCAGAGGGTGGTTTCCCTGGTGCCTTCTGTCACACAGACGTATATGCAGCTTGGAGCCGATTCTTATGTGGTGGCTCGCACATCTTATTGTCCGCCATCATCAAATGGTGGAAGTGTTATTGTTGGTGATGCCATGTCGGTTAATGTCGAAAAGATTCTTGCTGTTAAACCAGACGTGGTGATTACTATGGAATTGACAAAACCCGAAGTGATAGCTAAGCTCAAGTCTTTTGGAGTTGATGTTCTGGAATTGAATACCCCTAGGTCGTTTGATGAAATTTGTTCACAGACTGTCATTCTGGCTAGATATGTGGGTATGGAAGAGACGGCTGTTCGACTTGTGTCTGAAGAGAAGAAGAAGGTGGAGTCTGTTGCTAGAAAGCAGCTTCTTGACAAAAAGGCGTTCTTTGAGATAGGTGTCAAGCCTTTGTGGGGTGCTGTGTCTGGGACTTTTCTCGATGATATGCTCGCTATGCTGGGCCTTGACAATGTCGTCAAGGAGGGTAATGGATCTGTGTCGCGTGAATATGTTGTTTCCGCTAAGCCTCAATATATCGTGATGTCTTCGCTTTATGGACAGGCTGAAGAAGAAAAGTCTGTGTGGAGGAGGCTTTTGCCAACGGCGAAGGTTGTTGTTGTCGATGAGGATACAGCTTGTTGCCCTACGCCTTCTAATTTCCGTATAGTTATCAGCTCTATAGTCGAAGCTTTTGAGTAGCTTATGAAAAACGCGGCATTCATATTAGCCTCTATCGCCATCTTATGCCTGGTTGTTATCATTTCGCTAAATGTTGGTGAGTCGTTCGAGGGCGACATGGCTGATGTTGTGTTTTGGAATCTGCGTGTGCCTCGTGTGCTGATGGCGGTCTCCTGTGGGGCAATGCTGTCGCTTTGTGGGTGCGTTATGCAGGGCATGTTTCGTAATCCTTTGGTTGAGCCATATACTATGGGCGTATCTGGAGGTGCAATGGTTGGCGTGGGCTGTGCGTTCGCATTGGGGGCGCCAGTGTTGGCGGTCGATGTCATGGCTTTTGTAGGGGCGTTGATGTCAATGTTTATTGTGCTTCTCGTTCGTAAGATTGTTGGAGGTTCTGTCGCGGTGATGCTTTTGGCTGGCGTGATGGTCAGTTTCGCGGCGTCATCCGTCTCTACGCTTGTGATGTATATGTCAACGCGTGAGAATATAATGCATATTCTGTCTTGGTCTATGGGTTCGTTTGAGGCGGTTGATATATCCAGGGCGTATATCATGGCCGCTGTAGCCGTTGTGTGTGTCGTAGTGTCTCCTTTATTGGGTAATTTGCTCAATGTGTTGTCTCTTGGAGAAGGTGTGGCTCGCCATCTTGGTGTTGATGTCCGTTTCTATGTGGCGGCGCTTTTTGTCGTTTCGTCATTGGTTACGTCGCTTTGTGTGGCTAGTGTTGGTGTTGTTGCCTTTGTAGGTATGGTTGTGCCTCACTTGATGCGCTCTGTCGTTGGTAGCGAGCATAAGTTGTTGCTCCCGTTATCTGGTATTGCTGGTGGTGCGTTTCTTGTTTTGTGTGACGTGCTGTCGCGCGTGGTTGTCTATCCTTTGGAATTGCCTGCCGGTATCTTCAGCGGTATAGTCGGAGGCGTTGTGTTCATCGTTTTGCTTAGCAGAAAATGGTTAGTGTAGACAATATATATTTCTCCTATAGTGAAGGAACTGAGGTCCTGCATGATGTGTCATTCTCTGCACGAAGTGGCGAGGTCGTTTCTATCGTAGGTCGCAATGGTTCGGGGAAGAGTACGTTGTTGAAGGCGATATCTGGTGATTTGGCTCTTTGCTCTGGACGTGTCTGCGTTGGTGGTGATGATGTAAGAGGCCTGTCGTGTCGCAGGATCGCTCAACTCGTGTCTTTTGTTGAACAGGATGTGCCTGCGTCTGACATGAAGGTGCGACAATATGTGTCTCTAGGCCGTACTCCATGGTCGTCTATGTGGAAGTTGACATATAGCAAAGAAGATGAGGAGGCTGTTGGTGAGGCTATGCGTGTGACAGGTGTCGATTACTTGGCGGACAAGAGGTTATGTGACATAAGTGGGGGTGAAAGGCAGCTGTGCTCCATCGCTCGTGCTGTTGCTCAATGCTCGCCTGTCATGCTGCTTGATGAGCCTATTTCTAATCTTGATGTGGTCAATCAGCTTCAGGTGCTTAATGTACTCTCTTTGCTCAGGGCGCAAGGGAAGACTATTATATGTGTGCTTCACGACCTGAATGTGGTGTCGGCGTTGGCTGATAAGGTTGTGGTTCTCAAGAAAGGTCGCGTTTTGGCCTTTGCAGAAAAGGCTGATGCGATGTTGTCACAGGTGCTGACAGAGGCTATGGATACTGAAATGAAGGTGGTGAAAAGTTCTAATGAAAATATGCCGATAATTGTCCCTGAAAATCTTTTGAATATCTGTGAAAAGGTGTAAATTTGCACCCGAATACGCGCGTGTCGCGTGTTCGTTACTAACAAGCAAAATATTAACCATAAACTATGGCAGAAAATAAGGAAAATCAGCAGGCAGAAAAGAACCTCGAGAACGTAGAGGTTGCCTTGACAAAGACAGAACAGTTCTTTGAGAATAATCAGAAACCTATCGCTTTGGGCGCACTCGCAGTGATTGCAGTTGTTGCAATAATCTGGATTGTTAATTCACTCTACATTCAGCCTCGTAAGGCAGATGCCCAGAAGGAGATATTCAACGCTCAGTATTATTTTGAAGCAGATAGCTTCGCCTTGGCTCTTAACGGTGACGGCCAGTCACTTGGTTTCCTTGATGTAATTGATCAGTATGGTTCAACTCCAGCAGGTCATCTTGCAAGCTATTATGCAGGTGTTTGCTATATGCGTCTTGGTGAATATGATAAGGCTAAGGGCTATTTGAAGTCATTCTCTTCTGATGATGAGATACTCAACGCATTTGCACAGGGTCTTATAGGTGACGTAGAAAGCCAGCTTGGCGATGCTAAGGCTGCTATCTCTGCATATCGTAAGGCTGCAGACAGCAAGAATAAGGTTGCTGCTCCTATCTTCTTGATGAAGCTTGGCGCTGCTTATGAGGCAGAAGGAAATGCTGAGAAGGCTAAGGCTGCTTATCAGGAGGTTAAGGACAACTATCCTACAAGTGTTCAGGCAAATTACGCTGAGAAGTATTTGAACTCAGTAAAATAATCGGTCCATTATATGGCTAGTAAACTGAAGAACCTTTCGCAGTACGACCCTGAGTCAGTACCATCGGCAGCTGATATGAAGTTTGCCATCGTGGTGTCTGAATGGAATCATAACGTGACAGGAGCATTGCTTGAGGGAGCTCTCGAGACTCTTAAGAAGCACGGTGCATCAGAAGATAATATCATCGTCAGATATGTACCTGGTAGCTTTGAACTCATAGCTTCTGGCAAGTGGATGGCTGAATATACAGACGCTGATGCGATATTGCTTTTCGGCTGTGTGATCAAGGGTGATACTCCTCATTTCGATTATGTTTGTCAAGGAACTACGCAGGGCATCGCTCAGCTAAATGTCGATTACGATGTTCCTTTTATCTTCGGTTTGCTTACAACCAATGATCTTCAGCAGGCTCTTGACCGTTGCGGTGGCAAGCTTGGTAACAAAGGCACAGAATGTGCAGTTACTGCTATCAAGATGGCGGCTCTTCAGAAAGATCTGATTGGTGAAATGGCTGATGAAGAGTAATTGCGATAAGCTCTTAAAATATATCTTTTCTATTTGTAGTGTGAAGAAATTTATGTATCTTTGCAATGCTTTAGAAAAGAGGCTTGGGTGAATACCAGAGTGGCCAAATGGGGCAGACTGTAAATCTGCTGTCTTCGACTTCGGTGGTTCGAATCCATCTTCACCCACAGGATTGGTAATCGTGAAAACGATTGCCAATCTTTTTTTTTGTCTGTATGTTTTCTTGTCTGATGGAATGTGTGTTGATGGATTGTAAAAGGTGTGTATGTGATTTGATATTGCGCTTTTCTGAAGCTTGATATGGGCTTTGTTGGTGTGAGGTGGAGTATGTTGGGTATAGAGAGAAAAAGAAAGGATGACTGTTGAGTCATCCTTTTATTTTTCTGTTGTTTCCTTCTGTTTTTTGCCGAACCAGTGCTTCCATTTCGCTGTCACGAACTGAGGTATCTTGGAGAGTACCTTCATGGAGAGTGAAATGTATGGGTTGAGACCGAAGCTGTGGTAGATCTTCATGTCTTCTTTCCATTTTTTCCAAGTGAGCTTCATGCTAGTACTTGCACCGCCCATTCTCATCCTGATGATGTAGTCGTTGAGGTATGATACCCTGATGGACTCTTTATGGAGGCATCTGAGCAGCCATTCGCTGTCGGCTGATATCTTGTAGTTCTCGTTGTACAAACCTACGATATCGAACAAGCTGCGGTCGACAAATACAGTAGTGTGGAGAGGGAGCCACCCTCTTTTCAGGTAACTCTTCTGGTATGGACCGCTTTCCCAGTCTCTTACGACGTTATTCATGTCGTTAGGCTTGACGAATATGCCGTTGCCGTAGACGAACTGAGCTTGTGTCCTCTCGAACTCGTTGACAACTCTTGTTATTGTGTCGTTTGCATAGAAGACGTCATCTGAATGGAGCAGGCCAACAATGTCGCCTGTGGCCCTTCTGATGCCCTTGTTTATGCCTTCGTACATGCCCTTGTCTGGTTCGCTGACGATGATGTCGATCTTGTCTTTGTATTCATTGACGATATCCATAGTGTGGTCCTTGCTCGCGCCGTCTATAACGATATATTCTATATCGCTATAGTTCTGGCTGAGGAGACTCTCGATACTGTCGCGTATAGTCTTCTCGCGGTTGAAACAACATGTGATGATGGATACTTTCATCGTTTTTTCATGTAGGGTTATTCTATACAAAGTAAGCTAGAATATATGAAATATCCTTAGCGTATGTGTTAATAATACCAAAGAATGACATTGTTATAACACCGTTTTAATATATTATACTTGTTTGTTGCCTTTCAGGTTTCCTTTGTTGCCCTTTTTTTAGTTGTTTGTCTGTTGTTTCGTTCTTTACTGCTAATAAAAATGGATATGATATGTATCTGGTATTGTGACATTTGTTATATTTGTACTGAAATTTATTATAACAACAACGATTATTAAATTGATTTTCAACATGAAGAATATCAAACTATTATCTCTTGCAACTCTCGCATTCTTGTCGCTTGCTGCAAATGCCCAGGTTGCTATTAAGACTGATGCGGGCGATTTCAAGCTTACATTTAAGGGACGTACACATTTTGATGCTGCTATTCTTGGCGGTGATCTTGGTAAGACAGAGGCAGGAAACCATATGAATGCAGTTCAGATGAACGATACACGTTTCGGTTTCATTGCATCGTTTGACGAGAAGTGGTCTGCTAAGGCAGAGATGTGCTTCGCTAACAGTGGCGCAACTTTCCGTGATCTCTATATCGGATATAAGATTGATGACAAGAGCAGTGTTCAGGCCGGTAATTTCTGGATGCCTTTCGGTTACAAGGTGCTTGGTCCTGCTTATCGTTTTGTTGACAACTCTTCGCTCGACAATACGATCAACGGTATCTCGCGTAAGATAGGTGTTGCCTATAACTACAACACAGATCCGTTGAAGTTCACTTTCGGTATCTTCTCAGACGGCTCTGTAGATGCTTCTAAGCAGACCAATAAGGGTTACAATATCGCAGCAAAGGCAATTTTCCGTCCTATACTTGATGAGCATTCTGTACTTCATATCGGTGTTGCTCCATTGCTCACTCATACGCCTAACACTGTGACATTCAATACTACAGCGTCAACACCAGTTAAGAGTGTTTCGCTTTGCAGCTCTTCGTTCAACGATGACCAGCAATACAACGTGTTCCGTGGTGAACTCGAAGCAATATTCATCAGTGGTAAGTTCTATACAGAGGCTCGTTACCAGCATGCTAGCATCAACACACCTGGTGATCAGAACTACAAGGTTGGTGGTTTCAACCTTCAAGCAGGTTTCTTGCTTATAGGTGAGCAGCAGAACTATAACAAGGCAAATGGTTATGCGACTAACGTATCGCCAAAGAACCTTGAATTAACTGCACGTTACAACCATGTAGCTCATAACAATGGTGAGGACAATGAGAAGATTACCAATGACGTTACTATAGGTCTTAACTATGCTTTCAACAAGTATCTCATGACAAAGCTTAACTGGTCACATGGACAGTTGAAGGATAATGACAAGGCAAATTACAACTTTGTTCATCTCCGTTTCCAGTTCGTATTCTAATCAGTTCTATTGCTTGAAATGATATATGAGGGCTGCCGTAAGGCGGCCCTTTTTTGTTGATGGGGAATCATGTCGGATGTGGAAAGGATGTGGAAAGGAAGGGAAAGGAAGGGAAAGGAAGGGAGGGGGGGTGGGGAATGGTTGGAGGGGGCTTGGTGAGAGGTCCACTTTGGGGGTGGGGAGGGTGTAGGGAAAGCAAAAGGCGGCCCGTTGGGTCGCCTTTTGATGTTATAGTAACGTGATAGATTTATCCGTTCTTTGTCTTTATGAACTTGTCCAGTGCCACAGGTATTGATGGGCATTCTGGTGAAGGAGCGTTGAAGTCGAGGCGAAGGCCTGCGTCTTTAACGGCTTGAGCTGTTGTTGGACCAAGGCATCCTATGGCTGTCTCTCCCTGGTTGAATTCTGGGAAGTTATGCTTCAATGAGATGATGCCCTGTGGACTGAAGAATACCAATACCTGGTAGTCGTTGATGTTCACGTCGGAGAGGTCAGAGCTTACTGTGTTATAGAGGATGGCCTTGGTGAAAGTGAACTTGGCCTTCTCCATAGCGTCTGGCACTTCAGGTTTGTGTACTCCAGAGAGAGGAAGCAGATATGTCTCATCCTTGTGCTTCTTCATCACGTCAATCATATCCTGAAGACGTTTTCCCGTGTTAGAGAAGAATATCTTACGCTTGCGGTAAACGATATATTTCTGGAGGTAAACGGCCACTTCTTCAGAGATGCAGAAGTATTTCATCGTGTCAGGTATTGTCACACGCATCTCTTCTGCGATACGGAAATAGTGGTCGATAGCAACCTTAGCGGTAAATACTACAGCTGTATGCGCCAATATGTCTATGCGTTGCTTGCGGAAGTCCTTTGCTTCAACCCCTTCTACATGAATGAATGGACGGAAAGTTATATCGATGTTATTCTTCTTGGCAATGTCAAAGTAAGGTGACTTCGGGTCGGTTGGTTCGGGTTGCGAAACCAAGATTTTAGTTATCTTCAACTCAGTATAGGTTTGATGTTACTTTTCTGATTTTGCGTTACACTAAACGCTACCTTGGGTCAGTATTTTTGCAATGATTACCATAGGTACCGCTTCGACGGCGCAAAGGTACAAAATTGTATAAAAAAGTGAAAGAAAATCGCTTATAATTAATCGAAATGAATGCAATATTCTCCAAATATACATCAAAGTGAATAATAATATAGCGATAATAGTTAGGATTGGGTAGTTGTGTTCGGGTGAGAATGGGAATATTATGACTACTGGAAGTGCTATTATCGACATTATGTTGGCGAAGAGTATCTTGCACAGCCATATTGAGTGGATAGTGTTGGGGATGTCGAAGGTGTAGCCGACGACAGCTCTAGCTATGTACTGTATTAGGTAGAAGCCGATGCACAGAAGGACGATGATGCCATAGAGAGCTAAGCCAGAGAGATGCGTTGCGTTGCCATAGCCGAATGCCGTTATTATTTCGTAGATCAGTAGTGACAGGGATATGAAGTAGACGCCGTAGAGGATGCGGCAAGTCCATCTCTCGTGCAGGGATATAGCATCTTCGACCGAGTGCCAGTTGAAAGAACTTGTAGTCAGTGACAGCAGCTGGTGGATGAAGGTAGCCGAGTGAGAGCGGATATATCCAATCACCAGGATGGCGATCATGAACATGGTGAGTATCCATGTGCTATCTTGGTGGAGTACTGTTTCTCCGAGTTCTTTATATGGTAGTTCTGTTGCCATTAGCGGAAGGGTGGTGTTGGTTATTTGACGGCGCCGTCTTCAAGTGTAAGGTTGTCGCTGTCGCTGTCTTGCAACAAGTACTCTACTAGCTCCTCTGGCGTGTCGGCGATGAATACCGTCTTAAGGTGCTTTTCGGTCATGAAATGCTCTGTGACCATCAGTTTGAGCTGTTGAGCCAGATGGCTGTAGAACTTGTTGGTGTTCAGGATGGCTATGGGTTTGTGGAGCAGTCCCAGTTTCTTGTCGGCCATTGCGTCGAACAGCTCGTCCATGGTGCCTGTGCTTCCTGGAAGGATTATTATCGCATCGGCCATGTCGATGAGCGTCTTCTTGCGTTCTGCCATAGTATCTACGAGACGCATGTCGCTTACGCCCTTATGCTGCCATTCTACATCGACCATGAAACGGGGTATGATGCCTGTTATGGGCGCACCATGTTGCAGGGCAGTGTCGGCAACGATACCCATGAGTCCTTGACTGCCGCCGCCGTAAACTATACCGTAACCCTGTTCGATGAGCAGTTCAGTTAGTTGGGCTGCCTCGTCGAAGTAGATCTGAGGCGCCTTGGGACTAGATGCGCAGAAGATGGTTGCTCTTTTCACTTTTCCTTGTTCTTCCATAGTTTGTTGAATGGTATCTGATATTCTATGGTGTAGGTGAAGCCTATGCCGGCTTTGCTGTCATAACTGCCGTATCCCGGTACGGAATATGGGTCGAGGGTGTTGTCGTGAGCGGATGCTACGAGAAAACGGGCTCTGAATGACCATCCCATGTAGAGATTGCGCAGCATCTCGCATCGGATGCCGAACACAGCTTCGAGGATATGGCTGTTGACCGAAGTCTTGTCCACCGAGCCTTTATATTCGCCCCAGTAGTCATCGACGATGAGAAATCTGCCTGACTCATGCATCTGCCAGGCATAGCCGTAGCGGAAGCCGACGAATATGTTGTCGTTGACCGGGAAGTCTTCTGATTGGAAGATGTCATAGTCGAGTCCGATCTTTATGAATGTGCCGTTGGACTTATAGTCGAAGTTGTCGTTGCTGTAATTGGTGTGCTGGAATCCCACTTCGGCATTGGCCCACCATTTGTTCTTCACGCCATATCGTCCGACGAAGGCAATGCCCGTGTCTTCTTCCTTGATGAAACGCATGATGACGGGTGCGAGATCAACACCGAGTGACAGACCTTGATCTTTGATGACGGTGATCTTTGGTTCAACAGGACGTTCCTCGTCATCGTCGCTGTTGGCTGGTCGGCTTGAACCACCTTGAGTGTCCACACCGAGTTTGCTGCCCATAGAAGAGAGCCTTGACGACTGTGCAGCGGCCGACACCGAGAGGACGAATAATATGCTAATAAACAAATATCTCAACATTCTGGGTGCTTTCGTTGTATTTTATGTCGCGTTGTCTGATGGCGAGAGAATCCATGAAAACGTTAGTATGCTTTATGCTGTCGATGCGGATCTCCATTGTTATGCCACCACTTCCGGATACAGGCTGCAGGTGATGGCTATAATAGACATCGATCTCGTCGCGCAACATCTGTGTGCATATCACAAACTGCGTGCGGTTCTCGTTCATGTTGAGGTTGAGGAAGAGTTCGTGGAGCGACTGGGAGCCGTCGTAGAGAAGCGAGTCCTCGTGACCTATGCCCCAAGCCTTTATGGCGGTGAGAACGGTGTCCTTCTTGGTGTTGTGTGAATAGAAGCCCGTCTGCAACGAGTGCTGGTATGAGAGCAGCATGTCGTCGCCATTGTTGCAGGCGACTAGGTTTGTTATGACGATGCAGAGTATGAGTAGCTTTGATTTCATGAATGCAAAATTACGAAATTTATATTTTATATAATAGGTGTGTCCTTATTTTTCCTCTTGCTTTCCTCTTGCTTTCCTCTCGTTATCCTCTCGCTATCCTCTCGTCGTTTATAGGGTGGGCGGTGAGAAAAGGAGACGATAAGGATGCAGGTTGATGTTGGGGAGGGCGGAGTTGAGAGGGCCGTAGTGCGGAGACTATAGGCGGTGGAGGCGTCGGAAAGTGCGATGAGGGTTATTGACAACACCTGTTAGTTATTTATCAAAACCTGATGATAACCTAGTTCGTGTCTGATGATAACGGAGGTTGTACATGTTGATATAAGCCCGAAAAAATGATAATAAGTATGTTAGTTCTATTTTCGGCAAGTGTAGTGTTATTAGTATCTTTGCGACACTAAAAACGAGATTTCATTATGGCAAAGCAAGCGAATGGAGGGCAGAGGAGAAATGCTCCAAGTGTTGAAGATATAGTGGCTCAGCAGGCGGCTTTGGGTGGTAAGATGCCGCCTCAGGCAGTTGACTTTGAGGAGGCGGTGCTGGGTGCGCTTATGATAGAGCATGATGCCTTTCAGGAGGTTGTAGAGATACTCTTGCCGGAGCATTTTTATAAAGATGCGCATCAGAGGATCTATTCAGCGATGATGCGATTGAATGTAGCCCAGGCGCCGGTAGATATGCTCACTGTAGCTAATGAGTTGCGTCGTTCGGGAGAACTGGAGATGGTGGGCGGCAATATGTATATAGCACAGCTTACCGAGAAGGTTGCCTCGGCGGTCAATATAGAATACCATGCACGCATTGTGTTTCAGAAGTATCTGCAGCGTTCGCTTATACACTTGGGAACAGAGATGCAGACGGAGGCCTATGATGACGCGAAGGATGTAGATGACCTCTTGCAGGAGGCCGAGAACAAGCTCTTCACGCTGTCGCAGGGCTCGATGAAGAAGGATGTGGTGCAGGTGGCTCCGGTTATTGAGGAGGCTGTGAGACAGATGCATGAGGCTGCGCAGCGAAGCGACTCGTTGAGCGGCATACCTAGCGGATATGTGGGCATAGACCGAATCACGTCGGGATGGCAGCCTTCGACACTGGTGATCATAGCTGCGCGTCCGGCGATGGGTAAGACGGCCTTTGTGTTGTCGATGGCCCGTAAGATGGCGATTGACCATAATATTCCTATTGCGATGTTTTCGCTCGAGATGTCGAACGTCGAACTGGTGAAGCGTATGATGGTCGGCGAGACAGAGATTACTTCGGATAAGATAAAGAACGGACGTTTGAGTAAGGAGGAGTGGATTCACTTTGATAAGTCAATCGGCAGGTTGACGCAGGCTCCTATCTATGTTGATGATACCCCAGGCCTGTCGGTTTTTGACTTGAGATCTAAGGCTAGAATACTATATAAGAAGCATGGAGTCAAGTGTATCATCATCGACTACCTTCAGCTTATGACTGCATCGGCGATGAGACCGGGTAGCCGTCAGGAAGAGGTGTCTATGATATCGCGTTCGCTTAAGGGACTTGCCAAGGAGCTTAATATACCGGTGATTGCTTTGTCGCAGTTGAACCGTGGTGTAGAACAGCGTTCGAACGATAGTGCCGAAGGCAAGCGACCACAGTTGAGTGACTTGCGTGAGTCGGGTGCCATAGAGCAGGATGCCGATATGGTGTGCTTCATCCACAGACCAGAATACTATCATATCATGGAAGATAAGGACGGTAATTCGACCGTCGGCATGGCGCAGTTTATTATAGCTAAGCACCGTTCCGGTGGTTTGGACGATGTCAACCTGCGATTCCAGGCCGAACTGGTGCGTTTTGAGGAGCCGGGCAGCTACATGAATTCGTATGGCGGCGGCCAGCAGGCGCTTACGCAACAGACCATCGTGTCGAGGATGAACGGTGGTGGAGAAGATGCCGGTCCTGTGCCTGACTTTTCAATGGGAGGCACGTCGAGCGATACGACTCCATTTTAGTGGTTGAATATGGGCGTATTGACAAATAATTGTTAACTTTGCCACAATAAACAAATAATAGGGAATATAATTATGCCATCAATATCACAGCGTGGCGTCATAATGCCATCATCGCCAATCCGCAAGCTCGTTCCGTATTCGGATGCAGCTAAGGCTCGCGGACTTAGAGTGTTTCACCTCAACATCGGTCAGCCAGATATCTTGACACCTGAGGTCGCGCTCGCGGCGGTAAAGAACGCGAATTTCCCTATCGTTGAATATACGCACTCGGCAGGTATGCCAGAGTATAGACGCAAGCTCTCGAAGTACTATGCAGCATCGGGCATTGATATCAAGCCAGATGAGATGCTGGTGACCTGTGGTGGTTCAGAGGCGGTGCTTTTCGCCTTCATGAGCTGTCTGGATCCGCTCGACGAGATAATCGTACCAGAGCCTTTCTATGCTAACTATGAGGCGTTTGCTGCATCGGCGGGTGCGTGTGTGAAGCCGATAACATCGACTATCGAGACTGGCTTTACGTTGCCTTCAATAGAAGAGTTTGAGAAGGTTATCACGCCTAAGACTAAGGCGATAATGATATGCAACCCTAACAACCCAACAGGTTATCTGTATTCTGAGCAGGAGTTCATGCAGTTGCGTGACCTGATAATCAAATATGACCTGTTCCTCATTGTCGATGAGGTATATCGTGAGTTCTGCTATGATGGTGCTGTGCATTATTCATGTATGAACTTGAAGGGGGTAGAGGATAATGTGATAATGATCGACTCGGTATCGAAGAGATATTCAGAGTGCGGATTGCGCATAGGACTCTTGGCCACAAAGAACAAGGCCGTTATCAATTCGGCTATGAAGCAGGCACAGGCTCGCTTGTGTCCTCCTACGTTCGGGCAGATAGCGGCGATGGCTTCGCTTGATGTGCCAGAGGAGTATTTCAAGGCTATGAACGAGGAGTACAGAAAGCGTAGAAACTTCTTGCTTGACGGACTCAACAAGATACCGGGTGTATATTCACCTATGCCGCGTGGAGCTTTCTATACTGTTGCTAAGCTCCCTATTGATGATTCGGAGAAGTTCTGCCAGTGGCTGCTTTCAGAATTCAGCTATAACAACCAGACTGTCATGCTTGCTCCGGCGGCAGGATTCTATTCTAATAGGCTTTTAGGCCGTAATGAGGTGCGTATAGCATACGTGCTTAACTGTGATGATTTGGCGATAGCCATAGATCTTCTTGCACGTGCACTCAAGAGCTATCCAGGACGAACACCAGAGAGCGGTTCGCCATTGCTTGAACATGAAAAGCGAATGCTGGGCAAGTAATATGCCAAGCAATCAGTAATACCTTATAAGTGAACTATAGCCTCTATATTGCGCAACGACTTCTCAAGCAGAAGCGAGGTAAGCTGTCGGGCCCGGTTGTGAAAGTTGCAACGGCTGCTGTGGCTTTGGGAGTTGCCGTCATGATAATCTCGCTGTGTGTGGGCTTCGGCTTTAAGCGTGAGGTGAGAGACAAGATAGTGGGCTTTGGGACACATGTGCAGATTGTCTCGTTTGATTATAATCATAGCTATGAGACCAATCCGCTGCCCAACGACAGCGTGCTCTGTGCTGCCATCAAAAAAATAGATGGAGTAAAGAATCTGCAGACCTTTATCCTTAAACCGGGAATAATAAAGACTGATGATGCCATACAGGGTGTGGCTCTCAAGGGTGTTGATGAGACATTTGACTGGACATTCATTGATTCGGTCATGGAGGAAGGCGCTTCGTTGGCGTCGGATACTACGTCGGGCTCTACGGGCATTGTCTTGTCCCGTTCGCTCTCTTCGCTTCTCAAACTCGGCATTGGTGACCCCGTGAGGATGTATTTCATACAGAACAATAACATTAGAGCCCGCAAGTTTGTTCTTCAGGGTGTCTTCAATTCACATTTTCCAGAGTTTGACGAGAAGATGGCGTTTGTCAATTCACGTCATCTGGCAAAACTCAACAACTGGTCGGAAGGTCAGATATCGGGATATGAGGTGATGCTGGACGACTTTGATAAGATGGATGATGTGGTGAATGACATAGCAGCGATGACGTCGTCGTATGTCGGTCCGAAAGATACGTTTCTGAGGGTGCAGTCAATCAAGGAGTTGCAGCCGCAGATGTTTGGCTGGCTTAATCTCCTCGATATGAACATAGCTGTCATCTTGGTGCTTATCATAGCAGTGGCTGGTCTCAATATGATTTCAGGACTCTTGATACTTATACTAGAGAATACCAACACCATTGGCTTGCTCAAGGCTATGGGAAGCAGGAACAGCAACGTCAGGAGGGTCTTTCTGTATATGGCGATGTGGATCATAGGACGTGGAATGCTCATAGGCAATGTGCTGGGTATAGGGGTGTGTCTTGTGCAGAAATATACAGGACTTGTGTCGCTAGATCCTGATAGCTATTATCTTGATACCGTGCCAATTCTCCTGTCGCCGGTAGTCTTGCTGCTGATGAACGTTGGCACGCTTGCTTTGACGACGTTGATGCTTGTGGGACCATCGTATGTCGTGTCGCGCATCGTTCCGGCCAAAGCTATCCGCTTCAACTGATCACAGTGCCCGAGTATCGGTGCTATCAGCCTTTTCAAAATAAATTCATGAGAGCTATTGCAGAATACAAAAAGTGTTTGTAATTTTGCGCTGTCAAAAACGACACCTTGGCCCCTTCGTCTATCGGCTAGGACGAGAGATTCTCATTCTCTAAAGAGGAGTTCGATTCTCCTAGGGGCTACAAAGGATTACTTCGCAGGGCGGTTGAACGTGATGGTTTTCGATTGTTCTGCTCAGTAGCAACAAATGCTGGCCCCTTCGTCTATCGGCTAGGACGAGAGATTCTCATTCTCTAAAGAGGAGTT
>JAKSLH010000025.1 GCA_024401335.1 Bacteroidales bacterium
CTAGGACGAGAGATTCTCATTCTCTAAAGAGGAGTTCGATTCTCCTAGGGGCTACGAAAGAACAACGAGCTGTCAGCAATGGCGGCTTTTTTTGTATAAGAATATTTATTTAGATCTGAAAATGGCTGAAAGACGAGTTCGTGTGCGTTTTGCACCAAGTCCTACAGGAGCGCTTCATATCGGTGGCGTTCGTACTGCTCTCTACAATTATCTGTTTGCACGTCATCATGGCGGTGATATGATCCTCCGTATTGAGGATACCGACTCACAGCGTTTTGTGCCAGGTGCTGAAGCGTATATCATGGAGTCGCTCAAGTGGTGCGGCATAGAGATAGATGAAGGTATAGAGCAGGGCGGTCCACATGCTCCATATCGCCAGAGCGAGCGTAAGGAGATATATCTCAAGTATGCACAGCAGCTCGTAGAGAGCGGCAATGCATATTATGCGTTTGATACTGCAGAGGAGCTTGACAAGCTACGTAAGGACTATGAGGCAGAGGGCAAGACTTTTGCATACAACTATCAGGTGAGAGAGAAGCTTCAGACTTCGCTTGCGCTTTCGGCAGAAGAGGTGAAGGCTCGCATAGAGAGGGGTGACGTATGGGTTATCCGTTTCAAGATGCCTGAGAACGAGGATGTGCAGATGGATGATATCATCCGTGGCCATATCGTGATCAACTCTTCGACACTTGACGACAAGGTTCTTTATAAGTCGGCAGACCAGCTTCCAACATACCATTTGGCAAATATCGTAGATGACCATTTGATGGAGATAAGCCATGTTATACGTGGTGAGGAGTGGTTGCCATCGTTGCCATTGCACTATCTCTTGTATCGTGCATTCGGCTGGAAGGACAGTCAGCCAGAGTTTGCTCATCTTCCGTTGTTGCTCAAGCCACAGGGCCAGGGTAAGCTCTCGAAGCGTGATGGTGACAAGTTTGGTTTCCCAGTGTTCCCATTGTTCTGGAATGCTCCAGATGGATCGACTGCTAGCGGTTATCGTGAAGACGGATATTTCCCACAGGCGTTCATCAACATGCTTGCGTTGCTCGGATGGAATCCGGGAACAGACCAGGAGATATTCTCTATGCAGGAACTTATTGACCAGTTCTCACTCGAGAAGGTTAGCAAGAGCGGTGCGCGTTTCAGTCCGGACAAGGCTAAGTGGTTCAACCAGCAGTATATGCATGTGGCTGATGACAACCTGTTGGCAGACAAGCTCGTGCCAATGCTCAAGGAGAAGGGTATTGAGGCAACTAAGGAACGTGCGGCAAAGGCAGTAAGCCTTATCAAGGAGCGTGCAATCTTCCCACAGGATTTGTTGCCACTTACAATATATATGTTTGAGGCACCAAAGGAGTATGATGAGAAGTCGGTTACTAAGTTCTGGAAGGCAGACAACGTAGAGAAGTTCAAGATGCTTCGTGAGCAGTTGGCTGCAGAAGATAAGATTACCGTTGAAGCAACAGAACCAAGGATACACCAGTGGGTATGTGACAACCAGTTCTCCATGGGTCAGCTTATGAACTGCTTGCGTATAGCGGTTATAGGTATCAGCCAGGGACCAAGTATCTTTGCTATCAGCGAATTTATCGGCAAGGAAGAGACTCTTGCACGCGTAGATAGGGCAATAGCAATGCTTGGGGAAGGAAAGTAGTCAATAATCATTCGCTGCGCTAGTCAGCCGCGCAATGATACGTAATAGAGAGAGCCGGTCGAGATGAAATGCGATCGGCTCTTTTTTGTTGCTTTTTCAGGGTGAGTGTGAGATATGTAGTTTTAATTTTTGTTGTTTGTTAGAAATGGTGTAACTTTATGGCATATTTAACACACAAACGAAACTATGAAACAAACCTTACTATCGTTTGCGGCTGCAGCGGCTGCGACGGTAATGATGACAATGTGCTGCCCGAAGATAGAACTGTGTGAAACAGATTCAATTACACTTAGCGAGTGGAGCTTTTCGCGCGACAGCGCCTCATGGGAGGAAGTGACAATTCCTCATTCGACAAATGCCATTGATGGCCATTCTGAAAGCTATTACCGAGGTAAGACATACTACCGCAGAGACATTGAGGTGTGTGACGTGGATAAGCCAGCCTATATTCTCTTTGAGGGCGCGGCTCAGAAGTCTATTGTCTATCTCAACGGAGTAGAGATAAACGTGCATGGAGGTGGATATACAGCATTTACTGTAGATATCACAGGCATGGCACATGAGGGTAAGAACGATCTGCTCGTGATATGCGACAATACAGAAGATATAGAGCTGATACCGGTGTCTTCTGACTTCAACAAGAATAACGGCCTTCACAATGAGGTGCATCTCATGCAGAAGGAGATGGTACATATAGATCCTGTGAAATATGGTCCGAAACGCATCAATGCTTATAGCGAAGCAATAGAGGGTGGCGCACGTGACGTCAAGGTGATTGACAATCGTACAAGCGTGTGGAGTGACGAACTGTTGCATGTAGTGACAGCCGTCAAGAGTGTGGCACAGGAAGTGTCGGCAACAGTGGTCTGCCGAGTGCTTGACATAAACGGAGGCGTAGCGGCTGAAGCGGAGAAGAAGGTAAGTATAGCGCCAGGTGCGGCTGTTGACGTAGATATGGACATAGAGGTGAAGAACGCCCACATGTGGCATGGCAAGCATGACCCATATCTGTATGTCATAGAAGCTGCTGTATATGTAGATGGCATGCTCAGTGATGTAGCAACGACAAAATACGGTTTCCGTCATATAGCGCTTGACGGTGAGCGCGGGTTCATGCTCAACGACTTGTTGTATCCGTTGCGTGGCGTGTCGGTTCATCAGGACAAAGAGGGCAAGGCGTCAGCCATGACGAAAGCTGACTATGATGAAGACTATGCTATTATAAGTGAGATAGGAGCTACCATGGTGCGCCTGGCGCATTATCCACATAACGATTATGTGTTCAGCCTATGTGATTCGCTCGGACTTGTTGTGCAGACCGAGATACCATGGGTTAATGTATGTGGAGAGAGAGCTACCCAGAGATATTTCGACAACATACATAGTCAAGCCACAGAGATGACAAGAAACCTCATGAATCATCCGTGTATCTGTTTCTGGGGATTGTGGAATGAGCTAGACACGTGGGGTAACAACGATCATTTCCAGGGTGCGCTGGATTGTGATGCCGTAGTGAGAGAGACTGCGGCGGCCTATGATGTAGTGAGAGAGATTGACCCGTCACGTCCGATAGGCATAACAGACTGCAGCACCTTAAGGAATAGCGGATATACGCATCTGAAGGCCGACTTCATCTCGGAGAATAGATATAACGGGTGGTATTATACGCCAAACCAGTTTGAGTATTTCACCAGTGACATGGTGGATATCAGGGCTAAGTCGGATTGCAAGGTGATCAACGTATCTGAGTATGGCGTAGGCATAAATCCATATTGTCACACATGGGACATGACTATATTTAAGGGAGATCCGGACAAGACACACCACTATGAGGAGTATGGCAACCTCTCGCACGAGAGTCACTGGCAGCAGATATGTGCCATGCCATGGCTCAATTTCACTACGTTGTGGGTGATGTATGACTTTGCGGTAGCTAGTCGCGAAGAGGGTTATCTGGATAGTGATGACGGAGTGAACTTTGTAGAGGCTGAACAGCGCAAATATACCAACGACAAAGGACTCGTTACGCGAGATAGAAAACTCAAGAAAGATGCGTTTTATCTGTATAAGGCTGCGTGGAACAATGATGTGACTACAGTATATATAGCCAACAAGAGACTAGCGAAGATGCCGGTAGATAGAGAGGCGAAAGTGAAGGTGTATAGCAACGCCAAGAGCTTGAGCCTATATCATAACGGCAAGTTAAAGCAGACGCTAGGCGCATCGGGTGAGATATCAGGAGTGATATGGCAGTTTGCTCCTGTCTCGTTGGAGCAGGGAAAGAATATTTTCCGTGTGGAGAGTGATGGAGGTATAGAAGACGAGTGGAGTGTAGAATCTTTCTGACAGATGTCGAAGAGAAGATTTTTTTAGTTTTCCATATATCAATTTCGTTTTAGTTTGCAGGCCAACCGTTTATCATGCGGTTGGTCTTTTTTTGTTGCAGCAAAACAACTCTTTTTCGTGGACGGACTGATTGTGGGGGATAATTAGTAGATTTGCAAGAGATAAGATAATAACAGCAACCAATGTTTTATATTTTTTCGCGAATACTAGCCTGTCTGGCAAGTCCGGTGTTGTATATGTTGCTCATGCTGCTGGTGGCAGTATTTACAGGTCGTAGGGTGTTGAGAGTAGTCATGCTGGTGATGTTTTTCGCCATGTTTTTGGCTACGACCAACAGGGGACTGTATGGTAAGGCAGAGAGAATGTGGTGTGGGGAGTGTCTGATAGATATAGACACGACCCAGAGATATGACTATGCCATAGTTCCCGGAGGCGTGACGAGTTATGATTCGGTGAGAGGTAGGGTAGAGTACGGCGAGGCAGGAGATAGGCTGGTGGACTGTGCGTGGCTGATGAATCTTGGCGTGGTTGATAAGGTGATTGTCACCGGAGATGGAGGATCGAACGGGACGGGCGATTCGTTGTTTTTCAGGAAGCACATGAAAGAGGTGTATGGCATAGACGGAGACAGAGTGCTCATAGAGCCAGAGGCCAAGAATACGATAGAGAACTTCACCAAGACGCAGGCAAAGTTTGGCAAGGAGATAGAAGGCAAGCGAGTGCTTGTAATCAATTCGGCGCTGTATATGAGGCGCACCATGCTATGTTGCCGCAAGGTAGAGCTGGAGTGCGACTATTACACCGTAGATATAGACCCTTCGTTGCCAGGAGGGTGGGAAGATAATGTGCCCGATATGGCTGTTTTGAACAAATGGATGAAGCTGGCTCATGAGTGGATAGGGTATGTGGCCTACTTGTTTTATTAAATAAAGCTAAAAAAGACAGGTTTTTGAGTAAGTGAAGCATGTAAGTTGCATGTTTTTTGTGCGTGTAAGTATAATATGCTTAAATTTGCAACAATGAAACTGATGCATTACATAGTGATGCTGCTGTTGTGCCTTACATTTGTGGATATTGCGGCACAAGGCAAAGCGAAGAAGTTGAATGTGGTGGGCGTGATAGTCGATAAATCGACAGGAGAGCCTATACCATTTTCCAACGCATATATCAAGGGTACGTTGACAGGAGTTGTCAGTGACTTTGATGGTGTGTTTAAGATCACCATACCATTTGCGACAGACAGTCTATGGTTTAATTCTATGGGATACAAAGACTGCAGCATGCCCCTCTCGGCCCTTCAGAAAGACACCAATATAGTAGCTATGGAGTCGAGTACCATAGCGATCAAAGAGATCAAGGTGATACCCGATGATGCGCCACGTCGACTAGTGAAAGCGACGATAAGGAACAAGAACATCAACGACCCTTCAAAATACGAGAGGACCAAGTTTGAGAAATACGTGAGATGGGAGTATGCCATCAACAACATCGGCGAGAACAACTGGATATTGAAGGGCGCGAATGACCTCATGAAGATGGACGAAGATTCCAACCGTTATTTGCCGGTATATTTCTCAGAGACACTGTCAATCAACGAGACACAGAAGAAGCCGAAGAAGATGAAGGCCACGATAGTTGCCGATGATGTCAAGGGTATCGATGTGTTCAAGCAGTATGAGATAGGAGGTTTCTCGTCGTCGTTGGACCAGGAGGTGTCGTTCTATGACAACGTAGTCAAGATGCTGGGCGTAGGTTTTGTGAGTCCGATAGCCGACAATGCGTTGCAATACTACAGATATTATATTGTCGATTCGACATATACAGGCATAGATTCCACGAAGGTATATACAGTCAAGTTCCGTCCGAAGAATGAGGGAGACAAGACGTTTATTGGAACGATGGATATCGAGACTAAGCGATTCTCGCTCATGCGTATCGATGCTGAGATGCCAAAGTATACCAATATCAACTTTGTCAAGAAACTCGTTTTCAACTCCACCTATCAGTTTGTCAACGACACGATACCGTTCTATGGCACCAATGAGATGCAGATGCATGTTGACTATATGCCGGTCAACTCCAACAAGAAGAGACTGGAGATAAAATGCAAGATGTTTAACTCGCAGGACAAGGTGGAGGTCAACATGCCGGGCGAGCTGGAACTGTCGGCTAAGACATTGCAGTATGAGACTGTTAAGTTGCCTGGATATAAGAGCAGAGACTCGCTGTTCTGGGCAGAGAGACGTCATAATGAATTGTCGGAGAAGGATCTTGAGGCTACCAGTTCGATAGACTCGCTCAACAATGTGGGCAACGTAAAGAAATTCAACCTGCTGGCGAAGCTGGCTTTGACGGGTTTCCTGGACTGTGGCAAGTGGGAAATAGGACCATATACCGAGGTGTTCAACACTAACAAGATAGAAGGTGTGCATCTGGGCATGGGTGTGAGGAATAGCAAGGAGATCAGTGAAGAGTGGATGATGATGGGAGTTGTCGGTATAGGTTGCAAGAACGGCAGACCGACATATCAGGCTGGAGTGGGCTATCGCTTCAAGACAGCGCTGCGCCGGGCTATAGAGGGAAGCTACTATGACAGGCTGGTGAAGATAGGTGAGAACGAAAATATCCTCTATCTCTATGAGAATATGCTCACTACATCGGAGACCAATATCGTTGCGCAGCTCTTCAAGCGAGAGGCTATCGATGAGTTGATGTATGAGAGACAAGCTAGGTTGAAGTATGACCATGAGTGGCTCACTGGACTCAACTCGAGATTGTCGGCCAGTGCTAAATGGCAGTATTCACCGAAGTTTTATCCGTTCACGATAAACGGCAACAGTGTATGGCGCGTGATGCAGCAGGAGGTGGCTCTGGATACGCGATTCAGCTTCAACGAGAAATATATAGACGATGGTATGCAACGAGTGTACATGTCGACCGACTATCCGATAGTGCATTTCACCGTAGCTGGTGGCCACGTGAAGGCAGATGACAACGAGGCGTTTTATGGGCGCATACATTCGACAATCAAGCATTGGGCGTACATAGGTCAGACTGAGCTAGACTATGCCATAGAGGGAGGCATGTATTTTGGCAAGTTACCATATTCGTTGCTAGAGATGCCACGAGGCAACAAGACGTACGGCTTCTACAGGTATGACTTCAACTTGATGGACTATCTGGAGTTTGTCAATGACAAGTACGTATATGCATATGTTGACTGGTTCTTGAACGGACGATTATTCCATCATATACCAAAGGCTAATAGGATAGGACTGCGAGAGGTGATAGGCTTCAAGGCTATGCTGGGAGGCCTGTCGGACAAGCATCTGGCGATGCTCGATTTGCCTCAGAAGACAGGCAAGGTTGATAAGCCATATCTTGAGGTCAATGTCGGTCTCGACAACATATTGAGATTCTTCAGAGTAGATTGTGTCTATAGAGTGACGGAGTCGAAGACCGGAGCTCCAAGAATAGGTGCGCGACTGCAGTTTAACTTCAAGTTGTAGAGCCCTGATAAGATGAGGTAGAAGAAAACAGCGAGGGCATATCTGTTTGACAGCAGATATGCCCTCGTTTTATGTTTGGGATGCTTATTTGAGGCATAGCTTTATTGGGTCGAGGAGGGGCTCTAGTCCGTTGAGTTTAATCTCGTACATGGTGTTGAGGAGCATGCCCAATCGACCTTGCGGGAATCCATGTTCTTTGTACCAAACGAGGTAAGGTTCTGGCAAGTCGCAGAGGTAGCGACCAGCATAGCGTCCGTAGGGCATCTTGGTGCGGCAGACATCGATTAAAACCGTTTCGTCCATTAGTGATTTCTAAGTTATGAGTGTAAAGATAGCAACATTTAATCTTATTTAAGTGCCTTATCACGATATAAAAGCAACAAATAATTATCTTTGTCTTCTAAAGTTGTTCGTTATGAATGACTTTTGTGAGAAACTGATATGAACGAGACAAAGAGCAACAAAGTAGCGATAGGCCGATACAACACCTTGAAGGTGAAACGTTCAGTAGATTTCGGCGTTTTTCTTGACGATGGTGAAGGAAACGACATCCTGATGCCTCAGAAGTACGTGGCAGACCATGTGCAGATTGGAGATATGGTAGATGTCTTTGTCTATGCCGATTCGGAGGATCGTCTTGTAGCCACAACAGAAACACCACGAGCTCAGGTTGGTGAGTTTGCATATCTGCCGGTCAAGGCCATCTCTCGCTTCGGTGCATTCCTTGATTGGGGACTCACAAAAGATCTTCTGGTTCCATACAGCGAACAGCGCGATCGCATGGAGATGGACAAGAGCTACGTAGTCTATCTATATCTTGACAAGAATACCAAGCGCGTAGCAGCCTCAGAGAAACTCAATAGATATCTAGATAACATAGCACCACGCTATGAAGTAGGTGAGGAAGTTGACGTCCTCGTCTATGATGTCACAAATCTTGGCTATAAGGCCATAATCAACAATACACATTCAGGAGTCATCTATCGTACAGAAGCTTTCAAGGTTCTGAGGGTAGGTGATAGGATGAAAGCCTACGTGAAGAAGGTGAGAGAGGATGACAAGATAGACCTGTCGCTTCAGAAGCTCGGCTTCGGCAAGGTAGGTTCGTTGCGTGAGACTATCATCAAGAAGCTCCAGGAGAACGGCGGCCGCATGGCTGTAGGAGATAAGACCGATCCGGAGACTATCATGCTCGCGTTTGGATGTAGCAAGAAAGCATTCAAGATGGCTATAGGTGCTATGTACAAAGAGGGTTCGATATCAATAGAGGCAGACGGAATAAGATTGCTCAGAAAGGAAGAATAGGAGAAAGCGATGAAGAGACTTTTTGGAAAGACATTGACGGAACTTGGAAGCGTGGCTGCCGAGGTAGGATTGCCAAAGTTCGCTGCCAAGCAGATGGCTGACTGGCTATATAAGAAGAATGTTGTGTCGATAGACGACATGACGAATCTGCCAAAGGCCGGAAGAGCTAAGTTGTCGGAGAGCTATGAAGTAGGGCGAACAGAACCTATGGATGTGGCCGTGTCGGTAGATGGTACCAAGAAGTATCTTTTCGGAGTGAAGGGTGGCTATATAGAGACAGCCTACATACCAGATGCGGAGAGAGCAACGCTGTGTGTGTCGTCGCAGGTGGGATGTAAGATGTCGTGTAAGTTCTGCATGACAGGACGTCAGGGCTTCGGGGCCCATCTGACAGCTGGCGAGATAGTGAACCAGATGGCGTCGATACCAGAGAGGGATACGCTTACTAATATGGTGTATATGGGCATGGGCGAACCTATGGATAACCTCGAAGAGGTGTTGAAGAGCATTGAGATATTGACGTCGGATTGGGGATATGGATGGAGTCCACGAAGGATAACAGTATCGACGATAGGCGTCATGCCTCAGACGGTAACCTTTGTAGAGAAGTGTGAGGCGCATCTTGCGATAAGTATGCACAATGCCATACACGAGCAGAGACTAGAACTCATGCCTACGGAGAAAGCGTTCCCGATAGAGAAGACAGTAGAGGCGCTCAGGAAGTATGACTGGACAGGTCAGCGTCGTCTGTCGTTTGAATATACCATGTTTGACAAAGTGAACGACAGCTCAGCGCATGTGTCGGCAATAACAAAGTTGTTGGCAGGGTTGAGATGCCGTATTAATATAATAAATTTCAATTCCATACCAGATTCCGATCTCAAAGGATCGAGCAGGGAGAAGATGGAGCGATTCCGTGATCAGCTCAATGAACGCGGTTTCACTGCAACTATACGCAATTCCAAGGGTGGTGATATCTTTGCCGCATGTGGATTGCTGAGTACTTTGGAAAAGCAAAAGGGCCAGAAATAGTAATTAAGATGAGAAAGGCTATTGTGAAAACAGAAATCAGACTTGCATGGTTACTTGTTGTCGTTTTACTTCTGTCGACGACAGGGTGTTCTGTGTCGCGTGAGAAGAAGGCGGAACAGACATTCAACGAGGCTATAGATGCGTATATGGCACGTCGATACAACAAGGCTAAGCTGCTCCTTGATAGTGTGCTATATACATATCCCGACATGAAGAAACTTGTACGCGAGAGCAAGGATATGCTGGAGATAATATACAAGACAGAGCAGGAGCGAAACCTCATGTTCCTTGACAGTCTGCTCATAATAAGAGAGAAAGAAGTGAAGCCACTCATGGCGCAGTTTGAGGCCGAGGATCCGGAGTCGGAAAATCCTGTACTTATTCATAAGAAGCAGAATGCTCAGCATGCGTGGGACAGGGCGTATGTGAGAGCTCATGTGGACAAGAACGGAACATTCTATGTGTCGAGTCACTACACAGGCACAGGCTATATACATCACTATGCGGTAAAGGCTGTAGTAGATGATATGTTTCAGACGACAGACAGCATAGGCGAAGAGGCCTATAAGCACTGTTTTGAAGATGGCGAGAACGTGTGGGAGATTGTGAAGTATAAGAATGGAGCCGACAATGGTATGGCTAGTTTCATAGCAAATAACTTTGACAAGCCTATAGATATACATTTCATTGGAGAACATGCCGATTGTCGTTTCAGAATGACAGAGACCGATAAGCAGGCCTTCCGCGAGACATATCAGATGGCGATGCTGTTGCGTGAGACTGTGCAGATAAAGAGCCAGATACGCAATGTGAAGATGGCAATGAAGAAGAGACGAGGTATAGAAGTTGACGATTCTGCTGATGGAAGAAAATAACAGACATATTTATGGTTTGCCCAAGGCGGAGAAGCTGTGCAGCGAGAAGCAGATAGACGACTTGTTTGCCAATGGTAAATCGTTTGTGAAATTTCCGATTCGTGTGGTGTATAGTTCACCAGTGGAAGCCTCAGAAGACGAGTCTTGCCAGATACTGACCAGTGTGCCAAAGAAACGTTTCAAGAGAGCTGTCAAGCGCAACCGGATTAAGCGTCTGATGAGAGAGGCTTATAGGTTGAACAAGCATTTGCTCGATGATGCCCTCAATGGTCGCAAGATAAACATGGCGTTTGTGTATGTTGACACTACTTTGCCGACGTTTCAGCAGATGCAGAAGTCGATGGTGAATGCTCTGAAGAAGATATCGGAGGTGATAGCAACAGAGAGTAATGTGGCTGCTGAATGAGATACGCAAGGGTGTCTTGGCCTTATTGGTTGGGATGGTGAGGTTCTATCAGAAATTCATCTCGCCCATGACACCGCCGTCGTGCCGATATACGCCGACATGTTCGCAGTATGCTATAGAGGCGTTGAAGAAATATGGTCCGTTAAAGGGATTGTGGCTGACGATAAAGCGTCTTATGCGATGTCACCCTTGGGGCGGTCACGGTTATGACCCCGTACCTTAGTAAAGAATATAACCACATAATATAGATATAGGTAATAAACACACCTGTTGAAGTCCGATCAGAAAAAGCTACCAATGGAAGAGAAGATTGCTTTATCGAAGTACGCCGCTTTATGTTCAAAGGCAGAGCATTGTGAATATGACATCAGAGAGAAGATGCGTAAGACCGATCTTGACGACGATGCTCAGAACAGAATCATAGAATATCTAAGAAAAGAGAAATATATCGACGACAGCCGGTACGCCGAGATCTTTGTGCGTGACAAGGTTCGCTTCAACGGATGGGGACCTATCAAGTTGCGCTATGAGCTGTTGCATAGAAAGATAGATGAGGATGCCATAGAAGATGCCATTGGCATGATAGACGATGACGAGTTTCATGAGCAGCTGGAGAAGGCTCTTGTCGCTAAGATGAGGCAGACGCATACTGATGACAAGATGAAGCTTAAGGCATCATTGATTAGGTTAGGTGGTTCCAGGGGATATGCTTTTGATGAGGTAGCCTATATAGTCAACAAAGTGATGTCGGCCAAGTAGCCGCACCTTACGTGAAACACTTAAATCAGTCCGCGTTCTACGTAAAAGAGTATATATTTTGAACAAGCTGTTAATATTATTAATAGGTTTGCATTGCTAAACAAATAAACAAACTTAAAAATACAATAATATGGCTAATATTGAACAGCAGCTCAACGAGTTCATGACAAAGATTATTGCCAAGAACCCAGGCGAACCAGAATTCCACCAGGCAGTAAAGGAAGTAGCAGAGTCTCTTCTTCCATTCATCAACGAGAATCCTAAGTATGCAAAGGCAAAGATTCTTGAGAGAATGGCAGAGCCAGAGCGAGTAATCATCTTCCGTGTACCTTGGATGGATGACAAGGGAGAAATCCAGATTAACCGTGGTTTCCGTATCCAGATGAGCAGCGCAATCGGTCCTTACAAAGGCGGTCTCCGTTTGCACCCAACTGTAAATCTTGGTGTCCTCAAGTTCCTCGCGTTTGAGCAGGTTCTCAAGAATAGCCTTACAACACTCCCTATGGGTGGTGGCAAGGGTGGTTCAGACTTCGATCCAAAGGGTAAGTCTGACGCAGAAGTAATGCGTTTCTGCCAGAGCTTCATGACAGAGCTTTCTAAGCACATCGGTGCTGACACTGACGTACCAGCAGGTGATATAGGTGTAGGTGGTCGTGAGATAGGTTACCTCTTCGGTCAGTACAAGCGTCTCCGCAACGAGTTCACAGGTGTGCTCACAGGTAAGGCACTCGAGTGGGGTGGTTCACTTATCCGTCCAGAGGCTACAGGTTATGGCGTAGTTTACTTCGCAGCAGAGATGCTTGCAACTCAGGGCCAGGACTTCAAAGGTAAGACAGTTATGGTATCAGGTTCAGGTAACGTAGCACAGTATGCTATCGAGAAGGCAACACAGCTCGGTGCAAAGGTTGTTACAGCATCTGACTCTAACGGATATATCTACGATGCTGAGGGTATCAACGCTGAGAAGCTCGCATACATCATGGAACTCAAGAATGTTAAGCGTGGTCGTATCAAGGAATACGCTGACAAGTATCCATCAGCACAGTACTTCGAAGGTCAGAAGCCTTGGAAGAACACAAAGGCAGACGTTGCTCTTCCATGTGCAACTCAGAACGAGATTCAGGAAGACGACGCTAAGGCTCTCATCGCAAACGGCGTTAAGCTCATCGCAGAGGGTGCTAACATGCCATCTACAAACGAGGCAATCGCAGTTTACCAGGCAGCTAAGATCCTCTATGCTCCAGGTAAGGCTTCTAACGCAGGTGGTGTAGCAACTTCAGGTCTTGAGATGACACAGAACTCAATGCGTCTCCCATGGACACGTGAGGAAGTAGATGCTAAGCTCCACCAGATCATGGTCAACATCCACGCTACTTGTGTTAAGTACGGTAAGGAAGCTGACGGTCGTATCAACTACGTGAAGGGTGCTAACATCGGCGGCTTCATCAAGGTTGCAGACTCAATGATCGCTCAGGGTCTTGTTTAATCAAGAGGTCTTGTGTAATTCCGCTGTGAAGTAGGAATTAGAAATTTCATATCTGAGCCGGCTCTCGAAATATCGGGGGCCGGCTATTTTTATGTGGGAGGAAAGATAGATAGTTAGAAAATACAGATTTGTCCTTCGATTCCCTTCTCTTTCTTTGTTATCTTTTCTATTAGACTGCCATCGAGATACTCTTTGTCGATGAAGACTTCGACTATGATATGAGAGAGGATTTCTTTGCTTCTGCGTGTGGCGGATTGTCGCTTTATTTTGTGCCGGTAAAGTATGTGCCTATAGAACTAAAGGTGGAGTACCGACATGATTTGTATAACGATAGTCCTATAGAGGGACTAGTAGTCGGTGCGGTTTTGCATATAGGGAAGGATTGATGATATGTCCTTTAGCTGTCTTATGAAGAGCTAGTTATAAGTTGCGCGATGTGTGTTTTCATGTATAGAAAGAGGCGGCTCTAGGATAAACCTAAGAGTCGCCTCGCTTTATTTAGGAGTTTAGTTTGTGTGTTGTTTATTCGTGATCGACAGACAAAGTAGCTCGTATGTCGGATGATGAGGAGCCTATCATGATGTTGAAAGTGCCAGGTTCGAGAGTCCATTCCTTCTTGTCGGCATTGTAGTACTTAAGAGATTCTTCAGAAAGCTCGAAAGATACGGTAGCTGTTTCGCCGGCCTTGAGCATTATCTTCTTGAATGCCTTGAGCTCCTTGATAGGGCGGGCTACAGAGCACTTTACGTCCTGAATGTAGAGCTGAACGACCTCAGCGCCGTCGACTTTGCCAGTGTTAGTGACAGGGATTTCAACCTTCAGAGACTTGCCGTTGCTCCAAGACTTAGCGGCGGTAGCCTTACCATATTTGAAAGTAGTATAGCTCAAGCCGTGACCGAATGGGAAGAGAGGCTTGAGGTTGTTCTTGTCGGTATAACGATAGCCTACGAAGATATCCTCCTTATACTCCTCGTCGATCACCTTATGATCTTCGCGCCAAGTGCCAGGGTAGGTGTTGAGAGCGTGTGCACCGCACTGGTTGAGCGAAGCGTAGTTGGTGTAAGGCAGTTTGCCCGAAGGGTTGACATTGCCAACGAGCACGTCGGCCAACGAGTAACCAGCCTCGCTACCGAGGTACCAGTCCTGAACAACAGTAGGCACCTTATCGATCCAAGGCATAGCTATAGCGTTGCCCGAGATGTTGACAACAACAAGATTCTTGTTGGCAGCTGCAAGTGCTTCGATGAGGTCGTCTTGTCCGTAAGAGAGGTTGTAGCTCTCGCGGTCGGCATCTTCACAGTCTTGATGGTCGCTCTTGTTGAGACCACCGATGAATATCACCATATCGGCCTTTTTAGCCTCGTTGACAGCCTCTGATGTCAATTCCTCAGCCGAACGGTCATCCTTCAAATCCTGGCCTGATTTTACGCCGTTATATTCGCCTGTAGGGTCGCCCACATAACCGCGAACATATTTGATAGAAGCCTTATTGCCGATAACAGCCTTGAGGCCATCGAGAGGAGATACCTCGTGCTGAACCTTGAGAGAGGAAGAACCGCCGCCGACAGTCATCATCTTGATGGCGTTTTCACCGACAACAAGTATCTTCTTCATCTTGTTGAAGTCGATAGGGAGGAGAGCGTTTTGCTTCTTAGACGAAGCATTCTTGAGGAGTACGATAGACTCGGCACCTATCTTGCGGGCAGCGGCCTGGTGAGCTTCGCTGTTCATAGAGCCGAAAGGACGGTTGCGGTTCATGGCCGTGCGGAATATCAGTCGCAGTATGCGGCTAACCTTCTCGTCGAGTTCCTTTGTTCCGACCTTACCCTCCTTTATCATCTGGAGATAAGGGTGAGCGAGGAAGTAGTTGTCGTAGGCATTGCTTGTGCCGTTGGTGAGACCGTTAGTCCAACTGCCAAATTCGAGATCGAGACCGTTGTGGATAGCCTGGTCGGTATCATGCACGCCACCCCAGTCGGATACGACCACGCCGTCGAAAGCCCATTCGCCCTTAAGGATATCGTTGAGCAGATACTGGTTGTGGCAGCAGTGTTGGTCCTTATAGAGGTTATAGGAACCCATGATGCTCCATGCCTTACCTTCGACAACGCCAGCCTTGAAAGCAGGTAGATAGATTTCATAGAGAGCGCGGTCGCTGAGTATCACGTTAGTAGTATGACGGTTGACCTCATTATTGTTGAGAGCGTAGTGCTTGAGACATACAGCCACGCCCTGCTGTTGAACACCGTTGATATAAGGCACGACCATCTGGCCAGAGAGGTAAGGGTCTTCGCCCATATATTCAAAGCTACGTCCGTTGAGTGGAGTGCGGCAAATGTTGACTCCAGGGCCGAGAAGGACACTCTTGTTGCGGTAGCGAGCCTCTTCGCCGATGCTCTGTCCGTAGAGGAGAGAGAGAGAAGGGTCCCATGAAGCCGCGAGGGCTGTGAGGGCAGGGTAGGCCACACATGAGTCATTGGTCCAACCAGCCTGTTCCCATTCGTCCCAGAGCACTTCAGGACGTATGCCATGAGGGCCGTCGGTGCACCATACTTCAGGGATTCCAAGGCGAGGTGCGCCGGCAGAAGAGAACTTCGACTGAGCGTGAACCATGGCAACCTTTTCTTCGAGAGTAAGGCGGCTGAGAGCGTCGGCGACGCGAGTCTCGATATCCTGATTGTCGTCGAGATATGCCGGTGTCTGAGCATAGACAGCACTCGTTGCAAATGATATTGCACATAAGCAAGAGGCAATGTTTCGAACTTTTATCATACTTATTGTTTTTTGTAGTAGAAAAGTGGAGATGTCTTGTGAAAACAAGCCATCCCCACTTGTCAAATTTACAATCTATCTACTAATAAATCAATCAATCTCTATTTTTTTGTCACCGAAAGAACGCCATTTGTCACGCCGTTAGTCAAGTCGATAGTCAAGACGTATGTAGCGTTTTCTTCGAGGTTCTGAGCGAGTTCGATGTTACCACCATCGACAACCTTAACCAGTTCCTCAGTGCCAGGAGCGAGAGAGAGGAGGTTGTCGTTGCCAAATTCCCCGCCCCATCCGTTCTGGTAGAAGAACTTGATACCGATGTAGTCGTAGCGAATTCTCTGACCTATAGAAGAGCCCTTCTCAGGACCAGCTACAGCAGTAAACTGATATACGGCAGGAGCGACTTGAGCCATACCGTATGCGTCGGCAGGATTATCCCAGCCGAACTGATTGTCGAGAGAAGGGTTGCCAGCGCCCCATCCGAGGATATATATACAACCGTCGCCAGTCTCTTCGTTGAGCTTCATAGGTGCACCGTTGTCGTAGCGAACAGCAACGATAGTCTTGTTGCCCTTGTTGGCTGTAATGTGGTAAGTGCCGTTAACAGGGACGAACTTAATGTCGCTACCATCTACAGCGAAGTAGTCAGGATCCATCCACCATTCAGACATCTCTCCAAGACCAGTAACAGTCAGAGCCTGACCCTGAGTCATGTCGATGTCGGCAGTGAAGATAGTGTTGTCGATAGTCTCGAGTTCAGTGCCATTGATGGCAGCCTTCTGAGCCTCGAATGACACCTCGCCAGCCTTCTCAACGCTAAGAACAGCGTTGTTCATACCCTCTGTCATATCTACAGTGAATACGTAGATGGCGTTGGCTTCGAGAGACTTGCCCTCAGCGAGGAAGAGGTTTCCGTTGTCCTTGCCGTTAGTCTCCTTGTTACCAACGAGTACGATATCGCTAGTAGAAGTGAGCGCGTCAGGACCGAGTTCGATGCCCCAGCCCATCTGGCCAAAGAACTTGAAGTTGATAGACTCGCTCTTGACAGTCTTGCCACCGATAAGAGTAATCTGATAAACCTTCTCCTTGACCTGTGCCATACACAATGCGTTTTCGGTAGTCCAGCCCACCTGGTTAGCTGCAACAGAAGGAATGCCGATAGCCTCACCAATTATCCAGAGGGCACCCGAGCCGTCTTCATTGAGAGTAGCAGGTTCACTATTCTTCAGAGAATAAACGCGGAAGTAGTTCTTCTTAGAATCAGCTATGACGCGATATGTGCCGTCGATAGCGTTGAATGTATATGAGCCGTCTTCATCAGCTGTGAAATAGTCAGGGTCGATATACCAGTCCTCAAGTTCAGTAAAGCCTTCGAAAGAGACCTTTTCACCCTTCTTGAAGTCAACATCGGCTGTTGCGATAGTCTCGCTTTCGCTAACGAAGTCAACGCCATTAACACCGAGAGTGATGAATGGGCTGCCCTCAAAAGAGAATGTATTGAAGCTGATAGTATAGTTGCCTGCCTTAGCGTTGGCAAAAGGAATAGCCTTATCACCATTGAGCACGATGCTCGATCCGTTGAAGCCGAAGAGAAGTTCGTTGCCGTTAGAGCCAAACTTAGGAGCCTTGATTGTAGCCTTCATCTTCTGAGGGAAGTTGTCGGTAGCGTCATACTGATATTTCACTTCAGCGTTAGGCGTCATCTTATATTCCTTGCCCTCTTCATCGATGAGAAGGAGATATTCGTAGTCAGGACGAGAAATCTTGACACCAACCTCGTTTGTCACCTTCTTGCCAGTCACATTCTCGAGAACGAGAGAGAGAGTAGCTGTGCCGTTAGGAATCTGTGCGAGGAAAGGCACGTAGATCTTGCAAGAGTACTCATCGCCGTTGACCTTAGTGCGCACTGTCGATTCGCCAACCACCTCTTCGCCGAACAAGAGCTGAGCCTTAAGAGTAGAGAGAGCCTCTGATGCGTCGTCGGCGATGAAAGATATTGCAAGGCTGTCGCCGAAATAAGCTGTTGACACGTCAGACTTAACAGTCAGCACAGGATTGCCGCCCATAGCAGGCTCGCTGTACTCGTCTTCACAAGACATGAGGGGTGCTGCAACGGCGATAGCCGCTGCTATTATCTTAGAATATTTCATTTTGATTTTCTTTTTGTTGTTAGATTATTTCCATGAGAATGATACTGCGCTATTAGAAGGTATCTCAGCGCTAAAGTGATGAGTACCGTCGTCAATAGTCAAGGTCATAGAAGCCGAATTGTTACTTACAACCATAGCATAGCTGCCGTCAGTATTCTTGAAAGCCGAATAGGTGAGACCCTTGGCAGTGTAGCCCGAAGTGCCGATGCGAACAGCATCTGGCTTAACTACGCTCGACATGTGAGCGATGATATAGTAGTGCGAGTTCTTGGTATATGTAGCATAGTCGGTATTGATATCGACAGCGCCATAGCAAGTCTGGCATCCGCCAGGGCGGTTAGGGCCCTTGTCGGCGTCGAGCATGAGGTTCCACACGATAACACCCTTGCACCAACGGTTGACAGTGCCGAGAGCCACTTCTTCCATATCTTCATTCAAGCGTTTGTTGAGGTTATGTCCATCGTTCCATGTTCCGATAGATGTCTCGCTAAACACGAGGTCCATGCCAGGAGCTGCATTGTGAACAACAGTCAGTTCGTCCTTATTACCGCCATAGTTGTGGTAAGCAGCGCCAGCGAGGAAGTCGGCAGCATCATCGTCTTCATATATGTTGAGCGGATAACCCTTCTGCGAAGCTACATCGTCGTAGTTGTAGTTATGGTCGAAAGCATAAATCTTGGTGTCGATGCCAGCCTTCTTGAAAGCAGGACCGAGAGCAGACTTGACAAAGTCACGTTCCTGAGACCAAGGCATATAGCAAGAGGCAGAATTGCCATGGTTGAGAGGCTCGTTTTGTGGCGTTACAGAGTAGATCTTGATACCTTCAGCCTCGAAAGCCTGGATCCACTTCACGAAGTAGGTAGCATAGTCGTTGTAGCATTCCTTCTTGAGTTCGCCGCTAGTCCAAGCCTTGTTTGTCTTCATCCAGCGAGGAGGAGTCCATGGTGTACCCATGATCTTGAGGTCAGGGTTGATAGCAATAATCTCCTTAAGGATAGGAATGACGTATTTTGTCTCTTCAGAAGTCAAACCGAAGTTCTCTATACCCTCCTTGTCGCAGCAGGTATATTCGCTGAGCGAGAAGTCTGAGCATCCGATAGCGACGCGGCAATAGCTGAAGCCATAGCCCTCGCTGTCAGAGAATGTCTTAGTAAGGAAAGTCTTACGGTTAGCCTCGGTCATCTTCATGAGGTTGTAGCATGTAGAGCCTGTTATAGCCACGCCGAAACCGTCCATTGTCTGATATTCGGACGAAGGGTCGAGCATGATTGTCGAAGGCGACATGTTATCCTTTTTGCTGAAGGAGATACTCGACTCAGTCAGATCCTTGCTACGGTTAGATGTAGTAACGATCATCTTGACGTCGTTGGTGCCCGGAGTTTCAGACTCAGAAGGTTCAGAAGGAATCTCTTGTTCTGGCTTAGATGGCGTAGTGTCGTCATCGTTGTCACAAGCCTGCAATGGCGATGCCATGATGGCAGCCAACAAAAGTGAGCTTATCATACGTATATCCTTAATGTTCATAATGCTGTTATTTTAATATCCTGGGTTCTGGATAAGATTTTCGTTTGCGTCGAGAACGGCCTGTGGCAGTGGCATAAGGTAAGAGTTCTCGTTGAAGAGGTTACGCTGAGCTGTTCTGCCGCTATCCTTGGCATAGACAGCATTCATCACCTTTTCTACCTTGTCGAGGCGTACTAGGTCGAACCATCTCTGACCCTCGAAAGCGAGCTCCATACGGCGTTCGTCGAGGTAAGCGTCGAGAAGATCGTCGGCGTTGTTGGCTACCGAGCTGTCGAGTATGCCAAGACCTGCACGCTTTCTGACCTGGTTGATTATAGAAGCGGCGTCGCTGAGCTTACCTTGAGCTATCAATGCCTCAGCCTTGAGGAGCAACACGTCAGCATAACGGAACTTGATGATGCTGTTGTTGCCCGAGCGGAGCTTATACATGAATGGATATGTCTCCATAGGGTAGTAGTTGCTCCAAGTACATTCGTAATAGACGATGCTCTGTTCCATGCGCTTAGTGTCGCCCTGTGACTCATAGAGCTTGATGAGGTCGCGTGATGGAGTGACCCACTTTGCCCATGTGAAGTTCTCGTCCCAGTTAGCCAGGTTACGGCCAAACATCCAAGTGGCCCAGTTGCCAGAGCCAGGGAAGAACTGAACTTCGAGAATCGACTCTTTAGTGTTACGTGCTACTGCGTCCTTAGTTTCATCGTCAAAACCGAAAATAGTATTGAGGTCGTCAACGAGTTCGAAACCTTCTGCTGTTATAGCATCGACATATTCAATCACCTTAGTATAGTCGCGGATAGGCTTTTCGGCATACATCTTAGCAAGGAGTGTGCGAGCCACGTTCTTTGTGAGCTTAGTCTTGTCTGAAGTCTGGTCAGGAGCATATTTTACTGCCTCGAGAAGGTCGGCCTCGATAGTGCTGTAAGCCTCGGCGATAGTGTTCTGAGCAGGGAAATAAGCCTCGTATGACTCTTCGATATTGTCGGCAGTGATGTCGGCAGCGATAGTTTTGATTACAGGTATGTTACCCCAGAGACGCACCATCTCAAACCATATCATAGATCTGAAGATCTGAGCCTGGGCCTTATATTCCAATGCATCAGCTTCTGAGAGACTTCCGTCGGCAACCTTATCGATGTTGACAACGAGTTTGTTGGCGAGTGCCACATCTTCGAGATAGCGGTTCCAGTCGCGGTTGAGAACGCTGTTAGAGCCGTCGATAGAGTTGTCCTCGTAAGGTACCACCTCAGCGCCTGTTGTGCCGGCATAGGCATTGTCGGAGTGGGCTTCAGCGATGAGCAGTAGGTCGAGATACCAGTGTTCCTGGCGTTCGTTGAGCTGCTTGTAAATCTTCTGCATATAGCTCTCGACAGAAGCCTTGTCAGGGAATACGACCTCTTCTTCGTCGTCGCTTGCCTCTGTTGTGTAGGTCAAGTCAGAGTATGTGTCAATCGGTTCGTAGTCGAGTGAGCAGCTTACGCAGAGTGCTCCTGCCGCGAGACCGTATATAGCATTTTTAAGTATCATGGTTTTTCCTCTATTATTAGAATTCAACATTTACACCGAATACATAGCTGCGGCTCTGTGGGTATGTGCCCCAGTCGATGCCCTGTACTGCACCGCTGTTGCCCCACTGGTTAACTTCTGGGTCCATGCCACTATACTTGGTAAGTGTGAGGAGGTTGCTAGCAGAGAAGTAAGGCTGCAGACGTGTGATGCCAGCGTTGCGAAGCTTCTCGCTCTTGAAGTTGTATGAGAGCTGCAAGTTCTTTACTCTCAGGTAGCTGCCGTCTTCTATGAAGTAAGTTGAGTTTTTCATCTCAAAGCCAGCCTTTGGTACGTCGGTTATCTGGCCAGGACGTCTCCATCGCTCGAGAACCTTTGTTGACTGGTTCTTGCCGTCATACATGCCCTCTGTCTCCATACGTGATGCGTTGAAGATATCGTTGCCGTATGAGCCCTGGAGGAAGATGCTGAGTGCCCAACCGTTATATGAGAAGTTATTTGTCATACCAAAAGTGAACTTAGGGTTTGGATCGCCGATATATGTACGGTCGCTAGATGATACACGGCCGTCATCGTTGATGTCGCGATACATGAGTTCGCCAGTCTCTGGGTCAACGCCATCGCTTATGTAGCCATAGAATCCACCAAGGGCGCGACCAGGCTCATTGCGAACAACGTAGTCGTTGACATATTCGGATGTCTTAGCATCATAATAAACCTTCTGGAGGGCGAGCTTAGTGAGTTTGTTGCGGTTGAAAGACATGTTGAAGTCTGTATCCCAAGTGAATGCTCCAACGAAGTTACGCGAGTTGATAGAGAATTCGAAACCCTTGTTCTCCATCTCACCCTCGTTTCGGGCGATGTTGCTTGCAGCGGCGGCACCGGCAGGCAGTGACACGTTCATGAGCATGTCGGTAGTCTTCTTGAAGTAGTAGTCGAGAGCGAGAGTGAGTCGGTTGCTCAAGACTGTCACGTCGAGACCTACGCAAGTCTGTGTTGTAGTCTCCCATTTGAGGTCGCTTGTTCTGAGGTTGGCCTGCGAGAGTGAAGGAGTGATGTGCTCCTGGCCCTCCTGGAACCATTCGTAGCGTGTGATGTTATATCTCTGGAGATATGCATAGTCGCCTATACCGCTCTGGTTACCAGTCTGACCCCAGCCAGCGCGGAGCTTCATGTCGTCGAGCCATTCGAGGTTCTCCATGAACGATTCAGAAGAGAGACGCCATGCGCCCGAGAATGATGGGAAGATGCCCCAACGGTAGTCAGGATGTAGCTTGGAAGAACCATCGGCACGTACATTGGCGGTGAGCATATACTTGCTGTCATAGTTGAATGACAAGCGGCCGAAGTATGACATGATGCCCCATTCTGAAGCGCCAGTACCAGTGCCGTCCCAAGAGATCTTATTTGCGGCGTTGAGTGTCTGTATCTTGTCGTCCTTGTAGTGACTGCCGTTGATCCAGCTGTTACGATAGTCAGAGTCAGTCCATGATGAACCTGCCATAACATCGATAGCGAGCTTGTTGATGTCAATGTTATAGTTGAGGATATTATCCCAAGTCTGAACAGTGTTCTGGTTTCTGCCGTCATAGCCTTCGCCATACTGGTTACGTCCCCATGCGGTTGAGATAGGGTCGAGGAATGATGTGCTTATGGCATTGCGACGGTCGATAGTATATTTTGTCTTGAGGGTGAGGTTTGGCATGAATGTGAATGTCAAGTCGCCCGAGGCTAGGATACGGTTTTCCTTGTCGCGGTTGTTCTTTGTTCTTGCCTGGTTCTCAAGAGGGTTGGTGATATTGCTGATACCATAGAAATTGTTGTAGTACTGTTCTGGGGCATCAGGATTCATGATAGGAGCGTAAGAAGGGGTGTTGATCACCGAGAGGATGACACCACCGCGACCAGAGCCTGTACCCATGCTACCACCACCGTTTGAAGTATAGTCTGAGTATGACACGCTAACGTTAGCCTTGAGCCATGAGCGAATCTCGTTCTCTGTGTTGATACGGAAGTTGTATCTCTTATAGAAAGAAGTCTCGAGAATACCGCGTTCGTTAGAGTAACCACCCGAGATATAGTATTTCATCTTTTCAGATGATTGCGATATCGATGCCTGATAGTTCTGAGTAAGACCTGTCTGATAAGTCTCTTTAAACCAGTCTGTCTGGTCGGTGAGCTCTTCTGGCAAGCTTATCATGCCTATCTCATTCTGAAGGTCTCTATACTGAGCTGTGTTGAGAGCCTCCATCGTCTTGGCTACCTTTGTCATACCCACCTGTGTAGTCAAGGTGATCTTAGCGTCGCCCGACTGGCCAGCCTTAGTAGATATAAGGATGACGCCATTGGCTGCACGTGAACCATAGATGGCAGCCGAAGAAGCATCTTTCAAGATCTCCATGCTGGCGATATCGTTAGGCGAGAGGAACTTGATATTGTCCACAGGCACACCATCGACAACATACAAAGGATCGTTGCTGCCGTTGAAAGATGTAGTACCGCGCACGCGTATTGACATCTCGCCACCAGGCTTGCCGCTAGGAGAAGAGACGTTGACACCGGCGGCCTTACCCTGCAAAGCCTGAGCTGCAGATATGATAGGACGCTGGTCGATATCTTTTGTCGATACACTAGAGATGGCTGTTGTCACGTCGGCACGCTTCGATGTACCGTAACCGATAGCTACGATGTCATCGAGCATCCAGAATTCATCAATGAGCATTATCGACATGTTGTCGCTAGCTTCGAGTTCCTGTGTCTCATAGCCAATAAATGAGACAACCAATGTAGATCCTTGGGGAACCGACAAGCTGAAACGTCCGTTGACGTCGGTTACTGTTCCGTTTGTTGTTCCTTTTTCAAGCACACTTGCTCCGATAACGAAATCACCCGACTCGTCGATGATAGTGCCCTGAGCATTCATGTTCTGCGCGTGCACAGATACAGTAGCGAGGAACATCACGATAAGAGTGATCGCAAGATTCAGTGTCTTACTGATAGTTTGTTTCTCTTTTTTCATTTTTCCGATTAATTGAAATTGTGACAGCAAAGAAAAACACTATTTAGGTGCTTTAAATGTGTCGGTAATCGCTATCGGTAAGAAAGAAAAAAGATAACTATCTGATAATCGTTGTTTTATGATTTGGAGTAAGTAAGTGTTTGAGTATGCCGAGGTAAGATGGTTTTTGAATATATTTTATATCAAATTAGGCTTTTTTTACCAATTTTCTGCACGGCATCCACAAAAGTGTCTTTAGGCACCCTGGCCTTATTACGTATCTTGAGTCGGTTGTTGTAGACAGTCTGAGGTGAGCAGTGGAGCAGTTCAGCAATCTTGATGCTGTCGGTGATACCCAGTCGCACCAGGGCGTAAATTCTGAGGTCGGTATTGAGCAGTTCGCCCTTTTTAGGTTCTATGCCCTCTTCAGGTAGAAGAAGGTCGTTGAATTCCTTGACAAAGTCGGGGTAGATATGCAGGAATATAGCGTCGAAGTCCTTGTAGAACTTCTGCATTTCCTCCTGCACAACGGGCTTGTCGGTCATCGCGAGCACCTCATCGTGCTGGTTGACCTTCATCTTGCGGTTGATGTTCTTCCTGTAGTCGTCGATCTTGCCTATGTAGTTAGAGCAGATAGAGAACACGTAGCCGATATACTCCTCCTTGACGAAGTTAGACTCTTCGAGTTCGTTATTAGCATTCTTAAGGTTATCTATGGCATTCTCGAGCTTGTTGTTTACCACTTTTGTCTTCCTGTACATGATGACGACCATTACTATGGCCGCTGCGAGCAGGAGGAGCAGACCAACTGCTGTCCACAGAGCCACACGGAGTGACTCTCTCTGTTCACGGTCGCGTTCAACATAGGCGCTGTGTATATTGTCCTGCACACGTGATATGCTCACCACACGCACTCTGTTGTGGAATTTCTGCGCACCTTCCAGGCAGACGTTGATATAACGGTAGGCTCTGTCGATATATTTGTCGCTTCCGTTGCTGAAGAGGCCACTGGTCCTCTTGTCGCCCGAATGCATGTTATATATGGCACCCGCCAGTTCCTCGAGAGAAGCGATATCCTTGTTGGCCACCTTGAGGTCGGCTATACTCGACATTGCCAGATATTTGATATACTTGTCGTTGTCGTCAAGCTTCTTGTATATCTGAGCTATAGCATATGCGTTAGACGCATCTTTCTTCGAGTTGAGGTTTGGACTGATGATAATCTTGTCGATAGTCGCCTTTATGGTGTCGATGTTACCTGCGCTGATAATCTTCATCGTCTTATACCATCCATAGTCAGCGTCGGCCTCAGTCAGGATAGCCTCGAGCGAATCCCTGTAGGCCTTGGTGTCCTTTTCGTACTTGTCGTTGGCCGACACGGCACCTATGTACTGGTCATAGTGTGTATTGAGATATATCCTTTGGGTGTAGTAGCTCACCAACATCTCGCGCGACATACCCTCTGTAGTGAGGCTGTTGAGTATGGAATTCGACTCCATGAGCATGCCCGTCACCGACATCATGAAAGCTCTCTTTATCCTCCATTCGTCGATATATTCCTGGTTACCCATCTTGCGAGCAATGCCCTCGTTTCTTTCAATGATGTCGAGAGCAAGGTCAGAATCGAATGTGCAGCACTCGTCATATATCGAGCAGTTGGCCTTGTATATCTCCTTCTGGTCGCGCAACTTGTCGCGCTGGGCCACCATCACGTTTATGATGTCGCTCTTGTCCTTCTCATATTTATCTACCGACATTACTACAGAGTCGAGCTTCTCCAGCCATGTCTCCGACTCCTGACTGTAAGCTGCGATAGGAATTAGAGCATAGAGCAAGGTCGATAAAAGGGCTATGTGCTTGATATATATGCTTTTATTATTCATGGATGGTATGAGATATTTATCAGTGTACAAATATAGTGCTTGGGAGTCTGTTTTGCAAACACTCCATTCACTAGACGTGTTAATCTACGCTTGTTCTTAAATCAGTAAAAAATGGCGATTTGTATCTTTGTTTACTATTGGCAAAGATGCTAACTTTGTCTCAAACAACCAATATATGCGCAAACTGCTCGTCATAACAGGTCCAACCGCTGTCGGCAAGACAGAGCTGTCACTTCAGATAGCCGAGCGTCTGGGATGTCCTATCATCTCTGCCGATAGTCGTCAGGTCTATCGTGAACTATCGATAGGAACGGCGGCCCCTACGGCCGAGGAGCAGTCGCGTGTGAGGCATTACCTTGTGCAGTCGCGATCGATAGAAGACTACTACAGTGCCTACGAATTTGAGCAGGATGCGCTCAGAATACTCGAAGAGATATATCGCGATCATGACGTGGCTGTCGTCACGGGGGGCTCCATGATGTATATTGACGCTCTATGCAACGGCATTGACGACATACCGACCATCAGCGACGAGATACGCCAGAAGGTATGGAGCATGTATGAGGAGCACGGACTAGACCACATGCTCGCCATGTTGCAGACACTCGACCCTCAGCATTATGATATCGTTGACCGTCAGAACTACAAGCGTGTGATACATGCCATAGAGATATGCCTCCAGTCGGGCACCACATACACCTCGCTACGAACCAACAAGAAGAAAGAGCGACCGTTCGAGGCCGTCAAGGTAGTCATCGACCGTGATCGTCAGGAGCTTTTCGACAGGATAAACAGGAGGGTTGATATCATGGACAGCATGGGGCTCGAAGATGAAGCAAGGCGTTACTTCCCGATGAAGCATCTCAATTCGCTCAACACTGTGGGCTACAAGGAGATGTTCGACTATTTTGAGGGCAAGACAAGTCGCGAGATGGCCATAGAGAAGATAAAGACCAATACTCGTCGCTACGCCAAGAAACAGCTCACCTGGTTTCGCTACAAAGGTGAATATACATGGTTCGACGCCTCTGAGGATAATCTGGCAGATAAGATAATCGCCCTTTTGGAATAATAATTGCTGAATAGATACGATAGACAATAAAAACACAACAACCTACTCTCATCCATGAACACAACAACAGTCAATCGTCTCAAGAAGACAGGTAAAATTGTCGCCATTGCGTCGGCAATCTTCTTTGTCCTTGTTGCCATAATAGTCAACGTCATCATCACTCCTTCGAAGCTCACACCGCTTGCGCTGAAATATGCCGACGAATATCTCGATGCCGATGTCGATATCCGATCGGTCGAGGTGACATTCTTCTCGTCATTCCCAAGCTTTGGTGTCAAGGTGAGCGACGGTCTTGTCGTGAGCCATGCTTTTCACAAGTTGCCTACCGACACCGTCATTGCCCGTCGTGACACGTTGGCGCAGTTTGCCGAGCTACGAGCAGAACTCAACCTCTTTAGCACTCTCTTCTCGGGTGATGTGATAATAGGCAGTGCCACGCTCACTGATGCCACGGTGCGCTTATATACCGATTCGCTCGGACGTTCCAACTATGACATCGTCAAGGCCGACACCACAGCCGTAGAGGAGATTGGTGATGACAGCGAGTCGATGAAATTGGCTGTTAAGCATATCGAGATATACAACACCAAGGTGCGCTATGTTAACAAGCCGTCACTCATCAATGCCGGTGTCAGAGGCCTCAACCTTATTGTCGATGGCGACATCAACCTCGACAATATGGATATCGACGTCAAGCTAGAAGACAAGTCGACTTCGTTCAGATATGACGAAAAGAGATATCTGCGTCGCATGCCCCTGGCCATCAACGGACATATAGCATATGACGATGCAACCAACCAGTATAGATTTCGCGAGACAAGCATAGAGCTCGACGGCCATGACCTCGACCTCGACGGCTATCTTGCATTCGACTCGCTGGGCACCGACTTCAATCTCACGTATAAGCTCCATGACCCAAGCATAGAGAAGCTCTTTGCCCTTATCCCTAAGGACATTGTAGGAGAAGATATCATAGTAGAGAATGGCTCTGTAGAGGCTACGGGCTATGTGCGTGGACGTCTTGACGACACACAGGCACCTGTCGTAGGCTGTAATGCCGTCATCGCGAATGGCAAGGGACATTATGAAGGCATGAAGCGTGGTGTCGATGATTTGTCGGCTCGTTTCGATGCCATAATCAACCCTCAGAAGCCCGACTCGTCGTATGTCAACATGGAACTATTCCATTTTGAGGGTGGCAACTCCGAGGTAGAAGCTGTGGTCAAGATAACCGAACTCCTCGCAAATGCTAATGTCTATACCAAGTTCAAGGCTCATGTCGATCTGCTCTCGCTGCACGATGTGTTTCCTATGCCCGACACCCATCTCTATGGTCTCGTCAATGCCGACATGACAGCCCGTTTCAGTCTCGACGATATCAAGCGACGTAACTATGGTCGTGTCAAGATAACCGGTAGCCTCGATGTCGATAGCATGTCGGTGGTCAACGACTCGCTAGGCTTCTCACTCAACAATGATGCTCATCTCCTCTTCTCGGGTCGTGATTCGCTCAAGATGAATGCCAAGGTGAGCTATCTTGAACTACATCATCCTAATCTGCTTATTCGCGTGCGTGACCTTGTGGCCGACGGACGTACCATACTTCATAAGGGCAAGATAATCGACACGACAGCCATCGTGCCTATGGCCGGCAGTTTCCGTGTGCAGCATGCCGGTCTTAAGGTCGATACTCTCATGTTCTACGGCAAGCGCATGACATCGTCGGCCCTCTTCGAACCAATGCCTGGCAATAAGCAGTTCCCGCATCTCGAAGCTAAGCTCAAGGCCGATACACTCTTCTCTAATATCTATGGCATACGTGGTGTTACACGCGCACTCAACACCTCCGTATTCTATGAGCAGACAGGTGACTCACTGTGGAACACAGACATGATGGCCGAGATGGACATGGTCTATGTCACCATGCCTCGTTATAAGATGCCTATTGTGGCCACCAATACCCGCATCACGCAGAAAGAGATGACCATCAACGTCGAACGCTCTCATGTGCGTGCAGGTCAGACATCTATGGATGTCAAGGCCAAGGTGCACAACCTCTACCGGTCACTCATGATGCACCAGCCACTTGAGGCTACGCTTACCGTCGATGCCGATACAGTGAACTGTAACGAGCTCCTGGCCGCGTATATTGTTGATGATCCTGTTGCTCCAGCTGTCAGCAGTGTGGCGCTCAACGACTCCGTCATAGCCTCTGTGGCCGATGTCGATTCTATGGTGGTCAATGCCGACTCCATACCACAGCGCGTAATCGACATACCAAAGAGGATTCATTTCAACTTCAACAGCACCATCAAGACATTCAAATACGACCAGCTTCAGGTTGACGACATCAAGGGCGTTATGGAGATCGTCAATGGATGTCTGCATGTCAAGAACATATCATTCAAGCAAGGCAAGTCGAAAGGTATCTCTCTCTTCGCCTACAAGGCCGACAGTCGCCGTCAGCGAGCCGATTTTAATTGTTTCGTGCGTTGGGAAAGGGCTGATATAGCCGAATTGGTTAGTGATCTGCACCTCGATACTATAATGCCAATGCTTGGCTCGTTCAAGGGCAAAATCGACTGCTATATGAGCATTAAGGCAGAACTTGATAGCACCATGACCCCTGATATCAATACTGCGCGTGCATCTATTCACATGGGAGGAAAGAGCCTTACACTGCTCGATGGCGAGACATTCAGCAAGCTCTCAAAAATGCTCATGTTCAAGAACAAGAAAGAGAACCTCATTGACACGTTATCGTTTAACGTGCTCGTCGATTCTGGCAAGATAACGGTTCTTCCGTTCGTGACCAATATCGACCGCTATAGCGCCGTTGTGGGTGGCTCTCAGGATTTCGACATGAACCTCAACTACCAGGTGTCTGTAATCAAGTCACCGCTTCCGTTCAAGGCAGGTGTGTCGGTGAAAGGCACGCCCGACAATCTTGACTTCGGCATAACCAAGGCAAAGCTCAAGAAGATGGCTCGCGCCTCAGAGCAGCTCAAGAACGACTCGATATCACTCATGCGACGTCTGGATGTGATACGTGACATGTATTATATGTCGGGCTTGCCAATGCCTCAGCAGCTCCTTACCGAGCGTGAACGTCAGCAGGCCGAGCTCCGAGCTAAGATGGAGGCCGCAGAGAGCAATGATGAAGATGAATATCTCGATGAAGAGGATGATAATACGGATGAGGATGCTCTCTCAAGAGACAGCCTGTATTATACCATTGCAGTGAAGGATAGCATAGGTGAGTAAGCTCTCGTGTGTCCGGCAATCAGTGTATATGACCCATTGCCGAATGCAGGGTGGGCTTAGGATGAAGAGCATAGTCCTCTTAGAGGTCTTGACGACTATTTTTGTTGTTCTTCAATGAACTTCAGTTCAGCCTCCAACATCTCAAGTTTCGGCATCGGCATGCCTGCCTCTCTTGCTATCTGAAGAGGCTTGCTGTAGATGTATTTTATCTCCATTGGACGGTGGAAGTCATGGTCAAGCTTCATCGATGGTGAATATGGTGTCATAACGTCAGTTGTTGCAATCATATCCTCAACAAAAGCCTCGTCAACACCCTCTATGCCCATGTGTTTTGTTGCTCTCACAATCTCCATCATCTGTTCGCGTATAAGTTCTCGTGTAGCTTTATTCTTCAGCAATGTGTCTGTCTGTGTCTCAAGAGCAACTGTCATGCCATTGAATGGCATGTTCCATACGGCTTTTCTCCATCGTGCCGTCTTATACTCTACGCAATGTGCCTTTATGCCTGCTTCGTTGAAGTCGCTGATGATCTGCTCTAGTCGCGCTTCATCCTTGCAAGAGTAATTGCCTAGGTTTATATGTCCATAGCATTGGTGGTTGATATGTCCTGGGGCTACTTTCGCTGTGCAGATGAATGCTAATCCTGCCACCAGTTGCAGCTTAGGCATCATGTGCTGCACATCTTCTTCTACTCCAATGCCGTTCTGAATAAGTATCACTACAGTATGCTCGTCAGCCACACTCTTGAGCAGCTCTGGCAGCATGTGGTTGTTCGTTGTCTTTAGGCACACCAGCACCACATCGCTCACTGGCATCTTTGTGGCGTCATCATATACCTTGGGACTGTCAAGGTGAAAATCTCCGTTTACGGAATCTACTCTCAAGCCATTAGCCTTTACATATTCATAGTCGCTGTGGAGCAAGAAGTTGACGTCTTTGCCATTCTGTGCTAAACGTCCGCCATAATAGCCACCTATGCCGCCTGTGCCAATAATTGAATATACCATAGCTGTATGCAATATCTGTTTTGTTGTTTCTGATGGTCAAAAATACTTCTTTTTCATCTCCCCGCCATCCTTTCGTTGATATATATATGCACATCCATTCATATTTATTCCTTATATTTGTCTAAAACAAAACCATACCACATGAACAGGATAATAGCATTCAGCTCTATCATAGCGATGGCTACTACGGTCAACGCACAGGAAAACGATTCAATAGCTGTCGGTCAGGATACCATAACCGTGATGTTCTGGGGCGACATGATGTCGCACACGACACAGGTGAAAGCGGCGTATGATGCTACCAATGACACGTATGACTACAATCCATGCTTTGCCAAGGTGAAGGAGGCTATCAGCAACGTTGATATTGCCGTATGCAACTTGGAATGTACGCTTGCCGGCAAGCCTTATAAGGGTTATCCATGCTTCAGTGCTCCCGACCAGTATTTCGAGGCGATGGTCAACAGTGGCTTTGATGTGTTTCTTACAGCCAACAACCATTGCATTGACACAGGCAAAAAGGGACTAGAACTTACTGTTGACAAGCTTCTCAAGAGGGAGATTGTGCAGATAGGCACGTATAAAGACAGTACAGACCGTGCAGAACGTTATCCGGCCATCATCGACGTGAGAGGCGTGAAGATTGCCATGCTCTGCTATACGTATGGAACCAACGGCATCAAGGTTACAGCGCCTAATGTGGTGAACTATACCGACACGGTGCAGATAAGGCTCGACATTGAGGAGTCGAAGAGGCGAGGCGCCGACTATATCATTGCTAACATGCATTGGGGTATAGAATATGAGCATACGCCACGTAAGAGCCAGAAGGAACTGGCGCATTGGCTTATAGATAATGGTGTGGATCATGTCATTGGTGGTCATCCGCATGTAGTGCAACCTGCCGAGATATATAAGGGCAACGACGGGAAAGAGCATTTCATTGTATATTCACTTGGCAATGTGCTGGCCAATACTCAGCAGGAGGGTGGTGATGGAGGCATAGCGGTCACTCTGCGTCTGCCAAGCAGCAAGAGCTATGAGAAGCCCGACGTGTTCTATTCTATATATCATACAGCTCGTCCGGCATGGTCAAAAGTGACCAACTACACAATATTCCCTGAAGGCTATGCCGAAGAGTTGCCACAGGGGGAGAAACCTAAGATGGACACGTTTATAGAGTCAACTCTCAAGGTGATGTCGGAAGGAGATGACATCAAGAGAGAGAACATGAAATAAGACAAAAAGAAAGGGCCGGCTCGACGTATCGAGCCTGGCCCATATAAAAACATAAATAGAGGTTAGTCAGTTTCCTTACTTGATGCCGATCTTCTTGGCAATCTCCTTTGGAAGAGCATCCTTGTGAACAAGAATGTTGATAGTCTTGTAGGCTGTGAATGCCTTAGAAGCGTACCATATACCCTTGTATGAGCCGCTCTTGCCCCAAGAGTTCTTCACCATGAAATACTCCTTACCGTTCTGATCCTTAGCAACGCCATAGATAAGCATGCCGTGGTCGTCAGTAGTCTCCCAGTTGTCATATCCCTCCTGGCGCATCTCCTGAGTAACAGTTATCTCTGGGAGAGGCTTAGAAGTGAGTTCCTTGCGACGGTCTGTCTTGCTCAAGCCAAGCCAATGAGCCATGTCACTGCCTTCGAGGCTCTGAGCCTTTTCAACATCTGGACATACAGCTACACCATTGCGAGAGAATCCCTCTTCACTCACGTCTGTACCCCATGCGATTGTGAAGCCCTTGTCGATAGCGTTGTCCATCACAGCCATAAGCTCATCGAGTGGAAGGTTATAGCTTGAACCCCAGCGCCAGTTGTCTTGGATCTCGAGGATAAACTTCTCGTAGAAAGGGTGGTGAGTGAAAGAAGTGAGAGATACATAGTCGTCAGGGTTGATTCCTGTGCTTTCCATGTAGCTCTTAGGAGTATATTCCTTGCCGTTGTAAACGAACTTCTCTGGGCAAACACCGAGATATGTGTCAAGGATTGAGTTGAGACCCTTGAACCAAGCTGGAGTGAGCTTCTTCTGGCTACCCTTAGCTATGCCATCGACATAGCTAGTTGCAATAGAGAAGAGTTCGTTGAAGTTAGGGAGCGAGTCGCCATAGAGAGTGCCAGGTTCTGGCATTGCAGTCTGAGGAATCATTCCGTAGTTCTTCATGCAGTATATAGCATCATAGAAAGAACCACCCTCAGCGAAAGAGATGTCGCCATGAAGACGAACGCTAGCTTTAGCGCGGTCTTCGTATGTCTTATGAGCGAGGAACATCTCACAAAGGTCATATTCGCCCTTACCCATACGGATAAGTTCAGCCTCGAAGAAACCGAGACTAGAGAATGCCCAGCATGTACCGCTCTGATTCTGATTCTTGATTGAAGTGATAGGATTCTCCTTCACAGTAGTGAAGACAAATCCTTCTTTAGTCTTTTCATCATTACCTTCGGCCAAAGCGACAGTTGTTGACATCAACGCTAACGCCAAAGTGAAGAGATTCTTGTTCATAATTTAAATGTTCAGGTTTCGGACTGCAAAATTATACAAAAATGGCATTCTGCGTATCAATTTGCGATAAAACCGAATAGTTTTTGCAGAAAATATGGATCTTTTTCGATTATTGTACCTAAAACTATAACATCGGCACCTGCTTTGAACATATTTTTAACAGAGTCGATGTCTCTCAGTCCACCGCCAACGATTACAGGGATATTGACATGTTTACGCACGGCTCTGACCATCTCTTCGGGAACATGTTGTGAAGCGCCGCTGCCAGCTTCGAGGTAGAGCATCTTGAGCCCTAGCATCTCACCAGCCACAGCAGTTGCCACGGCGATGTCGGTCTTTGTGCGTGGAATAGGCATTGTCCCGCTGATATATTGCACAGATGTTACGGAGCCTCCATCGATGAGGATATAGCCGGTAGGTATCGTCTCTAGTCCCGTCTGACGTATCTGCAGAGCCGAATTGACATGCTGGCCGACGAGGTAGTCGGCATTGCGGCCCGATATGAGTGACAGCAGGAGCATGGCGTCGGCGCTAGGAGCCACCTGTGAACCGTTGCCTGGGAAGAGTACTACAGGTACATCGGTTATGCTCTTGAGTTTGCGGACCACAGCTTCGGTATCGGCAGCAACGAGACTGCCTCCAACAAGGATTATGTCGGGAGGCGTAGAACGGAAGATGTCGGCGAGAGAAGCGATATGTTCGTCGGACGCCTTATCTGGATCGACAAGGACAGCTAGTAGTTTCTTGCCTTCTGCGCGTCGCTTGAGTATGATGTCGTAGATGCCCATCAGCAATAAACAAGAATAAGGTCGTCGTGCACTTCATAAGAGAGGCGTACATCGGCCTGGAATCCGTCTTTTACAACACTTCCCTTGAAATGGCCGCTCTTGCCCAGACGAAGGTTAGATATAAATATATGCTCGTCAAATAGTACATCGGTGAAGTCAAACAGCTTGAAGAGTGTTTCCTTGGCACTCCATACTATGAGAGCCGCCGTTATCTTGTCGGGTCCCTCCTCTTCAGGGATATATTTCATTTCCTTTTTAGAGACATATCGAGGAATGAGATGGAGCACGCGACGGGAGAAATACTCCATGTCGAGAGCTACAGGATGAGAGGCCAGGCGTATGCCGACATAGCCTATGGTGTGAGTGATAGAAATGCAATGTGATGAGTCCTTAAGATAAGGCTTGCCCGAGTCGCGGTAGCATATCTCGACATCAGAGCCTAGCATCTCGTGTAGCAGCACACGTACGGTGAGCCATTCCTTACGTCGGCGGTCGTTGCGGAAACCCGTATAGATCTCCATTTCCGAAGGTTTGACGGTGTACATAGCCTCGAGTTCCTGGAGTGATTCTGTCATCTTCCAGATACCCATTGAGGCGTTCATATTTTCAACTTTCTTAAAGAGAGGCATACTTATTTCTGTTTGCTATTCGACGTGCGCCACTGGAACGTTTCGATGATGTGTACTACATCATCCTCTACATACTTTATTACGGGAGAAAGACTGTCAGAGTTAGGTCTGCAATAGAAATAAAGTGATCCACGGAACATATTTCTTACGCTGTCGGTGAGTGAGAACTGCAGAGGTGTGGCCGCATTGCCCTTGATGTGGTAGAGTGTACCATACACCTGTCGGTCGGCATCCTCATAGTAGCTCTCGCCAATGGCATCGGCCTTTACGGTGTGCTTATATACCAGCTTGCGGCTATCTTCGAGCACTTCCTCTTCGTTGCCGTTGATAGGTCGGTAGGTCACATGAACCTTGCAGTTGATCGACGGATAAACGATATTGATCCAGTGAGGTTCAGAGTTGGCGTCGTGGTCGGGAGCGACATAGCTGAGGCTGTTGATCTCGAAGGCATAAGGCTCGCCGATGCTGTCGTAGCTCACATATTGAGGTTCGGGCAGCTCGATTCGGAAATAGCCTCGAGGACGAGGAACGACCGGGTCGCCACAAGCCACCAGGAACAGAGAAAGAGTTATAAGTATAAAGAGTCTTTTCATTTCTTATGTTGTTCTTCGACGATACGGAGCTTAACCGATTCGATCTTACGAGTGTCGGCTGCAAGGATTTCGAACCTATATTTGCCATAGTTTATCTTGTCGCCCTTCTTAGGTATGAGACCGTTGATCTCGAGAAGGAAACCTGCGAGTGTCTCGGCGTCGCCACGAGCCTTTTCAAACTCCTCGCCGTCGGAGTCGATAACCTTGAAGAAGTCGTTGAGCGAAATCTTGCTTTCGAAGACTATTGAGCCGTCGGCCTGGCGTGTGAACATCTTTTCCTCCTCGTCGAACTCGTCGTTGATGTCGCCCACAATCTCCTCGATGATATCTTCGAGAGTGACAATGCCCGACATGCCGCCATATTCATCGACCACGATAGCCATGTGGGTCTTCGATGTCTGGAACTCCTGAAGGAGGTCGTTGATCATCTTTGTTTCCGGCACATAGAAAGCCTTTCGGAGTATGCTGTTCCATGCGAAATCCTTCTTGCCGATATGAGGCAGGAGGTCCTTGACAAAGAGTATGCCTACGATGTCGTCTTCGCGTTCGTCGTGCACAGGGATGCGTGAATAGCCCGATTCGAGCACCACATTGAGAACAGAGGCGAAGTCGTCGGAAGCGTCGAGGCTCACCACGTCGAGGCGAGGTGTCATCACGTCGCAGGCTGATAGATTCGAGAACTTCACTATGCCGTCGAGTATCTCCCTCTCTTCGCTGATACTCTCCTTGGTCAGTTCGAGAGCCTGTGAGAGGTCGTCGATAGACATGTTCTGTCTATGCTTAGCCAGACGCTCGTTGACCACATGAGTAGATCGCATCAGCAGATGGCTGAAAGGCGAGAACAGAGTTGACATGACCGAAATAGGGTAGGCCATGATACGAGCGAAAGCGTAGCTATGTTGTGTGGAATATATCTTAGGCATCACCTCACCGAAGAAGAGGATGAGGAGAGTGATGACAACAGATTCAAAGATAAACTTGATTGTTGTAGAGTCACCGAAGTCGAAGAGTGAAGTGCTCAGGAAGGCCGAGAGCATGACGATAGCTACATTGACAAAATTGTTGGCTATAAGTATTGTAGCCAGCAGGCGTTCGGCATCGTCGAGAAGTTTTGCAATAAGCTTGTCGCGGGATGATTCACTACTCTTGATCTTGTCGATATCAGATGGTGACAGGGAGAAATAGGCAGCTTCGCTACCCGAAACGAGTGCGCTCATCACAAGAAGCATGACAAGCACGACACATATAAGAATTGTATCTAAAGTGACCGGCTTCAAGGTTATGCCCTCAAGGCCGGTCATTATACTGTGATATAAATCGGAGTCCAAAATTCAAATGATTTCGTTGAACATAAACCTCTTTATGACTTAGAATGGAGAGTCGAAGTCGAGGTCGTCGAATGTAGTCTTCGAATCGGCACTAAAGTTTGGCTCGCCGAGGTCGCTATTCGATGAATATCGAGCGGAAGACGTTGTATTGTTAGGTTCGCGACGGCTGAGGATCTCAAGCTCATCAACAAGAATCTCCGTCACGAAGCGGTTCTGATTTTCGCGGTCAACATACTGACGGCTACGTATCTTACCCTCTATATAGAGCTTAGAACCTTTGTGTACAAATTTTTCAACTACCTGAACAAGACCACCACGGACAACGATGTTGTGCCACTCTGTGCGCTCTGGTATTTGCTGATTATCTTTTCCGGTGTGAGCTCGCTCGGTTGTAGCAAGCGTAAAGTTGGCTACAGCCTTATTCTGATCGAAATAACGGATGTCCGGATCTTTGCCAACGTTCCCTAATAAAATAACTTTGTTTACTGACATGTTTTTGACTGTTTAGTCTATAAATCTGCGACTAAGATAATACATAATTCTCAATATCACATAAACAACCGCCAAATTTTACCAAGACTCCATAAACCTATGCCCGTTTTTGACATAGATGGCTCTTTTCTTTGCATTCATTATTTGCAATATCTGAATGGCACTCATTTTTCCGTGAAATAATGTAATGCTATGCACATATATTGCACAACGTGGTTGTTAGTTTACGCAAAAAACATACTTATGGCAAAGAAAAAGATATCAATAGAAAATGGAGATATACAAGGGCGAGTAAGGTCTCTTGTGGATCTGATGAGTGAAGGGTTGTTTGAGAAGCATCATATCATGGCTATGGCCTTGTTGAGTGCTGTGGCAGGGGAGAGCATATTCCTGCTCGGACCTCCGGGTACGGCTAAGAGTATGGTTGCCCGACGTCTCAAGATGGCCTTTAAGGATGCAACAGCCTTCGAATACCTCATGTCGCGCTTCAGCGTGCCCGATGAGGTGTTCGGTCCTGTGTCGATATCCAAATTGAAGGACGAGGACCTGTATGAACGTCAGATGGATGGCT
>JAKSLH010000026.1 GCA_024401335.1 Bacteroidales bacterium
CATCGAACTACAAGTTGCCTGACGAGGTAACTACTACATTTGACATTACAGCGGCCAATCCGACACTTATCAGCGCTCCTATCGCAAACTCATTGACATACAACGCTACAGCACAGAATCTGGTTGCGGAAGGTAATGCTACAGGAGGTAAGATGATGTATAGCACTGACGGAACAAGCTGGACAGAAGCTGTACCTCAGGGCACAGATGCAAAGAGCTATACCGTATATTACAAGATTGCCGGCGATGCCAATCATAATAGTACAGAAAAGAGTGAACCAATCAATGTGGCAATATCTCCAAAGACTATTGACGTAGTGTGGGGAGTGACGAATTTCAATTACGATGAATTGCCTCACACGCCGACTGCAACTTTGTCTGGAGTTGAAACAGTTGACAACAGCTATGTGTCTCTTTCTGTTGCTGGTTCAGGAACGAATGTCGGCACATATACAGCTACGGCTACTCTTCAAGGAGCAAAGGCAGATAATTATCAGTTGTCTTTAGCAACAAGCACAACTTCATTCTCAATCGGCAAGAGTGCTCCTACAGTAACAAGTCCGACCGCTGCGACATCATTGGTATACAATGGTGCCAATCAGGCATTGCTTGCAACTGCAGGCTCAACATTGGGCGGTACAATGAAGTACAGTATTGACGGCACAAATTGGACGACCGAGGTACCTCAGGCTAAGGTTGCACAAGAATATACCATCTACTACAAAGTTGAAGGAGATGCCAACCATACAGATGTAGCAACCAAGACACTTAAAGCTGTTATTGAGAAGAAGCTACTCACTATTGATTGGGGAACAAAGACATTTGAATATGACGGCAATCCACATAAGCCAGTCCCTACCATATCGGGAGTAGAGGAAGATGATCAGGTAGAGGTAACTGCAAATGGAGAAAAAACAGATGTCGGCACTTACCCAACCAAAGCGACATTGTCTGGCAGTGCAGCTGCAAACTACAAACTGGCATCCGGTGCTGATCAGGCAACATTTGACATTACCAAAGCGACAATTACAGTTAGCGCTCCAACAGCTGAGATACTGACATATAATGGCGGTGAACAGAACCTTGTCACAGCTGCCACAACATCTGCAGGCACAGTAGAATACAGCATCAATAACGGAACATCTTGGTCAAAGACTATTCCTACCGCCACAAATGCAGGATTATATAGTGTATACTACAGAGTAAATGGAGGTAACAACTACAACGACATCGCCCCAAGCGGTCCTGTTGAGGTGTCAATAGCTCAGAAAGAACTCACATTGACTTGGGGAAGCACCACTACATTCACATACGATGGCTCGCCAAAGAAACCTACACTTGAGTTCGCAGGCAACATAGGCACAGATGACGTGACAGTAACAGTATCTGGTGAACAGACAAACATAGGTAACTATACGGCGAAGGCAATAATTGAAGGTAGCGCTTCTGCTAATTACAAGTTGCCAACTGACATCACCTTAGACTTCTCCATTTTACAGACAGCTCCTACTGTAACTGCTCCAGTAGCAAATAAGCTGACATACAATGGCACAAACCAGAACCTTGTAACATCGGGCTCATGCTCGACAGGTACTATATACTATAGCACCAATGGCATTGACGGATGGAGCGAGACTATCCCTCAAGGCATGAATGCAGGTTCAGATTATAAGGTTTACTATAAGGTAGAATCGACAGATGACAACTACGAAGGTGTAGAGCCAAGTGGTCCTATTTCTATTTCAATAGCCAAGAAGACAATAGGCATTGAGTGGTCTAATACATCATTTGTTTACGATGGTAATCCACATATGCCAACTGCCATTGCAACCGGTAAGGAAGGCATAGACAATGTGACTGTTATCGTGATAGGCGAAGAGACTGAATCGGGTTCTGATTATGTTGCAACTGCTGTTTCGATAGAAGGGACTGATGTAGCCAACTATGAGATGCCGACTAATGGTCTGACAACTACATTCAGCATTGGCAGAAAGCCTATCACCAAGCCGGTGATCGATCTTTCACAATCGTTTGTCTACACAGGGACTGAACAGACATTCTCTATACCTGGCCCTTCTGATGCCGCTGGTTATACAATAACTGGCAACAAAGAAACAAACGCTGGATCATATACGGCGACTATCAAACTTGGAGACAACTTCTCATGGAGTGACGGATCAACAGACGATATAATGCAAGAATGGTCTATAACTCGCGCAGAAGTGACTTTGCCTAGCGCCGTGATATCAACATTTACCTACGATGGAACAGTCAAGGCCCTGGAGGTTTCGGAAAACGACTTGTATACTATTGATTCAGAAAATGCGACAGCCACAAACGCCGGCACATACAACAGAGTTATTTCGTTGAACGACAAGGCAAACTATGTATGGACTGATGGCACCGACGCATCGAAGACAATCACCTTTACAATCAACAAAGCCAAAGTTGACTTACCTACAGCTCCAACCACTAACTTCATCTTTGACGGTACTGAGAAGATATTCACAGTCAATCCTAATGCCAACTATATAGTTGACCCGGCCAATGCATCGGCAACTACAATCGGCAGTTACCCTCGAACAATCACGTTGAATGACGAAGACAATTACGAGTGGATTGATGGTACTATTGCTCCTAAGACAATAGAATTTAAGATTGGTACTGGCACCATTGATGAACCTACGATACAGTTGGAATATACTTATACTGGTTCGACAATTGTATTCCTGACAGGCACCGAATACGATATCATCAATGGCGAGGGTAAAGATGCCGGTACATACTCATTGAAGGTCACTCCTCAGAATGGCTTCACATGGGAAGGTGGATCTGTAGAAACAAAGACATATGAAGTAGTAATCTTACCTGCTAAGATCGACAAGCCTACATTCGTTCAGACTGAATATACATGGAATGGCAACGAATACAATTTCAATGTCCCACTGAATGAGTGCTATACAATCTCTGGAGAAACAAAGGCTACAGAGATTGCTGACTACCCGGTTTCTATCACACTTTTGCCAAATTATATCTGGAGCGATGGTTCGTCGGATGCAATCAATGAGACATTCAAGATCAAGCATATCGTAATAAATGTTCCAGCTGCTGATGAAACAGAGTTCACTTATGATGGTAACGAGAAAACATACACTCTACCTGATAATGACGCGTATGTTATTGCTAATAATGTGCAGACCGACGCGGGCACATATACAGTAAGCGTATCATTCAAGGACGAGGCTCATTATATCTGGAACGATAACACTAATGATATAAAGACATACGTATTTAATATCGCTAAAGTAACAATTCCTATTCCTGTTGCACCTCAGACTACATTCATCTATGACGGTCAGGAGAAGATGTTCGAAATACCCGAAGGCGCAGGTTATGTCGTTGATAGCAAAAATGCGACAGGAGTTGATATTATGTCTTATGACAGAATAATCTCTTTGAAGGACAAGAAGAACACATTGTGGTCGGATGGAACTTCTGATGACAAGGTGATAACTTTCGTTATCGGTGATGGTACAATTGAATTGCCGATCGCAGGTGAGTTCACATATACTGGTGAACCTATCATCCTTATCCCGGAGAAAGTTGAGTATAAAGTCGAAGATGGCGTACAGACTGACGCTGGCACATATGATGTTAAGCTGACTCCAACAAAAGGATTCAAATGGACGGACGGCACAACTGTTGCAAAGGTTGTTGTTGTGACCATAAATCCGGCAAAGGTTGACAAGCCTAATGTTGAAAGCATCAGTTTCCCATACGATGGCGAAACACATGGCATTAAGATAGCCGAAAATATTGCTTATTCAATATCTGGTGATACAGAAGCTATTAAGCCTGGAAAGTACATTGTGACTGTGACGTTGAATAACAACTATATCTGGTCGGACAATACAAATGCAACTCTGACATATACTTTCGTTATTGAAGGTAATGACGAACCGGAAGATCCGGAAACAAATCGTTTGGACGCTTCTCTGATAAAACTCATGTGGAATGATGTCCTTGTCGTTGACAACTCTGACAATCGTTTTATATCATATCAGTGGTATCGTAATGGCAGTATCATTGAAGGTGCCAATGAGCAATTCTACTGCGAGAAAGGTGGAGTCAACGGTTCCTACGAAGTTATTGTCATAGGTGCTGACGGCAAAGAGTATATTATCGGTCCTGCTGTTTTCATGCAGGAATCAACTGCGTTTAATGTAACTGTCAATCCAAACCCGATACGTACAGGAGAGGCATTCTCCATAGTGGTTGACGGACTCTCGGAAACAGAGATGCATAATGCGGTCGTAAGGATTTATACTATATCATCTGCAGTGGTATTCTCATCTGATAAAGTTGAACATATAAATCAGATTATTCTTTCTTCTCGTGGTGCTCATGTGGTGTCGGTAGTGTCTGGCAATAAGAAGGGAACAGTGAAGATTATTGTAGAGTAACCACGTAAAAACAATGCGAAAAATGAACAAGTTCTTATGCATATTAACCTTGGGGCTGCTATTTGGTGTACCTGAAATGGCAAACGCCCAGTGGAAGACGACAAAAAACAAACCTAATTACTCTCCTTTGTTTGGTGAGAGTCAATACCTGAGCGGAGCATTGAGCGGAGGTTTGAGCTCTATATATTTTAAGAGCAGCGATTCTGATCGAAAACTTGGCGGTGGCGGTTCTTTCAATGTTGATTACAACCAGTTTTTCAATAGGAATTGGGGATTCACTGCCGGGCTTGGTGTGCAGCTGAGTAATAGTACCGCTTCTTTGGATGGAACGCTAGAGTATGATCTCTATGATGAAGTAAACAAGCAAGATTTTACCTATGTCATTGATCTGAATGGATGGACAGAACATCAACGCTGCGTTAACCTTGAGATGCCTATTGGCGCACTCTACAGGATGCCTATCACCAAGCGCATATCTCTTATTGCAAGTGCCGGTATCAAGATGTATGTCCCTATTATGACCAAATATGAGGTTGAAGATGGTGAGTACGAAACTACTGGTTATTATCCTGAAACGAATGTGGTTATTCACGATCTGGAACATCATGGCTTTACTGTTGATAAACCTAGACCTGACGGTTCTATTGCGACAAAAGGATTAGGCTTGTCATTGTACTATGATGTAAATGTAGCCACCAAAATAACTTCTAAAATATTTTTCTTCGGGGGAATTTATAGTTCTATCGGATTGACAGACATGGCAAAGACTCACGAAGGTGCTATGCTTAATACAGACAGGACCTATAAGAGTCTGATGGAGACGGATGTGATCAAGAAAGTTAATCTTCGAAACATAGGGTTACGCGCCGGCATTAAGGTCCCTATGTCAGTTTTCATACGTTAATCCCCCCCCGTCTCTATCGAGTTTTCAGATTACAACCTCTTATCCACCGGCATAACAATAGAATTCTAACCGAAACCACCAATAATCTTTGTTGTTTTTTTACAAAATAATTACCTTTGTCATTATAAGAACAATCTAATGACATGACCACGAACAAATCGCTTTGCACAATAACACTCCTGCTTTGGCTTTTTTCATCTGAAGCTACATCACAGGTCATGAAGCCTATTTTCTGGGACTTCAACGTCGGACTGGTTCATAGAAGCACCGACAAGATAAATAGCAAGGAAAACCTGCGCGAAACTAACGATTGGGACAAATACGTCTGCTGGAGCGACTACTATGACGCTCATATCACTCAGTATTATTTCGAAGTAAAACCTGAATTTCTATTGACTAGCAAACTCTCTCTCGACGCCGGATTGCGCTACACATACAGCCGCGGCGAAATAGACGACGATACCAATCTTATATGGAAAGTCCACGAAGAGGGCGTCAACACCTACTACGCTACCGCCGACCGCATCGCTCAATACACTAACTATGTCGGCATTCCTCTCGGACTGCGACTCGCTTTCCGCGACCTCGACGAGGTAAGCCCATTCCTCAAATTTGGAACAGCATTCAACTTTGTTGTCGGCTCTCACAACCATGTCCGCATGGAGAAGAAGACCATGGAACAGTATCGTAGCGGAATAAAAAAATCTATGGGCCGACCTAAGTCTTTCGCCATACCATTCTATTTCAGCGGCGGCGTTCAGTGCGGACCTAACGGCATGGTCAATGTCGAAGTCATGTTCCCTTACTTCATGCGCTACGCCAATCCATTCTCTATGTGTAAACTCTACGACTCTGGCATCGGATTGTCTGTTGGCGTGAGAATACCTAGAATATACAGATTTGTCAACGAATAGAGACTACAATGAATAGACTGATATATATAGCTGTCGCTTTATGCAGCATGATGACACTATCTTGCTCTAAGGATGATAACCTCGACGAGATAATATGGATAGAAGACGACATGAACGCGGGCCTGCCACAGTATTCCGAATGGGGTTACAATACATTCGGAGCTTACATCAACGCCCACGTATTCACTAACAATAGAAAGAACGACCTCTGGGCAACCAACTGCTCAAGGGTGTCCTCTGAGGGCGACATCCTGCATTTCACCTTAAGAAACAAAGATGAGTACTATTACGATGAGACTCATCCCGACGACTCATTCCACAGCTCCGATAGCTTAACATTCTCTATACCATACAACCACATCTATGAGTGTTCTGGCCTGGCCGATCTCAACGGACAGATTATCAACCTGTCTAGCGACAAATGTCGGGTGACACTGAAACTCGAAGACGGAACTAACGGCAAAGCTACTACATTGGATGTTAGCGAAGGGTTCCTCAACATCAAACGTGTTCAGGTGCTCTATCTCAACGGACGACTTACAGAAACAATAATGTCTGGCGAATTCGAACTGAAATCTACCGCCATAATCGACGGCAAACCAAGACATTTCGACATCACCGAAGGCCGATTCGATATAGGTATCGACGCTCAGAAGAATATCGAGATATTGGACTAGTCATAGGTCCTACATTCACGCGTTCCATTGCAAATAAACTCGAAACACAAATAAATATGATTGCAGACAAATCGTATCTGAAGATACGCAATTTCATTGGCATCTTGGGATGCCTCTTACCTGTATTGTGCCTTTCTGGCGCATACCTCTCACCTAACACTGTCTATCCCGACTGGTGGACAAGCATTTCTATAACCTACTACAGCTCTCCTGTGCTTATCGCCGTCCTGTCGTCTGTCGGTTTCCTTCTCGTTTCCTACAGAGGATACAACATCTGGGATACTCTCGTCAATACCACCGCTGGCATCTGCGCCCTGAGTGTGGTAGCCTTCCCTACCGAAGCTTCATGGCTCGACAAGTCAACAGAAGTAGGCCTATTCTGGCTTCCTATAAGCATAACAATGTGGGTTCACTATGTCGCCGCTTCACTGCTGTTCCTTCTGCTTGCTATCAACAGCATATGGCTGTTCTCTAAGAGTAAAGACGATACCAAAAACACCATCTACAAGGTATGTGGCTATATAATACTCGTGTTCCTCATTATTTTCGCTATCAACGCGATAATCATAAAGAATGACGGCATGGTGATTGTCTATGAAACTATCATGCTGATGGCCTTTGGCCTTAGCTGGATAGTCAAAGGTCATATGCTCGACAACTGGCTTAAATAGCCGCCGGACTACGATTCTCCTTTTATCGTCTCTGCCAGTTTCTCTACGTTGAGGCTTCGCGCTGAAGCATCAACAATGTCCTTATACACTCCTCCTTGACGATAAAGGTCATCGGAGGTGCCACTCTGCTCTACCCTGCCATTCCTAAGCGCATATATCATGTCACTGTCTATTATCTGAGATATGCTATGCGATATGATAATGACGGTACGGTCTTTCTTGATGGCATCTATCGAGGCCTTTATCTGCTCTGTGGCTATGGCGTCGAGACTTGCCGTTGGCTCATCAAGGAATATGACAGGCGGATTCTTGAGGAACATACGCGCTATGGCTATACGCTGCTGCTGACCACCCGACAACTGCTGGGCCTTTGAAGCGAATCCATTAGGAAGCGCCATTATCTGATCATAGATATACGCCTTCTTGGCTGCCTCCATCACTTCTTCTATCGTGGCGTCTGTGCGCCCATAACGTATATTCTCCTCTATCGTGCCGTCAAAGATGTGATTCTTCTGAAGCACAAGGCCTATATTGTCACGCAGATAATGTGTGTCATAATCGTTGATATCTACACCATCAATGGTTATCGTACCTCGATCGGCTGTATAGAACTTGTCTAGCAGGTTGACTATCGTCGACTTACCGGCTCCCGACAATCCTACAAAGGCTGTTATCTGACCACTTCTGATCGACATGTTGATATCGTGAAGGGCTTTGTTGCCATTCGGATACGTAAAATCTACACCTCTTATCTCTATGTCTCCCCTTATCTTCTCTGGCCTGTGCTTGCCGCTCGGCTCTACCTCCTCCTTCGCATCAAGGATCTTGAAGAAGCCTTCCGCATATACAAGGGCATCATTGAGATTGTCGAAGATGCGGTGAAGCTGAGTGATAGGCGCCGTCACATTGGCAAAAAGCATCACATGATACATTATCTTGCCTATCGTCATTCCAGGATAGTCTATGAGCACAAGATACGCGGTTAGGATGATGATGAGCACCGTCCCTATCTGCTGAACGAAACGCTTCAGACCGTCAAAATAAAACGAGGTCTTGCGCACTTTCATCTGATTGTCGGTAAACCGGGTCTGCAGATCCCACTGCTTCCCGCTCTCTATCTGCTCACGGTTAAACGACTTGATGACGTTGATGCTCTCAATGATATTCATTATACCATGACTCTTCTCCTCATGGCACGAACGCATATTCTCACGCCACCCCTTGAGGCGACGCGCCTGCGCTATGGTGATGTATATATATATCGGAACAATGAAGAGCGCCGTCAAACCTACATAGAAGTTTGCAGAAAACATTAGCACCAAGGCTAATATGGCACTAGTAAACAAAGGAAGAAGGTCTATAAAGAAACTCTGCACCGTCGACGATAGGCTACTCACACCACGGTCTATACGCGACTGCAATTTGCCTGTCTCATTATTGCCCTGCGAAAAGAATGCCATGCGGTAACTCAAGATACGGTCGATGATGGTCTGCGACAGGTCTCGAGATACATTGATTCGCATCTTCTCTCCATAGTAGTTCTGAGCAAAAGAGATGCCAACAGAAAGAACCTCCTTGCCAAGAAGAATTGCCGTGATCGCAAATAGTATATTCAAAGCCTCCGACCACTGGAAGTTTTCTACATGTATGAGGTCGTTTATCTTATCTACTGTCCAGTCAAGGACTACCGCATTTACCTGCGTAATACACGAACCAATAAGCGTAAGGATAAGAGCTAGCACCACAAGCCATTTATATGGCTTCACATAAGGCGCAATTTTCTTGAGCAAATCTATTATATCCATGGTTGTTCTAAAAAGAAAAACTATTTATTCTTCCTATCGTTTTATACTGACTATAACACTAGTGGTTACGTTTCTTGCTTTATTTGTCAGAGAAAATCCAAGAAAAAAAACGAAACATTATCAGCGAAACTATGTATCACAAAACGTTTTTGGGATATATCATTTGCCTGTTAATCTATAAAACAACGGCGTTTATCGACAAATCCACCTGTTCGGCATCTGTGCATACGTTTTTGGCACAGTAATTGGAAATGTCTAAGCAAAACAAACTTAAACTTACATAACTATGATGAAGACTCTTTACAAGGCATTTCTCGTAGCGATAGCTACTACTGCCACAGCATCGGCAATGGCTCAGACAACAAACAACAAAATGGCAACCGATAAGGTCGCTGCCAACGACAGCACAGAGGCTACTTTCCACCGCGGCGGATTTGGCCCTAAAATCATAACTTGCCCTTCATGCGGATACGAAATTGCATTGAATAAGCATCATGGCATGCGTCATGGCAAACATCATGGTAAGCCTGACGAGATGCACGCAGATAAGCCAAAAGGATTCAACAAGAATGCTAAAGGTAACGGACATGCTCATCACGGCTTCAAGGGAGATAAGCGCCATGGAAACCGTCCAGCATTGACTCCTCCTGAAATGGGAACTGTGACCGACACTTTGCCACATGGCGCAAAGTCGTTTGTTAAGGATGGCAAGCAGATATTCAACGCATGGGGCGTGGAATATGAACCAACAATCGACAACGGAACCATCAAGTATAAGGTGACCGGAACTCCAAAGATGGAATAGAACATTTGATTGACAACAAACGATGAATACAAGTAGGAGGTAATACTTATCAATAGGTGTTATCTCCTATTTTTTGTTTACCGACCTCTCACACCACCCTACAGGGGAACACTTTCATCCACTCTTTTCCGCTTCTTCCTCACTTTCTTCCACGCTCTTTCTATCCTGATAATCCTAACTCCACCAACAGATTTCCTCACTTCTGTCACTGCTCTTGTCTCACTCACATCATCACCAACCTCATCACCCCTCTCCTTCTCCATAAGCACTCTCCCTCTCAATTTCGCCATATACCACGCTCTCGCGCAACCTACCGCCGTCTTATATCCCATCTCCTCCGCTTTCTTCTTCCAGTAATCTCTCCTTTCCTCTCTCGCAAGGTCTTCTCTCGCCATCTCATTCGCTCTCCTTAGCATTTCCCTACACTCCACCTGAGCTTCCGTATTTGGCTGAACACACTTGAATTTCTTGAACGTATATAGCCTGCCGCGCCTCTTGGTTATCCTAAAAGCACCGCCTCGCTTGGACATTATCCTCCTCGCGCCTTTCAATGTCATTCCTTCCTCCAATTCTATCCTTGCCATTTCGCATCCGTTTTTCGGGTTCCACTATTCAACTACAAAGATAATTATTAAAACTCGAAACACGTACTTTCATACTGCTATTTTGCTACCCAAACCTCTATTAAACCCTACTTACAAACTTTTCACACTTGCCTGTTTCTCACAATTCTCACTATTAGGGCTCACTATGGACTCACACCAGTGACTATTCTCACGCCGAGCATACTCACAACAAAAACCTACGTCTATATTTCAAATCGAAACACAAACTGAGAAACAAATCAAAAAAAATGTGTATTTTTGCCGATGATTGATAAAGTATACATCATACTTAGCGCAAGAAATAGCACATAAACAAAAGATGAAATATCTAGTTATTCTTACAGATGGCGCAGCCGACGAACCTATAGCAGAGCTCGGTGGCAAAACCATTTTCCAGGCAGCCAAGAAGCCTAACATCGACGCTCTTGCCAAAGAAGGCTGTAGTGGCATGCTCAAGACTGTACCTGACTCTCTGCATCCTGGCAGCGAGGTTGCCAACATGACTATCATGGGATACGAGACAGAAAAGCTCTATCAGGGCCGCGGCGTACTTGAAGCCGCAGCTATCGGTATCGACTTTGAGCCTACTGACCTAGTAATGCGTTGCAACATCTGCACAGTTAACGACGGAACACTTGTCAACCATTCCGGTGGACATATTTCTACTGAAGACGCTGGCCAGCTTATCGAACTTCTTAACGAGAAGCTCGCCAACGATAGAGTAAGATTCTATAAGGGTGTGTCCTACCGACATATCCTCATCATAAAGGGCGGTAAGAACGATTTCTCTATGACGCCTCCTCACGACGTCCCTGGCGCTAAGGTCAACGACGTTATGCCAAAGGCCAACAATGGCAAGTCAGATACTTGCGACCTCATCTGCGACCTTATGCGCAAGAGCCAGGCTATTCTCGAAGAACATCCTATCAACAAGGCACGTAAGGCTGCCGGCAAACCTATGGCTAACCATATATGGCCTTGGTCTGCAGGCTATAAGCCATCTATGCCAACCCTCCAGCAGATGTATCCTCAAATCAAGACAGGATCTGTAATATCTGCTGTCGACCTTATCTTCGGCATCGGCCGTCTCGGCGGACTTAAGCCTATCATGGTCGAAGGCGCTACCGGTCTTTACAACACTAACTTCGAAGGCAAGGCTAAAGCTGCTATCGAGGCTCTTAAGACCGACGACTACGTCTATCTCCACATGGAAGCTCCTGACGAAGCAGGGCACGAAGGCGATGTGAAGCTCAAGGTTCAGACTATCGAAGACATAGACAAAAAGGTCGTTGGCCCTATCATGGAGGCTATTAAGAAGATGGACGAGCCTGTTTGCGTGGCTCTCCTTCCTGACCACCCTACTCCTTGCGCCATCAAGACTCATACACGCACCGACATCCCATTCATCCTGCGTAAGCCTGGCATGACTCCTGACAATGTCGACCGCTATGACGAGGATTCTGCTAAGAACGGTAGCCTCGGACGTCTTGTCCTGATGGAATTCATGCAGAAGATGATGGAATAATTGATAACTTACATTTGATAATCGATAATTCATTCATATATGAAGTTTTACAGCACAAACAACCGCAATCATGTTGCAGACCTTAAGACAGCTGTCTTGAAGGGTCTCGCACCAGACAAGGGACTTTATATGCCAGAATCAATACCTGTTCTCCCTAAGGAGTTCTGGGACGAATTGCCTGGCAAAAGCATGGGCCAGATCGGCTTCGAGGTACTGAAGCATTTCTTCTGCCCTGATATTCCTGAAGACCGCTTCAAGGCAATGGTAGAGGACGCATTCAACTTCCCTGTACCTGTTGTTAAGGTCAACGACCGTATCTCTGTACTTGAGCTCTTCCACGGACCTACACTGGCTTTCAAGGACGTAGGCGCACGTTTCCTCGCTCGCGTAATGGCTTATTTTGCCGACTACGGCGGAAAGAGCATCAACGTATTGGCAGCAACTTCTGGCGACACTGGCTCTGCAGTAGCTAACGGCTTCTTGGGCGTTCCTAACGTATATGTACACGTGCTCTATCCTCACGGCCTCGTGAGCAAACTCCAGGAGCTCCAGTTCACTACACTCGGACAGAACGTAACAGCATACGAGGTTAATGGCGTGTTCGACGACTGCCAGCGCACTGTAAAAGAGGCTTTCATGGACAAGGAACTCAACGCCGAAAAGATATTGACATCTGCCAACTCAATCAATTTGGCACGATTCTTGCCTCAGAGTGTGTACTACTTCCATGCTTTGGCTCAGATACCAAAAGAAAAGTGGAGCCAGGTGGTAATATCAGTACCAAGCGGTAACTTCGGCGACATAACCGCTGGTCTGATAGCTTATAAGATGGGTATGCCAGTAAAGCGTTTCATCGCAGCTATCAACGCCAACAAGGTGTTTGCTGACTACCTCACTACAGGTTCTTATAAGCCACAGCCATCTATCGCCACTATCGCCAACGCCATGGACGTAGGTGACCCAAGCAACTTCGCTCGCGTACTCGAACTCTTCGAGGGCTCTGTCGAAAAGATGCGTAAGGTCATCAGCAGCTACAGCTACACCGACGAAAAGATCGGCGCTACAATAGCTGAGGTGTACAAGAACGACGGCTACACTTGCGACCCACACGGCGCAGTTGGCTACGCAGCTCTCAAAGACGGACTTCAGGATGGTGAACTCGGATTGTTCCTCGAAACAGCTCACCCAGCTAAATTCATCGACACTGTCGAGAAATTCGCTGGACATAAGGTCGAGATACCAGAACGTCTGCAGAAGTTCATGAACGGAACAAAGCAGACAGTGCCAACCGACGCCGACTATAAGAAGCTCCAGTTGAAATAATCATTTTTAGCATATCAATTCATTGAAAAAAAAACCTATGAAAAAATTAATCATGATGTTTATGATGATGGTCGCTATGGCACCAGCATCAATGGCTCAGGACAAGAGCGCCGATGACTACAAGAATGAAGGTAACGCTGCAGTTCGTGAAAAGAACTATAAGGGTGCACTCGAAAGCTACAAGCAGGCTATCACTCTCTGGGGCGACTCAGTTGACGCAATGACTGTTTACAACGCTGCCGACTGCGCTAAGCGTATCAACGAATACGAAACAGCTATCGAACTCTACAACAAGTCTGTTGCATTGAACTACAAGGCCGATTTCTCTACCTACTATATCGCTGAGATCTATGGCAAGCAGGGCAAGATTGAGGAACGTGTTGCTCTTCTCGAAGAGGCTGCTACTAAGTACACTGAAGGCAAAGTCGCTTCTTTCATCAACAAAGGCCTCGCTAAGGAGTACACTGCTAAGGCTATGGCTTCTTACAAGGAAGGTAGCGCTATTCTCGCTGAATGCCAGACCGCTAAGCCAGAACAGTACGACGCTATCAAGGCTCGTGCAGCTGAGAAGTTCCAGGAGGCAAAACCTTGGGTTGACAAAGTTCTCTCTGTTGATCCTGAGAACGCTAACGCAAAGAACATCTTGAACGGCATCAAGGACTATGTGAAGTAATACACATAATAACTCATAAAGTAAAGGATGACACCATTATCTCGGTGTCATCCTTTCTTTTTTTGAATCAATGCCTTAACCACTCCATATTTTAGGGCTTTCTATAGGATAAATACCTTTTTTTACTATCTTTGTGCTGAATATTGCCTCCCCTGAGGCAACAAACTCAGAACATGGATACCATTATCAACATTTTATCACTCATCGGATCTCTCGCCCTGTTTATGTACGGCATGAAGATAATGAGTGAAGGACTCGAAAAATTCGCAGGTGACAGACTACGCAGCATATTGGCTGCAATGACTCGCAACAGAGTAGCCGGAGTACTAACCGGTATATTGGTCACCGCCCTAATCCAATCTAGCTCAGCAACAACAGTCATGGTCGTGAGCTTCGTCAACGCGGGCCTCATGACTCTCGGACAATCTATCGGAGTTATTATGGGCGCCAACATCGGTACCACAGTAACTGCATGGATAATATCTGCCATCGGCTTCAAGATCAACATTGCAGCATTCGCTATCCCACTCCTCGGCATTGGCATGCCTCTCATCTTCGGAAAGAACTCAAATAAGAAGAGTATCGGCGAATTTATCTTCGGCTTCGCTTTCCTGTTCATGGGTCTTAGCTTCTTGCAGACTGCCGCTACTAACCTTAATATCGGCGAACTCGTGGCTAACATGCTCGCTACCGTGCCTTGCGATAGCTTCTGGACTATACTCCTCTTTGTTATCGTGGGCGGTATAGTCACTATGATCGTTCAGGCTTCTGCTGCTACAATGGCTATCACTCTGATGCTCTTCGATATGCATATCCCTGGCTTCGGCTTTGAACAGGCCGCCGCTTTGGCTATGGGTCAGAATATCGGTACTACAATCACTGCTTTCATGGCTTCTCTTACTGCTAACACTCAGGCTCGTAGAGCGGCTTTGGCCCACATGTTCTTCAACGTGTTTGGCGTAGTTGTGGTGCTCCTCTTCTTCTACCCTGCTTGCAACGCTATCAACTGGCTCGTGACCGACGTCCTCCAGGTTGAAAACAACGATCTCTATAAGTTGTCTGCTTTCCATACCGCTTTCAACATCATCAACACTCTGCTCCTCATCGGTTTCGTCAACCAGATCGAGAAATTCGTATGCCGAGTTCTGCCTCAGAAGGAACAGACTGAGGAATACCGACTCAAGTTCATCACTGCAGGCATCCTCTCTACTGCCGAACTCTCTATCATGGAGGCTGAGAAGGAGGTTAAGCATTTTGGCGAATTGTGCTACAAGATGGTGGATATGGTACGCGACCTTATGCACACCGAAGATGAAACGGAATTCCTTAAGAAGTTCTCTCGCATCGAACGCTATGAGAAGATAACCGACAACATAGAGGTCGAGATTGCCAACTACCTCCACCAGGTTAGCGAGGGTCGCTTGTCTTCTACATCTAAAATGAGAATACAGAGAATGCTCACTCAGATATCTGAACTGGAGTCTATTGGCGACTCTTTCTATAATCTCGGTCGCACAATAAACCGCAAGAAGAAGCACTCTAAGGACCAGTTCACTGAGGAGCAGAAGAACCACATGGAGTCCATGCTCAACCTTACTGAACAGGCTGTTGCCGAGATGGTCCGCATCATCTCACTTCCAGAAAATATCACTGCCGACATACATAATGCACAGACTCTCGAGCGAGAAATCAACAACTACAGATCTCAGCTCAAGAACCAGAATATGCGTGACATTGATGCCGGACTTTACAACTACCAGATTGGTGTATTCTATATCGACTTCATCTCGGAATGCGAGAAGGTTGGCGACTATATCATGAACATCATCCAGGTGAAACAAAGTTCTAACAACTAGTTCGACATGACCGCTGAAAGACCTCTGATATTGATATCTAACGATGACGGCATCGAGGCAAAAGGTATAAAGGTTCTCGCCGAAGTTGCCGCCAAATATGGCGATGTTGTCGTTGCAGCTCCTAACAAGGGCTATTCAGGTCAAAGCCACTCTTTCACTGTAGGAGCTCCCTTGCGCGTCCGTAAATACGACATGGGCATCCCAGGGGTTGACGGCCTCATGGTATGGGGCTCGCCTGTCGACTGCATAAAACTTGGTTACCACGGCCTTGTCAGCAGAAAGCCTGACCTGATTTTGTCAGGAATAAACCACGGCACAAACACTTCTTCTAGCGTCCATTACTCGGGCACTCTGGCCGCCGCTCGTGAAGCTGCCCTTCTGGGTGTTAAGGGTATCGGATTCTCCATCGACGACGAGAGTAAAGATGCCGACTTCACTCATGCTCTCCCTATTGTCGAAAGGGTTATATCTTGGGCATTAGGCGATAACGGACCATCTAACGTCTTCTATAGCGTAAATATTCCGTATGGCAATAATATCAGAGGTATAAAGACTGTACGTATCGCTAACGGATATTGGCGAGAGGACTATCATAGCGCTGAAGATCCCGACGGCGACAAATACTATTGGCTCATGGGGTCGTTTATCGATACGACAAAAGATGCTCAAGATACCGATGTTTACTGGCTTCAACAGGGCTACGCCACCCTGTGTCCTTGTATGCTCGATGCGACCAACTACACCGAAATGGAGCGTCTGTCGGGCTTGTTTTAATTCCCAACAACCATGACAATCAACAAGACATCTTATGGAGTTATAGCTGGGCTGTTACTTCCACTGATTACCGTTTATGCATTCTTCCATTTTGGAATCACTAATGGTATGGCATGGACCGAATTCTTCGGATGGCTCGTCAAACTGAGCTATGCCTCTTCTCTGATTGCTGTGAGCACTCTTAGCGACCTGGCGATATTCATGGGCTTCGCCTATTCTAACAAGATGAATTTCGCTCGCGGAGTATTCATGTCAACGATGTTCTGGGTTGTGGTTGTGGTTGTCTTCAAATTCATTATTCAAGGTTAGCATGAAATACTATATCATAGCAGGTGAACCATCGGGCGACCTTCATGCATCAAACTTGATGAAGGCTCTCAAAAACGAAGATACCGACGCTCAATTTCGCTATTGGGGCGGAGATCTGATGGCGGCTCAGGGAGGAACTCTCGTTCGTCACTATAGAGACACTGCCGTAATGGGTGTCTGGGATGTCATCACTCATCTAGGAAAGATAAAAAGGAACTTCAAGGAATGTAAAGCAGACATCCTCTCTTATAAGCCTGATGTGCTCATAGTGGTAGACTATGCCGGCTTCAACCTTCCAATGGCTAAATTCGCCAAAAACAACGGAATAAAGACGTTTTACTATATAGTGCCTAAGACTTGGGCTTCTAAAGAGGGACGCAACAAGAAGCTTAAGGCTTACATCGATAAGATGTACACTATACTGCCTTTCGAGACGGCTTACTTCAAGAATAAAGGTATCGAGGTGACTTACTGTGGCAATCCTGTAATGGACGCCATAGAGAACAGACCATACAAGGGTGAATCCTTCGATGCTTTCTGCGAACGCAATAAGCTCGATAAGAGAGAAAAGATCGCTCTTGTGGCTGGTAGCCGTAAGTCGGAACTGAAATACAACTTGCCTGTGATGCTGCAGGCTATAGAGAAGTTCCCACAATATCAGTTTGTCATTGCTGGAGCGCCTTCTTTCAAATACGAGGACTATCGCCCTTATATCGAAAACAACCCTAATGTGACTGTCATATTCGGCGAGACTTATCAGCTTATGAGCCAGGCTCGTGCTGCTCTCGTGACATCGGGTACCGCAACTCTCGAAACGGCGATTCTCAACTGCCCTCAAGTGGTTGTATATCTCATGTGGGGCGGTGGATTTAGCGATTTTGTCGCTCATCTGTTCATTAAGGTGCCCTACATAAGTCTTGTCAACCTGATCCTCGGACGCGAAGCTGTTAAGGAGCTGTTCCAAAGGGCTTATTCTTACGATAAGATGATTGCCGAACTGACGGCTATCACGGGCAACACACCTGTCCGAGATAAGATGCTGGCTGACTACGACGAACTACGCGCCCTCGTTGGTGGTGCGGGTTGTAGCGAACGCGCCGCACACGCTATGGTCAACGATATCAAAAAATAACTGCATACTTTTTACTCACTTTTATTGCATAACTGATTGGTATATGTTCTCACTATATAAGAAAGAGATAGCGACGTTCTTCTGCTCGCTGACTGGTTATCTGGTAATTGCGGTGTTTCTAATTGCTACAGGCCTCTTCCTGTGGGTTGTACCTGGCGATCTTAATATCATATACGGTGGTTATGCTACATTGGAACCGTTGTTCGGCATAGCCCCTTGGATATATCTGTTCCTCGTCCCTGCAATTTCTATGAGGCTTATCGCAGAAGAGAAGAAACAGGGCACTCTGGAGCTGCTCCTGATACGCCCTCTTACTACTCTGCAGATTACTTTCGCAAAGTATCTCGCGGGACTGACTCTGGTGATAATTAGCATATTGCCTACCCTGATCTACCTGTTCATTGTCTGGCAGCTTGGCGACCCAGTAGGCAACATCGACATGGGCTCTACTATGGGTTCATATATAGGTCTCATTCTGCTTGCCGCTGTTTATATGGCTATTGGTGTCTTCGCCTCTGCTACTACCGACAACCAGATTGTCGCTTTTGTCCTTGGCGTTGCTCTCTGCTTCGTGTTCTACACCGGTTTCGACTCGCTTGGCTCTATCCCTGCCATGAAGGGTCTGCAGGATTTCATTAGTCAATGTGGCATTAGCAACCATTACGATAGCATCTCACGCGGTGTAATGGATAGCCGCGACGTGATCTACTTCATCTCTGTCACAGCTTTCTTCATCATACTTACCTCTATGATGATCTTCCGCGGAAAACAGAAGATGGTCAACTGGATTGCTGTTCCATGCATTCTGTTCTTTGTCAACATTCTCGCCGCTAACGCTTTCTTGCGCTTGGACCTTACATCTGAAGGCCGCTTTACTCTTGCTAATGTGACTCGTAACTTCCTTGAGGAACTTGACAACGAGGTGGTCGTGAAACTTTATCTTGATGGTGAACTTAACCCTGGATTTACAAGACTTAAGAAGGCGGCTAACGAGATGATGGACGAGCTTGACGTGTGCGCTAATAAGGGCCTCAAACATATCACTATCTCCCCTTCCGAGATGAAGGCTAAGGAGATTGAAAAGCTCAACGAGGAACTGGCAGAACAGGGTTTGGGTGGCGTTCCTGTATTCGAGACGAAGGAGGACGGACAGAAGACGCGCACAATTGTCTATCCTTACGCTCAGGTGTCGGTCGGCGACAACTATACATGGGTCAACCTTCTCGAGAATATCCCTGGTCTCAATAGCGACGAAAATCTTAACCGTTCTGTCGAAGATATTGAATACAAGATTGTCGACGCTATTCGACGTGTTGTAACTGAAGAGAAGCCTCGCGTTGCTTTCCTGGAAGGACATAACGAACTCGACGAGATGTCTGTCATTGAGGCTACCGACGCTCTTTCTCACCATTTCGCAGTCGATAGGGGTACTATCGGCAACGACGTGAGAATACTCGAACCATATAAGGTACTGATCATAGCAAAGCCTGCCGCAAAATTTACCGAGGCTGAGAAGTTTGCTATCGACCACTACGTGATGAACGGTGGTCGCCTGCTGTGGCTTATCGACGCGGTAAACATGACTCTCGACACTTTACGCAACGCTCCACATACTGTTGGCCTGTACGAGGATTTCAACATCGAGGATATGCTTTTCAAATATGGCTTTAGAGTAAACTCTGAGGTGGTGGAGGATATCAACTGCGGTATGGTTCCTATCAGTGTCCAGCAACCTGGCGAGGGGACTCGACTGGTTCCGATGCCATGGCATTTCAGCCCTTTGCTGTCAACCAACATAGGCCACGCTATAACTCGTAACGTTAGCCTTGTCAAGGGTGACTTCACTAGCTATATCGACACTGTAGGTGAATACCTGAAAGTGATTCGCACTCCTCTCTTGCGCACATCGGCATATACTAAGGTTGACAAGGTCCCTGTCTTCGCTTCTCTTGCTAATATCCACGAGAAACCTGTGCAAAGCGAATACAACAGAAGCCACCTCAACGTGGCGGTGCTCAGCGAAGGCATATTCCCCTCTGTTTTCACTCACCGCAAGGCACCAAGCATGATGCAGGGCTACAACGAGATAAAGGAGGAGAGTGTTCCTACAAAGATGATCGTGGTTGCCGACGGCGATATAATACGCAACGATGTCCGCTTCAAGGAGACGGCTAACCCTAAGGTTGTTCCTCTGGGATATGACGAGCTGTCACGACAGACATTTGGCAACAAGGATTTCATTGTTAACGCTGTGCAATACCTGGCCGACGATGAGGGATGGATGTCTCTCCGTAATAGGATGTTCTCACTTCGCTTGCTTGATAAACATCAGCTTGGCGAAGGTACAACAGGATGGAAGACTATAGCTGTGGCTTTGCCGCTTCTTTTACTCGCAATAGTATTCGCTGGCGTCGTTTTCATTAGGAAAAACAAATACGCCTCAAAAAAATAACGCTACGACGAAAACCTTACGCTTTATTTGCCGTAAGAGTTAGTAGAAGTAGTTCCGATAAAATCGGGTAAAAGTTTTTTCATATGATTTATCATGCCGCACCGAGAAGGTTGCGGCTTGTTTTTTCTAGGAACGTCTTTCCTGTCTATCACGGATATTTTCACCGTTGGAATCAAATGACTCTTGTTGATGACGACGCTGCTTTAACTCCAACTTACGCTGTGAACGTGACTTGTAATCCTGCGTGTTTGTCAACGGATTGAGAACTGGCCTAACCTCATCATCATCGTCATCTGCCTTATGATGCTGCCTACGTGAATCTCCCGACATTTCACACACTGTCGGATCTACTATGGTTCCATTCACATTAACCTGGGCCGACAGACGACCGTCCTTACGCTGCTTGACCTTCAATGTGTACATCTGCTCCCATAGCAGATCAAACTCGTCTATGAAGGCGTTGACTATGGTATAGTTGGTTGTAATAACAAGATTCTCCTGATTATAGGCCTTGGCTGTGTATGTCCAGTTGTAACTTCCAGTAAAGGCTATCTTGCCATCTATAAGGCCAAATTTGTTGTGCATGTGATACTTCGAATTGTCAACTTTGACTTGCACACCTGCACGGGCCAGATCTTTGACCTGCGACCCTGTATCTCGCATCTTATTGCCGTCTGTTATGAGACGTACCTTGATGCCTCGCGAACATGCCGCCCTCAGACATTTACCAAGGAGTTCGTCACTGATGGTGAACACGCACAGATCAATTGATTTCTTAGCCCTGCTAAGATGAAAGGCGATGTTCTCTGGTATGTCCTGACCTGGCGAGAACAGTACTTCATGCATACGGAAGGAGTTCTTCTCTATGATAGAAAAGGAGTTCTCTAGCCATCTGATGGCTTTCAATCCATCACCTCCCTGCCCGAGACGCTTCCCTTCATTGAACAACTTGGACTTCAACTCGCCTCGCTCTGCCCTGTCAAGATCATTGAGTACCTTGACGATATTCGACGGCAACTCATAATCCTTACCGAGATGAAACATATCGGAAAAGAAAGCTACTATATCATCTGTCCTGTTCTTCATGTCAATCAAAAATAAAATCTAGTTAGTTCCTTTGGCCAAGTTCTATAACCTCCATATCCTCTACTTTCCCGTCGTTTATGGAGAATCTGAGCGCCGTTCTTACAACATGGAAGCCAAATCTGCCACATGCACCGGGATTAAGATGTAGACAGTTGTATTGCTTATCAAACATGACTTTCAAGATGTGAGAATGTCCGCAGACTAGCACTTGTGGAGGTTTCTGTGCTAACTTGATAAGTGCCTTGGCCGAATATTTACCCGGATAACCTCCTATATGCATCATCAAGACATCTACTCCCTCTACCGTAAATCGCTCCATCTCATTGAGATTATACCGCATCTCCGCACCATCGATATTGCCATATACTGCTCTCAATGGCTTGAATTTGCGAAGCGACTCAAGCACTTCCATGCTACCGATATCTCCTGCATGCCATACCTCATCCACATCCGCAAAAAGTGTGAACAAACGTGGATCAAGATATGCGTGAGTATCTGATATCAATCCTACCTTCATGCGCCAGACTTAAGTTACTATATGCGAATTAACGAAAAAAGAATGAATAATTGTCAGAATTGGTAAAAAATAGTTAACTTTGTATAGAACGTGTTTTGACACGTAAAAGCTATGTCATTCAGGTATAAATACTTCAACAGAGACCTAAGTTGGCTATCTTTCAACCATCGAGTTCTGGAAGAGGCCAAAGACACGACATTGCCCCTTTACGAACAAATGACATTCCTTGCCATTTATTCTTCTAATCTTGACGATTTTTATAGGGTTAGAGTGGCGGCCTACCGCAACTCTGCCGAAAGCGACACCTCACTCGAAGATGTCACCAATCCGGCAATGGTTCTTTCAAGGATCAACCATACCGTTTCCGGACAGATAAAGGAGATGTCTGAAATACTGAAGACACAGATCGCTCCAAGGCTTCTTAAGCATAAAGTAAAGCTGTATCTCGACGAGATGCCTACCGACGAGAAACAGCTGAAGTTCATAAAGGACTATTTCTTCCACGAGGTGATTGCTTATCTGCAACCTGTATTGCTCACTAAAGGCACAAGGACTTTCCTGAGAGACAACAGACCTTACCTTGCCCTTAAGATGTTCGCTAAGAACATCAGATGCAAAGACAGAAGCAAACAGCACCCTACCTACGCATTGGTAAAGCTTCCGCTTAAAGACCCTCCATACTTCAACGACCTAGCTCGTTTTGTTGAACTGCCTAGCGAGGGTAAGATGCGATATATAATGTTCCTCGACGACGTGATTCGTATCAACCTCAACGAGCTGTTCCCTGGCTACGACATTGTCGGCGAATGGAGCATCAAGGTCTCACGCGACGCTGACTTGGGTATCGACGAACTGGGTGACGAACGTCTCGTGGAGATGATAAAGCAAAATATCGCACGACGTTCTACCGGACTTCCTTCTAGCTTCTATCACGATAGGAACATCGCTCACGACCTCTTGAAATACCTCAAGAATACTTTCGGCTTCACCGATGGCGAAATGGTAGAGAGCGGCAGATATCTCAACCTGCACCACCTTACGCAGTTCCCTAAGGAGCTCATCAAGAGCGAAACTCTTAAGCCTATAGAGCAGATAAAGACTAAAAGGCTTCTCAACATGAAGTCTATGTTCGACGAGATGAGCAAAGGCGACATTGTCGTTCACTACCCATATCAGCCTTTCGACTACGTGATACGTCTCCTCAACGAGGCTATCGTGGACCCTACCGTCGAAGAGATTAAGGTGACACAATATAGGGTTGCCAACAACTCCGCTGTCGTCGCTTCACTCATATCCGCTGCCAAGAGTGGCAAGAAGGTGACTGTCTTCGTTGAACTCAAGGCTCGCTTCGATGAGATGAACAATCTCGAAATGAGCGAACGCATGAAGGAGGCGGGTATCAACATTATCTATAGCATACCTGGACTCAAGGTTCACGCTAAGATGATGCTTATCGTAAAGAAGGAACAAGGCAAGAGCAAGGGATACGCTTATCTCAGCACTGGTAACTTCAACGAGAACACGGCTAAGCAATATACCGATCATGGTCTGTTTACTTGCGATACGACAACAACCGATGAACTGAAGCAGGTCTTCTCATTCCTCGAAAATCGCCATAAGAAGCCTCAGCTTAAGAAGCTGCTTGTCACACAGATCAACCTCAAGGAGAAACTGACTCAGCTGATTGACGATGAGATAAAGATAGCCCAGGAAGGTGGCGAAGCTCGTATGATTCTCAAGATGAACGGCCTGCAACACCGACATCTGATAAACAAGCTTTATGAAGCGAGCTTGGCTGGCGTCAAGATCGACCTTATCGTCAGAGGTATATGCTGCCTTGTACCCGACCAGGCGTACAGCAAAAACATAAGGATAATACGCATAGTTGACAGATTCCTGGAGCATGGCAGAGTCTGGCTCTTCAGAAGCAGAGGAGAGAATAAGATGTACCTGACTTCATCCGACTGGCTTAACAGGAACATGCAAAGAAGAATCGAACTGGCGTTCCCAATAGATGACCAAGACATAAAGCAGGAGATAATGGACATACTCGACATCCAGCTCAACGACAATGTCAAGGCTCGTGAGATAAACGCGAACCTGGATGGTCTAAAGCCCGTGATATCCGACGGTAGCATGGTTGTCAGGGCGCAAGAGAATACATATAAGATGTTGTTGAATAAAAACCGATAAAACCGATATAAACTATGAAGCATTCTATCTGCCACTACGGCTACATACCAGTTCGCACAGAACCTAGCGAGACTTCAGAGCTTTGCACCCAAATCCTCTTTGGCGAGACTTACAACGTCGTTGAGCAACAGGGCAAATGGCTTCGTGTGATTTTAGACTATGACAACTATGAAGGCTGGATTGACGCTAAACTCGACATCAACGATGAAGAGATTGAGGTCGAGAAATGGTGCAGAGCTAAGAAATGGATCGTACATTGGCCATCGGTAAAGGCTGTATGTAAAGGTGAACCTCACTCTATGCTTATATCCGCCGGAAGCGAGATATGGATCAATGGTAACGAACTTGCCTCTTTCTCTATAGGTAAGAACGAATATCATATCGACTGCGACTACCTGCTCCACTCTACCCCAAACATCGAAGCTGTCGCCATGTCTCTCTATGGCACACCATACCTGTGGGGCGGACGTAACTTCTATGGCATCGACTGCTCTGGCTTCACGCAGCTCGTTTACAAGATTGTCGGCAAGAAACTCCCACGCGACGCATCACAACAAATCGAGATGGGACGCGCACTCGCTCCAGGAGAAGAACCTCAGGAGGGCGACTTGGCTTTCTTCGACACTCCTTCTGGTAAGATTGTTCACGTTGGACTTTGCCTTGGCGACAAACGTATCATCCACGCTTCTGGTAATGTACATATTGACTGGCTCGACGATAAGGGTATCTACAGCGACCAGCTCGACCAATATACTCACACTCTCAGAGTCATCAAGCGTCTATGACAAAAGAGCAGCTTTACAAGCGCGTAGTGGAGTATTTCAGCGAGGCTATGCCTACCGCAGAGACCGAACTGAATTACACCGACGCGTTTAGCCTCCTTGTCGCTGTCATGTTGTCTGCTCAATGCACCGACAAACGTGTCAACACGATAACACCGGCTCTGCTCGCCAGATATCCCGACGCCAAAGCTATGTCAGAGGCTACGGTTGATGAGATATTCGAATATATCAAGTCGTGTAGCTACCCCAACAGTAAAAGCAAGCATCTCAGCCAGATGGCAAAGATGCTTCGCGATGAGTTCGGAGGCGAAGTGCCTGGCAATATCGACGACCTGCAAAAACTGCCTGGCGTTGGTAGAAAGACGGCGAATGTGATGGTAAGCGTCTTCTTCGGAAAACAAGCAATGCCTGTCGATACCCACGTATTCAGGGTCGCTGCGAGAATAGGACTTAGCAGAAACGCTAAGACACCACCGGAAACAGAAAAGCAACTTACCGCCGGATTCCCTAACGACATACTGGGACTTGCTCACCATTGGCTCATCCTGCACGGAAGATATGTTTGTACCGCTAGAAACCCTAAATGTGAAGGATGTGGACTATATGATATTTGTCAGTACAAAGTGACGAATACATCATTATCGGTGACAAACGTACGCAAAAACAAGCTCAAAAAGGACAATAATTGACCAATGCACTAAAATTTTTGACTAACGAACAAAAATATTTGCTCATTTGTTTTGTAGTTTCAAAAATAAATGTCATTTTTGCATTGGGATTTTTCATAAAACTTGGATTTAGTTAGCTGATTTAGGGAAGAAAGGACCTTGCAAACGTGCTCGGTCCTCCCTTTTTTTTATATACCTATGGCAAATGCCCTATATTCAAGAATAGTTTAGCAATAAATAATTATCTTTGCCTATAAACTCCAAACACGATACAGAGATGAAAGAGTGGTTTAAAAAGAAGTTCAACCAATACTATAAACCAACATATAGAATATTGATATTTGTTGTCGCCGCTGTGGTCATGGTACTATCCTTCCCTAACGTCGACAAGATGCAGTACGAATACGAACTGCAACGCCCATGGAGATACGAAAATATCATAGCGCCATTCGACTTCCCTATCTACAAGACCGACCAGGAGATCGCACTCGAACGCGACAGTATCCTCAATAACTTTAGGCCATACTACAAGCGCGACAGCATCAGTGCAAAAGACATCCAAAAGTCTATCAACAAGATGCTCGAAAACTACAAGGGCAAGGTCAGCATGATATGCCCTGCCAATGTAAGAGAAGACTCGCTCTGTATCTACATAGAACATACTCTATTCAAATCACTTGATAAGATATACAGACAAGGTGTCCTCGAAATGCCTGAAATGGCTGAATATAGCAACGAAAAGACCTACGAACTCATGGTGATAGATGGCAACATAATGGAGCCATTTACACTCGGCGAACTTCTCACTATGGGCGAGGCCTACAAGGAACTTGTGAGCAACATGGAGAGTGCTCTGAACAAGCGATACGGAATCGCTGCGACATGGACTGGCGTTCTTGTCGACCGTCTCCCACTGAGCGACCTCATCAGCACCAACATCAACTACGACAGCGAAAGGACATCTACAGAAAGAGAGAAACGTCTGTCCGACATGTCGCTCTCATCTGGCAAGGTCCTCTCTGGACAGAAAATCATCAGTACAGGTGACATTGTCGATAAAAGATCCGTAAGGCTTATCGAGTCACTGAAAAAAGCCATAGAGACTCAGCACGGACTTGTCAACAGAGGACTGCCTGTCTATATCGGACAGTTTATCATGATAATGTGTTTCCTGACTACTGTTTACCTGTTCCTCCGATTCTTCAGAAAGGATGTGTTCCAAAAGCTGGGAAGTATCAACTTCATAGTCCTTGTGATGACTTGCTTCGTGGTTGGCGCTGGCATCATCTCTCAGAAACACGGCAACATAAGCTTCGTTGTTCCGTTCGTCGTCTCGCCAATAGTGATGAGAATCTTCCTCGACTCACGACTGGCCATGTATGTCCACACGATAACAATACTCATAATATCATTCTTGGCCTACAACAGCCAGCTGTTCATTCTGCTCCATATCCCTGCAGGTATGGTTGCCATCATATCACTCGTCAACCTTACAAGAAGAGGCCAGATTGTACGAACATCTATTTTGGTGTTCCTTACATACGCCTTGATTTATATAGGCCACTGCATTTGGCAGACGGGTGACTATGACAACATCAACCCTTATGTCTTGGCGATGTTCGCTGTCAACGGCTTGTTCATGCTCTTGAGCTACCCATTGATCTATGTCTTCGAGAGAATGTTTGGCTTCATATCCGATGTCACACTGCTCGAGCTATCCGATAGCAACAACGAGCTGCTCAGAGAACTATCCGAGAAAGCTCCTGGCACGTTCCAGCACTCAGTTCAGGTTGGTAATCTAGGACAGGAGGTAGCCATTCACATTGGAGCAAACGGAATGATGGTCAGAGCCGGTGCCATGTATCACGACATTGGCAAGATCGTAACACCAGGTTATTTCACAGAGAACCAGGCTGGAGGCATCAACCCTCATGACGGCATGGACTATATGGAGTCTGCACAGATGATCATAAAGCATATCGAAAACGGCAAACGCCTTGCCAACAAATACAACATACCTAAACAGATCATCGACATCATAACAAGCCATCACGGCATGTCGCAGGCAAGGTATTTCTACGTGTCATGGTGCAACGAGCACAAGGACATGACACCCGACATATCCAAATTCACCTATCCCGGACCGCTGCCTCAGACCAAGGAACAGGCTATAGTCATGATGGCCGATGCCGTTGAAGCAAGCTCTAAGAGCCTCACGGAATACACAGACAAGAGCATCGACGAACTGGTTGACAAGATCATCAATATGCAGATGGACTCAAAGCAGTTCCGCGAAGCCCCTATCACCTTCCGCGACATCGAAACCGCTAAGGGAATCTTCAAAGAAAAACTCAAAAACATCTACCACGGCCGCATCCAATACCCAGAACTCCTGAAATAAATCACATAATATTTAAAGTTATCGCCGTTAATTATTGGCGGGTGGCTCGCCACGAGCTTTGATTACGTTAATGAGTTATATCATTTGTGAAGAACAATCGAATAATAATATTTCAGAATTTTCAGTAGAAGCAATAACCAAGGGGTGTATGGCTTTTTGTAAGAAATTTGACTATGTATCATTGCAACCTTCACGTATAGGTAAAGGTAATGATTTAAAAGCATGGATAGTGAAAATTCTTCGTATGAGACTGTCTTCTTTTAATGCTCAACAGTATGGCGATTTCTATAAATTGACGCCCAAAACGGCAATTATGCATATTGACCAGATGTTAAAGTTGAATCTAATTAAGGATGCTTTGCTTCCTTCTGAAGATAACAAGCCTGTTTATGAGGTCGTTGATCCCCGAATTTTGCACATGATTGGAAGAGGAGTGTTAGATATTGATTAAATTAATTTGACATTCATTGACTAATAATCTAATCATAGGAATGAATATTACTGAACAACTTCGACAATCAATGACTCTTGATGCCAATATGAACACAAATGACATCGAAGAGCGTTTTGAACAAATAGCGAAGATGCTGTTTGAAAGTTTCGCTATTCAAAAGGGTGAGAAGAAATATCTTTTTAAAGAGATTGAATTTTACTTCTACAATAAGAATCATCGTGACATAATCACTCATCCCCGAGTGTCAAAATCATTAAGCTGGTATGTAAATGACTTTGGAGGCATAGACCTTAACTTTGCTAGTAGTATTAAACGTGAAAACAGAGTAAATAGCAAGGGAAAGAATGTTGAAAAGTATGTTCTCGATGATAGTGCATATTTTGGTGGCATCCTCATTCGTCAACTAACAAGTGAAGATGGGTGTGAAGTTCTAAATGGACCATGGGCTTGTGCTGAATTGTTTAGGTGCTATGATGCTACTGTCATTGACAAGGACTTGCCTATTCTTGTGGAGTTTGATAATGGTATGGTGGGCTATATTCGTGAACCTCGCATCAATCTACTTACATCCAAACAAACAGTAGAGGGTAAGGTTGATTATATTCTTGAAGAATATCATGAAGTTTTTGAAAGGAAATGTCTATATAGTGATTTTTCGAGATTTGTGGATAGACGTTATAGATATGTGCGTTGTGATACATTAATGCACGATAAAGATACAAACCTCGTGTATTTCTCTCCTTGGTTAAAAGACAATAAAGAAGGACATCCAGAGTTTTATAAGCGTCTGAAGGATGTGCTTAATGAAATGGGAATTGAGTCCAAAGAACTGAAATCTACAAATGATTATTGGGCTCGCGATTATATGCCGATTCAATTGGGCGAAAATGAGTTCTTGAAATATCGCTATTATCCTGATTATCTTGTGAAGAGCAAGAATAAAAAAGATATTGAGACAATTACTGATGCTACCAAAGTGTTACGAGGTATGGGGATTAGCTGTCGTTCAACTGACCTCATCATAGATGGTGGTAATATGGTGCCCTGCGGTCCATATATCGTGATGACAGATAAGGTGTATTCAGAAAACAGGAAAAAGAAAGATGATGTAGACTTTAAGGCTTTATTGGAATCCGAACTTGGTCATCCTGTCATCATTATTCCTTGGACTCCACATGAAGACGATGTATATGGACATTCTGATGGTTTCATCAAATGGTGTGGTGATAATCGAATACTGATGGGTAATCATGGTGATTGCTATCCAGAAGAAGCTGCATCCATCTGTAGAATTCTTGAAAGTTATGGCTTTGAAGTGACAGAAATGCGTTTCAAGGGCAAAGTTGATAAACCTTGTTATGATCTCAACTGGGCATATATCAACTTCCTGCAAGTTGGCAAAAACATCATAATGCCCAAATTCAATATTGAAGAAGATGCAATAGCTCAACAATACATTCAAGAAGTATTCCCCGATTGCTGTATTCGTCAAATAGAAATGGCAGAAGAAATTGCAAAAGAAGGTGGCGCTTTACATTGTTTAAGTTGGAATGTATATCTTCCAAAATCACATGTGAAAACGTAAATCACCACCTATGAGATATTTTTGTCCCTCGGCAATTTTCGGTTATCTCGGGGGACAGATGGGGGACAAAATGGGTGATAATCTGCAAATATCGAAGTAAAAAATCAAAAATCTGCAAAAATAGACATAATTATAAATTCTAAAATTATGAGATTTACGAGCTATGTTTGCAAATAGTATGCTTTTCTTTGCAAAAAATCACTTTCCCACGCAGAATCTACTTTCCGATGCAGAAGTGCGCAAAGATATTATTCAAGACATCCTGACTCGACACTTCTCCTGTGATGCTTGCCAACTCATCAAGCACCTCATGTATATCCATCGCTACGAGCTCGCCCGAAAGGCCACTTGTCAATCCTTCATTGACTTTTACAAGATATTCATGGCTTCGTACAAGGGCCTCGTAGTGACGCATGTTTGTCACTATCGTATCATTCGAATCTACTTTGACATCCGCTGCTCGCTCTAGCAACTCTTCTAATCGGTCTATACCTGTCTTATTCTTAGCTGATATGGCTACACTACCCCACACTCCCATCTCTTTCAACTGTTCATCTGTATAGGCGACAGATGACGCATCTACAACATCCGATTTGTTCACAATCAGCAAAAGACGTTGATCATTTGCATTCATATGTGGCACAATGCCTTCCAATATATTGGATATGCCATCTCTACCGCAAGAAGCATCTACAACGGCCAAAACAACGGTCGCATTCCTTATCTTCTCATACGTGCGCTCTATACCTATCTTCTCTACATAATCATCCGTGGAACGCAAACCTGCCGTGTCTATAAAACGGAACATAACACCATTAACCAGCATGGTGTCCTCTATCGAATCTCGTGTTGTACCATGTATGTCACTGACAATGGCTCTCTCCTCATTCAAAAGGGCATTCAACAACGTACTCTTACCTGCATTTGTAGGACCTACAATGACAACAGGAACGCCATTCTTTATGGCATTACCTTTCTTGAAGGTATCACTTAATGATGTGACGAGATTATCTATCCTAGAAATAAGATGTATCAGCTCTGCCCTATCCGCAAACTCAACATCTTCTTCGCTAAAATCAAGCTCTAGCTCTAATAATGTACAAAACTGAAGAAGCTCGTCTCTCAACTTGCGCAATTCATCACTCAACCCGCCTTTCATCTGACGCATCGCTACTCTACGGGCCGCTTCACTCTGCGAAGCTATAAGATCCGCCACAGCCTCTGCCTGACTCAAATCCATCTTGCCATTGGCAAACGCTCTCTGCGTGAACTCACCAGGCCTTGCCGTACGCACTCCCTTGCTTATCAACAACTGCATTATGCGCTGCTGAATGACAACGGAACCATGACATGCTATCTCTACCATGTCCTCCCCAGTAAAAGAATGAGGATTACGAAAAACAGACACTACCACGTCATCTACTATCTCGTCACCATCTACTATCGAACCATAATGAAAGGTACCGCCTCTCTGTGATGATAGTTTCTTCGAACTGACTGGCGAACGGAATATCTCGTCTGCCTTGGCCAATGATTCGGGACCTGCAATACGCACAATGGCTATCGCTCCCATGCCAGGAGCTGTAGAGACGGCGCATATGGTTTCGTCTGTTATGAGCATATATTACTTTGGTTTGTATTGAGCGACAACTGCGGCCAATGCTATGGAATTGACCTTGGTCTCCATATCATCAGAACGCGATGTCAATATTGTTGGTGCAAGCGTACCGGTCAAAATACATCCACTGCGATGATTTACCATATGCGACATGCACTTGTATGTTATATTTCCTGCCTGTATATCTGGGAAAACAAGTATATCGGCATCACCGACTATCTTCCTCTCCGTTGCATTCTTATGCATCGCTGCAGAAGGTACCGTTGCTAGGTCAAACGACAAAGGACCATCAACTATACAGTCTCTAATCAAACCCTCATCGTTCATTCGCGACAGCTCCGCTGCCTCTACTGTACAAGGCATCTTTTGATTCACTGTCTCTACGGAAGCTAATACCGCTACCTTGGGAGTCTTCACACCACACGCCTTAGCTACTCCAACGCTATTCTCTATGAGACGCACCTTGTCCTCTAGAGAAGGATAAGGAACAAAAGCCACATCGGTGAGCAAAAGCAAGCGATCATAACCCGGAACCTCAAATACGGCTACATGCGACAACATCTTATCTGTACGCAATCCAACCGACTTGTCAAGCACTGTCTTTAAGAATGCCTTTGTCTCCATAAGGCCCTTCATATACATGTCCGCCTCATGATAATGCACCATCTCGACTGCTCTCATAGCGGCCTTGATACCCTCCTGCTCGTTGACTATCTCAAGTCCATCCAGAGATATGTCGTTATCAAGAGCCAACCGTTCTATCTGGTTTCTATTACCTACTAACACCGCATCGGCAATACCAAGTCGATATGCGGCTGAAACTGCAGAAAGCACATGAGTATCTTGAGCAGCAGCTACGGCTACTTTCTTTCTAGGACCTTGCTGAGCAAGCCCTATGATAGTGTCAAAAGTCATTTTCATTGTCCCATATTTCTCTTACACAAAGGTAACAAAGAAAAACGCCCTATTTTGAGCGGTGGGACAAGGCCTCTTGTGCATGGTGGCCAAAAGCACTAAAATGGGGGCAAAACAGCCCAACATGTGGTATGATATACAAAAAAGACAGGTTGCACAAACGCGCAACCTGTCATATAACAGATAGACATCTTACTTCAAACGAGCAAGAGTCTCTTTGATTCTCTTCATTGCCTCGATGATATTCTCATCGCTTGTTGCATAGCTGAAACGGAAGCACTCAGGCGAACCAAATGCATCACCGCCAACTGTTGCTACATGACCTACCTCAAGGAGGTACATTGCAAGGTCTGTAGAGTTATTAATCCTACGATCACCATCAGCCTTACCGAAATATGAAGAACACTTAGGGAAGAGATAGAATGCACCTTCTGGATCATTAACCTCAAGACCAGGAATCTCCTTTGCAAGCTTAACAATGAGATTCTTACGACGCTCAAATGCCTGACGCATTGTCTCAACACATGTCTGATCTCCAGCAAAGGCAACTTCTGCAGCCTTCTGAGATACCGAGCAAGGACCTGATGTATACTGACCCTGGAGCTTGTTACAGCCCTTAACAATCCACTCAGCAGCAGCGATGAAACCAATACGCCAACCTGTCATTGCGTATGCCTTCGAAACGCCATTGATGATAACAACACGATCCTTGATGTCAGCAAACTCCGCCATTGAAGCATGACGACCTACATAGTTGATATGCTCATAAATCTCGTCAGCTATAACGATAACACGCTCATGCTTGAGAAGTACATTCTTGAGAGCTTCAAGCTCTGCCTTGCTATATACCGAACCTGTAGGGTTAGATGGAGAACAAAGGATAAGCGCACGAGTCTTAGGAGTGATAGCCTTTTCAAGCTGTTCTGGAGTAATCTTGAAATTAGCCTCTATCTTAGCCTCAACAAAAACAGGAGTACCTTCTGCAAGAAGGACCATCTGAGGATAGCTTACCCAATATGGAGCTGGAATGATAACCTCATCACCTGCATTAACAAGAGCCATAATGGCGTTGCAAACAGACTGCTTTGCACCATTTGAGCAGAGAATCTGAGATGGCTTGTAGTCAAGACCATTCTCATTCTTGAGCTTCGCTACAATAGCATTCTTCAACTCAGGATAACCAGGAACAGGTGAGTAACGTGACCAGTTCTCATCAATAGCCTTCTTGGCAGCCTCCTTAATGTGATCTGGAGTGTTAAAGTCAGGCTCACCGACGCTCATGTTGATTACATCTACGCCCTGTGCCTTAAGTTCGCTACTTTTCTGCGACATAGCAAGTGTTGCAGATGGAGCAAGTCTGTTAAGACGATCTGAAAGGTTTTCCATTACAGTTTTACGATTTCTTCTGTTTGTTTATTTATAGTATATCAATAACCTATCGGGTTATCACGGCAAAATTAATGCTTTTATATGAATTACATGCATCAAAATGCAATAATATTCAGTATGAAAACTAATAATAGACAATGGAGACAAACTTCATATCACCACAAATCTTTACACTACAAACAGAACAACCACTTCCCTCCCAAGCCCATGGCCATACGATACAGTTCCCTCCATTCCCACCCATATCCCTACAACTAAAACATTGACCATAAGCGCAACAAAACACTACCCAAACCACGGGTGACACACAGAACGCATAACAAATAAAGAACAAACAGGACTCAGTTGAAGACAAATACAAAAAAGAAAAATGCCTAAATCCTTATATCTAAGAATCTAGGCATTTCACTTCGTGATACCGGAGGGATTCGAACCCCCAATCTTCTGGGCCGTAACCAGAGGCAT
>JAKSLH010000027.1 GCA_024401335.1 Bacteroidales bacterium
AACTATAATCATTCTACATTCAACAAGATATTACAATTCAAAAAATCGCTTTCAAGAATGTTACTGCCATGTTACTCAATAATATTTTACCTAAGACTACAAACCTTATATACAGTACATTAGTAATAAGCTAATAGATAATAGTCTACCTCGACAACAAAGGCCAATTCTCTTTTAGCCTTCACGCCTTAAAGCGTGATAATAGTATGAGAATCACGTAAAGGCGGCGCGATTTTTGCCAAGATTTGATATATTTGCAGAAACTATCAAAGACTGAAATCATGGCAAAATATATAGGTCCACACGTAAGTGCCGGTGGTGGCGTATTCAACGCTCCAATAAACGCTAAAGCATTAGGGGCTACAGCTTTCGCCCTGTTCACAAAGAACCAGCGCCAATGGACCGCTCCTGAATTTACACAGGCAGACATAGACAAATTCAAGGCTACATGCAAAGAATGCGGCTATGAGGCTGCTCAGATCCTGCCTCACGACAGCTACCTCATCAACCTCGGCAACGCTGATCCTGAAGCAAGGAGGAAATCGGTCGACTCATTCACACATGAGATGCACCGTTGTCAGCAGCTCGGACTCACTATGCTCAACTTCCACCCAGGAAGCCATCTTAAACTCATAGACACCGACCAATGTCTGCAACTCATCGCTGAGGGTATCAACATTGCCTTACAGAAAACTCAAGGCGTGACTGCTGTAATAGAGAACACTGCTGGCCAGGGTACGAACCTGGGCTTCGACTTTGCACATCTGAAGAGAATAATAGAACTCATTGACGACAAGAGCCGCATAGGTGTCTGCATTGACACTTGCCATACGTTTGCTGCCGGATACGACCTGCGCACTCCCGACGCTTACAACAGGACTATGGATGAACTGGACAAGGTGGTGGGCTTGCAATATCTGCGAGGCATGCACCTCAACGATGCCAAGAAGGAACTGGGTTCTAAGGTCGACCGACATGAGAGCCTCGGCATGGGATGCATTGGCGAAGCCGCATTCAGAGCCATCATAGAGGACAAACGCACAGACGACATACCACTCATTCTTGAAACTCCTGACGAATCAATATGGGCAGACGAGGTAGAGAGATTAAAAAGCTACTACTCTGCCTGATTATGCTCATTGAGGGCCTGTCTATGGTCCAGGCACAGAGTCAAAGCACCCCGACAATCATCACCCGAGGCGTTGTCGTGGATGGAGACACTTTGCCCCATGTCAACATTCCCGAGATAAAATGCTGGGCTCGACTTCGTTTTAAGACGAGACGTGCGCAAGAGAGATATACACGACTTGTGCGCAACGTGCGCAAGACTTTGCCATATGCACGCATAGCGGCACAAAGACTGGCGCTAATACAGGATTCACTCGACCACATAAAGACAGAAAAGGCTAAGGAGGCTTATCTCAAGACTGCCGAGAAACAGCTGTTCAATGAGTTCGAGAAACCACTCAAGCATCTGTCAGTAAGCCAGGGACGCATACTTATCAAACTCATAGACCGTGAGACGGGTAACACTAGCTACGAGCTTATCAAGGCTCTGCGCGGACGTTTCTCGGCCTTCCTGTGGCAAGGTGTGGCGCGACTTTTCGGCTCAAGTCTAAAGAGTGAATATGACGCCGAACGCGACGACAAGGCCATAGAACAAATAATCCACTCTATCGACGCTGGCGCTTACGACGACATACCGTTATGAAACACTTATTAGCTATCATATTATCTTTACTAATCCCTTCTGTATCCTTTGCACAAAGTGCAGATGACACTACACATGCTAATGTCATCGACAAAGCTGTAGGACTGGCTGAGACTGTACTCGGGGCTCTCACGGTGGAGAAGCCTCAATGGTCACTTGCCATCTATCCTGCCGCATCTTATTCGGGACGTTCGGGACTGGCCATTGGCATCATGCCTATGTTACAGCTACGCAACACATCTCTACCAAGACCCGCAACTATAACTCCATCGGCCCTGATATCAACAAAAGGCATGTGGGAGGTACAATGTGACGCAGATATATACCTGAAGCACAACCAGACTATTACCGCTAAGGCGGAATTCTACTACCAGCCCGACGACTACTACGGCATTGCATCAGTATCTGATGGGAAGAAACTGACCGAATATGACTATAGGAGATACATGTTCACCTCTGACTATCTGAAAGGTATAGGAAGAGGCTGGCAGGCTGGTCCGTCGATAGACATCACCTGTCACGACTTCAGCAAGATTGCTACGGACTCGACTGCGCTGAGAGATGAGATTCTTTCGGCTGAAAGATGGGACAACGGAGTTGGCCTCGTCGTGAGTTTTGACACTCGCGACAATACGCTCAACGCAAGGAGGGGATGGTACGCAAGGGCTAGAGTGACGGCTTATAGGAGCTGGATAGGCTCAAAGCGTAACTTCGCTACATCAACGATAGATATACGCCACTACTGGCCTATCGGCGAAGAAAGTGTAGTGGCAGCACAGCTATACATGGCTACAGCTTCATCAAGGGCGCCCTTTCATAAGATGGCTAGCATGGGAGGCACTCGACTGGGAAGGGCCATACCACACAACCTGAAATATGTTGACCGCATAGCATATCTGTTGCAAGCCGAAGCGAGATTTCCACTGTGGTGGCGAATAGGCGCTACTGGGTGGACTGCCATAGGCAATGTGGCTCACAAGGCCAACAAAGACCTGATGAGCAACATGCATGGCATGATAGGTTGCGGACTGAGATTCAAGGTATTCCCATCACATGGACTCAACCTACGACTTGACGGAGGTGTATCGACAAAAGGCGACAACGCTATATACTTCAACATCAGAGAGGCATTCTGACATAATATCAAATTAAATGCCTAAATTTGCATTCACGATTTTCACATTCATACAAGATTACAGATGATTGAATTCCAGCGACATGTGCTAAAAAACGGACTGAGAGTCATTGTTCATCAGGACACATCGTCACCTCTAGCCGTGGTAAATGTGCTTTACAAGGTCGGTTCACGCAACGAAGATCCCGAACATACCGGCCTTGCCCATCTCCTGGAGCACCTCATGTTTGAGGGTTCGGACCATATCGAAGATTTCGACAGCCCACTACAGGCTGCTGGTGGCGAGAACAACGCATTTACCGATGAGGACATAACAAACTACTATATCACTGTACCGGCTCAGAACCTCGAGACGGCCTTCTGGCTGGAGAGCGACCGCATGAAGTGCCTCACGTTGTCAGACGAGAGCATAAGTGTGCAGAAAGGTGTCGTGATAGAGGAATTCAACCAGCGATGCCGTAACGTGCCATACGGCGACATGGCACACTTGAGTCATAGCCTGGCCTATAAGGTACATCCTTACCGATGGCCGGTGATAGGCCTGGACGTGAGCCATATTGCCGATGTACCTAACGAAGTGATAAGGGCTTTCTATGAGAAACATTATGCACCAGACAACGCCATATTGGTAGTAGCCGGCAACGTAGATCCACAAAGGGTGTTCGCCATGGCTGAGAAATGGTTTGGCGACATAGACAAGCACTCTAACGTGGCTATCATACCGCAGGAGCCAGTGCAGACTGAGAGCCGTTTCCTTGAGGTGACACGCGACGTGCCATCAGACGTGCTTAAGATGATATATCACATGTCCGACCACCATAGCCGCGAATACTACATAATGGACATAGCTACAGATATTTTGTCTGACGGCACATCATCACGCCTCATCAACAGACTGACTAAGAAACAGCCTATGATGACCGATGTTGACTGCGGTATATCGGGGAATGTGGATCCGGGACTGGTAAACGTACACGGCACTTTGCTGCCTGGCATATCGTTTACAGACGCAGAAGCCGTCGTGCGAGAAGAGATAGAGAAGCTGGCCAACGAAGGAGCTACAGAATATGAACTTCAAAAGGTGAAGAACCGCACAGAGGCCACACGTGTATGTGGAGCTATAATGCTCACAGTAAAAGCCAGAGAACTGGCGTTCATGGAGTCGCTGGGTGATGCCAACCTCATAAATACTGAGTTTGACATATACAACAATGTGACTAATCAGGAGATAAAAGAGACAGTAGGCAAGCTGATGATCGACAGTCCGGCATCAATCTTGCATTACAAAGCCAACAAAAAAGCCTAAAACCACCGATGACAATACCAGACAGAAGCAAGCAGCCAGAGATATTTGGCATAGAGATGCCTAACATACCATCGCTAGAGCATACCACTCTCAGCAACGGCGCCGACCTCTATGTGATGCATGGTGGTACACAGCCTATCACAAGAGTTGATATTTGCCTCAATGCCGGTCCGCACAGAGCGAAGAAGGCTGGTGTGGCACATGCGACGAGCGTAATGATAGGCGAAGGCATACCGGGCATGAACTCAGAGCAGATAGCCGAGAAGATCGACTTCTATGGAGCTCAAATGTGGCAGAGATCTACAGGAGCATATACCGTCATCTCGTTCTTCGTTCTCGATAAATTCCTGTGCGATGCACTGCCGATAATAGAGCAGATGATCAAATGCCCGACATTCCCTCAGAAGGAGATAGATATATACCTCAAGAAGGAGCTTCAGCAACTTAGGATAAAGCTCAAGAAACCTAGTTTCTTTGCTGCCCATACCTTCACTAACTTGCTTTACGAAGAGGGTTGTGTATATGGACGAGTATCGACAGAGGAGAATATCAAGAGCATCACACGCGACGACATAGTGGCTTTCCACAAGGAGACATATACCCCACAGTCGCTTAAGATATTCATCAGCGGACAACCATCTCAGAGGAGCATAGATGAGGTGGCGCGTGCCTTCGGTAGCCAATGGTGCGACAACGCTGATAAGTTCACACAAACAATGCCTGTCTACAGGAAATGGGAGACACAAACAAAGATCATCGATTTCCCTGGCGCAATGCAGGCCTCGATACACATGGACAAGGTGGCGCCTGGCTTTGAAGATCCAGACAGCATACCTCTGAACATCGCTAACACGATATTCGGTGGCTACTTCGGCTCGCGACTGATGTCTAACATACGCGAGGAGAAGGGTCTGACCTACGGCATAGGATCGACACTCATCGTAAGGAACAACGGCGGCCACATACGTATCACCAGCGAAGTGGAGCCTACAAAATACGACATCGTTGTAAAAGAGATTGCCAACGAGATGAACAGGATGCGCAATGAACTGGTTGGCGAAGACGAACTCCTTATGGTGAAAAACTACATGAAAGGTAGCATAATGTCTAAATACGAGACCGTCATCGTCTCAATTGACAACCTGATACCGATCATACTCGAAGGTGGATCCTACAGACGTGACTGCGAAATATACAACATGATAGAGAAAATAACAGCCGAAGAGATAATGGAACTCTCTAACAGGTATTTCATACCAGAGGACTACAAGATTCTTATCGTAAAATAAAACCTACCAGAACATGAGTGAAGTAAAACCATATAACGACGACAACGAAAGCAAGAAGGGCGAAGTGAGGAGCATGTTCAACAATATTGCTCCTAAGTATGATCTGCTCAACCATCTGTTGTCATTTGGCATCGACAAGCTGTGGCGCAAGCGTGCCATCAAAACTATTGAGGCTATCAAGCCAACGCATATCATTGACGTTGCAACAGGCACTGGCGACTTCGCCATCAAGGCGCACGACATGCTTAAATGCAAGGTGACAGGCACCGACCTGTCGGCTGGCATGCTGGAGGTTGCCAAGCAGAAAGTGGCTGACAAGGGACTGTCTGACATGATATCGCTCCAAGAGGCCGACTCGGAACAGCTGCCATTCGGTGACAACACCTTTGACGCCGTAACCGTGGCATTCGGAGTGCGTAACTATGAGAACCTCGACAAGGGACTGACCGAAATGGCCCGAGTGATAAAGCCTGGTGCACGCATGGTGATACTCGAATTCTCAAAGCCTCGCGTATTCCCATTCAAGCAGATATATACTTTCTACTTCAAGCATATCCTCCCTATGATGGGCGGAGCAATAAGCCACGACAAGAAGGCTTATGAATATCTGCCACAGTCGGTGCTTGCCTTCCCTGATGGCGAAGAGTTTGAAGCACACATGAAGGTGGCTGGGATAGAACCTGTTGAACGCATAAGCCAGACATTCGGCATAGCTACGATATATGTAGGCGAAAAGAGATGATTAAGCGACTGTTCATATTACTATTTGTTACCATTTCAATCCTTACCGAAGCATACGGCCAAAGGGAGGTAATAACCGACGCTAAAAAGCGTGGACTGCCTAACTTGCCTGCTTTCGACCACAAGGGTGTGCATTTTGGTTTCCTGATAGGCTTGAACGCACTTGATTTTCATATATATAACTCTGGCCAGAGAACAGACGAGAACGGCAACACTGCATGGTTTGGCGAGATAGAACACCTTAACCCTGGCATCAACCTCGGCATCGTGACCGATTTCCGTCTGATGGACCATCTGAACTTCAGATGTCTGCCGGGCGTCGGCTTTGGCGAACGTGACATAACTTTCATCGACGAGACGGGCAAGCGCATAGGCGACCCGCTAAAGATTAAATCTACATTCATAGAGATGCCGTTGCTCATCAAGTATGGAGCGAACAGACTCAACAATGTCAAACCATACGTGATAGCGGGCACAACACCTCGCTTCGACCTGGCAAAAGACAAGCAGGACCACCTCCTGCTACGCTCTCTCGACGCATATATTGACCTGGGAGCCGGCATGGATTTCTATCTGCCTTATTTCCGATTCTCGATTGAACTGAGAGGGTCGATAGGCTTGACAAATGTATATAACAACACGCCTTCTAGCGAACTTGAAGATATACCATACCAACAGGCTATCAGACGATTGAAATCACGAATGGTTGGCCTGACTTTCTATTTTGAATAACACGAACATCACAAGACTCATTATGATATACAAGAATATCAACGTAGAGCGTATTCTCACCGACAGCCGCAACCTTTTTGTAGCTGAGGGCTCTCTCTTTGTCGCCTTGAAGGGCGAACGACATGACGGTTCACGATATATAGCCGACCTCTACAAACGAGGTGTGAGGGCATTCGTATGTCATAATGATTTCGACACAACACCCTACCCCGAGGCAAAATTCATACTCGTTGACAACACTCTCGACGAACTGCACAAGATAGCAAAGCAGAAACGTCAGAATAGCAAGGCAAGAGTGGTCGCTATCGTGGGCTCAAACGGCAAGACAATAGTCAAAGAATGGCTGGCGGAACTCATTGGTGGCGACATGCGAACTGTTCGTTCACCACGATCTTACAACAGCCAGGTCGGCGTGCCACTCTCACTCATGAACATAGAGAGCGACACTGAGCTGGCTATAATAGAAGCTGGCATATCACAACGCACTGAGATGCAGAGGCTTGAAAATATCATAAAGCCCGATGATGTCATAATAACCAACATAGGACAAGCACACCAGGAAAACTTCTCTTCGCTCGAACAGAAAATGCACGAGAAGCTGCAGATAGCTGCTAACGCTAAACGCATATTCTACTGCAAAGACCAGAAGATGGTGAGCGAATACATAGAGGCAAACTTCCCACAAGCAGAAAAGATTGGCTGGTCAATGGCCGACGCTAAGGCATTTACATCGCTTTTCAGATTACAGGACATCATATCACAAGAGAACCTGATGCACGCTGTTAACTATTGCCTCGCATCGGGCATAGAGCAGCAGAATATCAAGCGACGTATAGCTCAGATAGAATCAATAAGCATGCGCCTGGAACAAAAAGACGGCCACAACAACTGCACTATCATTGACGATGCATACAACGCTGATATCGACTCGCTCTCAATAGCACTCGATAGCCTGCATACCCTGGGTGATAAGAAAGGTTTGTCACGCACGGTCATACTGTCAGATTTACAACAGACAGGACTGAGTGACAGTGAGTTATATTGCCGCGTAAGTCAGCTACTCAAAGAGAAGAATGTCAGCCGCCTTATAGGTATTGGCAACCACATTAGCAACTCTATCAAAGGCATAGAACGTAGCCAGTTCTTCGCCACTACCGACGATTTTCTGCATAGCATATCGACAGCCGACTTCAAGGATGAGGCGATATTGCTTAAAGGCTCACGAAGCTTCCATTTTGAGCATATAGCAAGTCTTCTGGAGCAGAAGCACCACAGGACTGTCATGGAGGTCAACTTAGGCGCGTTGGCACACAACATAGCTTATTTCCGCTCCTTCCTGAAGCCAGAAACAAAACTTCTTGCCATGGTCAAAGCTTACTCATACGGCACTGGCTCGTTTGAGATAGCTAAGCTCATGCAACAGCAGGGCGTTGACTATCTGGGTGTTGCCTTTGCCGACGAAGGAGTAGACTTGCGACAGGCTGGCATCACGCTTCCAATAGTAGTGATGAATCCAGAAGAGCATAGCTATGACGTCATGCTCAATAACACTCTCGAACCGGAACTATCGACAATAGAGTCGATAAAGAAATATTCGGCTATGGCCCGCAAGCTCGACATCAATCTCGCTCCTATCCATATCAAGATAGATACTGGAATGAAACGTTCGGGATTTGAACTGCCCGACATGGACAGTGTTGCACAGGCTGTCAACGAATGCGGCAATCTGAAAGTCATGTCGTCGTTCTCTCACCTCGTAGGAAGCGACGAAGCTTTGCACGATAGCTTTACTCACCAGCAACTCGACATATTTGAAGCTGCAACAGACCGACTCAAGAAGGGACTGGGATACAGCTTCATACGCCATATACTCAACAGCGCTGGCATAGAGCGATTCTCACAATATCAACATGAAATGGTAAGACTAGGCATAGGTCTATATGGCATATCGGCCGTCGACAATAGCAAACTACGCAACGTCATAACACTAAAGTCCTACATATCACAGATAAGGCCTGTAAAAGCCGAAGAAACAGTGGGATATAGCCGCAAGACTACATTAAAGAGGGACTCGCTAATAGCCGTCGTTCCAATAGGATACGCAGACGGACTTGACCGACGATTGAGCAACGGTACCGGAGAGGTTATTATATGCAGCAAGAAAGCCCCTATAGCAGGCAATGTTTGCATGGATATCTGCATGGTAGACGTAACTGACATACCAGAAGCACGAGTAGGCGATATCGTAACCTTATTCGGCGACGAAAACCCTGTTTGGGAGATGTCCGACAAGATAGGAACCATCCCATACGAGATAATGACGGGAATAGGCCGAAGAGTCAAGCGAATCTATTATACAGAATAGCTTTTTTCGCATACTGGACACATCATTTCATTAACTTTTTTTATATCTTTGTCTTATTACGCAAGTTCATTGGAATACTTTGTTTTTGCAAAATTGGTTCACTAAATCATATCGCATTAAGATGTATATATTCCCAACTATGGAATATCGAAGCGATATCGACGGGATACCGAGAGGATAGCGAGAGGATAACGAAGTAGAATCCCAAGGCCAATCTCCTCAAAAACAATCTACACATCCATTGCACTTACGGCATAAAGTAACTGAATAAAAAAGCTAAAATATGCTTGTCTACCCAAATGCAAAAATCAACCTAGGTCTTAACATTGTCGAAAAGCGCCCAGATGGTTATCACAACCTTGAAACCATATTCTACCCTATCGGACTTTCTGACGCCTTAGAAATCATCTTCCCAGAAGACGAGAAAAGCGAATATATCTGGCAAAGCAGCGGCAACATCGTCGACTGCGACCCTGAACAGAACCTATGCATTAAAGCTTTGCGCAAACTACGTGAGGTGAGAGAAATTCCTACCGTAGGACTGCATCTGCACAAAGTTATCCCAACAGGAGCTGGACTTGGAGGCGGATCGTCCGACGCTGCATTTGTGATGAAACATGTCAACGCCCTGCAGTCTCTGGGTCTAAGCGACGAAGAACTTAAGACATTGTCGACCAAGATAGGAGCTGACTGTCCTTTCTTCATCGACAACAAGCCTTCATACGCAACAGGTATAGGCGACGTTTTGACACCAATAGAACTCGACTTGAGCAAGTATTGGATTGTTCTCGTTAAGCCTCCAGTTTCTGTCCCAACAAAGATAGCATACAGCAAAGTAAAGCCTCATTATCCTGAGATTTCCATCAAGGACATCATCAAAAAACCGGTGTCAGAATGGAAAGATCTTCTTGTCAACGATTTTGAGGAATCGGTTTTTGCAGAATATCCTTCAATTAAGCAACTTAAAGAGTCATTCTACGTAAAAGGAGCATTATATGCTTCTATGTCTGGAAGCGGTTCGTCGGTGTTTGGACTTTTCGAAGAAGAACCAAACATTGAATTCGGTCCGGAGATGTTTGTCTGGAAAGGCAAATTGTAGCAGAAGCAGAATGAACCATGATGAAGTTGTGTAGGTATATTTGCATCGTAATCTTACTATTAACTGGGCTCACAAGCTCGGTTAATGCTGCGCGTGTACCTAACAACGGACACCAGCCTCTCACCGAGGTGTTCAATGCAGCCATCGACTCGTTCAGACATTGCTACATGGACGGACGAATTAACACAGCTAAACTGTGGGCTGACGCCGCTTACCGCTCAATCTGCGACAGCAATACCTACTACGGACATAAGGGAATTGAATCGTTCATCAAAGTAACTGATGGAACAGCAAAAGGACTGAAGGAAGATATCGTCTCGGTCATAAGATATTTCAATGACAGAACAGACACATTTGGCATAGGAATGTTGTCATTGGCATACAGCTCACTTGGCAATTACACTCTCTTTACCGACAACGAACAATCACTCACCTACTACGACCTCTCCATAAGACAATCGGAACGCATCAACGACAAATACTTCAGGGCATATACTATAATGCTCAAATCTGAAGCATACTACAGGGCTAACAAACTCGTAGATGCGGCCAGCAATGCACGCGAAGTGCTGCAGTTCAGCCAAAAGATCAGCAAGTTGAACATATTGAGGTTTATCTCTCAAACTCAGCTATACAAGATATACACACAGATGCATGCCAACACTATGGTTGAGTATTTGGGTAAGAACATCGAAAAAGAAAAGTACTACAATACAAGCTTGACGTTGGAGGCAAGATATCTACTCCTGAAAGCTGACTACCTGATCTCAACAGGACGATATGAAGAGGCTCAAGAGTGTTCACTAAGACTATTGCAGACAAGCGAACTAACTGGCTCGAAGACGGAGAAGTGGAAAGTCAACCTGCAAGCCGCCAAGATAAACACATATCTGAAGAAATACGACGTGGCCCAGCAACACATAGACTATTGCAAGAGAAATGCCGACGTCGTAAATGCATTCAAGTTCTCAAACCTTTACACTCAAAGCCATATAGACATGATAGAGGCTTGGATAGCTATGGAGAAACACCAATATACCCAAGCATTGAGCATTCTGAACAACATAGATATACCTAAAGACCTTAAGAGATGCACTGGACTGGGATATACATACTACAGCTGTCTCGAACAGATCTACAAGAACCAGGGAGACTACAAGAATGCGGTATTGATGGTTGAGGCCTACGACAAGCTACGCGAAGAATCTATGGAGGTCTATTCAAAACAGAGATCAATGGACCTCAACAATATCTACAGCAACGACACAACAATCCTCAACCAAGGCATAACGCTCGCACGCAAAAACAAGGATCTTTCACAGGCACAATACAAAACCATTACAGCGGTATTGATGGTGATGGTTATAATACTCACCATCGTGGTTATCAAATCATCTATCACGAGGTTCCAGCGACGTGAGAAACAAAGGCTGAACATCGAGAAGAAGAAAAATCTCGAGAACGAAATAACTAGGCAGACAAAACAGCTACGCCTGCAGAAAGATGAGATCAGCAGACGAAACCTTGACATCTTGCTTAGTCAATCATACGCACAGGTAATACAAAACGGCGTCTTGCCTGATCCTTCAGAATTGAACTCTAATGATATTTCCGGAGCATTTATCATATACAAGCCTGTTGATGTTGTCAGCGGTGACTTCTACTGGTTCAGGACATTCGGCGACAATCTTGTGGTATGCTGTGCTGACTGCTCTGGACATGGCGTGCCTGGTGCCATGATGACAATGGTGGGCCTCACTCTCTTGAGCGACATCACACGCAACAGAGAAACATTCGTAGCATCAGAACTGCTCAGCGACCTCGACGCAGCACTACACAACATGATGCCAGATATAAGGAGAAGCGACTCGATGAATGCCTCGATAGTGATTGTAAACACCAAAGAGCATAAGCTGAACATATCTCTAGCCCATCAGAACATGATCCTGAAGATCGGCGAAGATATGATCCACATCACAGGCGATGTACGTCGAGTGGGATATGCTAATGTTGCAGAGAAATTCACCGATGCTTTCTATGATTACCAGAAAGGCGACTCTTTCTATCTATATACTGACGGCGTTTATTCTTTGCCAGGAGGTGTATATGGCGATAAGCTGACTCCTAAAAAGTTCATGGAGATAATAACCAAGAGTCTTTCGGAAAGTATAGAGAATCGTGACAATAAAATACAACATGCCCTGTCGGTATGGCTGGACGGAAACGAACAGGTTGATGACTATTCAATAGTAGGCATAGAATTATGAGAATAGTGCGAGGAGTTATATACATATTGCTGTTATCAGTCTTATTCATAGCAATAGGATGTTCAGATGGCGCTAAAGCCCCTGAGGCTGGCAAGCTGTCTGTCGTCGACTCTCTTTTGCACAAGGCAGACTCTCTCTTCAATACATCAAACCCTGCAGGAGCTATATCACTCCAGCTGCAGGCATACATGAAGACAGCCAATAAGGACATCAGAGCAAGAATACAGACGAACCTGGCCAAAAGTCATTTCTTAATAGGAAACATAGGGATTACCAAAAACTTGCTCTTACAGGCTATAAATCACTATGATACGACAAAGAGCACGAGCGACACTCTGTTGACTGACAAGATGAAGGCGCTCACTCTATATTCTGACGTACTCATAAAGGAGGAAAACTTCAGCGAGGCTATACGTCAGCTTTCACGAGCTGCAACAATAGCCAAGAAGACCGGAGACAAGCAGACATACATCAGCTGCATGATGGATATGATGCTTAACGAGGAGTATAACGGCAACTTCGGCTCGGCAATAGACGGATATAGAGATATGCTGAACTATTGCGACCCAGAAGACGTCAAGTCTCGTTTCAATATCTGCAACAAGCTCCATGGCATATTCCTGTCATTAGGCAACACAGATGACGCTGACATTTATCTCAACACAATGAAACGTCTAGTTGGTCCGAACGACAAGCTTGCACGATATCTTGTTGACATAGCTGAAATGAACCAGGCCCGCTACGAGAAGGACACAAAGCGAGTTGAAGCTTGCGTAGGAAATCTGCGAAAGGATGTAAACGACCCTTATCTCATAGAGAACGGATACAACAACGCACTAAGCCAGCTGGGAGAGTACTACATGAGCATCAACATGTTTGACTCTGCAAGATACTACATCAACAGATTCCTTGAAACTGCTAAACTCAACAATATCAAGGGTCAACTGGGTCTAGCATATCTGATACATACGGAGTCACTCATTCATGACAACCAACTTGATAGTGCACGTAAGATCCTGTTCGACGAGTCTATAACAAAGATATGCAACAACTCTGTCGAAATGGGCGCTCGTAGAATGAAGCTCATCAGCGATTTCTACTTCAAATCAAATAACTTCAAAGAGTCGTACAAATACAGACGCTTGGCTTCTAGTACATCTGACTCTATCAGAGCAGAGGTCATCAGCCACAACTTTGCTTATCGCGATATGGCTCACCAGCGTGACACTACCATAATGACCAACAGCATCAGAATCAATCAAAAACAATCACGTATTGAAGACCTTGCATTCTGGCATTCAATATGGCTGTTTGTCATTATATTCGCCGTCATCGGTTCTATCATCGTTGCATTGAGAATTGCTGTTGATATGATCAAGGAACGAGAGAAGGCTATACACCAGCAAAATCTTATACTTCAGCATGAGGTGCTGAGACGAACTACTATACTACAGTCTCAGAAGATCGAACTGGAGAGAACAAACGAACGACTTAACAAGGAGATTGAATATGCTAGCCGCATCCAAAACGATATCCTACCATCAGATTCAATGTTGGAAAGTCCGGCTCTAAGCAGTCAATTTGTTTACTATAGACCATGCGCACACATTTCGGGCGACTTCTACTGGTTCAACAAAATAGGCAACAAGCTGATAGTATGCTGTGCCGACGCAACAGGACATGGCATTCCTGGAGCATTTGTTGCCATGGTATGCTCTACTATGCTCAACGACATATATAGCAGAATCGAACTGGACGCGGCTGCAATAATGACTGCACTGGATGACAACATGCGTGCTATTCTCATGAACAATAGCAATGGCAGAAGCAACGACAGCGTAGATATGTCTATTGTATGCATTGACGAAGCGACCGGCGAAATAGAGATGTCACTGGCAAGACACAATTCCTATATTGCCAGAAATGATGGAACATTGGATATTGTGCATGGTGTAAAACGATCAATCGGTGACTTGGACGAGGCCTTTATAGCACGTCCATTTACAACACAAAAGATAAACGTCAACAGCGGAGATACGATATTCCTGACCACTGACGGACTAGAGTCACAATTTGGTGGCGAAGACGGACAGAAGCTTAAACGACAGCGAATGACAAGACTCATCCAAGAAACAGCCCAAAAGGATGGAAAAGAGATGATGCCATTCCTCGACAAAAGCTTCAAAGAATGGAAGGGTGACAACGAGCAGACAGATGACGTGCTTGTTATCGGACTTCGAATTAAATAAACTAAAAATCAACAAAAAAAACATATCATGAGCGGAATTGTCAACTTGGCTGAACATCTACAGAAACTCCCTGCAGGGTTTTCTGTCAGAGACTTCCTACTCGACCTTCAGAATTACTATCTTGAGGCTATCAACAATGGCATCTATATGATGCCTAGTAGCGACTCTATTTCCGACATAGAGGAGATAGTCATCAACCTCGACGGTCAGTTTGGTGATTTCAGTAAAAAAGTCAAATCGCTTCTTATTCTACCAGATGAGGATATCGAATTCGATGAGATTCTCCCTGATCCGGAGCAGCTACCTTGTATGAAAAATGCAAAGATAATACGTGATGCTGACGGAGTGGAAAGATTATTTCTGGAAGTAAAAGAAGCATAATAACATACAACTGACAACAACTAACAAGAGATGATTATAACCAAATCAGAATTCCTGATGAGCAGCAGCGATGTAAAAGGCTGCCCTAACAGCGACTTGCCGGAATATGCCTTCATAGGCCGTTCTAACGTGGGCAAGTCGTCTCTCATCAATATGCTATGCCAGCATAACATTGCAAAAGTATCTGGAACACCAGGTAAGACACAGCTGATCAATCACTTTGTCATTAACAACGAATGGCATCTTGTCGATTTACCTGGATATGGATACGCCAAGGTATCTAAGTCCATAAAAGACAAGTTTCAGCATCTCATAACTGACTATGTCTTGATGCGCGAACAGCTCACTTGCCTGTTTGTACTTGTTGATATAAGACATGAGCCACAGAAGATTGACATGGAATTTATGCAAATGCTTGGAGAAGAAGGTGTTCCATTCTCTATCATCTTCACAAAAGCCGACAAACTGAAACCGGCAGAAATAGAGGCACATACCAAGCGTTACACGGAAAAGATGCTCGAAGAATGGGAAGAGATGCCACGCTATTTTATCACCTCATCAGCCAAAGAAATAGGCAAGGAAGAAGTACTTGGCTACATTGAAGAGATAAATTCGCAACTATGAACCTCAAGACAAAAGTAATGACTTGGACAAGGCTATTAACCACAATGCTGATGTGCATATTCAGCATAACACAAATATATACCCAAACACTTGCAAACCCCGCTGACATAATGCCCAACCGCGAAATGCGAGGTATATGGGTCGCGGTCGTCAATAACATTGACTGGCCATCGTCATCAGGTCTCTCGGTGGAATCCATAGAGCGAGAGGCGCGTACTATTGTGACAAGAGCTAAGCAGATGGGACTGAATACTATCTTTCTGCAGGTAAGGCCTTCATCTGACGTAATATACCCATCTAAATATGAGCCGTTGACATCATATCTGATCGGCAGCAACAATAACCTGCCTGAAGACTTTGATGCTTTACAATATTGGATTGACATAACACATCAAAACGGACTAGAACTGCATGCTTGGATCAACCCTTTCCGTGTCACTCCTAAGCCGGATTTCCCAACGGCCGACAACCATATTTCTAAGACACACGAAGAATGGACAATAACGTATGCCGATAAGCAATATCTAAACCCTGGACTACCAGAAGCTCGGGCTTATATACTTGATATCATTAGCGAAATAGTAGAGAAATATGATATAGACGGCATACACTTTGACGATTATTTCTATCCATACCCTGTCAAAGGAGAACTGTTCGACGATGCGAAGTCATTTGCAGAAAACAATCCTATGCAACTTTCACTCGCCGACTGGAGACGCAAAAATGTAAGCACTGTAATCGACTCTGTCTCTTCCGTAATAAAGAGCATAAGACCTTACGTGAAATTTGGCGTTAGTCCGTTTGGTGTATGGAGAAACAAAAGTGATGATGATAGAGGTAGCGACACTCGTGCTGGTATAACTGACTACGACATTTTATATGCTGACATACTGGACTGGGCCGATAACGGTTGGCTTGACTATGTTGCACCGCAGATATATTGGGAATCTGGCAACAAAGCTGCGGATTTCGACAAACTGGCTGAGTGGTGGGCCAACGCCTGCAACGGGAAGGCACATGTATATATAGGTCATGCCGTATTCAAGATCAACGCCTATGGCAAACCATGGGAGAACAAAAACGAAATGCCTTCGCAAATAACTAAAGTAAGACAACATAATGACCTGTCGGGCAGCATCTTCTTCAGCTATCGACAATTCAACAGGAACATACTGGGACTGGAAGACGTTTTGAGAGAGGAAATCTATCCTCAGCCGTCACTTACCCCTCAACTGTCGTATGCATCAAACGATAGCCGACCTGTCATAAAGGACATCAAACGCGATGACCAGATATTAAAATGGAACGTAGAAACCCCTAATGGTGAACAACCAAGGTTTTACATTATCTTACGACATAGAAAAGGTCATCATAATGAACAGCAAATAATTGATATTATCGGGACAACGCAATATCAATTGCCAAGTACTAACGAAAAGCGACAAAAATATGTATTTAACATCATGCCTGTTGACAAATGGGGGAACATATATGAACAATCAGAGCCTATAGTCGTCAAATATTAGCAACAAATACATCAAATATAGTCGCCCAAAGGTTAAAACATGTTATAATTATTTTTATCTTTGTGGACAAACTATAAATATCTAACTATGAATAAAGTTCTAGTAATAGCAACACTTGTATTACTTCTAGTATCCTGCAGCAAAGACAACACATATACTATAGAAGGAACCTTATATGGTGGCACTAGCTTCGAAGGAGAAACCATATACATGGTACCATTTGGCAGTTCATCGGTTTCCGGACAAGATTCTGCAATAATACGTAACGGCCGCTTCCGTTTCGAAGGCAATGTTGACATCCCTGAAATATGCGAAATACGTATGCGTCCTATGATGCGACTCTTTGTTGACAAACTTATCTGCATCAAAGAGCCTGGACATGTATGGGTAACACTCAACAAACGCAGTACAGCGAAGGGAACTTCTCTTAACGACTCACTACAGGCTTGGCGCGACTACAAATACAAGACAGATAGCATTCTTGTGGCACTCAATAAGCAGATGAAACGTGCGACAAGCGAAGACCTTGAAAAGATACAGCAGGAATACGATAGACTGCAAAGCGAATTCGACAACCACAATAAGGCTATTGTTCAAAGAAACGACAACGCTTTTGGCGAATATATCGATCGTTTCGTAAGATAAGAACACGAGGCGTAGCGCAGTTGGTTATATATAAATAATCAATCATGGTGATACGGCTCGCCCCTTATGATTGTATGCGCCCTATAAAGCTGTTCTGTAAAAATAAGGCGAACCATCTGATGTGAATAAGTCATCTTAGAGAGCGATATCTTATACTGACACTTCGCATAGACGTCATCAGAAAAACCGTATGGTCCACCAATAACAAAGACCAGTCTCTTCGCACCAGAATTAGCTATCTGCTGATAAAACTCCGAGAAACCTCTTGAGGTATATTCCTTACCAGCCTCATCAAGAAGAACAAGGACATCACCTCCCACAATCTCTTTCAATATCATCTGCCCCTCCTGCTTCTTCTGCTGAGCCTCACTTATCTGTTTTCCACGCTTAACATCTGGCAGAATCTTCATCTCATAGGGAGCATAATGGCCTATTCTCTCAGAGTATTTCTTTATTCCATATTCCAGATACTCCTCATCAGTCTTACCTATAGCCAACAAAACTGTCTTCATAACTATATTTTTTGCAGCAAAATTAATAAAACAACAAATATTGAGAAACAAACGAACAAGTTTGGACAACTTTTTGCTGTAGAATAAAACACCATACAAAAAAACGAATTACATTTGTAGAGAAATGAAAAACTTCAGTAAAACATATATAACCTATATAATAGGTATCATCGCTTATTGCCTAACGCCTTGCATAAACGCACAAAACACAGAGACCGAATGGCAATATACAATGCCCGTCAGCATCTACGAGTCAATATCTGCAGGGAACGCTGCTCAACTAGCCGTTCATCTCAACAATACAGTAGAGATTACGATGCCTCAGGGCACTTCACACATTTACTCTAAAAAACAAGCCGAGGTTATCCTCCTGGAATACTTGTCTTCTATCGTCAACCCACAGTTCACAATAGAGCATGAACGAAACATGCCTCCATCAACATTGACTATCGGGTCAATCAAGGGCAACGGCATACAACATAGGCTATTCATCCTTACTCAAAAACATGATGACACGATACTTATCCATCAGTTGAGAGTAGAGGAAACTAACCTGTAATTCAAAGAAATAACAATTAACGATTTATACAACAATGACTGATTTTCAGAAGTATCTAGACCAGTTCATCGACAACGCCATCCGCGAAGACGTAGGTGATGGCGACCACTCTTCATTATGCTGTATTCCAGCTGAAGCCATCGACAAGGCACAGCTCATCATAAAGGAAGATGGTATATTGGCAGGCGTTGATGTAGCCTATGAAGTATTCAAGAAACTCGATCCTGAGGTTAAATTCGAGAAACTTATAGACGACGGCACAGCAGTAAAGAAAGGTGATATAGCCTTTAGAGTAGAACTACACACACGCTCACTCCTTTTAGCTGAACGTCTCGTCCTCAATATAATGCAGCACATGAGCGGCATTGCAACCGCAACCAACGTATATGTCAAGCGTCTTGAAGGCACAAACACTCACGTTCTCGACACACGTAAGACTACCCCTGGCATGCGTCTGCTCGACAAGCTTGCCGTAAAGATTGGCGGTGGCGTAAACCATCGTATAGGATTGTTCGACATGATAATGCTTAAGGACAACCACAATGATTTTGCAGGTGGCATGGCTCAGGCTATACAGAGAGCTAAGGATTACATCAAGGCAAACAACAAGGATCTCAAGATTGAAGTTGAAGTACGCAACCTTGATGAACTGCAGATTGCTCTCAATGCTGGTGGAGTGTTCCGCATCATGCTCGACAACTTCGACATCCCTACAACCAAGAAAGCAGTAGAGATAATCAACCACAAGTGCGAAACAGAGTCTTCAGGTGGCATTACCCTCGAGACACTACGCGACTATGCAGAATGTGGAGTTGACTATATCTCTGTAGGCGCTCTCACACATCACGTGAGCAGCCTCGACATGAGCCTCAAGGCATACAAATAACAAGCATATTATCCATACAAACGAATAAGGCCGCACTAACAATGCGGCCTTATTTATTTGCTCAAAGCAAAAGGAAGCGACCTTAAGGCCACCTCCTTTCTTTATTATATCAGACAATTTATTTCGAACGTCTCAGATTCAACTCATCGCCGACATTAATCTCATCGCCAACCGACAGATGGTTGAACTTTCTAAGCTTACGCAGCTTAAGACCATATTTGTGAGCTATGCTCCATAATGTATCTCCCTCCTTGACAACATGTGTCTGGCAATCAGGATGTGCCCTGTTCCTCTTAGAACGTATATACAGATACTTAATTGATGAGATATCTGCCGTTGCATCAAGATCATTATATGCAAGAAGTTCACTCACCATGAGATGGAATTCACGAGCAATGCCTTCAAACGTATCACCACCTATTACTGCTATGTATCTTACACCATTGTTATACTCAACAGTATGTTCATGGAAAGGATTGATAGTAAACGACACGTCTTTCTTGACCTTAGGCCTTGAATCGGTATTGCCACTGTTCCTGACGACCTTGCCTGCATTTATGTCGTATGTATATTCGTGAGCATTCTCTGCAGATGATGTAGCATCACAGTTGTCATAGACATCGAGTCCCATCTCTTCGATAATGGCAATAAGCTTTGTAGGATATGACGGATCGGTTGCATAACCAGCCGCTTTCAATCCGTATGCCCAACCCTTGTAATCATTTTTATCAAGAGAGAAAAGGCTGGCATAACGGCTCTTCTGCTTTATAAAGTCAGAATGATCTTTAAAGGAGTCGTATGCTGACGAGTATTTTCTGAAACATTCCTGGCTTCTATCATCATCATGATACATAGTTTCACCAGACCAGTCAGAATGGCACTTTATACCAAAGTGATTGTTGCCTTCTGTAGCAAGCACACTGTTGCCACAATCCGACTCTAATATACCTTGAGCCAATGTTATACTGGCAGGAATACCAACTCGCTCCATCTCATTTATGGCCCATTGCTTGTAGAAATCAATGTAACTCTGACGTGACATTCTCTGTGCAGTAGCCACCGAACAGCTTACCGTCAACATGAGCAATATCAAATGGATCTTATTCATCTTCATATATTATGATCTTTGCCTAATATTCTATTATATATGCTACCATAATCTCGTCGCTATGTTGCCCAGCACCCTACTCTCTGGCACCAATCCATAATAACGACTATCGGCAGACACATCTCTATTGTCATCTATCGTGCAGACATAGCTTTCTGCAAATACATATTCACTACCATCTATCTCAACATCCCTACCCTCATACCTGCGGATAAGGTCTCCATAAACAACAACATTCTTAAGGTCAAGAGTTATCTTATCACCTTTTTTCGGAAGTCTTATCGGACCCCAATTATACCCGTTCCAATGCACCTCTGCCCTGTATGGATACAATCTCACATCGGGAATGTTCTTCAAGGTAGGCACTCGGAGATAACGCTCCATACCCTCTTTAATAGAAGACAACCTGAATACAACTGTATCACACACGCCGACCTTTTCACCGGTCAAACGCTCCATCTCGTGCAGAATCTTATAAGACGTATTATCAGACACTATAAAACTGCACACAGCGGCATCTGGCTCATCTATTCGGCTACCGTTGACAGTCACATATCCGCCCGCTACAGAAACCTCATCACCACTCTTGGCTACAAGGCGTGCCACGTATGCGACATCTGCACCTTCAGCATCTTTGACATTTACAGCAATTCTGCTCGACATTACATAGTGACCTGTAAACGACTTCTTGACGACAAACACGCCCTTGCCACCATCTGGTGTCACCAACCATCTCACATCAACAAGCCACAGGGTCAACACAAGGGCCACAATAGTGACATACGCCAATACATATATGACCTTCCTGTATCTTCTCGGAACGAACGGCGTCTTCACACTAATGTTGTTTTACTCAACAGTCATGAAAAACCTATCCCAACGAATACTGCTCAAGAAGCTCTTGTCTGGATCAAGAGACAACCACACAAGCAACGGCTTGCCCAACACATGGTCCTCTGGAACGAATCCCCAATATCTAGAGTCGGCCGACTTATGACGGTTATCACCCATCATCCAATAGTAGTCCATTGCGAAGGTGTATTCTGTAGTCTCATTCCCATCAACATATATCTTGCCATTCTTATAGTCAAGAGTATGTCCCTCATACGATGTTATGATACGCTCATAAAGCAATATATTCTTGCTGTCAAGAGTTATTGTCACACCCTTCTTTGGCATCCATATCGGACCATAGTTGTCGCGGCTCCATGGATAATCAGTACTGAATGGGAATACGCTCAAACCCATTGAATCTGGCTTCTCCTCATCAATCTCTATGCTTTCAATCGTTGGCATCTTTCTTACGATCTCGGCCTTTTCACGAGACAATGGCAAGAAATAATGCGGTCCTACACCACCACCAAGCCTGTCTTCTTTAGATATCCCCAACTGCTCGAAGAATCTGTCATTAAGAATTATACCATTGGTCTTGATAGCATAGTTATGCTGAACTTCTGGAGCATCCTCCAACACTTCACCATTAACATATACTACATTATGACGTATCTCAAGAGTATCTCCCGGCAAGCCAAGGCAACGTTTCACATAGCAATCTCTCTTGTCAACTGGGCGCCATACTATACCGCCCAACGCATCCTTTGCTGTCCATATTCTCTGGCGACCCAAGTCGTTTATGAAATGATTTCTCTCCCACGAGTTTTTAAATGTCTTGCCCAATATCAACTCCTGATGCTGCTTCACTAAATTAGAGCCTTCTATGAGTATTATCGAGTAGTAATCAGGATTTGGCATGTTTATACAAACCGTATCTCCACAAGGGAAATTAAACACAACAATATCCTTTCTCTCCACATTACCCAATCCCGCAAGTCTATGATAACCCCATAATGGCCAATCTAAATAAGACTTAATGTTTCCAAATGGCAGAACATTCTGAGTCATTGGTACATAGAGAGGTGTATTGGGCATCCTAGGACCATAACTCACCTTACTAACCATAAGATGATCACCAACAAGCAAACTCTTTTCAAGCGAACTTGAAGGAATCTTATACATCTGAACAAGAAACAGATTGATTAGATAAACCCAAAACAATGCAAAGATAATAGTATCTATCCATTCCCATATACCACCTCTACGATTACCATTTCTATCAACCTTCAGTATATCCCATGGCAAGATCTTGGTCAGATAGCAGTCGACAACTAAAGGAGTCAACAGAAGCAACCACCAGTTGCCTATCCACAAAACAAGGAGCAGGAACAATATAGTCATCGATATTCCTATACACCATTGCCTGAGACTTATCTCGCTAAAATCAATCTTTTTCATTCTGTTTTATCCTAAGATTATTATCCAACTTAATTAGAACTTAAGCATATCGCTCATTCCCAAGAACCCCTTTTTGCCATTCGTATATTCTGCTGCTAGCACAACTCCAAACGCAAAACCTCGACGAGTCTTGGCATTATGTGTTATTTCTATCGAATCAACATCAGAAACATACTTTATACTATGAATACCTGGCACTTCACCTTCACGGATCGCTGCTATCTGAACCGACTCCTTCTTGTACTCAGGACCAAGGTTCCATGATGTCTTGCGGTCAAGCTTTGCAACAATATCATCAGCAAGGCTGATTGCAGTTCCACTAGGAGCATCCAACTTATGTATATGATGCGTCTCTACCATATTCACATCATAGTTGTCAAACTGATTCATTATCTCAGCCAATCTACGGTTGATTTCAAAGAATATGTTCACACCAAGACTGAAATTCGAAGAATAGAAGAATGTCTGCTTGCCATCCTTGCACATCTCCTTGATCTCTGGCAATCTATCTGTCCATCCAGTTGTTCCGCTGACAACCGCCTTACCCTTCTCAAAGCACTTCATGTAGTTCTCATAGGCAGCCTTAGGAACTGTAAACTCTATTACGACATCAGCCGACTCGAATTCCTTTGAATCGAATGAGCCCGACTCGTTGATATCTATCTTACATACTATTTCATGACCTCTGCTTACGGCAATCTCTTCAATCATCTTACCCATCTTGCCGTATCCTACAAGTGCTATTTTCATCGTATTTCTATTTATGCATAATAATTATGCAAATATAACAAATAGCAACGACTTAAATAGCACTATTTCAACATATATATCCTTTTTGACCACAAACAAAGTCTGGATCAACACGCAAGCCACACCAACTTACGACTATGACAAAAAAGAATCCCCGAAGTAAAAACTCCGGGGATTTGAATATTATCGTATTAATCCGTCAGGACACGATTACTTGCCAGCTGCTGCTGCATCGGCTGCAGACTTAGCTGCACGTGTCATACGAACTGATACTACAACCGCTGCCTTACCATTGAGCAACTCAAGACCAGGGAATGAAAGATCCTGTACCTTGAATACCTTGCCAAGACCGAGGTTAGTGATATCTACTGTCAATACATCAGGAAGGTCCTTGATCAAGCCCTTAACGATAAGCTTACGCATTTCAACCTGAAGCTTACCACCTGCCTTAACGCCTTCGCTGTTACCAGTGATGCTGATAGGAAGAGCAATTGTTACAGGCTTATCATCTGATACCTCGAGGAAGTCAACATGAAGAAGCTTGTCTGATACTGGATGGAACTGAAGATCCTTCAAGATTGCCTTGTAAACCTTACCATCGATATCTACGTTAACGATGTAGATGTTTGGAGTGAAGATAAGATTACGGAACTGCTCCTCATCTACTGAGAAAGCGATTTCCTCTGCACCACCGTAAATGATACATGGTACGAGACCCTGGCCACGAAGCACCTTAGCTGCCTTCTTGCCACCTGCGACTCTCTTTGAGCCCTTAATGTCAAATGTCTGCATTTGAATTTTTAATTATTAATGTGTTACTCAAAATTAAGTGTTGTAAAAATACAAGCTCGTCTCCGTTTCAGTATCAGTCACATCGCTGATCCCTCCACCTACTATAAGAGGTATGCTTAATTTCCCATCACACGAACTATGTCTTTCCTATGAAAAACGGCGCAAAATTAATCGTTTTATTTCACAAAAACAACTAACCCACGGTTTTTCTTTATTTGCTCTCACTTTCTAACGAGGCCTTCAGTTTGCTTATGGCTATCGCTCTCTGAGAGATATGATTCTTGACATCGAAGCTTAGCTCCTGATATGTGCAATCGAAGCCATCAGGAATAAACACCGAATCATAGAAGAACGAATCTACTGAATCACTCGAAGCCTCCTTGGCTATTGTTCCATTGAGCATTCCTTCAAATGTCTGCGTGCGCCATGTAGAATGATCTTCATAATCACCTGTAATGAATACAATGACCGTATGAATTGTCGCACTTCTGTCATCTGCACTTTCCATATCAGCCAAAAGCTTTGCGACATTAGGCTGATAATTGCGTTCCGTCATCTTGCCCGTGAAATTACCGCTCTTGTTATGCAATATCTCGAGCATCTCCTTCGATGCCTGCTCATCCCATTCTGCCATAGACGCTATGCTATTCTCACCCTTACGCATCTGCTCCTCATCTGCTGTAGCGTAGTTTCTTGAGTATATTCCTGGCAAGCCGCCTAAAGCCTTGCACTCCAAAGCTGTATCATCTGCTACACAGTCAAATCCATAGAACTGCTTCACAAAACGCGCTTTGAGCAAGGCGTTGTTCTGCAATGACGATTCATTCTCTGGTATATCAATATGACAGCCTATATCCGATAGGGACCTGACATCATATCTATCTCCAAATATGGCTCTCGCCTCAGCCAGTTTACGCGCACTATTTGTGGCAAACACAAGAACCTTCCTGTTGTCACCTTGCTTCGAACTGACTTTCATCTTGTCAAAGCCTTCTCCCCACACCTCGCTTGCATCGGAAAGGCTAACAAATGCGTATGGGTCGATCTGCTTTATCATGCGCTGTATCATAGCCTGGTCACGCTGCCTGATGATGGAAATAACTACCTTTCTGTCCGTATGTGTGTACCATCCCGTTCCGTCGAGCATAGTGGCTCCATGACCTGTCTTGACTATCGCGTCGGCTATAGCTGCCGGATTTCGCGAAAATATCATAAACTGCACCGACTGTCTTCTGCGTCGTATGCAATAATCGAGCGTCATTGAGCACGTGAAAAGCATCACAAAGCCATATATCACTCTGAACCAATCATGGAATACAAAATAGCACGATGATATGATGACTACGTCGCATGCCATGATAACCGAACCTAATGTCACTGCTCTATACTTGCTGACTATCGCCGCAATGATATCCGTACCGCCCGTAGAACCGTTGTTCTCAAAGCACACGGCCAAACCGACTCCACATATTATAGCACCAAGGACACAGGCCATAAACGACTCTTCGCCGATAAGACGAGGCAACTTCATCGCTCCTTCATTCAATTCGTCTGGCACCTCAATGATTCGCTGAAAAAGCCAAAGCACGAATGTAAGCAACAAAACGGCATAAATGGTCTTAAGGCAAAAGCGCATGCCCAGCACTCTTATCGCGACAACAAGCAACACTGCGTTTATCGCGATATATGTCACCTGTATCTCTACACCAGTGGCATAATAAATGATTGATGATATACCTGCCACACCGCCTGTCGTAAGGCCATATGGCAACATGAACAACGTGACACCCAATGAATAGAGCACCACACCCAAACTAATGAAGAAATAATCCTTCAACTCCAGAAAAAGGAGTCCTCGTTTATCTCCCAAAATAGAACTCATATCTGTATAATTAATCGGTCAAGTGTTTTATATAGCAACGTTTACGTTTATGCTGTATATATTCAAACGTCTTCCACATCTGTATGGCAACCTTATTATCCTCCAACATTCCTGTCGTCTCCACAAACTCTACTCCATCTTCATGCGCGGTCTTCCATAGCGCATTCATCAGCAATGATGCTACACCCATCTTCTGCAACTCGGGTGCTACACCTGTCAACAGCAGATCGACCTCCGTAGGATGCTTCAGGGCTTTCATTACATGCCACCAACCCAAAGGCCATACACTGCCTTTTGCTTTTTGCATGGCTCTCGACAACGAAGGCATTGCTATGATAAAGCCTGCAAGACTTCCGTCTTTTCGCTCCACGACTTTGACATACCTCGGCACGAGCACTGGCATGTATTTCTTTATATAAAACTGCATTATCGACCTGTCAAAACGATAGGTGCCAAACAGACTACTGAACGCATCATTGAAGAGATCAAAAATAACGGGCGCAGCCTTATGCAGTTCTGCCTTCGACTCAAACGACTTGCACTTCAGTCCATATCTGCTTTCGATAGCCTCCGCTACCCTCAGCGACTTCTCGGGCAACTGCTTGGGGAATGTCAGGCGAAACTCTATCCAATCCTTCTCCTTTGTATATCCGTAGTTTTCTATCAGACGATGATAATACTCCTTGCTATACTCCGACCCTATCGACGGCATCCATTCAAATCCCTCAACTAGTATTCCCTGATGGTCGAGATTAGAAAAGCCAAGAGGACCATGAACGGCCTCCGCTCCTCTTCCTCGCAAATAATCCTCTGCCGTAGAAAGCAGCAGGTTAGCGACTTCTTGCGAATCAATGACATCAAAACGCGATATTCTCCCATAGTTGAGTCCCGTCTTCTGCTGCCACACTCTATTGATTATGGTGGCTATTCGTCCAACACATACGCCATCAGCGTCCTGGACCATCCACATGTGAACATCGCAGAAACTAAACGAGGGGTTATCCGACGGACGGAGCATACCCATCTCTTCGTTCTTCATCGGAGGCACCCACATGGCATCATCCGAATACAAACGAAATGGAAACTCTACGAAGCGGCGGAGGTCAGCCTCTGTCTGAACCTCAAGTATATTATAGTGATTAGAGTCGTTCATTCCTAATAACTATCCACGCATACGATAGCTCACATAGAACTCAACCAACGCATCAATCATAAGTGGAATAACCCAGTAATGACGTCCACTATACATCAGATATGCAGCACTGAGCAACAACACCGCACCAAACATCATAATCGACAACAGACGCATCTGATTCTTGTCTGTTGTTCTTGCCCTGACATATAATCTGACTAGAAAAAGCACAAAGGCACCAACAGCCAATGCTAACCAGCCATATTCAAAACCAAGTATATAGGAAACTACACCCATAAGGGCAACACCCATAGACAATGAGTGTAATATAGAAACAGTCTTGTTCATTTTCAGCTTACAAAATCTGATTATCAGTCTTTCACTATAAATATGACTTCATCTGACTTCTTCATAAAATACTCCTCTCGAGCAAATTTCTCCAAAGCTGCCTTGTCACTCTTCAGCTCATCCATCTTTCGTCTCGTCTGCTCAATATCTTTCCGCAAGCCATTTCGCTCTGCCTCTAGCTGGCGCACCTGTTTGTTAAGGGTATATCTGACATACAGGGTATCCTGGTCAACAAACGTCAACCACATGACGAAGCAGAACACAGTAATCGCATACTTGTTCTTGACAAGAGGCTTAAACGTTTCAACAATAGCCTGTCGATCCATAAAGTCCTCCTTCTACTAGTCAAATGTTTTATTGGTATTGGTAGAGATCTCTACCATGCGGTCATACTCATCTGGAGCAAGATCCTCCTGGAAATAATAGAGCTGAGGGTTTACCTTCTTGCCCTTTACCATGACTTCATAATGGAGATGAGGAGCTGTCGATGTACCTGTCGAACCAACAAAACCGATAACATCACCACGCTTAACCTTCTGGCCAGGCTTCACGTTGAACTTGCTCATGTGAGCATATATAGACGTATAGCCAAAGCCATGATCAATCTTCACATGCTTGCCATATCCGCTGAATGATGTCTGCACCGTAGTCACCACGCCATCACCGGTAGCATATATCTCCGTACCTGTAGGGGCAGAGAAGTCCATGCCCTCATGGAATTTCTTAATCTTGTAGATAGGATGAATTCGCCAGCCCCAGCCCGAAGCTGTACGTGACAGATCTCGGTTATTGAGCGGCATAATCGCAGGAATACACTTGATGAGTTCATCATTTCGCTTCGCCAAATCAATGATCTCATCAAACGATACGCTCTGCACATAAAGCTCCTTGGCTATAACATCAAGACGCTTGGCCGTCGCTATCACCATATCTGAATTGCTCATCGACTCAAGCGACTCATAACGGTTGATACCACCAAAGCCTGCTTTTCTAATTGAGGTAGGAATGGAATCCGCTTCATAAATCACACGATAGATGTTCTCATCTCTCATGTGAACATCCTCAAGCACTTCCTCTATCTGAGTAAGCTTCTTATTCATCAGATCATACTGAACAAGAAGATCATGTTTGTCGCGCTTGAGTTGCTTTTCTTCCGGAGAATCAAAGAAATAGAGGTAGGCAAAGAAGAACCCTACACCAAGTACTACGCCCACAGACAAATGCATCAACATGCGCGAAGCATAATACTTCACGCCATGCTTGACAACATCATAGCTTAGTGACTCGGGATTATATTTATAGTGTTCTTTAGCCATAGCACTCTATAAAAAACTCTTGTGCGGGTCGCAAATATAACAACAAAAAGCGACACTCGGACTATTTACCCCAACAATTTTTCAATTTTCAACAATTCTTCACTGCTAAATGCCGGACTTTCAACAGCAGCAAAATTCTTGTCCAACTGCTCAACCGACGAGGCGCCTACAAGCACCGAAGTCACCCTCTGGTCTTTCAACAACCACGCCAAAGCCATCTGCGCCAACGTCTCTCCTCTGCCACGAGCTATCTCATTGAGTCCCTTGATGGCACTGAGCACTTCGTCTGTCAGATGCTCCGGACGCAAGAACTCACTGTGTGTCATGCGCGACCCTTGTGGGATGCCGCTTATATATCTGTCGGTAAGCAGTCCCTGAGCCAATGGCGAGAATGCGATAAGGCCCACGCCCTCCTTACCTATCAAGTCAAGCAAACCGTCCTCAACCCATCTGTCAAACATGTTATACTTTGCCTGATGTATGAGACATGGCGTCCCCATATCCTTCAATAGCTCGAAGGCTTTCTTGGCCTCTGCTGGCTTATAGTTTGATATTCCTACATAAAGGGCCTTGCCTTGTCTCACAATATGATCCAATGCCGACATTGTCTCCTCAAGTGGCGTATCAGGATCTGGTCTGTGATGGTAGAATATGTCAACATACTCCAAACCCATGCGCTTAAGACTCTGGTCAAGACTGGAAATGAGATACTTCCTAGATCCACCATCACCATACGGACCTTCCCACATCATATAACCGGCCTTTGTCGAAATGACCATCTCATCTCTATGCGTTCCTAAGCCCTCTTTCAGAACACGCCCTAGTGTCTCTTCTGCAGAACCTGGCACCGGACCATAATTGTTGGCCAGATCAAAATGTGTCACCCCCTCGTCAAAGGCATGATGCAATATCTTCTTTGCATTGTCATATATGTCTGCACTTCCAAAATTATGCCACATGCCCAACGACACCTTTGGCAACATAAGGCCACTACGTCCACAGTGGTTATATTTCATAATTCTCAATCGTTTATGTTATTTTTTCAAATCTACTAAAAAGGACTATTCTCTACATAAATCATTTCATAAATTGCTCCCATATGCACCATGTTTCACACGTCATTGGGGAGTCTATTTTTTATCTGCTGAACACTAATGACAATCCTATTGCATTTTTATGTTTGTAGCCTTTGCCCATAGCTCTTCTAGCGGCCCTCTGCGGAAATGTTTACACCACATCCTGCAAAAGAAATATAGACATATACAGACGATGACACCAAGACAGAAGCTATATGTGTGTCCACACACTATGTGCAGCCCTAAACCCCAGTTATAGAAAATGAATCCACCAACTATTGATTGCAACAGATAATTGGTCAGACTCATCTTGCCAATGTATGAAAGATGTTCAATGCTTTTTCTCAAAGATGTGGTGTAGTATAGAATGGTTATTCCTGCAACATAAAATGATGCCATAGCAACATTCTTCCATGCCGCGAGGAGCGTCTCAAGTCCTTGACCAACACAGATCTGCATCTCTCCGAAGTTTGTAGTGTTGAGCAACAACTGCATAAATACAAACATCGGCAATGAGAAGCGGATAATGACATTCTTCCAGAACCTGAGATTGCTACCTTCGTTGAGGAACAGTCGTTTTCTGCCGAGCAACATGCCGACAATAAAGAGCATGAGTGTCTGAGTGAAGCGTCCGTGCTCTATGGCCCAGCCAAAATTGATCTGCAGTCCATATCGAAGGTTGGCTATGGCTACGTCCCAGAATCCTCCTTCTGCACATGGCGTAAATACCTTGTCGAAACACTCACCTACTCCGAGGTCTATTGGTTGGGCGTTGCTGTCTATAAGTCCATGGCATATATTATATACTTCTATTGGCTGCAAAAACAGTATGAATGCTAATACTGCAAGCACTGCATCTTGGGCTTTTACCAATGGTATCAAAAGCAACCCCAATGCCGCATATGTGCAGAGTATGTCTCCATTGAAGAACATAAGATCAAGCAATCCCCATCCAAAGAGCAAAAGCATTCGCCACGCAAACCTCAACCTGAAATCCTCTCCTCTCTGCTCCCTGTTATTATGCTGAATGTAACAGCTTAACCCAAACAACAGGGCAAAGATCGCATACATCTTGCTGCCACATAGGTAGAACATCGTATCCCACAATCCTTCGTCAAAAGGGGTAAGCTCTGGAAAAGAGTAAAAGTTGAGATGCTCAAGAAAATGCAGCAGTATGATTCCTACAACTGCAAACCCACGAAGACTATCTACTACATTAATACGCTTTGTTTTTAACTCTTGCTGTGTCATGTGCTTTTTATGTTTAAGACTTTTGTCGGCTGACAAAGCTACAAAAAACAATCGAATAATACGCAGCTCACCTCTCTGGTCTGCCGTCTTGTCTTGACATATCACTCCTCTGTCGTGTTTTTTTATTAACACTGACTGATCTATCATCAACTTTGAGTGTGTTTTAATTTTAATGTCACAAATTCAAAAGTATGCCCGAATGAAAGAGTGTGGCAAGCGTACTGTCCTTGAGGTGGTTGCCGAGGCTAAAGCGTTGAAGGACAAAGGTGTCTTTGGAATCGACTTGCTGGGCTATCGCTACATCAAAAAATATATTTCCTACGCTACTGATAGTGTTTCTATGCTAAGGAGAGCAGGAAGGCTTATTCTAACTACAAATTCATGTGGTTAACGGTTCGCTTCCATATATTGCTCGTCGGTTACCGGTTCGAGCCATTCGTTGCTCTCGGGATCGCTTACGTGAACATGTGAGGCTAGATGCTGGAACCATGAGCCTTGTGTAGCTCCGTGCCAATGCTTGACGCCTTCGGGGATGTCGATGATGTCGCCCGCATGGAGTCGGATGGCCGTTTTGCCCCATTCTTGATAGATGCCTTCGCCACTGACGCAGATGAGTATCTGATGTGCTCCGTGGTGTATATGCCAGTTATTGCGACAACCTGGTTCGAATGTCACGTTGGCATAACTCTGAACAGTCTTCTCGCCATCGGCAAGGTTCTTTGGCTTGATGGGTGCGAGATGGCTGTGGCCTGTGAAATACTGGGCGTAAGCATCGTTAGGGTTGCCCTTTGGCCAAGAGCCTGCGCAGGCGTCGGATGCGGCGTCGCATTGCGAGAGACCATTCTCGCTGAGGTATTGGCATAGTTCGTCAACAACCTCCTGAGTGTTGCCCATATTGACTGCTCCAGCCTTATGTGCCGCTAGTTGTGGTGCAACGCCCTTGAGGGCAGAGAGGGCGGCGACGGTTACAATTTCACGGTCGGCAGCAGAAAGTTGGTCGCCTGCAAAGATGTCGCCAAAGAGATGTGCCTTCAGGTAGTAGTCGTTCTGTGGACAGAAAGTATAGTTGAACGGACGGCCAGAGAGCTTGGTCTGCACCTCGGTGCCAATTTCAAGCGCTTGCTTTGCGTTGTTCCACATTGCCGGACGTTGCCATGGCTTGCCTTCTGCCCATTTGTCCGGGTTGTTC
>JAKSLH010000028.1 GCA_024401335.1 Bacteroidales bacterium
CGACACCTGGTTTTGGAGACCAGTGCTCTACCAACTGAGCTACACCCGTATAAAAGCGAGGGACAAGCCCTCGCTAAAGTTATATAACACTATTTAGTATTACTCAACGATATCAGTTACCTGACCAGCACCTACTGTACGGCCACCCTCACGGATAGCGAAACGGAGACCCTGGTTCAAAGCAGCTGGGTGGATGAGAGATACAGTGATCTCAACATTATCACCTGGCATTACCATCTCAGTGTTAGCTGGCAACTCGATCTCACCAGTGATATCGAGTGTACGGAGATAGAACTGTGGACGATAGTGGTTCTGGAATGGAGTGTGACGACCACCCTCTTCCTTCTTCAATACGTAGATTGAAGCCTTGAACTTAGTATGAGGAGTGATTGTACCAGGCTTAGCAATTACCATACCACGCTTGATATCCTTCTTTTCGATACCACGGAGGAGAAGACCTACGTTATCACCAGCCTCACCCTCATCGAGGATCTTACGGAACATCTCAACACCTGTACAAGTTGTCTTCATACCCTCAGCACCAAGACCGATGATCTGAAGTTCGTCACCTACGTGAACGATACCAGTCTCGATACGACCAGTAGCAACAGTACCACGACCAGTGATTGTGAACACGTCCTCAACTGGCATAAGGAATGGCTTATCCATATCACGTGGAGGAAGTGGAATCCACTCGTCAACAGCAGCCATAAGTTCCATTACCTTAGCTTCCCACTGTGGCTCACCGTTAAGTGCACCAAGAGCAGAGCCGCGGATTACTGGAGAGTTGTCGCCATCGAACTCATAGAATGAAAGAAGTTCACGGAGCTCCATTTCAACGAGGTCGAGAAGCTCAGCGTCGTCAACCATATCCACCTTGTTCATGAATACAACGATACGTGGAACGTTTACCTGACGAGCGAGAAGAATATGCTCACGAGTCTGTGGCATAGGACCATCAGTAGCAGCACATACGAGGATTGCACCATCCATCTGAGCAGCACCAGTTACCATGTTCTTAACGTAGTCGGCGTGACCTGGGCAGTCAACGTGAGCATAGTGACGATTAGCTGTCTCATACTCTACGTGTGCAGTGTTGATTGTGATACCGCGTTCCTTCTCTTCAGGAGCGTTATCGATAGAATCGAAAGCCTTTACCTCTGCAAGACCCTGCTTACCCAATACAGTTGTAATAGCAGCAGTAAGAGTAGTCTTACCGTGATCGACGTGACCAATGGTACCGATGTTCACGTGTGGCTTGGTTCTTTGGAATGTTTCTTTAGCCATAATTCGAATTATTAGACAATTAGATATTTATTAATCGTTTCTTTTAATTTTTAAAAACATCAGATGAACAAGCATAGCTATCCACCCTATTTTTCGTGTGCAAAGTTACTAGTTTTTCCGATAATACAATATATGCTGCTATCTTTTTTTTGAAAATAAAGTTTTTTAACGACACAGACACTTTTGTTGTAACACGAAACACTTGGTCATCTGTAGCACTATATGCACCCACTTAGTAGTGTGACATATGCGACATGCACGGGAACTTTGATTGTACTCGCGTTTGGTCATCAGAGGAGGGCAAGCTGACAAAAAAAATGTGGCGCGTCACCAGACACGCCACATTAGTTATAGTTTATTTCCGTGAATAATCTTTACTTCTTCTCCTTATATCGTTCGAGCTGATGACGAAGTGCATCACAAGAGAGATCCACGCCCTCTTCAAAAGTCTTGCATTGTTTTTCAGCTACAAGCGTATCACCAGGAACAGAAAGCGCAATTTTAGTAACCTTGTTTTCAGTGTTTTCAGCCTTGTCGAGACTAAACACAACTTCAGCGGAGATGATTCCATCAAAAAAATGCTCCAACTTCTCTACCTTTTGAGTAGCAAACTCCTTCAACTGCTCAGATGCATTAAAATGCAATGACTGAATTGTAACTTTCATACCTAATCCTCCTTATTTGTGGCCCACGGATGGGCCTGTTTGTATTCTTGGTTCAGATGCTCGAAGTCGCTATGAGCATATATCTGGGTAGCATTGAGACTCGAATGTCCGAGGAGTTCCTTGATAGCCATCAGATCGGCACCATTGTTCAGCAATGCTGTTGCGAACGTATGACGTAGTACGTGAGGGCTTTTTCGGGTAATCGTCGAAACCATTTCGATGTGCTTATGAACCAGACGGTACACTAACTTGGGGTAAATAGGCTCTCCTTTAGCTGTAAGGAAGAGTCTTCCTCCCTTAGTCCAACTACCGAACTCTGAATTTCTGAGTTCAAGATACGAAAATAAAATTGAATTCAAAACATTTGTGAAAGGAATTATTCGCTGTTTTGATCTTTTTCCGTTCACTATCAGGAACTGATTTCCAAAATCTATTTGGTTATCAGTCATATTCACCAGTTCGGATAATCGCATGCCGGACAAATAAAACAGCTGAATTATTGTCCTATCCCTTTGTCCCTCATAGGTATCTGGATAATCGCATTCATCCAACATGAGATTCATGTCTTCGTTCTGTAAAAAGACCGGGAGACGCTTAGGTGTTTTTACATTAGGTATAATAGCGCATGGGCTAGACTCTATGATCTCTTCGCGCAGCAGATATTTAAAGTAGCTACGAACAGAAGCAATCTTTCGGTTGACGCTACGAGCCATCATGCCGCCAGAGAGGAGAGACATGATCCACTTCCTCATCTGCTTAGCACGGGCCTGCCACATAGGGCCATATCCATGGCGCGACATAAAGTCAGAGAACAGCAGCAAATCAGATCGATATGCCACCACAGTCAAAGGCGAACAACGCTTTTCGTACTGCATATACCTTAAAAATGACTCAGCATTCTCTTCCATACCTATATATAATAAGAAAAGGACACACTATACATCACGTACGGTGCGTCCTTTTGAAATTCTACTAAAGCCAGTCCTTACGCGTATAAGACTGGAGCTTGAGGCAGATTAGTCTTCAATTTCTCTCTGCAACTGCTGTACGTAGATAGCCTTCTCAAGCTTAACTCGACGTACTACAGACTCCTTTGTGAATGCCTGACGGTCTCTCAACTCGCGCATTACACCAGTCTTCTCAAACTTTCTTTTAAATTTCTTCAAGGCTCTTTCGATGTTTTCGCCTTCCTTAATTGGTACTACAATCATGATTTATTGTTATTTATTTCGAAATTAAATACATCCGATTTTTAACGGTGCAAAATAAACAAAGATTGTTGACTAATGCAAACATTTGAGCAGTTTATTGCACATCTTCAGCGAAGATTAAGTATTTTTCAAGCAATATATTGTATTTCAGATCACCAAAAAGCTGTCGAAAATGGGCAATATCTGCTATACGATAATCGTTGTCATTCTGACGTAATTTAGCCAAACGGCTGGTCATGACGGGTGTTATATAAGGATGCCTTGACATATCAGACAAAGACAACCTGTTTATTTCCAACGGCTTGACCAATGTCGTATCGACATAGACCTGAGATGATATCGTATCGTATGTGCCATATTTCTTAATCTGCCACACATCCTTTATCTGGGCCACATCAACAAAGCCCCCAAGACGATCTCTGAGTTCCACTATTGACTTAGACACCGCCGGTCCAACCTGGTAGATACGGCACAACTCGTCGGCTGATGCACCGTTCAGCTCTACCGACACCGTTTCTCTCGGCTTCACTTTATCAACCCAAACACCATTAGCGGGCGATGTTTCATACACCTTCTTCATTCCAGCTAGATGAGGCTTGACAAGAGAAGCGATGGTTGATGGAGAAGCCATCTTCAGAGAATCAACATCGACACTACCCTTAAGTACATACAACTTGCGATAACGGGCCAAACTATCGCACACATCAGGACAGACGCCCAAAGCCAACAGGCTATCGAGATCAGAATAGAAAAGGCTAATCCTATATGAGCGGTTCTTTCTCTTCCCTTCAAACGGCAGGGAATTAAAAACCCTGACTTCATCAACAGTCACCGTATCACCTTTAAAAGAAGGCTCCTTCGCCAATGGACGAGCATTTTCAGACAACACGACATCGTAGTCAGTCGCATCATCACAGACAAACCGAGTCACCACAAGGACGACTATGCACAATAAGGTTACGGAAAAATAGGAGACGTACTCTCTTCTGAACTGCATATATCCCGCTAGTCAAAAATCTTGATGTCCATCCAGGATAGTATGTTCACAATAAAAATCAGAGAGATGGCAAAAGGCACCACATACTTTGTCAAGAAATAGTAAGCCTCGAACAAACGGAATCCACCTCCATGCGCCTCCAACTCATCTCTCATCTGCTTCTTTCCTAAAACCAGTGGCACGAAAAGGACAATAAACAACGCGCCGCCAGGCAAAAGCACATTTGCCGAAAAGTTGTCGAAGAAATTGAATATGGTAGAAGACAAGGAACAAGCGACGCCAAAGACAGCGACAAGAGAACAAGCGATAAATGTAGATGTCTTACGTCGTATGCCATACTGTGCTCTAACGAAAGTCACAACGACCTCCAACAGAGAGATAGAAGAAGTAAGAGCAGCCACGACAAGCAAGAAGAAGAAAGCCACAGACACCAGCTGTCCCATAGGCATCTGATTGAAGATATTAGGCAATGTCACAAAGACAAGTCCAGGGCCCTGTCCAGGATTGATACCAAAAGCAAAGGCGCAAGGGAAAATCATCAATCCGGCGAGGAAAGCGATAAAGAAATCGATCATAGCGACAGACACTGCGCTAGAGGACAGATTTTGTTTTTTGCTGATATAAGAACCATAAGTGGTCATTGTTCCCATACCAATACTCAACGAGAAAAACGACTGGCCGAGAGCCTCGAAGATAGCCTTAGGTGACAACTTAGAGAAATCTGGGCTCAAAAGGAACGCGACACCTTCAGACGCTCCATCAAGGCTCACCGCTCTGATACACACAACAACGATCAGCAACAACAAGACAGGCATAAGGACCTTACTATATTGCTCAATACCCTTTTCAACGCCACGAGCCACGACAAAACCGGTCAACCCGAGCATGACCAGCATCCATATCACGCACAGAACCGGGTCGGAAGAAGTCTGCTGGAATGTAGCCGCAACTTCGCCTTCGCTCAACGAAGCCAACTGACCTGTGGCAGACAGGTATGTATAATACATCGTCCATCCAGAAACCACATTATAGAATGATGATATAACAAAAGCGCAAAGGACGCCAGAGAATCCTATCAGATACCACTTCTTGCCAGGAGCAAGAGTCTTGAACGCGCCCAACACAGGCAGCCCGGCCTTACGTCCTATAGCAAACTCGCTAATAAGCACAGGCATGGCTATAAGCATCATGAACAGCACATAAATAAGCAGGAAAGCTGCACCACCATTCTGACCAAGCACATATGGGAAACGCCAAATGTTACCCAAGCCCACAGCCGAACCTGCAGCGGCAGCTATTGCGCCCATTTTACTATTAAAGCCTTCTTTTGCCATATTACATTACAAATAGTTATCAATTCGACGCTAAAGGTACTATTTTTTAAGCAGATAACGTCAATTAACATTTACTTTTACGAACACTGCTGTATAACATATTGAATATTAACACAATAAATAGCAGGTATTTGTAACCTGATGCTAATAGTCAGCGTAGAATCGATTGAATCACAGACAAAAAGTATATGACATTTTTATTTTTAATCCTATTAGGGTTAATGATACTGGTTGTATTAAGTGTCGTCTTGATCTTTTCCATTAATTACTTCTCTAAGGTGGGAAGACTTGCTAAGGAAAGAACATATGTTCAGATAAAAAAGATCAATGACAAAAGACGTCTTGAGAAAGAGCGGGACAGAATCGCAAACCAGTATGGAGCATAAATCAGCCACAACACATTACGTGTTTGGCTGATTTTGCTTTATATCGGAAATCAGTTTTCTTGCAGCAACTGACAAGTTACGCATAGCGACATTCGTTTCCATTTGCTTCTCCAAAGGAAGGTCGCACCCTTCATTTATAGAGCGAACAAAAGAAAAACCACAATCACTAAAAAGAGAGGGTTCTGCAATAGATCCCGACAGCAATGCTACGTCAACATTCAGAACCTTTGCCCTATTCAGAACACCTGAAGCCACCTTGCCCATTAATGTCTGACGATCGCTCTTTCCTTCCCCAGTCAATATTATAGATGCACCTTTTATTACTTCATCAAACTGCAGCAAATCAAGAACCACATCTATGCCACGCTTCAAGTCTGCATTAAAAAACCTTCTAAATGCGAAACCGACACCACCAGCAGCTCCTGCGCCCTTTTCGTTTGCCTCAATTGCACCATGAGAGAAGCAACGCAAAGCCTTATCCAAACGCTCAACCATTTTCATATCTGCGCCCTTTTGAGGAGCGAACACAAATGCGGCGCCATTAGATCCATACAGAGGATTTTCCACATCACAGACAATAGTGAATTTCGAATCACCAAGCTGAGGCGCAACATTCGTTTCGTCGATCGATTCCACTTCGGGGAGAAGCTTACCACACATAGTTTCAAATATATCTTTATCGCCCTTCCCCATAAAGAAATAGCCAAGAGCCTGCATCATACCAGTACCAGCATCATTAGTAGCGCTACCACCGACACCAATAACGAACTCCCGACATCCACGGCTCAAAGCATCAGCTATTATTTCGCCCAATCCGAAAGTTGTCGTAAGCTCTGGATTCCTATACTTCAACGGCACAATCTCTAATCCGCAAACACGAGCCATTTCGACAAAAGCCACCTTGCCATCAGATGACAAAAAATACTCAGCCTCACAAGGTCGCATCAGCGCATCATGGGCAGAAACCTTTATCAAAGACCCGCCAATAACATTCACGAAAACATCGAGAAGCCCCTCACCTCCATCGGACAAAGGAAGTTCTATCACTTTATGATCAGGCAACGCCTCTGCGACAGCATGGCATGCCTCTTGGGCTGTCATGCAGCCCTTGAATGAATCAAAAGCAGCAACAATGGTTAACATAGCGAAATGTGTTTCCACAAAGATAGAGAAGACATGTAAATAACCTTGTCTTTCCACCCTATTTTATCTCTCTTTATATTTTGCTATTCCGAGATTTTCACGTTACCTTTGTTGTATTCTTTACAATTACAATAAATAATATACAACACAATGAATATTTCTGTAATCGGCGCTGGCAACATGGGAGGCGCTCTCATCCACGGATGGGCTAAATGTGGCAAGGTCAGCAGCATCACAATCTCCGACAAAAACGAAGAACTTCTCGCTTCTTTCAAGGCGAAACACCCACAGATCAATGTGACCACCGATAATGTCAAGGCTGTTGCAGGCGCCGACATTGTTATAGTTGTTGTCAAGCCATGGCTCATGCCTGCAGTGCTGGGCGAAATCAAGAACGCGATCGACCTCAAGAAGCAGATTGTGGTTTCCGATGCGGCCAACTTCACTACCGACAAACTTGCAGAAGCTCTTGGTGCAGAAGGCAACTTCTTCTACGTCATACCAAACATTGCTGCCGAATTTTCAGCAAGCATGAGTTTCGTTGCCAAAGGCAAGTCAGCTTCAGACGAAGCCCTTGCACAGGTCAAAGCTCTCTACGACATGGTCGGTGACACACTTGTAGTAACCGAGAATCTTGTAGGTCCAGGCATGATGATGGCGAGCTGTGGCATTGCCTATGTCATGCGCTACATACGTGCCCAGATGGAAGGTGGCTGTGAAATGGGTTTCTACCCTAACCAAGCGAAGCAAATTGCGCTTCAGACCATGCAAGGAGCAGTATCACTCCTCAAGGAGACAGGATGGCATCCAGAGGAAGCCATCGACAAGGTGACTACACCTGGAGGCGTAACCATCAAGGGTCTGAACGAGCTCGATCATGCCGGATTCAACAGTGCCGTAATCCGTTCTCTCAAGGCAGGTTTAAAATAATCGTCATACATAAGCGAATAAGAGTGGCAGCGGACAAGAGATCCGTTGCCACTTATTTTTTTGTGTAAACAAAAACCACCTTCAACTTACAATCAATAAATTGGCACAGATGTTCTTATCCTCTCGTTATCCTCTCACTATCCTCTCGTTATCCACTCGTCATCACGTTAGGAACAGATTGCAAGCAGGAACAGAGTATTGTGATTACGATTTGAAACAGAGATTGTCCCCCAAACAGACCTAGCCTAAAAAAAGTTGTCAGAGTTATTTGGCACAAGATATTGCGCAAGACAGGTTTTCAAAAGCAGTGCGTCGGCACACTTGGTTCTAGCGTTCACCGCGCTTGAATAGCAGGGCGTTGACATATCCATGTCTGAATTCTGCTATCGCGCTCCATCCCCCTTTTTCGTCAAACAGTTCATCAACAAAAGCGTCATCATCATTGCTTATGTTTGAATACAGATAATAGTCAGCAGAATCCACATCTTTTGAGAGCGTTGCATGTCTGCTGTCAGGGTTATAGTTGATTTGTTCCATATTAAAGCAGAAACCTGCTGCGACATTTTGAGTATCTATCTTATTCCTGTCAAGATAATCCATCACATCATCTTTTGTCTCATAATAACCATAATGGCATAGTGTTGAGTCCCACGGCTGAGCAATCTTTTCCGGGTAAATCCAAAAGTGACCGGTTATATGTCCTAGCAATAGAAATGTTGCAAAGACACATTGTGTATGTTGCTTTAATAGTCTTGACAAGACAGAAAAAGAGAATAAAGTGATGATATATAGCAAAGGCATGAAATACCTTGTTCCGAATGGCATTTGCGTGATTGCGGCAAACAATGAATAAAGCAAGAGCAATGCCATGGCAGATATCAACAAAGCCTCTTCGGTGGCAGTCATCTTAATCCTTTTCTTCAATATCACGCTTAAGGCCGATAGGGCCATGCACCAGACGAGAACTCTTCCATATTCAACTAAGCGGAACGCCAGTGAGCAGAAGTGCTTTATTATAAAAGAGATGTCTGTTGGAGTAGAATAATGCTCTGCGTAATTAGAGCCATCAAAGAACCATCCTCTACATATAAGATAGTATCCGTAGTATGCTGCAAGCACGAGAGCTGTTGGCATAGCATCTATAAGAACCTTCTTATATTCCAGTTCTTTCTTATGGCAGAGCCAGAGGATGCCAGCCATTATACAACCACCGGCAAATACGCCTCTCATGCTATGTATGCAAAGCACAAACAAACCTATTGAAAGAGGCAAATGCCTTTTGCTTGATGCCCCATACAACAGAACTGCTATGGCAGCAATCATTATGAAATCGGGTGATGCGATAGCGAATTGGCTTATGACGGTAGTCGGGAGCACGAGGCATAACGATATGAGGGACCTTGTCCAGTTGTTTGCGAAAGAGCCGACCAGTCGGTAAGAGAACATAATGTAGACGATGCTCCATAGGCAAGCATAGACATGCGACACCCATATGTGCTGACCGAATACATTCCACATCAGGGCTGTTGTATAGCCTATTGTTGGCATGTGATAACCAGTGCCTATGTATTCGCCACTCCCGACAGACAGCAACCCATTGTGTAGAAACCAATTAGCTTCGGCCCCTATCTGCTGCACGTTGTCCCAGAAATAACCCTTGTCAATGAATAACGCTGCGATGACTAAATAGACTAGCAGAGCCAGTGCATAATATGTATATTTATGTATCAGATTGTTCATATATGACATTTAATTGATTTACAAATCACAATTGTCAAATACAGAGATAACATCTGTTGTTTAGAATTACATATTTAGGTTCAGTACTATTAAGCAAAGATAAAAACATAATAGCCAAAGTAGTATAGCAGTGCTACACTTTCTTTTCATAGTATTAATGCTTATATAAGACAGGAATTACTATGCTCTTTCATTTAACAATTCAACAAAGTATCTTTGCATCAAATACAGAAACAAACGATGCTACATTTCATTCTTACGCGTTTCAATCTGCCGCTATGGACAGACGACAAACATTTCGTCAGCAGCCGCACTGACGAATGGCTAGAACTACGCTATAACCTGTTTGAGAAATACTGCCTTCCATCTGTCGCCAACCAGACCACTACTAACTTCGTCTGGTTTGTTCTCTTCGATGAATTCACACCCCAAGAACACATCAGCAGGCTACGAACATACAAAGAGATATGCCCACAATTCGAACCTCGCATGGTTAAACGGAAATACAGCTGGGATTTCGCATACATCTTCGGGAAACTCATAGATGAATATATCAACAAGCACATCGACAAGCCATCAGCTGACTGCCGGTTTGTCACGACATGGCTCGACAATGACGACGCCGTACATCGGGACTACTTCAACACCATACAACAGAAGGCCGAGACATCTAACCACCTCGACCTACTCTATTTTGTGCACGGAGCCCAATACCTTACCAATATGAACATGGCCATGGAATACATGTACCCATACAATCACTTCGTGTCCCTCGTAGAGAACTATGATTCACAACACTTACCTTATACTGCCTTTGCAAACGGAAGCCATATGTTCATCAAAGACATACCCGAAATAACACCTGTGCATATAACAGAAGACCGACGTTTATGGATGGAAGTCGTGCACGACCATAACGTAGTCAACGACATCACATACAATAACTTTAAACCCATAACCAACAAACATTTTCTCGATGACTACAACATAAACGAATCATACACTACAAACGTCACACGCACATATATAACTCAATACATCCCGTCTATTATAAAACTAATCTTGCACAAGATAATTTGCAAAATAGGTCTTCGAAAAAAGCACCTAATCTAATCAGCCAAGAGTATTATCATCTCAGCATCATTATGCCGAAGAACTAAACAAGGTATTTTGTTTATGTTTTACACACTCATTTTAGTGTCATATGCTTTCCCCTTAACTAAATCTAAGGCTTATTAGCCTCACTTAAACCATATTCTTTTATTTCTAAAATTTTCCCATAATCGAATATTCCCCTTTTTCGTTTCGCAACCCAATAATAATCAATTTCATTTTTATCAATATTAAAAGAAACAGAACCTATCCAATATAATAACCGTCTGTTTTGCTTAATGCTTATAGCTTGGATTATTTTCAGATTCAACTTGCTTACAGAGTTTTATATATTTATATAACTTCTCACATGCTTCTTCTTCTGTTGAATAAACTGAACCAAAATAAGACAATCCTCTCTCAGAATCTATAACATATACTTCATATTGATCATCATTTCTCTTTATTATTCCAAAAGAATCCAATACTGTTTCTTGATTTTCAAACATAAGATTCTCATATGATTTTATTGCTCCTCTGTCATAAACGCTTAATAAATTTTCATTTATTAATTTTTCTTCCATCTCTTTTATATTCATTTTATTGCCTATGAAAATTATTCTTACGTTTTACTTGACTATCTCTAAAGTATCTTGTCAGTAATTCAGGCCGAATGCCCAGAGGGGTATGACGTTGGCAAAACCTGTTTCGATATCATCCTTGACAATGAAGCCGCGTGAGGCAGATTCTATTTGTTTCTGACCTTTCTTGCGACCGCCTATTTCGAAAGTGATGTCGTCGATCTGGAAATCGGATATTGACGAACTTACTATGTCGTGGCGTACGCGCATTTGGTTCATGAAGAATGTCTCGCGGACATTGCCTATCTCGGCTTCGCGTGGAGTAAGAGTATAAATGAGATTAGTGTTGTCGATATACATTTTCTCGACCTTACCAAGACCCCTGCTGCCACCGGTGCTATCTCTGAGTTGCGCAATCATTCCGGCACGCTCCATGTAAATCAGGTAATCGGAGATGTTGTTGCGGCTGATGCCGGTTATATCCGCCAGCTTCTGCATTACGGGTTTGAATGGGACGCTTTTGGCGACAACCATGAGAAGTTGTTTTAATTTACGTCCTGTAGTTACGCTAGCTTCAAGGAACTGTGGGATATCGACTTCCATGGTCTGGTTTATGACCTGCAAGAGTTCGAGTTGAAGTTCGACATCATCGCCAAATGGATAATATCCACGTTTGAGATAATCCTGAAACAAAGGAAGAGGATGTGGCACGGGGATATTGACCTTGTGAGCCAATATATCTTCGAGTGAATAGGCGGGAACATCAATGCCATGGAATAGCGAGAGATATTCGCGAAAAGAGAGTCCTTGCATTTCATATATAGGCACACGTCGGCTCAGATCGGCCATGCCTCTATATATGTCGAGAATCGAAGAGCCGGATATGATAACCTGCAGTTCGCTAAAGGAATCGTAGATTTGTTTTAGCTCGCGTGACCATCCTGGATACTTGTGTATCTCATCGATGAACAAGTGTTTGCCATTCATCTTGACGAATCTGTCGGCCACATCGACCAGACTGTTTGTTGAAAAGAAGATATGATCGGCAGACACGTAAAGTGTGTCGGCCACATCGAGGTTTTCCTTGATGTATTGCAGCAGCATCGTTGACTTTCCCACGCCACGAGGTCCAACGAGGCCGAAAGACCTTCCGTTCCACTTTATCTCACTGTATTTGTAGCGATGGAAATCGAGAGATGTTTCATTAAGTTTTTTGTTGAAGAATTCGTATAGTTGCTCCATAATGCAGTCTGTATTTGAAGCAAATGTATATATAAATCCGCGAATATTGCATCTAGGAAATGCAGAAAATGGCAGAAATTGCATTTTTGGAGTGCAGTTTTGGGGTATTTCTGCATTTTCAGAGTGCAGTTAGGGCAATTTCTGCATTTTTAGAGTGCAGTTTTGGGGGAATTATTGCTTTGATTGGCGGTTGGTGGAGGGTGAGAGAGTCTTAATGACTAATGACACTAATGACATTAATGACATGGGATATTCAGGTGCGCCTTATCTTGGTCTGTCATTTTATATATCCTTTGTCTATTACCAGATTATTTAATACTCGGCGTCCGAGTGGTAAAACAACGCACGAGCGGATGGATATTCATGCCGCTTTTTTCATCTGATCTTGTGAGTTTTGCCTAATGCTGATATTGAGATGAGACGAACCTTCTGTGGTGGCAGCCGCTTATCATCATTTCAGGCGATTATAAACAAAAAGCGAGTTGACGTATTTATGATCAACTCGCATCTATAGAGATAGTATACTAGTAGAATACTCGCCTTACTTCTGTGAGACTTTTTTTAACTGTCCTGCAGAACCTCTACCTATACCGCAGTTACTTTTTACGATTATTGCTGCATCACAATCTAATGAAGCTGGTTCAATTGTCATCTCACCACCATCAGCTACCATTTGTAGATTGCTTGGAACTGGCTTGCTAGTCTCAGCACCTGGCTTCTTGGTCTGGCCAGCACCCGATCGACCTATGCCTGCATTACCTTTTACAAGTATTGCGGCGTCACTCGAATCATCCATTTGAACAGTAGTGCTTACTGCATCAGATACTAGGATTTTGTCAGAATTTAGTTGAAAAACCTCATTGTCCTCTTTATCAGAACAAGAAGTAAAGATCATGCCCGAAAGGCATACTGTACCCATGATTAGTGCAAATTGTGTTTTTTTCATAGTAAATATTTTTTTGATTACGTGGCACAAATATATAAAATAAACTAAACAACAAACATATTTCATAAAATAAAATTACTCTTTAGCTATAATTGTATTAAACAGGCTTCCCCATCACGATGATTTTTGTATATTTACAATACAAAAGCTATTGACTATATTTATAGTTCAATGAGAATAAAAAGCCATACTTGCACTAGTCCCAGCTATTGACGGTTTTTGGTTCAACCTAATGCTTATATTGAGATGAGACGAACTGGGACGCTGCCGCTACTTTCACGAATCTAAGACGAATAGGGCGAATCGGACTTATGCTTATCATCGACGAAGATAATAATTTGATGGCGAAAAACAAGAAACTAGGGCGCTTTTGTAGTATTTAGTGCGGCTCATGGCTTAATACCTTTGTGCCTAGCTCGCATCTCTCTATGAGGTTGTCGTCTTTGTCGAATTTGAGCGAATAGCTCTTGATCTTTGTATGGGCCTTGTCGAGTACTGTCTCCTCGTGGTGAGTTTCGATGCGGCCGTCCTTGGTGTAGTTCATCATGTCCTATATTTTGCTTGATAAATGAAGATAAAACCATGCGGAGACTATTTACCGGAGAGTGAAAAAAACGACAATTCTCCTCATTCACTATCTTTTCAGATAAGTTCCAAGGCAAAACATAAGCCAACAGCAAGGCTCTTGCCTTACTGTACTGCTATATGAATAATATGAGGTTGAGGATGCTAGCAAGGCTGGAGCCTTGCACCTAACAACGACGTAGGCTGGAGCCTACGCCGAACAGGGGGATAATGTCTAAATTTCTGATTGTAACTATTCTATTATTTGGGGATTTTCTCGAATTTCTTTCACTAAAGAATCTATAAATGATTTCCCATTTTTTTTGAATAATGTTATTTGATTATCATTTAAAATATATTCAATTTCATATAAAGCGACAGTTCCACACAAAACAGATAATTTATATTGTTCTGCATCTTTTATTAATTGATAATTCCAGCTTTCATTTATTATTATTTTCATAATTCAGTTTCCTTATTTTAAATAAGTAAAAAAAGTCAATTACCATTAATCTCTTCCGCTTCCGTTGCCACTGGGCAATCCACATAACATTAGTTTAAACGGTGGTTTTACCTAATACTTATTTTGACCTATGTTATGTAATAATGATACGATGAGTCGTTATGCTTGTCATCGACAAAGGTAATGATTGTGTGAAAAAAAAACAAAATGAGGACAAATAACAAAGCCGAGCCCTCGACAAGAGAGCTCGGCTTTGTTTATAGTAATCTGTTTTGGAAATTACTTCTTGTTGGCTTCAACCCACTTACGTGCGTTGATGAGTGCGTCGATCCAAGGTGTTACCTCGTCGGCCTTGTGGTCAGCTGGGTAGTGACCGCACTGCCATGGGAAGATGGCGCGCTCGAGGTGAGGCATCATAGCAAGGTGACGGCCGTTCTTAGAGCAGATACCTGCTACGTTGTACTTAGAGCCGTTAGGGTTTGCTGGATAGCCTTCGTAGCCGAACTTACCAACGATGTTGTATTCGCTCTCTGCGTATGGGAGTGAGAACTTACCCTCGCCGTGAGCAACCCAAACACCGAGGCGGCTGCCTGCGAGTGAGCTGAGCATTACAGAGTTGTTCTGTGGTATCTCCATTGTGAGGTAGATGCTCTCGAACTTGTGTGAGTCGTTGTGGAGCATCTTTGGCTTCTCGGCATGCTCTGGGTAGACAAGTCCGAGCTCGACCATAAGCTGGCAACCGTTGCAGATGCCGAGGCTCAATGTATCAGGACGAGCGTAGAAGTTGTCGAGTGCCTGCTTAGCCTTAGGGTTGTAGAGGAATGCACCTGCCCAGCCCTTAGCCGAACCGAGAACGTCGGAGTTAGAGAAGCCACCGCAATATACTATCATGTTGACATCCTCGAGTGTCTCGCGGCCGCTGATAAGGTCGGTCATGTGAACGTCCTTCACGTCGAAGCCAGCGAGGAAGAGGCTGTATGCCATTTCGCGATCGCCGTTGACACCCTTCTCACGGATGATAGCAGCCTTGATGCCAGTAGTGTTGTTGCGCTTGAGCGCTATGCCACGTGAAGCGAGAGAGCCGTTGAAATCCTTAGGAAGACGGATGTTGAGAGGCTGGTTCTTGTAGTTGTCGTAGCGTTCCTTAGCCTTCTGCTCGCCGCTCTGCTTGCAGTCGAGGAGATAAGAAGTCTTGTACCATACATCGCGGAGAGCGTCGATGTCGAAGTTCATTGTCTCGCCGTTTACGCTGATAGTGAGCTTGCGATCCTGCTGTGGACGTCCGATATAAGAGTAGAGAATGCCAGCCTCGTCGAGTATGCGAGTAACCTTCTGGAGGTCTTTAACCTGAACGACGACGCCAGGATTCTCGCTGAAGAGAGCCTTGACAGCATCGCCATCGCCAAGAGTTGATATGTCGGCTGTGACACCCCAAGAAGTGTTAGCGAAGTTCATTTCGAGGAGAGTTGTGATGAGACCACCAGCCGAGATATCGTGACCAGCGAGGAGGAGACCCTCATTGACGAGCTTCTGGATAGTATTGAAGCCCTTGATGAAATATTCTGTATCCTCGATAGTTGGAGCCGAGTCGCCAAGCTTGTTGCAAACCTGTGCGAAAGCGCTACCGCCGAGGCAGAGTTCAGAACTTGAGAGGTCGATATGGAGGAGAGCAGTCTGCTCGTCGCGAACGAGAACAGGCTCAACAATCTTGCGAATGTCGCTAACCTCGCCCATAGCAGAGATGATAACAGTACCTGGGCTCATCACCTGGTCGCCGTTCTTATACTTCTGAGTCATCGAGAGCGAGTCCTTACCAGTAGGGATGTTGATGCCGAGTTCGCAAACGAAGTCGCTCATTGTCTCTACTGCCTCATACAAGCGTGCATCCTCACCCTTCTGACGGCAAGGCCACATCCAGTTGGCAGAGAGCGATACGCCCTTGAGACCATGTGCGAGAGGAGCCCAAACGAGGTTGGTAAGAGCCTCTGCTACTGACATTACAGAACCCGAAGCAGGGTCGATAAGTGCTACTGCTGCTGCATGGCCTATTGATGTAGCCATACCCTTCTTACCTTCGTAGTCGAGAGCTACAGCGCCGAGATCGTTGAGAGGGAGCTGGAGTTCGCCAGCGCACTGCTGTTTAGCCACCTTACCTGTTACGGAACGGTCAACCTTGTTTGTCAACCAGTCCTTACAAGCCACTGATTCAAGCTGAAGCACCTGCTCGAGCTTTTCGTTTATCTGATCAGCAAAGTATTCTACCTTAGCATACTTGTTTTCTACGGAAGCATCCTTCATGATAGTCTTTGGAGGATTGCCGAACATGTCGGAGAGCTGCCAGTTGATAGGAGTAGTACCATCCTTCTGCTCGAAGCGGAACTGCATATCGCCTGTTGTCTTACCTACTACATACATAGGAGCACGCTCACGGTCGCTTACGCGCTGGAGGAGGTCGATATCCTTGTCCTGCATTACGATACCCATACGTTCCTGGCTCTCGTTACCAACGATTTCCTTGGCAGAGAGAGTTGGGTCGCCTACAGGAAGCTTGTCCATATTGATTGTACCACCAGTCTCTTCAACGAGCTCTGAGAGGCAGTTGAGGTGACCACCTGCGCCGTGGTCGTGGATAGATACGATAGGATTGTTGTCGCTCTCGACCATTGCTCGGATAGCGTTCATGACACGCTTCTGCATCTCAGGGTTAGAACGCTGAACGGCATTGAGCTCGATCTTGTTGCCATACTCGCCAGTTGCTACTGATGATACGGCACCACCACCCATACCGATGCGGTAGTTGTCACCACCGAGCACTACGACATTCTCGCCTGGCTTTGGAGTCTGCTTTAGGGCGTCGCCCTTCTTGCCGAAACCTACACCACCGGCCATCATGATAACCTTATCGAAGGCGAACTTCTTGCCGTTCTCCTCATGCTCGAAAGTATAGCAAGAACCGCAGATGAGAGGCTGACCGAACTTATTACCGAAGTCGGAAGCACCGTTAGACGCCTTGATAAGAATCTGTGAAGGAGTCTGATAGAGCCATTCGCGAGCGCTCATACCCTTTTCCCAAGGACGGTCTTCAGCAAGACGAGAGTATGAAGTCATGTAGACAGCAGTACCAGCCATAGGGAGAGAGCCAGTACCACCAGCGAGGCGGTCGCGGATCTCACCACCAGTACCAGTAGCGGCGCCGTTGAAAGGTTCTACGGTAGTAGGGAAGTTATGAGTCTCGGCCTTGAGTGCGAGAACAGTATCGATATCCTTAGTTTCGAAGAGGGAAGGCTTGTCGCCACACTGTGGGGCGAACTGCATAGCCTTAGGACCTTCGAGGAAGGCAACGTTATCCTTATATGCAGAAACGATATAGTTAGGGTTTGTTTCAGAAGTGCGCTTGATGAGCTTAAAGAGCGAGAGTTCTTTCTCTTCGCCATCGATGATGAAAGTACCACCAAAGATCTTGTGACGGCAATGCTCAGAGTTGACCTGTGAGAAACCGAACACCTCAGAGTCAGTCAACTTACGGCCAAGACGCTTAGCGAGTCCGTCGAGATATTCCATTTCAGGAGCAGAAAGAGCAAGACCTTCCTTTTCGTTGTAGACATGGATGTCGTCGATATAGACGATAGGGTCTGGCTGCTTGTCGATAGTGAAGATGCTCTGGTCGAGTCCCTTGTAGAGGACCTGTAGCATAGGGTCGAAAGTCGCCTTATCATCCTTTACTGGGAAATATTCCTCGATGCGGAGGATGCCAGTAAGACCCATGTTTTGTGTAATTTCCACAGCGTTAGTAGACCATGGAGTGATCATTTCGCGACGAGGGCCAACGAAGTAGCCGTCGATAGATTGAGCCTCGATCTGGTTGGCGTTGCCGAAAAGCCATTCGAGTTTCTTGATGTCTTCAGCAGGAACATTTTTAGTGGCATTAACAGCCAGGATGTTGCCTGTTTCGCTCTTGAAAAACAATACCATCACTTAATATGTTTGTTGATTTATTTTCTAAAGGAACAATATGACGCAAAGATAAAAAAAAGGGCGACAATATCTGTACTTTAACAAGTTAATTATACTTACAACTATTTCACTCCGTCGTCTTGTCAGTTCTCTGACGTCGGCGTGTTATAGCATTCCAATATCTCTTGATCAGTTCTCCTATCGAATTGAAATCTTCACGGAAAGAGATGCCGATGCCCTGTGTTGTAGGTGATGTTTCGTATATCACATCGTTATTAGAATGAGTATATGCCTTTGCACGAAGATTGCCCTTCTTATTCAGCTTCACCTCCACATCAAAGTCGCCGATCACAGAGCCGTCAGACGACTCAGTAGTGCTACGTCCATATCCGATATTACCACTTAAAATAATCTTGTTATCAAGCATTTGAGTAGATAATGCCAATTCATATTCCTCTTGAGTCACTTCATCGCCAGGCCTATAATTAACACCCACGCCAAGATTATATTTGTTCTGCGAGATCCAGTTACTCAATTGATTAGACAGCAGTTCCGACACGGTAGTACCCAGATAGCTAGAGCCGTTAGTATTACCAGCAGTACCGGTAGAGTTTTGAGAAGCATAAAAGCGGTTAGCAAGCAAGAGAGAGAACACCTGACGATTGGTTTCCTCTTCTGTGCTTATATACTGATCGAGTGCATACTGGTTGAAATTCATTGTTGACGGGATCTCAATCTTGAATCTGATATTCGGGTCCGCCATACGCTCAGTCAGGAACAGATTACAATTAATTGGCACTCGCTTGGTAAGGTCTTGTCCCTCCACCGTATTCTGAACCAGATCATAAAGTGAAGCCTTAAGCTTATAGGTAGCCATGATATCAATCAGCGGGTTAAACGGTTCACCATCCCAGGTTATTGTTCCCCCTTGATTAATAACAAAACGCTTACTTATCACATTAGCATAAGAGAAGTTATAGATACCGTCGTCAATACCATATCTTCCGAAGATCGCCAGGCGACCAGATTTATCAACAGACAACTTAATATTTCCAGATCCTGTTGCAGACAAAGAGTTATCGGTGCGAGGGTCTAATATGACACGCATCTGAGCAGAAGGATTGATATCAACGTCAATATCGGCAGTAACAAAACTGTTAAGTTTCTCCACATTGATATCGTTACCGCCATCCGTCTTCTTACCGAACTCGTCGTAACCAGAATCATTCGTCTTGAACTTTATATAATCGCTGTTACGCTGGTCGCTCTTAGCAGCAGGAAGGATGCTGAAAGTTGTATTCGGACGCGTCTGAGCCTTAATGCCAATATTGATATCGCTAGTGATGCCTGTGATATCCAGACGGCCGTCAGCGAATATCGTACCATAATACGTCGGGTTATCCTTCTCGGCCAGATTAAGCACATGCATATTCTCAACCAAGAAGTAGAGATTAGTATAAAGTCCGGTGAACATGTCATGAGTTATATATCCTCCAAAATAGCCTTTGTTACCGTATTTGTCAACGACTTGAATACCCGGAGTCTTACCATCACGGCTCCTGAATATCATAATGTCGGGAGCCAAGATAACAGTATCATTGGCATTGAAAGTATAGTCGACATTAGTGGACAAGACAGTAAAATCAGTCTTATTGACCGTAAGACGAGCATCAAGTCCGATCTTATTGAGAGGTCCATGAAGCCTAAGCTTACCAGTCGTTGTTCCATTGACATAAGATATAGAACTTTTCAAGTAATACTTCAAGAATCCGATAGAGAGGCTATCGATATTAAAATTCAGATCCATATACTTGCTAGTCATATCTATCGAACCAAGTCCGCACGCACGAGGCTTGCCATTGGTAACAATATTCACATCGACATCAAGATTCTTATTTTCAGAAGACCATTGCGTCTTAAGATCCAGATGTTCAAGATTATCTTCATCAACATGGAAACGGTCAATCTTGACAATACTATTGACGATAGGGCTGTCATAGAAACTCGTGATCTTCATGTCGGCGCTCATATCCCCGGCCAAAGCGTAACGTTCTAGAGGGTCAGGCCTCAATATATCTTCGATAATGATCTTGTTCATTCCAACGCTCAACGTATCTTCTGTGCTTTCAGTAGCACTACCGCTAACCGCCAGGAAACGATCATCTCTATCGAAACGGAAGCCATCAACTCTAAGAAGATTATCGCCTATCTCAACCTGAGCTTTATGCAGAGTCCATTCATAACCATTAAGATAGATAGGATTTTCATCTATATCCACATACGCCTTCAGCTTATCATCCTCTTTGCTAAACAACGTGTAAAGCGACAATCGGCCACCTGATCTGCCCTTCTCCATGTTATCCCACATGAAATCAGTATTCATGAGGTTCTGACTAAGAGAATTCTTTATGCCAACAGAGCCGATAACGCCTATTGACGGCAAGCGCATTTTTTCGGTAGTAAGAGCGACAACCATATCAGATACGTCATTATTGACATCAGCCCTCAATCCCTTAACCATAAACTCGCCGTACTCCATGTCGCCAATTTCAACCCTGAAATGCGAGTCATGATCAACAGAATTCACATTAAAATCGATACGTCCCTGATCCTTGAATGACAACTCATCACTCAAGAACTGCAAGTATTGGTCGGCATCAGAATACTGCAACTGCATTTGAGCGACCACCTTGCCTATATTCTTAGCCGGTTTTTCAGTCAACAAAGCATCAGTGTGAGTATAAATCTGGCTATATATTTCGTTATAAAGATCTTCATATTTGAATTGGCCCTGAAGTGAACCCTTTATATGATCACTTTGGATATTAATATCCTTAGTATTATTCTCGTCAGACTTCACCTTCAAAGAGAAAGCTTCAGCTCTTGCCTCTCGAAGTGAATCAGCAAAAGAGAATCCATCAATCCACAATTCGCCTTGAGAGCGATCGATGTCAACACCTGCGAAATCAGCCCTAAGAGACATGTTCAGACATCCGTCGAGGTTAGGCGTAAGGTTAGTTCGCCCGGTATAAAGATCAGCCACACGAGCTGTAACGACAACATGCGATACATTCTGTGAAGTAGCATATTCAGCAACCAGTGTCACATGTCCGTTCTGATCATCAACATTGAAAACTCCAGAATAGCCATCTTCACCAAGCATGGCATCCACGGTGACATCGTGATAAGTATAGTTCTTCAATGTCAAATCGGAGACATCGCCCTTTATGTGAGCAAACGAAGACTCTGACGCCCCCATCTGTCCCTCAAAATCAGTATTGAACGACAGGAACCCGACATTGCCAGCAGTCAACGGAGACAATTCAAGACCGTCGGACACCACTCTGCCAATAAAATGCACGTCATCATTAGCCTTTATGCCTGCCTTACCATCAGCAGTCACCTGTCCCAAAGGCGTCTTAACCAAAGCCTGCATAACCATATTGCTCACAGGTCCGGACAACTTAGCCTGAGCCGAAATAACGCCTATGGAAGAATCAATATTCTCATCAACAGAAGTTCCGGCAAATCGAGAAATGTCGTCAAGTGTAGTAATGATTTTGCTGATATCAACATTGACACTCGCGTTTTTCAGATCATCGTATCCGCGTATATCAAAATTAGCAAGAAGGCTGCTATTGAGTTCATTATCAACAGTAACATTCGAAGCATGAATATCGTGATTATCTCCACTTATTCTACCTTGAACATTTACAACGACATTTTCAGGGACATTCCAAGAGAAAGTTCTAAAAGTATTGGAGCAGAGATGAGCCTTATCAAGATCAACATTGAAAGAATAAGATGCGCTATCAAAAGAAGCCAGAGCCGACTTAATATCTACCGTTGACTCAGAATAGGCAAGGGATAGATCGTCGACAACAACCGTATCACCGGACAAGTCGAAGCGTCCCTTTAGCTTCGCACGATTGCCATTTGAGTAGAACGAGCGAGATCCATTACCATAATTGCTCTCATCCAGGAGCGAAAGATTACAGATGTTCATCTTCGCACCAGCAGAGCCCAATTCTATGTTCTTTATATTGAAATCAAGATCAGATATCCCCTGCTTAAGATATCGGACATGGCCATCTTTACATTGAGCGACACCAATCTCCACATCAACAGGATTGAGATCAGCCGTATCCTTCTCATTCCTAGAAAAGACAGCAACATTAAGAGTAGAGTCGTTAATATAGTGTATATCGACATCAACACTATCGAGCAGAACACTCGTAAGAATCAACTTGTTACGCCATATAGAAGCCAAGCCCACATTAACCGTAGCAGAAGATGCGCTTAACATTGGCAGGCTATCTTGGCCACATACGACTAAATTACTAAGATACAGAGTCTTAAAAGGGAAATACACGAGTTCGTCCATTTGCATACGAACTCCAAAAGCATTCTGAACGTAGTTAACAACCGCATCGCGCATTGTACGCTGTACGGGTGGCAACATGAATGCTCCAAATAACATCGAGACAACCACTACCAAGGTAGTGATTGTCACGAATATGATGCGAAGCGTCTTATGTAGAATGCCATGCATTCAGCTAGATACTTCAGTTTTTATTAATATGAACGAGCGAACAATACTCGACGAGCAGAAGGCTTGCCGGTTACCATATCAACGCCTGGCTTAAGGTCTTCTTCATCCATAGCCTCGAATGGGATGCAACGGATAGTAGCCTTAGTCTCATCCTTGATACGTTCCTCAGTTTCTGTTGTACCATCCCAGTGGCAGAGCAAGAAACCGCCCTTCTCAATCTCAACCTTGAACTCTTCCCAAGTGTCAACACGACGGATGAAGCCGTCACGCATAGCCTTAGCCTTAGCGAATATATTGTTCTGAATATCCTCGAGAAGATTCTCTACATATTCAACAATGCCATCCTGGCTAACAGTCTCCTTAGTAAGAGTATCGCGACGCATAACCTCGATAGTGTTATTCTCCATATCGCGAGCGCCAAGAGCGAGACGCACAGGAATACCCTTAAGTTCATATTCAGAGAACTTAAAGCCTGGACGCTTATTGTCAGCGTTATCATACTTCACGCTGATACCCTTAGCACGGAGAGCCTTAGTCCACTCAGCAACCTTTGCATCGATAGCGGCGAGCTCTTCTGGCTTCTTGAAGATAGGCACGATAACAACCTGTATAGGAGCCAACTTTGGAGGGAGGACAAGACCATTGTCATCAGAGTGAGTCATGATGAGAGCACCCATAAGACGAGTAGATACACCCCATGATGTTGCCCATACATATTCCTCCTTGTTCTCCTTATTAACATAAGTCACGTCGAATGCCTTAGCGAAGTTCTGACCGAGGAAGTGGGAAGTACCAGCCTGAAGAGCCTTACCATCCTGCATCATTGCCTCGATAGTGAAAGTATCGACAGCACCAGCGAAACGCTCGTTAGGGCTCTTAGGACCCTTGATTACAGGAACGGCCATCCACTGTTCAGCGAAATCGCCGTATACGTTGATCATCTCCATAGCCTTAGCAGCAGCCTCTTCGGAAGTAGCATGAGCTGTATGGCCTTCCTGCCACAGGAACTCAGATGTGCGGAGGAAAAGGCGAGTACGCATCTCCCAACGCATAACGTTACACCACTGGTTGCAGAGCAATGGGAGGTCACGCCAAGAGTGAATCCAGTTCTTATATGTATTCCAGATAATAGTCTCAGATGTAGGACGAACGATAAGCTCCTCTTCGAGGCGAGCCTCAGGGTCAACGACAACGCCCTGTCCATTAGGGTCGTTCTTCAAACGGTAGTGAGTTACTACGGCACATTCCTTTGCGAAGCCTTCAACATGCTCAGCTTCCTTACAGAGGAATGACTTTGGGATGAGCAGAGGGAAATACGCATTCTGCACGCCAGTCTGCTTGAACATATCGTCGAGCACACGCTGCATCTTTTCCCAAATTGCATATCCGTATGGCTTGATAACCATACAACCACGAACGGCAGACTGTTCAGCAAGATCAGCCTTAACAACCAAGTCGTTATACCACTGAGAATAGTTCTCAGAGCGACTGGTCATCTCTTTCAATTCTTTTGCCATTTATATCGAATCTTTTATTATTTCAAAGTAAAGATAAATAACACGCAAATATAGTGACAATCATTCACTTTATGCATCGATTAATCCAAAATCATTTGAGTCAGATGCATAGACATCTCAAAAGATCGATCCCTTTATGAGATAGAACACCACAGGCACGAGCAATGATGGCAATAAGTTCACCGTCTTTATATCCTTGATGCCGAGGATGGATATTCCAGAGCTGAGGATCAGCACACCGCCCACAATGCTCAGTTCGATTCGCATTGGCTCAGGCATACCATCACCACAAAGATAGGCGATAAGGTAGAAGAATCCTTGCCAGCAAAAAAGTACAGGAGCAGCAAGTAGCATGATCCAGCCGTATGTGGCAGCCAACACGGCAGATGTCACAAGGTCGAGAGTAGCATTAGTATAGAGGAACGTGTTGCCTGGCTCATTGAACGTCCAACCATGAGAAGGAGAGAGGAAAGACAATACAGGGCCAACGATACTAAATGTACCGATGCAGTAGAGCAGGACCCCTGTCACAAGACCTTGCAGAGCATTGTTTTCGTTTCCATTTCTTTGATTAATCTTGGCATTGAGACGATCGATACGTCCAGACAGGTCAAGTTTTGTACCAATAACCCCACCTATAACAATGCTGAGAATGAACATGACAGGGAACTCACTCTTGGGCATATTTGGAAGAACAGCATTCATGCCCAGAACAAGGCAGCATAGTCCCAATCCGTCGAACAACACATGCTTGTATTTTTCACCTATTCCCGTGCGAATCAACGCTCCGAAAGTTCCACCCAGCAAGATGGTGCAAGTATTAACAATTGTCCCTAACATATCATATAACTATTATTTCACAGAAGAACCGGTACGTGTCACGTCATAGCTAGTTCCCACCTTATATTGTCCCACGCTAACAGGCATAACACCATCAGCATGCCCACCTATCAAGACAAATTCAAGCAAAGCATCCTTAGCATATTTCTGATTTTCATAAGCGACGACCAGACCACATCCATACGCTGCAAAATTGACTTTCTTAAGTCTATATGGATTACCGGCATATACCACAACGACCTTACTCCCTTTAGCTTTTTCAGCGGCGAGAACAGACTGACATTGTGACAAAGATGTCTCATCTACAAACATCCAAACATGCTTATTGTCAACAGAAACAGCATTCAATCCAGTCCATTCACCGAGAGCGATTGTCTTACCGACAGGCATCTGGATATTAGTTGTATCGAGAACAGTAACCGAAGACGCAAACAATTCCTTAGCAAGCAGTTCCGCCTCGATACTATTGACCTCAATAGCAGGGCAGCCCATCTGCCATCTACCCTTATCGAGATTACACCATTGCTTAGCAGCCAACAGACGACGAACCTTAGATTCGAGAAGTGACCTATCAAACTCTCCACTTTCAAGTTTCTCCATACACGAGCTCACAGCGCGAGGCACGTTGGTAGAGAACTCAGCCACATCGTTGCCAGCCATCAGGGCAAGTGTTTCAGGAGTGCGTCCTGCAGCACCCTCGATAGCACCTATCATATTCATAGCATCGCTTATGACGAGCCCCTTGAAGTTCATCTCATTACGAAGCAGTTCTGTAAGCATAGGATAAGACATGCTTGAGGAAGCCTTGCTACTGTCGAGGGCAGGCACTATGAGGTGGGCACTCATCACGCCCATCACGCCATCATTGACAATCTCACGGAAAGGCAATAAATCGATAGAGTCGAGACGAGCCCTCTCGTGGGTCACGGCAGGGAGTAAAAGATGTGAATCCTTGTCAGTGTCACCATGACCAGGGAAATGCTTTAGAACAGCTATCACGCCCTTAGACTGTATGCCACGAGTTATAGCCATGCCACAATCTCTGACGTGATGAGTCTCCTCACCGAACGAACGAGTACCGATAATAGGATTGAGAGGATTGGTGTTGACATCCACGACAGGAGCGAAGTTGATCTCAATGCCACAAGCCCTAAGCTGATCGCCTATCTTCTCGCCAAGCCTTTGGAGCTTAGTTATATCCCTTATTGCGCCGAGAGACATATTCTTAGGATAGGCCACGGCGTCATCGAATTTCATGTTAATGCCATTCTCGGCATCTATGGCAAATATCAGAGGATACTTAGCATGGCTAGCGATACGTTTGACAATAGATTTCACCTGATGCACAGACATCTGCATTATCAGAACGCCGCCGATATGATTATTCTCCACGATATCGCATACACGCTTAATAGATGACTCTTGAGGATAGCCATCGAGAGTCACCCAAACAAGCTGGGCAATGCGTTCTTCATCGGTCATAGCGTTATAAAGCGAGTCAACCCAAGGCGTATGCATAGCATCTTCCCACACAATAGAAGGTCTTGACTCCTCCTCTGGTTTATATAGAAGATAGTGTTCGCGCATTGATGCGTAACGGGTTAATTCGTCACTCCATGTTGAACGTATAGCCGCCTCAGACATGCCATCATCAATCATTGCACGCAACGACTTATTGCCAGTGAGAAGGTCGAAGAACTTAGGATTCTTCCAAAAGCCATCCTTCATCATTCTATGCATCTCAATAAAATATGAAAGATCTAAGCGGCATGAATCGTTGACACCACGCAAGTCACGGCCATAGCATTTCACATCCTTATGAAGAGGATCTTTAGCACCTTCACAGCTGACAGGGGTAAAGGTATAATCGCCCAAATCACTTTGAGGCGCACCAAACAGTTCAAAAGGAGTGTCAGTTCCTCTTCCCACGCTAACGTTAGTAGCTTCGAAGAAGCATAGAGACGGATACAGACGTATGGCATGAGTAGAACGCAGGTTAGGTGATGGAGCTATCTCGACATCATAAACCTTAGAATAGTCATAGTTGAGCATCTTGACAACCTTCAGATCACAATGGCGACCATTCTCGAGCCAATCTTCGCCATTTATCATACCTGCTAGTTCACCAGGAGTCAGTCCATAGACAACAGGGATAGGATCCATGCCGACGAAGCTCTTGCAGTCAGGCTGCAGTACAGGGCCGTCGATGTAGTTGCCATTAGGGTTAGGGCGATCGAGCACAATAAGAGTCTTGCCATATTCGGCACAAGCGTCCATAACATAATGAAGCGTTGATATGTAAGTATAAAAACGCACGCCGACATCCTGCAAGTCATATATGACAACATCGACATCGGAAAGCTGCGTTTCAGAAGGGCGTTTATTCTTACCATAAAGACTTATAACAGGCAATCCAGTACGTGAATCCAGATTATCAGCGATTGCTTCACCGGCATCAGCCTTCCCTCGGAAGCCATGCTCGGGAGCGAGAATTTTAACTACATCAACACCTTGAGAGATAAGAGTGTCGCAAAGATGAGTGCCATTGACAACAGACGCATGATTGACAACAAGGGCTATTCTTTTCCCATGCAAATAGGGCACATATAAATCGAAACGAGAATCACCACAGACAAGTTTAGATTCTTCACTAGAGTGAGATGATGAAGAGTTGACATCGGATTTTGCAGAGCATCCAATACAAAAAGTAAGAAGTAAAAGAACAGAGCAAAAAGCTTGAAAACGCATAATTAAACAATTACCAATTAAATCTGACGCAAAGATAATAGGATAAAGACACACAAAAGCTGACGTTCGTCAAAAAAAACGTACCATTCGTCAAAAAGTTAAATATCATAATAAATAATATACTAACTTGCATAAGTGAATAAAAAACAAGATCAAAAATATTGAGTTTTAAGTTTGAGTTCTGAGTTATGAGCGTTGCGCAGTGATTGCGTTGCGCTTGTTTTTTTTAATAAATCCACCAATAATGAATTATAATTTCTATATTGCATAATAATTAGAGACATCGAGTTATATGTATAAAGAGTTCAAAACACGAATTAAGATAGATGCACTTCCGGAAGAGGTGTATGATGCATTGACCAAACCATTTGCCATTGAATTGTGGAGTGGTGCACCAGCGGTGATGAGCACCAAGCCAGGTAGTGAATTTGAATTATGGGAAGGTGACATCTGTGGTCAGAACCTAGAGTTTGAAGAGAATAAAATGATCAAGCAAGAGTGGTATTTTGGAGATCAGGAAGAGAAGTCGATAGTTACATTCAACATATATCCAGAGGGCAAAGAGAAGTCGAAGCTCATGATTACTCACACCAATATACCTGCTGAGGACTATGATGACATTGTAGAGGGCTGGAACAATGTATATTTGGAGCCGCTGCTACATTTCCTGCAAGACGAAGAATAGAAAGATAGATCAGTAATAGATAACGACGTCGAACAAATATGTTGACGTCGCTTTTTTATTTCACATGGTAATAGAAACTTGTAGGTCATCATCCTGTCTATAAAATGTCACGTGAATAGCATATATACAAAAAAATAGGAAGGACCTCAGAAACCTCTGAAGTCCTTCCCTGTTTTAAGTGGCGGCTACC
>JAKSLH010000029.1 GCA_024401335.1 Bacteroidales bacterium
AGTCGTATGAGAAGTATGCTTGGCAATACTTGTTAGTATTGTCACCGATAATCTTCACAGAGTTCTTGTTTGCACCTACAGTACCGTCTGCACCAAGACCGAAGAACTTAGCCTCGAAGATACCCTCACCACCGAGAGCCATCTCTTCCTTCATTGGCAGAGAGCGGAAAGTCACGTCATCTACAATACCCAATGTGAAGTGGTCTTTTGGCTCTGGAAGCTCCATGTTCTCATAAACTGAGAGTATCATAGTTGGAGTAACGTCGCATGAGCCCAGACCATAACGGCCGCCAACGATCTTAGGAGCGTTAGCCTGACCATAGAATGCGTCCTTAACGTCGAGCAAGAGTGGCTCGCCGCTTGCGCCTGGTTCCTTAGTACGGTCGAGGACAGTAAGAGTCTTACAAGTAGCAGGAACTGCAGCACGGAGGTGTTCTACAGAGAATGGACGGTAGAGGTGAACAGATACCATACCATACTTCTTGCCGTTAGCGTTAGCGTAGTCGATAGCCTCACGAGCAGCCTCAGTAGCAGAACCCATAAGAACGATTACCTTATCAGCATCCTTAGCACCGTAGTAAGAGAAGAGCTTGTATTCACGGCCAGTGATCTTAGAGATAGCAGCCATGTACTTTTCTACTGAAGCAGGAACTGCGTCATAGAATGGGTTACAAGACTCGCGGTGAGCGAAGAAAGTCTCAGGGTTCTCAGCCATACCCTTAGCCTCAGGATGTTCTGGAGAGAGGGCACGCTTACGGAACTCTTCGATAGCCTGCATATTTACGAGTGGACGGATATCTTCCTGGTCAATCTCCTCAACCTTGTGGTACTCGTGAGAAGTACGGAAACCGTCGAAGAAGTTGATGAAAGGAACGCGGCAGTCGAGAGCGGCCAAGTGAGCAACAGCCGAGAGGTCCATTACTTCCTGTACAGAACCCTCAGCGAGCATAGCGAAACCAGTCTGGCGGCAAGCCATAACGTCGCCGTGGTCACCGAAGATACAGAGTGAATGAGAAGCTACAGTACGAGCTGAAACATGGAATACCGATGGGAGGAGCTCGCCAGCGATCTTGTACATGTTAGGGATCATAAGGAGGAGACCCTGTGAAGCTGTAAATGTAGTTGTGAGAGCACCAGCCTGGAGAGAGCCGTGAACTGCACCAGCAGCACCAGCCTCAGACTGCATTTCCTGAACCAATACAGTGTCGCCGAACATGTTCTTGCGGCCCTGTACGGCCCACTCATCAACGTGCTCCGCCATAGGAGAAGACGGAGTGATAGGATAGATAGCAGCTACCTCAGAGAACATGTAAGCAACATGTGCAGCGGCAGTGTTACCATCAACTGTGACGAATTTCTTTTCTTTTGCCATTTTTATTACACTAACAATAAATTATTAATTTCAATATCATGTTTCCTTCTTTTTACGTCGGAAGGAGTTGTTTTGTTTTTTTTCAGTTCAACTAATACAGGAATCCGAACAGCCAAAGTGGCACTATGTTCTTTTCGCCTGTTTCGATCATCTCCTTGGCGTATATGACGCCAGGTTTTGACTTTTTAGAGCTACCGACAGCGAACAGCTTTCCGTCTATGCAGAAGTCGCCTGCTGTTCCTCTGGTTATCTCGTTCTTATACCCGAGCTGGTTGAAGAAGAAAGTCTTGTGAAGTTCCTCTTTACCAACCCCTCCATAGTTGCACAGATACATGAGATTAGGGTTCTGCATGTAAATATGCGCTGGCTTCTTCTGGTTTGAGTCACCCTCCTGGTAGAGCAGGTGAATCAGTCGTGCCTGCTTGAGATAAACCATATAGTTCATCACTGTAGCTCGGCTAGTGTCGACTTCGGTAGCCAGTTTGCTCACGTTTGGCTGGAACGGAGCTGATTGTGCTATCAGATAGAGGAGCTTTCTCAGCTTAGGCATGCATTTGTGCTCAATCTGCTGCAGATAACTTATCTCTATCTCGAGAATGAGATTGACGGTCTTCGTTATGCTTGAGAATACGTCGTTCTCATTCATTATATATGGATAAAATCCATGATTCAGATAATCTTCAAAATAGGCGAGCGGCTTTACCTTCCTGATGATATCTTGAGCTATCAGCTCGTGGTTTTCCACTATCTCATCAAGGCTGTACTTCTGAAACTCTGTTCCGCATTTGTAGTTGATATATTCTCTGAAGGAGAAGCCCTCCAGACTATATACTTTCACAAGGCCATGCAGTTCAGGGTTAGCCTCCTTCAACCTCATTACCGGCGACCCGGCAAACACTATGTGCAGGGAAGGGTAGTTGTCGTAGCAGTATCTCAGCTCTTTGCTCCATTCGGGGTACTTATATACCTGGTCGAGCAGCAGAGTGTCGCCACCTATCTTGCAGAAATTGTCGGCCAAAGCGATTATTGTATGTGTAGCAAAGTAGAAGTTGTTGAGGTCAACGTATAGACATTTCTTGCTTCCGCTCACGCTTTTCGCGTAGTTGAGCAGGAAAGTTGTCTTTCCGATGCCTCGTGATCCCTTGATACCAATAAGTCGTGCAGACCAGTCAATGTCGTCCATTAGCCCCCTTTTCACCCATGGTGCGAGGTGGGATGTAAGATCATTGTGTATTTTTATAAGTGTCTGCACTGCTGTTCCGCTTGTCAAAAAACAATTTCCGAAGCAAATATAAGATTTTAATGGGTATTATTGTAATCTCCACTTTGCAAAATCGAGTCAAATATGCAATTTATATTGAATAAAAGTAAGTTTATGCAACTTGTGTCTTTAGTGGCTTTGATGCTGTATGTATATGCAAAAAAAACGCGTCCCGCCGAGCAGCGGGACGCATCATCTTATCTTATCGCTTGTTAATTTTCTACTGTTTCGCTAAAAACATTAGAGCTTGTCGTTAGAACCGAGTACGTTCACGATCTTGTGGATGTACATCTTCTTCATGTTCTCACGTGCAGGCTTGAGGTACTGACGTGGGTCGAAGTGAGATGGGTTCTCAGCCATGTACTGACGGATAGCAGCAGTCATAGCGAGGCGTGAGTCAGAGTCGATGTTGATCTTGCAAACAGCTGACTGAGATGCCTTACGGAGCTGCTCCTCAGGGATACCGATAGCAGCGTCGAGCTTACCACCGAACTTGTTGATAGTAGCAACCTCATCCTGTGGAACTGATGAAGATCCGTGGAGTACGATAGGGAAACCAGGGAGCTTCTTCTCGATTTCAGCGAGGATATCGAATGCCAATGGTGGTGGAACAAGAACACCGTTTACGAGTGTGCACTGTGCAGGAGTGAACTTGTGAGCACCGTGTGAAGTACCGATAGAGATAGCGAGAGAGTCGCAACCTGTACGAGTAGCGAAGTCGATTACCTCTTCTGGCTTAGTATAGTGTGACTCAGCTGCAGAAACCTCGTCCTCAACACCAGCGAGAACGCCGAGCTCAGCCTCAACTGTTACATCGAACTTGTGAGCGTACTCAACAACCTTCTTTGCAAGAGCAACGTTCTCCTCGTATGGAAGGTGTGAACCGTCGATCATGACTGAAGAGAAACCATTGTCGATACAGTCCTTGCAGAGTTCGAATGAATCACCATGGTCGAGGTGAAGTACGATCTGTGGGTTAGCGCAGCCAAGTTCCTTAGCATACTCTACAGCACCCTTAGCAAGGTTACGGAGGATAGTACCGTTAGCGTAGTTACGTGCGCCCTTAGATACCTGCATGATAACTGGAGACTTTGTCTCAACTGCAGCCATAACGATAGCCTGCATCTGCTCCATTGTGTTGAAGTTGAAGGCAGGAATTGCATAACCGCCCTTAACAGCCTTTGCGAACATCTCACGAGTGTTGACAAGGCCAAGTTCTTTGTAGCTAGTTGCCATTTCTTTTGTTTTTAAATATAGTTTTGTTAAATTACTTTCTGTGCACAAAGATAGTGTTTTTGTGCGAAATAATAAAAGTGTTTTCTTATTTTATTTCTAGTGCGTTCTGCTGTGTGTCGTTTGTGCGTTCGGCTAGAAACTTTTTTGTGAATTGTCTGTGCCTAATGCCTTCAGGTGTGTAATTTTATTCTGTTTTCGCCTTCAGCAGAAGATGCGCTAACATGCCTTTAGTGCTGTAGGACTTTTCTGCCATCAGGTATGGTGTTTCCGTTGAGGCAAATCTAGAGTAGGATTCGCCCACATTTTTATTCATACCACCCTCAAAGTCAAAATGTTTCGTTGTTCCGCTCATTTTCTCGATAGCTCTATGGAATATCAGAGATGACGAACCCGTGTTTCTGGCTTCGGGGCGAGTCCAGTAGGCCAGTGCATAAGCGTTGGTGTTATCCCATACGCAAAGCATAGCCGTTTCCGGGTTGGAGTCGCCGGGCCTGTTGAGGCTTAATATAGTCCCTTGTCCGTGGGCTATCGCCTCGTTTGCCAGGTGAGTGAAGTAGTCACTGCTATAGGCCACGGTCTCGTTGCGCTCCGCCATTATACCCTTGTAGATCTCGTAGTATTCATCGGCGCTGATAGTGTTTTCGTGAAGTTCGTAGCCCGCGTTGATCGCCTTACGTATGTTGCGGCTCTTCATCTTGTGGTATTGCTCGATGAGACGGTCGGGAGAGCTTATGTCGTTTATGACGTAAGTGTGCCTTGGGGTAGTCTTGATGCCATTAGTGTTGAAGATGCTAGCGTCGGCTGCGAGGCCGGTCTTGATCTTCAGTATATCAATATTGAGCAGTTTCAGGTCGTTGTCGATTTCCTTGATGACATATTCCTTGCGAGCTTTGGTGTCGCTCATGTTGATATCATCAGAGTTGATCCAGATAGGAGTCATGGGAGTAAGCAGTGGGGTAGCGGCCATCTTTATGCCATACTTCTCCATCCAGTGTATTGCGGCCATTCCTATGACCTTGCCATGATCTTCGAAGACAAGGCCCTCCCAGTGCTTGCCAATGCTAGTGGCGTCCATCCACCAAGGCTGCATGCTTATAGGCAAGTCGAGGTTTGCGGCTAATTCTATATACCTGTCTTTGTTGATCATGTCGCAAAAATAGGCTTTTCTATTTGATATATCTAAAAACGAATTTATATTTGCAATGTATAAACTGCAATTGATGGGAGCTATTGGTAAAATATATAAGCCTTTAAGTAAGGTTTTGGGCGTTGCGACGGCAGCGCTCTTATTCTCATGTCATAGTGCTCCGGTTTCTGTAGGCGAGCTTCATCAGGTTGATGCTGTCAGCTTCAAGCTTGTTGTAGGCAATCAGAATGTACAGGTTATCGACGTGCGTACCCACAGTGAATATCTCAAGGGGCATGTGCCTGGTGCGGTTAACATCGACATCAACGATGCAGGTTTCAATGACCGGATACGTGAATCTGTAGATAAGGATTATCCTGTGGCAGTCTATTGCCTGACAGGCAAGCGTAGTTCTGTGGCGGCCGGTATCATGGTAGATATGGGCTATGAAGTGTATGAGCTGCAGGATGGCATAGCAGGCTATCAGGGTCCTGTGAACTATGGAGAGAACTGATCTCTCTCGCGAGATATTCCTCCCCGCTGTTATTTAATCAATAGCTTTTCGAAGTCGGCTGCGGTTCCTTTGAAGAAATCGACGTCCACGTTACCTTTTATTCCGTTAATGCGTCCGTTTTCGGTGAACTGCCATATATCTCCATCGAGTTTCGGTTCGTTTACCTGGTAGTGGGCAATCCAGAGAGGATATTCGTCGAATATAGCGTTGTCGAGATAAGTCTCCTTGAAGCTAACCGAAGTGTAGATTATCGGCTTGTGTCCATATGCCTCTTCTACGGCATCGAGCCAAGCCTTTGCCTTCTGTTGTATAGTTTTATTGTCGATAGAGCCCTCGCTGAGCAAGCGTATTAGAGAGTTGCTCTCTTCTATGTCAAGTACAGGAGCGATGTCGCCCTTCTTGAGATTTGCCTTATTGATGTAGTTGGCGGCCTGTGCCTCAGGGGTATGTGTGAACGAGAAGAAATGGTATGCTCCGAACAGCGCACCATTTTTAGCTATACCCATGCGGTTCTGTTCGTATGTAGAGTCGGTGTAGTTTGCGCCTTCGCTCGCTTTGGCTATTGCGAAATGGATTTTGTGGACAACGTCGCCCTTCTTGTTCATTCTCTTTGTGGCAAAGTCGTATCTGATATCGACCTTGTCCCATTCTATCGTATCCTGGTGTCTTGATATGTCGATGCCATAGAGGCCGTCGCCAGGCACCTGTGGTCCTCTTAGAACCATGTCGGCGTAAGCGAAAAGTCTGCCGGCATACGGCAGCTTGTACATTATTCGTGGGCGGGCGATGATCAGTACGGTTATTATAGCAACGAGCACACCGAATGCTATGATTGCCTTTGCCATCCAGCTCTTTGCGATTTTCGAAAGTGAACTTTTGTTGCGTTTTTTTTCCGCCATATTCGTTTATAATGAAAAAAGCCTCTGACAATCAATTTGACCATCAGAGGTTTCGCTTTTGTACCGAGGGAGGGGCTTGAACCCTCGACCTCAGGATTATGAATCCTGCGCTCTAACCAGCTGAGCTATCTCGGCATCCTTGTTGCTCCGGGCGTTGCTTCCCGATTGCGAGTGCAAAGGTAGTACGTTTATTTTTACTATGCAAGCAATTCCGGAAAAAAACTAGAAATATTTTATGGTTGTTACGAGCGGCATGCTACATGCCGTCCTCCGGTATCTCCCAATGGTCTGTTTCTGAGATATAATCGGGTATTTTCTTGATATAGTCGAAGCTCACCAGGGCAGCTCCGACAATGTGGAACAGCAGTTCGACGACGTATGGCAAGCCTTCGAGGTCCTCGCCCAAGTTGATAGCCATGTTGCTTCTCTTTCTGACCTGTCTTATCTGTCGATAGATGTCCATGTCGGTCAAAGCAGACGCCAAAGCCTCGTTGTCGAGCATAGTAGAGAGGTCACCGCTACATTCGATGCCAGTCTTAGCAACCACCAGCTTGCATACCTCTTCTATAGCCCTCTTGCAGTTTTCTGCAGCCTCCTTAGGGTTGGCCTCCTGCGCCTCTTCAGCTTTGGCGCAAGGCTCGTATATATTCTGCAGACCCAGCTGCTTTATGTATTCAAAGTTTCCCATGTTGTCTCCTTACGCTTTTAGTGTCACCACAGCCTGGCTCTCTGTAGCCGACACGACGATCACCTTGCTTCCCTTGGCTATGAACTGACCGTCGGACATAGCATCCAGAGTCTTGCCGTCGATATTTATCTTTCCGCTAGGGCGGAGGTCGGTCGTTGCCGTACCCTCGTGTCCGATGAGGTCGTTGGCAGTAGTGTCGGTGCCTACATATCCCTCCTGGTCAGTGCCCAGCACCAGAACAGACTTCTTGCCCCTTTCTCCCTTGAAGAACCAGTGGCCAGCAGCCAGGCATCCTATAGTAGCTACCATTATAGCTATTGATACCATACTTATTGCGAATAGAAGATCGTTGCCATCGACATTGCTGAAGTCGAGTCCATCGTTATCGAGAAGGCTGAACGACAGTCCCATGACGATGCAGATAATACCCAGGACACCCGTCACGCCGAATCCCGGAATGACAAATATCTCGACCGCCAGCAGAGCCACGCCCGCCAGGAAGACAAGGATCTCCCAGTTAGCCGCCAGACCGTCGACATAGAGTGGAGCGAAGTAGAGCACAGCAGCCGCGATAGAGGCGCACAGAGGGAACCCCACGCCAGGCGTCTGCAGTTCGAAATATATGCCACCGATGATGATAAGCACCAGGATACCCCTGAGAGTAGTGCTAGAGAGGAAGCCCTTGATGTCGTCGGCAGTAGAAGGCTCGTAGGGCTTGATGATGCAGTTGTTGCCCGCCACATGATGAGCCACCTCCTCGAGCGAGTTCATCTTGCCCTCGCAGAAGCCATTGGCGATGGCCTCGTCGGCCGTGAACGTCAGTATCTTGCCCGAGTCGACCACGCCCTCGATATGAACGAACTCATCGACCATAGCCTCAGCGATGTGAGGGTCGCGGAGCCATCGGGTAGAGTCGCCAGCGCGGAAGCCGTGAGCCTCGGCTGTAGAGCGCATAGTAGAGCGCATGTAGGACTGGTATTTGTCCGGCATCTTTTCTCCGCTCTGGTTGACCACGCTAGCGGCGCCGATGTTAGCACCCTTGCGCATATAGATAGAGTCGCAAGCGATAGAAATAAGAGAACCCGCCGAAGCCGCATTATTGTCGATAAAGACATAGACAGGCTTGGCAGAGTTGAGAATCTTAGTGCGGATAGAGTCGGCATAGACCACCTCACCACCGTAGGTATTCATGTGGATGATGATGCAGTCGGCATTGTCGGCATCGGCAGCCTCGAAAGCACCTTGAGTGTGGACCCAGGCCGTACTGTTGATCTCGTCGAATATCTTATAGGTAGTCACCACCTTCTGAGCGACAGATGAAATAGTAGCCAGAGACGTGATGAGGAGTACCAGCAGAGTAGATATGATGCCCTTGCTCTTAAGGTAGAGCTTTTCGATGTCGGAAATATCGATGCCCAGGAGGTCGATCTCCTTGAAGAACTTAGGAAGCATCTCGTCGACAAAATACTGTTTGCGCATGTCGCGTATAGTCTTGATAGCGCCATCCTGGACATAGAATCCGATGCCGCGTTTGTTGTAGGTAATCTTATAGCTCTCGAGCACCTCGAACGAGCGGACAACCGTGTTGGGGTTGACCTCGAGAGCCGAAGCCAGTTCGCGCACCGACGGCAGACGCTCCTGCTCCTTGTGAATGCCAGCCAGGATCTCGTCGCAGATGCGGTCGGCAATTTGAATGAAAATAGGTTTGTCGTTGTCCTTGAATTCCATGATTGTTTGTGATTATATGACTTGTTTACGGCTGAACAGTAAATATGATGCAGTTACGCAAGCGATAATGACAAGAATGTAGAATGCCGAAGCAGCCATTGTAACAGCAAAGAAAGTATTGTTGCCGTGATCAGTTGCTAAGTCAGATATGTTTAACGAAAGGGCAGACATAAGGACCTGTAATATTATCAATACCAGTATAGTCTTGGCCATCGCGTGGCTCTTGAAAATAGTGCCACCAAGAATAAAAGCCGATAATCCGGCAGTCATTGCAGTTATGACAACCAGGACAATGCTGAAGAGGATCTTCTTGTCTTCTAGTCCCTGCAATTCGCTGAGGGTATTTTTGATGAAATCGTAGCATTCATGGAAGTCGATGTACCAGTTGCTAAACATGCAAACAACAGCCATTGCGATGAGGAAAGTTACAGTAGCGATTATAGGTGGAATGATAACATAATCGACAAACCTCACAATGTACTTCTCGGCTCTTGTTGCGGGAATCATAAGATAGGCGATCTTTTGCTGCTTAGTTCGCATATTGTGGAAAATGTGAGAACAGAAAAAGGCAGGTGTGAGAATTATGATCCAGATCAGGAACCCGATAAATGTGACATGTAAGCTAGGCAAAATGTTCCTTAGAGAATAAGCCAAGATAGTCAGTCCGAAAATCAGTCCGGCGAGTATAGCCTTATCCTTCCAATGAGATACCCAGTCGTGTTTGAACAGCATTGCAAGTCTGCTGCATGATATATTATTGCTCATAGTAGTCGGTTTTTAAGCGTTATAGTCAGTTTATTTTTGAAATACACCCTTCATCTTCTCCTTCTCAGCCAATGTAGCGTTGAAGAAAAGTTCGATATTCATAGGAGTCTCCTTGCCTGTAGTGTTGCAGACCACGGCAGCTGCGCCGGTAGCCGAAGTCTGAGTGTAGATAGCATTAGGGCAGCTTTCGCCAATCGCGACATTGACAAAAGCCAGCTTCTCGGTTATAGTGCCGATGTGTTCGTTGAGAATAATCTTGCTGTCATCGACAATCACAATGCTATCCAAAAGATTCTCTATGTCGCGCACCTGATGAGTTGATATCACGATAGTTCTGTTGTCGGTCATGCACGCAGACACCGCCTTTCTGAACTGGCTCTTAGACGGAATGTCCAGTCCGTTAGTCGGTTCGTCCATCAGGAGCAGTTTAGTGTTAGTAGCCAGTGCGAAACACAGATAAGCCTTCTTCTTCTGGCCCATAGAGAGCTGACCAAGGTCAAGGTCCGTTCCCATTTCGAAAGCCTCCAGACTCTTTTCGAGCATCTCCTGGCTGAAGTTAGGGTAGAACACACTATTTATCTTAACGTATTGCTTGAGAGTCATATTAGGCAATTCGAATTCCTCTGGAACGATATATGTTTCGCTAAGAGACTCCGGTCTGCGTTTGGTCACGTCGGTTCCGTCCATAGTTATCGTGCCATATTTAGGGAAAAGCAGTCCACTTATCAGATATAGCAAAGTTGATTTGCCAGCACCGTTCAGTCCCAGTAATCCGTAGATATTGCCGTCTGTCAGCTCCATGCTCAGATTGTCAAACACCTTGTGCTCTTTGTATCCGAAAGTAATGTTCTCTATCTGTATCATATAGGTGTATTAGTTTTGTAGTATACTACAAAATTAGGTAGTATTTTTATAAAAGCAAATAATTGGTCTAAAAAATAAGCCTTTATGTCATGTTTTGTGTTTTTTGTCAACTATTGCTTATATTTGTATCGTAATTATTGCTTTGTTATGAAATCACTCAGTTGTGCTTGCCTATTCATAGTGATGAGTTTGTCGCTTGTGGGGTGTTCGGTACGTGATAATGAACCGCTTGGCGAATTGGCCTATGGATGGCAATGCCAGTTCAGCTCAGACACGTCATACGTCTTCTTTGAAGAGCGCTTTGGAGGATGCGGATGGCTTTTCACTGAGGCGCCGGACTCTACTGCCGACTTTTCTGACTATAGCCATATAGTTGTTGTCTGTGAGAATGTAGATCCGGCAATAACCAAGATGTCCATCAACGTCAAATATGCAGGTACTGAGGAGATGTCGTGGGCGCTAGCTCCTGTTGTCAATGGCAAGATAGTCTTGACGGTAGATCTCAATCCAGACTACAGTGAAAAAGTATCGACAGTTCAGCTTATGAGCAATCGTCGTGGCGGCATGAACCTCGTGAGTGCTAATCTTAGAATTCCTATCAAATACAGACCACCTGTAAAGCTCTCTATAAGCAATGGCCTTATTTCTGCCGATCAGTTCAGCGGATTTAGCGACAGTGCTAAAGTAGAATTCGTATATGCTGTAGAAGGCGAAATGACAGGAGTAGATGACGATGGCAATGTTGTTCCAACCAACAACTGGTCGATAGGCATCATCTGTTCGTATGGTGACATCATGGGTGAGAATCTTCCTCCGCGCTATATACCGCTTACTGGTACAGGAGTTCAGAAATACTCGTGTTTTCTAGGTGATCTGCGCTATATGCTTTCAGCGCGTGACGATGAAGGCGAATGTGGCATCTACTGGAATATATGGCGTGTAGGCAATATAACCGACGCCCGCATACGTGCGGCTCTGATAAGAGAACCAAAGCCACATTTCTATAAGGAAGATTAGCGTTCGATCTTCTCGCCCCATCTTAGTCTGTAGCCGATGTTCCATTCAACAAAGTCGGCCTTAGCAATGTGGGCATATACATTGACACCCGCAAACAGATTCATAGGGAGATAGTATTTTATACCTAGGCGTTCAAAGACCGCGGTCTTCTTCTTAGGGTCGCTTTCTTCGAACTGCTTGTAGGCTCTAGGCTGGTAGATATATCCGCCCAAGTCGGTCAGTATGCCAAGGTTGCCAATGAGATATTCGTGGCTAGCAAAGACACCTATATTAATCTGGTTCTTCAGACGGCCGCCAGTCTTTCTTATAGTACCATCCTGATCAACCCTTATTCCCGTGTCGAGGTAATCGTCGTAGCACAGGCTCAGTCCGCCGCCATATTTAGCCTTGTGGCTGTACTGGCGCATATAGTTGACCTTTATAGTAGCCGCATTGTAGTCAGGCTTATTTATGTATTTATAGTCAATGCCCTCGTAAAGCCAGCTGTCGATATCCACATGTTTCCTTCCGTAGCCCACGCTGAAAAGCATCTCGTGAGCCTTCATACGTCCGAAATCCTTTACAACGCTTCGAGGCTGATATTCGTTAAGATAATAGCTAGCCCTGATATGAGGAGACGCCAGGTTAGCGCCCTTGTTAGGTCTTCTTATTGATCCGTTAGAGAAATGAGTTAGGGTGCCGCCTATGGCCAGTGCCAGTCGGTTAGCAATGGTATATTCATATTCCACTCCGTAGCCAATGTGAACCGTGACAGGCGAACCGATGACGATATTGTCCCTGTTAGTCTCGTAGTCGTAAGGCTTCCAGTTGAAAGTGAGACCCAGATCGATGTTATATCTTATAGCGTGGTTGCCCCATCTGTGCATCGTACCCTTGTAGAACCCCATCAGCGATATCGGCTTGCCAATCTCTGCAGCGTTGTCGAGTCGGGCAGTATATAGAGCAACGCCAAACGCAGGCAAGTCGTGTATCCTTTCCCAATCCTTTTTGCCAGTAGTCTGCCATCCTATACCAATATTTACGGCGTTGAAATTCTTCATCTCCACCCCGTGCTGGTTGTCCCCCTTGAAGAAGTCGGTCACCTGAGCCAGGCGACCGCCTATTTCACCTCTAGCAGTTATGAATATAGGCTTATTGTTGTAGGTCGTTGTATCGTTCACTGTCGCGTAGCATCTGGCGTTCATGCTCATTGCCAATGCCGCTATTGCTGCTATAAATCTTGTTGTTCTGTTGTTGATGGTCATTGTCTTCCTTATATGTTAATCACCACATTAGGCACCTGTTTAGCATATTCGCCGGCATCGAGCTTATTCTTCACCTCGTTGAGTGATCTTATTGTATATTCCACATCCTCGTCGGAGTGTTCGGCTGTAGCCACAAAACGCAGCAGAATCGTGCCCTGTGGTACAACAGGATGCTTAGCCAGCGATGTGAACAGGCCGTAGTTCTCCCTTATGTCGAGCACCATGTTGAGAGCCTCGTTGAGTGACGCCTCCTCGTCCTGGCAAGTGCATCTCAGGAGCACCGGCACAATAGGCGAGCCTTCAGAGTTAGTCACCTCGATGCCAGCCCCGATGAGACCCTTCCTCAGCATAGCCGACACATTGTGCAGCTGATCTCTCAGCTGAGGCTGTTCCTTTAATATCTCGATGCGTCGGAGTAAGCCCTCAGTTATAGCGGCAGGCAATGCCTTAGAGAAGAGCTGAGAGCGCATGTTGTATCTCAGATAGTCGCAGGCCTTCTCAGTGGTAGCGATAAATCCGCCGATGCCAGCAAGCGATTTAGCAAACACACCGAAGATCATATCTATCTTATCCTGAACGCCATAGTATTCAGCTGTGCCTTTGCCGTTGGCTCCTATAGTGCCAAAGCCATGAGCGTCGTCAACGAGGATTCTGAAATCCACCTCCTCCTTGAGAGCCACGAGCTTGTCGAGTTCACACAAGTCGCCCTTCACGTCGAACAGGCCCTCGGTGACAACCAGTATGCCACCCGTTCTGCTCTCCTTCTCAATGTAGCTCTGAGCCATCTGCAGTTTCTTTCGGCAATTCTCTATGTCGTTGTGCGGATATGCGAAGCTCTTGCCTCCCTTGGCCTTGTGCAGGAACACTCCGTCCATGATGCTGGCATGGCACTCTGAGTCGTACACGATGACATCGAAGCGCGAACACATGGTGTCGATGATCGATACCATAGCCTGATAGCTAGAGTTGACCACCACGGCATCTTCCTTGCCCACGAAAGTAGCGATCTCGTCCTCCAGCTTCTCGTGCATAGAAGTCTGTCCACTTATCATACGAGCGCCCATAGGGTAGGCCAGGCCCCACTTTGTAGTGGCGTCGGCGTCAGCAGTTCGTATCTCTGGCATGTTAGCAAGCCCCAGGTAGTTTTCGATGCTCCAGTTCAGTACATCCTTACCTCGGAAACGCATGTGAGGGCCAATCTCGCCCTCCAATTTTGGAAATGCAAAATAACCATGAGCCATATTCTGATATTTGCCCAGAACACCGCCCTTGGTTTCGTCAATCTTGTCGAAAATATCCACTTTGTCAACTTTTATTCATCACAAAAATAGATATTACATATCTAAAAAACAAATTTCACCGCCTAGGTGCCTTCGCCTAGGCGGTGAAATAGAGATGGTGTGAAGTATGGATATTACTTAGCAGAATAGAAGTTGAGGAGAGCGTTGTAGCCCTTCTCGATATCAGCGTCGGCCACCTGTTCGCTCTTCACGTCGATCTGCATTACAGGAGCCACCTCGGTGCCATTGATAGGATCCCACTGAGGGAGGCCATCGCCGTTAGGATTGCCGTTCTTGCAGAAGTTAGCGTAGTAGCTCAAGAAAAGCTCAGAAATAGCGTAGTCGTCCTCGTTCCACTGGTAGAACTCATTAGAGTCGAGGTTACCCATAGCATATTCGATGTCGGCAGAGTGGACAGCGCCCATCTTGATCTTAGGACGAGCCTCTTCAGCCTTCTTCTCCTCAGCAGACTGCTTCTTCACGCCACCAGCGAGAGCAGCAGAGAAGCCCTCCATCTTAGCCGTAACGGCAGGGCGAGGGTGGTTGTACTTATAGCGATAGACAGGCTGAGACTTAGCCTGGAGGACACAGTTGTACCAAGTAGGGAAGCCTGTGAACAAGTCGGAGCAGAGGTCGGTAGCCCTTTGTTCAAGCACATCCTCGTCTTTCGTTATGTCATAGGCCGACAGTATCTCGTCTGTCGCATCACCAAAACGTGCCGACATGGCTTTCTTGAAGTTTTCTAGCGTTGGCGCTGTGCCCATGAATATCTGTAGCGGCGACGCCTCCATCGAATTCCAGCCTGCTAGCATCGGCACCTGCGACTGCTCTCCCTTGGCATATGTGTCGTTGAGGTCTTCTGTGATGAAGTAGTTGTCTATGACAAGACCTGTCATGCCGATGCTTGGCACAAGTTCCTGAAGCGAATCTGCACTCAACGCACGTGCCTCTGCTATCGACATGAGACCCTTGCTCTCAAGTAATGCCTTGCCTGCCGCCTCTGCCTCGCCCTGTGGAGTCGCATGACCTGGCAATACATACGATCCCGACGAAAGCATCGCACCTGCTATGTTGCTTTTCGACAATGGTGAACACATCAGTGCTGATACCGAGAACGATCCTGCCGACTCACCTACAATGTTGATCTTGTTGGGATCACCACCAAAATTAGCGATGTTGTCTTTTACCCACTGTATCGCGGCTACCTGGTCTAGAAAACCATAGTTGCCACACGCCTTGTTGTCTGTCTCGGCCGCTAGATCCGGATGGGCAATGAAACCAAATATGCCTTCACGGTAGTTGGCTGTCACACCGATGACACCCTTGTTGGCTAATGCTTCGCCGTCATAACGTGGCTCTGAACCTGATCCGGCAACAAGTCCACCGCCGTTGAAATATATCAAGACTGGTAACCCCTCGTTGGCATACTTGGCTGGAGTCCATATATTAAGGTATAGACAGTCTTCCGAACGCTTGGCACCACGGAAATTCATGTCGCCAAATACGTTCTTCTGCATCGGGTCGTCACCGAATGTCTTACACTCTCTTACACCGTCCCATGTCTCTGCCGGCTGAGGTGACTTCCATCTTAAGTCTCCTACTGGAGCAGCGGCAAATGGCACACCTAAGTATTTCTTTACAATGCTTGCCGAATCACTGTAGCCTTCTATGGTACCTGATAATGTGGCTACCTGTAACCCGACTTCCTGACGAGGTGCCTCGCACGATGTCATCCCTGCGATGACCAGCGATGCGGCCATCAATCTCTTGATCTGCTTTTTCATATATTTTTTGGTTGTCAATAATTCCTCTTTGCCCGTCTAAAATATTACAAAATCTACACACCGCAAAAAACCAACCAATAATTTTCCTGCTTGCTGTCTTTCTGTTTTTTTTTCGAGTCGCAAAACTACACTTTTGCAAGATGTGCTATTTCTGACCCTTTCGAACACTGCACGGTTCTTTTTTGAAGAACACGGTCCCACGAATACTCACATGAACACGTTTCTTTGAAACTTATATTATCTCACAAGTTCGATCAGCTAAAGCGCTAGCACTCCCATCCGGCTGCTTATCTCATCCACAAAAGCATATAGTGGCAAGTTTTCCATCCACTCCTGATCTTGCCTGCCTTTCATCGAGAGCCTCATGCCCTTGAGCTCGTGATGTTTATCTATATATGTCTTCAACGACTTTGACTTGACGTTCTCTTCTGCTTTTACCTCTATCGGCACTACATGCCCTGCCACTTCTATGAGGAAATCTATCTCTATCTTTGAGTCGTTTGAACTATGGTAATAGACTGGTATATCCAACGCCATCAGTTGCGTGAGTACATACAGCTCTGTGAATGCACCTTTATATTCCGAAAAGATGGATTCGCCTAAAATAATATTTGCCGCATCCACATTGGCCATGGCACCCATAAGTCCTACGTCGAGCATAAACAGCTTGAAAGCTGTCAAATCTTCATAGAACTTCAACGGAGGTGTCGGCGTCGATATTCGGCTGACTTTATAAATAAGTCCAGCGTCAATCAGCCATTGTATCGCTATCTCAAACTCATTGGCTCTTGCCCCTTTCTTCAGTGCTCCATATATAAACTTCTGATTGTCCTTGGCAAGCTGCGATGGTATGCTGTCCCAAACCATATTAACCCTCGGAGTTTCTCGCTCTGGAGTGTGCTTCGAGAAGTCTCGTTTGTAATTGAATAGTATCTGTTTTTGTATGTTACGAACCTCTATCAGACCTCTTCCGTCAATATAGGCTTGAACCACCTCTGGCATGCCACCGACATAGTAATACTGACGAAGAAGATCTATATATTTGCTCTGCAATGAAGAGACAACATCCCACTGATGCCCTGCTAACGCCGCATATAGTCCTTTTTGTCCTGTCGCCAGCAGAAACTCATTGAAAGTCAATGGAAATAATTTTATCATGTCGACCTTGCCGACAGGGAATGACATCCCATTATGGAGTGATATGCCTAGTAGTGAGCCGGCTACTGCTATATGATATTCCGGAGCATTCTCACAAAAGTATTTCAGACTATTAAGGGCGCGTGGATTTTCCTGTATCTCGTCCAGAATGATTAGCGTGTCACCGGGTGTAATGTCTATCGTAAGAGCGGCAGACAGCGACATAACGATGCGTTTGATATCATAGTCGGCAAACACGTCATTAACGAATCTGTCAGAGTCACAATTGACATATGCACACTGACGGTATTCGTTTTTGCCAAATTCACGCAGCAAATACGTCTTTCCTACCTGTCGTGCTCCGTTGACTATCAGTGGTTTGCGCCATTCTGATTCTTTCCATTTTTTTAGCTCCTGATATGCCGCTCGTTTCATGATTACATTTTTTTTGCCGAATAATCATGGCAAACTTACATTTTTTCTGCCGAATAATCGTGGCAAACTTGCATTTTTTTTGCCGAATAACTCCGTCTGTGTACTACGTAAAATGTGTGGGACATAAAAGCTTTTTATGAGCGTAACAAAGACTAGCATAATAGTACTTCAAAACTGAAAGTGATGTTTGGATTGTAAGTGCTAACTGAAAATTGAACAGTCGCGCTAATTGAAAACTGAACAGTTGACATCACGAAGGTTCGGCAGTATTTGCCACCTCAAGAAGTGTATGTTTAACTTTCGGGTGCTATCCCAAAACACCCGACAAAATGATCGATTGCGTGAAAAGAAACGAGATTTTCAGTGCTTTCAAGCATGGGCTATCGAACAGCGAGATTGCCCGACTAGCCGATTGCAGCCGAACCACCGTGGTCGGACTGCGAAAGCTCTATGATGCGACTCTGGATGACAAGGAGAATCCAGAGGCACTTCAGGACTTAATTCTAACCAAGCCTACCTACAAGTCCAGAGAAAAGGTCTATCATGTCCTCTCTGATGAGATGAGAAAACTCATTGACGAGGAACTTGAGAAGAATGCCAAGAAGACAGCTCTGGGTCAGCGTAAGCAGCTGAAGAAGGTTCAGGACATCCACAATGACCTCTGCAAGTCAGGATATCAGGTCAGCTACAGTACCGTCACGAAATATGTGCGTGATAGGAAGGCTGAACTGGATAGCGCAACCAGGGAATGCTTCATCAAGCAGAAATATGTACCTGGTCTACGCCTCGAATATGACTGGGGCGAGGTGAAGATCTTCATCAAGGGTGAACTGAAGTCATTCAACATGGCAGCCGTCGCATTCTGCAGCAACGGCAGGTGGGCTCGACTGTTCACTCGTCAGGACAAACAGGCCATGATGGAAGCACACGTCGAATGCTTCCACTATTTCGGGCGCGTCCCAGAGGAGATGGTATATGATAACATGAGGACGGCTGTAAAGAGTTTTGTCGGCGAGAAGAAGCCGACCACTGAGCTCATGCAGCTTGAAGCATACTACGGATTCAGGCATGTGTTCTGCAACGTCAGGTCGGGTAACGAGAAGGGGCATAGTCAAGAAGGGCATTGCATTCTTCGCAAAGCCCTTTTCCGGTTCCTGAG
>JAKSLH010000003.1 GCA_024401335.1 Bacteroidales bacterium
AGAGCAACAGACTCTTAATCTGTGGGTCCAGGGTTCGATCCCCTGGCGGGTCACGAAAGAAAAGCACTTACGATAATATCGTGAGTGCTTTTTTTTGTTTCTATGCGTAAACAAACTGATTGAGTTTACGATGTTTGTACGTTTGAGTCATTCTGAAAAAAAACATGGAGATGTCCATTGTCAATATCGTTAGCGTAACGATACGTTTTATAGCCTGCGGCCGTTGAGATCGTAGATATCACCATCTTTTATGATAACAATCTTACCATTCTTGATGGTTTTGATTGTATGCTGAGTTTTTTTAGTATTAAACAATGTGTTTGTTGAAGCAGCTACTTTGTCGTTTTCGACGATATTAAATATTTTCCAAATACTATATGTCTCATATTTTTCTTTAGTGCCAACAGGAACGAAAATAGTAGCATTGGGAAAAACCTCGTTCATATCATCGTCATAGGTTAAGAAAACATTGCGATCAACAGTTAATGGTATGTCCCAATTGACAATTATATTTTCACAGCAATTGTTAAAAGACCAATAATCTATATTATTGACCGTACTTGGTATCTCTATACTAGATAAATATGTACATTCATAGAATGCGCCTTTCCCAATACTTGTAACAGAACCAGGAATCACAAAATCACCAGTCTTCCTTGCTGGACATTGTAATAAATGAGTTTTGTCTTTTGTGTATAGTACTCCATCGACAGAAGAATAAGAGCTATTCAGTGCGTTTACATTAAATGATGTCAAGCCAGTACAACCATAAAATGCATTATTCCCTTCTCCAATATCTGTTACAGATGCAGGGATTTCGATGCTTGACAAGCCTTTGCACCCAGAGAAAGCACAGTCTGCAATACAAATAACAGTATTGGGAACGACAAAATCTCCGACTTTCCCTGCAGGGTAACGAATTAATCTAGTCATGTCGCTATTATAAACGATGCCATCACTCGAAACATATTCGCTATTGTTGGGGTCGATAGTTATGTTGGTCAAACTTGTGCAATCTCCGAAGGCCTGCCATCCTATTTTAGTTGTGGAAGCAGGGATTGTTACATCTGTAATGCTTCTACAATAATGGAATGCTTCCGATCCAATTTCCACAACAGAACTAGGGATAGATATGCCGGTCAGATTGTAGCAGTATCTGAATGCAATATGATCTATATTTGTGATGCCCTCTGGTAGTTCAACATGTGTCAGCTTTTTACATTCCTCGAATGCGCTTGCCCCTATACTTGTAACACTATTAGGAATAATTACAGAACCCTCTTTACCTGATGGACAATGTATGAGCAAAGTCTTTTCCTTGTTGTATAAAACACCATCTACTGACGCATAATTGCTATTCTCTGCATCAACATTTATTTCAGTCAATGAAGTACATTTCAAAAATGCGTATTGTGACAATGATGTGACGGAACTAGGAATGGTAATCTCAGATAAACTTGTGCAGCCATAAAAGGCATGGCCTTCTATTTCTGTGACGGAACTAGGAATAGTAATCTCAGATAAACTTGTGCAACCATAAAAGGAGGAGCTTTCTATTACGGTCACAGATTCGGGGATAGTGATAGATTCAAGATTAGAACATTTGTAGAATAGTCCTTTTATGTTTGTAATATTCTCAGGTAAGACGATATTTGTCAAGCCTGAGCATTTCTGAAAGGCTCCGTAACCGATTTCAGTAACGCTATTGGGGATGTCGATACTTGTCAAGCTCGTAGTTTCGGCAAATGCATAACTCTCAATAGTAGTTATTGTGCTTGCAATCACTATGTTATTCAGTTTGGTACAACCTTGAAACAGACCACTACTGATAGAAGTAACTGAATTAGGAATCTCTATGTTGGTTAAGTTAGCGTTCCATGCGAACGCATTGCTACCAATGTGATTAACGGAATTAGGTATGACTATGTTATCAAAGCTACACAAATAAAAAGCGGAATTTCCAATTGAAGTAACAGAGTTTGGAATCGTTACGTCTGTCAGTCCGTTGCAGTATGTAAAAGCATAGTCACCAATAGAAGATACGGTCTCTGGTATGGTGATACTTCCAGTCTTTCGTGCAGGGCACAGAATAATCTGTGAGATGTCCTTGTTGTATAATATACCATCAATAGAAGTGTAGTGTGTGTTTTCTGCATCTACATTTATTTCTGTTAATTCATTACAATCGTATAATGCCTGATCAGCCATTGATGTGACTGTGGATGGTATGTCAACAACACCTTCTTTATTATGAGGGCATTTTATGAGAACAGTCTGTCCTTTGTCATATAATACACCATTAATCGATGAATAATTCTTGTTTTCGGGATCCACATTTATTGCAGTCAGTTTAGAACAATTATTAAAAACATCATTGCCTATTTGGATGACATTTTTTGATATAGACATGCTGGTAAGGTTATCACACACATTAAAAGCACGGTCAAAAATAGCGGTTACAGTATTAGGAATTGTGATTTCGGTAATATCTCTGCAGTAGGCGAATGCATAACTGTCTATAGCTGTGACTGTGTATGTTATGCCATTATATGTTACTGTTTCAGGAATAGTGATAGCCGTAAGGCCCATATATTTGTTAATAGAGAATTTGTTGTCGGCGGTTACCCATACAGAATATGGTTCAGTGTTACTAGTAATTGTGTAATATAAATCACCAGCCTTAAAATCATAGGCCCATGCTTGTGCAAAAGCACACACGGACATCATTAACAATAGTAATCTTTGTTTCATAACTCTTTGTTTTAGCCAGACAAATTAAGATCTGTAACCGGCAAATTAATACTTTTACAATATTACAATTTGTTTTTTATAATTTCATATCTATAGACCAATTTCCTTATCGTAATCTATTCATTTTCATTCGATTCTATGAAGATGATGATATGGCCGTATAATATATAGCCAATGGCAAAGACAAATCAATAAATAGCAAAGAAGAACGATTATCCCAATAATGTTCTATAGTCATCAATCGTGTTTGATATTAACAGGAACAGCAGCCTATTTTGGGACAGTAGGTCTCAAAGACGAGGTAGGCTTCACGCCTACAAACGAGTCACGCACAATAAGCAATCAGATAGAGGCAGACATTGTGATGCGCTCAAAGCAGTTGGCACATCTGGGCAAACAGTCTGCCGAAGCGGTAAAACAAACGGTCGACTACATGTATCAGATTGGCGACAAAGTAGGCATAGTAGGAGCCATAGCACAGCAGACCAACATCCTGGCCCTCAACGCAGCCGTTGAGGCTGCACGAGCAGGACAGTCTGGCAAAGGCTTCGCTGTAGTTGCCGGCGAAGTGCGCAAGCTGGCAGAACTCAGCCAGCAGGCCGCCAATGAAATCACTGCTATGGTCAAGCGCAGCATTGAGGCTTCGGAAGAGAGTGGGAAGGTTATCAACGAATTACTGCCTCACATACAGCATACAGGTTTTCTGATGAAGGAGGTCGCACTTTCCAGTCAGGAGCAGAACATTGGCGCCGAGCAGATAAACATTGCCATGCACCAGATGAACACAGTTACACAACGGAACGCCTCGGCTGCCGAACAGCTGTCGGGCATGGCCCAAGAACTATCTCTTCTAGCCACATCGCTGAACAAGACCACCGGATTCTTCCGACTTTAGCATACTATATTTCAAACAAAGCACATGGCGCGATGATAAACTATGAGAAGAGGGCCAGGTGACAACAGACACTATAGTATTGTGTTTTAAAGAACATTTTTGCATTATTATATAATCCATAAACACTGTTGAAACATTCAAGCGATGGCGTACGGGCGTTCATCGCTTTTTTTTTGCGTGGACTGTGACAAGGCGCGAGACCTATTCGGCAGAAAAAATGTAATTATGGAACGATCGGCATCAGGCGTTTAAAAACATCAACAGCAAGAAGGTGGTGGTGAAGTGAGAGAAGATAAATAGCAAATAAATGACAAAGGCTCGCATCATTGGGGTGCGGGCCTTTGGTTTTTGTATGAATAGGGTAGTGAGTTGCTAGTCGATAGTCAGCAGAGTAGATATTTCGGCAGAGTCACCTATAAATTCGCGTCCTTTGAGACCTTCGCATCGCAATTCAATGATAAAGTTGCAATAAACCTTCTTCACATTAAAAGCCTTAACGAGATCGATAGCAGCCTTAGCGCTACCGCCGGTAGCCAAGAGGTCGTCTTGTATGAGAACCACATCGTCGGGTTCGAGGGCGTCGGTATGAATTTCGATGACGTCTTTGCCATATTCCTTGCCGTATTCTTTGCGTTTGGTATCGGCAGGCAATTTACCAGGTTTACGGCACATCACGAAACCGGCTCCAAGTCGTTCAGCCAGAATAGCTCCCATAACAAATCCGCGGCTTTCTATGCCCACGACCTTAGTGATGCCAGCGTCTTTATAAAGTCTAACCATTTCTTCGGTCATCTCTTTTATGCATAGAGGATTTTTGAAGAGAGTGCTGACGTCCTTGAATTGGATTCCAGGTATTGGGAAATCTGGAATGTTGCGTAAGTTTGAAAGAAGTAATTCTTTATTCATGTTATCCCTTTTGTCGCATTGATTTTATATGGCAAATATAGTTATAATTTGCAATTGTGGATTCGATTGTCAAATTCTAATAGGTTTTACTTTAGAATTTATGTTTAAAAACACTATATTTGTGCTAATAAGTAACATTGTCCTTTGTGGCCTAATATATATTTATCATGACAACTCAGACAGAACTATCATTGGAGGAGCGTCAGCTCGTTTGTAGATCGTATAGAGGGCTGCTTGCTGTCACATCGGATATACGAGAGAGAGACGATATCCGTAAGATCAAGAATATTTTCAGGAAGGCGTCGGAGAATGTTGATGTCTTAAGGTATCGTGCGGAAGGCTTTTCGAGTCTGAGGCATTCGTTTGATGTTGCTCATATTGTAGTTGACGAAGTAGGGCTTGGTCGTTCGGCTATGGTGTCGGCCGTCTTGTATGAGACAGTGCAGGCGTCGGGTTTGGAGATAAGTGTAGTACGAGAAGCGTTTGGTGATCAGATATCTGCGATATGTGAGGGTCTTACAAAGGTCAGTTCGTTATATCAGAAGCATGGTGCTGTAGACAATGATAATTTCAGAAAGCTTCTGTTTACATTTGCTCAAGATGTTCGCGTGATTTTGGTGATTCTTGCGGACAGACTTAATCTTATGCGTCATCTCAAGTTGTTTCCAGTAGAAGATCAGAAAGCCATTGGATCGGAGGTAGGGTATCTATATGCACCTATGGCGCACAGGATGGGCTTGTATGGTATGAAGAGCGAGATGGAAGACCTGTCGATGAAATTCACGAATCGAGAGGTGTATCTGGACATAGCTCGTCAGCTGAATGAGACGAAGAAAAACAGAGAGGCATATATTAAGTCGTTCCTTGATCCGCTTCGCAAGGTGCTAGATCAGAGCGGGTTGAAATATGAGATGAAAGGCCGAACCAAGACGATAAGTTCTATATATCATAAACTACAGAAGAGTCATGCCAACATCGAAAGCATATATGATCTTTTTGCGATACGCATTATAGTAGACTGTGATTTGAAAGACGAGAAGGCCGAGTGTTGGAGAGTCTATTCTATAGTTACGGATATGTATCAGCCGAACCCTGTAAGACTTAAGGACTGGATATCGGTGCCAAAGAGCAATGGTTATGAGAGTCTTCATATCACAGTGCTAGGTCCGGACAAGCGATGGGTGGAGGTTCAGATCAGAACAGCCAGGATGGACGAGGTGGCAGAAAAAGGATTCTGTGCGCACTGGAAATACAAAGGCATCAAGACTGAGGAGAACATGGAGAAGTGGCTTGCGAATATACGTGAGGTGCTTGAAAATCCGGAGTTGACAGGAGTTGATTTTATAGACGACTTCAAGTTGAACCTATATGACAAAGAAGTATTTGTCTTTACTCCAAAGGGTGATTTGAGGCGTCTTGCCAAGGGAGCTACAGTTCTTGATTTTGCTTTTGACATACATTCGAACGTCGGTAGCAAGTGTGTAGGTGCGATTGTAAATGATAGGAATGTTCCAATTAAATACGTCTTGCAGAATGGCGATCAAGTAGAGATTCTGACGAGCAATCATCAGGAGCCAAAGCAGGACTGGCTTCAGATTGCTGCGACATCCAGGACCAAGAGTAAACTGCGTAAGCTACTTAATGAGCAGAAATTTAAGCAGGCAGATTTTGGTAAGGAGATGTTGGAGCGCCGATTGAAGAACTGGAAAATGGAGGTGAATGACACTCTGCTCCATCAGCTCATGAAGGCGTTTGGCTATAAAGAGATACATGATTTCCTATGTGATGTCGGAAATGACAAGATCTCGGCGCAGGACATCAAGGATGTGTTGAGCACATCGGAGAAAGAGGTAGCTGAATCACCTGTCAAAGTGTCGGCGACAGAATATAAGCAGCGAGATGAGGAGCCAGAAAGTGCAAATGGAGGAGTCTTGATGCTAGACAAGTCGCTTACGAACATCAGTTTTTCGCTTTCGAAGTGCTGTAATCCTATATTTGGTGATCCGGTGTTTGCTTTTGTTTCTGCAACAGGTGGTGTAAAGATACATAGAGAGGGTTGTCCGAACGAGTCAGAAATGCGAAGAAGATTTGGCTATAGAATCCTAGAAGCCAGGTGGAATGGGACGAATGGCAATCTGATGCCAGTAACATTGAGAGTTACAGGAAATGATGATTTAGGCATTTTGACCAACATATCGCAAGTCCTGACCAAAGAAGCGAGTGTCAAGGTCAGGAATATCCAGGTGAACTCGACGGAGGGTGGATTTGAAGGAGATGTTACAGTTTTGATAGGGAATACAGAGCTTCTTTCGGGCCTGATAAAGAAAGTAAGAGGAATAAAAGGAGTGTATTCTGTTGTTAGACTAGAAAAATAAAAGATATGAATATAGAAGAAGAATTGGGGCAGTTGCTAGTAGGAAAAAGACTTACTGTTGCTACAGCAGAGAGCTGTACAGGTGGGAATGTTGCCCATAAGATAACATCCGTTGCGGGAAGTTCAGCCTATTATCTTGGAGGCGTAGTAAGTTACAGCAACGAGATGAAGGCCGATTTCCTTGGTGTATCGAGTGCAGATATAGACAAGTATGGAGCCGTGAGTGAATCGGTTGTCTGTCAGATGGCGCAGGGAGTAAAGGGACGAGTTGGAAGTGACTGTTCGATAGCGACGTCGGGCATTGCGGGGCCTGGTGGCGGCACTATAGAAAAACCAGTAGGAACAGTTTGGGTAGCGGTATGCACACCATCCGGAGTATATTCACAGTGTCTGCATTTAGGTACAGACAGATGTGAAAATATAGAAGAGGCTACACGTCTGGCGATGAAGATGCTGTATGATCAGCTTTTGAATGAGTAATCCCGTTTTTGGTATGGATTTGTCGACCAGCATTTTCTTAGGCATAGCTCTTGCTATGGATTGTTTTGCAATATCCATAACAATAGGGCTAAAAGAAGGGCGTTTTAATATAGGGACAGCACTGAGAACGTCGATAGCTTTTGGAGGATTCCAGGCCCTGATGCCCATTATAGGGTGGTATGGAACGATGCTCATACAGGACCATATAGTTTCTTATGGTCCATGGGTTGCGTTTTTTATGCTAGCCTTAATTGGCGGAAGGATGATATGGGAATCGATAAAGGGGGAAGAGAGTGGTGATGAAAACGTTTTTGACGTCAGTAAATGGGGCGTGCTTGTGTATTTGGCTATAGCAACCAGTATTGATGCATTGGCAGTAGGTGTTTCTTATGGAGCCTTGGGGGTAGATGTGTGTATGCCTGCGTTTATTATTGGAGTGTTCTCTGCCTTGTTTTCCGTTGTTGGCTTGTTGATAGGCTCTGCGATGGGTAATGTATTAGGAAACAAAGCGGAGCTGATTGGTGGAATAGTACTATGTATATTAGGAGTAAAAATCTTATTAGAAAACCTTTTATGAAAACTAAAGTATTTGTCGCGTTATCCGTGATGCTATGCAATGTGGCAGAAGTTTTTGCATGTACTAATTTTTTGGTGACGCCGGGTGCGTCTGCTGATGGCAGCGCTATGATTTCTTATTCTGCTGATTCGCATGTGTTATATGGCGAATTGTATCGGTGGGAGGCGGCAGACCACAAAGTTGGTGAAATGTTAGAAGTCAGAGAGTGGGATACCAATAGATATTTGGGATCGATTCCTCAGGTGGCGCATACATATTCTGTCATTGGTAACATGAACGAGTTTGGGCTGACAATAGCTGAAACGACGTTTGGTGGTCGCGAAGAGCTTGTTGACACGACAGCTTTGATTGATTACGGAAGTCTGATATATATTACACTTCAGCGAGCAAAGACAGCAAGGGAAGCCATTGCTGTAATGACAGACCTTGTCTCTAAATATGGCTACTACAGCGAAGGAGAGTCGTTCTCGATAGGCGATCCAAATGAAGTGTGGATTATGGAGATGATAGGCAAGGGGCCAGGACGGACTGGTGCAGTGTGGGTAGCTCAGAGGATTCCAGATGGTTGTGTCAGCGGTCATGCCAATCAGGCGAGAATAACAAAGATAAATTTCAAAGATAAGGATAATTGTTTGTATGCTCCTGATGTCATTGCATTGGCTCGTGAAAATGGATATTTCAAGGGTAGTGATGCCGAGTTTAGCTTTTCGGATGCATATAATCCATTGGACTTTGGCGGAGTAAGGTTCTGTGATGCGCGTGTATGGAGTGGGTTCCGCTTGATGAATAAAGAAATGATGTCATACGAGAAGTATGCTATGGGGTATGACGGAAAGAATAGAATGCCTTTGTATATAAAGCCGGATCATAAAATCAGTCGTCGTGAGCTAGCGGACATAATGCGAGATCATTTTGAGGGGACGAAGATGGATATGACTCAAGATGTGGGAGCGGGTGCGTACCATGTTCCTTATAGATGGCGACCATTAGAGTTTGAGGTTGATGGGCAAGAGTATTTCCATGAAAGAGCTATAGCGACACAACAGACCGGTTTCTGGTTTGTGGCTCAGATGCGAAAGTCAGCAGTTAGCATTGATTGGTTTGGCTGTGATGATGCTAATACGTCTGTTCTTATGCCTATGTATTGCAACATGACGGTTGTTCCGGAAGAGGTCAAGGCCGGTAATGGTGATATGTTGCATTTCAGTTGGACATCGGCTTTTTGGGTGTTTAACTGGGTGGCTCAGATGACCTATTCTAGATACAGCTATATGATAGAAGATGTGAGGAAGCTTCAGCGAGAGATTGAGGCAGAGTTAGATAAGAGGGTAGAAGAGATGGACAGCAGGATGGTGATGTTGGATGACAATAACAAGACTATTGCGGCAGATTTCTTTGCAGCAAGTGTGGCCAAGGATGTTGTTGAGAGATGGAAGCGTCTAGGAGAGTTTCTGATGGTAAAATATCTTGATGGTAATCTGCATCCAGAAGTTAATGGTGAGTTTGAGAGAAATCCATATGGAGGTCCTAAGAGTCCTAAACATCCTGGTTATAATGAAGAATATTATAAGATTTTGATAGAAAAGACTGGTGACAAACTAAAGATGGGCGAGTTGTAGTTTTTTTTGAAAAAGATGAATTTTGTATTTTGATTAAAATATAGTAATTTTGCGTTGGGTAATAAAAATGGATGATTCTGTTTGCGGACTCTATCTTCTCCAAAACCAATTGAATTGAGTTTTCTTAGCTTGGAAAGGATGCATCTAAGTTATTGAAGATTAAAATTATTGGTACACATAAAAAAATGTGTTTAAGAGTTTGTATTATTCAGAAATAATACCGAAATTTGTGCCCGTGTTTGAAAAAGTATCCGAAAAGAATTAAGCAATGTCAAGAATTTGTCAGATAACAGGTATCTCTGCGCAGTCGGGAAACAATGTTTCTCACTCTAAGAGAAGAGTGAAGAGAACCTTCGATCCAAACCTCTTTACAAAGAAGTTCTTCATTCCAGAGGAAGACCGCTGGGTGACTTTGAAGGTTTCTTGCGCAGCGTTGCGTCTTATCAATAAGATTGGTATTCAGGCAGCAATCAAGCGTGCTAACGATAAGGGTTTCATAGGTAAAATATAATTAGACATACAACAATGGCAAAGAAAGCTAAAGGAAATCGTGTTCAGGTAATTCTTGAATGTACTGAGCAGAAGGAAAGCGGCGTTCCAGGTATGTCGCGTTACATTACCACTAAGAACCGCAAGAACTCTCCTGACCGTTTGGAGAGAAAGAAGTACAATCCATTTTTGAAGCGTGTTACGCTTCATCGTGAGATTAAGTAATTAACGTGAAATAAAATAGAAAACTATGGCAAAGAAAGTAGTTGCAACCCTCAAGACGGGTGACAAGGTAGGTCACGTTAAGGCTATCAAGATGGTGAAATCACCAAAGACTGGCGCTTATACTTTCCGTGAGGAGATTATGACAGCAGACGAAGTAAAGGATTTCTTCGCAAAGAAATAATTGTAAATCTTCATAAAAAATGGCCGTCTAGCTTAGGCTAGATGGCCTTTTCTATAATTTGAGAACAACATGGGTAAAATTGTTATTCGCAGCTTTGAAGAGCTAGAAGCTCTTGTTGGCAAGGAATTGGGTGTGTCAGATTGGCATACATTTACACAGGAGCAAATAAATCTCTTTGCAGATGCTACATTGGATCATCAGTGGATTCACGTTGATGTTGATAAGGCAAAGAGTGAGTCGCCATTTGGTAATACTATTGCTCATGGATATTTGACATTGTCAATTTTGCCTCACTTGTGGGAGCAGATAGTTGATGTTCAGAATATAAAGGATCAAATTAACTATGGCATTGAGCATTTCAAGTATAACCAGCCTGTAGTAGTAAACAGCAGAGTACGTTTGCATGTAAATGTGAATTCTGTGGTGAATCTTAGAGGAACAGTCAAGGCATCTATGGGAGTTAAGTTGGAGATAGAAGGAAATAGAAAGCCTGCATATGAAGGTGAGATAGTATTCCTTTATCATTTCAACAACTAATAGTTGCTATTATATAAGCAAAGAAAAGCTCGAGGTCATGTATCTCGAGCTTTTTTATGTCATATAGTCATGAAGACAGACTGCGTTATGACATAAAGGCATAAAAGTGTTTTTGGCATAGCATTTGATGAAGTGGATAGTGTTACGTTATAAATAATAGACATTAAAATTATAGAATATGGCTACAGGAAAAATAGGTGTTTCAACCAAGGACTTGTTTCCGATCATCAAGAAATTTCTTTATTCAGATCATGACATTTTCATCCGTGAGATAGTCTCTAATGGTGTAGATGCTTGCCAGAAATTAAAGGTGCTTGCTCAGAGTGGCGAGTTTAAAGGTGAGCTTGGTGAGTTGAAGGTCAGTGTCAGTGTAGACAAGGATGCGAAGACGATCACAGTCAGCGATAGAGGTATTGGTATGACTCGTGATGAAGTAGAGAAATATATTAATCAGATAGCGTTTTCTGGTGCTGAGGAGTTTTTGGAAAAGCATAAAGATGACGCAGCCACAATTATTGGTCATTTTGGTTTGGGCTTTTATTCTTCGTTCATGGTTTCTGATCGAGTTGAGATAAAGACCAAGAGTTATAAGGAAGGTGCTCAGGCTGTAAGATGGGAGTGTACAGGTGATCCGGAGTATGTACTTGAAGATTGCGAGAAAGAAGATCGTGGTACAGATATCATAATGCATGTCAGCGAAGATGAGATAGCATTTTGTGATGATGCAAAGATCAAGGAGCTGCTGACCAAGTATTGCAAGTTCTTGCCAATCAAGGTAGTCAGTGGAAAGAAGACAGAATGGAAAGATGGTAAGCAGGTTGAGACGGAAGAGGACAATGTAATAAATAATGTAGAGCCAGCGTGGGTGAAGAAACCTGCAGACCTTAAGGAGGATGACTATAAGAACTTCTATCGTGAGCTTTATCCAATGCAGATGGATGAACCACTTTTCCACATTCATTTGAATGTTGATTATCCGTTCAATTTGACAGGTATCCTTTATTTCCCAAAAATCAAGCAGAATATAGACATCAACAGAAACAAGATTCAGCTTTATTGTAACCAGGTGTTTGTGACAGATTCTGTAGAGGGAATTGTACCAGATTTCTTGACCTTGTTGCATGGTGTTATTGATTCTCCGGATATCCCATTGAATGTATCTCGTTCGTACTTGCAGAGTGATGGTAATGTAAAGAAGATCTCTAGCCATATAACAAAGAAGGTAGCGGATCGTCTTGAAGAGATCTTTAAAAATGATCGAAAGCAGTTTGAAGAGAAGTGGGATGATCTCAAGATATTCATTCAGTATGGAATGTTGACTGATGAGAAATTCTTTGAAAGAGCTTCTAAGTTTGCTCTCCTGAAGAATGTCGATGGTAAGTATTTCACTTTTGATGAATATAAGGAGCTTATAAAGGCAGAGCAGACAGACAAGGATGGGAACCTTGTTTACCTCTATACGACAGACAAGCAGATGCAGTATACCTTCGTTGAGTCGGCTAAGAATAAGGGCTATGATGTCTTGTTGCTTGATGGCCAGCTTGACACTCCGGTGGTGAATCAGCTTGAGCAGAAGTGGGAGAAGTCAAAGTTTACTCGTGTTGACTCTGATGTGATTGATAAGCTTATTGTTAAGGATAATGCTAGGGAATTGACGCTTACAACACGTGAGAAGAGTGAAGTAGAGGAGACATTCCGTTCGGAGCTTCCTACTCTTGACAAGGCCACCTTTACTGTGAGTGTAGAGGCTCTTGGTGATGATGATATGCCAGTGATCGTTACTCAGAATGAATGGATGCGACGTATGAAAGAGATGAGTGCGATGCAAGGTGGCATGATGTCATTCTATGGTGAGATGCCGGATTCATTCAATATAGTCGTTAATGGTAATCATCCATTAGTAAAGAAGTTGATAGAAAACCTTCAGAGTGAAACCAAGAGCAAGCTTGCTCCTGTATATGCAGATATGGATATTGCAAATACGAAGAAGGGTGAGTTGGCTAAGGCTAAGGAAGGTAAAAAGGATGACGAGGTGCCTCAGGCAGACAAAGATGCCTTGGCTGATGTTGAGAGACAGCTAAGCGACCTTCAGGACAAGAAAAATAGTGTTCTTAAGTCGTTTGCCGAGAGTAACAAGGCAGTTTCTCAGTTGATAGACCTTGCTTTGTTGTCGAATGGTATGCTTAAGGGTGAGAGTCTGACTAAGTTCATTAAGCGAAGCGTAGATCTCATGTAACTAGGGTGTTTTCTGGTTTATAGATATGAAAGGCAGTGTAGGTTTAGCTTACACTGCCTTTTTTGTTGTCTTTTTTTTGTTTGATGCATTGTTTTTATGAAAAAGCATGTATATTTGCATTGTCCTTTAGCCTAAGGACATTCTCTAATGAAATTTTTTTTCTAAAATAACACCACATAATAATCTCGGTGTTTTATTATCAATAGGAATATTTATGTATACACAGTCGGAGCTTAGCTCTAAGTTGCTTGCGGACTTGCGTGTTATTGGCAAGGAGGTTGGCATAAAGAAAGTTGAGCAATTCAAGAAAAAAGAGCTTGTTGATGAGATTTTGAAAGCTCAGGAAGATGGTGCGGACACAAAGGAACAATCTGGTGCTGTTGGAAATGGTGCTTCTTTGGATAATGTGATGGGGGCAGGTGAAAATGTTAGTTTGCCTGCATCAGAAGATACTGTTGAGATAGCTGATTTTGATGATGTCATAGGTAAGATTTTTGATACATTCGCAGAAAAAACACCTCAGCATAACAATAATAAGAAGAGCAAGAGACCTAGAATGCAGTCTGGTGCAACTCGCGTGACATCTCGAAACGATAATTCACGTCGTGACAATGTAGGTGTAGAGGCAGAAAACATGTTGCCTCAGGCTGATGATCAGGGAATGATGTCGATTGAAGAGATACTTCGCAAACAGGAGCAAAAGCTTGATGAAGAATATGTAAAGGATGAACATATAGACGAAGTACAGGATGAATTTGCGTATAACGAGCCTGTGGTTCAGAAAAACAATCAACGTCAGAAAGAGCCTGTTGAACAGCCATTTGATTTTGACGGTGTTGTAACAGCTACTGGTGTTCTGGAGTTGATACCAGATGGTTTTGGCTTCCTTCGTTCTTCTGATTATAATTATCTTACATCTCCAGATGATATCTATGTATCACAGAGTCAGATTAAGAATTATGGTTTGAGAACAGGAGATACCGTTACCTGTGTTGTACGTCCGCCGCGTGATGGGGAGAAGTTTTTCCCTATGGTGAGAGTGATTAGCGTAAATGGTAAGATGCCAGATGAGATACGTGATAGAGTTCAGTTTGAACATATGACACCTGTTTTCCCGGATGAAAAGTTTAAGTTGTCATCGGGCAAGAATGCCAATGTGTCGACTAGAATCGTAGATCTGTTTTCGCCAATTGGAAAGGGACAGCGAGGCCTTAATGTTGCCCAGCCAAAAACAGGTAAGACAGTGCTTTTGAAGGATATTGCAAATGTGATTGCAGAGAATCACCCGGAGGTATATATGATAATACTTCTCGTTGATGAACGTCCTGAAGAGGTTACGGATATGGCACGCTCTGTTAATGCGGAGGTTATTTCGTCGACATTTGATGAACCAGCGGAAAGACACGTCAAGGTGGCTAACATAGTTCTAGAAAAAGCGAAGAGAATGGTTGAATGTGGCCATGATGTTGTTATTTTGCTCGATTCTATTACACGTTTGGCAAGAGCATATAATACAGTTTCGCCAGCTTCAGGAAAGGTGTTGTCGGGTGGTGTAGATGCAAATGCATTGCATAAGCCAAAGCGTTTCTTTGGTGCGGCTCGTAATATCGAGAATGGTGGTTCTTTGACTATTATAGCAACAGCCCTGACAGAGACCGGTTCTAAGATGGATGATGTGATATTTGAAGAGTTTAAGGGCACCGGCAACATGGAGCTTCAGCTTGATAGAAAGTTGGCAAACAAGCGTATTTTCCCTGCGGTTGATGTCAATATGTCAAGTACTCGTAGAGATGATTTGCTTCAGGATAGAAATACCCTCAATAGAATGTGGGTGTTGCGTAATAAGGGATTGGCAGATAGAACTCCTGAAGAGGCTATGACTTTCTTGGTTGATGCAATCAAGAAGACTTCTAGCAATGAAGAGTTCCTTATTTCTATGAACGGATAATATAGTCGAACTAACGAAAAATATTTTTAGGCAAGCGTTATAAAGACGCTTGCCTTTTATTTTACCAGCACTCTATGTCGTTGACGTCCTCTTCGGGTAAAATATTTTTGTTGAATTGTGGGTCTAATCCTTGTTTTCGTTGTTGCTTGTAATCTTTTAGCAATCTGATTGCCTTCCCGCTTAATAGTGTGATGGCTATTAAATTACATATTGTCATAAGGCCCATGAAAATATCGACGATGCTCCATGCTGTCTGAAGTGACATGAGCGCTCCCGCAATGACCACAAGTCCTGTGAGCAATCTAAATAGGAATACCACCCATTTTTTGTTTGTGATGAAACGTAGATTGGTCTCTCCATAAAAGTAATTAGAGATAATTGTGCTATAGGCAAATAAGAATATGGCAGCCGTCAAGAAATATCTACCGGCAGGGCCGATCTCGTGTTCGATTGATTGTGAGGTTAAAATGATGCCATCGGCATCTCCATTGTAAAGACCAGCGATCAAGATGATGAAAGCTGTACAAGTGCATATTATCAATGTATCTGTGAATACGCCAAATGCTTGCAATAGGCCCTGTTTGATAGGGTGTGAGATCTCTGCGATGGCGGCGGCGTTTGGGGCGCTTCCTTCTCCTGCTTCATTGCTGAACAGACCTCTTTTAACGCCTTGCATTATTGCAGCACCGAAAGTGCCGCCAACAGCCTGTTCGAATCCGAAGGCGCTCTGTATAATGTTCTTTATTATGTCGGGGATAATTGTGATGTTGCAAATTATAATAAACAAGGCAAGTGCAATATATCCAATAGCCATTATAGGTACGATTATGGCCGAGAATTTTGATATTCTTTGAATTCCGCCAAATATGATGATTAGTGTACAAATAGCAAGTGCTATGCCTACTGTAGTTTTGTTGAAGCCTAGTGTGTCGGATATAGAGTCGCATAAAGTAGTGCTTTGAACCATTTGGTTAGCAAAGCTGAATGTGATGGTAATCAGTATGGCAAAAAGAACTCCCATCCATCGACGATGAAGACCGCTTTCCATATAATATGCGGGACCTCCGTAGAAAGACCTTTCCCCTTTGCGTTTGTATAATTGAGCAAGTGTTGCTTCGATAAAAGCAGTTGCAGAACCGAGTATTGCCATTATCCACATCCAAAAAACAGCTCCAGGTCCTCCGATGAAAATAGCAGAAGCAACACCTGCTAGATTTCCGGTGCCGACGCGGCTTGACAGAGAAACAGCGAACGCACGAAAAGAACTAATGGGCTTGGTTCCGTCTGGTCTCCTTTCGGAGCCGGAGTTTTTAAGGAGATGAATCATCTCTTTAAGCATTGAGAACTGAGCGCCGTGGATTCTGAATGTGAAATATAAAGCACATGCAACAAGCATGGTTATTACTATATAGGTCCAAAGGTAGTCGTTGGCTATGTCTAGTATGTTGAGGATTTTGTTTCCGAAGTCAGTTGTGATTATATGAGCTATTATCATGTTGAGATGATGATATTGGTTTTCGACTGCGATTTTAGCTAAAAAAAGGTTTGTGTCCAAATTTGAAGCGGCATAGTTGTATTGTTTACGTTTTGTCAATTTTTGAGTTTAATAGCTAGTTTACTTATGATTTGTCAATGTGTGAGTTTTTGAAAAATACATTAACTCCTTGTTAGCTATTGGCGGTAGTTGGTGAATGTTTTTTTTTGACGATTTGTAAGCGTTTCCCCCCTTTTTAGTTTTAGTCCGTTTGTGTTGTGTTGGGACGAGTTAAGGTGGGCTATTAGTGTAAGGACTTGGCTAAGTAAAGTTTGCTGATAATTAAAGTGAAAATTGACTAAAGATAAACCACTTTTTTCTGCGTATTTTTATACACTCTTTGATTATACTTTGTATATTTGCGTTAGCAAAGGTAACCTAGAAAGGTTATATGCGTAATTGTTTGCACAAGACAAAAAATATAAAAAGCAAAAATTAAATAACATGGCAAAAGTTACAGTTGTCGGTGCCGGTAATGTAGGCGCTACAGTAGCCGATGTATTGGCTTATCGTGAGGTTGCGAACGAAGTAGTTCTCCTCGATATCAAGGAAGGTGTAGCAGAGGGTAAGGCTCTCGATATTTTCCAGAAATCACCTGTTACAATGTACGATACTCGTACAGTTGGTGCAACAAATGATTATTCAAAGACTGCTAATTCTGATGTTGTAGTTATCACTTCAGGTCTTCCACGTAAGCCTGGTATGACACGTGATGACCTTATCGGTGTTAACTCAGGTATCGTAAAGTCTGTTGTTGAGCAGGTTGTAAAGTATAGCCCTAAGGCTATTTTGATCATTGTATCAAACCCACTCGATGTAATGACATATCAGGCTCATTTGACATCTAAGTTCCCACGTAACCGAGTTATTGGTATGGCTGGTGTTCTTGATACTGCACGTTATAAGGCATTTATTGCAGAGGCATTGAATGTGTCTGTAAAGGATGTTCAGGCTCAGTTGCTTGGTGGTCATGGTGATACAATGGTTCCACTGCCACGTTACACAAACGTAGGTGGTATACCTGTTACAGAACTTCTTCCAAAGAAGAAGCTTGATGCTATTGTAGAGCGCACAAAGAACGGTGGTGGTGAGCTTGTTAAGTTGATGGGTACATCAGCATGGTATGCTCCAGGTGCATCAGCAGCTGCTATGGTTGAGGCTATCATCAAGGACCAGAAGAGAGTTTTCCCTTGCTGTGTAAAGCTCGAGGGTGAGTATGGCATTGATGACTGCTATCTTGGTGTACCAGTTGTACTTGGCAAGAAGGGTGCAGAGAAGGTGTTGAAGTTGAAGCTTACTAAGGAAGAGAATGAGCTTCTTCAGACTAGCCGCAAGCACGTTCTTGAGGTAATGGCTGTTCTTCAGAAGTGATTTGCTGTCATAAGCCTGTTGAGGGCTGTGAAGTGAAATGATATGCTGGCAGGCGATGTTTCGTCTGCCAGTTTTTTTTTGTCACATATCTGTTGATTTGTGTGGTTGTATGTATCTTATTCCTTTTTTTTTCGTATAATGAAAAAGTTGAACTAAGTGATTTGATTAACTCTTTTCTATGGCAAATCGTGTTTTGAAAACAGATAAAAAAGATTCTGGATCATCTTCGGAAAATAAATTTAATATTAAGTCTATTCTGATAATTGCTGCCATTGTACTTGTTCTATGGTGGCTTAATGAACGTGTTGTCCCTGGCGTTTTGAATGGCAATGAAGAGAGTCCGGTTGCAGAACAGTCGGAAGCACAGGATAGTGACGTTGCTGTAGAAGTAGAAAAGACTACGCAGCCTGTCGATACAGGTGAGAAAGAGTGTTCTCAAGAAGTGCAGGCAGAACAGCCGGAGAAGTTAGATGATGTCAAGTCGATTGGAGGAGTGAATGTGCCAAGTAGGGTAGGTGATAATCAGATAGTGGAACATTCGGTATATGTGCTCTCTTACAACAATACACATGAACAAGCTGACTGGGTTTTTTATAAGTTGACGAAATCAATGATTAATGGCCAGACAATAAGGTCGAATGATTTTCGTGAGGACCCTATGGTGAAGCTTGTCACTGCGTCTACGGATGATTATAGAGGTTCTGGATATAGCAGAGGACATCTTTGTCCGTCTGCAGATATCAGAACAGATGAGGAGGCTAATTCTGAAACGTTCTATATGAGCAATATGAGTCCGCAGCTATCCGAGTTTAATGGCGGAATATGGAATGACTTAGAGGGCCAAGTTAGGCATTGGGCCCGTAAGCATAATGAAGTGTGGGTTGCTACGGGGCCTGTGTTGAAAAAAGGTTTGAAAAAGATAGGTAGAAATACAAAGGTTTCGGTGCCAGAGTTGTACTATAAAATAGTTTATTCTTCGAAAAGTGGCGGTCGAATGATAGCTTTTGTAATGCCAAATGAAGATTGTGAAGGTCATACATATGACGAGTATGTTGTGACTGTTGATGAAATAGAGGAGATGACTGGAATCGATTTCTTCCCAGGTGTAGCAAATGAAGCGTCTCTTGAATCGAAAACTGGTTCATTGGGATGGTGGAATTGACATAATGGCGCAAAAAATGTAAAAAAAGGTTGTGCTATTTCGGAATATTATTTAATTTAGCAAAAAATAAAAGGCATAGACTATATACTATTATGAAAATAAAGAATGTAATTCTTTCGCTAGCTGTTCTTGCTGGCATAATGATTCCGACAGAAGTAAATAGCCAGGCAGAGGCTGTTGAAGCAAGTTGCAAGAATTGTTTTGAAAATTCTTTTGTTGTTACAGGAAAGCCATTTCGTGCTTTGTTGACAGGTGATGAAGTGGCAGAGTTCAATGCTACATTGTTCTCGGGAACTACATATAGAATTGCGGCAGGTTCTGCAGGTAAGAATTATATTATTTTCAATGTATATGATTCAGAGCGTAACCTTTTGTTTTCTAACAAAGATTATGACAATGCCCAGTATTGGGATTTCTCTGTAGATGGTTATCTAGACTGTATTGTAGAAGCTCGTTTGGATAATACAATAGCATCTTCTGGTTTCGCTATTGTTATGACTGGCTTTAAGTTGAATGAATAATCTGTAATATACAGATAGCGGGTAATGAGCGAGCGTATTCTAGATGCTCTGGTACATCTTTTCGCGGTAATTGCATCAGTGCGTAGCACTGAGAGTTTGCGCGAACGACGAGATGTTGTCTATGACTTCTTGTTGCATCAGCTCAATAAGGATTTAGCAAACTACTACATAAAACTATTTGACGATTATTATCGTCAGAGTATTGAACAGGGGCGTAAGAGTAATAACCAGTATAAGGTTATTTCGCGTGTGACGTCAAAAGTGACGCGTATAGCCATTGAGATCAATAGGGAACTATCACCATATCAAAAGTATATTGTTCTTGTTGAGTTGTATGAGTATCTCAATACGGGTGAGATATCATATATCGAACAGGGATTGGCAAATGATGCTGTAGCAGACAAGTTTAATATAAATAAAGAAGAACTTGCTCTGATGCAGTCTTTTGTTTTTGAGACCATGTCAGTTACCGATAAGGTTGTGTTTTCGGGTGATGAGAACTGCATGGAGATTATGGAGCCAAAACATGTGTATTGGGAGGACTTGGTTGGTGAGTTGCATTTTATTTATATACCATCGATAAGCATATTCCTTTTCAAGTATTTTGGTACTGGTGAGATAGAGATGAATGGTTCTCTCATAAGGGAGAACAAGACATATATGATGCGTGCTGGCACATCGTTGAAAAATAATGTCAGTGCGCCTATTTTCTTTTACGACATCATGCAGCATGTGGTGTCGCAAAGTGTTCAGGAACAGATTACTCTTGAGTGTAGAAATGTAGTCTATAATTTCAACCCTAAGGTTGTAGGCCTTCATAAATTCTCGTTTGAATCAAGATCTGGTCAGCTTGTAGGTATCATGGGTGTAAGTGGCTCAGGTAAGAGTACATTTGGATATGTGATATCGGGTATGGCTAAGCCTCAAGAGGGTAATGTATATATCAATAATATAGATATATATAAAGATCCTGAAGCTGTGAAGGGATTGATAGGCTATGTGTCGCAAGATGATATCCTTATTGAGGATTTGACAGTCTATGACAACTTGTATTTCAATGCAAGAATGTCGTTTGACAATTTGTCAATGGAAGCCATAAAGGATAGTATAGACACAACTCTTCATACGCTTGGTCTATATGAGATAAAGGACATCAAGGTTGGTAGTCCTTTGAACAAGAAGATTTCCGGTGGCCAGCGTAAGCGTCTGAATATTGCCATAGAGCTTATTCGTGAGCCTGCAATAATGATATTGGACGAGCCGACATCTGGTTTGTCATCGCATGATTCACAGAATATTATTGAACTCTTGAAAGACTTGACTTTCAAGGGAAAACTCATATTTGTTGTTATCCACCAGCCATCTTCTGACATCTTCAAGATGTTTGATAAGTTGCTTGTTCTTGATACAGGTGGTTATCTCATCTATAATGGCAACCCTGTAGAAAGTCTCACTTATTTCCGCTATCACTTGCAGATGCTTAACAGTCGTGAGGTAGAATGTAGGCGATGTGGTAATGTGAATGTTGAACAGGTACTCAACATGATAAGTATGCCAATCGTTGATGAGTATGGTAATTCAACAAAAGACAGAAAAGTAACTCCTGAAGAATGGTATGAGAAGTTGTATTGGGGTGCGCTTGATTCTTCATATATAGCAGATCCTGAGCCTCTTCCTCAGATTACATTCAAGACACCTAATAGGATAAAGCAGCTGTTTTTGTATTTTGCTCGTGATATAAAATCAAGGTCTGCCAATCTGCAATATATGCTTATCAACATTTTTGAAGCACCGCTATTGGCGTTGTTGCTTTCTGTGTTGATACGATACTATAATATCTCGGATTATGACGGCGTATATAGTTATGCTGCCAATCCTAATATCCCTGTATATCTTATTATTTCCGTTATTGTCGCTTTCTTCATCGGATTGACGGTTAGTGCAGAGGAGATTATTCAAGACCGGCAGATTATAAAACGTGAAGCCTTCTTGAATTTGAGTAGATTCAGTTACATAATGTCTAAATGTCTTATGACATTGATATTGTCGGCGGTACAAATGTTGTTTTTTGTGCTTGTTGGTAATTCTATACTTGGCATTGAAAACATGTGGGGCGAGTATTGGCTTGTTTTATTTACGACGGCAGTATCGGCCAACCTTATAGGACTTATATTGTCGGATAGTCTGGATAAAACAATTAATATATACATTATTATACCGTTTATGATAATTCCGCAGCTCATACTTAGTGGTGTGTTTGTGAAATTTGAAAAGATGAATCCGGATGTTAGTAGTGTTACAAGTGTTCCATGGTATAGTAATGTTATTACAGCAAGATGGGCGTTTGAGGCTTTGGCTGTAAATCAATTTGTGTACAATGAATATGAGAAGGATTTCTATCAGTTCCACAAGACAAAGAGTCAGGCGACATATTATAAGGATTATTGGGCGCCAACATTAAAGGTTGATCTTGATAAGGTAAATAAGGCAGTCAGTCATGGTAATGATGCAGAAGCCAGAAGGTTATTGTTGTTGCTTAAAAATGAACTTTTGGATCCTAATAACAAGTTCGGCGATTTAAAGCAACCTCGCGAAGAAATGTTTAGCATGGCATTGTTTGGTTCTGCGACATATTCTACTTTGATGGATTATATAGAATCAGTAAGAAAGTTTAATGTCCAAAGATTTAATAGAGCTGATCTTGCTGAGGATAAATATAGAAAGAGTATACCGCGTGACCAGCTTGAGGAGCTAAGAACAAGGTACAATAACAGTAGTATAAGTGATTTTGTTTGTTCGAAGAGTGGGGCAGTTGTTTCCGATGTCATAATGGAATATGACAATCGTTTGTGGCAAAAGTCCGAGGCTGTCTATCAGGATACAGACAAATCGTTTAAGGCACCGTTGTTTACTCCATACAAGGTTGTTGGGGGAGAGAAGATTGATACCTTCATGTTTGATGTTCTGATTATGTGGCTGATGAATATTATTTTGTTCTTTGTTCTTCAGGCGGGAGTCATTGGTAATTTGTTACGTAATGGATTGGGGATAAGGTTCTTTGTGAAGCGAGGTAAGTAAGTGTACGTTAAAAATCTTCATATAATAAATTATAGGAACATATCTCAGGCAGATCTTGAATTGTCTGAGGGAATTAATTGTTTCGTTGGTTTGAATGGTGCAGGCAAGACCAATTTGCTTGATACTATTTATTATATGTCTTTTTGTAAGAGTTTTTTTACATCTCAAGATAGTCAGAATATATGTCATAATGAACCATTTTTTGTGCTTCAGGCTGTTTATGATCGCAATGGATTGGATGAGCAGATATATTGTGGCGTTAAACGAGGTTCAAAGAAACAATTTAAGCGCAACAAGAAAGATTATCAGCGTTTGTCTGAGCATATAGGTCTGCTTCCTCTAGTGATTATAGCACCATTTGATGAGTTGCTTATTGCTGATGGTTCGGAAGAGAGAAGGAAATACATGGACAGCGTTATATCTCAATGTGATAAGGTTTATCTTGAGAATCTTTTGCGTTATAATAGATTGTTACAGCAGAGGAATGCATTGTTGAAGCAGATGCAGGAGCAGGAAAATCCTAACTCGACATTGCTTGATGTATTTGATATACAGATGGCGCAGCTTGGTAATGTGATTTCCGATAGAAGACAACAGTTTATAAATTGGCTAAAGCCTGTCTTGTCCGAATATTATAAACAGATATCGTCTGATAATGAGCTTGTTTCTATGGAGTATGTGACAGGACTTCAGAGATATGATTTTTATCAAGGCTATGTAGAGTCAAGACAACGTGATATTGTGTTGGGTTATACATCAAGAGGTGTTCATAAGGATGATGTAGAATTTTCGTTAGGTGAATACCAGATAAAGAAGGTAGGGTCGCAGGGACAGAGAAAGTCGTTTGTTATTGCCCTTAAACTCGCTCAATTCCAGTATCTGACTGAATATAATGGTGTAAAGCCTATTCTGTTGTTGGATGATGTTTTTGATAAATTAGATGCAGTAAGAGGTGATAATCTTATTTCGCTTGTTGCGTCGGAGCAGTTTGACCAGATTTTTGTTACAGATACAAATAGAGACAGATTGAAGGCTGTTCTTCAGAAATCATCAAAAAGTTATAAGATATTTGATGTTGTCGTAGGCAGTATAACTGAAGCATAGATATGGAAGGGAAATGGGATACTTCAAAGCGTTTGTCGGAAGTCGTTATGGAATACATGCGAGATAACGACATCACTAAAAAAATGCTAGAAAATAGAGCGATAAGCCTTTGGCAAGTTGTTATAGGACCAACTGCACAACGTAGTACAAAAAATGTATATATGCACGATGGTGTAATGTATGTTGAAATGACATCTAGTGTAGTGCGTCATGAATTACTTATGCTTAAATCTCATATTATCAGTCGGTTGAATGAGGCTGTTGGCAAACAATTAGTGACTGATATTATTTTTAAATGAAAAGTGTAACATAATGTTTGCCGTTGCGTAAATAACATTGTTTTTGGTTAGTAAATAGACCGTTAAGGTCATAAGATATACTACGCTCGTTGAGAGTAGTTTTTTCATGCACAACTCTGATTATTTTTTTAGCTCAGCGCCGTGATGGTTGCTGAGTTTTTTTTGTTGTGTGGTCTTGTGGCGTTTTTGTGTGTTATGTTGATGATTAAGTGACTTTTTTGTATTAAATTTGTATTTAGTTTTCTCATTGATTATATAGTCATATGAAGCAATATATTATTTGTTTCCCTCTCTTTGCTATGCTGTTATGCATTGTGCGTCCAGTTGATGTTTGGGCTCAGAAGGCACTTAAAACAGTCGTGCTTGATGCTGGTCATGGTGGCAAGGATTCTGGTGCAGTAGGTAAAAAATCTAAGGAGAAAGATATTGTATTAGATGTTACATTGCGTCTTGGTAAAATGATAAATGACAGTTTGCCAGAGGTTAATGTTGTCTATACACGCGATAATGACACCTTCATTCCTTTGAATCAGCGAGCTGATATTGCCAATAAGGCTGGTGCCGATTTCTTTATTTCTATTCATGCAAATTCATCAACTTCAACTGATGTCACTGGTGCTGAAACATTCGTTTTGGGTCTGCATAGGTCGAAGGATAACCTTGAAGTAGCGCAGAAGGAAAACTCTGTTATCGTTCTTGAGGAGGATTACGTAAACCAGTATGAGGGCTTCGACCCGACACAGCCAGAATCATATATTATGTTTGAGTTAATGCAGAATGTTTATCTTGAACAAAGTATTGTTATGGCATCACAGATTCAGGACTCTTTTGTCAAGAGTAGTAGAGGTGATAGAGGTGTGAAGCAGGCGGGATTTCTTGTTTTGCGACAAACTTCCATGCCGAGTGTTCTTGTAGAACTAGGTTTTATAAGCAATGCCGAGGAAGAGGCTTATATGATGAGTGAAGGAGGCAAGTGTGAACTTGTTAATGCAATGTTCAAGTCGTTTAGGACATACAAGACCCTTTATGATAACAGCAATAAGGCACAGGTTGTTAAACTCGACAAAAAGGAGGCTGATGATGATAAAGGTATAATATTTGGTGTTCAAATAGCTTCTACTTCTAAGAAACTTGATAAATTGCCTACGAAATATGGTGAAGTATATATGTATGAGGAGAAGGGCGTTTTTAAATATTATGTAGGAAAAACAAGAAAATATGAGCAGATAGTTCAGGTTAAGAAGAGTGTTAAAGCTGATTATCCTGATTGTTTTGTTATTGCTTTTGAAGACGGAAAACGTGTCACTGAAAAATACGCACGCAGAAAACTAAAGGACTGAACCATGGCATTGAATAGAAATTTTAAAATAGGCGTTTTTGCTGTTGTTGCATTTGTGATTTTAGTTGCTGGTGTCAATTATCTAAAGGGACAAGATATGCTCTTTAGAGGCAATAAGTATTATAGTTATTACGAAAATGTCAATGGCCTTACCGATGCTAGTCCGGTATATTATAAGGGTTTTAAGGTTGGTTCTGTTAGAAATATAGATGTTTGTATAAATGAACCAGATGATAGGCGTTTTAAGGTTACTTTTGCTCTTGAACAGCCATTGGATTTACCTGTAGATACTCGTGTTGATATATTTTCAACGGATTTGTTAGGTGGCATGGGTATAGACCTTGTGTGGGGCAGTAGTAGTGAAATGGCGGAAAATGGAGCGGTGCTTCCTTCTTCTGTCAGACTCGGTTTGACCGATGAATTGTTGCCTTTAAAGGATAAGACTGAGGTGCTTGTAGAGAGTCTTGATACGGCAATTGGTAATGTTAATGGTATAATTGGTGGTGAGAATGGCAAACATCTCTCTGATGCTATAGTTGCTTTAAATGCTACTCTTGAAAATCTAGAGAAGATCACTCGAGATATCAGCAAGATGACACATAGTAATGGCGTTTTGACAGAAAGTTTAACAGGGCTTGATAGTCTTATGTCGTCTCTTGGTAAACAAGGGGGTAACATTAATATGACACTTGATGGTCTTGGTAAGTTCTCTCAGCAGTTGGCTGCATCACAAATGGATTCTTTAGTCGCAACGCTTAATTCTACTATGAGCTCGCTTGGCAGCATAATAACGTCTGTTGATAGTGCTCAAGGGACGATCGGTAGGTTAATCAACGACTCTAAGTTGTATGATAAATTGGCAGAATCCTCGGAAAACCTTAACAGACTTTTGGTTGATGTGCGTCTTAATCCATCTAGATATGTGAAGATTTCCGCTATTAACTTTGGGAAAAACACCTATTTCTCTGATGCAGGTAATGGTCTCGCGATGATAGGTTTGATATATAGTGTGAGTTTAGCGACATCATCAGTACCATTGGATTTCCCGACAGAGATAGAAGGTAATAAAGTAATAGAATATCATAAGGACAAGAAAAACTATGAGTATCTTGTCGGTCAGTTTAGAGAAAAGGGAAAAGCAGAAGAATTTATGTTGAAAATGCGTGCGACATATAAAAATGCTGTTGTTAAAGCATATGAAGATGGCAAGGAAGTGTCGCTTTAGAAAGATAAACTAAAAAATCAATAAGCTTCAATCTTTTTTTTGGGAATATTTTTAGCCAAATTTGCAACCGAAAAACGCTAAGACAGAAAAATTGCAATTAAATGTCAGATTGTGTATCCATATGGAAACAGTGTCTCGAGATAATCGAGCAGAGTGAAAAAATCAGTATAGCCACATATAAGGCATGGTTTGTTCCTATTAAACCTGTCTCAATTGAGGGTACTTCCCTTACGTTAGAAGTTCCGACCAAAGATTTTGTAGATAAACTTGAGGGTGAATATTTTGATTTGTTTAGTGGTGCTATACGTGCTATCATCGGTCCTAATGCTGGATTAAAATATACATATCATGTTATTAGTAGTTCACCAGAAGGTGTTGTGACTGAGCCTGGTAAGAAGCACAACGAACCTATGGGTGGTGGACCAATAATGGGTGTTGTCAATCCTTTTGCGATGGTTGGCTGCCGTCAATTAAACATAGATCCAGAGTTAAACAGTAATTTTACGTTTGATAATTATGTTATTGGCGATGGTAATAAGTTTGCATGTAGTGTTGCTATGGCTGTTGCAAAGTCGCCTGGTGAAAATGCATTCAATCCTTTGTTTGTTTTTGGAAACAGTGGTGTCGGTAAGACTCATCTTATACAGGCAATAGGTGCTGAAGTAAAGTCTAATGATCCAAATCGTAATGTAGTTTATCTTTCTGCTGATCGTTTTATGCGTCAGTACATGGAGGCAACGAAAAACAATTCGATTAATGGCTTTTTGAATTTCTATCAGATGATAGATGTTCTTATTATTGATGATATTCAGGAGATTGCAGGAAAGCAGGGTACTGAAAATGTGTTTTTCCAGATATTTAACCATCTTCAACAGAATAAAAAGCAGATAGTTATTGCTGCGGATAAGAGCCCTGCTGAAATTGAAGGGATGGAAGGTCGCTTGCTTTCTAGATTTAAATCAGGCGTGAGTGTTGAGGTTAAAATGCCTGATTTTGATACCCGCGTGAAGATTATTAAGAGTAAGGTAGCCAAAGATGGTATATTGATACCTGATGAGATTATTCGTTATGTTGCGACTAATGTTTCTGGTAGCGTAAGAGAACTTGAAGGTTCATTATATTCTTTGCTTGCTTTTGCAACTTTAACTCATGAGGATATAACAATGGATGTTGCCCGTCAAGCTGTTGGCCATTTAGTTAAGAATGAGATTAAAGAGGTAAACGTTGATACTATTATTCAGGCTGTATGCAGACATTATAATATGGATGAGTCTGATATGCAGAAGGATACAAGAAAGAGGGAAATCGTTGTTGCTAGGCAGGTTGCAATGTATTTATGCAAGTCTCTTACTCAAGCTAGTCTTTCGACCATAGGTATGAGATTGGGTAATAGAAATCATGCCACGGTTCTATATTCGTGCAAGACTGTCAAGGATATGATTGATACAGATAAAGACTTCGAATCTCACATTAAGCAAATTGAAAATAGCATTAGAGGGTAGAAGAAAATACTTGATATTTATAATTAAAAAAGCCTCGTCAGATTATTATGTCGGACGAGGCTTTGCTTATGTTTGGGGTAGTGTATGCTACTTAGGTTGGTGTTGTGGACGGAGAAGGTCAACAACTGTCTTAACAGGGTTGAATGTTTCGATAGGAACTTCAACGAAGAATGTTAACCAATTAGCCATCGCACCATTCCAAAGACCAGGAAGTTCCAATGCCTTTAAATCTTTGCCATTTAGACTCTTCGATGATATGAATCCGGCATTGTGGTCGATGAATTTTGTGAGGTCGAATTTTTTGCCGTTTCTGTCTGTTATACAGCAGAAGAGATCGACAGGGTTGAAGTGAGTGCTTTTCTTGAGAATATCAGCTTTGACAGGATTGTTTGTGTCAATCTGTGCGCTTTCAACAACCTGTAGTGTAGTTTGACCATCTGAGCCTTTAACCCAGAAAGGACCGCCACCAGGTTCACCTTCGTTTTTGACCATACCACAGACACGCAATGGACGATCAAGAGTCTGGCGAATGAAATCAGCCTTGTTCTGGTCTGCCATGGTGTCAAATCCTTGTGGATATACAACTTGAAGATTTGATTCCATAAATGATACGGCATCTTTTATTGCGCTGTAGTCTTTCTTGTCAAGTTTTGTAAGTATTTGGTCAACTTGGTGCTTCTTGTCGATTGCGTAGCCTGCAATCACTTTTTTATACAATGCTGTTGTTGGAAGAAGATGAGCCTGTGCAACATTATCAATGTTCTTAATGAATACCATGTCTGCATCAAGATCATTAAGGTTTTCGATAAGAGCACCATGTCCACCTGGACGGAATACGAGTTTGCCTTCTGAATCGCGGAATGGTTGGTTGTCTATTGTTGCAGCCAGTGTGTCAGTTGATGGTTTTTGGAATGAATAAGAGATGTTGATCTTCACTCCGTTCTCTTTCTCTATTCGTTCTTTAGTAGGGACAACTGCGCTCTTGAAAAGATCAAGATGCTGAGGGCTAACGGTGAAATGGAGATTTATAATGCCGTCAGAATTAGCATAGTTAAGTCCTTCCATTATGTGCTCCTCGGCTGCTGTACGTGCACCTTCTGGATATGAGTGGAATTTGATGACACCCTTAGGTTTCTGTCCATAACCAAGACCTCTATCATCAAGCATAAGCTCAACAATGTCAGCTTTGTTCTTAGGGTTCTGTTTTTTGATGTCAGGAGCGAATGCAAAATTGTCAAATTGTCCAAAGAATTTGTCGTATGGATTCTGATTCTCTAATTCAGATTGTTTTGATGCATCTGAGTTTTTGAATTCAAACATACTTTTGAACATACGTGTTGCTGCACCAGATGCTGGAATGAATTTTATGACTCTTTTACCAGCTTTGATTTCTGCGTCGTATATTTCCGTGTATTTTTTGTTGTCTGCTTCGTTAGCGCACAAAATGCCATCTCCAATAGTTGCTGGACGTTGTATGTCGGCAAAGGGGAATCCAGTTTTAAATTGGGCTATGAATTGGTCAACTCGCTCTGGAGTGATACCTTTTTGTTTTAGCAGTTCTAAATCTTTAGGATCTAACATATTATATTTGTTTTTGTTGTTTATCGATATGTTAAAGTTAGTAAAAAAATATATATGTGGCTCCTTTGACGCTTATTTTTTTTATTTGTTTTTTTTCTATAACTTCGCAATTGTAAAGGAAAACACTATGGAGGAATATATTGTTTCTGCACGCAAGTATAGACCAGCAACATTTGATTCTGTTGTGGGGCAGAGTAGTATTACTACTACATTGAAAAATGCTGTCAAAAACGGTCGTCTTGCTCATGCTTATCTTTTTTGTGGTCCTCGTGGTGTTGGAAAGACAACATGTGCAAGAATCTTTGCTAAAACAATCAATTGTTCAAACTTATCTGATAGCCAGGAAGTCTGCAATAATTGTGAATCTTGTCAAGCTTTCAATGAGAATCGTTCCTTTAATATTCATGAACTTGATGCTGCATCAAACAATTCTGTTGATGATATACGTCAGTTGATTGATAAGGTACATGTTCCACCTCAAGTTGGAAGATATTCAGTCTTTATCATCGACGAGGTTCATATGTTGTCTGCTGCTGCTTTTAATGCATTCCTTAAGACTCTTGAAGAGCCACCTTCTTATGCTATTTTTATTCTTGCAACAACTGAAAAGCATAAGATACTTCCTACTATTATTTCTCGTTGTCAGGTTTTCGATTTTAATAGAATTACAGTATCAGATGTTGTTAAACAACTTCAATATGTTGCTCAAAGCGAAGGAGTTTCAGCAGAAGAAGACGGTTTGACTGTGATAGGGCAGAAAGCTGATGGCGCTATGCGTGATGCATTGTCTATTTTCGACCAAATTGTTGCTTTTTCAGGCAAGAACATTACATATAAAAACGTAGTCGATAATCTAAATGTATTAGATTTTGATGTTTTCTTTAATGTTACTGATGCGATAAATGATCATGACTATCTTAAGTGTATGATGATTTTTGATGGTGTAGTTAGAAATGGTTTTGATTCACTTAATTTCCTAAGTGGAATGACTCACCATCTTCGTAATCTCCTTGTAGCACGTGACGCGCAAAGTATTTCTTTACTTGATGTGAGCGAGAAGACTGCTGAAAGATATGTTAATCAAGCATCAGCTATGTTGCCTGCTGATATCATCTCTATCATTGAGATAATGTCCAATTATGAATTGAATTATAAGATCGCTCGTGATAAGAGACAACATGTAGAGTTCGCCTTGCTCAAGGCATGTACTTATAACGACCAAAAAAAAAAGTAGTTACGCAACTTAATGCGTATATTCAATATCTGGCATCATCGCAACCTCAAGTGCCTCAGCCGGTTACGCGTCCTATAGCAGAAAATGCGCAGCAATCAACAGTTAAAGCTACATCTATAAATTATGGATCTGTAGATAAGATTGCTGCTGTTTCAAATGCAGGAATGTCTGTTGCTGATATGTTAAAGAGGATTTCGACAGATAGAACATCTCCTTCATCAGTAAAAACAGATAAAGTTGAGACTATAGAGACTGTCTATGGTAAGCAGCCAGAAATTGCCGATCCTAAAAGGATAATTGAGCTATGGCAGAGATTTGCTCGTAGTATAGAGCAGAATGACACCCATCTTTATACACTCATGCAGCGACTTCCTCGAGTTGAGGGGAATGTTATTTGTGCAACTGTAAATAGTAAGTTACAGGAGAGTAAGCTTCTTGAAAGTCTTGAGCTTATTGACTTTATACGAATGGAAACTGGTGTCAAATCATTGTCCATTCGTGTCGAGGTTGAAGAGGTTGAAGAAACGTCAGAGGTAAGCGATGTGAAAATTGCTTATACATCTAAAGAGAAACTCGCTATGTTAATTGAGAAAAACCCAGATATTGATGATCTGGTTAAAGAGTTTTCTTTAGATGTTGATTTCTAGTTTTTGACGCTTATGAAATGTGTTTTGTTTGCTTGGATGTCGAACGATATCACATCTCCATTAGGTAGTTTCAAGGAATGATTACCTTCGTCTAATTCCATGTCAATTATCTTCACCTGAGCAGGTAAGGTTTGCCAATTACGTGTGTCAGCCTTTTCTGTGATTGATTGCGTAATTGCTATTGCCAATCCTACATATTCGTTCTTTTTAGATACAGTCTTGCTTACGGCTTGTTTTACGCCAGCTCTTACAAGTGCAACACCCAGTTCTTTCCAATATCTGTCTTTTAAACTTTGAGATGCTATTCTATTGATGTTTTCTACAGTAACAGCCATTTGGGTTTTGCCATCAATTTGATAAACTAATGGTGTTATTCTAGATGGACGTTCTTCGTATTTTGGAAGTGCTATGGTAAGTGTGTTTATGTCTTTCAGACTTTGGTTGTCTGATGGACTTATTGGGAAAAATATAGGAACAGTAATCGAGCCGTCTTCGCTGGTAAATGATAATGAGGCAGAACTTCCCGATTTTAAAAATGTAATGAGATTCTCTTTTTTTATCGGACTATTCCCGTCTTCAATGAAAACAATTAGATGTCCTTTGTCTTTGTGCACTTCTCCCGAAACATGGTATTTGTTCTCTATTTTTTTTGCTTCCTGTGTGAATCCTGTCTTGTATGCAGTTCGTGCGGTTGCTATTTTTAATGCATTAGGTGTTTCTGTGCCATATAGTGTCATATAATCCCCTTCGTATACGTCCAATGCATTTTTATATGCAATGTATGCATTATTGTTGTCGCCTGTAGTCTCGTATAGAATGCCCATTATATAATGTCCAAAGGCATCGTGCGTATAATGCTTCCCATTGTCTTTTTTATAGTCATCAAGCTTCTGGAGTGTCTCGTTCATCTTTCTGCATTCAACCATTGCGTCCTCGTAGTTGTCTATGGATATATAGTTGATTGCCTGATAATAATGAAGCATTATTTGCTCAAATGTCTCCGGACGATAGTCTGTTTTCATGGAGTTCGCAACAGCTGTAAACAGAACGTCCGTTGCTGATGGCCCATTATGTGTTGATATATATTGGTCTGCCAGGTTAAAGTACTTTATTGATGTCTCATAGTCACCCATCAGTTGCGAAAGCGTGGCATGATTAAGATAGTAAAGTACCTGGTTTCTCTTTTTCTTCTTAAGGAGTTTTGTGTTGTCTAATTTGCTTAGTGCAAGGTCGTAGTTTCTGAGTTCATATTGTTCGTTAAAAGAATATGTGGAGGCATAAAATGTACTTTGACATCCGGTTGTGAATGCCATAAATACTAAGGAAGATAAAAAGATTAGAATTCTATGATTTGAGTTCATGTTTGTATTAAAGGGTAGAGACATGGACATGATCCATGCCTCTACATACGTTATTAGTTCTTGATGTATTTCTTGATTTTCTTGTCACCAATCCATACAACCTCGTTACTCTCGAGATCTGACAATTCAAGACTTGTTTGGTAATATGTCACCTTTTCCTTCTTATATGCGTCTGTGATGGATGTGATATCACCCTGAAGCATGTAGTCGGCGCCAAGTTCCTTGCCCCATTGTTTTGCTGTCTCTACAGAAGAGTAGTTCTGCTGTGACGCACGTTCCTGACGGAGTGCCTCACGCTTTGCGTCGGCTTGAACAAGACGAACCTTTCCTGAGTTGATGAATGCTTTTTCTACATCCTTGATAAATGTTGATGCATCAATGTGCTCGCTAGTCTTGTTATACACAAGTCCTACAATTACAACAGGTTTCTTGTTGGCGTGAGTTCTGTTGTACTCGCTGATCCATGGGCCTTTTAGTATCTGATCCACCATAGCCTCAGCTACCATGCGGCTGTCAGTGTCGTTCCAGTTACCACTTAGGTCAATAGTTTCATCTACGCTTACACGTTCAATCTTATGTGAACACGATGGTGCTGTTACCATCAATGCTGCAGCGAAGGCAGCCATTGCAATTTTCTGTAGTTTCATATTAATGGATATTATTTTGTTTTCTATTTATTCTTTTCAAGAAAAAAACATCTTTAGATATTTAATAATTTCTTTGTTCGTGTCGCTTGTTGTTCGACAGTCTGCGTTAATGATGAAGTTCATATTCCCGTTGTCCGTCGATTTGTTGCCTATTCGTAAAGCAGCTCTTATATATTGGAATATATATGGCACATACTTTTTCTTGCCTTTAGCAATCATTATTGCCATGTCATAGTCGGCCTTTAGATATTGTTTAAGGCTGTTGCTCTTTATCTTGTAAAAGACATTGAAGTCTTCGTCTGTGAAATATTCAGCAATATCTTGATTGCTAACGAAGTTGTTTGCGTCTGGTCTCACTTTTTTGTCGTAATAGCTTATCATGAGTACCTTAGCGCTAGGGCATATTTTTTTGAGTTCAATGCGGAGATTGGTTATTGCAGTTTCGGTCTCTTCTGGTGTGACATCGCTTATAATGACAATGTCTCTAACTGTCATCAAGTCTTTCCATACCCTTTGTGTAGGTTTGACTGATTTCAGCTCGTTGAGGCTGTTGCCTATTTTTTGTAATAACTTATCTGCAAATTCAAACATGTCTTATTCTCCTATCATCTGTATCAGTTGTTCTTCTGATATAATGTTTACATTAAGTTTTGTCGCTTTTTCGAGTTTTGCAGGACCCATGTTTTCTCCAGCAACTAGATAATCTGTTTTGGCAGAAACTCCACTTAACATTTTCCCTCCATGGGATTCAATGAGCGCCTTCAACTCGTCTCTACTATAATTGGTGAATGTGCCACTAATTACGAAAGATTTACCAACAAAAGTTTCACTTGCAAGTTCTTTTTCTTTTATTTCTGTTTGTAGACCGTGCTGTTTTAACTTTTCAACCATTTCTCTGTTGTTTGGGTCTGCAAAATATGACAATACGGAGTCTGCAATCTTTTCACCAACTTCGTCTGTCGAAAGAAGCTGCTCTTTGGTTGCATTCATGAGATTATCTATGTTGCCAAATGCCAAAGCTATTTTCTTTGCAACCACTTCTCCTACAAAACGAATGCCAATAGCAAATAAAACTCGTTCGAATGGTACGTTTTTAGAATCTTCAATGCCTTTTATTATGTTTTGAGCGGCGGTTTCCTTGAAGCCATCAAGTTGAAGTATGTCGCCAAATGTTAGTTTGTAAAATTCACTAACATCTTTTACTAGTCCTTTGTCGTACAGTAGTTCTGCTGTTTCTTCTCCTATACTATCGATGTTCATTGCTTTTCGGGCAACAAAATGTATTAGTTTGCCTACCTTCTGCGGTTGACAGCTTGATTGGTTCGGACAATAATAGGCTGCCTCTCCTTGTTCACGAACCAGCGGTGAGCCACATACAGGACATGTCGTTGGAAATGTGATAGCTTGGGCATTTGCTTGACGTAAATCCAAGTCAACACCCACAATCTTTGGTATTATCTCGCCACCTTTCTCAACAATAACTGTGTCTCCTTCGTGCAGGTCAAGTTGTTGCATGATATCGGCATTGTGCAATGTCGCACGACGCACAATTGTCCCAGCTAGTGACATCGGTTCCATGTTAGCAACTGGGTTGATTGTTCCAGTTCTTCCTACTTGATATGTCACTTCTAAAAGTTTGCTGTGTGCCTGTTCTGCTTTGAATTTGTATGATATTGCCCAACGAGGATTCTTCGCTGTGAATCCCAGCTCGTACTGCATTTGCAGATCATTTACCTTGAAGACGATGCCGTCAATATCATAAGGCAATGTCTCTCTCTTCTTGTCCCATTCGTCAACGAATTCGTTAATCTCGTTCAGCGAGTGACACAAACGACAATGAGGCGATATTTTAAATCCCCATTTCTTGGCATCCTCAAGGCTTTCTGAGTGAAGCTGATATTCACGCTCGTCGGTCAATGTGTAGTATAGAAAACAGTCTAGTGGGCGTTGCGCTGCCTGACTGCTGTTCTGTAGCTTCAGAGAACCTGCTGCGGCATTACGTGGGTTAGCGAATGGTGCTTCGCCTATGTCTATGCGCTGCTGGTTGAGGGCCTCAAATCCTGCTCTTGGCATGATTATCTCACCTCGCATTTCGACCTGTGCAGGGTAGTCTCCTTGAAGCGATAATGGGATGCTTTTTATTGTTTTCACGTTTCTTGTCACGTCATCACCAATGGTTCCGTTGCCTCTGGTTGCTGCACGAACAAGCTTGCCTCCCTCATATACAAGACTGATTGATGTGCCGTCAAATTTAAGCTCACACATGATGTCAAACGGACGTCCATCAACAGCTTTGGCAATCCTTTGATAAAAATCGGATATCTCTTCTTTGCTATATGTATTTCCCAAAGAAAGCATAGGACGTTCATGTCTCACTTGAACAAACTCCATATTGATGTCCGAGCCAACACGTTGTGTAGGACTGTTGGGGTCAAATAGTTCTGGATGACGTGATTCAAGCTCTAACAGTTCATGCATCTTGAAGTCAAACTCCTGGTCGGAGATGATAGGTGCATTGAGAACATAATAGTTGTAGTTTTGCTTGTCTAAGAACTCTCGTAGATCCTTTATGCGCTGCTCGTCGTTCATGTATATCCCTGCTTATTGTTGCTGTTGGCTTTTATTCGTTCCAGTATCTCCATGCTCCTTCTGCCTGAAGATGTAACATTTCAAGTCCGTTTTTAACTGTCGCTCCTTGAGCCTTGGCTTTTTTCAGAAATAGTGTCTCCTCAGGGTTGTATACGAGGTCAAATGCCAAGTGTTCTGGAGTTATCATGTCGTATGGTATGTCAGGACATGTGTCAATGTTGGGGAATGTTCCAAGTGGTGAACAATTGACAATCACTTTGTATTCATCCATAACCGACTTGTCTAGGTCTGCGTATGTCAATTGACCTTCCTTTGCAGTCCTCGATACAAAAACGAATTCTATGCCAAGCTTTTTGAGCATAGTCTTTACTGCCTTTGATGCTCCTCCTGTACCAAGTATTAAAGCCTTTTTGTGAATGTCAGGTTTGAGAAGTGGTTTTATGGAATTATAGAATCCGTATATGTCACTATTAAACCCCTTAAGATAACGTTTTCCATCCTTCATGCTTATGCGAACAACGTTCACGGCTCCAACTTCAGCAGCATCTGCATCGAGTTCGTCAAGATACGGAATAATCTGTTGCTTATATGGGATTGTTACATTAAATCCCTTGAGATCTTGTGTGCGTTCAATTAAATCGACTACATCCTCAATCTTCTCAAGAGGGTAGAGGTTGTACTCTGCTGTAATGCTCTCCTTTGCAAATTTCTCTGTGAAATATCTTTGAGAGAATGAATGCACTAATGGCATGCCTATGAGCCCGTATCGTTTCATAAGGTAGGATCTGTAATTATTATGTTGTGTTGTAATAACATGCTTGCTATGTCTTCGTCCTTAAGCATACTTCTTAAGTCTTCGTCTTCAGCCGCGTTATATATTGTTTGATTGTCCTTTTGGGCAATCTTATCCAGGATTTTTATTACTGTTTCTTTGGATTGTCCAAATTTGTATATTACATATGCTTGTATGAATCGGAACGCTTGTTTGGTCCCGTATTTCTTCCCATTCTTTTCAATGAAAGTGAATGCAGAATCATCACCGTTTTGGTCAACATATAGCTTTAGCGCTTCATGCCATGCAAGGATCACTTCCGGATCTTTCTTCAATCCTTCCATCAGTTCGTCTAGTGCCTTGCTTTTTTGTGAAGTACTATAGTAGGCCTGTGCTTTAGCAAAATTTAGATCCGAATTGTCAGGTTCCATCTCTATAGCCTTGCTAAGCCATTCTATAGCTGTCGTGTTCATGTCTGTCTCGATGCAGCATAATGCATATCCATACATGATGTCTACTCTGTCTGGCTGCATTTCGAGAGCCTTGTGATAAAAACGTCTGGCAAGTTCCATGTTGCCCATCTCCCACCAGCATTCACCGATGTTTTGGTATACTGGATATAAATGATCTGGGTCGCATAATACTGCATAATCGGTATAGCAATTTATGGCTTCCTCATACCTGGCAAGTGTTACATATGTGTTACCCATGTTGAAATACGGATCGGCATATTCTGGATTGATGGTTACCGCTGTGTCATATGCCATCAATGCTTTGTCATACTCGTCAACATTGTTGTATAGTATGCCAAGATTATACCATGCCGTTTCATAGAATGGTTTCTTGTCAAGTAATTCTTCATAAAGAAGGGCGCTCTTTTCTCTTTGCCCTACTTTTTCCAGAGCGTATGCTGTCTCAAACATACATTCAGGATCATCAGGATGTGATTTCTGAAAATGCTTGAGGAATTTTATTGCTTCCTTGTGATAACCGAACTGGTTGAGGTTCAATCCTATTTCAAAGTCAAGTCCAAGCTCGTCGTTGTCAAGCTCTACTGCCTTGTTGAAGTAGTTAAGAGCTACTCTAACTTTGTGCTGCTTGAGGTTAAACCAACCACATATTATGTTGAAATCTGGATTTTCCGATTGTGTTTGCTGTAATGTGTCTATAGACAATACCGCCTCTTTCATGCGATCTGTGTCTATTAGCATCTTTGTGCGTATGATCTGAATATCCGCAGAGTCTGGATGCAACGACATGCCGTATGACGTCATTATGTCAACGTCATCAAATCTTTGGCAGTTATATAAATATTCACATGCGTCAACAATTTCTTCGCTGTCGATATAAGGGCCCTTGCCTGAAGCTACATCTTCAAGCATCTGCTCTATATTTTGAACGTTTATATTGTCTTCTTCCATTGGGTCCATCATGCAGGCACTATATAATGCAAATATAATCAAATAAAACGATTTTTCTTCCATTGATTAGTAATATCTACTTTTTTTGCTGACAATGCTAAAACTCGCCTAAAACAACTATATTTGCATAGTTTTGATACGTTATGACAAAATCAAGGAAAATACTTCTGCTTTTTGCTTTTTTTGCTGCGGTTGAATGTGTCGCACAAAGTCGTAGCGGTAACTTATACGAATTCCTTGATATGCCCACATCTTCAAGAGCTACGGCGTTGGGCGGTAACCAGACGGTCCTTGGTTGCGATGAGCCTGGCTTCGTCTTCAGTAATCCTGCTGTTCTACGTGATACACTTGATGGTTCTATAGGGTTGAATGTGACTCCTATGCCTGCTGGTATTGTCTATGGTTCTGCTATATACGCTCGTCATGTCGAACAGGTCAAAGGCAACGTCTCTGTCGGCATCCAATATATCAATTATGGTTCGTTTGACTGGACCGATGAGAATGGTGATGAACTTGGAAGTTTCAATGCTCAAGATGTTGCTGTGTCACTGACTTATGCTAGGTCGTTTTCTCCCAATTTCACTATGGCTGCCACACTAAAGCCTATCTTCAGCCGATTACATGATTACGGATCTTTCGGATTGGCTATGGATATGGGTGCTACTTATGTGTCCGATAATGATCGTTTTAGGGCTGGTGTCGTTGTCAGAAATGTTGGTGCTCAGATTAAGCGATATGATAGTGAAGAGCATGATGAACACTTGAATACCGATATGCGTATAGGGCTGTCTTTCAGGCCCGAACATGCTCCGTTCCGTGTTGCTCTTACACTAAAGGATATCTTCCATTGGGATTTGTCTGTCAATCGTTATCATCCTATATCATTCGGCGATAATCTTATGCGTCATCTGTTGCTGGGTGTTGAATTTGTTCCCGTTAAGAGTTTCTTTGTTGGCTTCGGCTATAATCAACGTGTTAGAAAGGAGAATAGGGACGCTTCTACCGGTGGAGCTGCAGGTTTTTCTTGGGGCTGCGGTTTCCGTGTTGCACGTATTGATATAAGCTATGCTCGTGCTAAATATCATCTTGCAGGATCATCCAATAGCATTACAATATCTACAAATCTAAATCGTTTCCTACATGGCAGATAATTTTCTTGAAAAACGATTCGAAGAGCACTATTCTCAGCCTGCAGTTAAGGTCCGACATACTAAACCGATCAAAATACGTCGCGTTTTTGTGACTGGGGGTGCATCTGGTATTGGCGCTGCTATCGTGAGGTCGTTACGCCTAGCTGGCAACAATGTCGCCTTCTGTGATATTGATGCTGAAAGAGGTGAAGCGTTGGCCAAATCTACAGGTACATATTTCTTTCATTTGGATGTCAGAAATGTAGGTGCGCTTGAAGCGGCATTCGACTCAGTTGTTGAAAAGTGGGGTGATGTGGATATCTTGGTTAACAATGTTGGTGTGAGCCATTTCACTGATATACTTGCTGATGATGCTTTGGAGGTGTTCGATGATGTTTTGAAAATTAATCTTCGTCCGGTATATATCCTGTGTAGAAAGATGGCTCTTCTTCGTTCGCGACAGACAGATGTCAATGCCTATGGTAGGGTAGTTAACTTGTGCTCTACGAGATACTTGCAGAGCGAATCGTCAACTGAAGCCTATTCGGCGTCTAAAGGTGCAATATTCTCTATTACTCACGCATTGTCCATATCTCTGTCTAAATATAACATTACCGTAAATAGTATTGCACCCGGTTGGATTGAGACTGGCGATTACGCAGCTCTGCGTCCAGAAGATCATGATCAGCATCCTTCTCGTCGTGTTGGCAAACCCGATGATATCGCTAGAATTGTAAGGTTTTTGTGCGATGAAGACAACGATTTCATCAACGGTGAAAACATTGTTGCCGATGGTGGTATGACAAAGAAAATGATGTATTTCGAGTGATTTTATTTGACTAAATCTCTTTTTTGCTAGTAAAAACAAGCGTCTTCTTTGGCTTTTTTACTTTTTTTGTCCAAATTTGTGTATACGATATACGTGATTTTGTGACTTGATGAAATTCGCAACATATATTTTGCTGATGATAGCTTACCTTTCGTTTTCGTCCTGTACGAAAAATCATAGAGAGGCATCTGCTATTATGGGTAACTATGTTTCTGAAGCGACCGAACATACCAACGACGGTATTCCATGTGACGTCAACATGAAGCTTAACGAATCATTCAGTCTCTTCTCTTTTACCAATAATGTCGATATGGATATCACTTTCTATCTCGACGAAAGTTTTGACTTCCCTAATCTAACGATGACCTATTCTCTCTCCGTCGATGGCGACTGGAGCTATCGCGATAGTTTGCTTACCGTAGAGGTAGATACTGCTTCTTTCTGTTGCACATATATCGGTTCCGACGCCAAGACGCCTACTGAGGAGTCTATGGTCAGACAGCTAAGAAGAAATGTGATTAGTGGCGAACTCATGCCGGTTCTGCGTGACCATATCATTGAGTCTTCCGTGCGATCTGTTCGTGTTTATGAGATCAACGATAGTTCTTTGGTTGTTGAGAATCCCGTTAATCATGGAAAACGCGTGATGAACAAGTGTCCTTGATTTGCCTTTAAATTAAAACAACTATTTCTTGTGGTGTAAAAAATAATATATATATTTGCACCGTCTTAGAAAAGCCCGAATGGCGGAATTGGTAGACGCGTACGTTTCAGGTGCGTATATCGCAAGGTGTGCAGGTTCGAGTCCTGTTTCGGGCACATAAGAGCAAAGGTTAATATCTTTGCTCTTTTTTGTTTTATATTCTTCATAAATCCCGTGTTGGCTCTTTATGAATTGTTTTATATCTTTGCATAGATTTAAAAATGAAAATCATCTGATGGAAACATTGATATTCCTTGATAAACAGTTGACTCTTTGGCTCAACAGTTTCTATGGCAATTTCGCCGATGTGTTCTTTTATCTCTCTACCAACTTGCTTGTTTGGAGTCCAATGTTCTTGGTTATGTTGTGGTTGATATTCACACGTCAGGGTGGACAAGGTCTTGTTACTGTTTTCTTCATAGGAATGGTTATTTTGTTTGCCGATCAGATTTCTGCTTCTGTATTCAAGCCTTTGTTCGAACGTTGGCGACCTACACATGACCCTGTGATGCAATATCTCATTCATACTGTAAACGACTATCGCGGTGGCAATTATGGTTTTTGCTCTTCACATGCAGCCAATTGCTTCGGTGTAGCTACATTCGTTGCTCTTGTGGTTCGAAACACGTCTCTCAATATCGCAATGTATCTGTGGGCCCTGATTAATTGTTATTCACGTGTTTATTTAGGTGTCCATTTCGTTGGCGATTTGCTTGTTGGAGCTTTGCTGGGCATCGTCATTTCTCGCGTCGCATATGAGATGTATCTTCGTGCATGTCTCCATTTCTTTGTTATTCATCATCATAACAAATGGACTTTGAAATCTGGTTTGGCTGAAATGTTCGGCCGTTCCGAACCTAGTGTTGTCGCATTGTCATTTTGGATTTGCCTTGTGGTGATTCTTTTTGTTTCTAAACTGATGATCAACTACCATGGAGTTGCTTGTTGATAAGGACTTTGATATGAGTGGCGTCCTCTGCGAGGAGGAAAGCAAACATTGCGTCAGCGTTATGCGTCATCGTGTTGGCGACGAGGTTTTTGTTACTGACGGACAAGGTGTCCTCTATAAATGTAAGATAGTTGAAGTCAACAAGGGTAAACAATGCCTTCTGAGTGTCATCTCTTCTGAAGTTCAGCCTCAACCAAAACATCACTTGCACATGGCTGTCGCTCCAACAAAAAACACCGACCGTTTTGAATGGTTTGTCGAAAAGGCTGTCGAGATGGGTGTGGGTGAGATAACACCTATTGTTTGCGAACATTCGGAACGTAATCATCTTCGCATCGACCGTCTTGAGCGCTTGGTTATCGCCGCGTGCAAGCAATCTCTCAAGTTCTATATCCCCCGCATCAACGAACCTTGTAAGGCTTCTGATCTCATTAAGAACGATAGTTCCGACCAGAAGTTTATTCTTCATTGCATGCCTGGCGAAAAACAACATCTCTTCAATCTCGCTGCTCCGTTTAAGAGCTCGCTCGTGATGATTGGACCAGAAGGCGATTTTTCGCAAAATGAAGTAGCTCTGGCTAAACAATGTGGCTTCAATGAAGCGACATTAGGACAAGAACGTCTTCGTACCGAAACGGCCGCTATGGTTGCATGTCAATGTGTCGATCTGAAGAATAATATAGCTGAATAAAATCTCATCTCATGTCAAATGTTCTTTCTCATATTGCCCGACATACTTCATTGTATGTCATAGGTGCGGCTGTTGTCGCTATGTTTTTACCCGACTTGTTTTGCTGGGTACGTGGTACAACACAGACTGTCATTCTTGGCATAATCATGCTTACTATGGGATTGACCTTGACTGTCAATGATTTTAAGATCCTTGCTTCTCGCCCTTGGGATATCCTTATCGGCACTTGTGCTCAGTTCACCATTATGCCTTTGATCGCTCTGGCCATATCTCGCGCGTTCGGACTCGACGATTCACTGGCTCTTGGTATTATTCTCGTTGGATGCTGTCCAGGTGGTGTGTCTAGCAATATTATGAGTTTCCTTTGTCATGGTGATGTGGCTTTCTCTGTTGGTATGACTACTGTCTCTACATTGATAGCTCCTTTTGCAACTCCATTCCTGGTCTTTCTGTTGGCTGGCCATACCGTTGAAGTCGATGCTGTTGCAATGTTTCTTAATATACTGGTGGTTACTATTCTTCCAGTATCTGTTGGTTTTGTCTTGAACTATTTCTTGGGGAGTCGTGAATCATTCGTTTCTTTCCGTAATGCTATGCCTGGCTTAAGTGTTATCTGCTTGGCTTTCATCGTTGGTGGGGTGGTGTGCAGTGTCCACGCTCCTTTGATTAGCAATGGATTGATGCTGTTCCTTCTTACCTTTAGTGTGGTTCTAGTGCATAATAGTTGTGGTTATGCTCTAGGATATGCTGTCGGCTTTTTGTTTAAGTTCTCTAAGGCTAAGAAGAGAACGGTCAGCATAGAGATCGGTATGCAGAATGCAGGTCTTGCTACAAATCTTGCCTCTAATTTCTTTATGGCTACCAACCCTCTGGCTCTTGTCCCTTGCGCTATTTCTTGCGCATGGCATTCAATATCTGGTACTTTATTGGCCGGTTGGTTTGCTAGAAAAGATAAATAAGGCTAGATATTCTACTTCCATCTATTATTTGTCTATTATGCTTATCTGAAAAAATAACAAATTAGAGAAATATGTGTATTTCTTCTGAACATGTTAATTTTTTATGAGAAAAGTTTTGGTTTATTTGGCTTTATAAAAGAATTTATTTATACTTGCAATAAAGTTTGTGGTTCCAAATCGGAAAATGTCCGCAAATTCATTAGTTTTTTCATAAATTTGGGTTAGGTTTATCGGTTGTCTATGTGATATAGACAACCGATTTTTTTATCTCTTACGCAACTTGCTGATTATTGCCTTTACAGGGAAATCTTTGATGAGTATATACGATACAAAGATGCCTAGTAATATGCTATTTACACTTGTTTTTAATATTAATGACCAATCCTGAGGTATTAATATCATTGCTATATATAAAACTGCTGTAAGTGCAACATATATCCCTATGCTCTTGAGAGGATATTTGATAGGGTTCTTCTTCTGTCCAACAAAATAGCTTAATAGCATTGATGTGCCATATCCTGCTAAGCCGCCCCATGCACACGCCCAATAGCCATATATCGGTATATAGATTACCAATATGCTCATCAAGACTACGCATCCTGCAATAGAAAACCATGCTCCGTATATTGTCTTGTCTATCAACTTATACCAGAACGATAGGTTGAAGTATATACCCATCATGATCTCTGCTGCCATTACAATTGGAACAACTCCTATTGCCTCACGATAATCTTTGCCTAGAATAAGCTGAATGACGTCTATGTAGGCTATGACGCATAGGAATGCCAAAAGTGTGAATATTATAAAGTATTTCATGGTTATGGCATATGTCTCATTCTTATCCTTGTCTTTGCTCTGAGCAAATACAAATGGTTCATATGCATATCTGAAGGCCATTGTTATCATACCCATTATCATGGCGATCTTAAAGCATGAACCATATACTCCTAGTTGCACCTTGGCTTCTTCTACATCATCAAGAACAATAGGGTATATCATCTTGTCTACGGTCTGGTTTAGTATTCCTACCATACCCAACAATAGTATTGGCCATGAATATGTTAACATTCTCTTCAGCAACGCAAAGTCAAAGTGCCATTTTATCTTGCTTAGCTCTGGTATGAAGAAGAATGAAATGACCGCTGTACATGCTAGGTTTACTGCAAAGATATATATGACATCCTGACATCCTAGATATAAATAGTAAAACAGGTTCAACCCTATGTTCAACGTGATGAACAATAGTTTTAGTATCGCAAATTTCAATGCTTTTTTCTGGAATCTGAGCAGGCAGAATGGTAGGGCCTGTATTGCATCTATTGCTACTACTGCCGCCATGATTTGAATATATGAATGATGGTCCGTATATCCAAGTATCTCACTTATTGGACTGATGAATAGGTTTATTATGGTTAGAAATACCAAGCTTAGTCCTGTCACAACTCCAAATGCTGTGGAAAAGACGGTGTCTGGATTCTCTTCTTCCTTGTTGGCATATCTGAAGAATGTTGTCTCCATTCCAAACGTGAGTATAACCATGAAGAAGGCTGTAAATCCATATATGTTTGTTACTACACCATACCCGCCGTTAGCTGCTGGTATTACATGTGTGTATAGTGGCACTAGAAAGTAATTGAGGAATCTTCCTACAATACTGCTTAATCCATAAAGTGCTGTGTCTTTAGCTAATGATTTTAAATTTGCCATGTTCTATATTTTCCATGTCATCATTTTTCTGATGACGTTATATTCTGTATTTGTTCTGTCTGAAATGTATTTACAGATATAATCCATTGACTCGTCTGCACTCATGCCTTCAGCGTCTGTGATTTCATCTCCATACATCGCTTCTGGACTGACATAGACTGATTTTCCCCAGCCATATCGTTTGCCTTCTTTGGTGTAGTTATATTCAAAGTCTCCTGTGACAATCCATGTGCTCATCTGCAATCTCATTATTGCTGTGTCAAAGCTTTCTGTCAAGCTCTTGTTCCTCTTTTTCGTGCTGTCTAGGATGTCAAAGGGATTGATGTCTTTTTTCGAAGTGTTTTTTTTCGGCCATAATCCTGATTTTTCTCTCAAGAAATCACTTCTCATCGATTCATTTTCTAAGAGCGTGTCATACAATCGACGTTCTGTTTCAGTCATTCTGCCGATAGGGTAGACGCTTCGTCTGATGTTTATGAGGTGTGGCAGCAGCGCCAGACTTATATATCCTGCTTTCTGCTCAAAAAATTTACCATATGCACATGTCATTCTGCTTATTACTGGCCCTTTCCATTCCCATGGTCCATCTACATTGTCATTAAACCATAGGTCCTCTGGCGTGTGCTCCGCTATTGAAAAGCCTTCTATGCGATTGATAAAGAAGGGTAGTATGCCATAACGCAATACCTCACTCTCTATCACATCGGGTGATGTCATGTCTCTTAGATTCATGCTGATATTCCGTTATAGCTTAGTGTCTATCCACAATAGCAGTCTTTCGCTGATTTTGTTAAAGGCCGACTGTATTATCGATGTTGGTAGCATCTGATATTTCAACTTCTCTATCTCTAGGTCTAGCTTCTTGTTGCTCACTTTTATGTCGCTCTTTATCTGTTTTCTGGCTTCTCTGAAGTCAGATAGATACTTTATGTCTCTAACCTCCATAACTACTCTTTAAAGAACAACTCTATATACATACGAACAACGGGTTTTTCTACCAGATGTTTCTTGAATATCAAGAAGATGACTAGCGCAACAACAAACAATGCGGCTACAATGAAATAGCCTGCATGTTCCGATCCTAGCATGTCTCCAAGTGCTATTGCAACTCCTAGCGATGCGAAGAAGATGATGTTAAATGCCAATACGAGCTTTATTAGCAGGGTAATCGCTTTTACCGATACTTTCGACAGACCTTCCGCTGCGTCAAGTTTTGCTTTCTTCAACTGCAGTTCGGCAATCTCTTTCGCTGTATCTATCGTTTCCGATGTTGTTTCGGCTATCTCCTCTGCTATCATAATGCTGATTTTTAGTTCTCTTTTTCGCTCATCTGGGCTTCCATCTCTTCCAACTCTCTCTTTTTGCGCTCTATATCTTCTCTCAGCTTATCTATCTTCTCCTTCAGCATCTCTCGTGTCTCTGAGCCTTTACGTGGAGCTGTCAGAAGCGCTACGGCTCCTCCCAATATCGCTCCTGTCAGTAGTCCTTTGATAAATCCTTTCATGGCTGTTCTTGTTTGTTTCCTACTCCACAGATGTTTTTATCTGCTTTGTCTCTTCATCACAATCTACTGTTATCACATCACCATTTGCAACACTGGCCTTTAAGATTATCTCCGCAAGCTCGTCTTCTACATATTTCTGTATTGATCTGCGAAGCGGACGTGCGCCATATTGTGCATCATAGCTGTTATCTGCAATAAACTCTTTGGCCTTGTCTGTTATCTTGAGCTTATAGCCCAATTCTTCTACTCGGTCATAGAGATGCTTGAGCTCAATGTCTATTATCTGTATGATATCCTCTTTCTTGAGCTCATTGAAGATTATGGTGTCATCTATTCTGTTTATAAACTCTGGTGCAAAGGCTTTCTTGAGAGCTTTACTTAATATGCCCGACGCTCTCTCGTTGTCTGTCATGCCCATTGATTGAGCAAAACCTACTCCCTTGCCGAATTCTTTCAACTCTCGCGAACCAATGTTCGATGTCATTATGATGATCGTGTTCTTGAAGTCTACTTTCTTGCCGTTCGAGTCGGTAAGATGTCCCTCGTCCAATACCTGAAGTAATAGGTTGAACACGTCATGATGCGCCTTCTCTATCTCATCAAGCAAGATTACAGAATATGGCTTTCTGCGCACCTTCTCTGTTAACTCTCCTCCCTCCTGATAGCCAACATATCCCGGAGGAGCTCCGACGAGTCTCGACACTGCAAATTTCTCCATGAATTCACTCATGTCAACTCTTATCAGGGCATCTGCACTTCCAAAGAGATATTTGGCTAATACCTGGGCCAGATGTGTCTTTCCTACACCTGTTGGACCGAGGAAGATGAACGAACCGATAGGTCTGCTTGGGTTTCTCAATCCTGCTCTGTTTCGTAATATGGCTTTGACTACCTTCTGTATGGCTTCGTCTTGTCCTATCACGCTTCCCTTGAGTTCATTGCCCATGTTGAGCAGACGGTCGCTCTCTGATTGTGCTATACGCTGAACAGGAACTCCACACATCATTGAGATGACTTCAGATATATTGTCTTCGTTTATCTCTACTCTGTTCTTGTCCTGGTCTTTTAGCCATTCGTTCTTTGCATCTTCAAGCTGTGCCATCAGGTCTTTCTCCTGGTCTCTGAAGCTGGCTGCTAACTCAAAGTTCTGGTCCTTTACCGCAGCCATCTTGTTCTGGCTCATCTTGGCTATGTTCTCCTCGATAGCAATTATCTCGTTCGGAACGGTGATGTTGCTAAGGTGGGCTCTCGAACCTGCCTCGTCCATAGCATCTATGGCTTTGTCTGGAAACTGACGGTCACTGATATAGCGGTTGCTGAGCATAACACAGGCCTTGATGGCTTCCGGGGTATACGTGACATTGTGATGAGCCTCATACTTGTCTTTGATATTGTTCAATATCTGTATGGTCTCTTCTATCGTTGTCGACTCTACCATCACTTTCTGGAATCTGCGCTCTAAAGCTCCATCTTTCTCTATCGACTGACGGTATTCATTGAGTGTAGTCGCTCCGATACATTGTATCTCACCTCGCGCAAGTGCTGGCTTGAGCATGTTGGCCGCATCAAGCGATCCTGGTGCACCTCCTGCTCCTACAATGGTGTGTATCTCGTCGATAAATAATATGATGTCTTTGTTATGCGAAAGCTCATTTATGACTGCCTTTATTCGCTCCTCAAACTGTCCTCTGTATTTTGTCCCGGCTACTAACGAACCTACATCTAACGTATATACTCGTTTGTTAAATAATATGCGCGATACTTTCTTTTCGTATATTCTTGTCGCAAGACCTTCTACTATTGCCGACTTGCCAACGCCTGGCTCGCCAATCAATATCGGATTGTTCTTCTTGCGTCTGCTGAGCACCTGGGCAAGACGTTCTATCTCTTTCTCTCGCCCAACAACAGGATCCAGACGACCTTCTTCGGCTGCCTTTGTCAGATCTACTCCAAACTTGTTCAATACTGGCGTGTCCGACGATGGCGCACCTCCTACTGGCGCCTCCGGACGCTGCTGCGTCTGCTTCTTCGAGGTGCTCTTGAACATGTCATCATCTTCCTCATCTTCATCATCATCTATGAATGTGGCCTGCGGTTCTTGCTTCTGCGGACCGCTGATGTCTCTTATGATGTCCTCATAATGGATGTTCATGCTTTCCAACACTGACTTGACTATCGTGCCGTTCTCTCTGAACAATGCCAGAAGCAGATGCTGCGAATCTATGCTTTTGCTGTTCAACGCCTTGGCTTCAAGCTCCACAAATCGCATTATGCGCTCTGTTGAACGCAACATTGGTATGTCTGTTGTCTCTGGCGATGTCTGCACATACGTCATGCCTATTGGCGTCTTCTGCTGCATATGGGCATTGTCTATTATTGCCTGCTCAAGCGTTATCCTCAGATCTTCTGCTTTTATGTTGTGACTCTCTATAATCTGTATAGCGGTGTTGTTATATTCGCGTATCAAACCAAGCATAAGATGCTCAGGCGCTATGAAATCATGTCCTAAGCGTCGAGCTTCTACAATGCTTTGCTTTATTGTTTCGCGTATACTTGGTGATAAATTCAAGTTCATGTGTTAACCCCTTTTCCGTTGTTTTTTATTGATGTAATACATAGTCCCGCAAAAACTATGCCACCATTGATGAGTATTAGTTCAAAGCCCATCTTGTAACCCCATAGTATTGGTGCACAAATGCTTATTATCCAACTGATTATAGGTGCTGCAATGGCTATCCAAGGCACGGCCTTTTCTCTCGTCTGCCAATCTGTCAGTATGCCAAAGGCAAATAGGCCTAGTAATGGACCGTATGTGTATCCCGCAATGGTAAATATCGCACTTACTATGCTTCGGTCGTTGACTGCCCTGAATATACATATCGTGAGCATCATGAGGATTGCCAACACTATCGTTGTCCTTTCGCGTATCTTCTTCGTCTCAGGAGCATCTATCTTCAACTCCATGATGTCTATGCACATCACTGTAGTCAACGCTGTCAACGACGAGTCTGCACTCGAATAGGCGGCTGCTATGATGCCTATCAGAAACGCTATCCCGACTCCTTGCGGTAATACGGTCTTTACTATCATTGGAAATAGGTCGTCGGTCGATTGCGGTGTCTCTACACCTTTGTATTGCGCAAAGATATACAATGCTGTTCCTAACGCTACAAATAGTATGTTTGTGGCTACAAAGGCAACGCTAAATGTACATAGGTTTTTCTGCGCCTCTCTCTTGTTCTTGCAGGTGAGGCTTTTTTGCATGATGTTCTGGTCAAGACCGTTCATAACTATGACTATGGCTATGCCCGACAATATCTGCTTGAGCCAGTGTGATGGCGAACTGATATCTGTGTCTATTATGTCACACGAAGGATGCTCTGCTATTGCTTTTACTAGCTCTGTCAGGTTTGTTCCCATGCCGTCGCTTATAGCTGCTACAGTTGCTATGACGGCTACTATAATCGATGCCGTCTGCAAGGTGTCTGTCCACACTATTGTTTTGATGCCCGATTGTCTTATATACGCCCATATCATTAGCAGTGATATGCCTGTTGTTGCCCAGAAGGGCACTCCCATCTCATCAAATATCAATATCTGCATCACTCCGACAACAAGAAATAGCCTGAATGAGGCTCCGATGAACTGAGATAGCAGGAAGAAGGCAGCTCCCGTCTTATGCGAATGCCATCCGAATCTCTGACGTAGATAGTCGTATATCGAAACTAGTTTTAGTCTGTAGTATAATGGTATCAACACCGCTGCTATTATCAGATATCCAATGAAGTTGCCACCAATAAACTGCAGGTAATGCCATGCATTATGGCCTACTTCGCCGGGAACTGATACAAATGTTACTCCCGATATACTCGCGCCGATTGTGCCAAACGCTACGAGATACCATGGCGATGATTTGTCTCCATCAAAGAAGGCTCCTGCCGATGTCTTGCGTGATGTAAGGCGTGCAATGACCAGCAGTACAGCGAAGTATATGATTATTATGGATAACGATAGTGTTGCTGTCATGGATTTCTCAAAAGTAATGCTACTTCCTTATGCTCGCTATTGTTCTCGCTAGGTTCGATATGGCTTCTTCTACAACCGATGTTGGCGATGCTACATTCATTCTGAAGCATTTCTCATATCGCTTGCCAAATGTCGTGCCGTCATTTATGCCTAGGCGGGCTCTGTTGTATATGATATATTTCAAGTCGTCATGCTTTATCTCAAGTCCTGACATGTCTAGCCATAACATATATGTAGCCTCTGGTTTGATGACCTTTATCTCTGGTATGTCTCGCTTTATGTAGTCACATACCAGATCTACATTCTCGCCTATATATGTCAATAGCTCGTTAAGCCATGGCTCACAGTTCTGATACGCTGCCTGCAATGCTAACGGACCAAGCATGTTGCTCTCCAGGTGCAATGTCTTCTGCACTTTCCTGTATTTCTCTAGCAGTTCGCTGTTCGATGCTATGATGTAGCTCGTCGAAAAACCTGCTATGTTAAAGGTCTTTGACGCTGCCATGTATGTTACTGTGCAGTTGGCTATCTCTTCACTCATGGTAGCCATAGGGTGGTGCTTGTGACCATATAGCATGATGTCCGAATGTATCTCGTCACTCAATATTACAACTCCATGCTTTGCACATATCTCACCCATGGCTCGTAGTTCATCGTCTGTCCATTCATGTCCAAGCGGATTATGTGGATGACTGAGGATGAATAGCTTTGTCGATGGTCTCGATGCCATCTCTTCAAACTCTTCTATGTTGACTGTCCACTTGCCTTCTTTCTCTATCAGGTGATTCTCTAGCAGACATCGTTCGTTGTTGGTCACTACATCATAGAATGGTGGATATACTGGTGGCTGTATTATCACTCCATCTCCCTTATCTGTGTACGCCTGTACCGACATCGATAGCGCAGGGACAACTCCCGGACACCATTCTATCCATCTGTTGTCTATGTCCCAGTTGTTGCGCTTTTTCTGCCATTGCTTGATGGCCTGCTGAAAACGTGCTGTTCTCTGTGTGTATCCGTATATCGGATGCTCAATGCGCTCTCTTATTGTCATCTGTATCGGCGCCGGACATGCAAAGTCCATGTCGGCTACCCACATTGGTGTTATGTCACTTGTGCCGAATACACTCCCACACATCTCCAGTTTGATGGCATCTGTGTTGCTGCGGTCTATAATTGTATCGAAGTCGTACATAGTTCTATCGTTTTTACATGCAAATATACATTTATTATTTCAGTTTGTTATGTGTAAGCCTGTCTTTGTTGATAAAGCGTGCTGCACATGAGGTTTTGAGTGCTAATCTGTATCTTATTTCTTTTTCTGACGTAATATATACTAAATTACATTGCCTATGAAAAACTACATCTTCTCTGCGTTAGTCATCATGTTTTGTGGAATATCCTGCTTTAACAATGCATACGCTAACGATGCTGATGTCTTGTCCCGAAAGATTGATAGCCTTAATAGTTCTTGTTTTGCTTCCAACGATACGACTCGATTGGCTCTTCTCTACGAATTGTCTATGTGCAATGATCTCGATGTGGACTCCATGCTCTATTATGCAACAACTCTCTCTAAAGAGGCTCGACGTATGCATAATGCTCGCTACCTTATGCTGGCTCTACGTCGTGTGTCTTATTGCTCTCTCTTTCTTAACGATTTCGATAGGTGCGACGAAGCTGATTTTGAAGGTCTCGCTGTTGCCGATTCTGTCGGTGATGTGTTTTCTCAAGCTATATTCAACGAATCTATCGGTTCTACTTGTTTCATGCGCTCCAATGCTACTATGGCCGATGATTATTATAATAAGGCTTATGATATTTTTTGCCGAATTGATAGCGTGGGAAGGCAATGTAGTGTCCTTCGTAATATGGCGGCTCTTGCACTTAACTACGATATGTACGAAAAGGCTAACGAATACTCTCTACAGGCTTTCAAACTATATAGTCAGCTCAACGATTCTCTCGGCATTGCTGAGTGCTACTATCTTTTGGCGTCTTCTTATTGTGTCCAATATGAGGTGAATAGGTCTCCTGAAAATCGAGGTCTTCTGTGTCTGGGCATCGAGAACTACACTAAGGCTCGTAATATGTGCCAAAAGTTGTCCGACGAATTCAATATCGCTCAAAACGATATCTATCTCACTCAGGCCTATACCGACCTCTTCCAGATTGAATCTGGCGCTACCCGAAAATCTCAGATCCTCGACTCTTGTAAGTTGTTCCTCGACGAAGCTTATTCTATTTGTACTGATAAGGGCTACTATTCTCTTCTCGATATGTATAAGAACGCTCGTCTTGGCTGGCTTATCATCTCTAAGCGTTTTGGTGAAGCTGAATCTTATCTCGACTCTCTCCTCGTCGTCTATCAGTCCGACCTCGATGGTCATGGCACAGAAATAGAGGATGTCTATTCTTATTATGCTGAACTCTACGAACATAAGGGTGACTACAAGAAATGTGTCGATTATAAGAATCTTTTCTTCTCCTGGTATCGCAAAAACCGACAGAACGACTACGCGGCTAAGTCTGCCGAGAATATGGCTGAAGTGAAATTCAATCAGCAGATGAGGGCTCGCGAAAACGAGTCTCTTGCTCGAGAACTTCAATATCAGTCCGACGCTCTGCTACATAAGATTATTATAGCTTTTGTCATAGTCATCCTGCTTCTTGTTGTCTATGGCTTCCGACAGAGCCGTAAGGCTATTATCCTTCTCGATGAAAAGAACTGCGAACTAGAACAGCAGAAGGAGGAGATTCTTGTGCAGAACGAGGATCTCGAATATCAACGCGACCTCCTTGCTTCGGCCAACCATCAGATTACCGATAGCATCAACTATGCTAGCCGCATCCAGAATGCCGCTCTCCCTTCGTCGGCTTCTCTTAATGAGCTCTTTGGTGAGCATTTTGTCTTCTTCCGCCCTAAGGATATCGTCAGTGGCGACTTCTATTGGGCTTCACGCTCGGGCAATCTTCGTCTGCTGGCTGCTGCCGATTGCACTGGTCATGGCGTCCCTGGCGCTTTTGTCTCTATGCTTGGCATTAGTATCCTCAACGACCTCGCTGCTCGTATCGATCATTGTAACGTCTCTGCCGGACGACTTCTCGATGATATGCGTAACGAATTGAAAACTGCTCTCCATCAGAGCGGGCAGACTGATGAGAATCACGACGGTATGGACCTCGCCTTGCTGATTTTCGACTCTGAAAATCAACAGATCCACTTCGCCGGTGCATTCCGTCCTCTCTTCATCTATCACGAAGGCTCCTTGAGCAAGATAGAGGCCGACCGTATGCCTGTCAGTGCTCACTTGTTCGACCAGAAGCCATTCACCGACCACGTCATCCCTATGCATAAAGGCGATATGCTCTACATCTTCTCTGACGGCATTGTCGATCAGTTTGGTTTCGACGACGAGAAGCAGAAGGAGTCCAAATTCTCCGCTCGACGCTTGGTTAGCCTTCTCGACTCTGTCAATCAGCTCCCTTGCGATGAACAGTTACAGCTTATTCAGCGGTCTGTCGACCTGTGGCGTCGCGTCGGCTCTTATCTCGAAGCTGAGCAGACCGATGACAATCTTATGGTAGGTGTTCGTGTTGTGTGATATCTCTCTTTTGTTGGGATATTAGTTGGTGGCATAGGTTAAATCCTTGTCTTCATGCCGTTTTGTCAATTTCATCTGCTATATTTGTTGCGTAAACCTTGTTTAGATATGAATGTTTTTTGTTCCTTCCGCTCTTTATTTGTCTTCTTCGTCCTGCTCATTCTCTCTCTTCCTGTCAAGGGCCAGATAGGCAGCTCTATATTCAATCTCGACAAAGAAGCTACAGCCATATACGACAAGGTCTTTGCATCTCCATACTCTAAAGAGGCATATAACACAGGCGATTCTTTGTGCATTGCTGGTCGCAAAGAAGGCGATGTGGGCAAAGAGACTGCCGGCCTGTCTTTGATGATTTATCCGTCTTTTGCCAGTGGTAATATGGACAAGGCCGATTCTATAGCGACACGTGCTATCGAACTGCTCAAGCCTTGTGACGAATATCGCAAGGCTTTCTATAGCATCAGCCGACTGTTGTCTCAGATTAAGACTCTAAATACCGATTATCAGGGCACTGTCAATGTCGCTAAGGATATGCTTACAATAGCTTTGGCCGAAAACGATCCGGATGGTATATTGTCTGGCTACGAATGTATGGGCCTCTCGTTTATCTTGAGAGATAATCCTCGTCTTGCTATGCGTTATCTGCTTGAAGCCGTCGAAGTGGGGGAGAGAAATGGATTAGACAAGTCCTTGGCTGCTACCTATCTTCACCTGGCTTCTTGTTATGAGGCTATGCGCGATGGCGCTAATTGCAGGAAATATATCGATAAGGCTCTCTTCATTTCCAAGAAATATGGTGCTGAGGCAAATGTCTTGCAGATTCAGCAATATGAACTAGTATTTAGCTCGTTGCCTATCTCTAAACAAGAACTTATCAATAGGATAGATGAGTCTATTAAATCGGGCATTCTGGAAACGGTTGTCGCTTCTGAATTCAAATATGCCATATATGCTCGATACTACTCTTTTAAGCAGCTCAAAAACACTGCTCTTGCCTATGCCGACTCTATCGAGTCAATAGGTAACCGTCTCCAGGTTCAAGAGGATGTCTATGCTCATTTTGGCGACTGGGAGAATGCTTTTAAATGCCGTGTTCATGCCTATCAGGTCCACGACTCTCTTCAGGCTATAATCCAGAGCGAAGACTTCGCTGCCATGGATGCCTCTATCGACAATGCCGAGCTACGTGCCGAGGCTGCCGAACTCAAGGAGCGTAACCGTCTTCAAATTCTCGTTAGTGTGGCTATCATAGCTCTCATCGCCATTGCCGCCATCATATTCAACGACATAGCTCGTCGCCGCCGTCTCCAGAAACAAAAGGAGATACTTCAGCGTGAAGTAGATATCAAGACTGCCGAACTTAAAAACAAAAATGGTGAACTTCAGGAACAGAAGGAGGAGATTCTCGCTCAAAACGACAAGCTCGAACAGAAGAACTATGTGATATCCAAGATCAATAGCGAACTCACCGATAGCATCAACTACGCTCAACGTATTCAGACGTCTATCCTTCCTGACCTTAACGCTATTGCTGGCGACAGCATTAAAGGTGCTTTCGTTATCTATCACCCTTATAATATCGTTAGCGGTGACTTCTACTGGGCTAAGCGTCATGATGACAAGATTGTCTTTGTCTGCGCCGACTGTACCGGCCATGGCGTTCCAGGCGCTCTCATGTCTATGATCGGCTCTACATTGCTCAATGATATATGCTCCGTGCCTGTACTTCCTTCAGCGGGAGATATTCTTGCCGAACTCGACAAGCAGCTTAAGCTGATTATCGGACAGCGAGCTACTCTCTCAATACAAGATGGTATGGACGTGGCTCTTGTTATCTACGACACTACTAAGCGTTCTATGACCTACGCCACTGCTCGCCGTCCTATATTCGTGTCTCACATGGGGTCTGTGCAAGAACTTAAGGGTACTAAGCGCAGCATCGGCGATAAGGACGAAAAGAGTCAGCTTATACAATTTGAAACCAACGAATTGGCTCTCACTGCTGGCGATACTATCTATCTCTTCTCCGACGGTATTGTTGACCAGTTCGGTGGTCAACAGCAATACGGACAGAATGGTAAACGTCTTAAGACTTCAGGACTCAAGAAGATTCTTGAAGGTATATCTGTAATGACGGCTAAAGACCAATGCTCTGAAATCGAGCTTTTCCTAAAGAAATGGCAGGGTACTTGCGCTCAAGTCGACGATATCTGTATGATTGGCATCAAGATTTAATGTTTTGACTGCTCTTAGTCGCTCTTTGCTTTGCCTTCGTTTTTTCCACGTCTTACCTATATACACTATTCTATTTTTAGTGTATAAGGTCTCTATATCTTTCGTTGTCTCTTTCATCATATCTGGCTTGTCTTCTCTCTTCTCTTTTATATCTACCTCTCCCTTCATCCACGCTATATACCATGCTCTTGCACATCCAATAGCTGTCTTATAACCTTTCATTTTCGCCATATTCTCCCAGTACTCTTTTCTGCCGACTTTTGTCAGGTCTTCTCTCGCCATCTCATTTGCTCTCTTCAGTAACTCTCTGCATTCCAGCTGTTTCTCTGTGTTTGGCTGCTTACTCTTGGCGATTCTTATAGTATACAACTTCCCATTCCTCCGCGTTATGCGAAAGCTTCCACCGTTCCTGGTAAGCATCCTTCGTGCCCCCTTCAACGTTACATTGTCATTCAATACTATCCTCGCCATTCTTCCTGTTTTTCTTGTTTACCCATTCACCGTTTAAATCGCGCAAATCTACTAAATTTAATTCAAACTCTTTACTCGCTCTGATCATACATCTATCAATAACAACAATTTGATATTATTTAGATGTCATAAAAGTTAACTAATTGTTTTCCAGATATATCCACTTTAGAAAATTTAGACTTATTTAAGATGGCCTATATGTGATTATCAATAATCAATAGTTTTGTCTCAAAAAATAAAAAAATCTAAAATTTATAAAATGATTACAATGAATAGAATTCTAAAACTAGATCTATTAGTTATTTGGGAAAGGGGGTATCATATATGAAGAAAATCTTTACTTCCATATTTATGTTTTTATTATCGGTAAGCTTACTTTTTGCTTCTGATTATGTTGATGAAATAAATAATAATACGATAGCTACACCTGCAGGTCAGCGTGTCATCTACGAGATGAACATTGGTTCATTCACTTCTGCCGGCACACTCAATGCAGCAAAAGTGAAGCTTCCGGAACTCAAGCGGCTGGGTGTCGATGTCGTATGGCTTATGCCCATCTACCCACGTGGTACTTCTGGCAGTCCATATGCTGCAACCAACTTCAAGGAGGTGAATCCTAAATATGGAACAATCGATGATCTTAGCGATTTCGTTAGCCGTGCCCACGAACTAAATATGGAGGTATGGCTCGATTGGGTGCCTAACCATACTGCCACAAATGCTCAATGGGTGACATCTCATCCCGAATACTATGCAAGACAGAGTGGCCAGATGATTCATCCTAACAACTACGGCGATGTGTGGCAGCTCGACTACAGTAACGATGGACTTGTCAATGCTATGAACGACTGTTTGAAGTTCTGGATAGACAATGCTGACGTTGATGGTTACCGCTGCGACTATGTCAGCAGTTCATACATTCCTACTTCATATTGGCAGAATGCAATTCCGCTTATCAAGGGATACAAGAACGTCACATTCCTTGCTGAAACGGATATAGCTCAAGACGTGACACGACTGAAAAATGTTGGTTTCGATTACGACTATGCATGGGCGTTTCAGAGCCAGATGGCATCTTTTGGCACTTCGGGCACTAATGCGAATACATTGAAGGATGATGCTATTAGGATGATCAGCGCCTCTACATCGGTTTCATTCAAGCGTATGCTCTATCTCACCAACCACGACCAAAACTTCAACGATGGCGGTAAAACCTTGACACAGATGTATGGCAACAACCGTTATCCACTTACCGTCTTGGCATACACTCTTTATGGAATGCCTCTCATTTACAATGGTCAGGAGTTTGGCGGCAATCAGATACTTAACTATTTCTCTGATACAAAGATTGACTGGAATAGCAAGGATGACAAGATGTTTAATACTATACGTACTCTTACTGCTCTGAAGCACTCTGTGCGTGCTCTCAGCGATAATGTGCCTGTAACTTGGAAGTCTGTAACCAACAGCACTAATGTCCTGGCTTATACCCGTCGGTATGGTAACAGCGAGGTTCTTGTTGTACTTAACTTTGCTGCAACAAACGTCAGTGCTACAATAACAGGACTTACACAAGGTGAATGGAGTTTGTGGCTTGATAGCGAGAGCATCGCAACAGGCGTAAGCCGCAGGCAGCAGACACTCAACAGTTCACATACATTCAACCTTGATGGAAAGGGCTACAGAGTGTACGTACGTGACACATATTCTGATGAAGAACTACCAGAACATGATTCTTATACGCCATCCATTGCCAGCAATAGTGAAATTTCTGTCTTTTTCGAAACGCCTACACTGACTTCATACCATACATGGGCTTGGGGCGACCTCGGCGGTGGGGAAGCATACTGCAACAACACTAACTGGCCTGGCGACGAGATGACACTCATGGGACAGAGTTCTGAAGGCATGTATATCTACAAATATGTGTTCACAAAAGTCAACGAGCTACCACAGTATCTCATTATCTCCAAGTCGGATGGTAACGAAAAGATCTACGATGGTGTTGATTTTGTCAATCATGGATACTATGTAGAAGGTCAAGATAATCCTACACAAATCATCTTACTTTCTACAGGAATAAAACAGCCAACCATAATCAGACAATCATCTAATGCAATATATAACCTCAGTGGCCAGCTTGTTAAGCAGCCTACACGCCCTGGAATCTACATTATGAACGGTAAGAAAATTGTCATTAAGTAAATATTGGAACCTTGGGACAAACAGTTAAAGTATAACCATATAATTATTCAAAATGAAAAAATTATTTACATTCCTCACAGTCCTTCTGATGACTGTGTCAGTATTTGCCGGCCGAACATTCAGTGGCACGGAGATACTCTATCTTAATGCTGGAGCCGTGAGCTGGTGGCAGGACGGCGGTGCTGTTCAGCGCGCCTCTTTCGATGGAGGACAACTCGTAATCGGTGTGCCTGCTGCCGACCCATCAAAGGTGGCATTCACAGTACCTGCAGGTACATACGAAAATGTTGTGTTCTCTCGCGCATCAAGTGCCGAGGCAGATGCTTGGAACAGTACTGGCGCTATCAGTCTTGACGGAACTACAATGAACATGATCAATACTTTCGCCCAGAACTCAAGCGATGTGACATGGGGAACATACGACGGTGGTGGTATTGACAAGCCAGCTTGTCCTGAAATGCTCTATGCCATCGGTAACATCAAGAACGTAGGATGGAATCCTGGTTCGGGTGTGTCGTTCTCTAAGAACGGTCAGGTATTCACCTCTGGTGACATAGTGTTTGAAGCAGAAGGCACCAATACAGTTTGCTACTTTTGCTTCACTTCTACCAATTCTACAGATTGGGCCGATGTCAATGCAAACCGCTATGGCACAAACAACACAATCGTTAGTGGCGGTACTGCAGTAGACATCACATATCCTGGTGAGAAGAATGGTACTATCGCTCCTGGTACATACGTAATTACCGTAGACTGGGAGACTATGAAGGTCACTGCCGAAAAGAAGGAAGTGGAGATTGTAATTGCTGGTTCTGCATTGTGGCCTACAAGTGCCGTACTTCCTTCAGCTATTCCTGAGTCGGTACGCGTACTGAGTCTTAATAACTCACTTATCCACTACGAGAACGAGTGGCAGGACGACATCTTCAACAAGATGGCTCAAGCAATGGGCAAGGATGCGATATGGACAGCCCACACCAATCTGGGCAAGTCGCTCAAGTATCACTATGACGAGGGCGAAGGCCTGACTGAGGCTGGTACTCCAAGTGCACGCAAGCTTATCCGCGATAATGCATATACTCATATCATCCTTCAGGAGCAGACAGCAAAACCTCGTACAAACACCAAGGGTTTCCGTGAGAGCATTGCTGACTGGGTAAAGTATATACGTGAGGAGGGCGCAAATCCTTCTGCTGTCATCATCCTCCCTATTAACTGGGCTTACGGCAACAGTGCCAACTTTAATGGTGAAAATGATGAGTTCAAGAAAATCTACCTCGACATGGCACAGGAGTTCGGCTTGGTGCTCTCACCTGTAGGTGTGGCTTACGACATTGCTGCTGAAGAAGAAGGAACTGCTATCATGGCAGAGGGTGGTGAGTGGTTCAAGGACGACCGTCACCCAACACAGATGACCACCTACCTAGGCGCTTGTTTGGAGTATGCTACTATCTTTGGCGTTGACCCAACTACTATTACATGGGCGCCAACAACTGTTACTGCCGATAACGCAGCCAAGATGCGCTCTTATGCCAAGAAGGCTCTCGATGCTACTGATCAGCCTGTAGACGTTCGTCAGAAGAGTATCCGTTTTGAGCTCCGTACATTGGATTCTGATGGTCTATCTGTTGGTAGTGCTGAGGGTACTATCAGCGGCACAGAGGTTACTAGCAATGTTTTCAAGGCAACTGCAGCCGGCACTTACACTGTAAATGCTATAAGCGAAGAGAGTAATCTTACTTCTACTGTCCTTATCAAGGACATGAATACTGTTGTAGTAAAACTGCCTTCTATTAAGGTTAACGATAAAAACAAACTTGTGGAAGAGGACTTCAATGGTATGAATTATCCAGAGGCTACAGCTACTCCTGTTTCAGGTAAGAATGGTGTGTACGGCGAGAACTACGATCTGCCTACAGCTTGGCGCATTGAGCGCAACCAGGTTGGACCTCGTACCATCGGTGCATATCGTGATGCTGCGATGCAGGTTCAGTATGCTGGTGGTGTGAGCTTGCCTTCTAATGCCTCTAATGGTACATGGAGCCTCGGTGCAAACGGCGACTCTGACCGTGCTCTTGGTGGTATGACCACAGGTGTGACCGATGGAGCTCGTGCTATCAATGTGATGGTACATCTGGAGAATGATGGTGATGTCGATTTTGAAACCATCAAAGTAAGCTATGACATTGAGAAGTACCGCGAGGGTTCTAATGCAAATGAGTTCTATGTAAAGCTCTTCACATCTACCAACGGTGTTGTATGGACAGAGGCTGGTGAGGATTTCACTTGGCTCAACCCTAAGGGGGCTGCACAAACTGGTTTTGAAGCCGTTCCTGGCTTTGTCCTGCCTGTAGAAGCTGAGCTCGACTATTCATTTGCTGCTGGTACCGACCTCTACCTCTGCTGGTCTATCTCTACCAGCGCTGGCGATAACTGTGCTTCAGCTCCTTGTCTTGCGGTAGACAACATCAGCTTGGAATTTGTTCCTGCAGCTGTCCCTGAGGCTGCTCATTATATCTATGTCGAAGACCAGACAGATTGGGCTACAATGGGCTTATATGCTTATGGAACATCAGAACTATATGGTGCATGGCCAGGCATTGTTATGATAGAAACCAAGGAAGTGGATGGTGTTAAATATAAGGTATTCCCATACGATGTTACCGTGGATGGTACATACAACCTTATTTTCAACAACTGGAACAACAGTTTACAGACTCCTGAATTCGAAGTTTCCGAGGCTCGCGACTACTATCTCACAGTTACATCTACCCAAGTTACCGAGAAAAAAACTTCTACAGGCATCTCTTCTGTTGTTGCACAACCTGCAAAGAGCAGAAAGTACATCAAAGATGGTAGACTATACATCGAACGTAACGGTGTTCGCTACGACCTACTCGGTATACGATATTAATCTATTGGTAGTACGTTAAATTCTCTTTTGCTGATCGTTAATATATTTTTGTAGCAAAAGACGATAATTATAAGGCTGAATCTTCACAAAGGAGATTCAGCCTATTTTTTTTGTCGGTTCAAAAAAGGGTTATCTGGACACCAATAGTTGCTTTATTCCTTTGAAACAAAATCTATTTGCTAATTTCACGTGTATCATTTAAGTGTATTTCAAGCTTATTTGCTATTTTCGCGTCTGATATCCTATATAATCTACATTGGGCCTGTTAATCGAGCTGACATGAAATACTTGTTATCCATACTTGTTCCACTGGTTGTTGCAGTTGTTGCTAACGCTCAGCAACTATCCATCCCAGAAAAAATCGATTCTCTTTTCGAAGTTTGTGACAACGCTTTTGGTACCGACATCGGTCTGGTCAACTGCGATAAACTTATCTCATTGGCACGCAAATCTGATAATCTCTATGCCGAAACGTCTGCTAATATGCTGAAGGCTGCTACGTATTACAATAAGCTGATGTACGATAGAGTGATAGAATTTTGTGATAGTATCGATAATCATCCTGAAGTGCGTAAACGTTTCCCTAAAGGCTATTATACTATGTGCTCTTATCGTGCTGAATCTTACATCAATAAAGGGAAATATCGACTCGCTATCGAATTGGCGAAGGATATTTACAATGCCGGTAAGGATATGGTTGAAAATGCGTCTGATGATAATTGTAGGGATGACGGAACTACTGTTATTGTCGCTGCTATCGAAAATATCGCCGTTGCTTATAGAAAAATCGGACAATTCAATATCGCTATCGAATATCTTGATAATGGCATTGATATGTGTGTCAAGAACCTCGACAGGTTCTTCTACGAATATATGGAGTTGGTTGAATACAAAACTGATTTTATCGCGAATAGCTATAAGAAGGGTGAGCCTACCGTTTTCATCGATGAATATGACGAGGCTGTACTACAATATAAAAATCATGTCTCGGAAGATCTTTACGAGAACGATGATGCTGTTCTTCGACTTAAGGGTCTGCGTCTGAGGATGAAGGTCGCCATGACCAATGATGATAGGGAGGCTGCGACATCTTATTTCGATCAGGTTGAAAGTATCTATATTAATGATAAACAAGCTAATACATATAGGGCTGAATATCTCTTGATTAAGAAGGAATACTGCATGTATGTTGGCGATATGAATAAGGTCGTGGATTGCTGCGATAGCATACTCAAGGTGCTTGATAATAATGCCAACGGTATGGTTATGCTTAAGTTGCTCCGTGATAATCTTACCGCTAATCACCGACTGGGACGATTCGAATACGACTACGACATCGCTATGCGTATCCTCCAGCTTAAGGATTCTCTTGATGAACAGCGTACCGCTGCTTCTATCGAAGAAATGGGCACCATTATGGGACTCGATATGGCTAAGTTGGAGGCTCAAAGGCAAAAGTCTCAGAAAACTATTTGGTTCATGATTGCTATTATAACTGTCATGGGGGCTGTTATCATTATTGTTATCTTTGTTATACGTCAGAATAAGCAACAGAAACGTATTCTCGAACTCGAAGTTGATAGACAAACTAAGGAGATTAAGGAGAAGAATAGGGATATTATCGATAGCATCAACTATGCTCAGCGCATCCAGTCTGCTTTACTCCCCGATATCGAGGGACTTAAATCCAATGGCATCGAAGGTGCTTACGTTTTCTTCAAGCCTCGTAACATTGTCAGCGGCGACTTCTACTGGGCCCACAATGAGGGTAGTAGAATGATGATTGCTTGTGCCGACTGTACCGGACATGGCGTTCCTGGGGCCTTCATGTCAATGATCGGCACTACGCTTCTCAACGAGATATGCGCTAACGAACGCGATCTTAAACCTGGCGAGATTCTTGAAAGACTCGACGCACAGCTTATCAGTGCTTTGAGCCAGAAGAACAATAGCGGTGTCCAAGATGGCATGGATATGGCTATCATGAGCTACGACGCTGCTTCTCATTCCCTTATGGTGGCCGGAGCTCGCCGACCTGTTTATTTCTTCAATAACGGTGAGATGCATGAAATAAAGGGTACTAAGCGAAGCATCGGCGAAAGGGATGATAAGAGTAGGGCTAACGAATTCACTACCACTCAGATGGAGGTCTGCAAGGGCGATACTCTCTATATGTGCTCCGATGGCATAGCCGACCAGTTTGGCGGACAGAGTGAAGAGTCTCCTAATGGCAAGCGCCTGAAGTCTACCGGACTCAAGAAGATGATCGAACAGGTCAACAAACTGTCTATCAGAGATCAGGAGATGGCTCTCGAGAAGATGTACGAAGAGTGGAAGGGTACTTGCTATCAGGTCGATGATGTCTCTATGATTGGTGTTAGATTCTGATTCCAGACTTGCTCTCTCATTTAGCTATCAGTTCCTCTGCCATGTGTTGTAGGTCTATATGGCCTAAACCACCTACAACGCGACGTATATCTCCCTCTTTGTTGATGAAAAATAGGGTAGGGATCGACATGATACGCGCTGCCTCTGCTATTGCCTGGTTCTTGTCCACATCTACTTTGATCACTTTTATCCGGCCTTCATACTCTTCTGCCAAGCGCTCCAGTTGTGGAGCAAGGGCTTTGCATGGACCACACCATGTGGCGTAGAAGTCTATGATGACCGGCATCTTGCCTGTGTAGTCATAACCACGTAAGTATTGTAGATACTGACTGATGTTCTCTGATGAGTTTCTTGAATTGAATAATCCTGTCATGATGTTTGCTTTTTAGTTGTTTCTAATATGTCTTATTTCGATGAAGACTCTTTCATCTCCATGATTTTACTTGGACATGCAATGATACATCTGCCACATTTGATGCAGTCTGTGTTCAAATATCCTTCTTCCTGTCCTCGGCTGTCGTATGGTGTCAACTGCATCGGACAAACACGTGCGCAGCTCTTGCATTTCATCTGACATGTGCTGCCTACATGCACTCTTTTAAATCCATCCGGTAAATTGCCCTTGCGTGGAGCTGCCCACGACGATAGTGTCCCCATAGGGCAGAACGAACACCATGTGCGTGGTGCATATATGAAGGCTAGTGCCACTCCAGCAATGGTTGTAACGAGTATGATGTTCCAGAACACTCTGCCTATAGCCGACCAATCTCCCCAGGCATAATATGTCTGTATGCCAAATACGCTGAAGATGAATACTAGCATAAAAATCCTCCACCCACGCGATCGTAGAAATGTCGGTATTGGTTTGTGTGGTGAATACTGTGATATCAGTCTGTCAAAGAGATTTCCGCGAGGACATGCATTGCCACACCACCACCGGCCTTTGCGTATGCTTACTACTACAGGGGCTATCATGCATATTAAAGCGACAATCCCTATTATAGGGAAAAATGCTCCAATGACTAGATAGGCTATTAATATCCAATAGAGTGAATTGCCTTTTGTGCTGAAATGACGATGAAATTGCGTTGCTGCCATGATTTGTTGTTTGTTACTGTTATACTTCATTTTGATGTTGCAAAAGTGCTTCTAATATGATTGATGAACAACAGATTTTATTTATCTTTACATTGATAAAATCTATCGAACATGACTCTACAGCAATTAAAGTATATCGTTGCTATCGATCGATATCGCAATTTTGCCCTGGCTGCCGATGCCTGCAACATTACTCAGCCTACACTCAGCTCTATGCTTCAGAAGCTTGAGGAGGAACTTGATGTGCGCATCTTCGATCGTAGCAACAAGAGTGTTACGCCTACCAGTAGCGGTCAGCGCATCATACGCCAGGCACAGCGTGCATTGATGGAGGCTGAACGTATTCAGGAGATGGTGGCTGAAGATAAAGGTGAAATTGGTTCATCTCTGCGTCTGTCTGTTGGCCCGACAATAGCTCCTTATATCCTTCCTCAGTTCATACATCATTATCGTGCTGACTATCCTCAGGTGCAACTGTCTATCCAAGAGATAAAGGTCTCTCAGATGCAAGAGATGCTGCTCCAGGGACAGTTGGATGCCGCCATGGCCATTAGTGGCAATGCTGTTGATGGCATCTTCGAGATTCCTCTCTATACGGAGAAGTTTATGGTATATTTGGCTGAAAGCTGTTGGCGTAAGCTTCCTGTGTTCAAGCCTGAAAACCTCGAGCACGAAAACATGTGGATTATGAAGGAGGCTCAATGTCTGCGCGACAGTGCTTTTAGCTTTTGTAAGGCTCGCAGCAAGGGTCGTTATATCTACGAAGCAGGTAGCATCGACACTCTCGTGCGTATCGTCGACCTCAATGGCGGATTCACTATTATCCCCGAAATGCATGTGCCTTTCCTTAGTGAAAAGCAAAAGGAAAACGTTCGCCGCATAGAAGGTGATTATCTCTCAATGCGTCGCATATCTCTATACATCAAGGACGATTATATCCATCAGCGCCTTCTTAATACTATAACTGATACGCTTAAGACTTTTCTTCCTAAAGAGATGCTCGCCGAGGGTATCGCTAATCATGGCATTAGACTTTGATTAGTATCTTGAATCTATAAAAACATGTCATTATGGCATATTTCTATTGTTTTATAGGTGCATAATATGTCAAAATGTCTTATTTCTTTGTTTGGCATATCTGTTGTCTTGGTATTTGCAAACATTAAAATGTAAATACAACAAGCTTATGGATTTCAACAATTTTACATTGAAGGCTCAAGAGTCTATCCAAAAGGCAGTTCAGATAGCTCAGAATAATGGTCAGCAGGCCATTGAGCCTCTCCATATCCTCAAAGGGGTTATGGATACAGAACAAGACATTACTCATTATGTGTTCAATAAGTGTGGCGTCAACCACAATCTCTCTAGTGTCGTTGATGCGGCTCTTAGCGGCCTCCCTCGTGTGAGCGGTGGTGAACCATACCTCTCCCGCGATGCTAATGACGTTGTCAACAAGGCTGTTCAGCTGAGCCGCGATAATGGCGACCAGTTCGCTTCTGTCGAATTTCTGCTCCTCGCTATTCTTAAATGTGGCGGACAGGCTTCTCAGATGCTTAAGGATGCTGGCGCTACCGAGAAGGGCTTTGCCGATGCTATCAACGAGATGCGCAAGGGCTCTAAGGTCAACTCACAAAGTGCTGAGGACACTTACAACGCTCTTGGTAAATATGCCATTAATCTCAATGAACGTGCTCGTCAGGGCAAACTCGACCCGGTTATCGGACGTGACGATGAGATTCGTCGTGTGCTCCAGATTCTCTCTCGACGTACTAAGAACAATCCTATCCTTATTGGCGAACCTGGTGTCGGAAAGACGGCCATCGCTGAGGGTCTGGCTCATCGTATTGTCAACGGTGACGTACCTGAGAATCTGAAGGATAAGGAGATTTTCTCTCTCGATATGGGTGCTCTTATCGCTGGCGCTAAATATAAGGGCGAGTTCGAAGAGCGCCTCAAGAGCGTTGTCAAGGAGGTGATCGCTTCCGATCGTGTGGTTCTCTTTATAGATGAGATTCATACTCTCGTCGGTGCTGGTAAAAGTGAAGGTGCTATGGATGCCGCTAATATACTTAAGCCTGCTCTTGCCCGCGGTGAACTGCGTGCTATCGGTGCAACAACGCTCGATGAATATCAGAAGTATTTCGAAAAAGATAAGGCTCTCGAACGACGTTTCCAGACTGTCATTGTCGACGAACCTTCTACTCTCGATGCCATAAGCATTCTTCGTGGCTTGAAGGAGCGCTATGAGAGCCATCATAAGGTTCGTATCAAAGACGAGGCGATAATAGCAGCCGTTGAGTTGTCTCAGCGCTATATATCTCAGCGTTTCCTCCCTGATAAGGCTATCGACCTTGTCGACGAGGCTGCTGCTCATCTTCGCATGGAGATGAACTCTGTCCCTGAGGATATAGACGATCTCGAACGCCGTATCAAGCAGGTCGAGATCGAACGTGAGGCTATAAAGCGCGAAGGCGATAAGGCTAAGATTGCTGAACTCGACAAGCAGATTAGTGAACTCAAGGGCGAATGTGCCGCAAAACGTGCTAAATGGAAGGCCGAAAAGGATGTCATCGATGGCATACAGCAGCAGAAGTCGGCCATTGAGCAGTACAAGTTCGATGCTACTCGCTACGAACGCGACGGTATGCTCGATAAGGTTGCCGAATTGCGTTATGGCCGTATCCCTGAGGCTGAACGTCAGATTGATAGCCTTAAGCTACAGCTCCAGCAGATGCAGGGCGAAGGCGCTATGATTAAGGAGGAGGTCGATTCCGATGATATAGCTGAGGTTGTGAGCCGTTGGACTGGCATCCCCGTGGCTAAGATGCAGAAGAGTGAACGTCAGAAGTTGCTGACTCTCGAAACTGAATTGCACAAGAGGGTAGTAGGGCAAGACGAAGCAATACGTGCCGTTGCCGATGCAGTTCGTCGTAGTCGAGCAGGCCTGCAGGATGGCAAACGACCTATAGGATCTTTCATCTTTGTAGGAACCACCGGTGTCGGTAAGACAGAACTGGCGAAAGCTTTGGCAGAGTTTCTCTTCGACGATGAGACGCAGATGACCCGTATTGACATGTCAGAGTATCAGGAAAAACACACTGTAAGCCGTCTTATTGGAGCGCCTCCGGGCTATGTGGGCTACGATGAAGGTGGTCAGCTTACCGAAGCGGTACGTCGCAAGCCTTACTCTGTCGTTCTCCTCGATGAGATAGAAAAGGCTCATCCCGATGTCTTCAACATCCTTCTTCAGGTGCTCGACGATGGACGTCTGACCGACAATAAGGGACGCACAGTGGACTTTAAGAACACTATCATCATAATGACGTCTAATATGGGTTCTGCCCTTATCCAGGAGCATTTCGAGAAGACTGGCGGCAACATTACCGACGAACTGATCGAAAGCTCTAAGAACGACGTGATGCAGATGCTTCGTAAGACTATACGTCCTGAGTTCCTCAACCGTATCGACGAGATTGTGATGTTTACTCCTCTCGGTCAGCATCAGATTGAGGAGATTGTTGGCCTGCAGGTCAACGGCGTGAAACGTATGCTTGCCGACAATGGCATAACTATCGATGTTACGCCTGCCGCTATCCGCTGGATTGCTGAGGCAGGTTTCGATGCTATGTATGGCGCACGTCCTGTGAAACGTGCCCTCCAGACTTATGTTCTCAACGAATTGTCTCGTCAGATACTTGCCGAGAATGTGACGAAGGATAAGCCATTGGTGGTCGATTGCGCTGACAACAAACTGGTGTTTAGGAATTAAGGTGTTGTTATATAGGCAAAAAGTAAGGGAGGATGCTCAGTTTGAGCGTCCTCCCTTTGTTGTCTTCGGTTTATGAATGACTAGTCTTTCTTCTGAAAGAATGGTGGGAACTGTGGAGCTGGCGCATACAAGGCGTCAATCCATATCTGCAGATCCTGCAGCATGATGTCGTGATACTTAAAACACTTACCGCAACCCCAGCCATGACCGCCAGCAGGGTAGACGTGCATGTTTGCCTTTACACCGGCTTTCTTCAGAGCAAGGTAATACTCTGCCGAATTGCGTGGCGAAACAAGGAAGTCATCGTCAGAGAGAAGCAGTATCGCAGGAGGTGTCTGGCTGTTAATCTGCAACTGATTGCTATAGAGGTCCTCAAGCTCCTTCGATGCGTTTTCACCTATGAGGCAGTTGTGCGAGTCAAGATGTGTGTACTCCTTGTCCATCGATATCACTGGGTAAAACAATATCTGGAAGTTTGGCTTGGTGGCCTCTTCGCTGTGAGTCGCTATTGTCGATGCTAGGTGACCTCCGGCCGACGAACCCATGATGCCTACTTTGTTTGTGTCTATTCCCCATTTCTCAGCGTTTTCACGTATGATGCGCATGGCCTCTGTAGCATCGCTGATAGGCACCTCTGTCACGCCCATTGGCATACGATATCTCAATACGATTGTTGCAATGCCTTGCTTGGTGAAGAAGTCTGCCCATTCATAGCCCTCCTGGCCTATCGAAAGCACACGGTATCCGCCTCCTGGACAAATAAGCACTGCCATTCCATTCTTTACCGAATCTTCTGGCAAGAACACTCTGATGCTTGGCTTGAAATTTCTTGTTTCATCGTCATAAGGCTGGGTCTTGTCTATTCCATTGCTGTTTGGCAATCCATTCTGCCACAAATCAATGTCAAAACCCTTTGCTTCTTGTGCCATGCAGCATGCTCCACTGCAAAGCAGCACTAGTGATAAAAAGATTCTCTTCATATCTAAATTACTTGTTTCATGACACAAAAGTATAAAAATAACAAATACACGCTTTCAACTCTTAAAACTTAATTCTTAATTCTTGACTCTTAAAACTTTTCATTATTTTTGCGGAAATAACCGGTTATATAAGATGGGATTATTCTCAATATTTAAAAGCAAAGAAAAGAAGGAAAGCCTCGATCAGGGTCTTTCTAAAACGAAGGAGTCTCTCCTCGGTCGTATCACAAGGGCTATCGTCGGCAAGACTAAGGTCGATGACGATGTCCTCGATAACCTCGAAGAGATCCTCATCACTAGTGACGTGGGAGTTGAGACAACTCTCAAGATTATCGAGCGTATTCAGGAACGCGTGAAGCGTGATAGCTATATGGGTACTGACGAACTCAATACTATTCTTCACGAAGAGATAGCCGCACTTTTGGCCGAAAACGAGAAGAGTGATAATAAGGACTTCGATACGCCTCAAACGGGCGAGCCTTATGTTATCATGGTTGTCGGTGTCAATGGAGTGGGCAAGACTACAACTATCGGAAAGCTTGCAAGCAAATTCTCACGCGCTGGCAAAAAGGTGGTTCTCGGTGCTGCCGATACTTTCCGTGCCGCTGCTATCGAACAGCTCCAGGTGTGGGCCGATCGCGTTAATGTGCCTATCGTTAAACAGCAGATGGGTTCAGATCCTGCTTCGGTAGCTTTCGACACACTCCAATCAGCCAAGTCTCAAGGCGCAGATGTGGTAATCATCGATACAGCAGGGCGTCTTCACAATAAGGTCAACCTCATGAATGAACTCTCAAAGATAAAGAACGTCATGAAAAAGGTTGTTCCTTCCGCTCCTAATGAGGTGCTTCTTGTTATTGACGGATCTACAGGTCAAAACGCCTTTGAGCAAGTTAAGCAGTTTACTCTTGCGACAGAGGTCAATGCACTTGCTGTCACAAAGCTTGATGGGACAGCCAAGGGAGGAGTTGTGATAGGTGTATCCGACCAGTTCTCAATTCCTGTCAAGTATATTGGTGTAGGCGAGGGTATTGACGACCTTCAGGTTTTCGATAAGACAGCATTTGTCAATTCACTTTTTGGCGATAAATAATGAGCAAGCAGGAAGTAGCATTATTCAAGACTGTCGACGTTGTCTCACTGGGCTGTTCTAAAAACCTGGTCGATAGCGAACGTCTGATGGCTCAGCTTAAGGCTAACAACATAAGGGTGACACACGATGCCGAGAAACCTAAGGGCGAGGTGGCTGTCATCAACACTTGTGGCTTCATCGGTGATGCTAAAGAGGAGAGTGTCGACACTATTCTTCAGTTCGCCGAGCTGAAACGCAGGGGTAAGATAAAGAAGCTTTATGTCATGGGGTGTTTGTCTGAACGTTATCGCAAAGATCTCACTGAAAGCATCCCGGAAGTAGATAAGTTCTATGGCAAATTCGACTGGAGTGGTATTATAACCGAACTGGGGGCCACCTACCGTCGAGATCTGATGAGTGAACGATCTGTTACAACACCAACGCATTACGCATATCTAAAGATATCTGAAGGATGCAACCGTATGTGCTCTTATTGCGCTATTCCTTTGATTACTGGTCGCCACACTTCGCGTCCAATGGAGGAGATCATCGCTGAAGTAGAGCATCTTGCTTCGCTGGGTGTCAAGGAGATTCAGGTGATTGCCCAGGATCTCTCGTCTTACGGAACTGACCTCTATAAGGAGAACAAACTCGCTGAACTCATAGATAAGATATCTCAGGTCGATGGCATACAGTGGATTCGTCTCCATTATGCTTATCCTGCCGGTTTCCCTAAGGACATCTTGCCTGTGATGGCTAATAACCCTAAGGTGTGTAAGTATCTCGATCTTGCCCTCCAGCACATTTCCGACCACATGCTCGGCGTTATGCTCCGCAAGATTAATAAGGAACAGACTTTGGCTCTTCTTAAGGAGATTCGCGAGAAGGTTCCTGGTATCCACATCAGAACTACTTTCATCGCTGGTCACCCTCAGGAGACTGAAGAGGACTTCAAGGAGCTTATGGAGTTTGTCAGGGAGGCTAAATTCGAACGTCTTGGCGTCTTCCCTTATTCTCACGAAGAAGATACTTATAGCTATAAGCACTACGAAGATAATATACCCGACGAGGTTAAGCAGCAACGTGCTGAGGCTATCATGGAGCTACAGTGTGGAATAAGCCAGGAACTTAACAGCAAGAAGGTGGGCTCAATGATGAAGGTGATTATCGACAGATACGAAGATGGACAGTATATCGGCCGTTCTGAATTCGACTCTCCTGAGGTCGATCCTGAAGTGATAATAACTACTGATCGTCAACTTAAGGTCGGCGAGATGTATGAAGTGAGAATTACTTCGGCAGAAGACTACGACCTGATGGCAATGATTTGATTTTCAAGGGGCAATCCCCATAAAACTTTATAATATGGCAAACAACGCTCAAACACTCAAAGACGCCGACTACAAGATCATTCCTGGTTTTGGCTTTGGCAAGGTGAAATTCGGTATTAAGAAGGACGAACTCCTCAAGATAATGGGTCAGCCTGACGAAATCGAAGAAGACGCTAATTATGGTGATGCTCCCGATGATAAGGTGACTGTGTTCTACTACGATCAGGATGGCTTCTCTGTATCTTTCGACAAGGATGCTAAGTATCGCCTCACTGAGATGTCTTTCGATAGCGACGCTTTCGTTCTCGAAGACAAGGTTAGGGTAGGCATGGGCAAGGACGAGGTCCTCGATATCCTTAAGAAGGCGGGCTACGACGAGCCTAGCGAGGAGGATCTATCTGAAGATCTCTCTCCAGAAAACGAGGGCACTGAAGCTTATACCTACGACGATAAGAACGTGACTCTCTGGTTCGACCACGAAGTGCTCGGCACTATCCAGACTGGTCCTTTCTGGCTTGATTCTGATACTATCAAATGGCCTGAATAAGTTTTTTTCTATCGGCATAAAAAAGAAGAGGCTGACTAGTTAATAGTCAGCCTCTCGCTTTATCTGTATGTCACTTAATCTATCGCCTCTGCTATTGTGGTGCTGATGATCTTGGCCTCTGTAAGCTGACCAATCTTCCACACTGTCCAGTAGATGCCACACTCCCCGTCATCATCTTTCAATGTCAATAGATATCTGAGGTCCGAAAGCTCACATACGTATGCCTGCCTTCCCAGATTCCTAAAAATGATGCTTCGCGATGGTAATTCTGCTCCCATGATGTCTGCTGCCGAACAGATGATGCCAACGCCCCATCCTCGCATATCTACATTCTCTCCATATTGGTTCACTCCCATCATGTCTCCTGTGGTCTCAAATGTGAACTCTACAAGCGCCTTGTCCGAATATCCCTCAAACTGGTCACTTGATATTATTCCTATGTCCGACATCTTGAGCTCCTTGCGCTCGCCATATGTGTGAACTCTGTCCAGATATGCATCTTTTACTGTCATCTCACAAATGGTGTCACACAAGAGGAAGATGCTCTTTACTTTGTTTTTGTACTCTTCATTGAGCTTTACCTTCAGCGATGTCGCTCCATTCACTATGGTCGAGACGTCACGGCTCTCATTGCCTTCTGTTACATATCTTACTATGAGATTGAGCTTGCTTACAGGGCCCTCTATGTCTTTGAGGTCTACAACAACCAGATCGTAATTGCTTAGGTCATAAAATGCATTTTTGTCTTCCTCGTCTCCTGCTAGCCAGCCTCTTCCACTCCATGCATCGTTAAATACTATGTGGCTTGTCTGTGGATCATAGTCTGAAGACCATCCGAAATCCATCTGTGTTTTGTCAAGTATGTTGGGCTCTTTATCTTGACATGCGTTGAGTGTTAGGACAACAGCTGCAATTGGTAAAATCTTGTTCATTGTTGTTTTTGATGATTGCGTTTTTACATAATGGTCATATTACGTATGTTCATTCTAAAGGTTCTCTTTTGTTCGCTTAATTTCTAATGCGTTTAATTTGTTAAAAACAAGCGACCTATAGGCTTTTTATAGTATATCTCCTCGTCTTTACTCTATTATAATAGTAAATTATGCCGATAAACGAATAAAAACTGATGATTTCAATAAAATATAAGTAAAATAGATTAATTTTGCATCAATATATAACAAGAGAAAAGTAAAATGAAAAAATCAATCCTAACACTGCTTTTAGTGTTGTTCGCTATGTCGGCAAAAGCACAGATGGCACAGTTCCAAGCACTGTACATCTATAATTTTGCTAAGAACATCGGCTGGCCTTCAGAAGATGCATCGAAAGAACTAGTCATCACAATCATAGGTGACAATGATTTGGCTGCAGAACTCAACAAGTTGGCTGCATCTAAGGCTATCGGTTCCCGTAAGGTCGTTGTTAAAGAATCAGCTACTGCTAATGGCTTGCAAAAGTCAGACATCATTTGTCTTGGCGACGCAAAATCTAGCCAGATCTCTTCTCTTCTCGCAGCTCAAGAGGGTAACAAGAACCTTATCGTTTGCGGCAAGAAAGGATTGTGCGCTCAGGGTGCAGGCATATCTTTCGTCTCAGAAGGCGGCAAGTTGAAATTCGAAATCTCCAACAAAAACATTTCTAAACGAGGTCTTCAGGTCAGCCAGAAGCTGTTGCAGCTTGGCACAGAAGTAGACTAATCGAAACAACTCTAAGATGAAAATAAAATTTATTGTATTAGCATTGGCTGCGATGTTATTGTCGGTTGACATGACAGCACAGCAACAGTTGACAAAAGAACAAATTCTTAACATGTCAATAGAGGAACTCTCTGAGTTGCCTCTCGAAGATTTGATGCAGGCTGTTGAGACACTCGGTGTATCAAGCGTTGATGAACTTTTTGCTATGATTATGAACAAGAATGTCTCTTCTGCTTCTAAGAAGGAGGAAGATACATTTACTTCGCCATTGTCATCAACAGTTATCACTAAGAACGAGATGCGTACCTATGGTGTGACATCTATCGAGGAGGCTTTCCGCCTTATCCCTGGTATGATCGTTACCGAAAAGACTAACGGTATGTACGACGTTCAGATGCGTGGTCTCAACAATATCCCTGACAACAACATGTATCTCTATACTGAGAATGCCAACACTCTTATCATGATTGATGGCCGTCCTGTTCAGAGCTACGTGATGGGTTCTTGTAACTTCGATGTGCTCCCTATCTCTATCGAAGATATCGAACGTATCGAGGTTGTTCGTGGTGCTTGCGGCGCTCTCTATGGTGCTAACGCTGTTACTGGCGTTATCAATATCCTTACAGAGAAGCCTGGTGAGTCTTCTAACCTCATTAGCGGTAACATCCAGATGGGTTCACAGAACACTTACATTGGCGATTTCGCTGTTCGTAAGGCTTTCAACAACAAGATCGCTGCTGGTCTTACTGTTAATATGCAGCATCGTGAGCGTCCTACTGATAAGCTCTATGTTATCCCAGGTCAGAGCGGTCTGTTCTATTGCGACAATAACGCTATAATGCCAGAACCTGGTGCTGTCGAATATACTGTTTACTCTTCTGAATTCGATAAGGAATTCCGTAAGTACAAGACATCAGATCCACAGACATATCTCGCTCTCTACCAGCAGAAGGCTTTGCTTCTTCAGCAGCGTCTTGGTGTGATGCAGGCTGGTAACGGTGTCGGTGGGTACTATAATGTGTCTGAAATCGACCAGTTTAAGCAGTTCTATCCTGAATATGATGATCAGGGTCAGCAGATTGTTTCTTATCGTATTTTCGATGCTAAGGAACCAGAAACTCCAGGTGCAAATATGTTCCCATCACCCGAACTCGCTCGTAAGCAGGCTGGTATCAATGCATACATCACTTTGACTCCTGCTCCTGATGTTACAATCAATATCACCGGTGGTTATCAGAACTCAGAGGCTAAATCTACTCCTGTAGGTGATGATATCTTCTCATTCAATGGCCGTATATCTAAGACTGGTCACGCTACTCTCGACGCCTCAATCAAGGATCTTCGCGTTCTTGCAAATTATCATGGCGGTGTTCAGAATTATGCAGAGGGCGTCCCTGGCTTCAAGATTTTTGTTAATGAGTTCAACGCTTCTGCTGAATATGACTTCAACGTTGGTGGACTCGGGATTCGTCCAGGTATCTCTTACCAGAATCTTCAATATGACGATTATGTTCCTGACTACTATGATGAAGCTAATAAGAAATGGATGTTCCATGATCCTGGCTACAAGTATAAGGAAGGTACTAACAACCACCTCTCTGGCTTCTTGACTTATGGCGGTAAGCTCGAGACTATTGCTCCTAGTGTTCGCCTTGACTATAAGCTCGGTGATGTTCGTCTCATCGGTGCATACCGTGCCGACAAGACTAATATCCCTGATAAGTGGCACCACTCATGGCAGTTCGCCGCTAGCTACTCTATAAACGACAACAACTTCATCCGTCTTGTTTATGGTCGTGCTAATCGCGGTACTAACCTCGTTAACTCTACTGCCGACTTCGAATGGACTCGTACTAATATGGTCTATCCTAAGCGTCTCCACTTCGAGAAGAACAAGGAAGCTGACTTCATGAAGATCGATAACATCGAACTTGGTTATCGTTGGAAGCCTTCTCAGAAGGTGCTCGTTGATGCAGAATTGTTCTACTCTATAAGCAACAACTACGGTGCCCTCATGGCTAGCTCTGCTTCTATGAATGTTCAGAACGAAGGTACACAGGCTATCATAATGAAGCTTCGTGAAGGTCTCAATATTTATGAGGGTATGTTTGGTGGTCGTGAGGGACTTGCTCAGGCTGTTGCCGCTAACCCTGATCTCATCAAGGAGGCTCTTACTAAGATGATCTCTGGTTCGGGCGACTCCTATGAAGATGAGGGTTTCGACCTCGGTCTTCTCCTCGAGCCTTATGCTAACATCAAGTACTCTTCACTACCTTATAAGGTTAATCAGATTGGTCTTTCATTCAACGTTGACTACATCATCTCTTCTAAGTTGATCGCTAAGTTGAACGCTAACTTCCAGAATACTACTATCGACAACTATTATGTCTACAACCAGACTAGCGATATTCAAGCTATGCTCGGCGAGGCTAAGGGAAGCGCAACTAATGAACTCTCACAGGCTTTTGCTGGCATCATTCAGCAGTATCTCTTAAATGGTAAGTCTGTTAAGGAGGCTGCCGATCTAGTTCTTGGTCCTAAGTATAACGCAAAGAAGAACTGGTCTGAATTCGGTAATACTACTATTACTCACGACGACTCTTCTACTCCTAAGTCTAATGGCGTTAAGCATAAGGATACACCTTCTTTCTATGGTATGCTCGGCCTTATCTATAAGCCTATGCAGCAGCTCGAGGTTTCGGCTTTCGCTAACTTCATCGGTAAGCGTACCTACACTACTAAGTATGGCGCTGAAAAACTCGACAACCGTTGCACTGTCAACATGAAGGTTGGTTATAAGCCTATACAGCAGATGGAGTTGTTCTTCAATGCTCACAACCTCTTTAATACCGAAAAGCGCGAATTCGTTTATTGCGACGAAATCGGCGGTATCTACACCATCGGTGTTAACTTCGGTTTCTAAAGTCTAGTTATCTAATCGATAATAGCCAGAGGCTGCCTCATTTTGAGGTGGTCTCTTTTTTTTGTCTAAACCAGAACTAGTTTGTTCGATTATGCGTAATTTTTGTCATATTGTGTAATATCATGTTTTTTTCTTAAAAACTCAGCAACTAAATATCACACTATTCGTACCAATCAAAAAATCATTTTAACAAACTGAGAAAATGAAAAAACTATTTCTAACTTTTTTGCTAGTATGCAGCTGCGTTCTTGCAAAGGCTCAGATGGCACAGTTCCAGGCACTGTACATCTACAACTTTGCTAAGAACATCGGATGGCCAGCTGATGATGCATCCAAAGATCTGGTTATTACTATCATCGGTGATAACGATCTTGCTGCTGAACTTAACAAACTTGCCGCTTCTAAAGCTATTGGATCACGCAAGGTTGTCATCAAAGAATCTGCTACGACCAACGGATTGCAGAAGTCTGACATTATCTGCCTCGGCGAATCAAAGGCCGGTCAGATCGCTTCTCTTCTCTCTGCTCAAGAGGGTAACAAAAATCTTATCGTATGCGGTAAGAAAGGCCTTTGCTCACAGGGTGCCGGTATAGCATTCGTATCTGAAGGTGGTAAGCTTAAGTTCGAGATTTCTAACAAGAACATCTCTAAGCGTGGCCTTCAGGTGAGCCAGAAGCTCCTTCAGCTCGGTACAGAGGTCGATTAACTAATGTAAGATAATTAAATCAGTAATATGAATATCAAATACGTAGCAACGTTGCTCTTGGCTGCTATCGTCTCTGCCGAGATTAGCGCTCAGCAACAGCTAACTCGTGAGCAGATTCTCAACATGTCAATTGAGGAACTTTCCGAATTGCCTTTGGAAGATCTTATGCAGGCTGTCGAGACTCTTGGCGTGTCAAGTGTCGACGAACTCTTTGCAATGATTATGAATAAGAATGTGTCTTCAGCGTCTAAGACTGAAGAGGATTCATTCACTTCTCCTTTGTCTTCTACTGTTATCACTCGTGATGAGATGCGCACTTATGGCGTCTCTACTATCGAGGAGGCTTTTCGTCTTATTCCTGGTATGATCGTTACCGAGAAGCTTAACGGTATGTACGACGTCCAGATGCGTGGCCTCAATAATATCCCTGATAACAACATGTTGCTCTATACCGAGAATGCTAATACGCTCATCATGATCGATGGCCGTCCGGTACAGACTTATACTATGGGTTCACTCAACTTCGATATACTTCCTATCTCTATCGAGGATGTTGAGCGTATCGAGGTTGTTCGTGGTGCCTGCAGCGCTCTCTATGGTGCAAATGCTGTAACAGGCGTTATCAATATCCTTACAGAGAAGCCTAGCGAAAGCTCTGACTTCGTTAGCGGTAGCATACAGATGGGCTCTCATAGCACATACGTCGGTGAAATAGCTTTGCGTAAGGCTTTCAACAGTAAGGTAGCTGCGGGCTTGACTGTCAATATGCAATACCGCGAACGTCCTACCGACAAGCTCTATGTTATACCTGGTCAGGATGGTCTCTTCTATTGCGACAACGCTAGCATCATGCCTGAGGCTGGCATTCAAAACTTTTCTCCTTATTCTGAAAAGTTCGACCGCGAATTCGCTGCTCTTAAGGAGACCGACCCTGAAGCTTATCAGGCTAAATACCTTGAGGCTGTTGCTCTCTACAAGCAACGTATGCAGACCGTAATGGCTAGCCAGGCTGTTGGTGGCTACTATTCTGTTAATGAGCTCGGCAACTTCAAGCAGCTCTATCCTGTTGCTTACGATGCTGATGGTAACATTACCGAATATCGTATCTTCGACGCTATGGAACCACAGGCGCCTGCTTCTGAGATGTTCCCTAATCCTCAGATCGCTCGTAAACAGGCTGCTTTCAATGCTTATTTGACTGTTAAGCCTGCTAAGGATGTGGTGCTTAACTTTACTGGTGGCTATCAGAACTCTTTGGCCAACGCTACTCCTGTAGGCGACGATATCATGTCTTTCAATGGTCGTACTTCTAAGACTGCCTACGTGGCTCTCGATGCCTCTGTGAAAGATCTCCGCGTTCTCGCTAACTACCATGTGGGTCCTCACAACTATGCAGTTGGCGTTCCTGGCTTTAAGATTAATGTTAAGGAGTTCAACGCTTCTGCTGAATACGATTTGCATGTGGGCGGCCTCGGCATTCGTCCTGGCATCTCTTATCAGAACCTCAAATACGAAGACTACGCTCCTGAATATACTAACAGGGCTACTTACGAATGGGAATTCAAGGATCCTGGCTATAAGTATGAAGAGGGTAAGGATCGCCACCTCTCTGGCTTCCTCTACTACGATACTGAACTCAAGACTATTGCTCCTAGCGTTCGTCTCGACTATAAGCTCGGTGATGTCCGCCTTATCGGTGCTTACCGTGCCGACAAGACTAACATACCTGACAAGTGGCACCACTCTTGGCAGCTCGCCGCTAGCTACTCTATCAACGAAAACAACTTTATCCGTTTCGTTTATGGCCGAGCTAATCGTGGTACTAACGTGGTTAACTCTTCTGCCGACTACGACTGGGAACGTACCAATATGGTCTATCCTCGTCTTCTCCACTTCGAGGCTAACGAAGATGCAGATTTCGTAAAAATCGACAATTTCGAGCTTGGATACCGCTGGAAGCCTACGAACAAGGTGCTTGTCGACGCAGAGCTGTTCTATTCGAAGAGTGATCAGTATGGAGCACTCATGGCTCACGAGGGTGAGATGCTTGTGTCACAGGAAGAGATGACAAAGATTATCTATCTCTGTAAGACTACAGCTGACGGCTATCTAGCACAGGGCTATAAATACCAGATGTTTGCTAACAAGGACCTCCAGAAGTTTGTTCTTCTAAACCTTGTCAACAATGCCGACATGGGTACTGTCCTCGAGCCATACGCTTCTATTAAGTACAACCAGTTGCCTTATGAGGTACATCAGGTAGGCCTCTCATTCAACATCGACTATATCATCTCTTCTAAGTTGATCGCTAAGTTGAATGCTAACCTCCAGCGTACTATCATCAACAACTACTACGAGTATAGCCAGACTGACGACGTTAAAGCTCTCTTGCAGAAGGCTCAAAACAGAGCGTTCGGCTTCAGCATCGACCAGTCTAAGTACGATCCAGCTAACCCTCTCGCTATGTACAACATCGATGGCGAGGTTCCACAGGCATTCTTCGATCTCGTTGACCGCTACATCAAACTCTGCGATGATAACGGCGGAGTACAGCCAGAAGGTGTATGGCAGAAGGCTGGCGAGCCACTCTTTGACAACTATGACGTACGCCGTAACTCTTGTCACTTCGGTAAGACTTCTGCCGACGAACTTGAGCGTGAATTGCGCGACGGTCACGTACATAAGGCTACTCCAGCATTCTACGGTATGCTCGGTCTTATCTACAAGCCTTTGCAGCAACTCGAGGTTTCAGCATTCGCCAACTTCATCGGTAAGCGTACATTCCTCTTGAAGTATGGTACTTCTGAACTCGACAACCGTTGCACTGTAAACATGAAGGTTGGTTACAAGCCTGTCAACAATTTCGAGATCTTCTTCAACGCTCATAACCTCTTCAATACAGAGAAGCGTGAGTTCTCATATTGCGATAAGATCGGCGGAATCTATACAATTGGTGTCAACTTCGGATTCTAAAAGTATAATTTAATTGTCTCTAAATAAAACGATGATCTCCTCAAAAGGGAGGTCGTCGTTTTTTTACATCCACCCCAAGCTACCAATCTCTCTTACCAAGTCGCCACATTCTTAAAATAGGGTAGTCCTGTCCCCACAACAACAGCGACTCCATCAGGATTTGAGTGGTTTTTTATAAATAAAAATGCAGTTAATGACTACATGTGTCAATTTACTGCATACTACGCCCTTAGATGTATATTCAAATTAAAAGCATTCTCCAACCTTAGCGCTCAAAATCATCATCCGAAAATAGAAGATTATTATGGAATATATTAGCAGCACGACTCCAGAAGAGAGCAAAAAACACAGGAGGCTGGCACTTTATGGTGTCAGCCTCCTTTTTATAAGGAATCTCTGTTTAGATTCTCTCTTGCTTTAGATCTTCTACAAAGCCGTCAATCATTCTGAGCTTCTCTGGTATCTGTATGTTCTGTGGACAATGATGTACACACTGATTACATCCGATACAATGATCCGCCTGCCTTAGTTTTGGCACATTCCTGTCATATCCTACAAGGAATGCACGACGTTGCTTCGCATATTCAGCATCCATGCTGCTCTTTGGCATGTTGCCCTCATTTACACATTTGTTGTAGTGCAAAAGTATTGCTGGTATATCTATACCGTATGGACATGGCATGCAATATTTACAGTCATTACATGGTATTGTCGGATACTTTAAGATCAACTTGGCTGTCTCTGCCAAGAACATGTTCTCCTCATCTGTTAAGACATCAAGCGGTGAATATGTTCGTATGTTGTCCTGAAGATGCTCCATATATGTCATACCACTCAAGACTGTCAATATGCCACTAGGTGAACCTGCAAATCTGAATGCCCACGAAGCAACACTGTCTTCTGGTCTTCGCTGCTTCAAACGCTCTACAATATGCGTTGGCAACTTCGACAATCTACCGCCCAAAAGTGGCTCCATGATAACTGCTGGAATACCTCTCTTGACTAGCTCATTGTAAAGATAGTCACCATCTATGCTTCTGTTGTCTGTGCCTTTGGCCTGAATGCAATCTACGTAGTTATACTGTATCTGGACAAAATCCCATTTGTACTTGTCATGCACTGACAACAGATAGTCATATACTCTGATGTCACCATGGAACGAAAATCCTAGGTTTCTTATTCTTCCTTTGGCTCTCTGCTCTGCAAGCCAGTCAAGTATGCCATTGTCCAGATATCTCTTCTGGAAGGTCTCCATGCCTCCATTACCTACGCTGTGAAGCAACAGATAATCTACATAGTCAACCTGCAGATTCTTTAGAGAGTTCTCAAACATCTTGATCGACTCTTCGCGGCTCCATAGGGTAGGGCTGAAGTTAGATAGCTTGGTCGCTACATAATATGAATTACGTGGATGACGACTTAACGCTATACCTGTTGCCGCTTCCGACTTGCCCTGGCAATATACTGGTGATGTGTCATAGTAGTTTACACCATGCTCCATAGCATAATCTACAAGGCGATTGACCATGTCCTGATCTATCTCGTCTGCTAAGGTATTGCCTCCGTCTCGAGCACTCTTGCCTGCCTTGGTCGGAAGGCGCATCATTCCATATCCTAATATCGAAACCTTGTCACCTGTTGTTGGTGTGGTCCTATATGTCATCTCGCCAACCGACTGAGTAGTCGATTGTATGACTTCTTCATTTCCTCCCGCACATGATGCTAAGGCCATTGTCGACATTCCTGCACCAAGTCGCTTGAAGAAGTCTCTACGGGTTATTATGTTTTTGCTGTTTTCCATGATCGATCCCTTAATGGTTAAATGTATTTATGAACCTCATGTCCCTCAACATATATCGCTGAGAATGGTCGTGCTGGACACAAGTTCTCACATGCACCACAACCAATGCATCGTTCCGCATTTACTACAGGTATCTTGTGCGCTGATTTCGGTGACTCTACCATTGTTATCGCTCCCGATGGACAATGACGTGCACAGTTGCCACACTCTACATCATCACTGAATGCTACGCAGTTCTTCATCGACCAAACGGCGTGACCTGTCTGGATTGACGACTTCTCGGCCTTGTCTATCAGTGTGATGGCGCCTGCTGGACAAACCTCAGAACATTTGGTACACTCCGGACGACAATAGCCTTTCTCAAACGACATCTCTGGTTGAAGCATGTTCGGACGCAATACATTGTTTGGACATGCCGATACACACAACTGACATCCTACACATTTTGAGAGGAAATTATCTATCGATAACGAACCAGCTGGCACTACTCTCGTCTTGCGCGATGGAGCCTCTTTGTCAAGTATCACGGCTAATCCGCCATCAAGGATCTTGTCCTGGGCTTTGACTGACGATGCTGTGGCCATTGCTGCTGCAGTGATGATAAACGACCTTTTGCCGTTGTCTATACCTTCGCTGCTGTCTACTGCGCCGTTCTTGTCCGCTTTTCTGAATGTGTAGCTTATGGCTTTCTTGTTACACTTCTCTATGCAGTCACCACACGATACACATCGTGAATAGTCTATTGTGTGCTCCTTTGCATTGATACATGATGCCTTACAGTTGCGCTGGCATAATGTACAGCCATTACACTTCGACGTGTCTATGGTTGGCTTCAACAATGAGTATTTTGAGACAAAGCCTAGAAGTGTGCCTACCGGACAGATGGTGTTGCAATATGTTCGGCCGTTGCGCCATGCTAATATGGCAATAACAATAAGTGTTACAGCCGCTACAGCAAGCGCTGAAATGCTTCTTACCCAAACATCTACTTTGTAGAACGCATAGCTGTTGTAATGCTCTGCTATCGCTGCAAGACCGTTGTTCGCCAATTCATATAATGGCTGCAACATGGTGTTTACTATACGGCCAAATGCTGCGTATGGATCAAGTACGGCAATTACAATGCCTATGCCTAATACCACAACAACAGCATACAACGCAAGCACTACATATCGCAAAATGCTCTTTGCTGGCGAATATGTGAATCTGTTTTTCTTCGTCTTTCCTGCTATCCACGAGATTATGTCCTGAAATACTCCCATCGGACATATAACAGAACAATACAGGCGTCCGAAAACAAATGTCAGAACTAACAGTGACACTATTACAATAGCATTCAATGATAGTACTGCCGGAATAAACTGCATTTTGGCCATCCAGCTTAGATATGTATGCACCGTACCTGTGAAGTCAAGAAATAGGGCAGTGATACATAAGAAGAAAATGGTGGCCAGAATTAATCTGACTTTTCGTAACATATAAAATGGTCTTTGGTTTTTTGTTGATACAAATATATATAATACGAAGAACTTTAAGCATCTATAGAAGAAATATCAATCATTATTGCAGTGGATTGTCTCTCCTTTATTCTACAACCAACCCGTCATATGACATCTCAACTCCATCAGGTAGCTGATGGTTGTATTCCGCATAGTTGCCAAAATCATGGTTGATATGCGTGAAATATGTACGTCGTGGCTTCAGCTCCTCTACTACTTCTAACGCTTGCGATATCGAAAAATGCGACATGTGCGGTTCGTGCCTGAGTGCATTCAAAACAAGCACATCCAGACCTCTGAGCTTCTCCATCGATTCTGCAGGTATCTTACTGGCATCTGTTATATATGCCCAGTCTCCTATCCTGTAACCAAATATCGGCATCTTTGCATGCATGACTCGTATCGGCTCTACTTTTATGCCGTTGATCTCAAATGGCTCTGACGTGATTACATTGAGGTTGATATTGGGCGCTCCAGGATATTTGTTCACTTCAAAGACGTATGGATACATCTGCATTATGCCATCTGCATGAAATTTCTCTGCATAGACATTCAATGGCGCATGCATTGAATAGTTGAGACCTCTTACGTCATCAAGCCCTCCAATATGATCGTAGTGACGATGCGTAATCAAGATTGCATCAACATGACGACATTGAGCATTGATCATCTGCATTCTGAAATCAGGTCCAGCATCTACTACTATCTTCGTGTCACCTATCTCCCATAAGGCCGACGCACGCAGACGTTTGTCTCGCGGGTCTGCCGACATGCAACGCTTGCATTGACATCCGATGACCGGCACTCCTGTCGATGTTCCTGTTCCAAGGAATGTGAGCTTCATTCTTGTCATTTATTTTAAATAGGCTTCTGCAAACTTATTAAAACCAAATGGTGTGCCGCAACATACCATTATGTCTCCTTTCTCAAAGTGATAAGGACTGTCAAACATATATTTGCCTACACGCACCTCTGTGTCCTTGCCTATGATGTTCTTCTTGATGACCTTGCGCTTGACACATACTAGCGTCATCTCATATTTTGATGTGAGGTTACAGTCTTCGGCTGTCTTGTCTAGGAAGTCGTTAGGCACTTCTATCTCATATATCGACGTGTCTTCTGTTAGGTTATATGTGGCTTTGACTCTATTCGAAACAAGACGGTTCGCTATAGCTACTGCTGCATCATATTCTGGGTTGACAACTACCGACACTTCTAGGCCATGAAGCACTGTCTCATGCAACGGAGATAACGATCTGCCTATGATGTTCTTTACTCCTAGCTTCTTCAGCAATGCTGTTGTCTGTATCGAAGCTGCCCAGTCTTCACCAATGGCTACGACAACGGCATCAACTTCATTGAGCGGCTGCGTGCGCATCGCTAGCTCATCAACCGAATTCAGACATACCGTTCCCGTGAATTTGTCCTTAAATTCTTCGACAACTTGTTCGCGTGCATCAATGCCTATCACTTCATGCCCCATCGCTGTGAGCTGTAAACCTAGGCTCATGCCAAAATTGCCAAGTCCAATAATTATGAAACGCATACCTATAGTGTTTTAGGATTATCTATTATATCATTACTGTTTCGTGTGGGTAGGTGTAGTACTGCTTTGGTGCCGGATCAATGAAACACATGGCAAATACCAAAATGCCAATACGACCGATGAACATCTCTATCAATAATACTATGTGTGAGGCTGTCGATAGGTTGAGGGTGACATCAAGACTCATACCACCTGTAAACACTGCCGAACATGACTCAAATATAAGCCTTGTCATTCCGATCTGCGGGTCAAAGACCTTGAACAATATCGCACAGATTACCATTACAAATCCTGATATCGCTATTACAGCAAAAGCTCGCCTGATCGACTCTTCAGCTATCTGCCTGCCATACACTTCAATTGTCGTGCGACGTCGCAATACACTCTTTATATTGAGCATTGCAACAGCAAATGTTGTTACTTTTATACCACCACCTGTCGAGAGTGGCGCACATCCTATCCACATCAGTATCGTAAGCACCAATAGGGTGATCGGACCGGTATGGGTGAGGTCCACAAGGCAGAATCCTGCCGTTCTGGCACATACCGACATGAAGAATGAATCACTGACGCGCTCTGTGAAACTACTGTCTTGTTGGGTGTGATTTTGCTCTGAAAAGAAGAATACTATGGTGCCCAATACCACAAGCCCTAGATGTGTGAAGAATATGATGCGGTTGTTAGCATTGATAAGTCTCGACTTGTATGTTGTATTGTTTCTGATGTTGAATATACGGCAGAAAAAGAGCTTTATGTGGCACTTGCACCAGTCTATCGCTGCCGACTGCAGCGGGAAGCCTAATCCTCCAAGTATGACGGTCAGAGCTATGACTATATGCAATGGTCGCAAATTCGCTACATACGGATTCATAAGGCCTCCCTCCAGATTCGTGAATCCTGCATTGCAGAATGCCGATATCGAGTGGAAGAGCGAATAGAACATGAGCGAATCGGCCGGCATGTCTGGAACTCTGTCTCGCATGAAGTCAAATATAAACCATGCACATATTACCTCTATGATTACAGTAACATACATGATGCGTTTGAGTGTCTGGAATATGTCGGTCATGTTATCCGCACTCACTAGGTCTTTTATCACAAAACGATTCTGTAACGATGCTCTGCCTGTAAGGGAAAGAGCAAAGAAACAGGTGAATGTCATTACCCCAATACCACCTACCTGTATCAATATGAGCATTATCGTCTGACCAAATGGTGTCAGCGATGTTGATATGTCTATAATCGATAGTCCATTGACACATACTGCCGACGTGGAAGTGAACAATGCCTCAAAAAACGACATCTCTCCTACATGACTGTTTGGCATCAGCAACAAACCACAGCCTATAAGTATGATTATTATGAAACTGCCGATGAATAGGGCAGTAGGACTGGTCTTTCGGCCCAGAATAGTGATTCCTAGTCGTGATATCTCGTTGATGGCTATTATCGTTACTACACCGCTTATGGCGTATTTATGCCACATTATATCATGCCAGTCACCAAAGATCTGACCATATTGCGGCATATACCAATAATAGAGGCAGTTGCCTATGGCATAAAACACCTCTGCCAGTGGTACACGATTGCCGACAAAGAAATACTTGAATGTCTTTACTATCGACTTCCAGATGTTACGAGGGGTTATGCGACGAACAAACTTTCTCCATAATATCGCAATCGCTAGCTTTATGCTCTTTCGCGCTACTTTACGAAACGGACGTGTATTGAGCCTCTTCGATGCTATGCGGATTGGGTCAAACGAACTGGCGTGTATGTATCCTATTAACTTGTAAACTTGGATAAATGCAAAAAGACCAATAAGATTGCGGTTGACAATAAGCAGTCGGGTAGAGGTTGCAGGATCAACGTCAAAACCTATCTGCCAGATGATATTCACCAGACACCATACCGCAGCAACTATGGTCACTGTATCTACAACAAGATTGACCGGCCTGCGGAACATCTCAAGAAACTTAGTAAAATAGAAGTGGATGTTATAGTATGTCCTCTTCGTAAATTCTATGATGCTCTTGATTGCCGCTATTGGTCTCTCTCTAAGCGCCTCACTAAATCTTTTTGTTTTATCTAAAAGTTCCAACGGACTATTTGTTTGTTAACCTGCTTGAACGCTAAAAATGAATGAGATAATCCTGCACCTCAAGGAATGCCTTCTCTAATCGCAACATGTTGTCTATGAGGAAATGTATCATGTCTGGCCATTTCTCTTTGTCATATATGTTGCCATCCATGCGCACATATATACGGGCACATGTGTCTCCGGCATTCTTGACATAGTTTCTGTCCCATACAAGCTCACCGCCGAAAGTGGCTTCGAAAAGCGACTTGCAGTTGTTCATCTTCTCCCAAAGATTCTCGAGTTTCTCTTCCTGTATTGGGTTTATCTCCATGGCTACCATCGCCATCTTTGTGTCAACATCAAAACGCAAATCTAGCCCCTTTATGCCCGTTCGGTCGTTTATCCACTTTATCGGACGACCATTCTGACCTGGCAATCGACGTGTTTTACTCTCAAGTTTATGCCAGAAGGCATGTCGCATCTCTTGCGCCTCTTCTTTAGAATACATTTTGTTATAAATATGTGAAACGAGTTATAATTGCGAATATAAAAAATAAAATTGAATTGAACCTGATTTTAAGATGGGAAATCTGATGCCTCAATTCAACTATTTACTATCATATTTATCGATTATAATTATAAAAAAATGTTCGATTAGTTTGATAATGTGTATGAAAGTGTTATTTTTGTAGGAAAGTAAATAGAATATGGACAACATAACTAACTCTCCAGGAACATTTAGATTCGCCGAGATATCTCGTAACAGCATGGATATCTTTGAATTAGGTAAACTTGTTAACAGATTGGATCGTTGCGGATTATTTATTTGTCGTCAAGGTTCCATAACTTTAGCTATCGATCAGAAGGAATACGTATTGGTTAGAGGTGGCGTATTTATTTATATGCCATCAGCTATGCTTCGTCCTGTTCAGATGAGCGAAGATGCCGAGGGATTGATGGTTTCTGTTGACATAGACTATATTATTCAGGCTGTTAACAAGGTCTCAAATATTGAAAATGTCCTCTATCTGAGGGATTATCCATATACAATGCTTGCTGAGGAACAGTTCCAGCAGTCGTTGGCGTTGCTTCAAATGATATGGAAGAAATCTGACGAAATCAAGGAGAACAAATATACTGGCATTAAATATACATTAGCTACCGAGATTGTGAAGTCAATGGGCCAGGTGGCCTTCTTCGAGATTCTCAATGCATATTTCGATAAGCGTCCTTCTGGCTTTGAAGGTGAGCTCCAGATTATGGCTGAACACTCTAAGCGTGATATGATCTTCTTCAAGTTCCTTGTTTCACTCTACAAGAATTACACTTCTGAGCGTGATGTTGCTTTCTATGCCGAAGAACAGAACTTGTCATCAAGATATTTCTCTTCTATCATCAAGGAGAAGTCTGGTCATAGCGCATTACAATGGATTGTGAATGTCGTAATCGGTAATATCAAGCAGGCTCTTGAGGGGTCCGACCTCTCTATCAAGGAGATTGCAATGAACCTTAATTTCCCTACACAGAGCTTCTTTGGCAAGTATTTCAAGCAGTATGTTGGCGTCTCTCCTAAAGAATACCGTGAGAGAATGCGCGGCACAAGCAAAAAAGACAAGAAATAGTTGTTGATATGGAAAAGGTGACGATGCTAGGTACCGGAGCAGCAATGGTAACTACTTGTTACAACACTTGCTTCACTCTTAGCGATGACGATGGCGAACATTTTCTCGTCGATGGAGGTGGCGGAAATGGTATAATAGCACAACTGAAAAAGGCTGAAATTTCTATCTCTCAGATTCATAACGCCTTCATATCTCATAATCATACCGACCATATTCTTGGTATGGTATGGGTCATTAGATACATCTGTCAAGAGGTCAACAAAGGACGATACGAGGGAAATCTGACTATTTATGGCCATAAGAAGTCGGTTGACGCTCTGCGCACTATTAGCGGACTCGTATTGCAACCAAAACAGCAGAAGCTGATAGATGAGAGGATTTGCTTCCACGAAATCGAACACGACACCCAATTGACTATCGGCGACAGAGCCTTCCATTTCTTCAATATCTGGAGTAAAAAGGAACTTCAACATGGCTTTACCGTAACATTGCACGATGGCCGTAGACTGGCTTTCCTGGGCGATGAGCCTTACAACGTCAACAATGAAGATATTATCAAGGGTTCTGACATAATTATGCAAGAGGCTTATTGCCTGCACTCTGAGGTAGATAAGTATAATCCTTATCCCAAGAGTCATGGCACTGTGATGGACTCATGTAAGAACGCTCAGGCTCTTGGAGCTTCGACTACTATCTTGTTCCATACCGAAGGCCGTACTCCTATGACCGACAGGAAACGACTATACACAAGTGAAGGTCAGGCCTATTTCAACGGTCGTCTTTTGGTTCCTGACGACCTCGAGGTAATTGAATTATAAGATTATAATATAGAATAAGTTATGCTGCATAAATTCATGCATAACATAAACGAATGTGAATTGCCCAAGCAGTTCACATTTCCTTTTTGTTACGAGCCTCATCCCTTGATTGTCGAGGCGGCTCATGAAGTGTCCTCTTTATACAGCAAACAACTTCATACGCTCGGAGAGGGCAAAATGATGGGGGTGTTGCTTGTTCGCGACACTCAGCAGAACATTGGCTATGTCGCTGCTTATTCGGGCGAGTTCGCTGACAATAACAACTTCTTTGTTCCTCCAATCGTCGATTATCTGATACCTGACGGATATTTCAAGACTCACGAAGCTGAAATATCTCAACTTAACGCTGCTATTTACAATATCGAGAACTCTAGCTTGATGTCTGAACTGAAAGATGATATATCCAGTCTTAAGGCTCAGAAAGACAAGTCACTAGCTGAGGCTAAGGCTCAATACAAGCTCAATAAGGCTCTTAGAGATGAGCTTCGTTCTAAAGGTTCTCTTACACCTGACGATGAACAGAGGATGATTCGCGAAAGTCAGCACGAAAAGGCTGAGATTCATAGGCTGGATATGAAATTGAAGGGAGAGATTGGCCTTCTCGAACAGCGATTATCCGATATGAATACTCAGGTGGAGACGATGAAGGAAGAACGACGTGTCAAGTCCGATAGCCTCCAGCGCTGGCTGTTCCAGCAATATGTCCTTCTCAACGCTCGTGGCGAACAACGTAGGGTCGATGTTATATTTAGCGACAGGGGACTGAACATGCCTCCATCTGGTGCTGGCGACTGCTGCGCTCCTCGTTTGCTCCAATATGCTTACCAACATTGTCTGCAACCTCTTGCTATGGGTGAGTTTTGGGTTGGTCCCGACTCAAAAGGGTCTTTACGTTGCGAGGGCAATTTCTATCCTTCCTGCCAGAAAAGATGTGTCCCTATATTGAGTTTTATGCTTCAGGGACTTGATGTCGAAGAGAATCCTTTGAAACGTGCTGTCATTTCTGATCTGCCTGTCGTTTATGAAGATAAATGGATCGTGGTGGTCAATAAGCCTGGCGGATTACAAAGTGTCCCGGGACTGACAACTACCGATTCCGTGGCGACACGTCTTAGCGCAAGATATGCCTCAAACGATATCACACCAGCACACAGACTCGATCAGTTTACTTCTGGCTTGCTGATAGTTGCCAAAAATAGAGATGTACTGGCTTTGTTGCATCGCCAGTTTGAAAATAGGGAGGTGAAGAAACGATATGTAGCACTGCTTGAACACTATCCCTCCAGTAAAGCCGGCGTCATCGACCTGCCTATAGGATATGACCTTGATGACTCACGAAGAAGGACTGTTGACAAGGCTGGCGGGAGACCGGCTGTGACACATTTTTCAATCATCGGCGAGATGAACGAACACCCTCTGGTGGAATATCTGCCCGAAACAGGACGTACACATCAGCTTCGCATCCATTCTGCTCACCCAGAAGGTCTTGCTACGCCTATTGTGGGTGATAGCCTGTATGGCAAGAAGGGCGATAAGATGTATCTGTGTTCTTGCGGGATAAAGCTGAAGCATCCTGTTACATCCGAATTGCTCGACATTGAAATTCCTAAAGATGATTGGTTCAGATGATTTGCCTGCTTTTTTTCGGTAATTGTATGCTGATAGTATGAGCGCAGTCTTTGTTTATTTAAAATGTTTTATAACTTTGTTATCTAGATTATTAATTAATTCTTAAGTCTATGAAATATATTGCAACTGGTCTTGTTGGCATTTTATTCAGCCTTTCTGGTTGTGTTGCTCAAAACAACAATTCTACATTTAATAGCTATCCCGCTGATGAATTCGAAAACCATATCCTTGATGCTGGCATGGTTCGCCTTGATGTCAGAACTTATGATGAATATATAAGTGGACATATCACCGATGCAATAAATATCGATGTGAATAAGTCTGACTTTGAAGATAGAGCCTTGTCAACATTACCTAAGACTAAGACTATAGCAGTGTACTGCCGTAGCGGCAACCGAAGCAAGAAAGCTGCTAATATCCTCCTGAAAAATGGATTCAAGGTGATCGAACTCGATAAGGGTATCACTTCATGGACAGCTGCTGGTAAGCAGGTGACTACTGAAGAGGTTGACATGTTCAGTACATTACATCAGATGCCTATATTCGCCTATTGCATCAAACATGGTAGCGTTAAGCTTAGGGTAGGGGATGCGTGGATATATGTTGATCCTGTTGCAAATGCTATTCCTCCAGTAACCGATTTCACTACTATGCCTAAGGCTGATATAATCCTGATTACTCATGAACACATGGATCATCTCGACTCATTAGCTATCAATCAGCTTACTAAAGAGGGTACTCAGCTGATTCTTAACCCTCGAAGCAGCGAGATATTGGGTAACAAGGGTGTTGTCATGAAAAATGGCGATAATATGAACGTTGCCGGCACTTGGGGCCTTGAGGCTGTTCCTGCATACAACAACTCTGAAGATAAACAGCAGTTCCATCCTAAAGGACGCGACAATGGCTATATCCTTACAATAGATGGCTTCCGTATCTACATCGCTGGCGATACTGAAGACATTGATGAGATGAAGGATATCAAGGATATTGATGTCGCTTTCTTGCCATGTAATCTGCCTTTCACTATGACACCTGAACAGCTGGCTAATGCTGCAAATATCATTAAGCCAAAGGTGCTTTTCCCTTACCATTACGGACAGACTGACATAAGCCAGGTCGTAAAATTACTTGAGGGCTCTTCTATTGATGTGAGAATAAGACAATATCAGTAGAATTGGTTGACTTTAATTACACAAACAAATAATCCCATGAAAAAGTTTGTCGTCTATTCAGCTATGTTAGCAGGTTGTGTCGCTGCTAGTGCACAGTATAATGTGCAACTTCATTATGATCTCGGACATAATTTGTATAGTGATGCAGAGGCTCAACGTCAAGCGGTTACTGCTACGTTTGAATTCCTTAAGCCCGACCGTCTCGGCTCTACATTTATGTTTATCGACCTTGACTTTCATGGCAATGACACAAATAACAATGGCGCAATGGGCGCTTATTGCGATTTGAGTCGCGATTTTACAGTGAAACACGTCAATGAAGCCAATAATATCACGGCTCATTTTCAATATACTGGTGGACTTAACACTACCGCAGGTTCATATCAGCAGGCTATGATGATTGGTCCTGCATGGCAATGGCATAGCATGGATTTTAGCCGTATGTTTATCCTCCAGGTTTCATATAAGCAGTATTTCAAACATCTTCAAAACGAGGCCCATCCTAGCTTTCAGGTGGCTACAATATGGAACATCAACTTCGCTCAGGGACTGTTTACTTTTAATGGCCTCGCTGAGACATGGTATGGCTACAGCCCTGATTTCGTGTCGATACCTGGTGCTCCCGATCCTGTCTTGATTCCAAAGAAGAAGGTCGCTTTCCTTGCTGAACCTCAATTCTGGATCAATGTGATTGGCAGAGAACGTCCTAATGACAGATTGAGCGTTGGTACCGAATGGGAGATAAGCAACAATTTCATCTATCCATCTCAGGGAACAAGGAGCTTCTTTATTAATCCTACACTTGCATTGAAATATACTTTCTAAGTGTAGCATCTTCAGTCTTTTAAGTATGAGCATTTAATTACAATCTATATTAATTTCTTTCAATTATGAAGAGACTACTTTTATTTCTTCCTGTTCTGGCTCTTGCATCTTGCGTGAGCGGACCAAAACAGCTCGACAATCCTGTGCTGACTATCGAAGGCGGTCAGATTCAAGGTGTTTTCGCCGATGATCACCAGGATGTCTATGTTTATCGTGGAATCCCTTATGCTGCTCCTCCTATTGGCGACTTGCGCTGGAAAGAACCTCAGCCTGTTGTCGCATGGGAAGGCGTTAAAATAGCCGATAAGTTCGGTCACCCTGGCTATCAGTCTGTTCATTATCCTGGTGGTTATGCCACTGAATGGGGCTATGGCGACGAAGCACCACAAAGCGAAGATTGTCTCTATCTTAATGTGTGGACAAAAGCTCCTGGCAACGTTGATAAGAAGCTGCCTGTGGCTCTCTGGATTCATGGCGGCGGATACCGTGAAGGGTGGGGCTCTGAACCTGAATTCGACGGCCAGGAATGGGCTAACAAGGATGTAGTTCTCGTGTCTATCAACTATCGTCTTGGAATATTCGGCTTCCTCACTCATCCCGCTCTCGATGCAGAAAGTCCTCATGGCGTGTCGGGTAACTATGGTATACTCGACCAGATTGAGGCTCTTAAGTGGATACGTAAGAATATCGCTCAGTTTGGTGGCGACCCTGACAATGTGACAATATTCGGACAGAGCGCTGGCGCTGGTAGCGTAAAGACGGTTTGCGAATCCCCTCTCGCTCGTGGCTATTTCCAGAAAGCTGTGATTATGAGTGGCGGCGGTATAACTATTCCCGACCCTAACAAGCCTGCTCCTGAATTGCCTCGTAACTCTATTTTCCGTAAGATGACTATGGCTGAGGCTGAAGCTGAATCTAAGGCTGTACTCGACTGGGCTGGACTTACCGACCTTGATAAGATGCGCAAGGCTAGCACTGAAACTATGTACGCGCTTAATACTATCCATAACATGGCTACTGGCAAAATGGGTATCGTTACTATGATGCCTATGGTTGATGGCTACGTTAGCCTTAAGTCTTTCGATGATGCTGTTCTCGACGGCTCTATTGCTGATGTGCCATATATGATTGGATACACTCTCAACGACCTCGGTAACATGGGTGGCGGCATCGCTGACTTCTGCCGCGTTCGCTCTGAAAAGGGCGCACAGGCTTGGGCTTACCAGTTCGCTCGCCCTCTGCCTGACGATGGCTCTCATCCTGAAGTTACAGCTCGTCTGAAGGGTGCGTTCCACTCTTCTGACCTCTGGTATGTATTCAAGTCACTTAAGCATTGCTGGCGTCCTTGGACTAAGGGCGACTGGGATCTGTCTGAGAAGATGCTTACTGCTTGGACTAACTTCGTTAAATTCAGCAATCCTAACGGCGAAACAGACGGCGCCTGGACTACTTGCACCGCTGAAAAGCCTGACTTCATGCTCTTCAAGCTTGATGAGAATGAGACTGAGGCTTCTGAGATGGGACAGCCTCTGGTTCCATAAGCAATATCATACGATCTCGCACCTGACGCGAATGATAAAATTCCGTCAGGTGCTTGAATCATTTTAGCAATAAGATAACGAAAATGAAAAACAGACAACAGGAAATTGTACGTACTGGCTATCTCGGTATAGCAACAAATGCTCTCGTGGCTTCTGGTAAGGCTGTTGTCGGCCTCGCCGCCGGATCAATGGCTATCGTTCTAGATGCGGTCAACAACCTTACTGATGCTATGTCATCAGTCATTACTATTATTGGTGTAAAACTTGCAGGACGACCTGCCGATGATAAACATCCTTTCGGCTATGGACGTATCGAATATTTTACTGCACTGGTGATCGCTGCGATTATTCTTGTCGCTGGCGCTACTTCTCTGATCGAAAGCATTAAGGGTATCTTCGAACCATCTGAACAGGAATATACTACCGTTGGCCTCTGTATCGTTGCAGCTTCTGTTGTCGTTAAGTATTTTCTCGGTGCATATACTAAGCGTAAAGGGAAGGAACTTAGCAGCGACTCTCTCATCTCTTCGGGTACTGACTGTCTTTTCGACTGTGTCATAAGTATCTCTACTTTGGTGTCTGCCGCTATCACTCTCTTCTTGGGATGGAATATCGACTGCTGGCTGGCTGCCGCTATCTCATGCGTCGTGATTAAGGCTGGTCTCGAAATGCTTATGTCTCCTGTTAATGAATTGCTCGGTATGCGTAGCGATCCGGAACTTACCGCTGCAATAAAAGCACGCGTGAAGGAAATTGATGGTATTCGTGGCGCTTACGACGTTGTGATTCATAACTATGGCCCAGAACAAAATATCGGTGCTCTCCATGTTGAAGTTGAAGATACAATGACTGCCGCTGATCTCCACCATATAACACGACAGATTCAACTTCTTGTTCGTAAGGAGTTTGGTATATTCGTTACTGTCGGTTTCTATGCACATAATCAAGAGAACTCCGATGAAGCACGCGAAGAGAACACTATACGTCAATATGTAATGTCTCTCGAAGGCATATTGGGCATGCATGGCTTCTATGTCAATCACTCCGACAAAATGCTTTCTTTCGATGTTGTCTATTCTTTCAAGGTTACTCATCCGATAACTCTTCGACAGCAGATTGTTGACTGGTTGCAAAGCAATTATAGCGGATATAACATCAGTGTCGGACTTGACAGAAATTATAGCGAGTAAATACAGTAGAATTAATTCATAAAACATAAAATCTAACACTTATGATTGCAATAGTCTTAGTTGTCATCTTGGCAATATTTCTTATCGGTACATATAATGGCCTCGTAAGCAAACGTAATCAGGTACAAAACGCTTTTGCTGGTGTCGATGTCCAGCTTAAGAAGCGATATGACCTCATTCCTAACCTTGTTGAGTCTGTAAAGGGCTACATGAAGCACGAGGAGACTGTCCTTGCTCGTCTTGTTGAACTCCGTAGCACTCCTTATGCTCAACTTACTGATGCTCAGAAAAACGAACTTGATAATGGTGTTCAAAAGGTAATGAGCGGTCTTCGTGTTACTGTTGAGCAATATCCTGATCTTAAGGCTTCTGAAAATGTGATGCACCTCCAGCGCACTCTCAATGAAACAGAAGAACAGATATCTGCTGCTCGTCGTAGCTACAACGCTGCTGTTCTTGAATACAACAACGCTATGCAGACATTCCCTACCAACCTTATCGCTGGCTTGCTTGGCTTCCAGGCTAAGGAGTTCTTCGAAGCTCGACAGGAAGAACGCGAAAATGTACAGGTAAAGTTTTAATAACTAACTAACAGTGACTCAAGATACTTGGAGCAACATTGAACCACGCATAGATTCTGCTATCCAAAGCTTATATCAAAAGAAGCAGGATAGCAGAAAACCTATGTTTTTAAATGGCTTGCTTATAGGCGGAGGTATTACACTTTTCTGTGTCTTCTTGGGCTTCTTCCATATTCTTGTTCCTATCATAGGATGGGGTATCGGTTGCCTTATAATGTATTTGGTTTACGAAAACAATCGTAACAAACAGTATAAGGATGAAGTGATGCCTCAGATTGTCAACTCTATTTGCCCAGGGGCTACTTATCACCCTGATGGTAATATCTCTAAAAAGGTTATCGAAGCGGCTGACCTCTATGAAGTTCACGATTACAGGAACGAGGACACCATACGTGGTAAGATTGATAAGACCGATTTCGTCTATGGCGAAGTAACATTGTCACACGTAGAGAGCAATGGTAAAAACACTCGCACGGTTATCGATTTCCAGGGTTTTGTCTTCGATGCCGATTTCAACAAGGATTTTAAGGGTATAACTAAGCTTTCTACCGAGAAGGTTCATCTCTCTGCACATTCTTTGTTCTCGGCTCTTTGCCGATGCAAACTTGAAGATGTTAACTTCGAAAAGACTTTCTCTACTTATTCTACCAACGACCAAGAGGCCCGATATATCCTTTCACCGGCTCTGCAACAACGTATTCTCGAAATGTACGATGTTTTCAGATCACAACTCTGTGATAGAGATCTATCTATATCGTTCCACCATGGCAGAATGACTATTATGGTGCCTTCTTCTACCAACCGATTCGAAGTGAAATATACTGTCGACGAAGTGAAGAAGGATTTCATAGCACTCTGTATCATGGTCGATATCGTCGAGATGCTTAATCTTAACTTAAGAATTTGGACTAAAGAATAATCTATATCTCATTATTACATAACACATCTATCTACTATGAAGAAACTGCTTGTTTCCTTAACTGTCATTGCTTTATCAGGCATATTATCTATGGCTCAGGACAACGGTAACGCTTCTTGCGATTATCCGTACCTTAACACTAATCTTTCCTATGCAGAACGCGTAGAAAATCTGCTCTCTCTTCTGACTCCTGAAGAGAAGGTGGGACTGATGATGAATAAGTCTATCTCTGTTGACCGTCTTGGAATCCCTTCCTACAACTGGTGGAGCGAGGCTTGTCACGGTGTACGACAGGGTGGTTATACTGTCTATCCTCAGCCTATCGGTATGGCGGCAGCATTCAGCGAAAAACTTGTCTATGATGTCTTCTCTACTGTTTCTGACGAGGCTCGAGCTAACTGGAACCGTACTAACCATGAAGACAATGCTCTCTTTAACGTGCCTATGGGCGTCACTTACTATCCTGGCAATCCTGAACTTTCGTTCTGGTGCCCTAATGTCAACATTTTCCGCGATCCTCGATGGGGACGTGGACAGGAGACTTGTGGCGAAGACCCTTATATGAATGCTGTGCTTGGCGTGCAGACTGTTCTAGGTATGCAGGGTAACGATAGCCGCTATTTCAAGACTCACGCGTGCGCTAAGCACTACGCAGTTCATAGCGGTCCTGAACCTCTCCGACATACATACAACGCTTCTGTCTCTATGCGCGACCTGTGGGAGACTTACCTCCCTGCATTCAAGGCTCTCGTTAAAAAGGCTAACGTACGCGAGGTGATGTGCGCATACAACCGTTATGAGGGTCGTCCTTGCTGCACTTCTGATCGTCTTCTCGTGGATATACTTCGCAATAAATGGAACTACGACGCTATTGTTGTTACCGACTGCGACGCTATAAACAATTTCTATAATAAGGGACAACACGAGACTCATAAGGATCCTCTCTCTGCTTCTGTCGATGCTGTTCTTAATGGTACCGACCTCGAATGTGGTAAGGTTTTCATGGTGCTTACTGAAGCTCTCGAAAAGGGTCTCATAAAGGAATCGGACCTCGATAACCATCTGCGTAAAACTCTTATGGGACGCTTCGAACTTGGTATGTTCGACCCTGCTGATATGCTTCCTTGGGCTAATCTAGGCGAAGATGTGATAAGCAGCGAAGCTAATAACAACCTTGCTGTCCAGGCTGCACGCGAATCAATGGTGCTTCTTAAGAACAACGGTATTCTTCCTCTCTCTAAGAAGATCAAGACTATAGCTGTCGTTGGACCCAATGCCGATGATGTAGAACTCCTCAACGGTAACTATGGCGGCACTCCAACCGACAATCATAAGCATTCTCTTCTCGAAGGCATACGCAACGCTGTCCCTGGCGCTAACATAATCTATCATAAGGCTTGCACTCTCGATGACGACTATAATACCATTAATCATCTCTCTGACTTCAATGATGGCAAGGGTGTGTTTGTTGAGTTCTGGAATAACAAGGAACTTACTGGCAACCCTGATGTCACGGGGTACTATAGCGAACTGAATTTCTCTACTTTCGGTGGTTGGGGATTTGCTCAGGGTATCAGCACTGAGAGCATCTCTGTTCGTATCACAGGTAAGTATAAGGCTACTTTCACTGGCGATATGAAATACTCACTTATGTCCGACAATGGCTATATCCTTAAGGTAAATGGCAATATAGTTGAAGAGGGTACACCAGGTCGCAGAGGCTTTGGTTTCGGACGTAAGACTGAATATAAGTCGTTCCCAGTCAAGGAAGGTGAAACTTATGATGTAGAAATCGAATACCGACGCGGTAACGGCAATTTCGCTCTCCTCCGTGGTGAGATATGCGAACGTAAACTTGTCGAATACAATGAACTTTCTGCACAGGTTAAGGATGCTGATGTAATCATTGTGATAGGTGGTATATCTGCCCGCATGGAGGGTGAAGGTGGCGATAAGGCTGATATCGAACTTCCTGGTGTTCAGCAACGTCTGGTCCGTGCTATGCACGCTACAGGCAAACCTGTCGTTATGGTTAACTGCTCTGGTTCGGCTATTGCTTTTGGTAGTATAGAAGATCAATATGATGCTCTCCTACAGGCTTGGTATCCAGGACAGGGTGGTGCTCAGGCTCTTGCCGAAGTTCTCTTCGGTGATTTCAACCCTTCTGGTAAACTGCCAGTCACTTTCTATGCTTCTAATAATGACCTTCCTGACTTTCTAGACTATAGCATGGAAAACCGCACCTACCGTTATTTCCACGGGACTCCGCTCTACGCTTTCGGTTATGGCCTTTCTTACACTTCTTTTGCCTACGGTAAGGGATCTATATCAACTCCTTATATGACAAACGACGACAAGGTTACAATCACTGTTCCTGTTACCAACACTGGTAAACGCGACGGTGAGGAGATTGTGCAGGTTTATGTAAAGGCTCTCGACTATGCTGACGCTCCTATCAAGTCTCTCAAGGGCTTCCAGAAGATTAAGGTGGCTGCCGGTAAGACTGCCAACGCGGTGATTACTCTCGACAGTGAAGCTTTCGAATATTATAATCCTCAGCTCGATGAATTGTCACCTCGTGCCGGTCACTATAAGATTCTCTATGGTGGATCTTCTCTCGATGGCGACTTGCAGAGCTTCGACTTCGAACTGAAATAAGACTCAATTCACTCTAGTAATATGGCACCGAGAAAATATCTCGGTGCTTTTTTTCTTCAATAAAATGCCTTATATTTGAAGTCAAAGCACTAAGCTCATGAAAGTAATTATTCTCAATGGTAGCCCTAAAGCTAATGGCAATACAGCCACTGCTCTTCGTGAAGTAGAAAAGACTCTTAATGCTGAGGGTGTTCTAACAGAATTTATACATGTCGGACAACGTGACATACATGGATGTATGGCTTGTAACCGCTGCTGGTCTATCGGACAGTGTGTCATAGATGATGTTGTCAATGAGATATCTGAAAAGGTTAGCGAAGCCGACGGCCTGTTGATCGGATCTCCCGTCTATTTCTCTTCTCCTTCTGGACAACTGTTGGCACTCCTCGACCGTCTATTCTACTCAAATCTACATACCAACTGGTCTATGAAGGTTGGAGCTGCTGTTGCGGTGGCGCGACGTGGTGGAACAACAGCTACATTCGATGTTCTCAATAAGTATTTTCTCAAGACCAATATGCCTGTCGTGCCTTCTCAATACTGGAATATCGCTCATGGATGCGATCCGGGAGAAGTGACTCAAGATAAAGAGGGCATGCAGACTATGCGACAGCTTGGACGCAATATGGCGTTCCTCATTAAGAGTATTGAACTCGGAAAGCAACAATACGGACTGCCAACAGAAGAGGAGAGGGTAGAGACTCACTTCATTCACTGATAAACTCTTTTTTCACAGCAATATGATACAACAGATTCTCGAATATAACAAGCAATTCGTGAGCTCTAGAGGCTACGAGAAATATAAGACTAGCAAATATCCCGACAAGAAAATTGCTATCGTTACTTGTATGGATACTCGACTTGTCGAACTGCTGCCTGCAGCTCTTGGCATTCGTAATGGTGACGTCAAGATAATCAAGAATGCAGGAGGTACCATTACCAACCCGTTCGATTCTACTGTCCGATCTCTACTTGTGGCTATCTATGAACTGGGTGTGAATGAGGTTATGATAATTGGACATACTGGCTGCGGAGTACAAGGTATGGATAGCCAGGAAATGCTTCATCTGATGCGACAACGTGGTGTTGACGACGAACACATCTCTCTGATGAAACATTGCGGTATCGACCTCGATTCATGGCTTCACGGCTTCGACGATACAGACGCCGCTGTGCTCGAAACTGTCGACCTTGTCAAAAACCATCCACTAGTACCTAAGGATATTGTGGTTCGTGGTTATATAATGGATAGCGAAACAGGCGAACTACGAGTAATTGAAGAAGATTGTAATTAAAAATTGCCTATCTTTGCATCGTTTATTTTGACCAAAGACATGAAATCAATCATTCGACGATATATCTATTTCGTCATTGCACTATTCTTCAACTCGTTGGGCGTTGCCCTTATAACAAAAGCTTTCTTAGGTACATCTCCAATATCTAGCGTTCCGTATGTACTGAGCCTTTTCACTGACTTCACTCTCGGACAGTGGACTATTGCTTTCAACTTGATTCTGATTGTCGCTAACTTCTTCATTTTGAAGAAGGATGATATCAAGCGTCAGTGGTTCGACATTTTTATTTTACTCCCTGTCGTTGCTTTCTTCGGGGTTTTCATCGACTTTTCTATGGACCTTTTGTGGTTCATCGAACCTATTACTTATAGCGATCAGATTGTAGCTCTTTTGATCGGATGCGTAATACTCGCACTAGGCGTTTCTATGGAGGTTCAGGCTGATGTCGCTATGCTACCGGGCGAATTTATCGTTCGTGCTATATCTAAGGCTTCTGAAAAGGAATTCGGACTTGTAAAACTCTGCTTTGACTCATCTCTGGTTATTGCATCTATCATCATCTCCGTATTGATGTCTGGGACAATAATTGGTGTGCGTGAGGGTACTGTGATTGCGGCAATTATAGTGGGCCCTATCACTCGCTTCATACGTCCTCGTATGTCTTTTGTCATGCCATGGCTTTTCCCTGGTTCTAAAGACGAAGAAGAAACTATTACTGATTCATCACAATATCCAATTGTGGTGACTATTACACGCGAATTTGGTAGCGGAGGAAGAATCCTGGCTAACAACCTCGCCAAAGTGATGGACGTGAAGTTCTTCGATAAGGAGATTATCGAGATGGCTACCCAAGAAAGTCAGCTTAGCCAGAGATATATCATTGACAACGAACAGCATGTGACTAACTCGGAGCTCTTTTCACTTATTACTCAAAGCTATGAGACTAATGTCGAAAAGAGTATGTCAAGCTCCGATGTGCTTTTCGTTACCCAAAGCAAAATAATACGTCGTATCGCTAAAGAACAGTCTTGCGTAATTCTCGGACGTCTGGCTGATTATGTTCTTGCCGATTGGCCTAAAGATCGCATTGTTCGCGTTTTCTGCTACTGCGATCCTGAATCTGCATGCGAACGTTGCAATAATGTTTACCATGATCCATGGACTATCAATGAGATCATCAAGAAAAACGAGGCTCGTAAGACTCATTATGAGCACTATACTGGCCAACGTTGGGGCGACCCTCATAACTATGATTTAATGGTAAATACGGCCTCTATTACAATAGATTTGGCTACTCGACTTATCATTGCATTGGCTCTCGAAAAGAACAAGAGCGAAGAGTGATTCTTTATGCATTATTTCTTTACAGAATCCGATTTCAAGCAACCTGACAACCGCCTACAGGTAATCAACCAAATGGGACTTTCTCATTTACGGTTTGTTGGAGCTAATCAGATACACTCTGACAATGTTTCTATAGTTGGTTCTGATTCTCCCGACATAATTCCCGATTGTGATGCTCTCGTCACATCCATCTCTGGTATCGCTTTGTATATCCTGACCGCTGATTGCGTTCCTGTTTTACTCCACGATAGTGAGAATGGGGTAGTGGCTGCAATACACGCAGGATGGAAGGGTACTGCATCTAAAATCGTTGAGAAAACACTCTCTATGATGTGTTCCACTTATGGCTCAGAACCTTCCAATATCAACGCGATAATAGGACCACATATTCACTCAGATTGTTTTGAAGTAGGACCAGAAGTTGCGGATAAAATAGGGTGGCAATATGTCGATGCAACAAGCTGTAACGGTAGACCAATGCTGAGCCTTACAAGAGCTAATGTCGATCAACTGACATGTTGTGGCGTAAAACAATCTAATATCTTGGTTGACAGTCGCTGCACATTCTCTGATAATTTGTTCTCATGGCGTCGAAATCAGACCGAAAAACGCATGGGTAGCTACATATATCTTTAATCTCACCTACTAATTCACATTATTTTACTCCATGTGAGTTAAATTAAACTAAATAGCTAATACCCAATTGCTAAAATAATCCTCAAAATATTTTATAAATACACATAAAATAATGACAAACCGGTGTCTTTTGTGTTTTTCTGCGGTTAAATAAATTAAAGTCGTTGTTTTTCTTGACTCGTCAGAATAAATTTGTATTGTTTTTTAAAACATAACCCCTCTATTCCCGTAACAAAGGATAGAAATAAACATATAAATTACACAGATGAGAAAGATTTTGTTTTTATTTATGTTGGCTATCTGCGCTAACGTTTCATCATTCGCACAAGACGACAGCAAGATGTACATAGCATTCATCGTTAATGTTGCTCGTAACATTTCTTGGAATGAACTCTCTCAAGATGAAGATTTTGTAATATCCGTCATGGGCAACGAACAGCTTGCTAATGATTTGTCAAAGAAGCTCTCTGATAAATTCATTGGATTGCACAAGATCGTTATTAAAAACGTAAATAATCCATCTCAACTTTCTGCAAGCAGCATGGTTGTCATGAACAAGAATGCATACAAGTTTATGCAGACTGTTGCTAATACATACCAGTCTAAGCAGTGTGTAATTCTTGCATGCAGCAAGGGCCAGTGTCCTAACGGTGCCGATATGTCACTCTTCAACCAGGGTGATCGCGTTGCCTTCCAAATGAGCAACAGCCGTCTTAAGCGTCATGGTTTAGTAGTAAGCGCTAAACTTCGCGACCTCGGCGAAATGGTTGACTAACCCCTTACTATCATAACACAAGAGCTACCCCAAAAAGGTAGCTTTTTTTGTTTATGTCAATAAAAAAGGTCGCACCCCAAAGAGATGCGACCTATATAATTGTCAATTATTTATTGTCAATTACTTCTTCATGTATTCGTCCATTGAAGCAGCAGCCTTGCGACCATCACCCATTGCGAGGATTACAGTAGCACCACCACGAACAATGTCACCACCAGCAAATACATCATCCTTAGTTGTCTGGAGAGCGTCATTTGCCTCAAGAGTTCCCTTTGGAGTAGTATGAAGCTCTGGATGTGCAGTAGGAATAAGTGGGTTTGGAGATACACCTACACTCACTACAACCATATCTGTATCAAGGAGAACTGTCTTGCCTTCTACAGCTACTGGACTACGACGACCTCTTTCGTCTGGCTCGCCAAGCTCCATAACCTGAAGTTCAACCTGCTTTACGCGACCCTTCTCGTCAGCGATGTACTGGATAGGGTTGTGAAGAAGCATGAACTCAATGCCTTCCTCCTGTGCGTGCTTGATCTCTTCCTTACGTGCTGGCATCTCGTCCATTGAACGACGATAGACAAGATATACATGTTCTGCACCAAGACGCTTAGCTGTACGAACTGAGTCCATAGCTGTGTTACCACCACCTACAACTACAACGTTCTTGCCAAAGAATACTGGAGTATCCTTCTTAGGATCTGCTGCACCCATGAGATTAACACGTGTAAGGTACTCGTTTGAGCTCATGATGCCGATTGAGTTCTCACCAGGGATGTTCATGAAGCGTGGAAGACCAGCACCGGAACCAACGAAGAAGCCCTTGAAGCCCTCTGCACGAAGATCGTCCATTGTAGCTGTCTTGCCAACAATGAAATCTGGCTCAAACTTAACACCCATCTTACGCATATTCTCGATTTCTGCCTCAACGATTGAGTTTGGAAGACGGAACTCAGGAATACCATACTTCAATACACCACCGATTTCATGAAGTGCCTCGAATACAGTTACATCATAACCCTTCTTTGCCATTTCACCTGCAAAAGTCAAACCTGCAGGACCTGAACCGATTGACGCAACCTTGATGCCGTTTGATGCTGCCATTTCTGGTACTGCCATCTTGCCAGAGTTGCGCTCGTAGTCAGCAGCAAAACGCTCGAGGTAACCGATTGCTACGGCTGCCTTCTTGCCCTTTGTATATGTACACTGGCTCTCACACTGCTTCTCCTGTGGACATACACGACCACATACTGCAGGAAGTGAACTTGTGTTCTTGATTGTCTTGATTGCCTCAGCAAATTCACCTCGCTCGATATTCTTGATGAACTTAGGAATGTTGATCTCAACTGGACACCCCTGCATACAGCCTGGGTTTGGACAGTCAAGACAACGCTTTGCCTCCTGCTGTGCCTGCTCGAGTGTCAAGCCTTCGTTAACCTCTACATACGACTTATTGCGGATGTTAGGGTCAACCTCAGACATCTTAACACGCTCGATTGCCATACGATCTTTTGGAGAAATAGCCGAACGCAAATCTACACGCCAGCTTTCTTCACGCTCTGCTTTGAGCTTTTCTATATCTATAGCCATAATGGTCTAATTCTTAATTGTTAGTACTTTATCAGCTTCGAATTTCGTAACTCGTATTTCGGATTTCGTAATTCGTAACTCGTATTTCGTAATTACTTCTGTGCCGCCTTCCAAGCTTCCATTGCTTCTGCCTCTTCTGCACGGTAGCTTGCCATACGTGCCAACATACCGTCCCAGTCAACCTGATGTGCATCAAATTCAGGACCGTCAACACATACAAACTTGGTCTTGCCACCTACAGTAACACGACATGCACCACACATACCTGTTCCGTCAACCATGATTGTATTCAAGCTGACTACAGTAGGGATGTCATATTTCTTTGTTGTGAGCGCACCAAACTTCATCATGATAGCTGGACCGATAACTACAGCCTCAGTAACCTTCTCCTTGGCAATGACGTCTTCCATACCTACAGTAACAACGCCCTGCTTTCCGTATGAACCATCGTCTGTCATGATAATGACTTCATCTGCACTCTTACGAACCTCGTCCTCAAGAATGATAAGATCTTTTGTACGTGCTGCGAGAACTGCAACTACTCGATTGCCAGCTGCCTTGTGAGCCTGGATGATAGGGAGCAATGGAGCAACACCTACACCACCACCACATGCCAATACTGTGCCTTCCTGCTTCTCGATCTTTGTTGCCTGGCCAAGTGGACCAACAACGTCTGTAATATAGTCACCTACATTGAGGTTGAAAAGCTTGTTTGTTGACACGCCAATACGCTGAACTACAAGTGTAATTGTGCCCTTTTCTACATCGCTGCCTGCGATTGTCAAAGGAATGCGCTCGCCATCCTCACCTATACGTATGATTACGAAGTGACCTGCACGACGCGACTTGGCAATACGTGGAGCCTCCACAACGAACTTTGCTACATTAGCTGAAAAAAGTTCCTTACCAACGATTTTGTTCATAACTATGAGTATATTGTTTTCTTTATTATATACTTATTTATATAAGTCTTGCAAATATGCTAATTTTTTCATCGCAATTGATTGCCGTGTGACAATTTATATATGTTCTAAACTAATTTCACAATGATGTTTAGTTTTAAACTGTAAGAACAATTTATTACGCGTTTTGATTTGATATACAAACACCGCTTTTGCCTTACTATTTGAAAGAAGAGCAAATATATTTACGTGTTTTGCGTAATTTTTGCATCGGCTATAGCTTTCTACTTCAAATGATGTCTTTCAACGGGTCTCTATATAGTTCTATCATTGCTGGTATCAACAACAGCCCTCTCATTGACATGAACACTAAAAAGGCTATCCATAAGCCTGTATTCGACAATATCGGCACTAACACTACCAACGATATGATATACGCAATAGTGGCTCCAAATACAGAGTTCCTGAGCGGCTTTACACATGTACTTCCAAACATTATCCCGTCCATAATAAATGGAGCGAAACCTATAAGTGGCACTGCTATAATATAATACACATAATCTGAAGCATACCGTAACACATCCTCCGATGGCTCAAATAATACTAGAATATCTTTCCACCATATCAAATAGATTGCCACATACGATATCGAGACGAATAATGCCCACACAAACAATGTCTTACACGATTTTCTGAATCTGTCTATCGAACGCTCTCCGATAAACCTTCCGCTCAACGACTCTGCAGCAAATGCAACACCATCAAACATATAGCTATACAAGGTGAATAGCTGCATCAATAAAGCATTTGTCGCGAGCGCTATATCTGAAATACCAGCCGCTACCTGCGTGAATACTGTATAGGTGGTCGCCATGCAGAAGTTCCTTAGAAACACATCTCTATTGACCTTGAAAAACATCAACATCGACGGATCGTTCAACTTCTGTAATTCTAATGATGTGCCTTCTGAATACCTTCTTTTGTATATGATATATGCCAAAGCTACACTGGCATACTGTGAAACGACCGTTCCTAATGCTATTCCTTCTATCCCCATTCCCATTTTCATGGTAAAGAACAGACTGAATATTATATTGATAACATTGGTAAATATGGATATGTACAATGGCGTCTTGGAGTCTTGCATTCCAATGAACCATCCATTAAAACTAAAAAGGGGTAGGGCAGCCGCCAAAGCATATAATCTTACCGATGTATATCGGCTCACAAGCTCCATGACATCTTGAGTTCCACCCATCAATCTTACTGATACATTCTCTATGGGCACTTTTAACAGTAACATGACTGCAGCTATAGCAAAGGCTACAGTTAACGCTCTCATCAACAACTTCCGGGCCTCTTCCTTGTTTCCTGCACCATACGCCTGCGCTGTAAGCCCTGTCGTTCCCATCCTTAGGAACGCACAATTCATATATATAAAGTTGAATATCGTTGTTCCAATAGCTACAGCCCCTATCATCACATCACCTCCAATGCGACCCGCTATTGCTATATCTGCCATGCCCAATAATGGTACTGTTATGTTGCTTAACGTGTTGGGGACGGCTAGTTTCAGTATGCTTTTGTTTATATTCACACATCAAAGTTAAATATTTTTTGGTTATGGGTAGGTCTTAACCATTAAAATATCATAAGTAGGCTCGTTTTATGTTAATCAAAATCAAACTGTTTTTTTATTAATCGGGAAACAACGAACTTCGCATTGTAATCGAACAAACTATATATGAGTTTTATAAAAAATAAGATAGCTGTATATGCAAGCTTCTCTCTTGCTCTGGCATCTTGCTCCCAGTCATCTGAACTTATTTCTGTCTCTGTCCATGGACATGTGATAGGCGAAACTGATGACTCGTTTACTCTCGTTCAGGGTAACGACACTATCGTTCTTCCTAGCAATCCCGACATAAAGGCTAATAAGATTTTCTTACAAGACTCTGTCGTTGTTCGCTATTCTTCATGCGGCGATAATATAGTTGTCGATGACATAATACTTATCGCTCATAAACAGCCTCTTAACAATGTTGATGAACTGTTTATCGGATGCTGGAACGACAATGAGTCTAGAACAAAGATGACTTTCAACTCTGATCAGACTACTGACACTGCAGGTCAGCGCTGGCTTGTGCTTGGCAAGCATTTTTACCTTCAGACTGACAACCAGTCTCTTGAGTATGATATTGTTCGTGTAGATGCTCATACTATGATTCTATGCCACGCCGATCATACTCTACATATGCACAGGGCTAATTAAAAGAGATATATCACTCTCCTATATTTTTCATTTTTCGAGGCTGCCTAGTTCTATGCTGAGCAGTCTCTTTTTTATCTCTACACCACCTGCATAACCGCCTATATCACCATTGGCTGATATTACTCTGTGACATGGGATGATTATTGCAATGGGATTTCGGTTATTTGCTTGACCTACTGCTCTCATTGCCTTGATATTACCTATCCTCCTTGCTTCTTCCTTATAACTTATCTGTTCACCATATCCTATCGTTTGTAAGGCCGCCCAACATCTCTTCTGAAACTCTGTTCCTGACACTTCTAGCTTAACATCAAATGTTCGCCTCTCTCCTTTGAAATACTCTTCTAGTTGTCTGATCACTTCTTCCGCAATCATAGATTGACCATATGGATATTGCATTTCTGTAAATGACAGAATTCTTAATGCATCACCATTGGTCACGATATATAAGGGGCCTATAGGACTGTTATACTTTGTTTGTACCATCTCCATTATTATATGCTCTCAAATATAGCCTTTTCTTGGTATATTAGTAATAAACTTATAAGTTTGTCATAAAAACATATTTGTATGACTTTTGATTATCCTACTCTTATATTAATTGCCTTAGTTGCTATTAATCTCATTGCTTTTATAGCTTATGCGATAGACAAATATAAGGCCAAACACAACAAATGGCGTATATCAGAAGCGTCATTGCTTATTCTAGCTGCTATAGGTGGTAGCATAGGTGCCCTGACCGCAATGTACACACTCCGACATAAGACAAAACACCCACAATTCTATATCGGCGTTCCTGTCATTCTTGTCCTGCAGATTACTGGCTGCTTATACTATCTTTTTGCATAGCTTTATGTCCATGTGTCTCTATATGACATTCATAGTTCACATGCTTTAATAGCGGTGTATTTTTTCACAAATAGTATCAAACAACATCCAACGCATTTTATTTTCAACTATATTTGCACTAAATAAAGTAATAGAGAATAAATTGATGGACTTTTTAGCTAAATGGATAACGCAGTTTGAGGCATACATCAGTAGTCATCCTGTTTTCATTATAACTCTTTTAGGTACTGGTTTGTTCTTTACCATCTACCTCGGATTCCCACAAATACGCCTTTTTATTAAAGCTTTCCATGTATTACGTGGAAAATACGATAAGGTATCTGCCGAAGGTGATGCTTCTCATTTTCAGGCTCTTGCGACTGCTTTGTCTGGTACGATAGGTACCGGTAATATTGCCGGTGTTGCTCTTGCTATTCATCTTGGTGGTCCAGCCGCTCTTTTCTGGATGATGATCACTGCGCTCATTGGTATGGCTACCAAGTTTGTCGAGGTGACTCTGTCTCATAAATATCGCGTCAAACTCCCTGATGGAACAATGGCTGGTGGACCGATGTTCTATATGCGCGAACGACTGAATATAAAGCTCAAAAATGGTCGCCAGATACCAACAGGTAAAGTGATTGCATTCATATTTGCTGCCTCGACATTAATTGGTGCCTTTGGTACCGGATGTCTGCCTCAGATCAATAGCATTTCAACTGCTATGTTCAGCACTTTCGGTATTCCTCAGATGCTTGTTGGTGGTGTTCTGGCTATTATTCTGGCTTCTGTTATCTTTGGTGGCATCAAACGTATCGTAAAGGTTACCGAGAAACTTGTGCCTTTCATGGGCGTCGCATATTTCATCGGTGCTTTGGTTGTTGTAATATATCATTACGAAAATATCATCCCTGGCATTTGCTCTATTTTTGATAGCATGTTTACGGGTTCTGCCGCAACAGGTGGTTTCTTGGGAGCTTCCGCATCTTTCGCTCTGTCACGTGGCGTCAATAGAGGTCTCTTCTCTAATGAGGCTGGACAGGGTTCTGCTCCTATCGCTCATGCTGCTGCTCGATGCAAAGAGCCTGCCGCAGAGGGTCTTGTCGCTCTGCTTGAACCTTTCATCGATACTGTTGTCATCTGTATGCTTACCGGTACAATGATATTATCATCGGGCGTTTGGACCGAAAAGTTCGACAATAAGTTCCAGCAATCTGACATGCTCGTGCTTAATAATACATACTCTTGGGCTAAGGATGTCCGAAATGCTATCGACGATGAAGAACAATATTTCAATGGCTTGATGGTTGTGCGCAATGGTGTTGTTATTGACAAGATGGTTACTGTTATCAACTCCAACTCTATCGCAGATGATGTGAATATTCTATGCAATGACGAGCCTTTCTCTGGCATGATCAATGTCATAAAGGGTACACCTATATTGCGAACTTCTGAGGGCGATGAGATTGAGGTTTATGGTAAATCACTCATCCACAGCGCACCACTGACAATAAAAGCGTTCTCGTCAAGTTGGTTTGGAGACTTCGGCGAGTATATCGTGACACTCTCATTGCTTCTTTTCGCCTTTTCTACAACAATCGCTTGGAGCTATTATGGTGATAGAGCTTCGGTTTATCTTTTTGGACCAAAGGCTGTTGTTCCTTTCCGCGTCATCTATGTTGTGGGCTTCTTTATCGGCTCATTTACCGATACGGCGATTGTCTGGAGTATAGCGTCTATTGGCATCGTTTTCATGTCTATGCCTAACCTTATAGGCATCTTGGCTCTTCATAAGGAAGTGAAGCAAGAAATGAAGAATTATATCGCCAACATGGATAATGGCATTGACTACGAAGAGGAAAAGTAATTTTTTCTTATCTTTGAAGAATTCAAAAACGAACTTATTAGCTGTTTATGAATTCTGTCAGATCACTATTATATACCTCTTTAATCTCTATATCGTTAAATGCTGTAGCTCAGGATGTTGACTGGGTAACATTCCCTGCTGCATTTCAAGATAGAGAGATTGCTAAGGGACGACCATTCGTGTTTGCCAATTCACACGCTACCGATCTTAATATATCTAATAGCGGTGTCTTTGAATCTTATTCAGACGGGACAATCTCTTGGACTATCGGTGTTCGTTCCGAATCATCACGCAACATAAATGTGACCTTGTCTGATGTCTTTTTAGGTCCTTCTGATGAGCTGAATATATATAGTCCTGACTCATCTTCATTTCAGTCATTTAGATACTATGATGTGCCACAGAGTGGGGTAGTGCAGTCCCTCCCTATTCAGGGTGATTCATTGATTGTAAGCCTGCTGGCTTACGATATCCCTAACTCTTCTTTCAAGATAAGCTCTGTCAATTGTGGCTTTATCAATCTACCAGAACACACTTCCCAGAGACATGGACACCTCAAGGCTAGTGCTGGTAGCTATGGTTCATCAGAAGATTGTGAAGTCAACGTGTCATGTGACGACTCTTACGCTGAAATAAAACAGTCGGTATGTCGTCTTCTGATCAATGGCAATTCCTACGGCACAGGTACTCTGGTCAACAATACTCTGCAAGATGGTAAACCATACGTGATTACTGCTGCACACGTTGTTACCGACAATAAGATAACGTCGTGTCTTGCTCTTTTCAACTTTGAATCTCCATTCTGCCAAGATATCGAACCTAACTCTTCATATATGGAGAAAATACAGGATGCAACACTGGTTGAAATCGACGAGACACGCGATATGGCTCTTCTATGCTTGTCTAGCGCGCCAGTTAGTGCATCCCGTCCTTACTGGAGCGGATGGAATTTATCTACCGATGTTTCTGGCATGGATAGATTCTACTGTATCCATCATCCCTATGGTGACGTGAGAAAGGTTTCTATCGCAGATGCCGTGATGGCTAATACATCATATACATACGACAAAACAAATAGCGGAAAGGATTTCGAACTGAACAACCACTGGCGTGTGATCAAATGGATATCTGGCACTACCGAAGGTGGCTCTTCAGGTAGTGGTTTGTTCGACAGTAACTTGCGTCTAATAGGCAGCCTTTCTGGTGGATTAGCTTCTTGTAGAAATGAGAAGAGTGACTACTATTGGATGCTGGCGAACAACTGGGATGTTTTAAAGACATATCTGGATCCAGCTAAGACGGGTGCGTTATCCATGAACGGTTGTTTCCTTAGTCCTGACATTATTATCAATGATTTTTCGGCTGGCAAGGAGACTCCTGTTCTAAAACTTAGACCCGATGATCAAAAGGGATATATAGCAGGTCATAACTCTTACCATACAACTAAAATTTCTCAAAAAATGGGACAAGATGGCAGCGAAAGCTCTATCTATGGTGTGTATCTATCTCCATTCGTTGCTCGTTCTGTTCATGATCAGAGTTTCTATATAACTATATGGAACGATAAAGATGGCGTGCCTGGCGATGTCATCACTACAAAACAAGTGAACAACAAGTTGTTGAGCGCCAAGAAAATCTCATATCACGCTTTGCTTGACGGACCATGTAAGGTTCAGGGTACATATCATGTCGGCGTTGAATTCTCTTATAACACATCTGCTGTTGATACTCTCGCTTTCTACTGCCAAGAGGGTAGTGGTGCCCTGTTTTATGCCGATGAAAAATGGCAGAAGGCAACCGCATTCGGTAGCGAAAATGATCTAAGTCTTTTCATAGGTGTCAGATGCACGAAATCTACTAGTACACCTACATCAAACTCTCAAATAGACAATCTGACCATCAGACGTGTCAACCTTAATTCTTATCAGTTAAGTGGCTCATATATCAATCATATTAACGTGCTTGACATAACCGGACGTACAGTCGCTAACTACAACATCAAAAACGAAATGGCGACTATCAGTCTTGATAGTTTTCCTTCCGGAATATACATAGTTGATGTCAACACTTCAGGTGGTAACCAATCATTTAAGGTGATCAACAGAAAGTAAACAAACCAATGAATATCAAAGCTTGGATTAGCGCATTTCGCTTGCGTACATTGCCTCTTTCATTCTCTCTTATCATCGTAGGCTCTTCACTTGCTTACGCAGAGAATGTTTTCGACTGGACTATCTTCTCTCTCGCTATCTTGACAACTCTGTTTCTTCAGATCTTGTCCAATATAAGCAACGACTACGGTGATGCCGTTTCTGGTGCTGACTTTGCAGGTAGAGTAGGACCAGAAAGAGCTGTACAAAGCGGAGCTATCACATATTCTCAGATGCGCAGTGCTATATACGTATTCGCATTACTATCGCTTGTTAGTGGCATCACTTTACTTGCTTTCAGCTATCCTCGTCTCAATACTGGCGGATTTATTCTTATGCTATCTATCGGTATCGCATCAATAATTGCTGCTATATGCTATACTATCGGCCGTCGCCCTTATGGCTATAGAGGTCTGGGCGACTTGTCTGTATTCATATTTTTTGGATTGGTGGGTGTAATGGGTAGTTTCACACTTTACTATGGAGCACCATTGGCTTCTGTTATTCTGCCTGCATCTAGCATAGGTCTTCTGAGCATGGGCGTCCTTAACATGAACAATATGCGTGACCACGATAGCGATCAAAGAAGCGGCAAGAATACCTTGATTGTACGATATGGCATAGAATGGGGTAGACGTTACCAGTTTGTTGTTATTATATTGGCATTTGTCCTTTTTGCCGTCTATATCTACATGTTCGGCAAACCATTGCAGTACATATCACTTGTCGGTTTCCTTCGCCTTATACCGCATTTGCACTTTATTTCAGATAGCAAAAACGATAGTCGTATCGATACGCAACTTAAGGTCGTTTCCTTGGCTACATTACTCATATCCATACTCTTCGCAATAGGTACATTTATAGCTTACTAACCATACTATAGAAACAGCTACTTAGTGTTGTTTCTATCACCACAATCTGCCTGTATATTGACTTATTTTCTCACTAAATGTTGTTAATGATTAAAAATATTAATAACTTAGAGGAAAACACAATAAAACATGGCAGCAATCAATATAAATGACAAAATAGCAACAGTTAGAGAGTTGATGGAACAACGTAATCTTGACGCTCTTGTTGTTATGACCGAAGACCCACACGGAAGCGAATATCCAGCTAAATACTGGAAGTTTCGCGAGTTTCTTACAGGCTTCAACGGTTCAGCAGGTACACTTGTTATAACGGCTAAACATGCTTGTTTGTGGACAGACTCAAGATATTACATTCAAGCTACAAAACAACTGAGAAACACTTGTATAGAGCTATTCAAATATGGATTGCCTAACGTGCCTGACTATGTGACTTATCTTACCGACGTGCTGCCATCCGAAAGTACAGTCGGTGTTGATGGTTTTACTATCTCTTATGAGAAGTGCCGCAACATGAAGAAAAAGCTTGCAGAGTTTGGAATAAAGATCGATTATAAGGTTGATATCATCGACGAGATATTTGCTCCTCGTGAACCACTGCCTAACGATGAAGTCATAGAAGTCGATCCAACAATTGCTGGTTTAACACGAATGCAAAAGGTTGAACAGTTGCGCGAAATAATGCGAAAAAACAACGTTACACATTATATTGCCACTGCTCTCGACGACATTGCCTGGATATCTAATCTACGCGGAAATGATATAGAATATAATCCCGTTTTCTATGCTTATATGATAATTGGTCTAGACGATGTTAACCTCTATATTGATCCGCATAAGCTGACATCCGCAGTCAGTCATCGATTAATGGAAGATGGATTTAAGCTGTCTTTATACGATCACTTCGAAAAGAATCTTGGCAACATACCTGCAAATTCTCGCGTTTTTTTCGATCCTTCTACTGCGAATACACGTATAATACAAGCCATACATAAACATGCGCATCTAGTTGAAGGCAAAAGTAGCATCGAATTGATGAAGAGCCAGAAAAGTCCCGACGAGATTAATCACATATATTCAAGCATGATCCGTGACGGAGTTGCTCTGGTAAAGTTCCTCCATTGGCTTGAAGATAACGTCGGAAAACAACGTTTGACAGAACTCGATGTTGCTCAAAAACTAATCGATTTCCGCAGCGAACATAACCTCTATATGAGCGAATCATTCGAACCTATATCTGCTTATGGTTCTAATGCTGCCATTGTGCATTATTCTCCTTCATTGGAGGGCTGTGCAGAACTTAAACCTGAAGGATTGCTGCTCCTAGACACTGGCGCTCAATATGCCGACGGTACAACTGATATAACCCGAACTATACCTCTCGGACCAGTTTCTAATGAGGCAAAAAAGGACTATACTTTGGTTCTGAAAGGGCATATTGCCTTGGCTAATGCTATGTTCCCTGAAGGGACACGTGGTGTACAGCTTGATATCCTTGCTCGACAGGCATTGTGGCAAGTTGGAGAAGATTATGGACATGGCACCGGACATGGTGTCGGTTATTGCCTAAACGTTCATGAGGGCCCACAACGTATAGCAAAAACAGACAATGGGGTAGAGCTACGTGCTGGAATGATTACATCTAATGAACCTGGTGTCTATCGCGAAGGAAAACATGGTATTCGTATAGAGAACCTTGTGGTTTGTGAACCTGCTTGCGAAACAGAATTTGGAAAATTCTTGAAGTTCAGGACATTGACCTTGTGTCCAATTGATACTCGACCTATACTTATTGATTTGTTGACTGACAACGAAAAGAAATGGTTAAACAACTATCATAGAATGGTCCGTGCAACTCTAGTTGAGTTCTTAAGCGAAGATTCTGACAAACAATGGCTTATCAACGCCACAAATGAAATCTAAACGTTAGAATCATCATTATAGCTTAAACTCGCGTCACAAATGGGCAACAAACCGTCCGTACAAACGCGCTACAAATGAAAAGAAATTACAAAAAATATGGGTAGAGTCAATTTCAGACGACTCTACCCTATATAATCCCATATCAAATTAAACATAATACAAATTCTAAGACAAAATAACCATATCTAAGAACCTAGCAAAAATATAAAAAATCAGCTAATTCACCAAGTTTCTAAACATCCATTCAGGATCATCAGATAACATATCATTATCTGGCCAGTTCTCCACATTTTTAATTGCGGCATCCATAACCAGACGCAGCATGGTTGCAAGCTCAGGACCTCTATGATTTGAACAGTTGAGTAAAACTACATAACAGATATCATTATCAAGTCTTCCTATAATAGCTGATGTGGCCGCCAATGTTCCTGTACGATACCAAGAGTCACCAATTATTCTACGCCATCCTAAAGGATCATATCCAGGTTGACAATTAACCATTGTATCAACTGTTTGCTTACCTAACTGGTCTATGATGCTTTGATGACCATCTATGGTTAGTACCAATTTCAATAAATCTGTTGCACTTGAAACCCATCCTCCGGCAGATCCTAGTGTATGAATGTCTGTGCCTCCATAAGCTCTTCTAACCATCTCACCGGTTCCTGTATAATCAAATGCTACATGGCTTGTGTCAGCTTCATAATAAACGACTTCATTATCTAGTCTTTCATTCAGGTATGAATACCCTATCTGTGAGTCATATATTCCTAATGGCGCCAATACTTCACTTTTCACATAATCTTCGTATGGCATTCCCGACGCTTTAGCTACAATCTCTCCTAATATGCCATAACCAAAATTAGAATATATCGATGCAGAACCTGGCTTAAAATGCATCGATTTCGTTTGCATGAAACGTATGATATCTTCCATCTTAATAGGCAATTCCTTGCCCATTTGACGCGCTATAGACTGTGGCATGAACATCGGATCTCCATACCTAGCAGTCCAGCCTCCAGAATGGTTAAGAAGCTGGTAGACAGTAACATCTCCCATTCTTTTGTCTTTATATGCTAGATATTTGTCATTATTAAGAACTCCAGTAGGTCCAAAAACCTTCTGATGTAGGCCTATACTACCCTTTTCTACTAATTTCATTACAGCGACCGCCGTAATTAGTTTCGATACACTGGCCACACGCAGGATATTACCAGGTAACATCGGTACGCTATCCTCAACACTGCTAAAACCGATTCCTTTGGCATATACTAGCTTACCATTTTTGCTTATTGCAACTGAAGCACCTCCCTTTAATCCCTCTCGCTTTAATAACCTGTATATGGTTTTATCTATTACATCTATTACTGTATCGCTATTCTGAACCTGGTATGATTCACCCTTTATCTTATCTGTATTGCATACAGTTTTTATTTCTGGATGAGAAACCTCAGACAATAAACCCAATGTCAATTTACCAGTCGTGGCTACAAACAGCACAACCAGAATGATAAATATGACTTTTGATTTTATTGACGTTTTCATCAGAATCATTTAACTACCGATCTTTTCAAAAGATTGCCATTACGTATTGTCAAAGCAATAGCGATAGGAATACTCATTGATGGGATGTCTTGTACTCCTATTACACTTAACAAAATGAAAAGCGCAAGAAATACAATATTTGCTGAAGTTAATATCCTTGTCAACTTAATCGATATTTTATTTCTGAGCAATAAAACGATAATAGGCCAATATAGAATTGATGCCCAAAGAACATTTATATTCAACGAACATACGCTATGCTTTGTAAATAGCCATAAATACCAAAACAAGAGCGATAAAAGCGCACACGACAAGAATAAAACAACATCAAAGGACTTGATGTATGTTGTATACCTGTATTCTATCAAAAATATCAATATACTAATGATGAGTATACTCCATCCTAGTAAATCCGGAGATATTGTAAACGAACTTGATTCTAAAGTTGTAAACTCTTTCTCTATGACTAACTGTTGTTTACTGATTGTATTATTGTTTACAAACAAAGAGTCTAAGTAAACTGGTAAATATGCTCTATTATATGCATCTGCTAAATCGTCAGTTTTCATACCTAATAGCAGGTCGATTCCTTGAGCGGTCCAACTTGATTCTGGCACATAATAATGGATATAATCTCTATACGTCCATCCGTTTGTAGATCTGTTATTATCAAGATTTCTGTCTATCCCCTTTGCCTTGAAAACGATATCTCTAATTCTAGTGGCACAATTATCGAAAAAGAAATCATATCTATAAAAGCGATTGTCAGGACTAATATTCCATACAAGATACTCCCATAACTGCTCCTTTTGCGTATCTGATAAGTCTAATATACTCTCTGTTACAGATCGATTATCACGCTTATATGCTGCTATAAACTGCCTGTAAAGGTTTGTAGAAAGCATGTAGTCGAGATCACCGTTCATAAACTTCAAATAGAAGTTCGGAGTATTAAAATCGAATGTTCCATAATTAAATACAACATCGATATTTAGTGAATCATCTACTACACGTAAAGCACTATGACCAAATACAGAGTATAACTCATCACCACTTGAACATGTCAATAGAGATATTCTTGACTGTTTACTTAGTTTAATTACTTGAGCGTTTACACTAGTAAACACACATAATAATGAAATAATTACAAGTAAACACTTATATACTACCCTTGTAAACACCCTTATATTATTTGTAAACAACATTAAAGTTTACAGAAGTAAACCTCCTGTAAGTTCTTTTACAGAATCTATCTTATGACGAACAAGGTATTCTTGTATACCGTTTACAACTTGAACACTAATGGTAGGATCAATGAAATTAGCTGTACCTATCTGAATCGCAGACGCACCAGCAAGGAGGAATTCTACAGCGTCAGTAGCAGAACATATACCACCAAGACCAACTACAGGAATATTCACCGCTTTAGATACCTGCCATACCATGCGCAATGCAACAGGTTTTACTGCAGGACCTGATAAACCACCAGTAACAGTAGAAATGACTGGACGACGTCGTTCAGCGTCTATTGCCATTCCTAAAAGTGTATTTATCAAGGATACTGAATCGGCACCTGCACCTTCTACAGCCTTAGCAATATCAGCAATTGAAGTCACATTTGGTGTAAGCTTTACCATCAAATGTTTCTTGTAAACCTTACGAACGGCTGAAACAACATTTGCTGCTGACTCACAACTTGTTCCAAACCCCATGCCACCCTCTTTTACATTAGGACATGATATGTTCAACTCTATAGCTGGTATATTATCGAGCTCATTGATGCGTTCTGCTGTTGCTACATAATCTTCAACACATGAACCTGATACGTTTACAAGAACCTGTGTCTTAGTATACTTCTTCAATTTTGGATTGATATTATCACAGAAGTAATCAACTCCCTTATTCTGCAATCCTACAGCATTTATGATGCCCCTAGGAGTCTCAGCGAGACGTGGATATGCATTGCCTTCACGAGGCTTTAATGTTGTTCCTTTTACGATAATGCCACCGAGTGAATCAACATCGATGAAATCATCATACTCATAGCCATATCCAAATGTACCAGAAGCCGTCATTACCGGATTCTGCAACTTAAGTCCTTTGCCTAAGTCAACTGACAAATTTACTCCCATTTCAAATCGTTTATATCAAATACAGGACCTTCTGAACAAACACATTTGTGACCCTTCTTGGTGTCTGTAACACAGCAGAGACAAACACCAATGCCACATGCCATCTTGTTTTCAAGAGATACATAGCATGGTATACCTGAAGCCTTAGCCACCTTTGAAATAGCTTTCATCATTGGTGTTGGACCACATACTAGCATACTTGTAAACTGATTTACTCCAGACTTGAGGAACTCATGATCTGTGACAAATCCCTTTGTACCAGCAGTTCCATCTTCTGTAGTAACAGCAACATTTCCTATCGACTTATATGCATCCATTCTTAGTAAACCATCTGCAGAACGTGCACCCAAAAGATAATTGACATCGCTGCCGTTCTCTTTGAGTATATGTCCTAGATATAGCAATGGTGCAACACCTACACCACCACCAATAAGAAGAGGACGATTGCCCGCCTTTGAACAATCGAATCCATTACCTAATGGGTAAACAAGATTAAGAGTGTCATTTTGTTTGAGTAAGCCAAGCATTCTTGTTCCATTTCCTACTGTTCTAATTAGAAGTGTAATGGTGTTGGCTTCCCTATCTACATAGTGAACCGAGATAGGTCTACGAAGGAAAGTTCCTGCAGTGTCTGGTATTTTTACTTCGACAAACTGACCTGCATTGATTTCTGGCAGGTTATCAGGATGCTTAAGCGTAAGCAGTATATAATCGGGTTCTATAGCCTCGATCTGCTTAACCGTAAAATCAGTTGTAAATCTTTTCAGCATTGCTGGTCTGTTTTATATATCGCAAAAATATAAGAAAAACAGCCATTATGCAAATTTTCAATAATTCAATGTATCTGGCTTATATAGCGAGAATGAACCATCTGTATAAAAGACAACTATTTTAGATACTATTTTACCCGCATTCTCGTTGTTTTCAATGGTTTTTGCTATTGCAGGAGCTGCACTTTCACGACGAGAAGATGGTTCATGATAGCTTCTGTTTTTATCATGACTCACTTCCTTTTCCTCAGATGATTGACTTGATATATTTGAGTCTCTAACAACATTGGAATGATTATTGTCCGACATAGACTCATCAGACAACAATGAACTGTCAACTGGAGAATCATCATTGTTTACAGAAAATAGATCAAATGATGGTTGTACTGCAACATGGTTTACAGAATTATTGCGATTTACAGCCTTAAGCATATCGCCATTGCCTGTCAACAACCACTCTTTATTGATATCAGGAAACGCACTTAATATATTATCGATTGTAGTTTCAGTAAACGAACTCCCGCGTCCACTTGGTGACATGACATGTGATACCATTCCCTTTGAAACACCTATACGCTGCGCGAATTCTGTCTGGTTAATATTGTAGTGCTGAAGCAATCTGATAATACGTTCTCTCATATAATCAATTATTGGTTTACTTGTAATATACAGTACAAATATATGTAAATTTTACAAGTCAACAAACCAAAATCGAATTAAATAACAAACAATTTTGTTTACACATATAACGCTTATATATGGTAAACTATGTGTTTACATATATAGCAAATAGATTAAACACACTAAACAGTACTGAACCAAAACTATAGTAGATTATAGCATTTTGCTGATTATTAAGATATTATAAATACAAATATGTATATAAAAGGCGTTTACTACCCTATTTATACATATTAAACATATATATGTGGTTTATATAAACACATCTAATCAACTGATTATCAATACTTATTATATTATAATAACAACATTGTAATATCGTGTAAACAAGGTGATTTACATGTATTTCTGTTGTATACATAAGAATTTACTTAAAGACGAGAGAATTAATGATTGTTTACTAGTTTACATGTAGTATACATCAATACCACCCTACTCTATTTTCTTCGTTTGTTATAATCAATAACGAAAATGAACAGTGGTTTATTGTTTAATGAATACTGTATTAGCTAAAACAGTAAGATGTATGGACTGAATCTAGTCTAAAGCTTAAATCCATACACTAATCGCACAAACAGGTCTTTTTCTATCCTTCATTATCCTTGATAGAGAAATTATAATTATTGAATTATGAATAGGTATATTATGTTAATGTCATTATTGAAGGGAAAAGCCAATTTTTTACTACAGGTTACCGTCACCAGGGATAGATGAAATCTCTTTGTATATACATATGTAGTTCGCTCGAGCCTTGATAGCTATTTCTAAACCAATTAACTTGATTATAGTATTCATTCATTTACAGAAATTGACATAAAAAAAAATGACGCCCTATACAAGGCGTCATTTATAATGAATTATCGTCTAATTATTTATTTCGTATAAGCGAATTGTATATGCACCATATACCAACTAGAACAAATGGAATACTGAGAAGCTGTCCCATATTTAAAACCATATCTGCTTCAAAAGCTTCCTGGTCTGCTTTTATAGTTTCAATAAGCATACGGAATCCAAAAACCAATACTAGGAACAAGCCAAATAAGGCTCCTTCTTTTTCTATATAGTTCTTCTTCCAATATAAGAACGATAGCAGACAGAACACACCAAGATACCAAACAGCTTCATATATCTGACTAGGATGCCTTGGAATCAGTGCATCATCAGGATGGAGTCGAAGGAATCGGAATGCCCATGGCAATTCCGGATCACATGGTGAACCACATATTTCAGAATTCATAAGGTTACCCGTACGAATAAAGAAACCTGAAAGAGCAACGACAACAACTATATGGTCAAGTACCCATAGATATGTCTTTTTACTGACTTTCTTATGATAGATATAAAGCGCTATCAGAATACCTATGGCTCCTCCATGGCTCGCTAGGCCACCTTCCCATATCTTAAATATCTCGATAGGATGCTGTGAGTAATAATCCCAACCATAGAAGAAGACATGCCCCAGACGCGCGCCTAAAACAGTTCCCACAATGGTATAGATAAATATCTTATCTACCCATTCCTCAGGATGTCCTTCCTTGGTAAGCATTTTATTCATAATCAAGTAACCAAACCAGAACGCTAAAGCAAAAAGTATGCTATAGTAACGTATCTGGAGTGGCCCGAGATTAAACATCACGGGATCAATGTCCCAGTCGATATATCCTAATATCATGATGCACTAGTTTTTATTCTGCTAATCCTTTGCCGCAACACTGCTTATACTTCTTGCCAGATCCACAAGGACAAGGATCGTTACGTCCTACACGCTTTTCAGCACGGATAGGCTCTGTTACACGATTCTGCTGACCTGCATTCTGCATTGCCTGACGTTGAGCCTCCTGCATCTGCTCATGCATAGCCTGCAATTTTGCCATTTCTGCCTGACGACGAGCAGCTTCCATCTGAAGTCTCTGACGAGCCTGTTCCTGGGCAGCAGCAGCCTCTTCTGGGTTGCGAACTGCAATAGAAAGACGGGTAAGCGACGATACTACATCTGTATTGATGCTCTCTATCATGCTCTTGAACAAGTTGAATGACTCAAACTTATAGATCAAGAGAGGATCCTTCTGCTCATACGAAGCATTCTGTACAGATGTTCTAAGTTCATCAAGCTGTCGCAAATGCTCTCTCCAAGCATCATCAATTGTAACTAGCATGATAACCTTTTCAAATGAACTGATAAGCTCCTTTCCTTCTGTCTGATATGCCTTCTCCAAATTGGTTGGTATTTGGAATACACGCTTGCCATCTGTAATAGGAACAACAATGTTCTTATATTTGCCAGCCTGCTGTTCATACACCTGCTTTACTACAGGGAATGCTTGCTCTGCAATCTTCTGACATCTCATAGAGAAGGCTTCCCATGCCTTTAAATAAAGCATATCAGCCAACTGGTTGTTGTTCTTCTTATAGAATTCCTCTTCAGTAAATGGCAATTCAATAGCAAAGACCTTAAGAACATCCAAACGGAATGACTCGAAATCATTAGCGTTCTTTCCATCTGCAACCAGACCATCTGCAGTATCCTGCATCATATTCATAATATCGAGTTCAAGACGCTCTCCAAACAATGCATGACGACGCTTTGTATAGATAACCTCACGCTGCGAATTCATGACATCATCATATTCAAGAAGTCGCTTACGTATGCCAAAGTTGTTTTCCTCAACCTTACGCTGCGCTCTTTCTATCGCCTTAGTCATCATGCCATGCTGTATAGGTTCTCCCTCTTCAAATCCAGCACGGTCCATGATCTTCACCATACGTTCAGATCCAAACAGACGCATAAGGTTATCTTCAAGAGAAACGAAGAACTGTGATGAACCTGGGTCACCCTGACGACCAGCACGACCTCTCAACTGACGGTCAACACGACGGCTTTCATGGCGCTCTGTACCAATAATAGCAAGACCACCTGCCTGCTTAACTTCGTCAGTAAGCTTAATATCGGTACCACGACCTGCCATGTTTGTTGCTATGGTTACTGCACCCTTCTGACCTGCAAGAGCTACAATTTCTGCCTCTCGCTGATGAAGCTTAGCATTAAGTACATTATGCTTTATACCACGCATCTTAAGCATACGGCTGAGAAGTTCGCTGACATCAACAGATGTTGTACCGACCAAAACAGGACGACCAGCATCAACCATCTTCACAATCTCCTCAATAACAGCGTTATACTTCTCCTTGGTTGTCTTATAGATCAAGTCATCATTATCATGACGTGCTATAGGACGGTTTGTAGGAATGATAACTACATCAAGCTTATAAATGTTCCAGAATTCACCTGCCTCTGTTTCAGCTGTACCGGTCATACCAGACAACTTGTGATACATACGGAAATAATTCTGAAGCGTAATTGTCGCATATGTCTGAGTAGGAGCCTCAATCTTTACATTCTCCTTAGCTTCAAGAGCCTGGTGCAAACCATCAGAATAACGACGGCCATCCATGATACGACCAGTCTGCTCATCAACAATAAGCACCTTGTTGTCCATCACCACATACTCCTGATCTTTCTCGAAAAGTGTATATGCCTTAAGGAGCTGCTGAATTGTATGAACTCGCTCACTCTTGATTGCGTAGTTCTGCATGAGTTCATTCTTGGCGTTGATCTTCTCTTCGTCAGAAAGCTCACCCTTCTCTATATTAGCAATCTCTGTTCCAACATCTGGCAAAACAAAGAACTGTGGATCCTCAGATACTGAAGTAAGACTATCAATACCCTTGTCGGTCAACTCTACCGAATTATGCTTTTCATCAATAACAAAGAAAAGAGGCTCAGTAGCAATAGGCATATTCTTGTTATTCTCCTGCATATAGTAGTTTTCCGTCTTGAGGAGAATTGCCTTTACACCCTGTTCTGAGAGATATTTGATAAGAGGTCTATTCTTTGGCAGACCCTTATAAGCTCTGAAAAGTGCCAATGCACCTTCTTCCTGCTCTTTAGGATCAGAACTCTTCATCTTCACCTTTGCATCAGCAAGGAACTTCGTAACAAGTGATCGCTGCTCTTCTACAAGCTTCTCTACACGAGGCTTAAGCACATCAAATTGCTGATCCTGACGCTTGGTAACAGGACCACTAATGATAAGTGGAGTACGGGCATCATCAATGAGCACCGAGTCAACCTCGTCGACAATTGCATAATTGTGCTTTCTCTGTACAAGATCATCAGGCTGAGTTGCACCATTATCACGCAAATAGTCGAAACCGAATTCGTTGTTCGTACCGAATGTGATATCAGATGCATACGCCTTTCTACGTTCTGCCGAGTTTGGCTTATGCTTGTCAATACAATCTACCGACAAACCATGAAACTGATAGATAGGTCCCATCCACTCAGAGTCACGTTTTGAAAGGTAATCATTAACAGTAACGACATGCACACCACGTCCAGAAAGCGCATTCAAGAATACTGGCAAAGTGGCTACGAGAGTCTTTCCTTCACCTGTTGCCATCTCAGCGATCTTACCTTGGTGTAGCACAACACCACCTATGAGCTGAACGTCATAGTGAATCATCTCCCATTTTACCTGTGTTCCACTTGCATTCCAGCTATTCTTGTATATCGCTTTATCACCTTCAATTGTCACGAAATCCTTCTCAACAGCAAGCTGACGGTCAAAATCCGTAGCAGTAACCTCTACTGTTTCATTCTGAGCGAAACGACGAGCTGTATCCTTCATGATAGCAAATGCTTCCGGAAGAATCGCACTCAACTGCTCCTCAACCTTCTCGTCAATCTTTTTCTCTAGCTCATCTACTTTCTTGTAGTTCGCTTCTTTCTTGTTGACATCACAGCCGATCTCCTCAGCTTCAGCCTTCAAAGCGTTAATCTCATTCTGTTCTGCAGATATTGCATCACGAATCTGCTTCTTAAGAGCTTCTGTACGAGCACGCAACTCATCGTTTGACAAGGCCTCAATTGTAGGATAAACAGCCTTGATCTTGGCTATGATAGGAGCTATCTCCTTCATATCCTTTTCGTATTTGCTGCCAAAGATCTTGGTCAGCACAGTGTTTAAAAATGACATATTATGTTGTTGTTTTTTTCTGATAAATAAAACGCCTGAATACTTTATGAGGAACAATACCCTCAAAAGCATATTTACTCATATCACATATTATGAGTATCAATAAAATAGGGATTAGGCAAGCGGACCAGCTCGTGGTGTAAGGCATGAAAGCAACGCATAAGAAACAGATTGTACACCAGAACAATAACTCTGATGCTGTTTCTTAACTAACAAATGCGTATATGATATATCACTGACCGAAAGTGCATTAGTATTAGAATTGGTCAGTTTGTTGCTTGTCTTGGTATATGTATGGCGGAGCGATATTACACGCATTACAGTTGTCAACTGCGATGGTGTTAAAGTCTTCTGCTCGCTCTGCTGTTCTATGATAAACGATAAACGCTTAAGATTATTCTGCTGAACATCGTCACATTCAGTTGACATAATAATATGCCTTACGATGTCAGAGAGATTTACCTCCGCCATCGCCGGCTCGATATTGCACATCGTGAGAACAATCGAGACACTTATTAATCTAAAGCATATCTTGTCCAATGTCGTATATTTTGACGTACAAAATTAATACTATTTTACATATATTTGATTGTATGTGGCGTGTTTTTTCGGTCGTACACAATAAAAAGGGAATCCCCCGCAGGAAAACACTACGGAGGACTCCCATCTACTAAATAAAAACCTCTATTTGCTTATTTGCTTGAATGTCTTTACAGACCCATCTGAAAGAATCTGCTTGACAATTGTTACGCCATTCTGAGGAGCCGATATTCTTTGACCCGCTATAGTGTAGTATTCTGTATCAACTACAGAAGCCATGATGCCACTTATTGCTGTTGGATCTCCTGATGGTTCAACATACTCCTTGCGAACAGTTTCTGTACCTGTTGCACCTAGATTATCAAAGCAAAAATAAGCAGGAGTATTCATGCCAGATTGAACATCATTATCTGTACTGCTAAGAGTGAACTTTATCTTACGCACATTACCAAGTGTAGAGAGATCGACATATTCCCAGCTATTAACGATATAACGGTCTTCTTCATCAGCATAACGCATATCGGCAAGATAGAAATCCTTAACACCAGTGATTTCATCGTCGTCATCATAGCCAGTTGCAGTAAGCTTAAACCAGTCGCCAGCACCGAACTTCTTTGCAAATGAATCACCATTGCTCATTGAGTTCATAGCATATGCCGCATTTGTGACATAGATACCAGGAACAGTCTGCATAGCATTAGTGGTCAAAGTAACATATACAGGGCCCATATAGTCAGAAACATAAGCCAAGCCATAATTAGCCGAACCATCGACACCACTACCGACGCATGAGTTGAACTGATCATCGAGCGAACCAAAAGACATAGAAGTGTGATTAGCGATGCCATAACCCCACCAAGTTTGCCAATCACTATATGTATACATATCAAACCAGAAGTCACCACTCTGGAAACCATACTCATCATCGAAATCCTCTGTTAACTGAGGAATATGTGAGTCAGTAGCGATAGTGAAACCATCAACATTGTCAAGGGTAGCCACATTAAGCTGTGCCGCAGCACTTACTGCCACAAAGGCAGCCAAAAGAGAAGTAATTTTCTTCATGTAATAGTTTATTAGATTATTATTTATTATTGAATATATTTCTTTCCATTGCATATCACAAGACCCTTATAAGACGAATTAACTCGCTGGCCCATAATATTATATACAGGGTGCTCTACATCATCTGACACACGGTCTGCAATGGGAGTCGCACTACCCTTCTTAAAATATTCATCAACATCATCACCGCCAAGAAGATGAAGGTCACCTGCTCCTTGAATCTCAGTAGATGTTTCGCCTAAGGCACCAGCCTGCTGATTAAGAGCTGTATAGACCTTTACGAAATGAATGCCATCGAGATGAACGTGCTTTCCACTGGCGTCAACAGCCCATTCAATATTGAATTTTGAACGGTTTTTCGGATCATCATTTGGATGATTGTCGGCATAGCCATAACCATAACAATAGAGCACATAATAAGAGCCCTTACCACTTTCATCAACGGCATTAGGCGGCAGAATAGTTCCCGTAAAAGAGAGGTGACTGTCTGATACCCACTGTGGATAATAATCCTGCTTATGATAAGCGTTTTTATAGACATAGCCTTCTTCACCTATTCCCGACACCCAACGAATATATGTATCATCTGTTATTGGAGACCCTTTAATTGGTGAAGCGACATGGTCAGACGGAGTTCTATAATACGTTAGTGTATAATCGTGTATTGTTGTTGAATTGTAATACTCTGAACCGGCCAACTCATACCATGTGTCATCTGGAATGTCATTACCATTGTCGTCACGACTTACCATAACAATACCCGGCTCTGCACTACCGCCTTCAACAGGGGCATCTGGATTAGGGTTGCCCGATGCATAATAGGCATTGCCAAGAATATTGAAGTCATAGTGCCCTTCCACATTGTTTATTTTATGGTCAAAACCGAATATTACATATCCGCCATAACCACCAAGCGTAATCATGACCTTGTTGTTATTGGCAATACACTCCTCTGCCTTTAGAGCCATAGACTCGGCATCGTCCCCCTCCTCATATTCTGGCAACATATTGACAAACTGGCCCGGAGCTGGTAGATATTCATAGACACGGCTTATATATGGCGACTGAGCCAAAGAGCCGACAGCTATGGAAAAACAAGCGATTAAGGAATAATATCTAGTCATAATTATTATGTATTTCATATGTAAAGGCTATATGTGCTGGTATATCACCTGTAACAACCGACCATTTCTGCGCTCCATCGCGACCAAAGCAATATAGCTTACCTGGAGACACATAGTTTTTGGCATCAGTTATAAAGACATCACCATTTTGCGGGTTGACACTAACTGCATACGGCACCTTTATCAAGGCATCTGTTCCATCTGTAATGAATTTTTCATTCACGACAGTATGACTATCTACATCTACTATTGTATATGAAACAGTGCTCTCGTATGTGACATAACTAAACTCTGAGCCAATGACATAAAGCGAATCACCACACATACATAAATCACTTACCGCTACAGGAACTGTATCAGTAACCAATTCGGTTGCAAGGTCAAGGCAGAAAAGACGTGATGGTATGTCATAATAGTCTCCGCGACTACTCACCCAAAGATTGCCTTTTTTGTCTGCACGCAATCTATGCAGATTAGGCGCCACTTCTATTCGTTTAAGTTCTGTAAAAGAATCCATATCAATCACAGACACAGTAGTTTCATAATTCGGCGCCATATAACCGCCGGAATTAGCCACATACATTCTATTGCCAACAATTTCAATCTCTTCTGGCTGAAAACCAACATTACACGTCGCAACAATCTGTAGCGATGCTGTATCAAACTTAGCTACATATCCTATCTGCTCATACGATGGATCCATCTTTACTGGCCCCGCATAGCTAGAGACGTAACCATACTGACCGGAAAACTTGACATAGCGACAATTTGGCACATTGACTGTTCCTATATGACGTGTTGAATGTACATCCATCACCTCAATGAAATTAGAGCAGTTTATTACCCCATACATGCGAGATCCGTATATCTGAAGGTCATTGCCAACATCACCAAGCTCTTGAACCATCGACGGATTAGCACTTGCATATATATTGCGTGTATATACACCCGTCACGTAGTCATAATGGTCCAACGTAGCCTTATTGCTACCCATATTCCCTTCATTCAGAAGATAAAAGCCTGTTATATCACGTTGATAAACCAATGCAGTATCTCCAACCACCTGTTCTTCTGGTGTGAGCACATACTTCTCCTCTCTACATCCAACCAATGCGCACAATATCAAAGTGATAATATATATCCTGTATCTCATATCTGTATCCTGATAATACCCTTATAATTGCGACCTGGCATTGGGTAGTTCAATACCACATCGTATTGTTGATCAAAAACATTATTCACCTCACCAGACAGATTAATTGTCAACTTGTCTGACAATTTGAACTCACGACCAATATTCATATCATGCGTGTACCACGCTGGCTCATAGTTTTCTGGAATATTGGCTGACACATGATAACGCTCGCCAACATATATAAAGCTATAATTCATATGCCACCCCTTGCACGATATAGCGGCAATCGCAGAACCGCTATGCTTGGGAATATAGCTTATCTGACCACGATAGGTGCCATGAGGACCTCTATCTGACGGATCTGTCATATCTAGAGCCTCCTGCAAGGTGTAGCTGACCGATAATTGATAGTTGACAAATGACGATTCGTTGTTCTCAAATGAAATCTTGACATCCATACCATTGACATCAACCTTGCCTATATTCATCATCATCCACCTGTATTGCGAATTTCCTTTTGGTACAGCCACAATCTTATCTGTCACCTCATTATGGTATATGTCTGCCGACAACTGACAAGTAACATTAGAAATCTGAGTGGCGAAGCCGATACCTAGATCTAATTGCGACGCATACTCTGGTCGTAAAGATACATTACCCATATCAGTATAATAGAGATCATTGAAGGTCGGCATACGGAACATACGCTTAAAAAATGCATGTATGTTAATCTGCGACTCGCTACAAGGCATTTGATAGTTAAGGAAAGCTGATGGCGTAAGGCGCTTTCGCCATTGATTGAAGTTGCCTGCTTGACTGGTATAACGCGTGCTTCTATCGTTTATGAGATTCTCAAGAGCACTGATTTGCAAGCTGACTGGTCCTGTCTTGAGGGATGCCGCCATCGCAATAAGCACCATATTACGCTTAGGAAATGCGAAATTGGCCATGTCTGATGTCATCCAGTTGCGCTCATAGTCTGCGCTGACGTTGAAATCTAATATCGGAGTGACATGCCACACATTCGCTACTGAAAAATAAAATGCCTGCTGCGTAAAGGTGTTGTCAACATATAGCAATGTAGTGTCTGGATTAAAATATCTCATATAGTCATATGAATACTTTGCCGACACGAGCAAATCAGACAGCGAACAGAGTGTCTTGCGCATATTACCTTGAACAAATACATTCTTGTCCCATTGACTTTGACTTGATGTCCACACATTGCGTATTATAGCACGTGGCAACCCTCGCTCTGAATCATAGAAATAAGCCTTTAAATGCCACTTTCCATCCATCATGGTACCATACACTCCTCCTTCTATTCGAAGACTGCGTATGTCACCATTCTGACGCGTCCCTGTGGTATCCCATGCGGTGATCTTATTACCATTCAAATCCTCAAGCATTTTGTGATAGCGGAAGGTATATTTGCCTGTAGCATGTGTCATTTCGGCATTCGCTACAAGTGCTATTTTGTCTGTAATCTTTTGCTCATAAAGAACACTACCGTTTACGAGTCCGAACGAGCCGCATTTTGTTGTTGCTGATATATTGAACCGATCGTTTTCTTTAAACGAAGGATGGCGCGTGGTAAGATATACACTACTAGACGTCCCGTAGTCCTTTGCCGGCTGAAGAAGTTCCGACTTCTGACCATTAAAGAGGGTCACTTCCTCCATATTTTCGATAGAGAATTTACCCAAATCAACAATGCCATTCTGCGCATTGCCTATCTGAAGACCATCATAAAACACACCTAGATGATGAGAACCCATAGAGCGCACATCGATTGTCTTAAGTCCTCCTACTCCACCATAATCCTTAATCTGGACACCAGCAAAATATCGCACAGCATCGGCCACAGAATAAGAACTGAGATGCTTCAGTCGCTCCCCCGAAAGTCGCTGAGGAGCTATTATCTCACGACGACGTAGCGCAACAACCTCTACCTCACTTATATCTCTGCTGATAAGCGAATCTTGTTCAGCATGCGACATAGCAAATGCAGATGGCGTAATGGCACATACAATCATGCCAAGCACCAATATGACCCTTATTGTTCTCTTAATCATTATTCGTTCCTTTACTCCAATCCACGAGAGCTTACCTCACCTAAAGTGAAGGAGAAACATTGTTAAGGCAGGTCTTCTGACTCGTCATACCTGTTCGTCTTCCCATAACATGCCTTAATAAGGAGGCATTTTACAGTGACTTTTTGTGAACAGACATCGGTCCTTAACCGAAATAGACTCACAGCAGCGGGACTGTCCGGGACTCGCACCCGATTCCCTTTTAATCTGATTATTCAGGACTACTCCTGATGCATCAGAACCAAAACATGTTACAAAATTAAGAATATAGATCGAAGAAATACTCTTTATAGCATGTCAAAAAAACTAAAAATGCCGACTCTATAATAGAACCGGCATTTGACACTATATTGACGTCACAAAACATCAATTGATAAAGGCATATTTGGCAATAAAAAGCACCGCCAACAACGCCATGCTCCAATGCACTTCTTCCCATCGGAACGATAAGAATCGTATCAAGACATAAGCTATGACACCCATCAATATGCCATCTGCTATGCTGTATGTCATAGGCATCATCACCATGCATATAAAGGCGGGTATTGCATCGGCATAATCCTTGAAGTCAAACTCTACTATACTTGTCACCATCATCATTCCTACTATTATCAGCACAGGACCAGTAGCCTGGGATGGTATGGCTAAGAATAATGGCGCGAAAAATAGTGCTAGAACAAAACAAATAGCCGTAACAAAGGCTGTCAGTCCACTACGTCCACCAGCATTAACCCCCGACGCACTCTCTACAAATGTTGTCGTTGTACTTGTTCCCAACATGGCTCCAACCGTTGTGCCTATTGCATCTGCCATAAAAGCCTCTTTCAATCTTGGGATACTTCCGTCCTTGTTTACTATTCCTGCCTGCTGACTTACACCAACTATTGTTCCTATTGTGTCAAACATATCCATAAACAACAGTGTCATAACACAAATAAGCATGTCAACACAAGCAATATTATGCCAATCAAACTGCAGGAACACGGGTGTGATATCTGGCGGATTACCGACAATACCTCCCCATTGGGTTATTCCCATTGGTATGCCAATCAGAGTTATAACGACTATCCCAACAAGCATGGCTCCAGTAACTTTGCATGTGATAAGGACAGAAAGTAATATCACACCTATCATAGCCAACACAACACCAGGCGAATGTATGTCGCCCAATGTAACCAAAGTAGCTTCACTGTTGACAACTATGCCACAGTTTTCAAGCCCTACAAGGGTAATAAACAATCCAATACCAACAGAGATGGCTAGTCGCATCATTTTGGGCAAGGCATTGACTATCGCCTCACGTATTCCCGTAAGTGTCAATAATATAAACAACAATCCTTCAATTAACACTGCAGTCAGAGCAAATTGCCACGTATATCCCATCGCAAGTACTATGGTATATGCAAAGAAGGCATTAACACCCATTCCTGGAGCAAGGGCAAAAGGTAGCTTTGCATATATGGCCATCACAAGCGTAGCCACTACAGCCGCCAACGCACTCGCAGTGAAGACTGCTCCCTGATCCATTCCTGTAGCAGCAAGTATCGACGGATTAACCGCCAATATATACGCCATAGTCAAAAAGGTTGTTATACCGCCAACAATCTCACTTTTGAGATTCATTGTTGTCTTATCAAAACCAAATAGTTTCTCGAGAATATCCATTGTAATATTTATACTATTGCTACTACTTCTATTTCAAAAATGAGCGTTGAATTTCCTGGTATATCGCCCATCTTCTTTTCTCCATAACCCACTGTAGAAGGTATATATACCTCCCATCTATCTCCTATATGCATACCTAGCAATGCTATCTGGAATCCGTCAATAAGATCTCTGACACGCAAAGCTTCTGCATATCCTTGATCAAAAGTATTGTCAAACACCTTACCATTTATCAACGAACCCTTGTAATAACAGCTAACTACGCTGCCTGGAGTGGTCATACCCTTCCCCTCTCCTTGCTTCAAGACCTTATAGAGCACGCCTTTCGACAAATGCTCTACCCCATTCTCTTGACGTTTGGCTTTAAGAAACTCGATATTCGCCTTTTTGTATTCCTGCTTATCCTGTGCCATATACTTATCGTTTTCTGCAAAGTTAAGCAATTATTGTCGTCATTACAAGAAAACAAAAATAGCCGCCTCGTTTCCGAAGCGGCTATCCTAATATGATTTATTTAATCTGTCGATTAAAGAGCGTTGATACGGTCAACAGCCTCCTGTGACTTGTCATACTTGCCAAGACGGTAGTAGATGCTCTTGATTGTCTCAAGACACTGCTTCTTGTTCTCAACTGTATCAGCGTTATCTGCTGCACTTTCCATATATGGAAGTGACTTCTCGAAGATAGCATTTGCTTCCTTCATGATAGCCTCATACTTCTTCTGGTCACGCTCGTTGTTAGCGTCAGCTACACGCTCAACACCCTTGTTGTAGTGTACTACAGCGAGGTTGTAGTATGCATTGAAGAGCTTGTCATCCTTAGCGATAGCAGTCTCATAGTCCTTGATAGCATCTTCCATGTTGATCTTCTCGTTGAGACAGCCACGAGCAAAATAGTAGCGAGCATTTGTTGGATCCTTTGCGATAGCCTCGTTAAGATAAGCTAAAGCCTCTTCGTTACGCTGCTCTGTGAGATAGTACTGAATAAGTGTTGTAAGAACGTCCTTGTTGTCTGGATACTTAACAAAACCCTTCTTCAAGTTTGCCTCTATACGATCTGCTGGAGCCTTGAGCTGCTGATAGCAGTAGTTAGCACGAAGAATTGACATAGGACCGTCGTAATCAACTTCAGCCGACTTCTCGAAGCATGTAGCTGCAGTCTCATAGTCCTCTGCCTGCATAGCTGCGATAGCAGCGTTGTAAATAAGAACCGAGTCGTTTACCTCTTTGTAGTTTTCAGCATGGCTATTAGCCCAAACTGCATTAAGGAACGCTGTCTTTGCACCACTGAAATTCTGGTCGTTAAAGCACTTAACACCATAATTTACAGAGTTATTAGAGAACTGAGTGTACTCCTTAGCGATAGCCTTAGCTTCCTTGCCAGTCTTACCCTTCTTGTCTGGAATCTGGTCAAGTTCTACAGCCTTCTCAAGATACTGACGACCCTTTACTACACCCTCGTCATCCTTGCCTTCAGCAGCAAGCTTGCTATATACACGTGATGCAACAAGGTATGTCTTAACAAGACCCTCTGTCTTAGGATTTACAAGAGCCTCATCAATATCCTGCTTAGCGCGATCCATCTGACCAAGAATGCAAGCATTCTCAGCTGAATTCACCTTCGCCTTCTGAGCGAATGTTGCTGTTGCAAAAGACAATGCAGCAACACATAAAATTACTTTATTCATAGTTAATTAATTACTGTTATTTTTATTCTTTTGATGTGTTCATTTCGTTATTTTCAGCATTATCATCCAATGGCTGATCCTCAGTCATCTCGCCATCAACTGCCTCATGTTCCTCTTCATCATCATGAGGTACAATAGTGCCCGATGCCAAAGCATCGTTGCGCTTAGTAAGGTTGATAAGCTTAACGCCCTGTGTAGCACGTCCAGTAACACGGATTTCGCTTGCTGCCAAACGGATTGTGATACCTGAACGAGTAATCAGCATGAGGTCGTCATCGTCTGTCATCTTGTCTATAGCAATAACCGAGCCAGTTTTTTCAGTTATGCGGAAATTAAGCACACCCTTACCGCCTCTGTTTGTTATTCTATAGTCATCAACAACAGATCTCTTGCCGAAGCCCTTCTCAGAAAGCACAAAGATATTCGACTCTTCTCCTTCCTCAAGACCGATAAAGCCAACTACTCTATCTTCTTCACTATCAAGAGTTACGCCTCTTACACCTGCACCAGTTCTACCGATGCAACGTATGTTCGATTCATGGAATCTGTTTGCGCGACCATTGAGAGTTGCAAGCATGAGATAATTATTTCCGTCTGTCAAGATAGCCTTGAGCAACTCATCACCATCCTTAACTGTGATTGCAATGATACCGTTCTGACGTGGACGAGAATAATCTGTTAAGAGCGACTTCTTTATAACACCATTCTTTGTTGCCATTATGATGTAATGGCTGTTTGTATATTCTGGGTTATTAAGACCTCTTACTGTTATGAATGCCTTAACCTGGTCTTCCTTCTCAATATTGAGCAGGTTCTGAATTGCACGACCCTTCGACTGCTTATTGCCCTCTGGAATGTCATATACCTTGTACCAGAAGCAACGGCCAAACTTAGTGAAGAACATCATTGTATCATGCATCTTAGCAAAATACATATGTTCTACAAAGTCCTGATCTCGTGTACCAGTACCCTTTGAACCCATGCCACCACGGCTCTGAGCCTTAAACTCGCTGAGAAGTGTACGCTTGATATATCCTACGTGACTTACTGTGATAACAACTTCATCATCAGCATAGAAGTCCTCTGGGTTGAATTCACCTGCCGAGTATTCAATCTGTGTACGACGCTCATCGCCATACTTCTCCTTGATCTCAAGAAGCTCCTCCTTGATCTTATCCATCTGCATCTCTTCACTTGCGAGGAAACGCTCGAGGTAATCAATGAGTTCCTTCAACTTCTGATATTCATCACGCAACTTATTCTGCTCCAATCCTGTGAGCTGACGCAAACGCATCTCAACGATAGCATTGGCCTGCAGATCATCAAGATTGAAACGTGCCATGAGCTTCTGCTTTGCATCTTCTGTGCTTGAAGCGCTCTTTATTATCTGAACTACTTCATCAATGTTATCAGAAGCAATGATAAGACCTTCGAGGATATGAGCACGCTCCTCAGCCTTCTTCTTGTCATATTTTGCTCGGCGAACAACAACTTCATGACGGTGGTCAACGAAGCATGTGATGATATCCTTGAGGTTAAGGAGTTTTGGACGTCCATGAACCAAAGCGATATTATTCACACAGAAGCTCGACTGGAGCGATGTGTTCTTATAAAGATGGTTGAGAACAACCTGAGGCATTGCATCATGACGGAGCTCAATAACGATACGTGTATTCATATCACTCTCGTCCTGTATGTTGCTTATACCCTCTATCTTCTTATCATTCACCATCTGAGCTATACGGCTCACCATCTCTGCACGGTTCACAAGATATGGTATCTCTGTCACGATAATGCAATCGTGTCCATCTATCACCTCAAACTCACATTTCGCTCTGATTATAATACGACCCTTACCGGTAAGATAAGCATCCTTGACACCCTGATAACCGAAGATAGTACCACCAGTAGGAAAATCTGGAGCCTTGATATATGGGATAAGATCCTCAACCTCAATATCTTTGTTGTCAATATACGCAACGATTGCATCAATTGAGTCAGAAAGGTTGTGAGGAGCCATGTTGGTAGCCATACCAACGGCAATACCCGATGAGCCATTTACCAAAAGGTTAGGTATTCGTGTAGGAAGAACTGTTGGTTCATCTAGCGACTCATCAAAGTTCTTTGTCATGTCAACTGTATCCTTCTCGATATCAACCAACATGTCATCAGCCATTCTTGTCATACGCGCCTCAGTATAACGCATAGCTGCAGGGCCATCACCATCTACCGAACCGAAGTTACCCTGTCCGTCAACAAGGCAATATCTGAGCGCCCATGGCTGAGCCATATGAACGAGCGCACCATAAACTGAAGAGTCTCCATGTGGATGGTACTTACCAAGCACCTCACCTACAATACGAGCCGACTTCTTGTGAGTCTGGTTGTAGTTGATGCCGAGCTTATCCATTCCAAAGAGGATTCGGCGATGTACAGGCTTGAATCCGTCACGAGCATCAGGAAGTGCACGACTTACAATAACCGACATCGAGTAGTCGATATATGCAGTCTGCATCTGCTCCTCTATTCGGACGGGGATAATTCTTTCGTCTGCCATTTATATATAGTTTATTCCATTTAATGCGTTTTTTTGCCTTGAGGTATATTTTCCGAGGGAATGTCGATTTTTAACCTCAAACTCAAATTAGCGCGTAAAAATAGGCAAATTTATCGATATGGGCAAATTTTCACCCCCAATATGAGCGCCAACAAGAACTAAAAACACAAATTTATTATGATAAAAACATTAGCGTTAAGCAATAACGCGAACAAGGTCTTATTTTGAACCTCTGGTATGCACAGAAATCACACCATTCGCACCACGAACACCATATATATTCGCATCCTTGATGACCTCTACATATTCAACGTCACTTATCGAAACATGATCCAAATCACTGACAGGAACACCGTCTATCAAAAGCAATGGCTCTGTGCTGCAATTCAAAGAAGAAACGCCTCTTATATTAACCTTCGCCTTCTCGCCAGGAATTGTTGTGCTACCTATCGATAATCCAGGAACTTTCATCTTCAAGGCATCCATCAGATTAGTACGGCCTGTCTGCATAAGCTGATACCTCGTTATCCCCGAACTCGAAGATGTCTTCTCTCTATTCCTTACAAAACCATAACCGACATCAACAAGATGCTCGTCTTTTTCAGCCAAAGCATTAAGCTGGTCACCAAGCTTGATACGCATACCCTGGCGACCTTCTACCGGTATCATATACAACTGTTTCTTATATATAACATGCAATGTATCATCGTCCTTTATCTCACTGAGACCGACTCTACCCTTCTTGTCACTGATCGCATAAATCTTTGGATTGTTCAGATATACCTTCGCCTTTCGTATAGGATTACCTAGAAGATCGGTTATGACACCATTAAACGGATGCCCCTGCATCTCCTCCTGAGCCATAACACACACTGTCATGCTTAGCATAATTGCTATAACCAATACTTTTGTCAAGATTCTTTTCATAACTACTATCATTTTAAATCATACAAATATAATACTATTCTCAATCCATTATCCATGCCATTCTGACATTTGTTGTATATTTGTGGACATAAAAAACATCCTACCAAAATCGTATATCATGAAAGCTCTATTCATCGGTGGCACGGGCACAATAAGCTCTGCCATCACAAATCTTATAAGCCAGAAACCTGAATGGGAACTATTCCTGCTCAACCGTGGCAACCGCAGCAACGAAGTGCCTGGCAATGTCCATTTTATTAAGGCTGACATCAATGATGAGAATAATGTCTCTGAAGCTATAAAAGACATGTATTTCGATGTGGTATGCGACTTCATTGGCTTTGTGACCGAACAGCTCGAACGCGACTACCGTCTGTTCAAGGGCCGATGCAAACAATATATGTTCATCAGCTCTGCCTCTGCTTATCAGAAACCTCTCAGTTCTCCTTATATCACTGAGGGTACTCCTCTCGCCAACCCTTATTGGGAATACTCTCGCAACAAGATTGCTTGCGAAGATCTTCTAATGAAACTATACCGCCAAGAGGGCTTTCCTATAACTATCATTCGCCCTAGCCACACTTATATGGAACGCTCTGTTCCCGTTGCTGTTCACGGCGCTAATGGTAGCTGGCAGGTCGTTAAGAGAATGATGCAGGGGAAACCTGTCATAATACCTGGCGACGGCACTACCCTATGGACTGTCACTCACAACACTGACTTTGCTAAGGCTTTTGTTGGACTGATGGCTAACAAGCACGCCATAGGTGAGACGTTCCAGATAACTGGCGACGAGAATCTTACCTGGAATCAGATTTATGAGGCTATCGCAACGGCTTTGGGTGTCGAGCTTAAGCCGTATCATGTTCCTTCTGATTTCCTTGCTGCCGTAGGCAAACAATACGACCTCGAAGGTGGCCTCATTGGCGACAAGGCTAATACTGTTATTTTCGACAATACTAAGCTTAAACGTGCCGTTCCTGGCTTTACGGCGACTGTTCGCTTCGACCAAGGCGCCCGCATGGCTATCGACTATATACTCAAGCATCCTGAATACCAGAAAGATGATCCTGAATTCGACACTTGGTGCGACAAGGTGATTGCAGCCATGGAAACGGCGAAGAGTTCTTTGCTCTGAACTATTAATTTTTAATTATATAACATGAAAACAAAAAACGGATTTACATTGCTTCTCACGGGCACTATGGCGCTGACAGCTTGTCAGCAACAGACCCAGAAGGTGTCTGAAGAACTGCCTACGTTCACCAACACTGGCAACCCGCTTATCAAGAACGCTTATTCTGCCGACCCCGCAACTCTTATCGTTGGCGATCGTCTCTACCTTTTTACTGGTCACGACGAATGCTTCGAAGACAGCGTGGGATATGAGGGCCAATACGGCTTCAACATCACCAACTGGCTCCTCTACTCTACTGAGGACATGCAGACTTGGACCGACCACGGCATAATCTTCAAACCTACCGACTTCTCATGGGGCGTTGGTGAAGCATGGGCTGCTCAATGCGTTGAGAAGGACGGCAAATACTACTATTACCTCACAGCTCAGGCTGGCGAACCATACACTGGCAAGGCCATAGGTGTCGCTGTAGCCGACGAACCTACTGGTCCTTATAAGGATGCTATCGGACGTCCTCTCATCGACGACAAGATGACCGACAATGGCGAACGTGGCTGGTGGAACGACATCGACCCTACAGTTCTCATCGACAACGATGGAACTCCTTGGCTCTGCTGGGGCAACGGCACTTGTTTCATGGCTAAGCTTAAGGACAACATGATCGAGCTCGACAGTGAGATAAAGGTCATCGACTTGCCTAAGTATGTCGAAGGTCCATGGCTCTCTGAACGCAACGGAATCTACTACCTCGTCTATGTATCTATGGGTGAAGGTCGCGAGACTATATCTTACGCTATGGCTAGCAGCATGGAAGGTCCATGGGAGCCTAAGGGCGAGATTGCTGGAATGGCTGACAATAGCTTCACTATTCACCCTGCTATATGCCAGTTCAAGGGCAAATGGTATTTCTTCTATCACAACGGCAATCTTGAACTCAATGGCTACAAGGGTGCTGGCGGTCGCCGAAGCGTATGCGTAGAAGAGATGTTCTTCAACGAAGACGGCACAATCAAGTTTGTTGAGCAGACTGAAAAGGGAATAAGTCTTAGCAAATAAAAGGTCATACCCAAAAACGAAAAAAGCCCGCATACCTTTTTGGTATGCGGGCTTATATTTTTTGTTGTAATATAGCTTATCTCAATCTGTTAAGGCTCTGAATAAGGGCCTCGTCATCGCTGATAAAGCGATAAGCGAAATAATCGAGAACAGCGGCAATCACCGGTAGTAACATCGCATAGCAGAATGTCCACTCTACCTCTATGTCAGAAGCGATTGTCTTCTGGAGATAAAGTATGATAAGGGCCAATCCCAACTGGATACCCACATTGATGCCGCATACACGCATCTGAAGTGGACGATTCTTGAACAGCACGATCGACAAGAGATTGAGAACTGTCGTCATGACTACCAATGTCGCAAGCGGAATAAGATAATATACAACTACAGGCTGCTCTGGATTTGTGGTTTCTACCAACGAATAGAAATTCATCTCGAAGATACCTTTAGGACCAACGAACTGTCCTAGACTGATAAAGCACAACGCCAAAGTCAGCAAGAAAGCTACTAGCAGAAATAATGTTTGTTTTCTCTGTATCATAATAGTTATTGATTATTCTCTTATAAGCTCAACGAGAACATTGCCTTCTTCGTCAAGGAGGTGCAACTCGGCATTCTCTACCGACCACATGGCAACCTTTGTCAATACTCCTGCAATCTTGTTCTCTATATCCATCGAGTGTTCATCACAAAGCATCTCTGTTACATAAGGATTAGTGAACTTCATCGTAGCATCCGACAGTTCAATCGAACCGCCCATACTGTTACAGCCTGTATTGCCACCGAAGAGGTTATTCTCAAGGTCAAAGAAGAACTCTGGTGTTGTCTCTGTCTTGTCTACAGCCTCACCATTCACGCTCTTCACCTTCCAGGTGCCCTTGATGCTCCACTCGTCAACACCGTTCTTGCGGAGATACTGAAGCTTCAAAAGCACATTGCCATCCTTGTCAACAAGTGTAGCAAGTGGAAGAACACCTGTAGTATCTACACTGAACGAAGCGACTTTGTTTATCGCATCCTGGAATATTGCGTCATTATCCATCTCTGGACACATCATACGTGTCGATGCCTTGACTTCAAACGACAATTCATTGTTTGCTTGATCACCGGCGGTCATATCACCATTCATGCTATTGCATCCTGCATTGCCGGCAAATCTCATCTCGCCAACCTCTATCTGCAACTGAGCAACTGTCTCATCACTAAACTTTGCACCAGCAAGTTCTGTAATAGTCCATGTACCATCAAGTAGTTGCAACTGATTGCCGTTGTCAACCTTTGTACAAGCAGCCATCATTGCTGCACATGCACCTAACAAAAATAATCTTTTCATTATCAATAGTTTTTGTGATTTTCAATTCAAACGGCCACTCTTCTCTACCATGTTGCGCACATTGGTATGCAACTGTGGATAACGAGCTACTGCCTCATCTATGCAGAATGGCATTCTATATCGCCAATAGTGGTTAGGATCTGCTGGCTGATTGATACGCTCCTCATGCGGTAGCAAATGTGGCATGTTATCTACTGTTCCTGCATAGTCCTGTATAGGGTTTATGCAGAGCATAGATGGCGACATGAGATGCATCTCTACTATCTCTTTCACAATGTCGCCATTGGCTGCCACTGGCGCAGCTCCTGTATGACGCATCACGTTGTTATAATACCACTGCGTCTCCTGTGGATTTTCTTCCCACCATCCGCGGATACTTGAGATATCATGCGAAGATGTCGCACAAACCGACAGATAGTCATACATAGAGCAGTTTCCATATCGCTCCCAGTTGAGCTTTGGCATACGCTGAAGCTCAAGAGCCAATATCTGCATACGCTTCATCACCATTGGCACCGAAGCTGGTATCATACCCAAGTCCTCACCACACACAAGCATCTTGCACTTACGGAGCATTCCGTTAAGGTTGCGTGTAGCACATTCCTTCCAGAACTCATTATGACGGTTATAGAAGAAATCGTCATGTATACCTCTCAAGATGTTCTTTTCATGGTCATTGAGCATCTGGAAACGCGCTGTCTCTGTGAGCATGATTCGTGGATGATACTCTCCCTCCTTGATGCAAACAAAGAGCACTTCATGCATTATGTTTGCCATGCCTTGACGTATTCTCTCACGCGACATGGTCTTCATTACATTCTCCTCTACCCACTTGTCAATAACAGCAGGATCAGCATACTCTTTCTTGAGCATCCTGAGCTCACCACAGGAGTCAAACATCTGAGCGTTTATCGCATCTGCATATTCACCAAGCTGACTGTAGATATAGTCGTTGCTGACAACAGGATTGATAAAATACTTCAGGTCATGCCCAAAGCCCTTGTTCTTCAGCTCTTGTGCCGAATATGGCATCGCTGGCGAGAAGACACCCATGAGGCCACTCTTATATGGACGTGGGATAGACCATATACGGAAGAAACCTAGAATATGGTCGATACGGAACACGTCAAAGAACTGCTGCATACGGCCAAGTCGGCGTTCCCACCATTCGTACCCGTTTTCTGACATCTTATCCCAGTTATAGATAGGGAATCCCCAGTTCTGTCCATCACGACTGAAGAAGTCTGGTGGAGCACCTGCCTGAAGACCAAAATTGAACAGTTCTGGCTCAACCCACGCTTCTACAGAATTTGGATTAATGCCTATCGGAAGGTCTCCTTTTATCGCAACGCCCTTCGAATGACTATACTCTATCGCTTCGCTAAGTTGCTTCTCAAGGTGATACTGGATAAAAACCCTAAACATGACGCCATCATACTCTGCCGAGTTCTTCGCAAACATCGAGTCAACAAGTTTCTTGGTATGCTTGCTGCCTGTCGCCCAAAGTCGGTAGTTTGGCGTATGGTTCTCGTCTCTCAGATATGCAAAAGCAGCATAGTCCTTTATCCACCACGAGTTCTCCTTGAAGTATTTCGCAAAGGCTTTTTCTTCTATTATCTCATCACGTTTCTGGTCATAGAGCTTCTTCAGTGTGCTCTTTTTCCATTCTCGTGTACGGTCATAATCTACCATATTGAGATCGTTGAGATAAAGGGCTGTCTCACGGTCTATGCTCGAAATGCGCAAGCCGTAATAGTCATATGCAGTCTCGACAGATATATAGTTAGGATGCAATGCCATTACCGAAATGGCATTGTATGGATAACTGTCCTTGAAGCTGAATGTAGCTGTCGTGTCATTAATAGGAAGGAGCTGTATCACCTTCAGTCCCGATGCCTCACACCAGTCGGCCATGGCCTTGATATCACAGAACTCACCACATCCTCGGCTCTTTGTTGTTCTGAGCGAGAAAACAGGCACCGCAACACCAGCAGCTTTCCATTGGTTGGTATAGTTGAACGCATCATAGTTCACCACTATCGACTGGCTCATCGGTCCAACCTCAATATATCTGTTCTGGCCGTCCTCATAACGCTTGAACTTCTTGTTCTTTGTATCCCAGATACCAAACTTGAATTCTATTTCGCGTAAAAGAAGGTCGTTCTTTATCTCATATTGCCATGTAAAATCTGCATATCGCTTCATGACAAGGGCCTTCTCTGTATCCCAGTTAATAAACTGCTTCGAAACAATGCAGAAGGCTTCGTCCTTGCCTAGACGTGGATCACGCAAACATATCGTAATACAGTTCTCTTTTGCCGCACCTGCCGCCTTGACATTCTTGCCCGAAGCAAAAACTGCATCAGCAAAAGCCTTGCTTTTCAGTGGATCGTTCGGCATCTCTGGCGAACGCCATGTGTCAAGCACCAGCGTGTCGGTATCAGTCACTAGATGACGGAAATGACGCTCTTCTATTATGCCGTCGTTGCGATCTACAGCATACCTGTACCACAGTTCGCCGTCATTCTCATCAGTATATGAGTGCATTCCACCGACATTGTTCATGTCGTACTTCTCTACAGGACCGTCTTCGCTTGTCTTTGTTTCAAACACAAGCTTTTCACCATAAACGGTATTATAGTGTATTCTAAATCGTCGTGCCATGGTTCTATTCGTTGTGTCTTTGTCTATCGCAGGATCAGTTCGTCTCTATTTCCACTGGGCAAAAGCTTTGCGATTAGTGTCGTTCTTTATCTCTTTTGCTTCTGGTGTATAGACAAAATCCAGCTCTTTCTTGAAATATTCTGTCACCTTGCCTCTCACCATCTTCATCGTTGAGTTGAGCAGGTGGTTGTTTTCTGTAAATCCTTCTGGCAATATCGCCACGGCTGCAGGAAGCCATCTCTCTGGGAACATACCTGCCATCTTTCCTCCCCTCCTATATTCGCCAAGCGCCTGGTCTATAAGCGCAAGCGCCGCATCTTGTCCCTCTTTTGTCTCTAATGTCAGTCCCTTGTCTGCCAAAGCATGCTTTATCGCCTGCGCATTTGGCACAATGAGTCCACTGGTATATGCCGACTGGTTGTTATAGAGCATACACTGGTCTATGTATGGCGATCCGTCTACTATCGACTCCTCTATTCCTTCTGGACTATATTTCTCGCCATCATTGCCTATAAGAAGACTCTTGAATCGACCTAGTACCACAAGGAAACCGTCCTTGTCTATAAGGCCCATGTCACCCGTATGCAGCCATCCGTCAATTATCGTCTCTGCTGTGGCCTCCGGATTGTTCCAGTAGCCAGCCATTACGTTGTCACCCTTAATGACTATCTCTCCCTTCTCGCCGTCAGGCAATTTGTTGCCGTCTGCATCACAGATCTTGAGATCCATGAAATCAACAATCTTTCCCGACGAACCGAATTTGCACGCATTGAGCGCATTGGTAGATATCACTGGCGACGCTTCAGACAAACCATAACCCTGCATGATAGGAATACCTATCGCTGCAAAGAATCGCTGAAGCTCTATATCAAGAAGCGCTCCACCTCCAATGAAATACTGAAGGTTGCCTCCGAAGTTCTGCCTAACCTTGCTGTAGAGGATACGGTCACCTAGATTATGAAGTGGCTTGAGCAGTCGTCTCAATCCTTTGCCTTTGTTAAAGCCGTTGCCATTGTAGGCATACGACACCTTAAGGAAGAAGTTAAATAGGCGCTCTGCCGTCTTGCCCTGTGCCCTTATGCCGCTCTCGATATTCTTTCTGAATGTCTTCGAGATGGCTGGCACACTCATCATGATGTCTGGCTGTATCTCCTTGATGTTCTTTGGTATGTTCTTAAGTGTCTCAATAGGTGTCTTGCCTATCTCCTGAACTGCCACACTTGCTCCGTAGTAGATGAAGCAATAGAGGTTGGCTGTGTGGGCAAACGAGTGATCCCAAGGCAATATAGTGAGCGAACGTGCCGATGGCAATATCTTCACTCTCGAACAGCTCTGTATGGCATTCGCCGCATAGTTGCGCTGAGTAAGCATGATGCCCTTAGGAGCTGCTGTAGTACCCGAGGTGTACGAGATATTTGCCAGGTCGTCTGGCAGAACCTTGCCGCACGCACCAATAAAGATGTCACGCGTCTCCTCATCTTCTCTGAACACCTTACCCTCTTTGAGCATCGTCTGGAACGATAGTGCCCACTTCGAATCCGACTTCTCATCGAAGTATATGATACCTACAAGACTCGGCAATTTGTCTATTATCTGCTCTGCCTTTGATGCCTGTGTGCGCGATACGATAATCATTTTCGCACCAGAATGTTCCAGTCTGAAGGCTACCTCATTCTCCGCATCAAGCTTTACCGACAATGGCACATTGACTATGCCAACATAAAACATACCAAGCTCGGCAACAAGCCAGTCCAGTCGGCCTTCCGCCAAGAGAGCTACCCTGTCGCCTCTCTTCAAACCATGCTTCAGAAGTGACGCGCCAAAGTTCTTGGCCATAGCCATCACATCCTCATACGCCGTAGGACAATAAACACCGTCTTTCTTCTCGTAAATGAGAGGATTGCCTTTATACATCCTTACACTACGTTCAAAAAGCTTGATTACTGTATCAACTTGTTTAATTTCCCTTGAGCGATCCATGGTTTTTATTTAGAGTTTTTTTATTTGGTTAAAGCTTAAAATACTAATCTGGCATTACAAGCCATGCTATCAGATAAAGAAGAAGTCCCGTACCGGCAAAAAGCACAGCACACAACCAGATTATTCTCATGATTGTAGGATCAATACCAAGATAATTAGCGACTCCGCCACATACTCCTGCGACCTTCTTGTCGCGTGATTTCTTCAATGTTGCCATAATGAATGTATTTTTTTGCAAAATAAAATATAATATTTCGAAAAAGCGAAACAAAACACAAGATTTTTACGGCTCTCTGATGGCATTTTTCAGCCTCAATTACTCCGTCAATCCTAGCATTAAGCCCACTGTTTATAATTTTACGTCCAACACATCAAAAAGGTTTATATAACATACAAAAAGAACAATCTATTCTAAGACAAAACTCCCGTTTGGGACAAGAATCTAATACTATATTATAACTACTTGACATACAACAAAAAAGAGTCGATATCACAAGCGTGACATCAACTCTCTAATTCTTATCCGAATCTGTTTCTAGAATATCTTCTGCACGTAGTCATGTAACGACTTACGCCATACTTGCCATTCATGGTCTCCTGGGAAGGTGTTGAAGATTATGTTCAGTCCTTTCCCTTGCATGTCGGCTACAGCCTTGCGCGTTGGTGTGATGCGCATATCGTCGGCACCTACCGACACATAGAATGTCGATAGCTCTTGGTTATATCTCTGCACATTGCTTATAAGCCCTGGCATCGATGCCTCTGCGTCAAATCCTTTGCTCTCGCGTATGCCGCCAAACACACCTGTGCTGAATATGCCTAGATGTGCAAATAGTTCCGTATGCTGCAGTCCGGCAAAGAAGGTCTGCCCACCTCCCATGGAGAGTCCTGCCAACGCTCTGCTCTTGCGGTCTCTCTTTACTCGAAATTGCTTCTCTATGAATGGTATCAGGCTCTCTGTAAGGTCTTTCTCGTATGGCTTGATGCCTTCTATTGAATATCCAAACGGTGTCCCTGGTATGTTGAATGTGCCGTTGGCCATCACGATTATCATCTCTTTTGCCTTGCCTTCGGCTATAAGGTTGTCTAGGATGTAGTTGGCTTTGCCTTGATTCACCCATCCTGTCTCGTCCTCTCCTCCGCCATGTTGCAGATAGAGCACGGGATAATGTTTCTTGCCTTGCTCATAACTTGCTGGTGTATAAACCCATACGCCTACATTCTCGCCTCTCACGTCCGAATAGTATTCCATCTGTCTCACCTGTCCATGAGGGACATCCTTGCGGTCGTAGAAATCAACGTTTTTTTCTGGTATGTCTATGGCACTTGTCATGCGCCCACAGCCGAAATAACTTTTGCTCGCTGGGTCTGCCACATCTACCCCATTCACACTGAACCAGTAGTAATGGAAGCCTTCTACGAGTGGCTTGGTATGCGCCATCCACGAGCCATCTTGCTGTATGTAGAAGCGACAGTCGGGATCAAGCGACACTCGCCAGTCTGATGCGTTATTGGCTCGCACACGGAAGAGTACACTATTGTCAGCTAGGAGTCGTGGATATCCGCCGCCTATATTGGTCGTCATAGTGGTGAATGGCTGCTTCTCGAGCATCTTAGCATTGAACTCCTTAAGCTGCTTGAAGCAGCAGTCGTTTATAATCTCCGCCAGTTTACGGTCGGGATTGTTACGAACATAGCAGTTATAGTCGAATATCATCATGTCACCTCCCTCTGCCGTATATGGCTTCCATGCTGGCAAGGCTTCGATATTCGGATTGCCTGTGTGGGCAAACTGTGCCCATGCGGCGCTCATCTTGTCGGCTAGCACCTGGTCGTCGGCTGTTGGTTCTGGCAGTTCATCGCCTCCATGGTTGAGGGTGCTGAAGCAGAACTTCAATTCATGGCCATGCACTGAGCCTTGATGTATTGGCGACTTCCATGTGAACATATACATATAGACTGGCGCTTGCCTATGGGCTGTGATATGGTCGGCTGTGATGATGGTCTTCGGACGGAACAGATGATCTATCGAGAGCAGGTCATTGACCGAATGATTTGGCCATGCCTCATCAAACGCGTTGATATATTCGTCGGTCCTCTCTCCAAACACTGGCTCTAGCTGCTCACGCGCCTCAGCTAGGGTGATCTGTTTGTCGTAGGTCAAGCGCTGTAGCTCATTGAATGTCGTGCCAATGATTATTGGCTTGCTGTCTGAGAATGATGGGAATCCTGGCTGGAAGGGCTGCTGAAGCAGCACCTCACCGTCTGGCGATGGCCCGAAGCCCCACATCATTGGCGTGCCTGGCTTGCGTGTACCGATGCTCTTGCCCATGGCTCGCTGACCGGCCTGGTAGAGTTCCTTATATGGCACTTCGTTTATCTTGTCTATATTCTCTCTCGTGATGCCTAGTTCTGCCAACACGGCCTCGCCAAGCGACTCTGACATCTCTTTGGTATTGACATTGAGTATCGTGCCACTAAGTATTATTGCCTTGCTGAAAAGGTCCTTGGCCTCTGGCATGCATAGGAGCGTGCCTACCTTGCCTCCACCACCCGACTCGCCAAAGACGGTTATGTTGCTGGCGTCACCACCAAACTGGTCTATGTTCTTGTGTATCCACTTGAGAGCGGCTACTACATCGAGCATGCCTACATTGGCTGAATATCTATATTTGTCTGATACTGTCGAGAGGTCTAGGAAGCCAAGTATGTTCAAGCGATGATTGATGCTCACAACTACCACGTCGTTCTTGGCTAGCCCCATGCCTGGGTTCCACTCCGATGTGCCCATGTCAAAGCCACCTCCATGCAACCATAGCATGACCGGCTTCTTAGCCTTACGGTCGGTAGTCCATACATTGAGCACGCAGCAGTTCTCGCTCATCACGTTCTCTGGCACTTCGCGATCGCCCATCCACTGCATAGTCATAGGGCCCCAATGATCGCACTTTCTCACGCCATCCCAATGTTCTACTGGCTGTGGAGGCATGAATCGTTCAACCTTAGCATACGGGATACCCAGAAACGCCTGTGTACCTTCCTGTTCAAAGCCTTGCACTTTGCCAGTCTCAATTTTGACTATGTAGTCTTCCTGAGCACTTTTCTGTTTCTTGTTCTGGCCATAAGAAACGCCGACCATAAGCATAGATGCAGCAACAACGACAAACTTTGTCTTCATGCCATCAAATAAGTGTATTACATTCATAGATATATTTGTTTTCAGCTTTATCTGTTGCAAATATAGGGTTTAGCTCAACAAGAACACCTATATCGACGATATATATTCCACCTCAACAGACTCTATCGACTGCAGTCTCTCAACCACACTTTCCGACATGCCCTGACGCATAGCAACGCGGAACGAACAGCTAAGATCAAACTGCTGGTTTTGCATGGTCAAGTTGGCGTCTTTCATCACTTTCATCACGTCGTTCATAGCTGCGTATGAGAATCTCACATCGTATGTGTCCATCACTTTGCGCATGACGATGCTGGCATTGGCAAAGGCATCGGCTGTGGCTGTCTTGTAGGCTACAATAAGGCCGCCAGTGCCTAGCTTTATGCCTCCGAAGTATCTGACTACCACCACAAGCACATTGGTGAGGTTATTCGACAATATCTGCCCATAAATAGGCCTTCCTGCTGTACCCGATGGCTCGCCGTCGTCGTTTGCTCGGAAGTTGTCCTCTGTCATGCCGAGCTTCCACGCATAGCACCTGTGGCGCGCATCGTGGTATTTCTTCTCTATCTGCCCCAGTATATCCTTTATCTCGTCCTGCGAAAAAACCGGATAGGCAAAGGACAGAAACCTGCTGCCCTTCTCCTTGTATATGCCCTCGGCCGGCTCTTCTATGGTGTAGTATTCGTCTTCATTCATAGTCTGCATGTTTTAGAAATAGAAACCTACATTTACCAAGACTTCAAACTTGTACTCTGGCGAATACTGCAGGGTGACGTCAAATGGCAAGTACGAGAAGTCATAGGCTACTGTGGCTGCTACACCATGCACCCATTGCTCTACATTGAACTTCTGCCCCTCTATCTTGTCCTTACCGAAATATTTGTCTAGCGACAGGAATTTGACAGCTGAATTCGCCTGAAGTCGGGCATATAGCTTGTCTATCACGTTATACTGGAAGCCTAGCTTGACCATCGCCAGTGTCGGCGCCTGTATCGATGCGGTGTTGATGCCGGCAAACTCAAAGTGACTTGGCAGGAACGAATGGAAGCCGCCGAGGTATGTGTCGTGCACAAAGACTTTGCTTCCGTATGCCGCCGCCACTCCCATACCCTCGTATATGGTTGCTCTGTCATTCAATGCCTGGTAGAGCGTCGAACGGAATGTGGCTCTATATACATTGTCATGTTCTCCATGCAGATATTTCATGCCGTCCAGCCTATATAGCGGATGAATGCCTATATAGAGGTTAAACTCGGTATCTCTGCCTTTCTGAGGCAGAAAACGACGGTTGAGGGTGTAATGACGACCTCTTATGTTGAGATACGGGTTCTTCACACGTCCGTCGTAGGGCACAGAGTCGTTGACTACGTCCGGACTGAGCATGAAGCTCTCATAGCCTGCCCTCACAAGCCAGTCGGAGTTCTTGGTCGTCACATGACATAACGAGGCTGAAATGTCACTATGCTTGTAGCCATACTGGGCTTCTTTCTTGCGCTTGCCGTATATCGAGATGTCATACATCGAGATGTCATATTGCAACTTGGCATAGCGGTTGAAGTCATCACCGAAATACATCTTGTGATATGCCTGCGCTCTTAGCGCCCCAGATATGGCGAGCTTCACCTCGGTCAAGGCGCGACGGGTAAACAGGTTCTTACGCTTATAGCCAAACATGAGCGAGGCACCCGTAAAGGTGTTATACGACAGTCCTACATTGACAAACGACATTGGCAACTCTTCTACGATGAGCTTCAAGCAAACTCCATTATCTTCATCTACTGGATTAAGTTCATAACGTATATAGTTATAATACTGCGATATATGCGCTCTCCTAACTGCCTCATTGAGTTGCTGTACCGTATACTCGCCTCCCCTGTGGAGTCCCATATTGTCTATGAGCAGTTTGTCGTCCGTATGCTTCAAGCCTTCAATGCTAAACGACTCTATCTTGACCTTCTTGGCATACTCTCCTATGCCCTCTGCCTTGTTATACTCTACTCCATACCCTCTGTAGAGTGAATCGGCCAGATGCTTGAAGAACGGATAGAAATCCCTTCCTATGCTGTCACCTATGGCTAGCAACGTGGCGCTTGATCCAAAACTGGCGGCTGAGAAGCCTGTCACATCGGGCTCTAACACCATGTCACAGATGCTCTTCTCTTCTACAAGGTCGTTGGCATCACGGAAATTTATCACCTGCATCATGACGTCTAGGGCATTGGTGAGGTCATTAGGGTCTGTCAGTCCCTCAAACAGGTTGACACCTATCACATAGTCGGCTCCCATGCTACGCACGTCCTGCACGGGGAAGTTACGCACAACACCACCATCTACGAGTCGCGTGTTTCTATATTTGGTCGCCGAGAAGACTCCCGGAATGGCCATGCTGCTTCGTGTGGCAAAGGCTATGTCGCCCTTGTCAAGCACTACAGCACCTCCATCACGCAGGTCGGTGGCGATACACTTGAACGGTATCTTGAGCTTGCTGAAGTCTTTTGTCTTATACACAGGGAAGAATATCTCTTCTAGCTTCAAGATAACTTCCTGAGGCTCAAACACGCCTGTTGGCATCTTCAGCTTCAAACCATCGTCAACAGGCAACTCTATTATGCTGTTGCCATACGTGTCCTTGGCATCTATGTTGAGGTCTTCATACCTGGTTGTACCGCTCATGATCGCTGCCATCCAGTCCATGGTCTCCCCCATCTTTCGTATCTCCTTGCCATTATAGCCCGATGCATACATGCCCGCTATGATGGCTCCCATACTCGTTCCGGTGATATAGTCTATGTTAAGACCTGCACTGTCTATGGCTTCCAACACTCCAATGTGCGCCAGTCCCTTGGCACCACCACCACTCAAGACAAGTCCTATCTTTGGCCTTTCCTGACCTCCGGCAACTAGGCAAACAAATGCCAATGCTATGGTAAATATTCTCTTCATATCTATTCCTTGCTAGCAGTCAAACGATTGTCTATCATCCTGCTGTCATATTGTTGTATGTATGCTTTTATCTTATTCTCTATATGACCATAATCGCCCGCATCTTTGATGTCGTTGAGCAGCATGGGGTCTCTCTTCCTGTCAAACACTCCTGTCAATCTCTCACCATCAAAATAGGCCATGACATCACCTACCATGATCTGATATACGCCATTGAGATAGTTGACAACAAAACGTTCCTCCTTTTCATCAAACAGATCGACACCAAAGGCTACGTATGGTTTCTCATACCCTAAATACGACAACACACTCGGCATTATATCTGCCTGCTGAGCTAGCCGTACATCCTCTCCCACCAATGTGCTGTCACTATGACAATAAAACATTATAGGCACCGCAAACGCCATGGCGTTGTTCTTATACTCATCATGCTCTGGCGTTATGCTGTGGTCGGCTGTAATGACAAACAGTGTATTGTCAAACCATTCCTCTCTCTTTGCCTTCTCGAAAAACAGTCTCAGCGAATGATCGGTATACCCAATGCACTCCTCTAGCGGCAAGACGCCTTTTCTGAACTTTCCTTCATAGCGCTCGGGCACCTTGTACGGATGATGCGACGACAATGAGAATAAGGCTGTGCAGAAAGGCTCCTTCATCTTCGATAGCTCATCTGCATAAAAGCTCATGAACTTGTCATCCCAGATGCCCCACATGCCGTCGAAATCTTCATCATTGCCATATTCATCCCTACCGACATACGACCCAAACGACGCTATCCTTGCGAATGCGTCAAAGCCCATCGATCCGTTGGGCGCTCCGTGGAAGAACGCTGTCTGATAACCCTCTTCACCTAGCAAGCTGGCTATGCTATTGATTCTGTTGTTCGAATATTCACTCACCACATACGGCATCGTGAGTGATGGTATCGATGCCAATACCGAAGGCATTGCATCTATCGACTTGCGTCCATTGGCGTATGCGTTTGTGTATATCATGCTGTGCTCTGCCAACGAATCAAGAAAGGGCGTATATCCTCTATATCCACCACCCTCCAGGTCTTTATTGAAGCGACCAAGAAACTCTCTGCTGAAGCTCTCGAGTATGAATATCACTACATTCTTCCTCTCATCACTTGCCGCACGACTATCACCACTTGTCTGCCAGCGCCCTTCTCGACATGGCGTAAATACCTGCTCTAGCTCTTCCTGCTCAAAAAACTCATATCTCACAAAGCTCTTCTTACCTATCGTGCGTATCACGCAAAATGGCGTATTGAGCACTATCCAGCTCTCTTCGGGCGAACTGACGTACGCCGCAGCATTGCTGAGCGTTATGGGCCTCGTACTATGACGGAACCCTCCTCTTATGCCGGCCACCGACAACGTGGCTATCAACGCGACAACCACCACTCCGATAGCCGCATACGCCACATTGTTCTTTATCGGCGTCAACACTGGCTCCACTCTCCTTGTACCCACTATGAATAACGCCATGGCCACGGCAAAGACAACAACGACATACCAGTAGTCCACCGCCATCTGAGCTATCAGACTGCACCAGTTACTCTCGTTGCCCAATATGTCAATAACATTGAATGTGGTGCGTTTCAAGATAAAACGGTAATACACTAAGTCAATGCAGTTCAATAATATACCAAATCCATTTAAAGAAAAGAATACTGCATCAACAATCTTCCTATATACCCTATTCTGCTTTGCCCGAAAACTCAGAAGATACATCACAAAAAAGAGGATGTTCAAATAAATGAGGGCACTCACGTCAAACCTCATGCCTCCCACCATAATCATCTGCATATCTCCCCATGTCACATCGGGGAAAAGGTCGGCGTTCATCAACCAGAAACAAACACGCAACAAGGAATAGATAAGCATGAGCAATGCAAATCTATAGACCACAACAACATATTCGTTGACCTTAAATCGTGACAAGACACTCATAGTAGAAAGACAACACAAAGTTATCGCATTTTTTTGAAATACATACACCTAGTCTCATTTGCGACCCAAGATTGCAGAATCAGGATGAAGACACACTAGTCTGCACGGGCTGTAGACAACATCAAGAACAGGGCTTTATAATATTTCATTAAATCTTTAACTTTCTTATCCCTAGCCACACCAGCATATCCGCGACCAATATTTTCGGAACCAGTTATATACGAACCAGCACCGAATATCATTGCTCCCTCACCTTCAAGCTGATGCCCTATCCAGTCAAACTTGTCAAAAGGCTTTGTGCCATGTCTTAACGCTGTACCATGGAATGCAGCTATAGAGAGTTCAGTCTTATTCGTAGGAACAACTCTTAATTCTTTTCTGCCTTTTACCTGTTCAACAGTAACATCAATAGGAATAATTCCATTCTCTGTCTCTATAAAATTATCATACTTGGCATCAGTGAATGTTATTGCGCCATTAGTATATGTGTTGTCGTCGATTCTCTGAATATTTGACCTATAGAGAGATACCTATATCAGAATACCACGTAAATTGACCTATACGCCTAAAAACTTAACGATATGAGAGAAATAAACGAGATAATAATACACTGCACTGCAACGCCTGAAGGGCGTGAAGTGAGTGCAGACGAGATTCGCAGATGGCACAAGGCGAGAGGCGTCAACGTCATAGGCTATCACTACGTGATACACCTCGATGGACGTGTAGAGAATGGCCGGAACATTGAAGCCGTAGGTGCACACTGTGAAGGTCATAATGCCAACTCGATAGGAGTTGTGTATGTCGGTGGTCTGGCAAAAGATGGCAAGACACCCAAGGACACCAGGACAGCGAAACAGAAAGCTGCGTTGAAATGGTTGGTCGGTGGCTTAGTGGTTCACTTCGGTGCTTCGGTGCATGGGCATAATGAGTATAGTGACAAGGCTTGTCCGTGCTTCGATGTCGGGAGTGAGACTTGGGGTAAGTAGAAAAGAAAACTCGGATCTGCGGTTTATGGCAGTTCCGAGTTTTTTTATTAGTGGGTTGAGGAAGTGTCATTTTAGTTTCTGTGGAATGCTACTGAAGTCTAACTTGGACAAAAAATGCAATACCACAATTATTAATCCTGCAATAAAAAAGGTATTAGCTATTTTGAGATAATCTTCTATTGTCATTGGCTTGGGGTCAAAAGCGATTATTCCCCAATATGTAAGATAATAATACAAAGCGCAACCAAAGTATATTGTCAAAATCAATACTTTTAAATAGTTAGAAAGACGCCTTAATCTTCTAATCTTTCTTTTGTGTTTATTATGCCAATCACTATTGTTGTCAATCAAAAATTTCCCATCAAGAACTTTACCTTCAATACTAATATTGGTCCCTGTATGATATATCAAAAAAACAGCGCCATCTTTGGGCTCTAAATGATCCAAAGTTATATTGCGATTAGGACTTAGCTTAATCTTATTGCTCTCATCAGTTATCTTGTCTATTCCAGCATCCAAAATAGAACCATTATCTATATTTTTAACAGATAGGTGCTTCTCGACAAGATCACTATATCTAATTGTGTGTTTTCCATCGTTCCAAATAGTAACCTTTGAACAAAAAAGATTTTTTATTTCCTTGTCTTTAAAAGAAAGTTTCATTTGTTCATGAATAGGCACCCCACTCTTCAACAAAGGGTAAGTGCGAACAATGCATCTAAGCTTCTTTTTTCTTGCAAATTTATCGTATAAGTACAAAAACAAAGCAACAATGGATGCTATAGAAGCTATTATTGACAAAATATTATTCATGTTATTATTTTAAACCGTTATAAAACCTTGATTATTAAGGCTTGATTTATTCACGCAATGACAAGTTGTCTTTGTTATGACAATTCCATAATTTTACTTCATATATACCACAGGCATATCAGTTTTGTATTCAGGATCTAGCAAATGAAGTTGTTCGCGGATTATCCCACGGCGGCGAATTGCGGGTTGCAAACAGAATGTGTCGAAGTCACTCTTGCTTACATCTTCTACCTTAGTCCAATGTGGAAACAAAAGCTTCATGTAGGCCGTCGCAATACGCTTGATAGCTGTAGAGTCTCGCATATCTGCCTTGCCTTCATAACATATAAGTTTATCGAAGAGTTCACCGTAAACATTCTGAACACGGAGATTATGCATAACTTCAGAGAAGTATTCCATGTTCATTGTCCAACCTTTGTAAATCATGTCCTTGTGGATGCGAGGTAAATACCATCCCTCTATGAAACAATGGAATCTATCAAGCAGTGCTGATTCATTAAACGATGTTGGTAATTCCTTGAAATAGCATTTGTTACGTGGTCTTCCATCTGTAATCTCAATGTTGCCCATTAATATTAGGCCACACTCCGATGTGAATTCCTTGTCTCCGATGGTTGCTTTTGCCTGTTCTAGGTATGATTTCAAGGCGCCTTGTAACTCGTCTGGCTCTTGGAAAACAATTGTTTGTATTTCATCGAATCCACAAAAGTCATGAGTTTTCAATATGCCAGCTTGGTCCTTTGCACGGTCATAAAAAAGTTTTGCACGTGTCACCTTACCGCCACTTACAAGCCAACCATACTTACTGATGTTGTTGAAAACGTATGATTTGCCAGTCCCTTTGGGTGCAAGCTCAATAACATTGAGACGAGGTTCAACAAATATCAGCAAACGAGTTATGAATTCAAGTTTCTGATGCATACTATCAAATGAGTCCGGTTCATACTCCATAGAGGAGATAATGAGATCGAGCCATTCTTCAGTCGAAAAATTCTTTCTAACTTCCTGAATGAAACTTACATCGATTGTCGTATATGGTTTAAATGGTTTGAAGTCGACCATTTCAACGTGACTCTTCTTCCCCTCATCATCAGGAAGAAGACACATCTTAATGATACCCCACATCTCACCATCAACAAGTTCTGGATGCTTAGCTGCTACATAGTCAGGAATCTGTCCTTCACGTTCCTTTATTCCTAAATCTGGAATTCCAAATCTTCGTACATTATGTACTAGATCGATGTTAACAGAAAAGCGAGTTAGCAAGGTGACTTCCTGTCCTGATATAAGTGAACTTCGAATGTCACCAGTAGGCATGACCGTATTGAGGAAACTTGTTAGAGCTGCACGGTCTATTTCCTCGCCTCTCGCAAATCGTTTCAATAAGTAATCCTTTACAAACGAAGGTAGATTCCGACCAGCAAAGAGGTTATTAGTTGTAGCGCTGTCCTTATAAAGAGACTGAGCTCCTAGATATGTTTTAACTTTGTTTACTATACTTTCATTCATGATTAAAATGCGAATAGGTCGTCTTCTTGAGCGGCCATTTTAATGTTTATAGTAAATGATTTTGTCTGAGTTCCGACATGTAGTGTCACAGTGGTCACATCCTTGTTGAGATTAAGACGATCGCTTGAATACGTCACTCCATGTTTTGCAAGACCATACATGTGGCCATCATATTCGAGCATAGGGAACGCTGAAACATTGCCATTTATGTTAATCTCTACAATTGGATTGGCTTCGGCCACATCAAATGTCTTTAATGTAGCTTGCCATGAAGTAACCATCTTGTCTGGTGAGATAATAAGCACAGGAACAAGTTGTTCTTCTGGAGTACAACCACCATGACAACCCATACCATCAGGAACTTTCTTAAGCAATGATTCATGCTTTAAAGCACATAGTATTTTTTTTCTATCACTGTCTATGACAATGTATTTGTCATCGTTGACAACTAATGTCTTTAAAGAAGTTTCAGCTATACGCCCCCAATGGTCAGAAGAATATCCACTTAGATTATGACCTTGACACAGTTGAGAGAGATATGAAATGCCATGATCTGAGATGATGGCAATCTTTTCACCAGGATGGTCAATAAGAATCTTGGTAATAACCTTTCTGACCTCTACCATATCCTCGATTACATACTGAGGATATGGTCGAATTTTGTGGGCAGCTTCGTCAAGATCTCCAACTTTGTATAGGTTTTCGCCACCTAAATTCTGAATATTGACTTTGTTTATGTCAGTACGAGAAGGCAGTTTGGCTGTAGCAATAAAGGCTTCGTTAAGATAGTAGCCATCTTGCTCGTGTTCCTTGACAATCTGTTGGATGAATGGAATCCAGTCAACACCAAGTCCATCAATCCAATAATAACTACTTATGTCTGGGCGATTGTACAAAAGGGTGCGGGTATCGGAAAATTTCGAAGCCCACCCATGATGAGATAATTCGTTTTTATTTTTGTCTTCAATATACTGAGATATAGCATCCGTATATTTGTTGGATATTTTAGCTTCTTTGTAGCAGTCGAAATAGTCAAGAACCCAGGCTTCCTCTGATGATGCCATAGTTCTGCCGAGATAGTAATATAAATCTGGATATAGATTCAACAAGTCACTCTTTTGAATCTTACCCTCACTATACCACTTTAATATAAGTTTTTTCTCTTCAAGAGTAAGCGATGATAGATATCTTATTGCTGATAGAATACCACTGTTACTCTCCTCTTCCTTAATTTTGTCTATTATGTATTGTTGAACTTCTGTTGGCAGTTCAAGCCCATTTTGGGCTGCCATTTGCATACCTATTCGTCGTTCGGCAATGTGCTCTTCTGGGTTGTCTAACTTGAATATGGTAATTGCAAGTTCCTTAACGAAAGCGACATCAGAATAACTATTGAGATTTTCTAGTACACGACAAATATACCCCTGATTGCAAAACTTACTAGTATAATATTTGGCGAGAAGCCATCGCATGTATGGATTCTTATTCTTGAACCATGTCTCGAAGAATATATTATAGTCAGCAAGATTAAATATACCAAACTGAGCATTAAAGAAAGAATCAAACTTAAAGTCTGTAATATCAATTCGTTGAGCAAGTTGTTCCCAATAGTTGCTTTCTTCTTCTCGATATTCTATGCTGGATAGATCAAGCTGTAATCCTTTAGTCAAAAACTCATAGGCGTTATTACACACACAATAACTAAAAGCGTTATCTGGTTGTGCATACTTGGCATGAGCAAAAATTGCAGGGGAAGTCGAAATGATGTTGGATTGCAACTGAGGGAACTGCCAAAAGCTAAGCCACTGAGAAACATTTTCGGCAACATTGTATTTCGAATCGAGCCCGCGAACTCCAAATGTTGACTTGTTTGTCAAAATAAGGCGATAGTCAAGTTGACGGTCATCATTATGGAAATACCAAATAAACGATTGAGAATCGTCTTTGAAATGTTCCATTTTGCCTTGAAGTCCGACAATTGGAATATATACACGTTGTTGTTTCTCAAATCCAGTTCTTGATGTGTCAAAACTCTTAATGGTATTAATAAGCGAATTGAACTCTGCTTTTTCAGGAGAGTTGTTGTAGAAACGAGCAAGTTCTGAGAATGGCATAATTACCCGATATTCAGATGGAGTCTTTGTAATAACTTCCCGAATATCATCTGCCAAACGCTTATGGGTAAGCATTGTGTCTGGGTAATCGACGTCCATCCAATTCTCTAAACGTTCGATGTCCATGTGCGGAATGTGCATTAAATCTTCGACAAATCTACAGCAATCACGGAAATTGTCGAATAGCACAAACCTCACTGGGAATCTATTGGCCGTACTTGCACCTGCGCCAACAATGTGACGGTCGGAGTCAAGCCTGTCTTTTAATTCTTCGTATGTATTAAACTGCTCGTACATAGACTACTTTTTTAGTATTGCATCGAGAATTGTGATATTATCAAGATCACACAGTGTCTCTAACAACCTTTTTGCTTCTTGAATTGTACCTATCTTTTTGATTCGTTCACGAGCACTATCTTTCTTTTGTGCTATTATGTTGTTTTCTGTCTCAACCGTCTCTATTTTTTCATTGTTATCATGATTGTCATCATTCCTATTTTCATTCTCAGGTTCAGGGACAGGCTTCGAAGTGGCAATCCTCCAATTTTTTAACTGCTCGATGACAGCCGCTTCTTTCCATAATCCAGCTTCTAACTCCATGTGTCGCCTGATGTACTCAACAGCATCGTTGTAATCATTATCTGAGAGATTGACTATTTCGTCAGCCAAAAGGAAGTTGTGAAAACCGTTCTCAAAATAATTCTCTGTTTTATCAAGAAGAGTCGCATATTCATACTTCACTTCTGTAAGTAGACTATCAGTTTCTGATAGAAGGGCTGGATTTTTCGTACCGATCTCTTCACAAATTGCTATGATATTGTCAGTCAACTTGCAAATTTTATCCTTGCATTTAATACTTTGGAGTTTATCAGAATGTTTAAGTGTCCATAAAGGATATCCTACTTCTTTACAATATGCTCTGCGTAAAGCCCAACGAGTGTCTGTTAGACTTGAAACATCCTTGTAATCCTTAAGTTCATTAAGTTTGAAAAGAGAAATTAGTCCCTTCGCAATAGAGCCTTCTTCCTTGGTTTCGAACTTAACATCAACCTTATGGTTGTTACCGCTACCTCCATTTTCCCATATCTTGAAAGTATCGGCAACAAGTTCTAGCATTCGCTGAGCATTGATAGGCTTTCCGTTGGTGTCGAATACCTTATCAACATAAGGTTTCAGAGCGAAAGACACCAAGCCATAACCCGAATGCGAAGGGAAAAGGCCGTAAGGTGCTTTCGTTAGATCTCGAAGTTTATCAGCAAGGTTGAAGTTTGTTGTCTTATCGGAGTGCTCAATTTTTGATTTAACAAATTGGAATACAACATAAAGAGGGTGTGTTTTGTCTATGTCTGATTTAAAATTGAGATTGTCATCAACACTGTCTTGAAGAAGAAGTGACATGTGCTTGGCTGGACCAGTACAGCGTGATGAAATTTCATCCTTGGTATTAAACGAAAGGACATTATCTGCAGTACCTCTAGAGTGTTGCTTAACCCAATATGTCTGAGTATTACCAAGCCTAATTATATCACACGACTCAGGGCCTTTGCTGAAAATGCGAGGTGCTATAGTCGTATTTATTGTAACAGGTAATTGTCTTACAGATAGTGTAGAACAATCATTTTGGATGTATAAAGTACATGTGTTTGCCTTCATGTTCTTCACCCAGTCAGAAATGATGGCTTTAGCATTGTCTGTATGAGATTTTGTTTGGTCAGCGAATCCATGTTGGTTGGCGCACAAGGCATTTGCTTGATATTCTATAAATCTGTCGAAATCTTGACTGCCTAGTTGCGCATCAAAAACTAGGAAAGCAACATTCTTGAACCGATCATCAGCGGACGCTTTTGTCGCGATAGCCTTCAATGATGCAAGTTCGTTATTAGTTCTAGCCATCATCAAAGCCATAAAGACCTCGTAATCCGCTGCTTGAGACAATCCATTCTCTACCTTATTCAACAAGGTGTGTTCATTTGTGTCTTCGGAATAAAAATCGAATTTATATGGTCTGTTAACACCCTTGAAGAGTTTGTCAAATTCTTTTTGAGCGGAATCTCCATAATGAAGAATTTGAGATGTATATTTAAAATCGTTACTCAACAGTTTTGCCTTGAGAGTTTCAATCTCCTTTGTGTCGAGGGCTGAAAAACGAATTTCATAAATACCTTGAGGTGAACGTTGAACGACACTCTCATCGTTTATCCATGATAGGATATCATCCATCTCTGCATCTATAGGAGTGCCTACGTACATATTCCGTATGTTCTCTTCACTAGGAGTAACGGTTTCGTGGTTTGCTATATTGTTGAGGGCATTTAGCAACAAGATAGATTTAAACACAGCTAAATGTTTTTCGCTCTTGTTCGCCACATGCAGTCTATATGAGTTGAATCGTTCTGTGACTATGCCATATTTTGTGACTTTGCTATTAAACTCATCAAGAACAAAATCCCACAGATAATCACTAGTAATCATATCTGCGTTAGCAAATTTTTGTTCGTTGTCAAGGAATTCTCTAATAGCAGGGTTACTACCTAAGAATTCAAATACACTTCGAGACGACGAACCAGCTTCACGTGCATAGTATGTCGCCAAATTAGCTGTTGATGGATGTACCGGGAATAATTGCTTAAGGTCGTTGACTGTTTCTGATGGATTGTTAGAAGTGGATGCATACTTCTCATAGACCTCACGCATCTGAGCAAAGTATTTATCGGTCATCCCATGATAAGCCTTAAAAGCTTCTGTGCTCTCATCCTGTTCGTGAATGAACTTACGAGACATGATTTTAAATGCACTGACAGGCTCCATGTTATATTTCATGAAGCGATATCGACCCATTGTTTTTGTTCTGTCTTCTGCCTTAAGATTATCGAGGGCAGACGGATGGGCAATATGGAAGAAATATGAATTATTCTTCATATCCATCGTTCCTTCTGCAAGCTTCTGTAAGTCGACAAGAAGAGATAGTACGATATCAGATGTCATCACGTCGGTAAACTCATCCCAAATCAGTAATATACCACTGTACTCTGTAGTTCTTGCGAGTTCGTCTTGGACTTCAAAAAACCATTTACAAAGATTCTCTTGCTCAAGACGGACATGAAGACCAGAGTTTCGAAGAGCATTCTTCATAAGGGTGAGAACTGATGAATCGTATACCTTTAGATCCTTAATGAGTTTATTTCTATCTGGGGCATAAGACTGAAGCTCTGCATCGTTTAAGATGATATTATCCCAAATTGCAGGTTGACTCTCTATGTGAGATACAAAATTGTCAAAATCAGTTTTGACAGTTACATTTATATTGGCTTTTTCAAGAGCCGAATGAACATGACTTTGGATCTGAAGCGAAAGATCGTCACTGTGAGCCATAGAACATTGTCCATACATAGTAACTGGCAAAAGACGAACATTACTTCTTAGAGACAAAAGCGACTGTCTAAGTATATCATATTTGCTTGCTCCATATTCATCCTTTAGATAATCGGTTATGTCTTCAACTGGGTCGCAAAGCAAATGTTTGATTACTGCTGCAGCATGGCTCTTGCCTGTACCATATGTGCCTTCAATCCAAAACGACCGATGTTCGTCAACAGATTTTTTGCTAACAGAACTAACTACGGTTTGAAGTATGGAATTAAACTGCTCATTTGGAATAAAGTTTTTCCATTCTCCATCACTTTCAGTCTCTATGTTGTATGCCGATTTCGTTTCGCGAATCTTTATTGCATCAGAATATTTTGTAGCCATAATTCAAGATTTTATAACATATAGAATTTAGTAATAGATTCAGTATAATCATTTCTCAATGACTCGTCCTGTAACAGATCCCAAAGAGCATTGTCTAAAGAAATACTCTTTATATTCTCACGCACAAACTTGTCATTAGAGACCTTTATAAAAGCATGGCCATTAACCCAATTGATATGATAAAAACTTTCACTTCCCATATGGTATATAGGGTAACAAAATGGTGTGCTAACTGAATATTTCTCCTTTAGCTCATCGTACGTGATGCGTAAATCTTCTAGTTTGAAAATGTTATTAGATACCTTGCCATTATCCACCATCTTTATAATTGACAACAGGAGTGTAGGCTTGGCCAAATTAACCATGCCTTTACTCTTTTGACATTTCATAGAGCGTAGAACATCTCTATACATAGAAATTAGCAAAGCATTCTCCATTTTAAAATAGTTTATTTAAAACTTGTATAGGCGTTAATCCTTCTTGCAGTGTAATATGATTAAGACCCATATTTAATTCAGCAATAAGAATTCTATCTTTATCTGAATTTAATTGACGTAACGATTTTTCGAATTTTTCTTTTGAAAGGCAGAACTCTCTTGCGACGCCATTCTGACAGTCTTCTTCGTAAAAATCCTTAACGCGTAGTTGCGTGGTCTCATTTTTTTCTGCGAATTTGTATAACGAATAGGCAACAGCGATATCCGATATGTCATCATACTCGTTACGGACAAGACTCTTCTTGTCAAACGATTCTCCTTGCCTCAACGTTTCTCCTATTGGCGAATATGTAAAGCACTGCAAAAGTGCACCGAAAGCATATTCTATAGTCGATCTGCTAAATTGTAAGGAAAAATAATCGAAAGATGATTCTATGAGAAAACGTTTATCAAACGGTGTTTTCTCCTTTACATTGTTAATAAACCATTTTGCCAGTTCTGAATTGTATCCTACATTAATCCAAATCAAAGACCAAATTAAATCTGGATCGTTTACTAAGTTGTTTACGCAGAACTCACCAAATTCAGTTAATACATTTTTTGAATCTATAATTTCCGCATCCTTAAGCCATGCCTTAAAGCTTGGCACCTGCTTGTTTCCAAGAGAACTTTGGCCATCTAGCCAAAAAGAAACCTGCGGATCTCCAAAGAATTCAGAAACCCATTCCTCATGTATTCCAAATGTTCCATATTTGGAAATATTGCCGACATTTTTCTTGTTTTCCATACTTGTAACTAATGAATCTGCCACAATGCATCCGTGGTCATGAAACTCTAGGCATTTATGGCAATGTATGCATTTCGATTTATCTATTTGAACCTTTGGAAGCACTGATAATGCTCCAGTCGGACACTCTACCTCACATACTTCGCAGCTTACACAATAAACCGCCTTATACAATACTCTCTTTATTTGCTTGACTAGCATAATGTCAGAAACTGCATTGTACAGAGTAAACGTGTAGTTATTAGTATCCTTATAGTTTATCTCGAAGGTAAATATCTTATTGTTGAATTTTAGCTCACCTTTTTTTATTTTATCATCGCCCGAAACCTCGTAGTCACAAACTGCAGTCAACCAAATGTTTATATCAACCTTAGAATTGGAAACCAACGCAACTAGATTAGGGTTGGTCTTTACAAAATCAACGGAAGACTTTTGTGATACAAGATTGCCACTGGCTCTAAGTTTCCATTTCCTTTCTTTTATGTACTCTTCAAAATTAGGTATCTTGCGTTCTCTTGCTTGATTTTCGACTTTTGTCAGGAAGGGAGACAATTCGTTTTTGTAGCAATTATTGACAACCATGTCATCCCAAGGAGATGAGAATGGACAAAATATGCAACCTACACGAGGTTTGCCCACTCGATATGCCTCATTGATAGGAAGATTATATTTAAGCAAATACAAGAATATCTCAGTCGTATTCCACCTTAGGATAGGCCTAGCATTGGTGACAAAAGAGTGTTTTACTCCCTTGCCTATTCGTTCATAAACAGAACGCTTTGCACTTTCTTCTGATCGTACACCCTCAAACGCTAAAACTTTTGCTTGCTTGTTCGTCTCAGGTTCCTTTAGCATTCTGTACAATGGTGCTGTTTTCATTACCGAACAACACCAACGATGTTTATCACTAGGCGAACCTATTTTATCCCAATAATTCAAAACAGTCTCGTGATTTTTAGCGAGGCTAAATTTGAGTGTAGGGAACAAATTGTGATAGTATTTCTGAACATCTTTGTATAGATTGAGTGACGATGGAAGTTCATAACCTGTATCAGAATATATAACTTGAAACGCATCTGGGGGCAGCGCACGAGTACATAGGTCAAGGACAACCTGACTGTCTTTGCCTCCTGAAAATGATGCTAAGAAATAATCAACTTTAGTGGTTTGAAGCACTTTCTTGCCTTGCTTCTCGGCTTCTATAAGAGGCATAATGTCGAAGCTGTCGCAGTCTTCTTTTACTATAGCCATCTTCTGCTTGGCTTTCTTCTCCTGTTTGGCTACAAGAGAATCAAAATCAACAGCATTCGCTGCATGTTTTTTGCTCATCTTGTTGGCCTTGCTATATGTATCGAAAGTATCGCGAATGAACTCAATTGCCTCACTTTCGCAAAGGAACATAAACTCCTTTGTTTTCTCCAACATGGCATGAACATCAATAGGGGTTAGCGTCAGTTTCTCTTTGCCTGGCTGAAACACAATAGTTGCCTTATCGTAAATGTTTGCACCTTTGGCTTCAAATGCAAAATCACCACGATAGTAGTATTCTTTATTGATGGCCCACATCAGTGGTTCTTGGCATTCAGGGTATTGCCAACCGAGAGTATTAAGTCCTAAAAGATTTAGTTCTTCAGAAAATACAGGACGAGGAGAGATACTAAGTGTATCTTTCGTAACCAGTGAAGATAATAAAACTCCTCCTGTCTCCTTATCCCATGATATCTTGTGCATTAGTAGTCTATGCGAGTCTTTTTTGTTTCGGCGCCAGACTTCCAATGGCATATTCAGTTATATACAGGACGCATAAAAACGACAAACGTGGAAGTCCTACAAAACTCATTGTTATTGGAGGCCTACCACAGCCCACGGAACCTAATGAGATAATCGGACAACCACGCTTTGAGAATATGCAATACTTCAAAAAGTGTGCTACAGGAATAATCCTATGGCACACCCCGAAGTGTGTACATAAACACCTCGTGGCGCCTACTTTCTGCATTGTTTCGGTTCCGTTCTGAAAAGTGGTAGTTTCCAACAAACCAAACAAGCGAATGTAAACGCTTATGTTATTTATACGTACGTGCACAAAAAGAGCACATAAGGCAAAGATATGCCAAAAAGAGCAGAAAAGGGCAAGGAAATGTGTTAAATGTGAGGAGGAGGTGGGTAGAAGACTGGAAGAGAAGGTGATGCTGGAGGTGATATGGATGTTCGGAATATGTTTCGCATCATTTTAAGCAGGGTAAAAAAAGAATGGTTGGTCAATCATGCTACTTATGACTGCCAACCAAGCATTATTATTTACTCTTCAGTTCTTCTATTGCTTTATACACATTGGTGTATGACTGATTTTCTTGCATGCCTATCTCCTTGGCACGAGTGATGGCATCATTTTGTTTCTCATCACCGGTCATCTGTATGACCCAATCTGGCTTGGAAAGAAAACGTTCATGTTTTTCATAGTTACGAATATAGCTAGACAACTCCCTTTCTGCCTCTTTGCTTGTCGTGAAAAATTTAGCAGTCTTTCTGAAATGCAAAAGGAACCAATATTCTATCGAAGGCAAACTGTCACATATAAGGACATCAGGCTTGTTGCCATATTTACGCTTGAGTTCTTCAAGTTTTTTCTTCTCAGCAGCATCCCAATTCGTGACATCAGCATCAAATATGCAGATGGCACGTCCACCTTCGTCGAGCACTTGCCTAATACGCTGTTCGATATAGTATATGTTTTCATTGCCGAAAAAACGTGGACGTATTTTCAGGCGATATCCAAACAAATTCTTGAGATGCTCGAAATAGTACTGTTCGGTTATTCCCGCTCCAATGATAGTCGGGATTGCCTCAAGGGTGTTTTTCGTGTTGGTATTACGTACATTCTTCCTTGCCATAACTCTTGCTATTTGATATTAGGCAATGCTCCGAAACGTCCATTGCGATATGCCTTTTGAATAGACGCCAACTTGTTGAGACCACGGAACTCAACCAGAGAGAAAAGAGAAGAATGGCCCGTCTCGTCTTTCTCTGTAAACCAGACACTATCCTTACGGATGAGATCATCGGTTGTGTTAAGCAATGGATCGTAATGAGATGTGATGAGCATCTGCGAATGATTGTCAGTCTCACGAAGAAACTTTTCGATTATGAACTCAACCAACGACGGGTGTAGCGACGCCTCTATCTCATCAATCATAAGGAATGCCTGCTGCTTAATGGCAGTATAAACCGCGGCCTCTATGCCAAATGTCCTCTTAGTACCATCTGATTGATCACTCTCCTGCATCGTGTACTTTTCCTCACCACGCGCATTACGCACAGTATGCTCAAAGAGTGTTTCCCAAGTGTCAATGGACTTTGTACTGGCATACTCTGACACCTTATTGCTTCGCAATCCTGTTATATTAAAGTCTGCGCGATGGATAAAATCCAAAAGATATGTCTTGGCTGCATCATCCTTGCGCATCATATTGTTTGCATAGTCAAACATGTGAGTAGCAGGCGATATGACTGGAAGGTATGAATTGCGCATCCATTCGCGAGCCTCATCAATTTGAGGTATTGAAATATTGACCTGATTGCGAGCTGCAAAAAAAGACATATTTGACAAGCACTTGAGGGAAATTTCCTCTTGTGCTGCTGCGCTTATCTTGACAACCTTAGTGTTGAATGACAGAACAGACTGGCTATTTTCTAGTTTGCGCTCAAACAACAAAGTAGGTTGAACGCTATTATATATGAACAGTCTTTCTTTAAGAACTGTCTTGGAAGTCAACTTGAGCTGGTACCAATATCTGACTTCACCAACAAAAAACTTTAGACTAAAATCTGTTGGTTCGTTAGGAGTGTTAGCATCAAGGCGGAAAGGAATCGCACCTGTTGGCTCATCTATGTCATCGGCCTTGTTGAACCAAAAGCTGTTGAGGAATTCAAACGCACGTAACAAGTTGGACTTGCCAGAAGCATTAGCGCCATATACCATTGCGAAACGCAAAAGGCGAGTCTTGCCAATTGTTACGACTTGATAAGCTTCGTTTATAGTGTCCTTGGTGGCTTCAAAACTGAATGTTATTTCATCACGGAAGGAAAGATAATTCCTTACCTTCAATTCCTGTATCATGCTATTCTATTTTTAATTGTTGCAAATATAGTGATTGTTACGCAATGAAAGAATAAAAGGTTTATAATTTCTGCTTCTATTTGCCAAATTGGCAGAATATATAACAATTCTGAAAATAAAAGTATGCAATATTGTGCCATTATGACCGATTTTATAGTATGTCTTCACATACGATAAAATATGGCAATCGAAATGGCGTTCAAACATACAAGTGTAATATATTACTGAATCCGTATCCAACTACAAAAAATAACGAGAAAATTTCACCACGCAATTTGACCTATAGAGAGATACCTATATCAAAATACCACGCAAATTGACCTATACGCCCAATCTTATATGAAAAATCAATAACAATATATTATGCTATTCCTTGATTTGCTATCAATGATTTAAATCTATGTATTTACCATGGTCGAAGCTGGTGTGCTCGTTATGTAATACATACCCCAACTGATTGGACACGCATAAGGTCTTACCAATGACTTTGTCCACGTTGTAATGAGAGTGGCCGAAGATCCAGAAGTCGATATCTGACTCCTTGATATAATCTTTCAATTCTATCGTAAAAGCACCATTGGCAAGACTTCCCTCAAACTTCGGACATTGCATCAGGAAAGAGGGTACATGATGTGTGACGACAATCTTGTTCTCGGCAGTAGTCTCTTGAACAGACTTCTTGATGAACTCCAGACATCGTCTATGTTCACGATTGAAATCGGCGAAGGTGAGTAGTTCGCCATTGCACAGAATCCTGCGGAAGTCGCTTATAACTTGTTCTGTGTAGTAGGCTTCACGAAGAGGTATCTCTGACCACAGAGTAGAAATAATGAAGTCTGTGTCCTCAATTCGTACTACTGCATTATAGTAGCTATGCACATTGTGACGTATCTCAAGACAGTAGCCATCCTTGAGTGTTGCAATGTCGAAATATTTGTAGAACTCATGGTTGCCCATGCAGCAGATGACTTGCTTGTAATTATCAGATGCCCAATCCCAGAAAGGGTGCTTGGTGTAATTCTCATCGCCTAAGTAACCGATGTCACCAGCCAAAACCAGCACATCGCCTGTTACCTTGAGAGGATTTCCCTTGAGGTACCTCCAGTTGTCGTCAAACTCAAGATGGAGGTCGGATGCGTACTGGATTTTCATGAGCGTGGAATAAACAGGTCGTTGAGTTGATCTAACAATGCCTCAATAAAGTCTTCGCTTTGTTCGAGTGATTTTGCTAAAGGAGAAGCAAGTTCATCCCAGTCATTTCTAACTGCTGTAACGAAATCTTTAATGCATCCAACAATGGATGTAGGTGCTGATATGATTTCATCTGGAGATAACAGGACTACATTCTTCAGTACGTCTGATCGGTGCTTCTTGATATCCTTTGTGTTGACATGTTTGCCATTATCCTTGTCTTGCAACAAGTTAAGGTATGCACGTGCTTTCAAAGCGATAAGTGCAACTGAGTCAGCGTGACGAATGCCATCCGTCAGTCGACTATGCTCAATGGTGAAATGATAATAGTCATCGTCCAAAATGATTGCACTTAGACTTGAAACGTCTTCTCCCACAGGTAGGGGCTCAATGACTAATCCCTTTGGTACGCCTAACACATTAGGGTGTCGTGATAGCAATTCTATCATTTCCGGATAGCCAGGTTTGCCATCCACAAATCGGTAGAGTTCGTATTTGGCTGTTCCTTCTTTTGAATGGCACTTCTCTGGACGATAACCGGCTTCTCGAATGAACTGCCAGAATCGTTCACCATATTCAGGACTCATCTTTTCGACGATGACAATCATGTCTATGTCATGTGTTGCACGTGGCTTTACCGCTGTACCAGTCATTGTAATATCACAAGCTGTTCCACCAATGATTACATAGTTATCCGAGTATGCCTCGAATGCTTCCTTGAATTTATCTAATCCTTCCATTCTATTTCATTTATTACTCTTAATACTTCACCCTCCACTCTGGCATCAGTGTCTTCTCGTAAGCTGATTACGAGAGATAATTTATCAACCCATTCTGAGGCTGTTTGAGGAGAAGACACCACAGGGTATTTCCATACCTCAATCATAACTCTTCCGTCAAACTCGTTCATGTTGAGTAGAGCCTTATTATCAATCAGCCTTTGTAACTCTTTCTTGTTCATCATAATCATCCTGTTGTTGTCAGGGTTGAGCCAACTATAATGGGCTAGGGCATTGATACTGCAGTTGGTATAATCTACATCCGAGTTTAACGCATCGCAGTAGAGTCGTTTCTCGACTGGATCGACCAGATATTCCTGAGCTTTGTCCCATAGTTCACGTCCTTTGGCAAGGAAATGAATAACCTTACTTTTGGCTCCATTGGAAATCTTCTCGCATAAGTTTAGGTCTTCCAGACATGTGAGTCCTAATGTTATGCTTTCGTACGAATATGGCAGTTTGTCGGTCATCTCTCTTGCGGATAACCCTTCAAGACTTTCAACCTGAAGATGATATAATAATGTGTATTGGGCCACGAGTGATAATCGCTTAGCAGGACGAGTCTTTCGCATTCTCTCGTTGGCTACTAATGTGGGTAAGAATACGAATTTGTCACCCATAACAAAATAAACCCCTTTGTCTATGAGTCTTTGCCGTTCGTAGGAAGGACCTGATGAAAGTATAAAAACTACTGGCAATCCGAATATCGTCTGCATTCGTTCCGCTGTGATAGCACATTCGCGAGGTGTTGGGTTATTCTTCTTCGGCTCTAAGAAAAGCAGAGGCATTCCATGGAATTCACCATCATAAAAAGAGAACGTCAGCGATTCTCCAATATTAATGCCCTTCAACTGCGATTTTGTACGCTGTTGAAGAGATATGCTTCTTCCTAATATGTTCAGTTCTTTCATCTGAATAAAACTTGCTATATTTTAATTATGTATTAAAACGATGCAAATATGGTATAAATAATTCAATAATCAGCGAGTTGTACTATTTTTTTAAAGATAGTGCTGCGACAAATCCAAGGAGCCGACAGCACCATGTTGTCATCTTGCTGTTGCTTTTTACACTGCCTTTTGATGTTTCCAACAAAAACAGCAAACTTTTTCCCATAATCGAACTGCTCTTTATCTCATTAAATCTCCACAATGTTATCCCAATATTTCATCTCACAAAATGAAGATTCAAGATAGAAGTGCAATTTTCCGCAGCGAGATTTCATGATAAATCCCTGCGGTGGTGTTGCCTAGCGGCAGGAGGTGCAAAACCTCCTGAGAGCGATGTGGAGTGAGTAAACAAACAATGCAAAAATAACAAAGGGAGGCCGTTGCCTCCCAAAGATTAATTATTTTTGTTTTGTGATGTACAAACAATTAACCTCTCAGCAAAGATATACCATTTTTGCTTGTTTGCAAAAGGGTATGAAGAAGAAGGATATCGCGTCACCAGGATGATGCAGCCCGCCGAATAACTATATCTTTTTTCTTATAATCAACTCTATCCGCCTCTTCCCATCTCCACTGTTCCACAAAAATATCTTTGCTGTCAATATTTGAAAATGTCGAACATTCGCACTATCTTTGCCCTATGATAAAGCATACCTAAGGCAATGAAACTGACTCTTATCGACAACAATCCGCTTACCATCAAACGCGCCCGTAGCCTCTACCGACGCCGCTCGTCTCGTCATTGCCTTACGCTTCGCAATGGTAATCTATATACCATGCGCTACAACCCTGGCATTCAGCCTCGCACCGAAAGCCAGGAGAAGAGCTGGTCTCTCTTCAAGGAGGCTAACGCTCGTGTGGCGGCCGACTTTGCCAATCCCGACAAGAGGGCTCACTGGCAACGTCTTCAGCGACAGCAGTCTCGCTACAAGACGGCTCGCGGCCTGGCACGTGCCTACTACATGTCCCAGCTCAAGTCTCAGCTCAACAACAAGCCACAAGACATTCCGTCTTCTAGCCTTTCTGCCGCATCTTCCCTACGCCTACACCCTTCATTGACCAACACTAAGGCTCCTGCTACCCGTCTTGTGCCCGACTCTCATGTCCCTCTCTTACCGTCCCGCCTCCCATCTATCTCGTGGACTCACCATCGCAATGTCCACTGGTGGCGATTGTCCCTCAAGCACCTTCACTGCTGACTTACAGCACTATCCGCCAACAACACCCCTATCCCACCCATAAAAAATGGGTATTTCTACCTATAAGACGTTTTTCCAAATGTGCTAAATTTGCAACGACTTTTTGTTTAGAGAGAAAGTATTTAGAAATAAAAAACCTCTATATCATTCTGATTCATGAAAGGAAAATCGTTACCAGGTTGGCGAAAGATTAATTTCGCAATGCATTTTGTAGGTTTCTTGCAGCGCAGAGCACTCTACAAATCAGGTAAGAATGTCAAGAAGACACAGGCAAACTTGCTTCGTGAAATTCTCGCTTACGCTAAGGATACTGTTTACGGCAAGGAACACAACTTCAGCGCCATCCTCGCAGCTAAGTCAGACGACGAGCTTTTCAAGCTCTACAAGCAGAATGTTAAGGATAACGACTACGAAGATCTCCGCCCATATATCAACCGCCACACTCATGGCGAAGAGGACATCCTCTTCCCTGGCAAGCCTAAGATGTATGCAACTACTTCGGGCACTACAGCTGAACCTAAATGGATTCCTATCACATATAAGTACTTCAGTGATGTATATGGTAAGATGAACAAGCTATGGCTTGACAACTTCATTTGCCAGAATCCTGACGCTTTCAAGGGTGGTGTGGTAACTATCGTTGGTAAGGCTATCGAAGGCAACGCTCCAGACGGCACTGTTTACGGCTCTGTTTCAGGCGTGTCATTCACCAACTGCCCTCCTTTCGTACAGAAGGTCTACTCTGCACCTCCAGTGACATTCGAGATTAGCGACTATAAGGTTCGTAACTACGTATTGTTCCGCCTCGGCATAGAGTTCAACACAACTCTCCTTCTGACTGCCAACCCATCAACATTCGTTGAGATGCAGAACAATATCAACGCTAACTACGATGACTTTGTAAAGGATATAGAAAACGGTACTATCAAGAAGGATCTTGAAATGCCTGCTCATGTACGTACAGCTCTCGAGGCTCGTCTTAAGCCAAATCCTGAGCGTGCTGCAGAACTCCGTAAGCTCAAGGAGGAACATGGCTTCGTACTTCCTAAGCACTACTGGCCTGACCTCGCTATCGCTGCTACATGGCACTGCGGTAACACTAAGCGCTACCTCGACAAGCTCACCGACTCATTCCCTGAGACTTGCGGTCAGCCTGAGTTCGGCTACTTCGCTTCTGAATGTCGTGCCGGCCTCGTGATGAACGGCAAAGACGATACTACCCTCTTCGCCCACATGCATTTCTTCGAGTTCATCCATGCTGAAGACCTCGAGAACGAAAACCCTGAGTTCCTTACTCTCGATCAGCTCGAGAAGGGCAAGCGTTACTGCATGTACGTGACAACATGGAGCGGTCTCTATCGCTACAACATGAACGACCTTGTAGAGGTTACTGGTTTCGACCACGGAATCCCTACAATCCAGTTCATCCAGAAGGTCAACGGTATCGTTACTCTTACAGGCGAAAAGCTCCACGAACGTCAGTTCATGATGGCTGTCAAGGACGCTGAAGAGCAGACTGGTCTCAAGATTCGTTTCCATATCGGTTTCGCCGATGCTGAACGTTCTGGCTACGACTTCTACTATGAGTTCGAAGATCGCAGCGTGACTCAGGAACAGTGCGAGGCTTTCAACAACATCGTCGACGAACGACTCAAGAAGATCAACATCGAATACGAGGCTAAGCGCAACTCTTTCCGCGTAAAGGATCCTCAGGCTTTCCGACTTATCGAGAACTCTTTCGAGACTTTCAAGGCGCAATGTATCGCCGAAGGTGCTCGCGACGGTCAGTTCAAGCTTATGCTCCTCCTCAACGACGAGAAGCGTCACGCTAAGTTCAAGAACCTGGTTGTTAAATAACCATAATACAACATAATTTAAAACAAGAGGCGCCCATTCTTTGGACGCCTCTTTTTATATTTGCATATCAACTATCCTGAACAGCTATGGCACTGAATTTCAGCAAATACAAAGCTATACTATTTGACTTCGACGGCACACTTTACGAACCGAATCACTTTGGTCGTCGTCTCGTCTTCGGCAATTTGCTTTACGCTTTCCGCGACAAGAGAGAACGTCTTGTCAGAAAATCAATGCAAGGCTGTGACTACGGCAGCTCTGAAGAGTTCTACAATGTTTTCTTCAAGAAGTTTGGCGAAGGCAAACGTGAATGGTATTTCAAGAAATACCTGCCTCTCATGGTCGAAGTCCTCGGTCGCCACTTCCCTGCCCGACCAAACGCTCAGGCTCTCATCGACCGTCTTCAGGAAAAAGGCAAAATTGTTGGCGTACTCTCCGATTACCCTATGATAGCTGAACGCTCAGAGGCTATCGGACTCCGATTCAACAACAACTACTTCTGGAGCACCGAATTCTTTGGCGCACTCAAGCCTTGCAAACGTCCTTTCATCGCTATAGCCGAACAGCTGGGCATCAAGCCTAAGGAGATACTGGTCATTGGCGACCGTCCCGATACCGACGCTAAAGGCGCCGAAGCTGCCGGATGCGACTACATCCTTGTCGAGACAAAGAAAAACAAGGATCTCGACGGATACAACATCATGCCTTGGAGCGACATAACCAACGGACTCTGCGAATAACAATAACACGCATATATAACAACAAAAATGCACCACATCACTGCGGTGCATCTTTTATTTATATAGCTATATACATCCTATCCTTACTTCTCTTCTCTTACACTTCCAGCAGCCTCAAAACTATTGTGCTGCTTCTCCTCTCCTATCGTTGTCGTCTCTCCATGCCCCGGATAAACCAACGTATCCTCTGGCAATGTAAACAACTTCTCATTTATCGAGCGCTGCAAGGCCTTCTGACGACCACCCGGAAGGTTCGACGCACCTACGGTATGCTTCATGAGCGTATCACCCGAGACGAGGAACTTGTCCTTCTCTGAATAGAAACACACACTGCCCTGAGTATGTCCTGGCGTATGGATAACCCTCAACACAGAATCACCAAATGGTATCAATGCATTGTCGTCAAGCGTATATACAGGCTCATATTCATCAACACTCTCGTTCACACCAAGCGCTATGGCCTGGTAATTTGTCATCTCAGCCAATCGTCTGTCGGCTTCGTTAGCTTCCGGATGCAGGTTATATCGGTAGCTGAAGAATGCATTCGATATCGTGTGATCCAGATGACAATGTGTACACAATATTCTCTTTATCTTGAGATTATGTGTCTCTATGAAGTTTGTTATCAACAAACGTTCAGTAAATGTCTGACATCCACAGTCAATCAATACGCACGACTGGGTTTCATCATATATGAGATACATATTCTCCTTATATGTACTCATTGTAAAACACTTTACCTCCATTGGCTTATATTCTTTGTTCTACTTCTCTGTCTGGTTATACTGCCATGGATTGTTGGTAATACCAGCAAGCTTCACCATAGCCTCATGCGTCCTGCGACGCATGTCATCTATCTGTTCCGCCTTATCGGTGATGTTAGGATCCGGCAATATAGGCTCACCTACATTGAGAGTCACACACGCCTCCTTACCAAACCATTTCATGATTCCCTTTCTCTCCCTGTACGAATATGCCATAGGGATGATAGGTATGTTCAGTCGCTTTGCAAATACAAACGCGCCCTTCTTGAACGGACGAATCGGTGTATAAAACTCCCAACGACTCTCCTCCGCAAAGAAATGAAGCCAATAGCCCTCCTTGTGGTAATGGTCTAGAGCACTATAGAACTTACGCATGTCTGCCACACTCTCTGGAACTGGTATGCCTCCCATGGTATGCATACGTCGCGCATCCTTGCCTGCAAGCTGATCTCGCCAAATAGGGAAACGCAACTGACGCCAGCCTATCGCTGTAAAGATACCGCTCATATCCCATCTGAATGTATGGTTACACACGGTCATCGCACCATTCTTAAACAGATCCTTATTCTTCTTGATGTTCTCCTTGCCTCTCAAGCGGAAGCCATAACGGAAATACTGCAAGAAGTTGATCAATGTTCTAGACTGTAGATAATATAGGAAGTTCCACAGCTTGTAGTGGAACGAATTGTCGATATAAGGATAGTCATGGCCTACATTGGCCTCATATATCTGATCAACAGGTAGAAGATGCGCATGTGGATCATCTGCTCCGTATGATATGTGTTCTAGTGGGATATATCTGTCTGGTTCAACAGTCAGCTGATCATACAAAGGGGGTAATGAATTTGCCATGTTGATTGCTTATTATGTTCTTTTGCAAATATAAAGAAAATTTTAATATCTTTGTCAAGATAAGTTGCTATAAAGCAATAAAAATCACGCACTTTATGGAAGTGGACGAATCAACAAACGACATAGAAGGAATTGCTGATGAATATGGAGTATATTATTCTTCAGACGGCACAACATTGCTCAGAGTCCCTATCCAATATCAGGGATCTCTCTCTGTCCCTGAAGGCATATCTTCTATAGCAGAAGGTGCTCTTTACGGATGTAAGGGCATCACCGAAGTCACCTTGCCTTCCTCGCTACTCAACATTGGCGACTCGGCTTTCTGGGGCTGCAAGTCTCTCTCTTCTCTTCAATTGCCGTCTTCGCTACGCTTTATTGGCGAATCGGCCTTCGCCGTATGCCGTTCGTTGACAGAGATATCTCTCCCCGAATCCGTCGAAGATATAGGCCCCACGCCTTTTCGCGGCTGCAACAGTCTCCATACCGTCAACCTGCCGTCTTCTCTTCTCTTTTTCGATGCCTCTATGTTCTTCGACTGCCCTCTCTTGCGACATGTCAACATCGACGCTGGCAACAGGCCTTTCATGTCTCGCGACGGTATTGTGTTCTCTTCCGATGGGTCTTCTCTCGTGTTCTGCCCTCCTCAGGCGGCCATTGGCTCTTTCGAGATACCTGAAGGTGTTTCATATATCAGCGACAGGGCTTTCTTCGACGCAAAACTCCTCAACACAATAACTCTTCCTCCGTTTATCGACATGATTGGCGACGATGTCTTTGAAGGATGCGACAATCTCGCCTCTTTCAACGTGACGGAAAGTAATAAGTTCATTTGCAATCATGGCATTCTTTATTCAACCGACGGGCGACTGATCCGATGCCCTGCATCATACGAATTATCCAATGTCATAATACAAGAAGGCACTACCTCCATCGCTCCTGGAGCCTTCGAGGGATGCAACAACATCACCCATATAACTATCCCTTCTACCGTCGAGAACCTACCCGACAGATGCTTCTACCGATGCAGGTCACTGGAGCATATCGACTTACCGTTAACTCTCTGCAACATAGGCAAATCGGCATTCTCACTTTGCTCAGCACTTAAAGAGATAAATCTTCCCGATGACATAGAATCTATCGGCGCTTGCTGCTTCTTGGGATGCTCCTCTCTCCTGTCATTGACTATACCTTCATCGGTTTGCCTCATTGCCGAATCTACATTCGACGAGTGCACCGCTCTGACCGATATCGACCTGCCCGACAACGTGACGACAATAGGTGAATTTGTCTTTGCCGACTGCCCTTCTCTCTCTGCCATAGAGTTGCCTTCCGAACTGCAGCACATAGCTGGTGGCGCCTTCACCATGTCTGGCCTCACCGCCATACATATCCCCGACAACACTCGTCAGATCGGCTCCTACGCCTTTGCGCAATGCCCTAACCTCGAGATGGTATCCATACCCTCTCACCTCAAACTCTCCGACGACGTCTTCGACCAATCCGATAAGATCTCTATCACTCAAAGGTCATAAGCATATAACGTTTAGCGAGTACAAACGATTGAAACACATCGATATTTATTATCTTTGCATCATACCAAACAACCAACAAACATGAAGAGCTTGTCTTATCTCACAGGCATAATACTAATGCTTTCTGCTTTATGTTCTGGCATACACAGCTATAGAAGCACAGCGGCAAACATCAACGACGACATAAACAATGCCTTGGAATTGACACTTGCTGAAATGCCTAGCGACGTGTTAAGTGCAGACACTATCAGATGCTATCGCAATTATCTGGCTTTGTCAGAACTTAAAGATATCGCATGCATTGCTATGCGCACCGTATGTAGAGATGGTAAGCAGGAAACTATAATGGTTGCCGAAGCGAACTGTGACTTTATGACGATATTTACACTATCCGACCAGAGGGCATCTAGCTTTTTACTGTTTATAGGACTCTTGTGGATAATCGGAAGTTGGATCTACATGAGAAGATTCCGACCTGAACTTTTGATGCAAGGAATAAGATATGGCAACATCATCTATGCCAACGGCGAGTTCTCGACCAAGTATGGTCAGTCTATTTATCTAACACCTATGCAGCATTCGCTTCTCGAAATGTTCATGCGCTCTGACAATCACACTTTGACCAAACAAGAGATTTGTGACCACCTATGGCCTAACAAACCCGATGCTAGCGACACTCTCTACACTTTGATAAAACGCATCAAACCTATCATAGAAAGCAATAGCAACCTTAAAATAGAATCAGACAGAGGACGTAGTTACAAGTTGGAGATCAAATAGTTAGGCTTATATAAGCAAAATGTCAGGGAAATGTCAGATAATATAATTGACGTTTCCCTGATTCGTTAATAGCTTCGCATCAAAAACAAAAATTGATGCAAATGAAACGTCTGGTAATTATTCCATTTATTGCACTCTCATCCTACTCCTCATTCGCCCAAAGCGAAGAACCGACTATAACTCTCGATGAAGTTATCGTAGAAAGCGCCAAAGTTGTTAATAAGGTCGATGGACTTATTATCTACCCTACCGCCGCTCAAAAAGAGGCATCCCCCAACGGATACAGTGTCCTCAAGAAAATGACATTGCCCAATCTTCGTATCGATGAAATATCTCATACAATAACGGTTATCGACAACAGAGGTGACGTTCAATTAAGAATAAACGGCATCATCGCAGGAAAACAGGAGATGCTGGCGCTTGATCCTACGACAATAAGCAAGATTGACTACATCGACAATCCGAGTGTCAGATATGGCGATAATATTGAGTATGTTATAAACATTATCACTCGAAGGTCTGATATGGGATATACATTGGGGGGCGACATCACTCCCTATCTCACATCATCACAAGGCAATGGAACGGCTTATGCAAAACGCAATATCGGCAAGAATGAGATCGCTGTCTCATACGACTATAGCGGACATAAACTCAAGAGGGAGAAGACCTTAGGATCGACTGAATACAGGCTTGATGATGGCAGTGTATATACCATAGAACGCAACGACATCGAATGCATTTGGAAGGACTATCAGCATGGTCTGAAGCTAACCTATAATTTTGCAGACTCATCTGCCTACGTATTCCAGGCATCTATCAGTGAAACATTTAGCAAAACACCAGAATCATATTCGATAAGAGATATCTATGATGGCCAAGACAGTATCGTAGGCATTAACAAATATAACGACAGAGGTCATTCACCCGTAGCCGACTTGTACTTTTTTCGCCAGATAACGCCTCAACAATCAATCACCGCCAACGCAGTAGGTACATTCATATCTTCAAAGAACTACAATTATTTCGACGAGATAACTTCATATCAATACGACGTCCAAGGGGAAACGACATCGTTACTATCAGAAATAATCTACGACAATCGACTTAAACCGTTTACGTTGTCAACTGGCATTAATTACCGATACAAAAGTACGAAGAACGACTATGTTGGTGATGCTCAGGCCACAACAGAAATGAACCAATGCAATGTCTATGCCTTCGGACAGATAAATGGCGCACTGAAGAGTTTACGCTATTCTATGGGAATCGGTGTGAGCTATGTCAATTATAAGCAAAATAGTCACCAGTATGACTTATGGACTTTTCGTCCGAAACTATCCGTCATATATAACATCACCGAGAGCCTTCAAGCTAAGTACTCCTTCCAGATTAAGGACCGAGCTTCTCGCATAGCTATGATAAGCGATGCTATCATAAAAACTAATAGCATGGAACACACCAAGGGTAATCCCGATCTCAAACCTACCAAAGACATAGAAAACACATTGCAGATGTCATACAACAAATCTCGTTGGCAATCATCTGTTGAGCTATATTATAAGAAATGCAGCAAACCTAACATGGCTCTATATGAACGAACAAACGACAATATGTTTGTCTGTACGCAAACTAACCAGAAGGAGATCGATCTGCTACATTTATCTGCTCATGCTAGCTATTGGCTATTGCCAGAAAAACTGCAAGCCGCCGCTTATGGAGGAATGCAACGATGTTTCAATTACGGAAACAACTACACACACTGCTACACATCATGGTTTTATATGGCCTCTATTACAGCTTACCTTGGAAAGTTCACTCTGACTGCCTACACAGACAATGGCAGTCGATGGCTTGAGGGGGAAACAAGAGGATATAGCGGCGCACAAACAACATTACAAGCCTCTTATAGCTACAAAGACTGGAACTTTACGCTCAATTGGTCTAACCCTCTCAACAATAACTACAAGGCTTTTGAAGGAGAAATACTCAATTGTAACATTCACAAACTCACTCGTGAATATAGCGGAGAACTGGGCAATCAAATCGCACTCAATGTATCATGGCGTCTTACTCGAGGCAAAGCATACAACACTGCAAACAAGAGAATCAACCTCAAGGATACTGAAACCGGCATTATCCGCTAAAACAAACCAAGCCCTCCAATACGACTTTGTATCAGAGGGCTTGTTATTAAATAGCCTACAACCCTTTCCTAAGCCAACGCTCCCCTCTCTTTCTCTTCCTGCTCCATCTGATCAACAAGGAAGTGAAGACGGTTCTCAAGATTGACTTTTGCTACGCTCGAATCTATATCGAGGAATAGCATTCCTGTCTGCGGACAGGCTTTGCGCAATCTGTTCTCTATGCCTCGTGCAACAATATGGTTGGCTATACATCCGAATGGCTGAAGACAGACAACTTTATTGATATTCATGCGGCTGAGCTCCATGACTTCTCCTGCTATGAGCCATCCTTCACCAAACTGGTTGACTAGGTTGATGACTGTCGAGGCGTCCTTGGCCTGCTCAAAGATATTGCTCTCTGGACGATAGTATTTGAACTTCTTGTTGACTCTCTCCCACTTCCTGTCGCGGTTCGACACATATAGCCTCAACAGGTCTTGTGAGCGACGGCTGATGAACGAGGTGCGTTCTATGCCGTTTTTATGGTTCACCTTGTCGTTGACGAAGAACTGGAGCAAGAAACTGAATATCGACGGAACAACAACCTCTATGCCTCGTTCCTGGAGCCACTCTCCGATATGTAGCTGGCCAAACGAATTATACTTGATATAGATCTCGCCTATCAGGCCCACAACGCGTGGTTCTACCCCATTGGTTGGCATGTTATTGTACTCCTCTACTGCCTCTTCGAGCAACTTGATGAGCTTGTCCTCTTTCTTGGCTTCTACATACTCTATGGCTTTATCGAGATACTTGTCCATCAGGAACTTCGATGTCCCCTTCACTTTCTCTCTCACTACCATGGCTCTATGCATGGCTGCTATCGACTCTGTAAAATGCAATATCTTGAATGCTAGCGAGAAGGCTAGTTTGGCATCCGCCGTAAACGCTGGCTGCTCATTGCCGTATGCCGTACCTGTGTTGAGCGAAACGACCGACATGTCCGAGAATCCTGCAGTGACAAGGGCATTCTTGATGAGCGCAAGATAATTGGTCGCTCTACACTGCCCTCCTGTCTGCGTGATGCCTACCACATACTTGTCTCGCTCTTCCTTATGCTTGAAGAGGAACTTCATGATGTCACCAAGAACAAGGGTCGCTGGATAACATACTTCGTTATGGCCGTATTTCAAGCCATACTGTATCGACTCTTCGTCTGGCTTTGGCATGTTCATCATGTTGAAGCCTAATCTCTTGAAGAACGCAGGGAACAATGGCGACAGTGAATCCGAAAACCATGGTATCAAGATGGTCTTCTCTCTCTTCTCTTTCTCTGTAAATGAATTATGAAGTGCCTTATATCCTTCCGCCTCTTTTGCCTTGCCTAATGCATTGCTCTGCTTGAGACTCTCTATGAGCGAACGCAAGCGTAGGCGCACTGAGCCTGGCGAACTTATCTCGTCAACTCTGATGACTGTGTGGTTCTTGCCTGCTGCATTGAGTATGTTCGAGGCTTCATCCATAAGGAATGAGTCGGGACCGCAACCGAATGAGTTGATCTGTATGAGCTGCACGTTCTGTGGCAGTCTTGCAACACCATGAGCTGCATGCACTACCCTGTTTGGATATGTCCACTGCGAGATGTAGTTCATCTCAAGACATCTGTCCTCGTCCTCTCTGAATACATCATCTGATATGATGTCGGCCCCTAAATCGGTCACTATCTGCGCTACTCGCTGGTTGATGAGCGGATCGACGTGATATGGACGACCTGTCATCACGAAGAGCATTGTTCCGTTCTCTACGGCTTTGTTGAGTATCGCTTTCTCTGTGCTTATAAGCTGGTCTCTGACGGCAAACTTGGCCTCTATTGCTTTCTTTACGGCTCTCTTTATCGCGCTTCGCTTAACTCCTAGCGAATGAAGATATCTGTAACAGCTGTCATAGAGCGACTCTTCGTCTTTGAACGAGACTACTGGTGTGTCGAATTTTACGCCATATCGTTGCTCTGGATTGACTGCCGAACGGATAACATCGGGATAACCACTGACCACTGGGCAGTTGAAGCAATTCGCGTCTCGCTCGTGCTCCTTCTGCTCCATGATGACTAGCGGATAGAATATCCTGTTGACTTTCTTCTCGATAAGGTTCATTATATGGCCGTTTGTTAGCTTGGCTGGGAAACAGATATTGTCCGACATGATCGAGAATATACCGCCTCTGTATAGCTGCGTATTCGACTCGTCAGACAACACTGGTATGAAGCCGGCCTCTTTGAACAGGGCGTTCCAGAATGGATAGTTCTCAAACATATTGAGCACTCTAGGGATGCCGATGACTAGCTTGTCGTTGTTTGGCACTTCTGTCGTCGCACACGAGAACACTGTCTTATATTTGGCTTCTATCTGGTTCTCTCCTTGCTTGTCGCTCTTGGCTTTTGAATGGAATATGCGTTCGCACTTGTTGCCGGCAAAACTCATATTGCCGTTAGGGAACTTGAATCGCACTACCTGGCAGTTGTTCGTACACCCTTTGCATTGCACCATATCTGTGACGATATTGGCCAATGTCTCGAGTGTCTTCTCGCCGTTGAAGGTCGACTCTTTCTGGTCTATCTTATGCTGGTCTATCGCATACAATGCCGAGCCATAGGCGCCCATGAGCTCAGGAGCGTCGGTTGTATATACCTGCTTGCCCGAGAGTATCTCCAGCGCACGCAATACGGCTTTGTTCTTGAACGTACCGCCCTGCACTACTATGGTGTCTCCTAGCTTGTTGAGATTCTGCAGTTTCAACACTTTATAGAGGCAGTTCTTCACTACAGATATCGCTAGACCTGCCGCTATGTCTCCCGGATCGGTGTCCTGACGCAACGCTTCTTTCACTTTCGAGTTCATGAATACTGTGCATCGCGTTCCTAGGTCACACGGATGATTGGCTACACACGCCTTCTCTGCAAATTCCGAGAGCTCTATGTTCATCATCCCCGCAAATCCTTGCAGGAACGAGCCACAGCCCGAAGAACATGACTCATTGAGCTCTATGTTGGCTACCGCTCCGTTGCGTATGAAGATCGACTTGATGTCCTGACCTCCGATGTCTAGGATAAACGACACGTCCTCTGCTACATAATGCGCGGCCTTGAAGTGGGCCATTGTCTCTACTATGCCATGGTCTATGTTGAGCGCAGCTTTTATGAGGTCTTCTCCGTAACCTGTCACACAGCTGCCAAGGAACTTGGCCGTGGCATTCTTGCTCTTAAGCACCTCAAAGAATGCCTTCAATGCCTGCTCTACCTTTAGCAGCGGATTGCCGTCGTTGTTGGCATAGCTCTTGAACACTATGGCGCCGTCTCTGTCGGTGATGAGGAATTTTGTCGTTGTAGAGCCTGAGTCGATGCCCATAAACACTTCGTTCTCTTGCCCTTCTCTGATCTCGGCATACTTGAGCGGACGCACATTGAGGTTCTTCTTCCACTCTGCATACTCTTCGTCACTGTGAAACAGGGGTGCAAGAAACTGCTCACCACCGCTCTGGGTGTCTTTTTTGAGCATCTCAAAGATCTGGTCTATGCTGTATCTTATCGACTCGTCGGCCGACAATGCAGCTCCTCGCGCTGTCGTGATCTCTGCATGTGGCAACACTATCAGGTCGTCCTGATTAAGCTTCATGACTCTCACGAAGGCTTCTCGCAACGATGGAAGGAATGTGAGCGGACCGCCTGTGCAGAGCACCGGTGTGACGATGTCTGCTCCACGTGCCAACGTTGTCATTGTCTGCATCGCTACGGCGTTGAATATCGACGCCGAGATGTCACTCAACGGCAGTCGGCGACTCAACAAGTTCTGTATGTCTGTCTTGGCAAACACACCACATCGTGATGCTATAGGATAAAGCTGCTCGTATGATGCCGCTGCATCACTCATCTCTTTCGGATGTATATTGAGCAATGTGGCCATCTGGTCTATGAAGGCTCCTGTACCACCGGCACAACTGCCGTTCATTCGGATATCCGGGCTTTTCTCTTTGCTGAAAAAAACCATCTTGGCATCTTCTCCGCCAAGGTCTATGAGAGTGAAATCGGTTTTGTTGAGCTCCTTCATCGCTGCACTGCAGGCAAGAACTTCTTGAACAAATGGAAGACCGCTTCGCTCTGAAAGGCCTATGCCTGCTGAACCAGTGAGACATACACTGTATTCAGCATCCTTGCCTAGCTTGTCGGCCATCTCATTGAACTGGCGCTCAAGGCATGCTCTGATATCCGCAAAATGTCTCTGATACGAACTGAATGCTACATCTTTTGTCTCTACATCAAGTACAACGAACTTTATCGTTGTCGATCCAGCATCAATACCGATTCTAAAACGTTTCATCATATTGTCTTTGTGTCTATAATACCCACAAAAATACAAAAGAAAACGCCTCGTTGAACGACTTATCGCATCTTTTTACCTAAATATGACTCGTATTGCTTCTTTTATTCGGCATTATCTATTACTGTCCACTGCTCTTCGGACGATAACATACTGAATAGAATTGACATGTAAAACGATTGTCACACTTGCTCTTGTCTCGACATACGAATGGTTTGTCGCCAAATATCTCTTCGAGAACTTCTTTAAGTTTCGCTTTAAACTCGTTGTGCAACTGCTCGTTATACACTAACTCGTGGCACTCTTTATCATAACCGCTTTTTCCGTTCGTCTTTGGATGATTGATATGATACTTGGCTTCATACTCCAATTTCATACTGCCAAGCAATGCCTTCAGATATATCACGCCTATCTTAAACTGCACATCCGACTTTCCTTCTTTAATAGCTTTGTCATAGAGCATCATGCAATACATCATGGTCTGAAGTACTGCCTTATATTTGTCATGGTTTTCGTCGTTATAGTCAAATAGCTTGTCAACGAGTCTCTGCCCTTCTGCCAACGGGATATCTAGCACTCCTGTCGAACCGGTCTTGTAGTCAATCACATAGTGTGTTCCATCGGTTATGTGCTGACGGTCGATAATACCACCAACATTGACGTTCAAATCACCGTCGAGCGACATCTCTGTGCGACACTCTTCCTCTGCCGCTACAAAGATAAACGGCGCCTCTTCTTTCTTGATGAGCATCTCCACTAGCTTGCAAACTACTTTATCGAAGATTATGTTGCGCCCCTCAAAATCGCCCTTTAGCTTGAGCTCCTCAGCAAACTTGACTCTCACGACATCTTCTATCACATGCCCGCTGAGAAGACGTTTCCTCACACCATCATCAAACGTGCCTCCGGGCTTTATATGCTGGTTATATAGCTCCTCCATCACATTGTGGAAGATACTGCCTATTGTTCGCGAATCGGCCTCTTCTGCCACTTCATCTAGATCGTCTATCTTGAGCACATTCGAGATATAGAATTTTATAGGGCAAAACAGGTAGTTGGCCAACGCTGAAGGCGACATATAACCGCCTTTCTTGCTCGGATCTAGCTTTCTGCAGAAACGTGTCTTAAGCTCCTTAACCACTTGCGATGTCTTGGTTATCTCACGTGTATCTTCTGGAAGTATATTCAGCTCATGTACAGCGACTTTCTCGGTGTACTTGTAGTTAAACTGATACTTTATCTGCTGCACAAAACGACTCACGCCTTGCCTGTTGGCATCATTACTCTCCGCATAGAGCAGATGCACGTTCTTGGCTCTGTTGATGAGTCTGAAGAAGTAGTATGAGAATATGCTGTCCTGAAACTCGTGTGTCGGCATGTCAAATGCCTTGCGTATCACGTATGGAATAAACGTCATAGAGGCGTTCTTTTTAGGAAATACACCTTCGTTCAGGTCTAGCACTACCAGATTGTCAAAATCTACGGCACGTGTCTCCAAAATACCCATAATCTGCATCCCGGAAAGCGAGTCACTATGGAAATCAACAGTCTGTTGCTTCACTAGGCTGTCTAGCATCGACATGACTAGTCCTGAATTATTATCTGGTATGCGTATCCTATCATTGTTGATATACTCCTCCAGCAACTCCGCAAATCGTGTGGCGACTTTCACTACCTTATATGCACATTCCGCTGATAGGCCGTCTTGGGACTCTATTGCGGCCTTATGGATGGCTATGAATATATCCTGCACATATTTCGACACTTCCTCTGGTGCGACATGCCTGAATATCTCTTTGAGCAGCTCATTCGACTCAAACTCACTCTTCTCAACTCTGATCTTGTTCTCTCGCACTATGCTGGCCAACAGATTTGCCGCATCATCACCTGCCGCATTATGAATCCATTGGTGCTGAAGCAATGGCACGACGGCTTTGTAGTAGAAGCTGTTGCCTTCGTTCGACATGGCTTCTCTCTGAAACCTTACCAAAAGGTCTAGCAACCCATATACCTGGGAGAATTTCAACGGATAGCCCATCGTGATGTTGATGTCATATCCCATATCTGTTCCACCGTCGCTCTTCTGTGGCAGTGCACTCAACACTGGCAACAGCATATTCTCATCGGTCAAGACTATGGCTGTTCTCGACGTCAGTTGCTTGTCTGCCGACCATAGGCTCTTCACAAACTTGCCTATGTGGGCCACCTGCCCCTGCGGATATGCATATTTCACGATGTTTATATCTCGCTCGCCTTCACGATCGGGCGATGCTATGGGCGACTTATACCTGTCTTTGAACTCTCTTATGAAACGACCTGGTCCATGCTCCAGATGAACGTCTCTGCCGCCGACACGTATGGGCGCAACAATCTCTTCCGGATAATCCCAGAAGAACTCTGCCCTTCCCTCTTTGAGATTCAGCGAGTCAAATATCAGCTGCTCTGCCTTGGTGAGCGCATTGAATCCTATAAAGGCATAATGCATGTCGTCTGGCGCCTGTTCCTTGCGCTGATACATCTCGGCGACCTTCCTATACAGATGGCCGGAATAGGCCAGACCCTTTTCTGATAGTCGCTCATTGAAACGCTCATATAGCTCATTGAGCTTTTCATACGTCTCGATGAATCGCTCATAGTAATATGTCTTCTGATCCTCACCACCAGCCAGGTCATGCTCGGTCACTTCAGTGAACTTCACACCCCAAAAGGCTTCTATAACTGCCCTCTGACGCTCAGAAAGATGCGACAGGTCATCGGTCTTGCCCTCGTATGCTGCAACATTGCTGAACAACCCTTGGGTATCAACCATATATTTGTCTGCATCATCAAAATCACCAAGAAACATTGGCGCCCAGCTATAGAACCGGTCAAAGTCACTTGCATCAATGCCGTCCTCGCCTATCTTCTCGCCACTCATGATCTCCTTGTAGGCCAGATAGAGCTCAAAGGCCAACGTTATGTTGTCCGCCTTCTTTATCCTACATCCATTGCCGTCGCCTTCCTTCAGCTCTTTTGACTTCTCTACAATGAAATCATCGAGCGTCACAATATGGGCGCCAAACAACACTCTTTCGCCTACTAGGCTCTGAAGTGCATTACGGAAAAACACGCCCGCACGATGGCTTGGGAAGACGAAGCAGAGATCCGACCAATCGTTGTTCTCACCTTTCTTCTCAATATAATACTTTGCTACTGACTTAAGAAAATCCATATTCGATGACTAGTGACAATTCACAAAACTAACCAGGCAAAACACTCTTTCATGTCCACATGGCCTGTAAAGCAAAGTTAATGATTATTTTGAATATCATCATTCGACATTGTCTCTGGTAAATGCTGGAATACAGAAACTCAACCTCGATTCATTTACCAAGACATTGATCGACAGCCTCTTCGAGATACGCAACAACATGGCAGAAGCTATATAAAGAGTCAACATAAACCCTCTGAAAAAGAGCTACCTATCAAGGTTAGCTCTTTTTTTACCCATCAGCCAACCACCGTCCGCCAACTCCCCCTCCAACACACCTGTCAACATCACCTCATAAAAAAAATAAAATAATAATATCTTTTTTTGATATTCATCATCAAATTTATTTACATTTGCATGTTTTCATAATTATAGCAACGGCTATGATAGAATTGTTTTTTGATCAACAAAAAACTGCCGGGCCGCGATGGTATCGGCAGTTTTTATTTTCTCCCCACCATCTCACACTCCCCCAGCCTCATTCCGTACAGACGCAAAATCTTGCGTTTCCCCAAACACCCCAGCCAGCATATCAATCAAAAAATGCCGGAACCATCTCGGCCCGGCATCTTATTAAAATAGAATAGGATTGGAATCTAACACAATTCCACATGTAAAAACAACCAAAAATAAGAAAACGCAGAACAAAACACAACTTTTTAGCCATAAAAATGACAAGGGCCACAACTTATCGTTGCAGCCCTTGCTTTTTATCATAAATGCCTACCCGCTATTCTTTCCACAATTCACGGAGGAAACGGAAATAGAGTAGATGACGCCATGTTGACCAGTCATGACCTGCATAGCCTCCTACATAATAGTCATATTTGATATTATGCGCCTTGAGCGCCTCCAAGAACCCACTTACACGCACATTGAAGAAACCCGATGCTTCCTTTGCCCCTTGACCGACAAAGAGATAGTGACACTTGCTGTTTACTTCCGGATCGTTGAGGAACTTGCCTATCGTCTTCTCACACTCTGTATCTCCTGCCGACAAAACACCGAAATTTGCAAACAGGTCAAGCGAATTGAGACCAACAAACATCGTATGACGGCCACCCATTGAAAGTCCCGAAATAGCTCGTCCCTCTGGCTTTGCTATCGTCTTATATGTCTTATCTACAAATGGAATGATACACTCACGCATCTCACGGTTGAAGATATCAAACGACAGTTCTGCATGTTTAGGATGGTTGCGATGTACTACCTGATTGTTTACTATGGCTATTATCATCGGCTTGGCCTGCCCCTCTGCCAACAAGTTGTCCATTATGAAATTCACACGTCCATCATACATCCAGTTTGATGGCAGCTCGCCAGAACCGCCCATAAGATAAAGCACTGGATAGGCCTCTTCTGGATTATATTTTGGTGGCAGATAGACATACATATCACGCATACCCTCGGTGACTGTACTATAATAGAACTGACGTGTCACTGTGCCATGCTCTACATCTGGCTTGGCATCATACCACTGCGGACCATCACCGTGCACTATGAGCTCACTATATGGTGGCATCGCCGTAAAAGCTGCATATTCGTTGTTCGGATCGGCTACCGACACACCATCAACAATGATATGATACTGATACATATCTACTGGAAGCGGACCGATCTTAAGGGTCCATATCCCATTATCGCCTTTGGTGAATGGCACTGGTTCGTTGATGTCCAACACTGTGAGCATCGCACCCGATAGCATTACCGACTCTGCCTTGGGAGCACGAATGCGGAAAATAACTGTGTGATCGTCTAAGACTTCTGGTGAATTGAGATTGGCACTAAATGGTATCAGACCTTCAGTGTCTTTCTGCGGACAATGTGTTAGGTTTACATTCGACTGCTGGGCATACCCTAACTGCGACATGGCGGCTATACCAATGGCGGCCATTAATAGCTTTCTTTTCATACACTTTATATTATTGGTTATCTATTTTTCCATTGCAATATATGAAATTATTATATCTAGCCGATTATCTCTTTCCCTTTTTTATCACATGCATTTACGCCACACTCTGCACAAAATCCACTTCTCACTATCAATCAACAACTTATAACCACAATTATATTCCTATCTATCTTCTGGCACCACTTAACAAAAACTTTGGCACAGCTTTTGTAATACTCCTATCAGCAACAACAAACCGAATCAAAAAACAAAAAAAACTAACTGGATATGAGTACATTAAAGAACCTATTCGCAGCTGTAGTCCTCATGGTATGCAGCGTTGCAGCAAACGCACAGATTGCACAGTTTCAAGCTTTGTACATCTACAACTTTGCAAAAAACATCGGATGGCCTTCTGAAGATGCACAGAAGGAACTCGTGATCACTGTAATCGGTGATAATGACCTCGCAGCTGAACTGAATAAGCTCGCCGCGACAAAGGCCATAGGATCACGTAAGGTTACTATAAAGGAATCAGCAACCGCACAAGGTCTACAGAAGAGCGACATCGTCTATCTTGGCGAATCGAAAAGCTCAATGATCAGCAACCTCGTAAGCGCTCAGGAGGGTAATAAAAACCTCATCGTATGCGGCAAGAAGGGCTTGTGTGGTCAGGGTGCAGGCATCTCATTCATGAACGAGGGCGGAAAACTCAAATTTGAGATATCTAACAAAAATATATCTAAGCGCGGACTCGTTGTCTCTCAGAAACTTGTCCAACTTGGTGTCGAGGTTGACTAGCTCCTTTGTTACATTATAGCTTAGTTTTTACTGGAAGTAAAGAGGCTTGCGCAGCGATTGCACAAGCCTCTATTTTTTATCTATGTATAGACGCAAAATCTTGCGTCTCCACTGCCATAGCCTTTTTGAACCTACATCACCTTTCTGCAATGCACAAGCACTTTCTTGTCGCCTGTCAGCGTTGTGGCAAAAACATAATCCTCACCACCCTCTTTCAACTTCAGCTTCTTGCGTATATCATCAACTTTCTGAGGGAAGTTCCTCACTGTAATATTGGCCTTCTGCAATCCTTGCATCGTTGACGGCAATGCGTTCTTTCCCATCGAACCGACTGACATGACCTCAAACAACCGACCTGGGAACGACTCTACTAACTCATCTGATGTATAAAGATGACTGCTTGCATGTAGCTTCTTTACCCCATAACGGCCTCCAACGACCTTAAACGCACCTGCCTTCATTACCGACGCATTGGGTTCATACAGATAACGACCCACTGAACTTGCCATCACACACTCCGCTTCACGCTCTTCACTTCGACTGAAGGCAAACGACTGATCGCCGTTCAATGTATATATCTTGGGGTCAGCAGATACATCATGCCGCATTACTAGCAGCAGCTCTTTACACTCGTTATCTACCGAAACAACATGCACCTCATCTACTTGTTTCAGACTTGCCAACGCTTCACTGACATCAAGCATGGGCGACAGTTTTGCGACAACAATATCGGCCTTGCTTAGGAGCATCTGCTCAAGCTCTATGAGGTTTGGCGTACAATCTTCTATGTGCACTGTCTTGCCTCCATGCTCATCACGACGGGCGGGGTCCAGAAAGATGCATGTGAGATGTCCATCCATTGATTCGACAAACTCTACCCCATCACCACAAACACATCTGATGTCTTTCATCCCTAGCGCTGCCATGTTATGCTCCACTATTGTTGCCAGCTCTTCATTTCGCTCTATATACGTCTTCTCATCAAAACATGGCGCTACAAATGAGAAATCAACACCAAAACCGCCTGTCAAATCGGCCATCGACGTGGGCGACGATACACCTAGCTCATCTACCAACCTTTTTATAACTGATGCCTTATATTGCGCTGTAGGCTCCGACGAACACTGCTCAACTGAGAGACGCACTGGATATACAATGCCCTGCACCCCACTCCACGAGGGCACTTTCCTTCCTATGGCCTGGCGACCTGCTATCTGGTTGAGTACATACTGTGGACGTATATCGGCCGACGACTTGAGACTCAAAGCCAACTGGCGCACATCGGCCATGGCATTGCGTTCTATGATATCAGCTTCGGCTGCTGTTGGTAGTATATCGGCTTTTGAGATCATATTCCTATGCCGTCAAGTCTGTTTCGGCTCTTGACGCATGCAAAATTATTCAAAATAACATGGTGTTGTATAGACAGAATTCTCTTTTTTGACCGGAAATCAATCTATAGGATGCTTAAATATAAAGCGGGCGCCGTTGACATACGACGTGTCAAGACTCACTTCACCGTTAAGATGCTGCGCGATGAGTCTGCAAATGGACAGGCCGAGACCTGTTGCCTGAAGCGACGAGTCAAGTTTTTCAAAACGACCAAATATCTGCTCTGCCTTGTCTGCCGGGATTCCTTCGCCTGTATCCTGCACCTCAAAGCGTATGTTTCTCTCGGCCTCATCTAAGATACATCTCAGACATATCTCGCCCTCCTTCGTATGCTTGATGGCATTGGTAAGGAAATTGGTCAACACCTGCTGCACTCGCAAGCCGTCTGTCGATATCACATAGTCATTGGGAACATTGGTCTCGAATGTCATTTCAACGTTATATGACTTGCGATGAATGACTGACTTCAAAGCCATTCGGCACAGATCGTTGACGACAACCTCATGCTTGTTCATCTTATACCTGCCGCTCTCTAGCTCACTCACATTGAGTATGTCGTTGACTAGCGTCGTAAGCATATCGGTATTGTTGACTATAAAGTCGGCAAACTGTCGTCGCTGGTCATCATCCATGCCCTCACTGATATCCTGGTCTATGATAAGCTGAGAGAATCCACATATGGCGTTAAGCGGTGTTCGTATGTCATGGCTCATGTTCTGCAGGAACAGTGTCTTCATCTGTTCCGACCTCTCTGCCCTCTCTCGAAGTTCATCGGCCTTACGTCGTGCCTTCTCTAGTTCATGGTTGCTGTATCTCAACTTTTCTATCGCTCGTAATCTGTGAACAACAAATAGCAATGTGGTTATGATAAACAATATAAGCGACAATATCAAGATAATAGACATCTTGACATTATGCTCATGATCCATCTTCTCATCCTCCATGGCGGCCTTCTGTCGTTCCAGTTCTGTGACATGCTGCTTGATGGAGAGCGACTTGTTGGCTAACTCAAGATCATAGTTGACTAGCAAGGTATTCTGCGACTCCACCTCTGCATTGGTCCTTCCTAACTCAAGCATGGTGTTCTCTAGCTCAAGATTCTCCTTGTTACGTTCGAGATTTATATTCTCCAGTGCAAGCCTATCACGCATTATCTGCAAGTCCTTAGCCTGCATCTCTAGTTCTGACTTGTTGATTGCCGCATTGAGAGCTACAATATCAGCTCCATTGGTTGAACCATATTTAGCCATTGTACTCTTGTTCAGACTATCACAATACAAAAACGCCTTGCCATAGTCTCCACTGAACTCATAGAATGTCATCAGAAGGTCATACCTTGCCATGGGGTTCCTCCATAACTTGGTTCTCTCTATTGCATCATTGACTCGTCCATCAACATACATGTTTAACATATTCCAGAAACCTTTTTCATGATGCGACCATCTTGCGGCTGCGACTCTCATCTGATAAGCTCTCATCTCTTTGTAGCATTGCTTATACTGATCAAAGCGATGCATATAGAAATAGAGCATACACTTGTACTGATAGGCATCAAAACACGAAATGAGATTTCTGTCTTTGTAGACCAGGCACGAATCAAGATATAATAACGCCTCTTCATGACGTCCTAAGAAATATAGGGCTTGACCACACTTCTGATATGCCTCTGCTGGCAACTGTTCCGGAAATTCCTTTATGACACTCAACGAACGGAGATATTCATTATATGCAGTCAGGTAATTTCCTCGCAGATTGTTCAAATCACCCAGAAGTCGATGACATGAATATATGCCGAAACGATATCCGTCATTATACGAATCTTCACGTAGTTTCGATATGCAATCGACTGCTCCCAGCACATTCTCCCTAGATATCAGATACGTAGCCAACTCAGTACTCGCATAATAGTAATATTGCAATGAGCCGACTCGTCTTGCCGCTTTCTTGAGAGAATCACATGCATTTCGCACAAACGTCTCATCAGAATATTTCGCACGACGTAACATAAGCATCCAACCTGCACATTCTGCCTTGGGCTCACCTTTCGCCTTGGCACATCTAATAAGCGAATCTGCATATTCGGCTACTAGCGTATCGCTACCCAACTTATCAGCCGCATCGTATATCTTGAACATCTCATCTGATATACCAAATCTGTTGTTCTGAGCCAACGAGCATAAAGAAATGCCAAGCACCAAGAGCATCATAACATAACGTTTCATACTCCTGCCTCCTTTCTCTCTTCTTCGTTTGGCACTACAGCAACCAACGGGTGAACAAAAACAAATCGAGCACCTTCTTTATACTCCTTATCTAAACTCACACTTCCACCTAGCTTCTCTGCTATCAGACGACAGATAGACAAGCCTAATCCTGTTCCTGGCTTGAACTCATCTAGCTTGATGAAACTGTCAAATATCTCCTCTGCTTTCTCCGGAGGCACTCCTTCGCCGGTATCACTCACAGAAAATACTATGCTGTCCGGATGCTCATCTGTCACAATACAATAGAGACATATCTCTCCTCTCTTGGTATGCTTGATGGCATTGCTAAGGAAGTTGTCGAGCACCTGATGTACTCTGTTGAAATCTGTAGTTATCTTGAAGTCACTCGCTACATTGGTAGCAAAATTGAGCTCTACACCATCTGTCTTTTTATCTATAACACCGGCTAAAGCTGTCTTACATATATCAACTGCCGACACTTCTGAGAGCGACATCTTATATTTGCCACTCTTGATGTCACTGATATACAATATGTCATTCACTATGGAAATCAGAGCATCTGTATTGTTGGATATAACATCACCTATGTTGCCTTTCTCTTCCGACGAGAGACTACTCCTTATATCACTATCTGCAAGGATCTGCGAAAAGCCACAGATGGCATTGAGCGGTGTGCGTATCTCATGACTCATGCTCTGTATGAAGTTGGTCTTCTGAGCCTCACTCTCCTCAGCGACTCTCTGCATCTCCTGCGCCTGTTTCTGTGCCTCAAGAAGACTTGCATTCAGCTTTGCCAGACGACGGAAGTCTCGCTCACGCAACAGATAATAGACGATTAAGATGACGACAAAAAAGCCAAATATTGTGGCAACTAATATCCATACGGTTTCTGTGCGTCGTATCTTGCGCTGATCATGCATTATCTGCTCGTTCTGCCTCTCTAGCTCTATCTTCTGCTGATTTATCTGAAGGTCCTGGTTGCTAAGCTCCAAATCACGGTTCTCTACAAGGGTCTTCTGCAAATCAAGTACGGCCTTCTGATGCTCTATATCAAGACGGGCATTCTCTAGTTTCAACTGGTTCTGTTGCTGCTCTAGCTCATAATTGCTCAACTCATAGTGATTTCGCTCCAACTCTAGGTCCTTAGCTTTCTTATAAAGAAGGTCACTCTCTATGGTTGAGCTTAACTTTTTAATATCCCTGCTGAATATCTTGTCCAACAGATCAAGCAGATTCTTTCTTGCTTCATATATATTTCTGAACGCTTTCTCCTCTTCACCGATATGATGATATATATTGGCCAGCATGGAATATCTCTGTATGCCCGTCGTATAGGTGTTGGCATATACTATAGCATCTTCTGCCATGTTATTTGCCAACATATTCATTGTCACAACCCTTCGTTCTATATCTTGTATATCATGACTTATCTTGCTTGTCTCTTCATACTCTTGGTAACTCTTACGGAATTCTTCAATCCGTCCTAGCATAAACTCAGAAATGCATTTTATTGACGCTAAATTTATAGCATGCAATGGCGACATTCGTGTTTCACCTGAAATCTGATTAATACTTTCAAGCGCATCTTCATATCTACCAAGTTCTATCTGGCATCGGCTTATTTTACATATGGTAGCAACTGGCAACGGCACGACATGACTATCCATGGCAAACGACTGAGCAGTCTCATATTCCTGCAACGCCATCGTATAATTTCGACGGTTCGCATATATGTCGCCCAACATCAAATGACTGGAATACCTGCCCAATGCTGAATTGTCGACCCTGGCGTCGTTATTCAGTTTTATCAAGCTGTGAAAAGCTCCCATGTCATCTCCTACCGACAACATCTTCTTCACTTCAAGCAGACTTGCATAATAACGATAATTGGGCTCATTTAGCCTACTGGCAACTTCCTTCATGCGCGAAACCTCAACCATCACTGTGTCTAAACCAAACTTCTCTTGCATCAGATACCTGATCTTGAGGGCATGCGACAAACATACTGCTTTATTGTCCCCTCTCTTATATGCCTCACGCATCAAACTGTCGGCTATAACAAGCGCTAAGGGTTCTTCATAGTTGTCTTCTCCAATTACATATAGCTTATATAGCTCATCATCAATTCTATAGTCATTATTCTGAGCATATACGTCATCAACCATCATAGCTACTATAGCTATAAATAGGCTACAACATATATGTCTGAAGTGAATGATCATATACCTTGACGACAAATTACATTTGATGTGACAAAAATAATAAATAGAAATGATCAACTGAGGATTTATTTTTTATACGCCAAAATTCCGTTTTTGTTCCAATCATAAATATCTACCACAATAAGCAACTCATAAACTATAAACACCATGTCCTTAGCCTTTCTACATACAACCTTATTTCAAATAAAAAAGCTATATTTGCAGACAAATAGCAGATGATGGACAATACGCTCAACCAATACCAACGGTTTATCGAAGTACTTCAGAGACTTCGCAAAGAATGCCCCTGGGATAGGGAACAGACATGGCAAAGCTTACGCACCAACACCATCGAAGAAGTCTATGAACTGGTAGACGCTATCCAGAAATGCGACAACAAGGAGGTTCAGAAAGAACTGGGCGACGTCTTTCTACATGTTAACTTCTATGCTCTTATAGCTCAAGAACAAGGCTTGTTCAATATGGCTGATGTCATCGACTCTCTTTGCCAGAAGCTCATATACCGTCACCCTCATGTCTTCGGTAACGCCGAAGCTCAGACTTCTGATGACGTGAGCCACAACTGGGAACAGCTTAAACTAAAAGAGAAAGACGGAAACAAGAGCGTCCTCAGTGGCGTACCATCTGCTCTCCCAGCTCTCATTAAGGCTTACCGTGTACAAGGTAAGGCCAAAGGTGTCGGATTCGATTGGGATAACGTTGACGGCGCTTGGGATAAACTGCAGGAAGAAATTGCTGAGTTCAAACAAGAGGTCGACAAGAACGACAAGGATAATATGGAAGCTGAATTTGGCGACATGCTCTTCTCACTCATCAACATTGCCCGACACTATCATATCAACCCAGAAAACGCCCTGGAACGTACCAACCAGAAGTTCATCAGACGTTTCAACTACCTTGAAGAACATACCATAAAGCAAGGACGTGACCTTAAGGACATGACGCTCGAGGAGATGGATAAGTACTGGAATGAAGCTAAGATGTTGGAAAAACAAAACAAACAATCATAGGCATGTATTTCATCGGAACTAGCATAATAAAAAACGGAGAGATAACATCACTTTCCGAACAGGAAGAGACTGGAATTGACAACGAACTTTATGAACTTATTCGTGTCCAGAATAAGAAGCCTGTTTTTCTCAAGGAACATCTCACTCGTTTCAAGAATACTCTCAACGGACATAACATTTCCCTGGAATATATCGACAAGCTGCCGGGGTTGATTGAATGGCTGACTTTATGCAATCCTCAAAGCGATTGCGATCTGCGACTTGTCGTTAGCCCTAAAGGGCTATTTCAGGCTGGTTTCGTAACTTCCCACTACCCTACGAAACAAATGTATGAAACAGGCGTAAAAGTAGATATACTCAAAGCTATTAGGAACAACCCTAAGGCTAAGATATACCACGCCGACATGCGTGCTGACGCACAGCGACAGCAGGAGAAAAACGGCACGTACGAATCACTTCTCGTTAATCCTGAAGGGTTAATCACAGAAGGCAGTCGCTCTAACGTATACTTCATACGAGAAGGAGAAATATATAACACTCCTGACAATATGGTTCTGGGTGGCATCATGAGAATGAAGGTCATTGACATCTGCAGAAGTCTTGGGATAAAAATAAATAATACACCTGTTAACCTGAAAGATATATCCCAGTACGATGCAGCTTTCCTTTCTAGCACACCAATGCGTATCATTCCTATATGCGATATAGAAGGAACAATGTTCAATCAAGATGACACGACCCTACGTAGAATCATGTCAGAGTTAGATAACGAAATTTCAAAACAAATAAGATAGAAACGGAATATGGCTTATACCAACCACATGAAGAATATCACAAAATACTTGTTGTTTACAGCAATAGTATCACTTGTCATAACTGTTTCGTCATGCCAGAAGAAACAGTCTGAGCTTCCTACAGAAATACCGACATCTGGTGTTCTTGAATATGACATCATATACTCAGGAAGTATCAAGAATAATGGCTTGATGGGTTCTATGCTACCAAGTAAGTTGTATAGCACATATAGCCCCGACGGACTAAAGCTTAATCTTCAGGCTGGACTGGGACTCGTCAAGCTCGATGTGGTAGCTACCGAAGACGACAGCTATCTTGTTATCAATATCAGCGGTGACAAAATGATCGTTCCATTCGAAGATCTCTTCACTACTTACGATTATGAAAAACGCGACTCTGATGTCGTATTCACACATCGCGAGGAAAAAGAGATTATGGCTGGCTACGAATCTGAATGTATAATAGCAGAATCCAACTCGCCATTTGGCAAGGCTAGGCTTGAAACATACTATGTTCCTTTCGAACCACTAAGCAAAAAACTTAAGGACAGCCCTGTGCCTGACGTACCAGGATTCATCACTGCAGTCAAAATCACTAGCGAAGACGCTAACATCGTTATAATGCTATCAGACTTCGAAGCGAAAGAGGTCACAAAAAACGACTTTAAACGTCCTAACAACTGCAAACACGCCACTCGTGTAGAAGTCGACTCTCTCATTAGAATCAACTTCGAGAAAACAGAATAAACATACCAATGGGCACAACAGTGGCCACTCAGATGGCCGTTCTTTTCTCTATCGTGATTGTCGGTTATGTCCTCAATAAAAAGGGACTGATCAATCAAGAATTCAACAGGCAACTGTCCTCGTTTGTAATCAACGTCTCTTGCCCATGTCTTATCATCTCATCGGTGATGACTGACACTCTACCCGACTCATCACTGATCTTGCCGCTTATCGGACTGAGCTTCGCTACTTATGCTTTTCTGATAATCAACTCTTTTATCCTGCCACGCTATATGCCAATAAAAAGGGAGGACGAAGGTTTCTTCAGTTTCATGATCACATTTGGCAATGTGGGCTTTATCGGATACCCTGTCGTGGCTTCTATATTTGGCAACGACGCTGTGTTTTATGCTTCAATACTTAATTTTCCTAATACTCTCCTGGTATTTGCTATAGGGACTCTTTTCATTACTGGCAACTACAAACAGCTACGTTTTGACCCTAAGGTCCTCTATTGCCCTGGTCTTATCGCCTCCTACGTGTCTATAATTATAGTATGCTTCAACCTTCATACACCTGCGCCCGTATCTAAAACGTTCACTCTTCTAGGCGACATGACTGTCCCTTCCGCACTGCTGATTATCGGCTCTGCAATGGCTAAAATACCGGCTAAGAAAATGCTGGGATCTAAAGGTGTCTATATGATGGCTTTTCTACGACTTCTACTCATCCCACTAATCGTATTGTATCTTTGCAAGCTAATCGGTATAAACCCTCTCATTTCTAGCATAAATGCTATTATAATAGCTATGCCTGTGGCTTCATTCGGTACGCTTTTCTGCATACGCTACGGACGTGGCGAAGAGGTTATGGCTCAAGGTACTTTCATCACGACTCTGCTTTCGGTTCTAACTATACCGATTGTCGCTTCCTTTATCTGACTCTGATTAACAACAAGATAATCAACTACCCTTCTTGGGTATGCAAAAAAAAGGTTGGCTAACCATCGGTTAACCAACCTTTGTCATTATGATCTAGTTTACTATTCTCCCTTGAATAAAGGATCTGCACCAATAGTACCTACAAGACTCTTGACATACTCGTCTGTCTTATAATATGCTATGCGCTCCTTCAACTTGGCAATCTTGTAATCTATTCTAAGATCATTCAAGTAATACTGGTTTTCTGGACGCTTCTTGAAGTCCTCAATATACGCAAGCTGCGACTCTGCCAATTCAATATCTTTCTGCTGCTTGAGCTTCAAACGTTCAATGTACCAGTCGCTGTTTATGACATAATCACGGTCAAACATCTTTCTGATCTCTGGATCATCAATAGTCTTGCCCTCATATTCTCCGTATGCCATTATATAAAGCAACGCCTTGAATGGTGGAATTGCGGCATCTACACAGCCCTCTTCGAAGTATCTCAGGGCAACCTTCTTCTGCGCCTCTACAATGTTGTTAATACCATCAACAAAGTCTTCCATACTCTGAAGCTCTGGTCTCAACATCTCTTCGTCAAACACTGCCAATGGCTCATCGAACAATCTGTTCATGCATCGGAATGCAAAATTCTCAGTTATACGATATCCCAAACGGCTAGCGAGTACTCTCTGACCATTGTAATCAAAGTCCTCAAGCTTCTCAAGACACTTATGCTTAATCAACAATTTAGCATCACGGTCCTCAGGAACCATTCTTGCCCATATCTCAGGGATAAGGATTGAGATGTCATGATCAAAACGCTTCTGTCCAATATGACCAGCTGCCGAAGTAAAGCCTTGATAGCCTGTCAAGATGAAGCAAAGCAACGCATTGTTCATGTCCGATGTTGGCGACAACATGTTGAATGGACCCTTGGTCAACGCACCTTCACTACCTGCACCAGTTGTTGATGGCGACTTACCTGTAAGCGAACATGTGAAGTCCATGAAGAGCTCTGGCAACTCCTGATAATGAATAGGATTATATACGCTCAATGGTCTGATACCAGCCTTTCGGTCTGCAGGATTATTGCGACGACCTGGCATTACGGAATTGACAACATCAATAACCGGCTCTGATGGCTGTATCTTACGATGCAGACGTACACCTACCTCTGCAAGATATGTATCGATGTTCTCCTCGCTGTTCTTGTTGAACTGAAGATAACGTGGATTCTTCGAACGTGCTCCCTTGACAATACGAGTGTGCGATGGGATGACAAAGAACTCATCATCACTCTCCATGAAGTTCTTCACGAGATCCTTCACTGGCTGAGTGTACATGTCAAAATGAATAGCATCATCCATCAACTCCTGTGCATCTGCCTTGGTCATTGGCTCATAATTGGTTATGAATGTACCAGGCTTACACATATCCGCTTCTGCCTCCTTATCATAACCACGATTTATAGCCTCATCTGGTCGCTGAAAAAGTCTTCTTTCACAGTTGCCCACTACCTTAACACTAGGATTTGAGAACTTAGGATTGCGATGTCTAACACTATCTGAAGGTATTGTTATACTTGCTGTAATATCATCCTCTACCTGTATCTTCTGGCTTGGAACAAAATCTGAACGCAACTTGTTAAGACGCCAGTTGTTGTCCTGGTTGAAACCAATTCTTACATAAGTACCGATTACACGACGGTTCTTATACAACAATGATGTACCTGGACGACCGTTGATGAATTCTACACTGAAATATGATCTCCAGTTGGCCTTCTCTTCATCGGTATGAGCATGACGCTTCACATAAAGAGCCAATGAACGTATGTGCTCTGGAATACCACGCAAGAACTCATTATACTCATCATTATACAAATCAGATGGAGTAAGCAACTTGACACATGATCCAAGCGTTCTCTTTGCACTCAAGAATGGTCTTGATGGTGCAGCCTCAGGATCAACGACCTTCCAACGATGAGTGTAATCATAGTTGATTATCTCATCTGTCTTCTTGAAGTCTTCCTCTATGCTTACAACGTTAAATGGACCATATATTATGGCATTCTGCATCGACTTCGAGATCTCCGACTTACCACCACCCGACACTGTACATGGCTTGTGGCACAAAATACCCTCTGGACGTGTGTTGATAATACGCCAAGATGGCTGCTGTGGGTGACGCGCCAAACGCATCTTGTTTCCTGATGGGTGAACATATACCTTATCTGGAGACAATGGTATCGACTTCTCCTGACCATTGTGCATCCATGATATCTTTGTCTGGTCTATAAGGATATTTGCCTGCTCAGATATATATATCACATTAGGATATTTCTTGTCAACTGCATAGCCGTCTGGCATGATCTCCACCCTATCCCTGAGAAGACTCATTGCCTCCTCAAATGTGAAGATGCCGTCAAGCTTTTTCATGTAGTTCTCTGCCGAGATATTATCACTCCACAAACCCTGTGGGAAGGCTATTGCACCACCTGCATGCTCCTCTTCTGCCAAACCATACAAGTTAGCAGAATAGTTGATCTGAGTCTTTATCTCTTTCTTCGCATAACCGAAATAGTTGTCCGCAATAATTGTAACTACAACACCTCTTTCGTCACGACATGTGATCTTGAATGAGCCGCCATCGTTATATATCTCCGACTCCTCACGCCAACACATGCCCTCTCTACGCTGACGCTCTGTAGCATCATCATAGTGTGGCAAACCGAGATCCTTCTTCTTCAACTGAGTACACTGAGGAGCAAATATTATACATCCTGTGTGACCTGTCCAGTGATCTATATCCAAAGCTGAGTCATTCTCTGCAAGGTTATGGTCGCCAGCATTGCCGAAAATAGTCTCTACGAAGTCAAGCGAACTAACAAGGCTACCTGGAGCAAACAAATGACACTCCATCGACTTCTCTGGCATGTATCCCTTGACCTCTGGAACTACAAGTGGACGGACAAGAAGACTTACCATCACATGAGCCTTATCATCCTGATTTGCCGTGAAAGGCAATATCTGCAACTCCTCCGACGGATGCAACGCCGCATCAAGCAATCTTGCGAAGGTTACCTTTGGAACAGCCTTTTTATCATGAGGAATAGGAAGACCGCCTTCTACAATATGAAATGTTCCCTTGGTGGTTCTTCTGTCATTTGCTGGATTGTTCAAGATGCCCTGCGCAACCCTATATGTGCTGACATATTTACCAAAGAATGTATTGCCATTAGGTGGCAAGCTAATCTCTCGCGCTAAACCTTTCTGATTAAGAACAAGTGTGTCATTAGGCAACCTGCACTCATTTGGCGCCTTAACGTCCTTCAGATAATCATCAATAAAATTCTGAATACGCATATCAACTGGCGACAATCTGTCACCAAGCAACCTGCTCTTTTCCCTGAAGCTATTGATGAAATCACTCGTCAAAGCCAAAAACCTAGAATTGGCCAGCTTCGTCTCGGCATTTTCATCATCATGAAACAATGGCTGTCCTAATGATGCCAGCTGCAAATTGACATACTGGATCATATCCTTTCTGTCTTTGCGCTCTGCCTTCTTTTTTAACGCATCAGTCTTCATATTATGATTAGTTTAGTTATTACAAATTAATGTAACAAAGATAACAAAACAATTCACTTATTACAATGAGAACATAGTAAAGTTAATAATTGAAACTATTAAAAAAACTAAAAACACGATAGCAACAACTCGCAAAACTCATCATTATCAAGACTATCGCCCAAAAACATCCAACACAGCCCAAAATTACAAATAGCAACTCTGCCAAGCGGACTATCTTTCAATCCATTTTTATGCTACATCTCCGGACAATGCCCCGTATTTTAGATTGTCGCATTCCTATGCCCCATGCCATTGAGTGACAAAAAAAAGCCCCTTCAAGAAAAACTTGAAGGGGAATATTTGTTTTACAAATAAAATCAGAACTTAGGGCGATCACCAGACAAAAGCGACCTGTCTGCAATCTCAGACGTCCTCAATGACTTATTACCATCATGAGCCGACACTGTTCCATTAAACCTATTCTCATTAGGGTCAGGCTCAGGAGACAAACCAGACAACACTACAAGTCGGTCTACTTCAAATGATTCGATACTTGGCTTTATATATATTTTTCTCATATCTGTCACTCTATTCAACTAATGACAACTTATATTACGTAGTTTTCGTTTTATTGTTACAGCAAAAATAGAAAATTCTTATATACTTTTGCAACAATGTGGTCGACAAATCATTTATACAGCCATGATAAACATAAATACAATCACAACAAACATGCTCCAAGAGCAGACATATATACTACACGACGAGACGAAAGAATGTGTGATAATAGACCCAGGATTTGCCTCTGAAAGGGAAATATCATCTATCTACGATTTCATAGAAAACATGAAACTGAAACCCGTAGCTATCTGGTTTACACACCTGCACTTCGACCACATTATGGGCGCTCAATATATCATCGAGAAATACGCTACCCCAACATTCGCATGCGAAAAGGATCTCCCACTACTAAAGGCTAATCGCGCTTTAACAATGTCATGGGGAATTGACTTTCCTCAATATGACCTGAAGATTGACAACTTTATCAACGACGGCGATTCTCTACATTTCGGCAATAGCTCTATGATCGCAATCCACGCTCCAGGACATTCACAAGGTAGCATGGTCTACTATTCTGAAGACGGAGCTTTCTGCATCAGCGGTGACGTCATATTCCGTTGTAGCGTAGGACGTACCGACTTCCTCGGCGGCGACAGTAATACTCTGTTGAACTCAATACGCCAAAAGATACTGACGTTGCCACCAGATACCACTATCTTCCCTGGACATGGACCAGCAACTACTGTTGACGACGAAATTAACTATAATCCGTTCCTACGCCCTCAGTGCTAATACAGATACAAGAAGACCTATTCGCCTTTTATGTGCTTGGCTACTTCTTGCGCAATGACCGCTGCCCCACCCTTTATCGGATGTATGCCATCTTCATGGTAGAGATCTGCCCTACCCGTCAAAGGTGTATTTAGATCTATCAGGTCAAGACCATTCTTTGTCGCCAGGTCTCGAACAATTGGTATCACATAATTGACAACAACAGAGTCTGTAATCTCCCATCTGTCTGTAATGACAGCTGCTGGCAAACATAACTTTATCTCTGGCTTAGGTGATATGCTAGAAAATGTGTCTATCATCATCTGATATGACTCAGCATATTTCTCGGCATTCCATTGGAACAACTTGGAGTCATTGGTTCCAAGTTTCAATATGATAATGTCTGGATGATAACGCAATGCATTCGAGAATTCCTTTGCCGACCAATATGGGAAATCACCGTCTCTCATCATTGTCGTGGCGCTGCGTCCGAAGTTCATGACTTCATATCCATCTCCAAGAATAGAATCTAGCAATGCTGGATATGCGTTGTCACTCTGCCAATCTATTCGCATACCTTCGGTAATACTATCACCAACACACGCAACTTTTATGTCTCGCTTTGTTTCTGCACATCCAATAAAGGATATTGCCAACAACAATCCCACTACTTTATTCATGATTTCTTTTATCTCGAGATACGACCAGATGCATTGCCTTTCATCAAAGCCATAACTTCATCAGCAGTAACGAGGTTATAATCTCCTACAATGGTATTCTTTAATGTACCAGCTGCAACTGAGAAGTTCAAAGCATCTTCATCGTTATCAAAGTTCTTCAATCCATATATCAATCCTGCACACATGGCATCACCACAACCGACACAATCAACTACATGGCTGATCTCGTATGTTCTACCAGCATAGAACTGACCCTCTTTTGTATAAAGGAGCTGTGTGAGTATATGCGTATTGGCATTAAGTACGTTTCGAAGGGCTACAAACATCTTCTTACACTTAGGAGCTTGTGCCATTACTGCTTTACAGAATTCTTCATGTGCCTTCAAATCGAAGCTTTCTGTCGCTGATTTGACGTCATAACCGATAGGTGTCACTCCAAAGGCTTTCTGATACTCACCTTCTGTGCCAAACATTACATCACAATGCTTAACAAAAGCTGGCATCACCTCTTCTGCCTTTTTTCCGTACTTCCACAGGTTCTTACGGAAATTCAAATCACTCGAAATAGTGATACCTCTCTTCTCCGCTGCCATTATGCCTTCCATTACGACTGCAGCTGCATCTTCAGAAAGAGATGGACCAATACCTGACCAATGGAACCAATCTGCACCTTCAAAAGCCTTGTCCCAATCGATCATACCTGGCTTTAAAGTACAGAATGAAGAATTCGCTCTGTCATATACCACCTTCGCAACTCGGTCAGAAGAGGTATTCTCAAAATAGTATAGACCTAGTCTATCACCACCATATACGATATTGCTTGTACCGACACCATGAGAACGCAAATCCATAACACATGCCTGTGCAATATCGTTCTGAGGCAAACGTGTAACAAATTCACTATCCATACCGAAATGAGCTAAAGAAACAGCAACATTCGTTTCACTTCCACCAAATGTAGCACACAAAGAATTTGCCTGCGACAACTTCAAATAACCAGGAGGGGTCAATCTCATCAAGATCTCACCGAAAGTGACAATTTTACTCATCTAAATAGTTTTTCTTTAATGACGTTGATGTGAAGCTTCAAATAGAATAATACCGGCTGCAACCGATACATTCAAACTCTCCACATTGCCATACATATTAATTTTTGCATTTTGGTCGCACAACTTAAGCAACTGTGCCGATATTCCCTTGTCCTCAGAACCCATAATAATTGCTGTAGGGCCCTTGAAATCTACATTATGGAAATCATCTGCACCATGCTCTGTTGCACCGATAATCTTATATCCTTTGTCTTTAAGCGTTTTAACTGCGAAAAACAACTTTTTCGAAACACATACTGGCATATAATGTAATGCACCTGCCGAGGTTTTCACACTTTCACCATTAATTGGAGCTGCACCCTTTTCTGGTACAACAACTGCATGCACTCCGGCACAATTCGCGGAACGAACAATAGCGCCAAAGTTTCTTACATCTGTTATTCCGTCAAGAACAAGAACTAATGGCGTTTCATTCTTCTCTTTCGCAATATCATCAATCTTATTCAAGTCAATATACTCAACCTTGCTTACAAAAGCAATAACACCCTGATGGTTATTGGTTGTAATACGATCCAAAACCTCAGGTTGAGCAAATTGAATTCTAATCTTCTTACTGTGACAAAGTTCCTGAAACTCTTTGAACAATTCGCCATTAGAGCCTTTCTTTACAACAACTTTATCAATCTCACGGCCAGCATTTATTGCCTCCATTACAGCACGAATGCCATATATATAGTTCTCTTCCATAATCATTTAGTTATTTAATAACGCTTCTAAATCCTGTTGAGCATTCTCCCATTTCTCCATCTCAGAACCTAACTCCCAATTTGCTTCCTGATGCCTTTTCGACAACTCCATAGCCTTATCATTAGAACAACTCATCATCTGATTCTCAATATCAGATATCTCCAACTCTAGCTTCTCAATCTTTGCCTCACTCTCCTTTATCAGTTTTTCTAGCCTGTTTCTTTTCTTACTTATCTCTTTTTGTTCTTCGTAGCTGAGTTTAGGTTTCTGTTCAACTGTTTGCGATGGTTTTTCATTCGACTTCTTCACTTCAGCAACCTTCTCCGCATTTTTGCTCTCTATATCACGCAAACTTTCCAACTTTCTATCCTGCAAGAACTCATATATTCCTCCAAGATGTTCCTTCATCTTTTTATTACGGAACTCATATACTCTAGTCACCAAACCGTCCAGGAACTCTCGGTCATGACTGACAATAATGGCTGTTCCTTCAAACTCTTTGATAGCTTGCTTAAGGATCTCTTTGGAACGAATGTCGAGGTGGTTTGTTGGCTCGTCAAGTACAAGAAGATTAACAGGTTCTAGCAATAGGCGTACCATCGCTAACCTCGTTTTCTCACCACCTGATAACACTGAAACTTTTTTGTCTATATCCTCCCCCGAAAACATGAAGGCACCAAGAATATCTCTTATCTTGGTTCGAATATCACCAACAGCGACTTTGTCTATAGTATCAAAGACTGTATCGTCCAGACTCAACAAATCAGCTTGGTTCTGTGCAAAATATCCTATCTTAACACCATGTCCTAAAACAATCTCGCCCTTATGATCTAGCTCATTCATGATCATACGAGCCATAGTCGTCTTTCCTTCACCGTTCCTTCCTACAAAGGCTATCTTCTCACCACGAGGCACTTCAAAATCTACATTTTCAAGAACCACATGGTCACCAAAGGCTTTAGTAACTGACTTTCCCTTGACTGTCAACACACCGGAATGAGGTGCTGGAGGAAATTTGATATGAAGAGCTGATGTATCAAACTCATCAACCTCTATACGGTCAATTTTTTCTAGCTGCTTAATGCGGCTTTGAACCTGTACGCTTTTTGTTGCTTTATATCTGAATCGTTCAATGAATTTCTCCGTATCCTCTATCATCTTCTGCTGGTTCTTGAACGCATTCATCTGCTGCTCAAAACGCTCTTGACGAAGAACAAGATACTTCGAATAATTGGCCTTATAATCGTATATCTTACCTAAAACGATCTCTATAGTGCGGTTTGTTACATGATCCAAAAAAGCTCTATCATGCGAAATAACTACAACAGCTCCATTGTAATCCTTAAGAAAATCTTCCAGCCATTGTATTGATTCTATATCAAGATGGTTTGTTGGCTCATCTAGCAGAAAGATATCTGGTCTAGACAAAAGAATCTTTGCCAACTCTATACGCATTCGCCATCCACCAGAGAATTCACCGGTGTTTCTTGTGAAATCTTTCCTCTCAAATCCGAGTCCCTTAAGTGTTGTCTCTATCTCCGCCTTATAATTATCACCACCAATCATACTGAGACGCTCTGTTTTGTCAGTCAACTCAGTAAGAAAGTTCATGTAATCTTCACTGTCATAATCCGTTCTTTGCGAGAGCTCCTCATTCATGGCATCAATATCAGCCTGCATCGACTTCAATTCTTCAAACGCCATTTCTGCCTCTTCAAAGACAGTTCTCGAATTATCATGATTCATATGCTGTGGCAGATAACCTATTCTGTATCCTTTAGGCCTACCAACAGAACCAGAAGACGGTTGCTGTACTCCAGCAATTATCTTCAACATGGTTGACTTACCGGCACCATTCTTACCAGCAAGTCCTAATCTATCCTTTGGATTAATATTGTACGAAATATTCTCAAAGAGTCTAAAACCTCCAAACTCAACCGTCAGTCCATTAATAGCAATCATTTTCTCTCACTTTTTACACCTGAATCATTCAATATCATTCAAAATAATCTTGTTATCTGTTGTAAATCTCAATTTTCTCAAACCTACATTAACTTGTCCGCCCCAATTTGTCAATTTATAGAACTTGAAATTAGATTGAGCAAGTCCTACATTTACATCATTGATTTTTCTTATAAAATCATCGCCATACATCTTATAGGCAGAGATAAACTTCATGGCTATATCATATCCCCATAACGAATATTCACTATATCCAGACATGCTTTTTGTCTTTTGGAAATAAGGGGTAAATGCTACCGGCTCTGAGAAATACTCTCTTCTATATTTAGAAATAATACTTTTTACAAAATCGTTGCTATAATCTATCGCAAACGTAGTGTACAATTGAGTATTCAACTTATGGAACACTTCAACTTCAATAGTTTGAAATGTCAACCACTCACCCAAACCATAAAGCGAAACCTTTGCCTCCTTTTTCTGATCCAATGCACTCGCTACTGCAACTATAACGCTATTTAGTTGCGCTTCCGAAGTTGTCGGCATCAAAAAGACATTCTCCTTCTCTGTGCTGAGAATATTCAAAAGATCCTCACTCTTAGATGGATCATAATTGATAGAATTGTACTCTATATTCTTTTCTTTGAACTGCGACCTAACTCTTTCATATCGCATTAAATCCTGCTTGCCTCTGGCACTACATGTCAACAACACAACATTTTTACCTTCGCAATCAGCAATCATCTGATCAACAACAACATTAGTTGTCACAGTATCTATCATACTGGCTTGGAAGAGATATGGATTATCATTGATAGAACTATCCATCTGAGCGAAAGGAAGAACCATAGGTATCTTATTGAGTCCTGCCATATACGCCATTTCATGCATCTCTTCTGTTTTAGCTGGACCGATAATCAAATCATAGTTATGAGATGTCATCTGAGTCAACGTCGCTAAGGCCATCTTATTGCTGGTGTCAAATACATGCAACTTTACATTAACACCATTTTGAGCCAAAGAATCAGCAGCCATCTTCACACCCTGGAAGAATTCAAGATAACGGTATGATTTATATGTTCGATTTGTACCATCAACAGCTGCCTGTCTTAACTTGTACATCTCATTCTGTGCATCAAATGGCAAAGCCAACGCTACATTGATGACTGGACTACCACTCTTCTCATAGTCATAAGACTCTGACTGATTGTCTGCTATAGTTGAAGTGCCAACGAATAACGGATTAATCGTCGCTGGGAGCTCGTTCATGGCATCAACATATTGAGGAATACGAATAGTTTGTCCTTTTTGTAAAGCGTAAACATTCACATCTGGATTAGCCTCAGCCAACTGCTCCTGGGTTATACCATTCTGTTTAGTAATACTGTAAAGAGTTTCCTTCTTCTGAACAACATGTTCAGTGTACAAACACTTCTTAGCCTCAGCTTTACGAATTGCAACTACCTGGCCAACCTGCAATGACGACCAGTTGATATCTGGATTAGCCGCTATAATAACATCTTGAGAAACATTATACTTTACACCTAAAGAGAAAAGAGTCTCGCCTTGAGCTACACGGTGATAAGCAAAAAATTCATCCTCGGAAGGCAAGTTAGTATCCGGGATTCTAAGCATCGAGCCAACAGGCATCGCATTAATATCCAATACAGGATTTAAAGAAATAATATCATTAGCCTTAACGCCATATTTAATACCAATTCTATACAATGTCTCACCTGGCTGAATCACATGTATCCTATAGCCATTAACTACGTTGCTTGAAGAATCCTTCACCTTGACTACCTGACCTTCAGAAACACCATTTTGAGTAGATGGGTTTAAAGAATAAAAGTCTGCCAAAGACATATTGTATTTTTTCGACAAAGAATAAGCTGTTTCACCTTTCTCTACAACATGACTAACAACAGAATAATCTGTCTTCACTGTTGACAAAGTTGGCGTCACAACTTCCTTCATAGGAATTTTCACAGTCATACCGACAACCAATCCCTGTGCTTTAATCTCAGGATTAGCTGCTATTATCTCTTCCTGTGAAACACCATTGTTGACACTTAACCTGTATAGGCCTTCTCCTTTTTCAACTGTGTGTAACTTATAAGCTCTTCCGTTTTCAGTTATAATCTGTTGAGCGTAAGCTACATCAACTAACAAGAAAGCCAACAGAAACAATATGCATCTACAAACATTCATCCTATATAAATCAGTATTAGTGCCTGTCAACATAATAAGGCATTGCCTGTTGAGTTGGCATTATCAACATATCATTTATGCACACATGATCAGGGCGAGAGACGATAAATTCAATGGCAGAAGCAATATCTTCTGCAGAGAGAGGTTTTACACCTTCATATACCTTCTGAGCCCTCTCCACATCTCCCCTATATCTTACTGTAGAGAACTCTGTATTTACCATTCCAGGAGATACTGACGAAACCTTGATGCCATACTTAAGAAGGTCAATTCGCATACCCTGCGTTATAGCATCAACAGCGTGTTTAGTAGCACAATAAACATTTCCGCCATAATACACGTGCTTACCAGCAACACTTGAAATGTTTATAATGTGTCCAAAACCATTCTGCTTCATAGTATTAGAAACAAGCTGAGACATATAGAGAAGGCCCTTGACATTGGTGTCTATCATCTGATCCCATTCAGAATCATCACACATTTCAAAACTATCATCTCCAAGGGCCAAGCCTGCATTATTAACCAAAACCATCAAATGTTTTTTCCATGATTCAGGAAGCATGTCGTACGAGTCAAAAACATCATGCTTATCGCGAATATCAAAATTCAATATATATGATTCTACACCTGATGTCTTCTCGATTTCTCTACATAATTCCTGCAACAAAGGCAATCTACGGCCAGTTATGGCAATGTTATACCCTCTTCTTGCCAACATCAACGCAGTAGCCCTGCCTATTCCAGATGTTGCTCCTGTAACAATTGCGGTTTTTATCATAATTCTATTTGCTAACTTATAATTGTCGTAAAGATATGAAAATAAAAGGACTATACCAACGTCCCAGAATTAATATTTGGAAGTATCCAATCTACAAGTTCCTTTTCCAAATTTGGTGTAAATACATCCTTACCTAAACAAGATCGTATTTCTTCAGATGACCAGAACTTCAACTCATCAACTTCACCAACGTTCTTTGTCACAAAAGGCCCCATAGACGAGGTTACAAACGAGAATACATATTCATGTTCTACCGGACATTGCCACACATACCTGGTCATCAACCTTGCATTAAAGTTACTTAGTCCTATCTCTTCCCACACTTCTCGTTTCAACGCTGCTTCAAGAGATTCACCGGCATCAATATGACCACCAACAGCAGTATCCCATTTACCTGGCTGAATCTTTTTGGTTTTCGGACGCAACTGCAACAATAGTTTTCCATCATTGATAACATGCAAATGAACAACAGGATGTAACCATAGGCTCCCATTATGAACCAACGGTCTTGGACAATGCCCCTTGACATTCCCTTCTTCATCAACTAATGGTACCCATTCTGCATTTTTATACTTAATGAAGTCAACACGCAAACAAATAAATTCTGTAGCTATAAAAACCAACAGCAAGGTTATAAGAAGCCATTTACTCGCCCACGATGAATACTCACTATTAATCTCAGATTCACTCAGAAAAAACAAAACAGCACCAATAAACAGTAATATCGACAAACGTAATTGAGACAATCTAGCTTTATACAAAACATAAGGATTATCGAGATTACTTGTCGATGGCATAAAGCTAGCTATCTTACTATAATCAAACACTTTGAAATAGATGAGCATGAAAAGCACACCCAAAGCCAACAGCGTAAAAGACCATTTAAATGCCAGGCATTCTGCAACAGAAAATAGCAAGACGACAAGTAGGTCAAACAAAGATGACGTGTCTAACTGACGTTTTTTTATGTATGTAGATACAAGATTAAAAACAGGTATGATTGCAGACAAAAGAAGGGCGACCAATGTCCCCCATAACCATTCCGCAACAAAAAAAACGACAATAGTCAAAAAGAAAGAAAAGAACCTCAATCTAGAATTCATTTCAATAACTTTTGAAGGGCTTTAGCCTTGGCTGGTTGATCAAGACGATTATTTATATTAATCAGAATCTTTATTACCTGAACATCATCAGGATCAAGCGCATGTACTTTATTCAGATAATCACGACTCTTGATATAATCCTTAGATATAACCTTCAAGTCCCTGCGCAAATAGGCGTATGTTGTTTGGTTTTTATTTTTGTTATACTCGTCCATGGCGTTTTTATAATCACGCTCCGACTTGTTATACTGAACAACACCTAAATACTTCAAAGCAACAACCTGATTCTCGTTGTCTGCCAAAGCTGACTTACATTTATCCACCAAAATCTTCTCTTCAAGATTATTCTTGACATTTGAGAAATAAGTAGGGAAACAAGCTGATCTGACTTCCTTTGAAACCAGTTTGTCATATAGATCAACTACTTTCGAGCTGTTGATATAACTATAATATAAAGCGAACTTTTCATTAGTATAGTCTTCACCGCATATTCTCTTTAAAGTAGGAATCTCATCTTCAAAGCAATATACTGAGCGACTGAACCTCTCCATTGAATCAAGGAGAGCAGACAATTCATTTTTTACAACAACATCATTCTCTGCACCTTTATAAGCCTTGAGATACTTAAGAACGACAGGGAACTGATCGGTCTTAAGAGCTGACAAACACGCATTATGCAGAAGTATAGAATCATAACATAAAGAATCTACAGTATTATAAAGAGCTAAAGCTTCGTTGTATTTCTCTTGAGAAAAAAGTGCATTAGCCTCTTTCTTGACTGAGTCAAACTTTAAGCTTTTTGTCGAAACACATGACACCAGAAAAATGGCACATGCAAATACACTAAATAAAGATGAAAACTTCATACTATTCTTCTGTATAATAGCCATGCGATTGCTCTGACACATAACCATACCCATAACCATACTTCTTACCATAATGACCATATTTGCCATACTTTCCATAATGACCATAGCCATAGCCATAACGAGACTTCTTGTTATTTACGTCATTAATAATAAGACCTACATTTGTAATACCCTCTTCTGCCAAAGAATTAATTGTATACTTAAACGCATCCTTCAGAGTATAATCCTGACGTGCAATAAACACAAGTGTATCAATCCATCGCGCAATAGAATATGCATCTGATACAAGTCCCATAGGTGGAGTATCAATAATAATCATGTCGTAACGCTTCTTGAGCTCCTCAATCAACGCCACACATCTTTCACTGGCTATCAACTCCGCTGGATTAGGAGGAATGGCACCTGATGGAAGTAAGTCAAAATTATCGGCTATATTAATTGTCATCTCTTCGAGAGTACAATCACCAATTATATAATTAGACAAACCTACATGGTCATCAGTTTTAAATAACTTAGACAATCCTGGCTTTCTCAAGTCAAAACCTAAAAGCACCGTTTTCTTACCACTAATTGCGAATACAGACGCTATATTAGCTGCACAGAATGTCTTTCCTTCACCAGGCATCGAAGATGTAACCGCAACAATAGGAACTTCTTTACCACCTACCATAAATGCCAACCTACTACGCATTCTTCTGAACGATTCAGATAGGATAGACTTCGGATATTCCATAACAACAAGAGGAGTATCTTTGTGGTTACTTGTTATCTCACCGATAACAGGCAACTGAGTGATCTTCTTGATATCCTCTTCTGTTCGTAGTTTATCATCTAACAACTGTCGCAAAACAATAAAACCCAATGGCAAAATAATAGCTAAAGCCAAAGCCATTGTCTGGTTTTTCTTAGAGTTTGGAGATACCTGCCCTACCAATGAAGCAGCATCCAATATTCTATGATCTGGAGTATTAGACGCCTTCTGTATCTGGGACTCAGATCGTTTTCTAAGAAGGTATGTATAAACGTCGTTATTAAGGGTGTATTTTCTCTCCACTCCTAAAAGCTTACGCTCTGTTTCAGGAAGAGTTGACAATTCACCTTCTACATCCTTGATCTTATTGTTTAACTCTGCTATTTCATTAACAACTCTTTGTTTATGACTTTCTATACTCTGAAGGAGAGTATTACGAGCAATCTGAAGCTTTGCAATTACAGATTTTGCCATAGGATTAGACGACTGCCCAAAAGTATCTTGATATGCCTGTTTCTCAGCATTATAAGACATTATCTGATTAAGTTGCTCGGCAATAGCTGCACTTTCATTGGTCCTATAGATAGCCGGTGCAATAACACCATTAAGGACACTATCATTTGCAAAATAAGAAGCAAGATAATCATAGTAAGCACCTAATAACTGCTGCTGCTTAATCTCTTGCTCATATCCTTGAATCTCCTTAAACTTCGCTTCTCCCTTAGAAGGCAACGTCTGCTGAAGACCATGAGCGACCTTAAAAGCACTGAGTTTGGTACCAATATCGTTTAACGTATCTGCAATCGACCCGAGCTGGTCTTCTATAAACCTGATAGTATTCTCGGCAATAAGATTCTTTTGAGCAAGATTCTCACCAATGAATGTACCTACTAGAGCGTTCAGGAAATCGTTGTTTTTAGAGATATTAGGTCCAGAAACATACAAGTCTACAACTGATGAATTTGACTTTTCATCTCTATTGACACTCAAAGAGTTTCTAAAACGACCAATGACATCATCAGGGTCATTAAACATGAAGAATTCACCGTCACCAAACCCCTTTTGTCTGACAACAGAGAAAGCACCCCATGGAGTAACAATAGGATCACCATAACGACATTTCACGTCCATATCGATAGCCTCATATTTGCTATCATACTGACGGGTCTTGTAGTTATACAACGTTACCTTTTCAGCATTAATCTTTATCGAATAAGTATTTTCGTCTATATCATTAATATAGATAGGAACATTCAATGGCTGAACATGAGTCGAATCCATAATGACCTTAAACGCCTCAAAACCATATTGTTCAGTTGTCACTAAACGGCCCTGATGATAATACGAGATAAAGATTCCCATACGCTCAACAACCTTGCTTACCAAGGTATATGACTGAAGGACGGCTATCTGATTATCTATATTACGCATACCAGGATCAACCATAAATCCTTCAATCATAGATTGTCCCTTAGGAGAATATGTATTCTGGCTTTGATCATCAAGAATAACGGATACTGTAGAACTATAAACAGGTATCTTGTACCTATGGTATATACGTACAGCAATAAGAGCAATAGCTATGGAAATCACAAAAAGCCACCACAAAGCGATGACATCAGACCATAACTTCTTGAAGTCAATATTAATAAAAGACTCCTCTTCTTCAATTTCTTGATTATATTGTGGATACTGCTTTTCCATCTATCAACTTCCGATGCTTTTAATTAACAAATAGAGTGTTATAAGAGAAGTCACCAAGCTAGTAGACAAAACTTCACCGAAACCAAGCGACTTAACCTTCAGTGGACGTACATATAGAACATCATTAGGATAGATATAATAAAAATCAGAGTTTATTATATTATCATCTGTAACATCCAATACATACATATGCGCCCTACCCTCTGGATCTTTCCTCAACAACTGAACCTTTGTTCGCTTTGCATATGAGGTAAAGCCACCAGCATTACCAATAGCATCATAAATTGTGATCTGATCACGAGTCATCGATATCTGGCCCTGCTTATTAACCTCACCCAAAATAGTATAGGTGTTTGAAGCCAAATGAACAGTAACATCAAATTCATTTAAATACTTAGAGATAGCTTCCTTTATCCTTACCCTTGCCAGCTCCAAATTACATCCTTGTAGATTGATTTTTCCGACAACAGGGAAATCAATGTTCATGTTATCATCAATAAGATAATAATAGAACTCCTTGCTTGACATAGTTGATGACATTCCACCACTCTGCATAGGATTAAAGAAAGAAGAGAGCTTTGGTTCTGGAGATGTTACCGTAATATACAGATAATCATTAACCTGTAGTCTATATCTACTAGTAATCGTATCTAATTTGTCAAAAATAGTCTCACCATTATCTTTATTCTGCATCAACATGATATGCTTCTGGGGTATACATGAAGCAAAGATTGACACAATAAAAACAAACATCAAACACCTTACCAGACGCTTGTGACAATTATAAAAAAAACAGAAGCTCATTATATAACCGGTTATTTATAATAAACGCAAATATAATTATAATATGCAATAAGTTCTATAGCAAATCATGTATTTTTACTAGTACACAAACGCTGACATGTTCCCAAAACAAAAAAGGGACGCAATATCTGCGTCCCTGAATCATAAAAAATAGTTTTTATTTCTTATTCAACTTTTGCTGTTCTTTCATAAGCTCATCCATTTTCTGAGCCCACTTAGACTTTTTCATTGGCTTTTTCTTGTTTGCCTCAAGCTGAGCAAGAATAGCCTTATCATCAATCAAAAACGCCTTTATGAAAGTCGTTGACAATACTGTTATCAATGTCGACACGAAATAATAGTATGTCAAGCCTGCTGGATAATCATTCAAGATAAACAAGAACATTATTGGCATAACATAAGTCATGAAACTCATTCCAGGCATAGCCGATGAATTCTGTGAAGACATATTCATCTTAGTTGATATAATAGTCACAACTGTCATAAGGAGACAGAAAAGACTAACATGATTACCATAGAATGGTATAGAGAAAGGCAAATCCAAAATAGAGTCATAAGTAGCCAAGTCATCAGCCCAAAGGAATGACTGACCTCTCAACTCAATAGCAGCAGGGAAGAATCGGAATGCCGCGAGAAGAATAGGCATCTGAATAAGAAGAGGAAGACATCCACCCATTGGACTAACACCAGCCTTTTGATAGAGCTTCATCGTTTCCTGCTGACGTTTCATAGGATCTGTCTCAGGAATCTTTGCATTGATTTCATCAACTTGTGGCTTAAGAACACGCATCTTAGCCTGACTCTTATACGAAGAGTACATCAAAGGCATAAGAACAGTCTTGATAATTATTGTCAATAGAAGAATTATCAAACCATAATTATCAAAGATCATCTCAAGATACTTGAAGACAGGAATGATAAAATACTCATTAACCCATCCAAATATACCCCATCCAAGAGGTAAAAGCTCTGTCAGATCAAGACCTTCATAACTCTCGAGAGTATAATAATAGTTTGGAACAAACAAGAATTGGAATGATGCCTTTGAATCTTGATAGAAATTGAACTTAACACCCAAAGAAGCTTCTACGTGCTTAATAATCGAATCATTTTCTGCATGAGCCTCTGAGTTAAGACGAGCACCGGCAAAATTATTTTTAGCAACAAGGACAGAACTAAAATACTGATCCTTAAAGGCTACCCAGTCAAGAGACAGATTGACCTCTTCATTCTGATTGCCAGTAGCACCCAACTCCTCTACATCACCATCATTATACCTGTAGTAAACACCACTCCACATGCCTTCTGACTTATGACCCTTTTCCTGAGCCAACATGTTGATGTTCCAGTCAAGTTCAATAGCAGCACCATTTACCGACACAGCGTCACCTAATCCACGACTCTCAATATCAAAGTCCAAGTCATAGCTATCATTTTTCAATGAATAGCAATAAGTCAAGCTACCATCACCAGCAGGGATGGTGAAATTCAGATGTTGAGTACTATCTGCGTCCAAAGTAACAGATGACGCAGAAAAATACAGATCGTTTGTATAGAAGTTGCGATTATTATGAATGAAATGGAAACCAAATACATTTTCGTCACCATCGAAAAGCTTTACATCTCTACCCTGCTGATCCTTATAGTCCTTTATCTCAACAGAATAAACTCTAGCACCTTTTGATGAGAATACCAACTTGATCTTCTGGTTCTCAAGAGTAATCATCTCAGATTCGCCAGAAGCAGCAGAAGAGAACAAACCATACTTAGCATTCCTTGCTGCCAATGCTGCAGAATCATCTGCTACTACAGTATTTTCTTCCTGTTTTTGCTGAGCCAATCTAATGCTATCATTCTTCAAAGCCTCCACACGAGCCAATGAGTCATGATAAGTCTGCCATTTAATTCTCTGTTCTTCATTAGGTTTATTGATCCAATAAAATGCCATCAAAACGGCAAATATAAGGATCATTCCAACATATGACTTTCTATCCACAACAATAAATATATTTACGAAATATTAATTACTCGAATTATCAATAGAAGCCTTGACAAAAGCCATAAACAGCGGATGCGGCTTCAAAACTGTACTTGAATACTCAGGATGGAACTGGCAACTTACAAACCACTTCAGAGAAGGTATTTCGACAATCTCAACAAGTCCTGTATCTGGGTTTGTACCAGAAGCTATCATTCCGGCATTCTCATAATCAGTGATATACTTGCTATTAAACTCATAACGATGTCTATGACGTTCCTTGACAAGTTCCTTACCATATGCTTCATATGCCTTTGTACCCTTCTTTATCTTACACCCGTAAGCGCCAAGACGCATAGTACCACCCATATTAGTAATATTCTTCTGATTCTCCATCAAATCTATCACTGGATATGGAGTAGAGTGATCCATCTCAGACGAGTTTGCCATATTGAAACCAAGAACATTACGAGCAAACTCAACAACAGACATTTGCATACCGAGACATATACCCATGAATGGGACATCATTCTCTCGAGCATACTTAACCGCAACAATCTTACCTTCAATACCACGCTGACCGAATCCAGGAGCAACAATAATTCCATCTGCATCCTTGAGCTTTTCAGCAACATTCTCCTCTGTCACACTTTCAGAGTGAACCAAATTTAATGAAAGTTTTTTATTATTATATGTTGCGGCATGATTAAGAGCCTCAATAATTGACTTATAGGCGTCTGGCAACTCAATATACTTACCAACAAGAGCTATATTAACCTTTTCAGATGCGTTTTTCTGCTTTTCAAGGAAACTAATCCAATCACCCATGTCAGCCTCATGCTTCATCGGTAATTGAAGTTTTCTCATCGCTATTTCATCAAGATGCTGTTCCATCATCTTGATAGGTACTTCATAAATGCTCTTTACATCAACAGACTGAACTACAGCATCTGGCTCAACATTACAGAATCGAGCAACCTTCTTTCTTAGGTCAACACTCAAATCATGCTCTGAACGCAATACGAGAACATCTGGTTGAATACCATTTTCAAGCAAAGCCTTTACAGAGTGCTGAGTAGGCTTTGTCTTAAGTTCATGTGATGCACTAAGATAAGGGACAAGAGTCAAATGAATAAACATTGCTCTATAGCCAAGTTCCCATTTCAACTGACGAACAGCCTCAATAAATGGAAGAGACTCTATATCACCAACAGTACCACCTATTTCAGTAATCACAACATCAAACTTATGGCGTGTTCCCATAAGCATGATATTTCGCTTAATCTCATCAGTAATATGAGGAATAATCTGAACAGTCTTGCCAAGATACTCTCCCTTGCGCTCCTTATTAATAACGTTACGGTATATTCTACCGGTAGTAACATTATTGTCTTGAGATGTTGGAACATTCAAGAAACGCTCGTAGTGTCCGAGGTCAAGGTCAGTCTCTGCACCGTCATCTGTCACGTAGCACTCACCATGTTCATATGGATTAAGCGTACCTGGATCGATATTTAAATAAGGGTCCAACTTTTGAATAGTAACACTATAACCTCTCGACTGAAGCAACTTTGCCAATGAAGCAGCTATCACACCCTTACCTAGCGACGAAGCAACACCACCTGTCACGAAGACATACCTTGTTTCTAAATCTGCCATATTATTATATTTATTTATTATCAAACCACGCCTTGGTAATCACAAATTTACCAAAAACAAAGCACAAATGTATAAAATTAATAGGAAACATAGCTCAATTACAATCTTAACATTCCTAAAAAGACACTCAAAACATCATTTTAAATCCATCAAATACAGCGGTTGTATTAGGGAAAACGTTCTGAGCTTCAGTTTCAAGAATATCCGTTTCCTTATAGCGACTAGAAAAATGTCCTATCAACAACTTACCGACATCAGCAAGACGAGCAATAGTAGCAGCTTGAACGGCAGTAGAATGATTTGTTTTCTTTGCCAGCAATGAATTATCTTCAGCAAAAGTAGCCTCATGATAAAGTAGAGACACCTTATGTATATGAGGAACAACTTCAGGCATAAAAGCCGTATCACTCAAATAAGCGTAACTCATAGGAGCTGGCGCCTCAGAAACAAGTTCTTCTCTGGGTACTTCAGTACCATCAACGTCATAATATGGACGACCACCTTTTATAGAAACTATATCAGCGATAGTCAATCCGTACTTATAGATAGCCTGTTTTTTTATGTTAGGTTCCTTGATCTGTTCTCTAAAGACAAAACCACAAGTAGGCAAACGATGCCTCAAAGGTATTGAATTAACAACAACTCCCTTGATGTTTAATATCACCTCAGGCTTGTCATAACGCAGATGTCGGAAAACAAGTTCAAAAGAAAGATTATCAATAAAATATTCAATCTGAGGAGTCAATATCTCTTCAAGCTTTGAATCACAAAAAATAGTCAACGGTGTTGTCCTATTAAGAAGTGACATAGTTGAAAGCAGACCAATAAGACCGAACATATGATCACCATGATTATGAGAGATAAAAACATAATCGATACGCATAAAGTTTATATGCATTTTACGTATCTGAAATTGTGTGCCCTCACCACAATCAATAAGAAAAGTCCGCCCTGATACAGTAAGTATCTGAGCGGACGGATTTCTTTGAGAAGTTGGCAATGCCGAATTACAGCCGAGGACAGTAAGCTCCATTGACATATCAAAAAGAGTTTATTGTTCAGCAAATATTATTTCAACATTTCAGCTTCACCTTCGGCTAGAGTAGCAACAGTAATTACAGGTGGATCAAATCTCTGAATAGAGAGCATATTGCCAACACTTGTACTGGTACTAACCAAAACCAACTTTCCATCTTTGCAGAGTCGATGAGCTATAAGAATAGCACTCAAACCAGACATATCGCAATAGTTGCAACAGCTGAGATCAAGAAGCATATTCTTAATAGAATCGCCTGCTAAAAGCACAAGTTCAGAACGCAATTCAGCAGTAGCATGAGCATCAAGACGCTCTGTATGCATTGTCACAACTGAATATGTATCTTTCTTTTCAACAGTAAAGTTCATCGCACAAAGATGTTTATTTTTTTGAAAAAGGACATGAAGCAAATTGCTTCACGTCCTATTTATTTAAGCGGAGATTAATCCTTCTTCTCTGCAGCTTCGAGCTGATCCTTCAAAGCAGCGAGACCAGTGATATCACCAAGAGTTGTAACCTCTACATTCTTCTCTACCTTCTTAGCAGCTGGCTTCTTTGCAGCTGGCTTTGCAGCCTTCTTCTCTTCAGCCTTAGCCTCTTCGAATGTACGTGAATGAGAGAGGATGATACGCTTTGCACCCTTGTTGAACTCAAGAACCTTGAACTGGAGCTTCTCGTCAACCTTAGCAACAGAACCGTCTTCCTTAGTCAAATGACGTGGAGTAGCGAAGCCCTCAACACCATAAGGAAGAGCGATAGTAGCCCCCTTATCGAACACCTCGATGATAGTACCCTCATGAACAGAATCTACAGTGAAGATTGTCTCGAATACATCCCATGGATTCTCCTCAAGCTGCTTGTGACCAAGGCTGAGGCGACGGTTTTCCTTGTCGATTTCAAGAACAACAACATCAATCTTCTCACCTACCTGAGTAAACTCAGCTGGGTGCTTGATCTTCTTAGTCCAAGAGAGGTCGCTGATATGGATAAGACCATCGATACCCTCTTCGATCTCAGCGAATACGCCGAAGCTTGTGAAGTTACGAACAGTAGCAGTGTGCTTAGAACCTACAGCATACTTTTCTTCGATGTTAGCCCATGGATCTGGGTGGAGCTGCTTGATACCAAGAGACATCTTACGCTCTTCACGATCGAGAGTAAGGATCTGAGCCTCGATTTCATCACCGACCTTCAAGAAGTCCTGAGCAGAACGGAGGTGCTGTGACCAAGACATCTCAGAAACATGGATAAGACCTTCAACACCAGGAGCGATCTCAACGAATGCACCATAGTCTGCCATAACGACAACCTTACCCTTAACCTTGTCACCAACCTTGAGGTTAGCGTCAAGAGCCTCCCAAGGATGAGCAGTAAGCTGCTTCAAACCGAGAGCGATACGCTTCTTCTCGTCATCGAAGTCGAGAATAACAACATTGATCTTCTGATCAAGCTGAACGATTTCCTCTGGATGAGAAACGCGGCCCCATGAGAGGTCTGTAATGTGGATAAGACCATCTACGCCACCAAGGTCGATGAACACACCGTAAGAAGTGATGTTCTTAACAGTACCCTCGAGTACCTGACCCTTCTCAAGCTTAGAGATAATTTCTTTCTTCTGCTGCTCCAACTCAGCCTCGATGAGAGCCTTGTGAGAAACAACTACATTGCGGAACTCAGAGTTGATCTTAACAACCTTGAACTCCATAGTCTTGCCAACGAAGATATCATAGTCACGGATAGGCTTAACGTCGATCTGTGAACCTGGCAAGAATGCCTCGATACCGAATACGTCAACAATCATACCGCCCTTAGTGCGGCACTTGATGTAACCCTTAACGATTTCGTCGTTTTCAAGAGCTGCATTTACGCTGTCCCAAGAACGCATTGCACGTGCCTTCTTGTGTGAAAGGATCAACTGACCCTTCTTGTCTTCCTGGTTCTCTACATAAACCTCTACCTCGTCACCTACCTTAAGGTCTGGGTTGTAGCGGAATTCGCCACGGCTTACGATACCATCAGACTTAGCGCCTACGTTTACAACAACTTCGCGCTTGTTGAGTGAAATAACAACACCCTTTGTGACATCCTTCTCTACAATTGCAGAAAGTGAATTGTCATACTTCTTTGTGAGCTCTTCCTGGCTCAATTCAGCGGCAACACCGCCATTTTCGAGTGCGTCCCAGTCGAAACCTTCTACACCCTGAATTTCGTTACTCATTTAAGTTTAACTAATTAATTATTAGACATTATGCTGTTTTCATCCGATAAATACCGACCCACGTCTATACTATACGGACAAATTAACGCTGCAAAGATAACACATCGTCTTCTAATATCACCAACTTTTTTGATAGAATCTATCTAAATTATTAAATAATAACATTTTCTTCAATCACCGCATTTGTCTGAGAACGCTTCAACCACAACCGGAACATCACTTTCACCAAACAAAACGTCAATAGCCTGTTCTTCCAAATCATGCAAGTTATCAACTCTCAAATAACGAGCATTAATACTCTCTACCCATCCTTTCGCACTTTGCTGATGAGAAGCTGCGACAAAGTCCCACTTATGGTTTGAATGTTCAAGACCTGGAAGTCCACCGAAAATAAGACCACCGCTATTATTCAAAACTAAAACACGAAGATTGGACGGCAAATCAACATTCCACAAAGCGTTCATATCATAAAAAAAGCTCAAGTCACCTATCACACACAATGTAAGCCTTCCACTTGCCATTGCATATCCTACTGCTGACGACAGACTTCCCTCAATGCCATTAACTCCCCTATTGCATACGACTTCAACATCATTTGGCAAAGTGAAATGCTGTGCATGACGAACACTACTGCTATTGGCCAGAGCTAAAGCAGAACCAAAAGGCATGCATTTCAAGACATTTCCGACCACAGACACGTCATTCCACTGCGAATAGACATACTCAGGAAGATCATACTGAATATTCTTCCATGCATCAGTAAATTTTATATCATTTGAATCATATTTTGCACAAACGACATTCAACACATCAACGGCATTTATCGTCACCATTCTAGTAACACACTGGAACAAATCGACAACAGAATCAGAACAAGTGACATGCCAACATACCTTAGGAGACACACCTCTAAGATATTTCTTTAGGCGTTTCGAAACGACATGACCACCTATATAAACAACCATATCAGGCTTCATGTCATCACGCACAAGGCCATCGGCGAGCATATCGTCAAAACGTGTAATGAAATGGGAACATGACACGTTTGAAAGATGTTCAGTCAAAACGATACAACCTTTTGCAGATGCTTTAATGAGAATATCATTTAGAGTATTCCTATTCCCAGCATACAAATCCGAAGTCAACTGCCCTACAACAATCATCATTCTCTTTGAAGACGACACTTCTTCTACCGCTCTAGAACTAAGCTGACTACCACTCTCCCACTCTATTTTACGGATTAATGGCAACTCAACATTTGTGAAGTCAAACAATGGTTCAGAAAGATTGACATTGATATGCACTGGTCTTCCTCCATTAAAAGTCAACGAAGCCAATGCCTCATTGATCTCTCTGACAGCATACCATTCTTGCGTATAATTCAAAGGTTCATCTATTGAATATGATTTTGCATGAGGAGCAAAAGCGCCAAGTTGCACGAGAGTCTGCCCGTCCATCTGACCAATCCATTCCTTAGGACGGTCTGCAGATATAACCAATAAAGGAACATTACGATAATAGGCCTCGGCAACAGCAGGTGCTATATTTAGAAGCGCAGACCCTGATGTGCAACAAACTGCAACAGGAGATTTCACTGCATCAGACAAACCTAATGCAACAAAGCCTGCACTACGCTCATCAGTAACCGGATGACATATAAATCCTTCAGCATTTCCTAATGTATGAACAATAGGAGCATTGCGAGAACCGGGACAGACAACGACATGTTCGATGCCCCATTCCTGCATCAATTTCACAAGAATGGCAATATTTTGTTTAGTGGAACGACTATTAAACATAACAAAACGATGCTAATCAACCAATTTATGCAACGAAAAATAACCACTCAAACGACCATTGTTATATACAGGTTATCTTTCGGGCAAAAATAGTTATTTTTAAGCTAGAAATAACTAACTTTGCAATGATAACATAATAATATGCTCAACGAGGAAGAAAAAAAGCTTGCGAATCTTATAGACAAGCATGTACAACGTCATGTAGGATTTGCAATATACCGACTGCCATACACAAGGAATCCCAAACTTGTGGTACAGTCGAACGGACCGTTGTATACAAGCAATGATCTTTCGGAGCTAGATGGGATGGAAGGATTTGTGTTATCACCATATACCCTTAAATACAACTCTCCCATTGTTCTTGTAAAGCCACAATTCAAAGCTGAAGGCATAGAAGAGATAATCAAGACACTATCTGATCTGCCGGCATTGGACAAAGACCTTCCTACACCTGGGTTATATGTTCATAACATGACCAGAGCGGAATACCAAGAAGCGTTCAATTGCTGCAAAAAGAATATAGAATCGGGACGTGCCGACAAAGTAGTTTTAGCAAGAAGTCAGAGTTTCAAAACATCAATATCAGTCGGACATCTTTTTGCAGAGTCATGTCAGAAGTACCCTCGCATGATGATCTATTTGTTTTTCAGTCCGATGACAGGAGTATGGCTTGGATGTTCTCCAGAAATCCTTGTAGATGGACACAAGGGTGAATGGTCAACAATGGCATTGGCTGGAACACAGTTGTATAAGGAGAATGCGGAGTGGGACGAAAAGAACAGGCTTGAGCAGCAAGTAGTTGAATCGTATATCAAAAACATACTTGATAGCATGGGAGCTCAGATCATGGTAGGTGAACCACATACTGTAAGAGCTGGACATTTGATTCATCTGCGAACTGACTTCAAAATCAAATTGCCACACGAGGTTGGAGTTGGAACAATAGCGAAGCATCTACACCCTACTCCAGCAATATGCGGAAGACCATGCGAAGTCGCTAGCGAAATTATAGATACTGATGAACCAACAGCAAGACTTTACTATTCGGGTATCGTTGGATATGTAAGCGCAGAAAAAGAAAGTCATTTGTATGTGAATCTTCGATGTCTTACAACTCAAAGTGGTAGAGTCACAATATACGCAGGTGGGGGCATCATGAAGTCATCAGATGCGGATGAGGAGTGGCATGAAACGGAGATAAAGATGGATACGATGATCAACATTCTTGATCAATAACTATATCAAATATATAAAAACAAAGGAGACGACTTGAGTAAATTCATGTCGTCTTTTTTTGTTGTCCTAACAGAGCCCTACACGTCTCAATTTACAGACACTAGAATAATATACAAAAAAAGAGGAAGGACCTCAGAAACCTCTGAAGTCCTTCCCTGTTTTAAGTGGCGGCTACCT
>JAKSLH010000030.1 GCA_024401335.1 Bacteroidales bacterium
ACTGATGAAGAACCAGCGAACTGAGCATCAGAGTGCATACGGCCGAGAGTATCTGTCATACCGTAAGAAGCAGGACCTGCAGCCATGTTATCTGGGTGAAGTGTACGACCTGTACCACCACCAGAAGCTACTGAGAAGTATGCCTTACCAGCGCGGATACGCTCCTTCTTGTATGTACCAGCAACTGGGTGCTGGAAACGAGTTGGGTTAGTTGAGTTACCTGTGATAGATACGTCAACATCTTCCTTCCAAAGGATAGCAACACCCTCACGTACGTCGTCAGCACCGTAGCAGTTAACTGCAGCACGAGGACCGTTAGAGTAAGCGATACGCTTAACCTCCTTGAGCTCGCCAGTGAAGTAGTCGAACTGAGTCTGAACGTATGTGAAGCCGTTGATACGGCTGATGATCATAGCAGCGTCCTTGCCGAGGCCGTTGAGGATGCAACGGAGTGGCTTGTCAGCAGGCCTTGACTTGTTAGCCATCTGAGCGATCTTGATAGCACCCTCAGCAGCAGCGAATGACTCGTGGCCAGCGAGGAATGCGAAACACTTTGTCTCTGGCTCGAGAAGACGAGCAGCGAGCTCACCGTGGCCGATACCAACCTTACGGTCGTCAGCTACAGAACCAGGGATACAGAATGACTGAAGACCCTCACCGATGTAGTTAGCAGCCTCAACAGCGTCCTTTGCCTTCTCCTTGAGAGCGATAGCAGTACCTACTACGTAAGCCCACTTTGCGTTCTCGAAGCAGATCATCTGAGTCTCTTCACAAGTCTTATATGGGTCGAGACCTGCCTTGTCGCAGATTTCGTTAGCCTCTTCAATTGTCTTAATGCCGTGCTTATTCAAACAAGCAAGAATTTGCTTGATACGGCGGTCCTGAGATTCGAATTTTACTTCACGTATCATAGTATATTCCTCCTTATTATTCTTTGCGTGGGTCAATTGATTTAACTGCGCCGTCTTCAGCCTTTGTACGGCCGTAAGTACCGGTTACGCTCTTGAGAGCTTCATTGGCATCTACGCCCTTCTTGATAGCGTCCATGAACTTGCCCATGTGAACGAACTCATAGCCACATACCTGGTCGTCAGCGTCGAGGAACATCTTAGTGATGTAACCCTCAGTGAGCTGGAGGTAACGAGTACCCTTAACCTTTGTACCGTAGAGTGTACCAGTCTGAGAGATAAGACCCTTGCCGAGGTCCTCGAGACCAGCACCGATCATCAAACCGCCCTCAGAGAAAGCAGACTGTGTACGACCGTAAACGATCTGGAGGAAGAGTTCGCGCATTGCAGTGTTGATTGCGTCGCAAACAAGGTCAGTGTTGAGAGCCTCGAGGATAGTCTTGCCAGGGAGGATTTCAGATGCCATAGCAGCTGAGTGAGTCATACCTGAGCAACCGATAGTCTCAACGAGAGCCTCTTCGATAACACCTTCTTTAACGTTAAGGGTAAGCTTGCAAGCGCCCTGCTGTGGAGCACACCAGCCAATACCGTGAGTAAGGCCTGAGATGTCCTTTATTTCCTTAGCCTGTACCCACTTTCCTTCTTCAGGAATTGGTGCAGGACCATGGTTTGGTCCCTTTGCTACCAAACACATGTTCTGAACTTCATGTGAATAAACCATATCGTTTTATTAGTTAATTGTTTTGCTGTATAAGTTATTACGGAGTTTTACCCCATAAGTTTAGCAAATGCAAAAATAAACAAACTTCAGACACCTTGCAATTAGAGAAGGGTCATTCTTTGTTAATTTGTTATCGTTCCAAATAAGTGTAGTGTCAGACTATTATTCCGACAACGTTGACATCGTTTTATTTGGCATTAACCATAGGGGAAGGGGTGTCAAAATCTTATTCCGACGATGCTCACGTCGTCGACCTGCATGCAGGTGCCCTTCCAGTTGTTGAATAGGTTGGTGAGATGTTCTTTCTGCTCTTTGATACCAACAGTGTTGAGTTCGCAAATCATCTTCTTGGCTCCGCTGTTCATCAGCTTTCTGCCTTTTTCGCCGTTCTTTGACTGTCCTCCAAACTGGTCGGAAAGCCCGTCGGAGCTCAGATATATGGTATCTCCTTTATTGACAGTAAGTTCTGTCGTGTCGAATGTGTATCTCTCCCTGAACTCCTCCTGGTCGCCAATGCTGCGTTTTGTGCCCTTATATTCTGTGAGGTCACTGCCATGGAAATATAGAATGGAGCGTCGGGCAGAGGCCATTCGCAGTTTGTTGCTTGCAGATGAGTATGATATCAGAGCGGTATCCATACCGTCTTGTATGCTACTGTTGTTGTTTTGGCGCAGTATGTCGATCAGACGGTTGTCGAGTTCTGTGAGTATGTGCCCCGGATCCCAGTCTTCGAGTTCGGAGCATATATCGTTGAGCAGAGTAGTGCCGATGAGTGACATGAAGGCGCCAGGCACTCCATGTCCGGTGCAGTCGGCGCAGGCAACCAACATCTCGTCTTGCCTAGTCTCGGCCCAGTAGAAGTCGCCACTCACTACATTCAGTGGCTGATAGAATGCGAAGGCTCCACTTACGCCACAACTTCTTAGTTTGTCGTCGGGTGGGAGGATAGCCTCTTGGATGTGTTGTGCATAGGATATGCTGTTTGTCAGGCTTCTGTTGGTCTCTTCGATGATCTCCATCTGTTTGCGCACCTCCTCTTCGAGCATCTCTTTCTGGCTGCTGAGTATAGCTCGTTTGCTTTTGCTACGTCGCAGATTTAGGCCCACCAGACTGACAATGGCAGCCAATGTGACAGCTATTGATATGAATACCCACATTCGTTTCTGGGCTCTGACTGCGTCGTTTTCAGCCTTCAGTTTGTCAAGTCCCATCTTTTTGCTAGCCTCGTCAAGCATCACGTTGAGCTGTGCCTTGTATGTGGTATCTTGTATTGTCAGTATCTGTATGGCAATGTCGTATGTGTCATGGAACCGGCTGGCTTCATGTGCATTCTTCAGTTCGTTTTTAAGCGAGTCTATGGTGTGCATGCCGGCATCATCTGCCGTCGTGTTGATGGCAGATATAAGCATCATAGCAATTGTTAATATGGCCCTTATGAGTTTCATGAGTTATATCTTGATGCCGATAGCTGTTATATCATCACCTTGTGGCATGTTGCCTTGCCACCATTCAATCTCTCTTCTGAGCAAGTCTTCCTGCTTGTATATGTCGGCGGGTGCAATATTGCCGAGCATGTTTTGGAGCTGGTCGATTCCGAGAGGTTCTCCATTGGTGCCGCCTTGCTGGTTGGATAGACCGTTGGAGCCAAGGTAGATCACGTCACCCTTTTGGATAGACAGCTCTCGAGTGATATATACAGACTCGCTGTTGATCTCGCCGATGCTGTCGTTGCTGTTCTCCCATACGGTGAACTTGCCGTTGCGGTAGAGAAGTATGCAGTTGTTTGCAATAGAGAGCTTCATTGTCATTTTCTCGATATTGAGATATACGACGGAAGCGTTCATGCGGTAATTGACAGCCTTGCCGCCGGTCTGGCTAAGAGTGCTTGAGAGACGTTTGCCCAGTTCAGAGAGTATCTTGTTAGGGCTTATTGTTATGTCCTTTGAGCATATCTCGTTGAGCATCGTGGCGCCAATCATCGAGAAGAAAGCCCCGTAGACACCTTGTTCGTCGCTGTCGGCGGTTACAATGAGCAGTTCCTTTTCGGTCTGCTTAGCCCAGTAGAAGTCGCCGCTGACAATCTTGCAAGGCTTATAGATGGCGAATGCCCCTTCGATGAGTCCATGTCCGAACGTATTTATGTTTGGAAGCATAGCGTTCTGTATGTTCTGGGCGTATCTTATGCTAGATGTTATGCGGTCGTTCTTGATGGATATCACGTCGGTTTGGCGTTTTACCTCCTTTTCGAGAAAGGCCTTCTGCTTTTTCAGGTCGTCTCTATGTTCTTTCTCGTGTTGACGTTTGACGAGAATGACCACTGTAGCGGCGGACAGGAGAATCACAACAGCGAGTATCAGCATGTTACCTCTTTCCGTCTTTGCGCGTTCAGCATCGATGTTGAGTCTGTCGCGTCCGAGTGTGGCGCTCATGTTTTCAACGGCTGAATTGTAACGGTCGTCGTAGATGTCCTGGGTTTGTTTGAACATCTTATTGGCCATGTCGTAGACAAGAGAATCTTTGTTGGCCATGTGGGCAGCTTTGATCTTGAGGAGTAGCGCCTCTGTTTCGAGCTCAATAAGATCCTGTTCGTGATATAATATCATAGCGCTATCAGCGTGCATCAGAGCCTTGTCGCCCTTGTTGAGCTTGAGGTAGTAGACAGCGCTTAGGCGGTGGAAATTGTCGCGATATTCCTGTACGGCCTTGCACGTGTCCATCATGTTGGACAGTCGTTTGTAGTGATAGCCAGCCTTGTCGAGTTCGCCGGTTCTGCAATACAGGTCAACATATTCGTCCTCAATACCTTGCAGATAGACTGGGTACATATTTGTCTGATGGCCGTATATCTTGACATCGTTTTCGAGGTTCTGTATGTTTCTTAGAATCAGGTCGGTATTAGGGTTGTCGTATGAAGCCATCATGAGACCGTATTCGTTCTGCAGCAGGTCACGTGCCATCAGCTCCTTTTGAGGATATTGCTTTATGATATCGACGCATTCGCTCATGTATTTGAGAGCCTTCTCGTATTCATCCATGTAATAGTATGTCCATCCCAGGCTGCTGAGAGCGTTGAGTCGGTTGTTGACGCGTATAGGCACGATAAGTCTTTCTAGTTCCTCGCAATATTCCAGTTCATAGTCTTTCGGTGTCTCGCTTTCAGCATAGAGTATCATAGCCATCTTGATAGATGATTCGAAACGGTTGAGCAGAGAGTATAGTCGTGAAAGGTTGTAGAGATTGCGGCCGTAGGTGTATGGCACTTCTTTCTTTAGGTCGTAAGTCTGTTGTATGCTATCTATGTATGCTTCGAATGCTTCTGGGTTATATTGGTCGTAATAGTAGTCGGTAGTGTAAGAAATGCTCTTGTAGATATACCTTTTGTTGTTCAATGCCTTAGCGCTGTTGAAGATGATGTCGCTATAATGCAGAACCTCTATGGTTTTGCAGGTATCAGCTATTTTGCATAATGAGTCGAGAGTGGCAACGTCGCGTATGATGTTGTCTTTTTTCGCCAATGCGGGAATATGTATGGCGAGGATTAATATAAAAATGAATCTCCTTAACATTATTTAAACACGGCACTAAAATAGTGAAAAAATCAATATATGATAGTGTCGTTTAAATTAATACTATACTATTTCTGTATAGTTCAACCAAGATTTACCATAGTCATGTTGGGGTGTTTCTATGTTAAGGGTTGCTTGCTGTATGTTTGAAAGTACGTGTTTCAAATTGTTTAGAGTATATTTTGACAATCTTTCAGAAGGGGGGGGGCTTTGCTTTCGCTACCGCGAGGGGCATACACTTTTTCTGCCATACCTTCGCTGCGCCCGGGCCTTACATTTTTAGCTTCGCTCAGTTTCACAGTCTCTTCTGTCTATATGTTGATTAATGAATAATGGGCGGTGACGAATCAACTTTGTGTGTATTCGTCATCGCCCATCCTCCATTTATGCCTATGTATGATGTGGCACTAACTCTGATTGAATGTAGGTGGCATATACTATGCTTGTCCTCTGTAGAACTCTAATATCTTAGCTCTGAAAATGTATTCGTACTTTGCCTGAATGCGGTCGGCAACGGCCTTCATCCATTCTGTACGGCTCTGGTTGTATTCTGTCTGCGTTGCCTTGCCGTTGTTATATTTCTTGTTCATCAGGCGGAACGACAATTCGGCGCTCTCTTCTGCCGTGAGGCTGCTTCCGTATTTGCTTTCGGCAGCTATGGCGTTATAATAGGCCTGCTGCACCTCTTTGTAGAGAGCCTTCTTGTCGGCATCAAGCTGCAGCTGCATGCCTACGACCTGATTTCTGGCCGAACGCACCTCGTTACGTGTAGAAAAGCGATTGAATATCGGAATGTTGAGTGAGAGCGATATCTGCTTGTCGATATGCTCGTTTAGCTGATCGCTGAACGAGGCGTTGTTGAATCCCTTTGTCTTGTAATAACCTGTGCTGACGCCTGCGTTGAGGTAGAGCGACGGACAGTAGCCACCCTTGGCAATGCTGACATTTTTTTCTGCACCTTCGATGCGTGCATTGTCGCCCTTGATAATCGCCTTGTAGTTGAGTGCGTCAGCATATACGGTTTCAACAGTCGGAATAGCCATGAGTTGAGCCGTTGTGTCGGGAGCTTCGATAGCAAACTGTTCGGGAGAATCGAGCTCAAGCAGCTGACTAAGGTCGAGCAGGGCAAGCTTGTATTCGTTCTCGCTTTGTATGACGCTCAGCTGATCTTGCGCTACGCGGCTTTTTGCCTCAGCGACGTCGCTCTCAGATGCCTTACCGTTCTTAGCCATCTGCTCTTTCTGGTTTAGCATAGCCTTGCTCAGTTCGAGCTGACGCTTAGCTACGTTGAGCAGTTCGTTAGAATAGAGCACCTGCAGGTATGACGATGTGACGTTGATGCTCAAGTCCTCCTTAGCTTTGTCGAGGTCGGCAGTGGCAGCTTCCAAATCGAGCTTCCTTGCCTGTATGGTGTTGTATTTCTGCAAGCCCGAGAAGAGAGTTACAGAAGTGGAGAGTGAGAACGACGTGTTGCTGGTGTTTTTGTTGACGTAGGTGTTCTCCATTGTCAAGCCACGTCCGAAGTCCCATCCTTGGCGGACATTAGCGCTCAGGTCTGGCAGGACATTCATCTTAGCTGTATTGAGAGATATCTCGTCGCGCTCGATGGTGTTCTGCTGACGTCGGATGCTGATATTGTTCTCTATGGCGTGCTCGATGCATTTGTCGAGCGTCCATACCTCTTGTGCCTTGCTTGCAAGAGCGGCACCCAGCATGGCTGCTATGATAAATATCTTTCGCATAACTCTAATATTTATGTGTTGACCTGTTGTTATTCGTTAGGCACTTCGTTGCCACGTACTATTTCGCCAAGCTGCAAGCCATTCTTGATTTCGATCTTTATACCGTCGGAAAGACCGATCTGCACCTGTCGGCGGCTGAACTGCTGAGTAGGGACAGTGTCGGTGAGTACATAGACGAAAGTAGAGTCGCCGCTGAACGAAAGAGTATTCTCTGGCACGCAGAGCACGCTCTTGGCTCTCTGAAGCACTATTTCAGCATTGGCGCTATAACCCGAGCGAATGGTGATGCTGTCGGGCGCGTTCATAGCAGCCTTAATCTCAAACTGGTTAGCACCATTCTCTTCGACACCCTTTGGTGAGATATATTCGAGAGCAGCATCAAACTCTATATCCTGCAATGCGCCAAGAGTAATCTTGACAGGCATGCCTTCCTTGATGCGACCAACCTCTGTCTCGTCGATCTTACCCTTGAAGATAAGGTCGCTCATGTCGGCTACAGTAGCTATCGTCGTACCGTCGTTGAATGTGTTGCTGAGGATAACCGAGTTACCCACCTTCACAGGTATGTCGAGTATGAGGCCAGTTATTGTTGAACGAATAAGCGTGTTGCTGGCGTTGGCCGAGTTCTTGCTGATACCAGTCTTGACGATTTCGAGATTGTCTTCAGCAGTTTGCAGTTCCTCTTTAGCCTTATTGAGTGCCACTTCAGCATTGTCATATTCCTCGGCGCTAATAAGTTTCTCGTCATAAAGGTTCTTTATGCGCTCGTAGTCGGTCTTAGCCTGCTTGTAGGTAATAGAAGCAATGCGCACACGGCTCTCAGAAGAGTTGAGTTCGCCCATTTCAGGAATAACTTTAACCTTAGCAATGACCTCATCCTTCTTGACAGTCTGTCCCGCCTCTTTGTATATTTCGACGATGATACCCGATATCTGAGGCTTGATGTCGATTTCGTTGCGAGGCTCAATCTTGCCTGTAGCGATTGTTGAGCGTTCGATGTCGGCCAATTCAGCCTTAGCAGTCTCATACACTATTACCTCTGGCTGTCCCTTCTTCCATAAGAAATAGAAAGTCCAGATGAAGATCAAGATTACGATTGCAAGTAGCAAATACTTAAATGTCTTTTTCATGATTATATTATCTTGTATGTTATTATCTATGATTATTACTCTTCTCTCATGGCTTCGATAGGCTTGATGGCCATAGCCCTCAGGGCAGGAGCCAATGCGGCTATCACACCCAGTGTAGCAAGTACTATGGTGATGCCAATGCCCATTGACAACGATATGCCGAATCCGAAATTGCTGCCAGCGTCGGTCTTGATGAGTTTGTCGGCAAGGTTGAGTATGCCCACTCCGCATGACAGTCCCATAAGTCCGGATAATGACGTAAGCAGAATGCATTCCGAAACAATCTGCTGCAGTATATCGTTAGGCTTGGCACCGATGGCACGTCTGATACCGATTTCCGAAGTGCGTTCTTTGACAGTTACCATCATGATGTTTGAAACACCAATGATGCCAGCCAGCAGAGTGCCTAGACCCACCATCCATGTAAGGATGCCAATGCCGATGAACACGTTTTCCACCATAGAGAACATCTCTTCGGCGTTGAGTTGTCCGACGGCCTGCTTGTCATCGGGGTGGATGAAATGAGCAGCCTTCAGTATATCGGCTATTTCAACCTCTATGGTACTTACTTTGCATCCTTCCTTAGCTGTGTAGCATAGCACTTGGATATTGTTGCCCATGTTGTATGTCTTCTGAATTGTAGACAGAGGCACGATGACCGATTCGGAAGTCCTGCCGTTGATGCTGATGGACGATTCGCTAAATGTGACACCAACAACACAGTAGTGTATGCCGTCAACGCTGACATATTTCCCGCAAGGGTCTTCTCCTTTCTTGAACAGACTCTCGTAGACGCGCTTGCCAAGTACGCAGACCTTACGGTTGTCCTTGTTGTCGATTTCGTTGATGAAACGGCCGTATTTCATTGTCTGAGGCTCTATTGAAGAATAGCAAGCCTCTATGCCCTTGACCGATGTGTCGGTGCACTTCTGGTCTTGGTAGAGAACGGTCTTGCCCCATACGCTCGACATGCCTGATATCACATCTATATTGCTGACATGCTTCTTGATATGCTGCAGGTCTTTGTTTTCGATCTCCCACCATCTACCCTTTACGAAACCTTTGTAGGCCATGCCAGTGTTGTTGGAATAGGCGAAGCCAGAGTTGGTAGCGAAGCCATTGAACTGCGCCCAAAGCATCTTCTCAAGGCCGTTGCTTCCGCCGAGGAGAATCACAAGAATGATGATGCCCCAGAAGACGCCGAATGCCGTCAGTATGCTTCTCGACTTGTTCTTTGTCAGAGTGTCGAGAATCTCGGTTAATGTATCTTGGTCGAATCTCATAATCTTATCCTCTCAATGCTTCTATAGGTTTTATACTTACCGCCTTCTTAGCAGGGAAGAATCCTGCAAGTGTGCCGGCGATTATGAGTGTAACCGTGGCTTCGACGGCTATGGCTATATCGACGGTAGGGTCTTGAAAAGCTTCCGAATTCATTTGTGTTACGATCATGTTGATGAGCTCCGTAGCGCCGATGCCCAGTATCATGCCCACGTATCCGAATATGGCTGTTATGGCAATGCTTTCGGCAACTATCAGTGCAAGAATCTGTCGAGGCTTGGCGCCAAGAGCTTTACGTATGCCAAATTCGTGGGTGCGTTCCTTGACGGTGATGAGCATAATGTTTGATACGCCGACGATGCCGCTAATAAGTGTGAGGATACCAATGACCCAGATGGCGGTGTTGAGAATACTCATGGCACCTTGTGTCTGAAGGTAATTAGTCATACGGTTCCATATCCAAAGAGCGCCGTTGTCGTTTTTGTCAAACATACGCCTTTCACCCATTATTTCGCAGATGTCGCTTTCGAACTGCTCGTTGAGTTCCATCGTCTCGAGTCCCTTAGTAGTGAAAGCCATGCGGTCGATATACCCACCCTTGTCGTAGATTGTCATAAGCGTAGAGAACGGGATATATGCCGATTGTGAGTCACTGCTGTTGTCGTCGGTATAAGTGCCAATGACTTTATAGTTCACTCCGCTTGCGTTTACGAATTGTCCGATAGGGTCGCTATCGGGGAAGAGAACATCGGCCGTCTTGTTACCGATCACGCAGACCTTTCTGTTATCGTTGATATCAATCTGGTTGATGAAACGTCCGGTTGCCATACGTATTATCTCCACTTTCGTGTGGTCGGGATAAACTCCGATCAATGAAGTGTTAGTATATTCTTGATTATGGCTCAGGCGAGCGCTTTGGCTTACGGTAGGCATCACATCGATGATATTATCCTTGAGTTTAGCCGTGAGTTCCCTAACGTCCGATTCGTTCATTCTGACGCGTCGGCCAGCTTTGTGTCCCTTATATTCGATAGATGTCCATCCAGGCTGCACGCGCATTGAGTTCAGAGCTCTTTGTCGCGTCTGTGCGTCAAGAGAATGCAGCAAGCCATTGCCGGCACCGAGAAGCACGATGAGTATGAATATACCCCATGCTACAGAAAAGCCGGTCAATGCAGTACGCATCTTGTTGCGCCTGAGTGATGATATGATTTCTTCAAACATAACAACTGATTATTTAGGCGATGATTATTTGAAAGCCATAGCTCGGTCGTGGTTGCGGTTGTCGTCGATAGCGCCGATAATGCCGTCCTTGATATGGATAATCTTGTCGGTCTGATTGGCAACGCCACTTTCGTGTGTGACAACAACAATAGTGAGGCCCTGCTCTTGGTGGAGAGTCTTGAGGATCTCCATGACCTCAACAGAAGTCTTTGAGTCGAGGGCACCTGTTGGTTCGTCGGCCAAGATGATTTCTGGCTGCGTGATAAGGGCGCGGGCTATGGCTACACGCTGTTTCTGACCGCCTGACATTTCGCTAGGCATGTGGTTGGCCCATTCCTTGAGACCCAGACGGTCGAGATATTCAAGAGCCAATATGTTGCGCTTGCGACGGCTCACACCCTGATAGTAGAGAGGCAAGGCCACATTCTCCATGGCATTCTTGAAAGAGATAAGGTTGAATGATTGGAATATGAATCCAATGAGTTTGTTGCGGAATTCTGCTGCCTGGTTTTCGCTGAGGTTCTTTACCAGCTTGTCGGCAAGGTAGTATTCGCCCGAGTCGTAATTGTCGAGAATACCTAAGATGTTGAGCAAGGTAGATTTTCCGGAACCAGATGCACCCATAATACTGACGAACTCACCCTTCTCTATGTCGAGGTTTATCCCCTTGAGCACATGGAGAGGAGCGCCATTGTTATAGGTCTTATTAATGTCCGTTAAGTGTATCATATCGGTGTACTACTTTAATAACACACCAAAGATATGCATATATTTTATAAAACAAGTTCGACGTGCTCGTTTTAACCCATTTTAACTGTATATTGTCAAAAAATTAGACACCAAGGCTATTCATCGCTATTGCCGAACAGCCCCTTCATGATATTTCTAAAGAAAGTGCGAACAGGTCGTACTGTAGCGGTAGTATCGATTTCAACCTCGTCGATGCCCATATAATGGTTGAGAGCTTTGTTGAAAAGCTCTTGTGTATCCGGTTCTGTTTCACAATAGAGAGGAAGAGACATGTTGACAGTCATCTCTTCGTCGAGCGGTTCAGGAAACGAGCCATCGACAAAGCGTGATAAGCCTTTGATGCTACCAAGGAAACGTCCCACGATAGGTAGGGCCATGTATGCACCTTGTCCATAATAACCTGTACGGAAACGTATGGCAGGTATGTCACTACCCACCCAAGCTCCGGCAACGAGGCCAGGAGTACAGCAAATAAACCATCCATCAGCACCATTCTGAGTAGTGCCAGTCTTGCCAGCTATTTCACTATGGAGGCCATATGTAGAACGAAGACTTCGTGCGGTACCGCTATCAACAACGGCCTTCATCATGTCATTTACGTAGATGGCAGTTGATTCGCTCATGGCATAATTGACATTTGTCTCTGCGTTGTTTTGGTAGAGAACCTTGCCGTTATGATCTTTGATGAGTGTTATAGTGCGCAGGTCGTGTACAGTTCCCGCCACGGCGAAAGCCTGATATGCCTTGACCATTTCGTAGAGAGATATCTCGGCGGTGCCAAGAGCGATGCTAGGAACGCTAGGGACATCGCTTTCGATGCCAAGACGTCGCGCCATAGCGACAACGTTAGATGGTCCGACCTGGTCGATAATCCAAGCAGAGACTGTGTTGAGACTTTTGGAGAGGGCTCCCTTGAGCGAATACCATCCGCCATATTTGCCATCTGAGTTAGAAGGAGACCAACCGCCATCGTAGGTGCGTCGTATGTTTTCTACATATGTTGTAGGGTCGATGCCGTTTTCTAGAGCTGTAGCGTAGACGATAGGCTTGAATGTAGATCCCACTTGACGACGCATGCTGACATGGTCAACTTGTGACAGGCGATGATTGATGCCGCCCACCCATGCCATGATATCGCCGGTATGTGGGTCGATAGCCATGAAACCTGCATTCATAACAGTGACAGCCTTACGTACAGAATCGGCAGGTGACATTACTACATTCTCCATGCCATTAGCCGTGTAAGCAATCATGTCGACAGGTTGGTTCATACGTGCGGTGATAGTGTCGTCGGGCAGTCCTTGACGCTTCATTTCGCGATAGCGTTCAGAGCGTTCGTAGGCCTTAGTATATATAGACGTCTTTTCGCCCCAAGGTTCTTTGCCTTCCCATTGCTTGTCGAAAGTCTTCTGAACAGTAGTCATGTGACCAGCCACGGCCTTTTCGGCATACGTCTGGAGTTTTGAGTTGATTGTTGTATGAATTTCCAGTCCGTCAGTATAAATATTATATTCACCTTCGCCATATAGGTCGTCAAGTATTGTCTGGGCTTCCTGTCCCACCATGACACGGAAGAAGATGCCTATGCCGCTTTCGTTGTCAACTCTATTGTATTTCACCTCGAGAGGGGTAGCCTGATATTGTTCGAGTTTTGTGGAGTCGATGAAGCCAGCCTTAGCCATGCGTGAGAGTACGATATTACGTCGTGCTGTTGACTGTTCAGGATGCAGACGAGGGTTGTAGGCAGAGTTAGCAGCCAACATGCCGATGAGAGTAGCCGATGTTGGCGGGTCGAGCCATTTAGCTTTGCGGCTGAAGAAACGTTGAGAGGCTGCTTCGATGCCATAGACATTTTCGCCGAAAGGAACGGTATTGAGATAGAGGTTAAGAATCTCATTTTTAGTGTAAACCTCTTCGATGCGTTGAGCGATGATTATCTCTTTGATTTTGGCGACAGGGTAGGTCAGTGGGCCGAATGACTTGCGAGGGTAGAGATTCTTGGCAAGCTGTTGGCTAATGGTGGAACCGCCGCCCTGGCTGAAATCGAGCATGAGGAAAGTCTTGAAAAGGACACGCAAAGTACTTTGTGCGTCAACACCATGATGTTCGAAGAATCGGCTGTCTTCAGTAGCAATAAGTGCGTTGACAACATTGCGTGATATGTCGGCACTGTCGACACTTATTCTGTTCTGCCTATATATACGACCCATCTGAGCGTTATCGCCAGAGTAGATAACAGAGGCGTTACTGTTGTTGATGGAAAGCAGTTCCTTGCTTGAAGGCAACTGTCCGAAGACTCCCACATAGACAAGAAGAATAAGGAGTAGAAACAGCGCAATAAGATGGAGGATTATCTTCAGTATATTTATAAGCCATCGTTTCTTCCATGAAGGATTGTCGGATGGGAAATAGATGCATTTGAGAACACGCTTTGTGCGTGGAGACAGGTGTGATGATACGTATCTATATATTTTAGTAAATGGATTGTGGGTTGTGCTGATAGGATTTTCTTGCGATTGATTGATGTTGTCCATGGTTTTGGTGATGTCTCGTGAGAATATCTGATTATTTTCTTGTGAAGGTAACACCTTCGTCGATGTTTAATGTTTTGATCAATGACATGTCAAAATCTTGTGAGACTTTGATGGTTGATATCTTGTTGCCGGTACAGCTCAACTGCTCAATGAGCATGTTGTTTGACAGGTCAAGTTCTTTCAGATTGTTATTTGAGCAGTCGATATGAGCCAGACGTATGCAACGGCTAAGGTCGATGCTAGTCAATGCGCAGTCACGGCAGTTGAGAGTGTTGAGATAGTACTCGCCGTCGCCTTCTGTTCCAAATTTTATGTTGGTCAGAGATGGGCAAGCATGGCAGTCGATGAAGCGCAGCTCATTGTTGTTACTGACGTCGAGCATGGCTATCTCTGATTGTGATATATCTATTTCGTTAAGAAGAGGATTCTTGCTGAGATCAAGATAAGATATGGTTAGATGTGTGGCTTTGAATGTGCGAAGATTTACGAACATCTCTATACCCTTGAACGAAATCGGTGTCAGTTCATTGCAAATGTTGGATAACTCAGAGACGTCGAGACCTACGATGTCGCACACCTCAGTTCCTTGTATAATGCCGTCGGAGTTAGTGTCGAAATGCTTAAGGCAGAATGTCATGAAGTTGTGATCGCTCACAATATGTTCGTCTTCGACGATGATGAGGGAACGGACCGAGAATCCGCCCAGAGTGGCCGTTAT
>JAKSLH010000031.1 GCA_024401335.1 Bacteroidales bacterium
GCTTATACTTATCGCCCTGTTCTCCGATCATAGGATACCAAGGGCCAGCTTCCTCGTTAATAGGTTTTGCGATATAACCATCGTATTGGTCAGGTGTTGCAGCACCATCATGCTCACCTTTGATATCAATAGACCACGATCTGCCATCTTGCAGGTATTTTACAATAATATCTACATTTTGTTCATTTTGTGTCATGTAAGATTTGTCTACTGACGTAGCGAGGGCTACTGTCTCGCCTCGTTTCGCAATAAATAATATTCTGTTGGTTCGTGCGATGCCACCTGTGAACTTGCCATTTTCTTTGTGTTCAAGGTAAGCACGTGTCGCCCCGACACCGCGTGGATTCACCTGTAAAGAACCTTCTGCCTTGGCTACGACTGCCGAGAAAGATAATGCCAAAAGTGCGAGTAAAACTGCTTTGGGGTGAAGAATATCGCTAACTAATAATCTGTGTGTCATCGTAGAATAGTATTAGTTCCTTGTTTGTAGTTTCCGTTATGATAAGTTGTTTTACGATGCTATGCCCCCCTTTGTTGCGAAAAAGTGTATTTGGTATGTCTATAACAAAAAAAGGCGTAGGTTTGAGCCTACGCCTTGATATGATAGTTGTTGTATACGCTTAGAGGTTAGCCACCTTGATGACATCGGCGAAGACGCCAGAGGCGGTAACGTCGGCTCCGGCGCCGTAGCCCTTGACCTCCATTGGGTGAGCCTTGTAGTTGTCGGAGTTAATGAGCACGATATTGTTGCTACCTTCGAGGTTGAAGAGAGGGTTCTTTTCGTCCACCTCCTTGAATCCGATCTTAGCCTTACCGTCTTCGAATGTAGCGACATATCTGAGTGCATGTCCTTTAGCCGCTATGTCTTTACGCATCTTTTCGTATTGAGCGTCGAGTTCCTTGACCTTAGTCATGAATTCGTCGACATTCTTCGTGTCGAGATATTCCTGAGGCACGAAAGGTGTCTTGTCGATATCTTCGATTTCGAGTTTGTAACCAGCCTCACGAGCGAGGATAAGGATCTTGCGTGCCACGTCGGTACCGCTGAGGTCGACACGAGGGTCTGGTTCGCTATAGCCCTTAGCCTTTGCTTCTGCTATTACGGCGCTAAGAGGTTTGCTTTCAGAAAGTTCGTTACAGATGAAGTTAAGAGTACCCGAGAGCACAGCTTCGAGTTTCACGATACGGTCGCCGCTCTTGATGAGGTCGTTGATAGGCGATATGATAGGGAGGGCGGCGCCCACGTTAGTTTCGAAGTGGAACTTAACGCCCTTTTCCTTAGCGGTCTTCTTAAGTTTCTTGTAGTGTTCGTAGGCCGAAGAAGAAGCGATCTTATTGGCAGTTACGACGTTGATGTTGTTTTCGAGCATTGTGTCGTAAATAGCAGCCACGTCGGCCGAAGCGGTACAATCGACGAATACGCTATTAGAGAGGTTAAGCTTCTTTATTGCCTCGGCGTATATCTGAGGGTTGCAAGGCTGACCTTCAGCGAGCTGGTCCTTGACGGTAGCAGGGTTAAGACCGAGAGGGTCGAGAACCATATGTTTAGAGTTGGCCACGCCAGCTATGCGGATGAGGAGCTTGTCGTTGGAGCGGAGCTTTTCGGCCTGAGCCATAAGCTTCTCGAGCAGCTTGCCACCAACAGTGCCCACGCCAGCGAGGAATATATGAAGAAGCTGGTAGTGGCTGAGGAAGAAATTGTCGTGAACAGCGCTCAAAGTCTTCTTGAGGTCTTCCTCCTTGACAACGAAAGAGATGTTGACTTCGGCAGCGCCCTGAGCGATAGCGTAGATGTTGATGCCGTTTTTGCCTACGGCGTTGAAGAGCATACCGGCAACGCCAGTATTATGCTTCATCTTGTCGCCAACGATAGCGACAACAGCCATATCCTTTTCGATGCTTACAGGGAGTACGTGTTCGGCCTTTATCTCATGGTCGAATTCGGCGTTGATAAGTTCAGCCGCCTTCTGAGCCTCCTTAGAGTCGACCACGATAGAGATAGAGTTTTCGGACGAAGCCTGTGAGATAAGGATGACATTGATATATTCAGGAGCGAGAGCTCTGAAGAGGCGCATAGATATGCCCGATACGCCCACCATGCCGATACCCTGGAGAGTAAGGAGGCTAACGTTCTTGATAGACGAGATGCCCTTGATCTTGCTAGTGCCAGCCTGTTCGTCGCCATCGATGCGAGTGCCAGGAGCGGCAGGGTTGAAGGTGTTCTTGATATAGATAGGTATGTTCTTCTTGAGAGCAGGGAGGATTGTTGGAGGGTAGATCACCTTAGCGCCGAAGTGAGAGAGCTCCATAGCTTCAGCGTAGGTGAGGTGGTCGAGAGTGTAGGCGTGGCTAATGATGCGAGGGTCGGCAGACATGAATCCGTCGACGTCGGTCCATATCTCGAGGATATCGGCATCGAGAGCAGCGGCGAGAAGAGCAGCTGTATAGTCGGAACCGCCGCGGCCGAGAGTAGAAGGTTCGTCCTTTTCGTTGGAAGAGATGAAGCCAGGGAATATGTTGACCTCGGCCAGGTTGCCCTTGATAGCGGCCACGTTGTTGTAGGTAAGGTCTTCGATGACCTGGCTACGGCCACCGATCTTGTGAGTCTTGATAAGTTTCTGGCTATCGTGCCACTTAGAAGAAGGCATGAGCTGGCTCAGGATGAGGCTAGAGAGCTTCTCTCCAAAGCCCGATATAGTGTCGAGGCTTCGAGGGCTCAGTTCCTTGAGGAGGTTGACACCTTTGAGGAGGCTGAGAAGGTCGGAGAAGAGAGGAGCCATGAGAGCGCCAATACGTTCTTTGTTGTCAGGGAAAAGGTCGGCAACAATAGCCTCATGTTTTTCGACGATAGCGTTGTAAGTAGAAGTGTAGTCTTCGCCTTTAGAAGCTAAACTTGCGGCAGATACGAGCATATCTGTTATACCGCCAACAGCTGAAACAACTGCACAAACTGGTTTGTCATGTTCGAGGATTATCCTCTTAACCTCTGTGATACTCTTGGCACTTCCCATGGATGTGCCACCAAATTTCAAAACTCTCATTAACCTATTGATCTAATTACATTGGTGTCTGTGGTGTCGGATCACCGATATGAGTCGCAAAATTAAGATTTTTTAGCCTAAATTCAAATAGGTTCTTTTAATAACTGCACAAAAAAATCCTTCCTCCAAGTGTTGGCCTGAAGGAAGGGAAGCGTGCGTTATGGTGATGTTTGTGTTTCGGATTATTTGCTAGACGATCTTGTAGAGCCGCTGCCAGAAGAACCGCGGTTGCTAGAAGAGTCACTGTTGCTATTAGAAGAGCTGCCAGAGCTGCTAGAAGAGCCATTGCGGTTGCCCGATCTCACTGTTCCGCCAGAGGTAGCGCCAGAGTTGCCATTGTTGACAGCGCCCTTGTTGGTGTCGCTCACGCTCTTGCTGCCAGAGTTGCTATTGCCCGTGTTGCTGTCGCGGTTGACGCTAGAGCTGCCGTTGCGGTTGCCGCTCTTGCTATTGCGGTCGTTGATTTCATGGCTATGCTGGTTGTTGCTATTATCCTTGTAGCGATAGTCTTGAGTTCTGTCGGTCTGGTTCTTATTGTTATAGTCGTTGACATCGTACTTGTTGCCGTTACGATTCTTCACGTAAGCACCGAAGTCGTTCTTTCTATAGTGGTCGTATTTATTGTTGCCATGAATAGTGTGGTTGTGAAGGTCATAATGATCGAAATGATTGTAACGATCACGATAGTATCCAGAGCTATAGTGGATTCTTGAGTGGAAACCGTTATAAGTCTTAAAGCAGCTAGGTGCATCGAAATAGAAGAACTTAGTGTTGCTATAGATAGTGTGGATTCTAAGGCCCCAATTTCTGTTATAAGTGTAGATAGGGCGATAGAAATATTCGCACTCCATGAATCGGATGTACTGGCGAGCAGTCATGATATAGCGGAGGTCGTCGTTACGGTAGTCGAGGTACTGGTAGTATCTCTCTATCGCGTCGCCGTAGCCGTAAGCGATATCGTTGAGCCAAGGGTTGATAGCGTGCAGGAAGTCATAGTTGATTTCGTAGCAGTCATCATATTGAATGGCGTTAAAATCGAGTTCGTAAGCCATACGGTCGGTAAGGAAGCGAGCGTAGTCTCTCATCTTAGAGGTGCTCATAGAAGCCATTGCGCAGACACAAGTGAAAGCCAAGGCCAATGTAAGTATTATTCGTTTCATAGCTATTGATTTTAGTGTTTGCTAAGAGAGTTACAAAAACGGTGCCAAACTTAATAGGCCCTCGTTCAGCATCTTATTACGTCGATAGAGAGAAAGTGTTTTGAAAAGGCGTTGTATTTTTCATATCTTTGTGAACTATAGGGCGTCTGTGGCGTGACATCGAATGCATATAGGATAATAGTATTCACGACAGAACGGCCATATTTCTTGATGAAAAAAAACAAACATGTGAGTAATAGAGTTCTCGTATATAACCCTACATGTGAGCTAGCCGTTCAGCATGACACTCTCAACTACCAGCCTCCCAAGCAGCTCATAGAGTTTGAGAAGCAGTTAGCCCCGCTCATGATATTCTTGGCCAAGGAGGGAGACAGCTTGGTATGTGACCGTCCGAAAGACGATGTGCTATCCTTCTGGGCGTCGAAAGGAGTGAATATTCCGCATTTTATTGGTAGAGAAGAGGCGCGAAAGCAGATAGCAGAAGGAGCCACGTTGCGGCCATGGGGCATGAGCAGGGAAGTGCTATACAGGTTTGGTGGACATGCCTTAGCCGATAGTTTCACTCAGGAGCACAGGGCGCTCTTTTCGCGACTATCGTCGGTTGCGCTAGACGAGCGATTGGCGGCGATGGAGATGCCCGATATGTTTGTGCAAGAGAAGCGTCCGTTTGTGGTGCGCGATGAGCAGACGCTCAAGGCAGTGATAGAAGAGGGACCGTGTGTCATCAAGTCGCTATGGAGTGCTTCAGGGCGAGGTGTGTCGATAGTAAACAGAGAAGAGTTTAGAGAAGCCGCATTGTCGCGTTATGCAGGCAGCATACGACGAGATGGAGCTGTAGTTGTTGAGCCGTTGCTCAATAGAGAGATTGATATGGCGATGCTCTTTAACCTTAAAGCCGACGGCAAGGCAGATTATCTAGGGAATAACTTCTATCGTTCGGACAGTGCAGGGAGGTTTGGTGTAGAGCTGATAGGGCAGGACCCCATAAGGCCATACGTAGAGCGGGGAGAGTTTCCTAGAGATGGTGTAGATATGGCAGCGGACTATTTGTGTCGGGCCATAGAGAGCATGGGGTGGCATGAGATGTATGCCGGTGCGATAGGCGTTGACAGCATGCTGTATAGAGATGATGAGGGCAGGCTCAAGATGAGGCTATGCATAGAGGCCAACATAAGATATACCATGGGCAATGTGAATCTTGCGATAGCCAAGTGCTTCCCGCAGGGCGTGGAGGCAGAGTGGGGCATAGAGACGGGGCGTGATGTGCTAGACGGAATAAAAGCCGTTCTTGACAGCAAAGACCACTAGAGCCGCAGTGTTGGCGCAGCCCGTCTTGATGATGAGGCTAGCGCGATGTTTTTCCACAGTACGCTTACTGATGAACAGTTTCTCAGATATCTCCTGGCTAGAGAGGCCATTGCATATCTCGGTAAGCACATCCTTCTCGCGTTCAGATATGTCGCATATAGGCTGTCCCACCTTAGAGCTAGAAGGATTATAGACCATCTGCTGGAGCAGTTCCTGAGAGAAGTAGAACTCGCCATCGTCGATGATAGCCTTTATGGCCATCTCGACCTCCTTGAAGTCGCAGCTCTTGAGCAGGAAACCGCGTATGCCCAGATCGACCAGCTTAGTGTAGTATTCCCTTTCACCAAACATAGACAATATGACAATCTTCAGGTCGGGGTCGATGCTGAGAGCCTTTTGTGTAGCGGCGATGCCGTCGATGTTGGGCATAGAGATATCGAGGAACACCAGGTCGGGTTTCTCAGTATTAAGATGTGTGAGAAAATCGGCGCCGTCGGCCGCCTCAAAAGTGACATGCACGGAAGGCAGGCGGTTGAGCAATGTCTTGAAGCCAGCCCTGAAAAGCTGATGGTCGTCGACGAGCCAGATGCTAGTCGGCTTATTATTGATAATGTCGTTAGTTTCAGTCATTTGTAGGTATCTTTATGTAGGCAAACATTCCGTGTTCCTCACCCTTTTTGAAAATGGCAGTGCCCTTAAGGGAAGAGACGCGGGACAGCATATTATAGTATCCGTTGCCGGAAGAAGGATTCTCTTGAATGTCGGCAGGGTCGAAGCCTATGCCGTTGTCGTAGTATTTCAGCTGGATAGTATTATCCTCTTCAGAGATAGAGAAGTGGATTATAGTAGCCTGAGCGTGCTTAAGTGTATTGTTGAGCAATTCGCAGAAAACGCGGTATATGACAATCTCCTTGGTAGGCGAGTAGCGTTTGTCGCCGATAGATATATCATAGTCGATCTTGAGCGTAGGAGGCAGAGTAAGTTTGCCGAGGAAGTTGCGCACAGCCTTGTCGATGCCGAAGTTGTTGAGCACCAATGGACTAAGGTTGTTGGACACCTCGCGGACAGTGATGATAGCCTCTGATATGGCCTGCGAGAGATTGTCTCGTATTTCAGTGTCGCGAATGTCGGACGTGATAGCAGAGAAGCCCATCTTGATAGTAGAAAGGATAGGTCCGAGACCGTCGTGCAGTTCAGTAGCAAAGCGCTTACGTTCGTTTTCCTCGGTATCGATGATCGTCATGAGGCGTTGCTTCTCGTAGGCACGTTGCTGTTCCTCAGCGTTCTGGAGCACGCGGAATATCTTACGAATCATGAATATGCCTATTGTAAAACAGAAAGAGACAAAGAGGCCGCCCCAGGAGAATGGTCCTTCAGTCTCGAAGCCGAAGTCGGGTATGAAGATAGATATTATTTTGATGACGCTACGGATAGACATAGCCACGAGGCCAGCGCTGATGAGGATCCATGACACGTTGAAGCGAGTGACGCGGATAAGCTTGAGCGACACCACAGCGGCAATGACCTGTAGGATGCAGGTAGTAAAGAGGAAGAAGTTGAATATATAGTCGGTCATCGAGGACTAGTTTTTTATGTGGCAAAGATAAGAAATTAATTGACTATTTAGAGAAATGTTCGCCACCAAAGGACGTCACGTTAGTGAGATCATGATATAGAAACGAGAGAAGTGGAGCTAGAAGCGTCGTGAGATGATGTAGGAGAAGTCATGTATAAACAAGAAGGTTGTTTTGTTTATAAATTTTCATAATAACAGTCACCTATAGCCTTGGCAAGGCATACACGCAGAAGGTCAACGATGTGATGAAGCCAAGCCGCAGCCAATATTTTGGCAAATAATATCGTATTTCCGTTTGCTATTGCGAACAACGATATGAACAGACATAAAGAAGGCTGAATCTCCATATGTGGAGGTTCAGCCTTCTTGTTTTATGCTACAGAGACATTTAAACTATGAGCAAGGTTGGTATAGACCAGAAAACAGTCATCACATCTCCCACTCGAAATTCTCCTTTCCTGCGCCGATTTCAAAATGCAGTTTGGCTATACCCAGATCCAGCAGCGTATAACCCATCAAAGAGAACTTCTTGGTTGCTCTCACTACTGCCTTGTCGTTTTCTTTACGTTCCAGATATTCGAAGAAGAACTTCTGTTGATTGACCGCAGTTGGAGCCACTTGTGCAGCTTCCACTCCTTGTATGAACCATTTAGGAGTTGAATCACTTGCATTGCTAAGTTCCTGAACAGATTTGCGTTTCAGGTTGCGACCGTTCTCAGCTCCATAGCCCACAGCGATGTAGCAGACAATCTTTTCGCCATCATTCAAGCGATAAGTACCTGCGACCTTCTGGTAGGTCAGACCAGCCCAACAAGTATTCAATCCCAATTGTTGAGCCAACAGCACAAGCTGTTCGCCGTAATAACCAACTCTCTCATCAAGATCGTCAGCTTTCTTGCCAGCCACCACGAAGTAATTGCGCACTCCGCTGAACGTACCATAGTTAAGGATACTATTGAATCCCTTTGGCTCGTTGGTCACAAGCTGAATATTGAGATTGCCCTCAGCGTTTACCTCGTTGATCTTCAGCTGTAGAGCCGACACCACATCCTCAGGCAGAGGTGTGTCCTTATATCGTCTTATTGAGTGACGATTCTGTATAGCTTCTAGTATTGTCATTATTCCTCTTAGTTTTTGTATGATATACTTTTGCAAAAGTAGCTTTTTTTTGAGAAAATGGCAGTTGGTAGTTTTGAGTCATGTAATAGGGCAATATGCAACCGTGTAGACAGAAAAGTAGTGCAAGGGGTTTGACAGACGAGATTTATACACTTATATCAAGTTTTATCAATTGTTTCCTCAGATTGTTGGCGCAGTGAGTTGACGATTTGAAAAAGTTGACGCAACGAGTCAACAATCATCCAATCAAACAAAACCCCAGCAGCCCGAAACAAAACAATAAGCAACCTATGCAACCCATTAAAACAACTCTCGATTTAAGAAACGAAATAAAATCTAAATCCCCATATCGCAAATGTGCTAAACATTTGTTAACTTTGCGTAAACAAAAGACACTCTCGACGGCAATGTTGCCATGGCCAACACCACCGACATACAAAATATAGAAACAAGCAGTCACACATTAACACCGGGTTGTTGTTTGTTTAGACATGGAAGATAAAGTTATTCAGACATATAGAGAAAGTGATGTGCTCGATGGTGAGCTATACAAAGATGCGTGCGTCATTATTGATGAGGCGCGTCAGTTTGCTTACCGAGCTGTAAACGTAGCACTCACTTTGCGTAACTGGAAACTTGGAGAGCGTATTACTCGTGAGCATCTTGATGATGATGGTCGAGCTGAATATGGGAAACGCATTATTGAACAATTATCCAAGTCTCTAACAAATAAATACGGCAAAGGGTTCGACAAGATTTCACTGCACAATTATGTGCGTTTTTACAACATGTTCCCTGAAATAGTTGACGCAGTGAGTCAACAATCTGGGAAAGTTGACGCACTGAGTCAACAATTGCTTCCATGGACACTATACCGTGAACTGATACGTGTAGAGGATTACGAAGCTCGTAAGTGGTATGCGCAGGAGGCTTTGCGCGAGACCTGGAGCAGCAGGGTTCTTCATCGTAATATAGGCTCGCAGTACTACTATCGCCTTCTGCAATCTCAGAGCAAGGAGAGTGTTGCTTCTGAAATGAAATCACTGACAGCACCACTGCAAGATAAACTTGAGTTCATAAAGAATCCAGTCATTGCAGACTTCCTAGGATTGTCACAGAATACAGACTTCACAGAGACGGAACTCGAAGAGAGCATCATAACCCACATCCAAAAGTTCATAATGGAGATGGGCAAAGGTTTTGCGTTTGTGGCAAGACAGAAGCATATCCGCACCGACATGGGCGATTTCTACATCGATCTCGTGTTCTATAACTATATTTTGAAGTGCTTCTTCCTCATGGATCTAAAAACTAGTCAGATAACGCATCAGGATGTTGGTCAGATGGACATGTATGTACGTATGTATGATAGTCTACAACGCACCGAGGGCGACAATCCTACAATTGGCTTGCTTCTATGCTCCGACACTAGTGAGGACATGGCCAGATATAGTGTGCTACACGGCAACGAGCAAATATTTCAAGCTAAGTATCTGACATATCTCCCAACTAAAGAAGAATTGGTTCGTGAGATAGAGATGCAAAAGGAGATTTTCAGGCAACAGCACGAAGAAGCTTGACAAGAAACTGAAAGAATAAACTGATGGCAAAAAAGAAATATACGACTATCGACCTTTTTGCTGGTTGCGGAGGGTTGTCTCTCGGCTTATATCAAGCCGGGTGGAAGGGACTTTTTGCTATTGAAAAAAATGCGTTTGCTTTTGAAACACTGAAATTTAATCTGATTGACAATAAGAAGCATTTTGATTGGCCTGATTGGTTACCTCAAACAAATCATGACATAAATGAGGTTTTGGAGAAATACCCAGAACAATTAAAATCATTACGAGGTAAGGTTGATTTAGTGGCAGGTGGTCCTCCGTGCCAAGGTTTCTCAATGGCAGGGAAACGTGTAGAAGATGATGTTCGCAATCAGTTGGTCTTTTCGTATATCAAGTTTATAAATTTGGTACAGCCCCAAATGATCCTTTTCGAAAATGTAAAAGGGTTTACCTATGCATTCGACAAAGGAAAGAAGAAGGAAGAAAAAGCTGAACCATATTCGAAAAAGGTGATTCGTAAATTGGAGGAATTAGGATATAAAGTAAAACCTCATGTAATTGACTTTTCAGAATATGGAGTTCCTCAACGTCGTAAGCGTTTTATCTTAGTTGGAGTTCGTGGAAATAACAGTAATCCAAACGAATTTGAGAAAATTCTCAAAGAGAATAGAGCTGAATTTCTAAAAAAGAAAGGTTTAAAGCAAACAACGTGTATTAGCGATGCTATATCCGATCTGCTTCGTTCGAATGGAGAAGTCCCATCTCCGGACAGGAAAGGATTTTATTCTGGAAAATATGGGACAGGTAAGTTGACTGCTTACGAAAAGCTAATGCGTGGCGACTACCCTAAAACGCATGAAATAGCGGACAGCCATAGTTTTGCCAAACAAACGCTAGATAAGCTTGCTTGCTATAGACGATTATTCGCAGAATGTCCTCTAAGGGGAAAACGTATAGACGGAAAGAATCGTGAGCAGTGGGGCATTAAGCAGAGAGGTATTACGATATTGGATCCGAAAGCAGTTTCTCCTACAATAACAGGACATCCGGATGATTATTTGCACTATAGTGAACCTCGCATTATGACTGTTCGCGAATGTGCACGCATTCAATCATTCCCAGACTGGTATGAGATAAAGAAAAAATATACAACAGGTGGCCAAATGCGTAAGTTGGAAGTGCCTCGTTATACCCAAATTGGCAACGCCATTCCTCCATTATTTGCGGAACAGGCTGGAATAGTTTTAAAAAAAATGATTTCACGATGACGGACAATTTAAATTTCAAGGTTAGTTCTGAACTAAAGAATATTTTAGGTCGGGATTTGATAACTAGTCCAGATATTGCGATATTGGAATTGGTAAAGAATTCGTATGATGCCCATGCGACTAATGTTAAAATCATTTTTGATGAAGACTATTTGTGTATTGCAGATAATGGCAAAGGTATGACAAAAAGTGATTTGGTCAATAAATGGCTTTTCGTGGCGTATTCAGCTAAAAGTGATGGTACCGAGGATATTTCATATAGAAGTAAAATCAAACGGCATTATGCAGGAGCGAAAGGTATCGGTCGTATGTCATGTGACCGCTTAGCTAAAAAATTAACTCTAACCACTCGAAGTTCAAAAGAAAATAAAACGGAAATTCTTTATGTGGATTGGAGTGTGTTTGAACATGATAAACTAACTGAATTTGATACTGTCAATATACCTCATGAGACTGTAGATTATATTCCGAACTTTCCATTAAATAAACATACAGGAACAATTTTGGAATTTCATAATTTGAATGTGTCATGGTCGAGATATGAAATCTTGCGATTAAAAAAATCATTGGAAAAAATGATTAATCCTTTTTCTGGTACCGACGATGAATTTCAAATAGAAATTATTGCTCCAAAAATGAGTGAAGAAGACGATAAAATTAATTCTACTTACGAAAAAATTAATGGTACTATAAAAAATACTATTGCAGATGTTTTAAAGATAAAAACAACACAGATAGAAAGTCGAATAGAAAATGGTATCATATATACAACATTGTCTGATCGAGGCATCAAAATGTATGAAATTGAAGAAAGCAATATAAAATTCTCAATGCTTTCTTCTGTATCAGTTAGTCTGTTTTTTCTAAATAGGGCTGCTAAATACAATTTTACTGCGAAAATGGGGATTGAACCTGTTAATTACGGAAATGTATTTCTGTTTAGAAATGGTTTTCGAATCTTCCCATTTGGAGAATACGATGATGATAGTTGGGGTTTAAATCAACGTCAACAACAAGGTTATAACCGTCGTCTGGGAACTCGAGATTTGTTTGGAAGAGTTGATGTTGAGACTGACGATGTTGACTTAATAAAGGAAGTCTCTAGTCGTGATGGTGGACTAATAAAGACTATAGCATCTCAACAATTAATGGATTACTTTTCTGATGTCCACAAGAAATTAGAACGATATGTTGTTGGCGTATTATGGGGTGAAGGATTTCTGAGAAAAGATTACTTTGTTAATCAAAATGCTGCTTTACAAGCAAGAGACCAACTAAAAGAAATCGATAAAGACCAAGATTCTGCCAATCATTTATATGCGAATATTGGAAGCAGAGTTGATTTCATGCAATTGATTCGTTCTCTTGTAAATGATAATTCCGTTAAGGTGAACTATTATAATGAAGAATTGTCTGATATTGTATCGAATTCTTCTGATGTTGATTTGATTCAAAATCAGATGTTTGATGACTTTCGAAGAGTCGCAGAAAAAACAAACGATAGTATCTTATTAAATAAGATATCCGATTTCGAACGTCGTCTGGAAGACATGAGACGACAAAAAGAAGATGCCGAAAGGAAAGCCAAAGAAGAACAAGAAATGGCTATAGAGGCGCGAAAAAAAGCTCAAGAAGAAGAAAGGAAAAGGATTGAGGAAGAACAAAAACGGAAAGCCGCTGAGCAAGAAAGAGATGTACAGATAAAAAGAAACAAATATCTGGAAGCCACGAGAAACACCTCTAAAGATGTTCTAGACCTGCTTCATACTGTTCTGATTTCTTCTAATGATGCCATTAGCTTAATTAATACCGCAAAATTTCAACTTGCTAATAAAGATTATGCAGGGTTAAGAATGTCGTTAGATTCTTTTGATTATGACATTAATAGAATTCATTTATTGGCAAAAATGATTACGAAAGCGGATTTGACATTGTTGTCCGAATCAAAACTGATTAATATTGAGGGTTATATAAAAGAATATTTCTCGAACTACAAACCATCATATAATGTTCAGTAT
>JAKSLH010000032.1 GCA_024401335.1 Bacteroidales bacterium
GTAGGTAGCCGCCCTTTTAAAACAACGAGGAGATTCTTCTTATGAAGAGTCTCCTCGTTACTTGTTTAATTATCAATTGTCAATTTTCAATTATCAATTAATTCTTACTCCTCATCCTCAAGGAAATGTTTCAATGGCGATATGTATACATTCTTCCATCCGTCAACTATGTCATCATAGTCCTCTGCCGGAATGTTCGTATGAGTTATCTGCAGCGTCGATTTCTCTTTGCCGTCCGGATATATCCTGAATGTAACAATCGATTCTTCTTCCTGCTCTCCAAAGTACCACTCCTGTTCTACTAACTTGTTTTCTTCAAATCTAATGTTCCTTCCACAAATGTCTCCCTCCCATAGCTCAAATTCGCTCTCAGGCTCTGTACTCATGACCGCAGGGGCACCACTCCATAATTCTATTGCAAATGGTTTGGTCAATGCATCATACACTTCCTCTGGAAGCGCATTTATCTTCATCTTTATCTTGAACTCTTTTGTCATCATTTTCTTATTTACCGCAAGTTACTAATTTTTTGTTTTAGCAACTATGTTATCCAATTATTTTTGTCACACATTTTTTTGTGTTACCTTTGTTCTCATGTTTTAATCGCATATTAATTATTTGTTTATGACTACTGTACACTCTTTTGTCAGAGCCTTTGTTCATATAAATCGATTGTTGGCGGTTTGTTGCTGCCTTATGTTATCTCTCCTTGCATCTCCTTTGTGCGGATGTTCTATTACTAATGATTCCTGTGGTAGTGATCCAGATTCTGTCTGTCTCGTCTCTTCCGATTTTTGTATGGCCGATTGTCTTCTCGACTCCTATGTACCATACCTTGAAGGGAAGCGTGTGTCTCTTGTTGTTAATCAGGCATCTCTCGTTAATGGGGTTCATCTATGCGACACTCTTCTTTCTTCTGGTGTTAATGTGGTTTCTATTATGGCTCCTGAACACGGCTTCCGTGGTGATGCCGATGCTGGTGAGGAAACAACCGATGGCGTCGATCCTAAAACTGGACTTCCTGTCATAAGTCTCTATGGTAAAAACAAGAAGCCTACTAATGCCCAACTGGCTAATGTTGATGTTGTCATATACGACCTGCAGGATGTTGGCGTCCGCTTCTATACTTATATTTCTACTCTTCATTATGTTATGCAGGCATGTGCCGACAATAATAAGACTCTTATTGTGCTCGACCGTCCTAATCCTAATGGCGATTATATCGATGGACCTGTTCTCGAGATGTCTTGCCAGAGTTTCGTCGGCGTAGATCCTATACCTGTTGTTTATGGCCTTACTCCAGGTGAGCTCGCTGCTATGATCAATGGCGAACGTTGGCTTACTGGTGGCGTACATTGTGATTTGAAGGTTGTTACTATGAAGGGATATTCTCATTCAATGCCTTATGAGGTTCCTGTCCCTCCTTCACCTAATCTTCGCAATGCCCATGCTATTCGCCTCTATCCTTCTTTGTGTTTTTTCGAGGCTACTAATGTCAGTGTCGGTCGTGGTACCGATTATCCTTTCGAAGTTGTTGGTGCTCCCGATGGCCATTGGGGCGATTTTACTTTTACTCCCAAGAGTTCTTTCGGAGCAAAGTCTCCTCTTCATAAAGATAAGGTTTGTAGCGGAGTCGATTTGCGTCATGTCGCAGACTCTTCTTCAATTTCTCTCGATCTCTTTGTCCGCTTCAAGTCAATGATGGGTGATCGCTTTTGGTCTAACCCTAAGTTCTTCGACCTGTTGGCCGGCACAAAAACACTCCGAAAGCAGATTGATGCAGGTCTTTCTGCCGATTCTATAAAGGCTTCATGGAAAGGTGCACTTGATTCGTTTAAGGCTCGCCGCCAAAAATACCTTCTCTATGATCGTCCCGATTATGAGGTCAAGCCTATCGTTTGGTCCGACTATATGCATCGTTCTTGGGTCGACTCTCTGTTTAATTCTATGACTATCGATGAGCGTATTGCTCAGTTGCTTTGGATAACTCTCGATGGTAATCCTTCTGAGGCAGCCATACAAAAGGTTTGCGATATTGTCGAGAAGCATTCTGTCGGAGGCGTTCTTCTTATGCAGATGTCTCTCAATGATGTCGTCCCTATTGTTGAACGTATTTCTGCATCGTCTCGTTATCCTCTCCTTTTTGCTGTCGATGGCGAAAATGGACTGGCAATGAAGATGTCTGATGTTATTGTCTATCCTAAGAATGACGTACTCGGATGTGTTTCCGATATGTCTCTTCTCGAACAATTTGGGCATGAGGTTGGTAGGCAGTTGAAGGCGTGTGGCGTTAATGTCAATTTTGCCCCTGTCGTCGATGCTAATACTAATCCGTCTAATCCTATTATAGGTAAACGTTCGTTTGGCTCTGACTCAAGGCTTGTAGCCCAGTGTGGTGTCGCTGTCATGCGTGGTATGCAGGCGGAAGGGTGTCTCGCCGTGGCTAAGCATTTCCCTGGTCATGGTGATACTTCGACTGACTCACATCTCGCTTTGCCTCTTGTTGACCACGATCGTCTGAGGCTCGATTCTGTCGAACTTTTGCCTTTCCGTGAGATGGTCGACAATGGCGTAATGGGTGTTATGAGTGCACATCTTATTGTTCCTGCTCTCGATTCAACTGGTGCCGCTGCTAGCATGTCATATCCTATGCTGACTGACCTCCTTCGCAACGAGATGCGTTTCGAGGGTTTGGTGGTAAGTGATGCCATGAATATGCAAGGAGCTATTATGGCCGCCAAGGGTATGACTCAGGAACTTCTGGCTGTTTCGGCAGGCAATGATGTCGCTGAGTTCTGTACTGATGTGCCTCGGGCTATTCTCTCTTTACACAATGCTTTGGATAATGGTGCGTTGTCTCCTGATCTTTTTGAAACTAAGGTACGTCGTGTACTTGCTGCTAAATTGTGGTGCAATCTCGACAAACCTCGTGTCGTCTTCGGCGATCCTGCTGTTATTACTAATAGCATCCAGGCCGAGATGCTGCTCAAACAAATCAAGGCTTCGGCCGCTGTTCAGATGACAAGATGAGTACAAAAAATTATCTTTCGGTATCTGAATGTTCAATGCTAATGCTTAACTTTGTGTCGTTTACATTATAATTTTGTTTTTCCTATTCAATTGCAATATGAAGAAGTTCGTTTTTCTGTTCATGTTTGTGCTGATGCTCGCGTTGGGAGGTTGGCTCTATTTGCGTTATGGCTTTGTCTTTGGCGAAGGTATTAAGGCTGGCACTCTTAATAAGGTCGAGCGTATGGGATATGTCTTTAAGACTTACGAGGGTACTGTTATCCTTGCCGGAATTAAGTCTGGTACGACGGTCGGCTCTGTACAGAGTAATGAGTTCCGTTTCTCAGTTGTTGATGAGACACTTGCTGATTCACTGATGCGTTGTAGCGGTATGCAGGTCGAACTTCGCTATAAGGAGTATAAGCACCCGTTACTATGGCGTGGGTATGAAACAGCTATTGTTACAGAAATAGTTTCAGTTCGATAATCTTAATTTTTTCTCGATGGAAAAGGAAGGCTTCAGTAGTAGGGCAGGAGCAATTGCAGCAGCGGCTGGCTCTGCAGTCGGCTTGGGTAATATTTGGCGTTTCCCTTATGTCTTAGGACAAAATGGAGGTGCTGCGTTTCTTCTTGTCTATGTATTATTCATGTTGCTCATAGCTCTGCCTGTGCTGATGAGTGAGTTCGCCATCGGACGTAAGGCAGGTCTCCCTGTGCTTGATGCTTTCAAGTCTTTGGCTCCTGGTAAGAAATGGTACCTCATAGGTTTTTCTGGCGTGCTTTGCGCTTTTGTAATATCGTCTTTCTACCAGGTCGTGTCAGGATGGACTCTGTTCTATACTTATATGTCTGCGACTGGCCAGCTTTCTTCTCTATCCGAGCAAGAGGTTGAGACTATGTTTCAGCATACGGCCTCCGATCCTGTGATTTGTGTGATATGGATGCTTGTTATGTTAGGAATTACAGGCTTTGTCGTCGCTCGCGGTGTCGATAAGGGCATCGAGCAGTATAGCAAGATTCTGATGCCTGTGCTCCTTGTGCTTATTGTGGTTGTTTGTGTGCGGTCTGTTAGTCTCGATGGCGCTGCCGAGGGAATTTCTTTCCTTCTTAGCCCGGATTTCTCTAAGTTGACTCCTTCGGCTTTGTTTGAAGCACTCGGACAGGCTTTCTTCTCTCTAAGCATTGGTATGGGTACAATGACGACTTATGGATCTTACATCAGCAAAAAGCAGAATTTGTCTTCTAGTGCTATGTCTGTAGCTATGATAGATTTCTTTATTGCCTTCCTTGCTGGTCTTATGATTTTCCCTTGTGCATTTGCTTTTGGTATTAATCCAGGACAGGGACCTGGACTCGTTTTTGTGACATTGCCTAATATTTTCAATCAGATGCCAATGGGTCAGCTCATATCTGTGGCCTTTTTCTTCTTGCTTGTGGTGGCTGCTCTTACTTCTTCCATCTCCTTGCTCGAGGTTGTCGTCACTTTTATACGATCCAGCTTTGGCTTTAAGCGTAAGAAGGCAACTTTTATCTCTGCTGCTTGTGTCGCCTTTTTTGGCGTCGCTTGTTCGCTCTCTTCTACTGTTTTCGATTTGTTCGATAAGGTCTCTGCCAACATTCTTCTTCCTCTCGGTGCCTTTTTTATTGTATTGTTTATCCCTTATGAACTTGGCAAGAAACGAGTTTGCGAAGAGTTTGAAGCCCATGGTGGTAAGTTTAAGCTTTTCGGAGTTTATTATTTCCTTACTAAGTATATTGTTCCTGTCGCTATCCTTTTCATTTTTGCCTATGGCATCTATGGATGGATTAACGGATAGACGTCTTGCTTATGCATACTAAGGAGTATCTATCTTACTATGCCCTAATGGTTGTCTGTCTGGGAGTGTTGCTTTGGGCACATTTCTTCTGTGACGACGGTTCTGTTAGTGTCCGTGTAGTATCTCCTTCTGATTCTGTTGCTGTCGCGTGGCGTTATCGTTCGGATACTGTTCATATCAATACGGCTTCTGCTATTCAGCTTCGTCGTTTCGGCTTTACTAATCGTGAGGTGGTAAGCATATTGTCATATCGCGATGCAGGTGGATGGATCCGTGATATTCAGCGCTTAAAAAATATATATGGTGTCGATTCCTTTCGACTCTCACTTTGTTCTTCACGTGTGCTCTTCGACGATGTTGTTGTGCCATACAAAAGTAAGATATCAAAGTTCTCAGCAAAATCGTCTGATATGAAGCATCACATTAGACGCATAGGATTGTTTTATGCTGATTCTGCCGATGTTATTTCTATGGGTGTCTCGCCTGCTGTGTGGGATTCTATATCTTCTTATCGAAGAAGGTTTATTATGAAAGGTAGTGTACCTTCTGATTCTTTGCTTGCGGCAGATATATATAATATAGGTGCTATTCTTGCTCCTCATGTCTCTGGAATAAGGCGTGAACACAAAACACCAGTTCGTCATCCTATTACGGTCGAATTGAATTCTGCTTCGGTTGAAGATTTGTGCTCTATCAATATGGTCGGCAATAAAACGGCTAAGGCTATTGTTGAATATAGGTCGCGACTCGGTGGTTTCGTTAGTGTCGAACAACTTCATGAAGTGTGGTTGATTGAACATTTCGGTTCTTTTGACAAGATTGCTCCCCAGTGCTATGTCGACAAATCTTCTGTGGTGAGTTTGCCAGTCAACAAAATTAACGAGTCACTTCTCTCGCGTCACCCTTACTTTAACAAGAAGACTGTCAATGCAGTTATGCAGTATAGATTGCTCAAGGGTCGCTTGACGTCGCTCGACGATTTTAAAGAGGCTATGGGGATGATACAATATAACCCTTTCTTGGAGGAATATTTGGACTATGAAAAATAAATATTCCAAAATACTTGCATTAGTCGTGAAACTTCACTTATTTTGCACCTTGAAAATTGAACGAGATATTAAATTTCGAAATTAATTAATATAAATCATGATTGTAGTACCTATTAAGGAAGGCGAGAACATCGAAAGAGCCTTGAAGAAGTTTAAGAGAAAGTTTGAGAAGACTGGCGTTATGCGTGAGCTTAGAGATCGCCAGGCATTCACAAAGCAGTCAATTGTACGTCGCGAGAAGCTTGAGAAGGCTATCTACGTACAGCAGCTTCAGCGTGATATTGAGCTCTAAGATGCTCTTTGGCATTTGCTCTTAACGCGTGAGAGCATAGCAAAGACTAAAAGGACACACAGTACGGGATGTATAGTGTGTCCTTGTTGTTTTTTACTATTCCTTCTTTTTGATATTTTTTCGAAATGTATGTAACATTTTTTAAGGATTGTCGTATCTTAAATTACAACTTCAATGCAATGCCTGTCATTATGACATTGATGGTATGACATGTAGAGTTGTGGCATGAAAATTGTTTTGATGTTGCTATGGAAGAATTTGCTGAGTCGTTTCTCCGTTATATGCGCTATGAAAGGCGCTGCTCTCCTCTGACCGAGGTCGCATACCGGTCCGACTTGAAGCTATATTCTGACTATTTGGCGGAAAAGGGATTCGGCCCCATTTGGCAAGGTAAGGCACGATATCTGCGAAAGTGGATTATGCATCTGCTTTCGGGTGGGATGCTGGCAAGGAGTGTTAATCGAAAGATTGCCTCGGTTCGCAGCTATTATCGCTACCTTTTTCGAGAAGAGATCATTGACAATAATCCATGTGCGATTATATCGAATGTTAAGACGCCGAAGAGGCTGCCTGTTTTTCTGCACACTGAGCAGATGGATATGATGCTTGATAAGTGTGAGTTTACTGATGACTATGAAGGCGTGAGGGATCGTACGATTCTCCAGCTTTTTTATTTGTCTGGGATGCGATTGATGGAACTTGTTAATATGACTGATAGTCAGATTGATTTTGGTAATCAATTCCTAATTGTGAACGGAAAAAGATCTAAACAACGAATAATTCCTTTCACAAATGTTTTGAATTCCATTTTAATTTCGTATCTTGAACTCAGAAATTCAGAGTTCGGCGCTGGGGCCGCTGGAGGAAGGTTGTTTCTGACAGCAAAAGGCGAACCTATCTACCCTAAGCTAGTGTACCGAGTGGTACATAAGCATATTGAGATGGTTTCGACTGTTACCCGAAAAAGTCCGCATGTTCTTAGGCATACTTTTGCTACAGCTCTGCTCAATAATGGGGCTGATCTTATGGCAATAAAGGAGCTTCTCGGACATTCGAGTCTTACGGCAACCCAGATTTACGCACATAGTGATTTCGAACATTTGAATAAAGTATATAACCAGGCCCATCCATGGGCCGCAAATAAGGAGGAATAGGATATGAAAGTTACAATTCAGTCGTTGCACTTCGATGCATCTGAACAGTTGAAGGAGTTTGCCAACCAGAAGGTGGGTAAGTTGGAGCATTTCTTTGATGGAATTATCTCTGCTGAGGTAGTACTTAGTCTCGATAAGGCTAATAACACTGAAAATAAGGTTTCTAAGATTAGCCTCGCAGTACCTGGCGAGTCACTCGTGGCTGAAAAACAGTGCAAGACTTTCGAGGAGGGTATTGATTTGGCTTGCGACGCATTGCGTCATCAGCTTGAAAGATACAAGGAAAAGAAGTAATGAGATTATGACGTAGCCGTTATGGCGAGTCTTTATATTAATAGGTGTGCCGCTCGTCGACACACCTTTCGTTTTGTTAATTGTGGGTGATGGTGTGTTCTATGAGGCCGATGTCTATCTATAATTTGTGTAGAGAGAATATAAATTTGCTGATTTTTTGAAAAAAAAATAGCGCAAAGTGTTGTTGTAAGTAGAATTTGTGTAACTTTGCATCCGAAAAATGTCGGTGGATAGTTATGTCTGCTCGGTATCTTTCGTAAATTAATACTAAGAGATTAAAAATTTAAAATATCTAATTGTCTAATAATTCGAATTATGGCTAAAGAAACATTCCAAAGAACCAAGCCACACGTGAACATCGGTACCATTGGTCACGTCGATCATGGTAAGACTACTCTTACTGCTGCTATTACTACTGTATTGGGTAAGCAGGGTCTTGCAGAGGTAAAGGCTTTTGATTCTATCGATAACGCACCTGAGGAGAAGGAGCGCGGTATTACAATTAACACTGCACACGTAGAGTATGAGACTGCAAATCGTCACTATGCTCACGTTGACTGTCCAGGTCACGCCGACTATGTAAAGAACATGGTTACTGGTGCTGCTCAGATGGATGGTGCTATCCTCGTTTGTGCTGCAACTGATGGTCCTATGCCACAGACTCGTGAGCACATTCTTCTCGCTCGTCAGGTAAACGTTCCTCGTATCGTTGTTTTCATGAATAAGGTTGATATGGTTGACGATCCAGAGCTTCTCGACCTCGTTGAGATGGACCTCCGTGACCTCCTTACTTTCTATGAATTCGATGGTGATAACTCTCCAGTAATCCGTGGTTCTGCTCTTGGTGCACTTAACGGTGAGCCACAGTGGGAAGAGAAGGTTCTCGAGCTCATGGCTGCAGTAGACGAGTGGATTCCACTGCCTCCACGTGATATGGATAAGCCTTTCCTTATGCCAGTTGAGGACGTATTCACAATCACTGGTCGTGGTACTGTTGCTACTGGTCGTATCGAGACTGGTATTGTTCATGTAGGTGATGAGCTTCAGATCATCGGTCTTGGTGCTGAGGGTATGAAGACTACTTGTACAGGTGTTGAGATGTTCCGTAAGATCCTTGATGAGGGTGAGGCTGGTGATAACGTAGGTCTTCTCCTCCGTGGTATTGAGAAGTCACAGATTAAGCGTGGTATGGTAATCGCTAAGCCAGGTACAATCACTCCTCATACTAAGTTCAAGGCTTCTATCTATGTATTGAAGAAGGAAGAGGGTGGTCGTCACACTCCATTCCAGAACCACTATCGTC
>JAKSLH010000033.1 GCA_024401335.1 Bacteroidales bacterium
ATGTTCAGTTTTGTCGTTTTCTCCGTGGTACTGTTCATATACAATCACCTGGTCTTCGCAATATTTCTTGCCGGAAGTGTTCTTTACGGAGGCTGGATGACGTTGTTCATGAGACGAAGGAAAGTGCTTGACTATGAACTTTTCGAGCAGCAGGCCATCAACAACAACAAGACATACGAGTTCATCACTTCCATACAAGAGATCAAACTTCAGGATTGCGAGCAACGCAGGCGATGGGAATGGGAAGACACCCAGGCTAACTTATTCAGGGTACAGATGAAAGCCCTGAAGCTTCAGCAAACACAGGAAGTCGGCTCTGTATTCATAAACGAGGTTAAGAACATGGTGATTACAGTAGTTGCAGCAACAGCTGTAATTAATGGTGAGATGTCCCTTGGTATGATGCTTGCCGTGCAGTATATCATTGGTCAGCTGAACTCGCCAGTCAACCAGCTGATGAACTTCTTCTATTCGCTCCAGGATGTAAAGATCAGCCTTGAGCGAATCAATGAAATACACAAAGCGGATAATGAGGATGACAAGGATAACCTGCAGTGTTCTGTGTCGGACAAATGTGATGGCATCCGCATAGAGAATGGCATGTTCAAGTATGATCCTCATGCGCTGAACAAAACGATAGATGGCATAAGTCTGCATATCCCCAACGGCAAGGTTACAGCGATAGTTGGAGCATCGGGAAGTGGAAAGACAACTCTGGTTCGTCTCATGCTGGGTTATTATCCGGTTCTGGAAGGTTGTATCAATATCGGTAAGACAGACATCAACTCGATTAACAAGAAATGGTGGCGCAGACAATGCGGTGTTGTAATGCAGGACGGAGTCATTTTCTCAGAGAGCATAGCGAGGAACATCGCTGTCGATGACGAGGAGATAGACAAGGACCGACTGTTGAAAGCCTCTGAGATAGCCTGTATCAATGACTACATCATGTCACTTCCCCTGAGGTACAACACGAAGATTGGACGAGACGGTATCGGTCTTAGTCAGGGACAGAAACAGCGCATACTTATCGCAAGAGCAGTATATAAGAACCCTGATTACATCTTCCTTGATGAAGCTACAAACTCACTCGATGCCAACAATGAACGTGCGATTGTTGATAATCTGGACAGATTCTTCAAAGGAAAGACCGTCATAATTGTCGCCCACCGACTCAGTACGGTGAAGAATGCAGATCAGATCGTAGTTCTTGACCATGGACGAATTGCCGAGATTGGTAATCATGAATCACTGACCGCCAAACGAGGCGTTTACTATAACCTTGTAAAAAACCAACTGGAATTAGGAAATTGATATGGCAAATAAAGACAACTGCAATGTTCAGAACAATAAAGAACTAATAGAACTTCGTTCAGACAACACTCGTCGTTTTATAGACGAAGAACCACCGTTTATTATCCGTTATGGAACAATAGTCATTATTCTTTTGCTATTTATATTGGCATTAACTGCCTATTTAGTTTTTCCAAAATAATGATTATTAACTTAATATATTTGGTTATTTGAAGGAAAATGCTTATATTTGCATATAGAAAACAACTTTATTTTTGCAGATATGAACGATTTTGAATCCATAGTAGTAGTCGTGCTCGTAGCACTGTTTCTGAAGCCTATCTTGAAGGGCGTTTTCGGTTGGTTTGGTGAGTCTGACTATCATCGAGACAGATAATCATCCAGCACTTGCTTGAAAAAATGAACCAGGCATACACAGGGAGGGAGGTCAACATCTTCTTCCCTTTCTTT
>JAKSLH010000004.1 GCA_024401335.1 Bacteroidales bacterium
ATTGGAGTCTCGACACCAGCACTGACGAATACCATAGCTGTGTCCTGCTGGATAGAGTCGGCAACTGCAAGGAACACCTTATATAGGTATTTCGAATCCTTGCTGACGGACATGTCCTTCATCATCAGGCCAGACAGTTCGGCTGCCTTGGGTGACATGTCGGCAGCATACAAGGCGAACGAGAAACGTTGCTGTTGCGCTCTGTGGCGTCTGTAGGCCATCATTGGCGAGAATCCGCCACCTGCTTCTGCCATGTCTGGCTTATCGCCATACATACACTCTGCCGCTATGGCCACATATTTCTCATCGGAGAATGGCTCCCATGCTTCAAGCGGCTTCGCTTTGATAGGCTCGGTTCGAATCTTCTGAGCCGCTATATCCTCAACCGAGAGTATTTCTCCATCTTTCATAATGGTGAACCGCTCGACGATGTAACCACTGGACAGACCTGCTTGCCAGCTCTGCATGTCCGTCGGCGCCCAACGTAGGGTCACTCCCTCATCTGTCACGCAGGCTTTGGCCTGGGTGTGGTAGTGGGGCTGGGCATAAACTGATGCAGATAAGACAATCAAGATGAATATTACAGACGCAAATCTCATATCACTTATAATTATATGGTTGGTAGTCAGATGGGGCAGAACGGATTCTTTCTGCAAGAGCATGAATGTTTTTATATTCCTCCAAAATATAGTCTCTCGAAATATCGAAATAACGTTCATAATATCCATTTGAATCTTTAAAAAAAACAGAAATGACAGCGTTGTTTTGGGTGCAGTAGACTATATAGTCATTGTGCCTGTAGCAATACAAGTTTTCAAAACATACAACATCATCTTTGGCATCTGAACAGAACATATTGTCAAGATTTGGCTCTTTAATCGCATTTGACATAAAAACATTAACCCATAATGAGTCATGCAGTGAATTACAATCATCTAAAATATCAACTAATATGCTATCTTTGAACAAAAAAATCTCTTTCCTTTTATAGTTCAAAGGTCTATCTATAAACTCCAATGCCGAATTAAATGTTATTGTAGAATCGAAGTCCCTGTATTTATTTAGAGAAAACTTTAATGAATCATCAACTATTACTCGTTTAAGCAATTTATGGTTGTCAAAGACAAACATATCTTCAATCTCACTTATAGACGTTTTTCGTTGTAATATAATAGACTGCCAAAATTTCATTCTCTCATCATTGTCTAACGATTTTCTTAATGCATCAACATCATTTATATTCATCTCCCACATAAAATCTATAAACGAATTCTTTTCTCTAAGCATCTCAGAATAAGCAGAATACTCTTTTTGGGTCATATAAACAAAAACTATAGTGTATAAAATATTGACCATAAAGAATATTACACATACAACACAAAATATACGGACAATTATTTTTTTCATAATATATTAATTATCAGATATCGAAATATTCAACAGACTTATCAAAAACGGCATTTCACCATTCTTGTCTACGACCAGCTGTTTGCCGTCTTTGTCCTCAATGGCGACGCGCTTCTTTCCGTCAACGGAATAGGTGATGTCTACCTCCTCTATCTCGCCAGCATCTGTCTTGACTACGGCGTAGTATTTGCCATCCTTATGGACGATGGTCTCGAAGGAGACGTCATCCAGCTTGATGGTCTCCTTGATGGTGTTGTCCACAATAATGCTGTCAGCCTGTGCTTGTACATAGGCTGTGCTATCCACCTGCGCAAACGCTGTGGCGTGCGCAAGGAGGAATAGGAGCAATATGTGGAAAAGATGTTTCATTGTTACTATATATCTGCATGGTTGGAGCCGAACTTTGGGCTACGACGAACGCTATGTTATTTGTAATTGTATTCTTTATATTTTGATGGTGATTTGCGAATTTTCTCAGCAAAATCATGAAGATGTTTATAATTGTCTATTATATTTTCTTTGTCAACTATATAAAATTTATCTACATATCCGATTGCTTCTTTAAAGCATACAGAAAACACTGCACTATCTTCCGTACAATAGACAGCATAATCATTATATCTGTGACAATAAAGATTGTCAAAACACACTATACTATTATTTCTATGTTTAAATTCAAAATAAGAAGGGAAAGATTCATCTGACAAAATATATAACCTAATATTTGAATATATAGTATCCCTTAATAGATTACCTCCATCAACAACGTCAACCAATATACCGTCTTTAAAAAGATAGTATTCTGGTAAAATATAAGGGCGAGACTCACAATACAAGGAAAGAACATCATCAAAAACCAATGTAGAATCATAATCTTTATAAAAACACATCAATGATTTTGCAGTCTCAATATTTGAGACTTGCTTTAATAAAGACTTATCATGGAAAATGAAGAAATCTTCAACCTCCTGTTTAGACATTTTTCGCTGTAACATAATAGCTTGTATGTTTTCTAATCTCGCTGAATTCCTTATCGTGTTGTCTAAATCTCGAACATCTTTAATTACAGCATCATTCAAAACATCTTTAAATTCTTGTATTTTCACATGTTCATCTATAAAAACACGAGCTGTAGCGTTACCCCAAACAACAATAACTACTAATGCACAAATATTGATAATAAAGATAACGAAGAATGTTAATTTGAAAAAGCGATTTACCAACATCATTTTTTTTCGTATTTTTTAAACAAGTATGTCAAAAACGGCAAAGAATAATCAAAATCCCGAATTTTGTCACCTTCTTTGTTCATTAAATCATAACCTTTTTTGTTCTCAGCTATATACTCAATTAAGCCAATGAAATCATCTGAATGTACAACTTGGCCCGATTTTATTCGTTCAAAGATATTTCTATATTCATTCTTTTTAGATATTTCATAAGTATCCATATTCATTGTTTCATCCATATACGTCATAAACGCTTGAGCTATCTCAACTTCTATTTCTGTTTGCACTGAGCTACGACGACTATCGAAAATGTAATGTGCAGCGTGAAAAAATTCTTCAAAAACGGTAGAGACTTTCAATCCATCGCTTTTCAAAGTGTATTTTCTATTGTCGACAAATATATTTTTTTCATACTTACCTATCAAATAAACCTTGGGGATGTCAACTATATGCGGTACAATATTAATAGTAAAAAATCCTAAATCTAATTTATCATCCCACTTATATGTTTTTATTTTGTATGTAAAACCTGTCAATTCATATTCATAATATGGAAGATTCGCTTTGTTTCTCAATATTTCAGTAAAATGACTATCTGAAGGCATTTTCCCAACTATTATTTCGACATCGTATTTATAATCATCAATTAGTTTATAGATTTGGTCAAATAGGGTGAATTCTCTTAATTTCTTTATGTATCCATCAAATATACTTTTGAATCCTTCTGTTATATTGGAATTTAAGACAATTTCCTCACTTTCCTCTTCCCCATCCAAGAATCCCAGCACATTCCTATGCTTCTCATGCGACCATTGCCACTGCTTGTGGTTCAAGGCTGAACCGCTGTTGTAGTCCATCAGGTTGTCGGTCTTTGCCGTTGTGTGGAACGACTCGCTGTCATCAGAGAATGTGTGATGCAATACGTTCACTCCATGACCCAGCTCATGGGATATGGTTCTTGTGTTGTTGAACTCGTTGTAGATGAAACCGTAGTGGCGACCTACTGGCATGTAGCCACTGACGGGCTCGTTCGATTTCATGCCTGCCGTGTCAAGTCTTTCATAGCAGTCGACAAAGAACAGATAGTAATCGTTATCATCTGCTGTCTCTGGCAATGCCTTGATTGCTGTCTTCTGGTCGGTATTGTAGTTCTGGAATGTGCCCTTGCCGCCATGCACAAAGTGCTCTTTGTTTGCGTAGTCGATGGTTATCGGTTCCAGTTCGTCGAAGGTGTAGTGTACTACGGCTTGTTGCCAGATATCGTTTACTTCATTCTCTATCTTGCCGAGGTCGAGTGTCTTCGTGTTATTCACTCTCACCAAATGTACCTTCACTTCTTTGTAGCTGTAGGCCTGCACGTCCAGCTTGCCCACAACAGTCGTGTCGTCATACGCATATATCGCCTGCTGGTCTGACGTGCCGGCGTTGAAGGTAAGTGTGTTGTTCTCTTTGTCGGCTATCAGTGGCACGCCCCTCTCGTTCTTAAAGGTCAGACCTTTTGTGTAGCTTGCCTTGACCTTGACTTCATTTCCCTTTTCTATGCCCATGTATGACGGACGATAGTCGTTGCTTCGCGATATCGTTGGATAGACATCCTTGTCATAGTCTTCGCCTCGCCACTTGTCGAAGCCGTATTCTTCGCCTTCCACCATGTCGAAAATCACGTTGCCCTTTGTTGACATCAGACTGTCCCTCTCGGCGTTGTACTGTTTAAGCTGTAAGGCGCTTCCACCGCAGTACTTGTACTCCTCCACGCCCATCATTTCACCATTCTTGTCTACCACAAGCTGTTTGCCGTCTTTGTCCTCAATGGCGACGCGCTTCTTTCCGTCAACGGAATAGGTGATGTCTACCTCCTCTATCTTGCCAGCATCTGTCTTGACTATGGCGTAGTATTTGCCATCTTTACGGACGATAGTCTCGAAGGAGAGGTCGTCGAGTTTTATTGTCTCTTTTATCGTGTTGTTGTATGTCGCACCTGCTATGTCCTTCGCCAGGTCATCCGTCCACTGCCTGATGGCGTCTGGGTCTGCCATGAGAAGGTCTCTCTTCACCGACCTCCATGAGAAGTTGGATATGTTCACGCCGTCGGTATTCACCCTCAGATTGTCGTATTCTCCCAGCACCTTGCAGTTCCAGATGCTGAGGATTATATATGAGAGACCACGGTAGGAGCCGTCGTCGTTCCTCGTCGCTGAATATATCTCGTACTTGGTCGTGCCTCGCTCGTTCTCAATTATGTCACCCTTCTTGAGCTCCTTCTCCTCCATGTTGGTTATGACCCTTGGCTCCGCAAATTCGCCACATTCGTATGGTGTGCCGTCGTCGCGCTTGGGTGTTGTGAACCGTTCTGCTATCTGGAAGTCCTTCCACTCGCTCCACGCTGACACCTGTCCGCCCTGACATACGCCCTGGACACGCACATGCCACTTCGTGCCATAGTCGAACATCTGTTCACCGGTATTGTTATTGCCCGTCCATAGTGTCTCGTGATACGTGCCTGCGTCGTCATACATCTCGACATTCCATCCCCCCTTGTGACGGGTGTCGACATCCCACGTGGCTGTGGCAGTGACATCACGGACGGTGACATTGAGCTCGCAGATGTCGGGGCATTTCTCGAGATACTGGAATACACGCACCTCGGATCGTCCGCTGTTCTGAATGTGAGCCTTGCCCGATGGGTCGCTCACCGTCACTCGCCAGCAGTATTTCCTGCCCGGCTCCATGGCAAGTGATGTAGGGATAAGTGTGTGGGACAGGCCCGCTGTCGGAGCGCTTGTGTATATCGGAGACTGTGAGGCGACCACGGCTTCGGCAGGAACACCGTCGGTATGCATCTCCCACATCTCAAGTGTGTAGAGAAGCGAGGCTGTGCCGCCCATGAACTTAGACGCGTTCCATGTGAAGACGATTGGCTTTGACATGTCGCCCGTCGTCACCTCATTATTCTTCGGCGATGTGAGGACAGGAGGCGGATAGGAGGCTATGACGGCCATCGCTGTGCCCTTGTTGGATAGTATGCGGCCTGTATGGTAATGCTCGAGCCATGCCGTCAGACGCCATACACCGCCTGGCAGGGCTCCTGTCTTTATATATGCCGCCTTGTCGTAACCCTTGAATGTGAGATTGTTCAGCGAGAGGACATCTGCCAGGTCGCTGCCCATAAGCACACGCGCCTCGCCGCCACCGACGGATATCGGACGGACTGGTGCCTTTGACACGCTCTCGATGGTTATGCCGGTGCTCTCAAGCTTGAGGTGGAGGCGCAGCTGAAGGTCGGAGGCGGTGACGTCGTTGACGAAGACATTGACCATAAGGCTCGTGCTGCCGCTCTCGCACATTTTCGAGAGTGACGGAGTGTAGGGCGGCGTCATAATTGGCGTCACGGTTATCGGCATCTGCTGGGCATGACTGGTCATGAAGCAGATGGTCAACAGGAGCAATAATATGGAGAATCTCTTTTTCAATTAGGGCACAAAATTAATTTTAGTTCGGCCTTCGATTTCGACATCAATATACGAGCTCGTGCCTGTTATTCTGATTCCGTCAGCAGGCTTGGGAGCAACTTGTGGCTCCACTTTTTCTGATTTCCTTTTGAATAATCCAAATAGCATATTCAATATATATTTTAGCAAATATACCAATAAATCAACCAAATCCTACGTCCAGAGGAATCTATCTTTCTCATTTATTCATACTAGTCGATTTATTAAAAGGCGCACGGATATACGCTCAAGACAAAAAACAAAAGTAAAAAAAGCCTGAAATTGAGTTTGACCATTTTGACCATGACCATTATCAAAAGATGCTCTAAAAAACTATTCCAAGATTATCTTTTCGGCATCGCCAAACGACTCATACGATGAGATGATTACGCGTTCGCCATCATTAAGACCCTCGACCACTTCGTAATACTGAGGGTTCTGTCGTCCGATTTTCACCTGTCGCTTTACGGCTTCGGTACCATCAGCATTGAGCACATAGAGCCATTGTCCGCCAGTAGTCTGGAAAAAAGAACCACGAGGAATAATTATAGAGTTAGAAGACTCACCTAGTTGAAGATTAATGTAGTAAGTCTGACCGACACGAACATTATCAGGTTGTTCAGACGTAAAGACCAGATCACAGCGGAACTTACCGCCATTGACCTCAGGATAGACCTTTTGGACAGAGACATCATAGTTGTTGCCTGCTCTTTCAAAAGAGCCGACAAGACCAGGAGAGACACGATCAATATAATGTTCATCGACATTAACATGAATGCGATAGCTATCAAGAATATTAATCTGGCCCACCGACTGTCCAGCCATAATATTCTGGCCAAGCATTATCTCCTGTTCATTAACCTGCAGGTTGCCAAGTTGTCCATCATAAGAGGCGCGAATAACAAGATTATCAGCACGCGAACGCACCAACTGGAGGTTAAGCATCATATTAGAGAGGTTATCTCGAAGCATAGCCACCTGAACACCGCGATAGATACTATCCTGTTCAATACGCTGACGAAGCAGCGAAAGCCTTGAATCGATAAGATGGAAATCCTCTTCAGCCTTAAGGAACTCATCGTGAGAGGTAAGACGTTCATCATACAAAGCCTTCTGCTGTTGATAAGCACGACGAGCGCGCACATATTCGGTGCGGATAGACAAGAGATCCTGCTGCATAGAGAGACGTTCTTTCTCCATCGAGATCTCGGTATCGCGCAGCATATTCTGCTTTTCAGCCAACTGCGCCTCGCTATCGAGAATCTGCTGACGCAGATTAGGGTTACCGAGAACCATTATCACGTCGCCCTGATGAACCATTTGTCCCTCTTGAGCCTCAATACGCTCCACGACGCCACTCTCTAAAGCAGGCAGCTGAACAGTCATGCCAGGTTCCACCTTACCATTGAGGCGAACATAATCGTTGAACTGATCATATTGAGCCTTGCCAATAATTACAGAATTGGCATCGACGCGATAACAACGACTATGATCAGCGAAGAAGCCCCAAAGAGCCAAAGCAGCGAGAGCACAGCCACCAATAATGAAAGGAATATATTTCTTAGAAACAGGTCCTTTCTGTTCTATCTGAATATCCATATTATCACCAAATTTTAATGTTATTATAATAATTCCACTCTATCTGTTTAACATAGAGCTGAAGAAGTTTTCCTATAGCCACGGCATCGGCATTAGCCCTTTTAGAGGAAGAAGCCTGCAGTTCAAGAGCAGACAGATTGCCCATATCGAACTTGCGAACATTAGCCATATGCGAGATATTAAGAGCAGAAAGCTGAGCCTCGGAAGAGAGATATTCCTGATAAGCAGCATTAAGCTCCAACCAAGCCATACGCATCTCTTTCTCCACCTCAAGACGAATCTGCTCGTGAGCCAATTTTGCATATTCATAATTACCACGGCGTCGCTTGACGGAGTAGGTTGTCGACATACGGTTAAAAAGAGGTATTGTCAAGTTAACACTCACATATTCACCCATATTACCATTCAATTGCTGAGAAAAAGAGGGAGACAAGCTGATATCGGCATTGAGGTTTCTGAAGTAGCTAGTAGATATGCCGGCTGAAAGATTGAGGCTTGGAGCATACAATCCACGCGAACGCTTAAGATCATATCTGGACTTCTCCATATCAAAACGAGAGGCTTCAACCCGTGGATTATCCGACACATCAAAAACAGGCATCTCACCGTCGAAAGAAGGAGCAGACAATGCTGGAGTTGACACAACAAGTGAAGAATCCATTGGGTAATTCATCAGATATTTCAACTCCATACTAGCCTGATTCATGAGATTTTGCTGCTGTATAAGATTAAACTCCGACATAGCGACAGTAGCGATCATTTCATCGACATCAGCGCCCGATTTCTGTCCCAGTTCCTCCTGTTTGCGAGCCTTGACAAGCTGCTGGCGATCTGACTCAAGTTGCATCTGAGCCTGAGCCTCAAGAGCCTGGTAGTAGCAGAGATTATAATACTGACGAACTACCGCAAGCGCCGTCTTATCTTCTTGCATTTCACTCTGTTTACAAGCCATCAGGCTAGCCACTTTCGAGGCACGCAAAGTATTGACGGCAACAAGTCCATCGAACAACGGCAGATTCATATAAACGCCATAACCGTTGCCCAGGGTGCGAGAAGTAGTATAAGTATTCGTTTCCGGGTCAATACCACGACCACTATTGACCGCTATTGCCGCCTCAGCGCTTAGAGAAGGTAAAAATGCAAAAGCGCTTTCACGTAAATCATACTTCGCATTATTTGCAGTAATCTGCTGCATACGATTGGCTATCGAATGATTCTTGGCATATGCCAGACAGTCAGACAGCGAGAACGTCTCTTCTGCCCCTGCTTCAGTCCACCAAGCCATCAAGGCCAATGCTATAAAAGTTTTTGTTTTCATCATACATTGGTTGTTTGTCGATGCAAATATAGATTGGCATTCTGGCAAGACAACGCAATAAGACATCTATCGTGATTTCAGCCTTATCGAATGTCCAAAAGTTGGACAACCAAGACAAAGTGAGAAAAACAAACGGCACATGTGATGACATAATATAAATAGCAGTATTATATTTGTAGCATGGAAAACAGTAACATTCTAATCATAGACGACAACCAGCTTGTACTAAGAAGTCTCAAACTGGTGCTAAAGAACGTATTCAAGACAGTCACAACATTGACTGATCCACACACCATAATGGGAGTATTAAACACTGCCAATGTCGATATAGTATTGCTCGACATGAACTTCGACTCCAGAAAACTCGATGGCGAGGAAGGACTGTTCTGGCTATCACGCATCAACGAACTGCCTAAGCCTCCAGCTGTAGTTCTCATCACAGCCTTTGGCGACATAGACCTTGCAGTTCGTTCTGTACAGTCGGGTGCAGAAGATTTTGTAACCAAGCCATGGAGCAATGACGTGCTAATATCCAAACTAAAGAGCGCCTTGGAGAAGCACAAGGAGAAGATGGACAAGAAAGTCATGATGGAGAGATCTGAGGCTTTATTGAAAGAGATGGAGAGCATGCAAAAGCTAAGCCTTGAGGAGATGGAACGCAAACACATCCTCGACACCGTGGCACAGGAAGGAGGCAACTTAGTAAGCACTGCGTCGCGCCTTGAGATATCGCGTCAGACATTATATAACAAACTCAAGAAATACGGAGTGATAAATTAAATGATACAACGGAATTATCATCAATACATACTGATACTAGCAATAGCCTTAGTACTCTCCGGATGTCTCACAGCAAGTGCCATCATCCTCGGCTGGGGATGGCCAATAGCAACGATAACTGCATTCCTCAGTTTTCTGCTCATCATGAAGCTATGGGATGCAGCCTCATTCATTCCCAATCAGGTAGAGAGTTTCTTAAGCAGTCTACTGAACAAAGACTCCATGACCCGCTTTCCCTTATCCAATGACAAGGGACTACAACAGATGTATCAGAACATGAACCGTATACTAGTCGGATACAGCCAGACGCAGCTCGACCTAGAGACAAAACGAATGTATTACGACCGCATTCTGCGCATCATGACCCATGAGCTGCGCAACTCGATAACACCGCTCATCACGCTCAGTGAAGACATGATGACCAATGAATACACCAAGGAAGACAGCAATGAAGCCATAAGCGTGATAAATGAGCAATGCACAGCGATCAAACATTTCCTAGACAGTTACTATGAGCTAACCCATCTACCCAAACCAGAGATCAAGGAGGTAGATGTAAAGAGCATGCTTCAGCACCTCGAACGGCTATATAGCGGGAGCTGCAGTGACAAGATGAATATCACGTTTATATGTGCGCAAGGCATGAAGATGATGTGTGATGAGAAGATGATAGGACAAGTAATGAACAACCTCATCAAGAACGCAATAGAGATAATCAACATATACGGTGACGGCAAGATTGGAGAGGTAACAGTCACAGCCAGCAGTCCGAACGGCAAGTCAAGAATAACAGTGAGTGACAACGGACCAGGCATCCCGTCAAACAAACTTGAAGAGATCTTCCTACCGTTCTACACGTCAAAGCCAGGAGGATCAGGCATAGGACTATCAATAAGCCGTCAGATACTACAGCTACACGGCGGTACGTTATCTTGCTACAGCACAGAGGGCGAAGGAGCAACATTTGTCATCGACCTGTAAAACCATATTTTCATCAAATGGACATTCAATAGCTTCGGATATACAACACAAAAAGAGCGCTCGACAATGTCGGGCGCTCTTCATTTACTATAACAACAATCAGTTATCGGATGAACAAGAGTTCACGGTACTTTGGAAGTGGCCATGCCTCGTCGTCAACGATAGTCTCAAGCTTGTCAACATGGTAGCGGATCTCCTCAAGGAGTGGAGCTACTGTATCGTGGTAAGCTATAGCCTTCTCACGCTCGCTAGTGATCTTGTTTGCAACCTTGCGAGCCTCAACCATCTTGTCAACATTTTCGATGATGAATGACTCATGGTCAGATATCTTCTCGATAATATAAAGGTTCTCCTTGCTAATCTTGTGAGCCTTGTCACCAGAGAATATGCCCTGAACCTTATGAACATTATCGATAAGCATTGACTGATACTGAGTAACTACAGGGATGATATGGTTGAGACAGAGGTCACCGAAGATACGGCTTTCGATCTGAATCTTCTTAGTATAAGTCTCCCACTTAATCTCGTTACGAGCCTCAAGCTCTACCTTGCTCATCACCTTAGTTGATTCGAAGAGCTTAATCGACTTATCAGAGAGATAGTTGTCGAAGATTACTGGGGCAGAAGTCTCGCAGTCAAGACCACGCTTCTTAGCTTCAACCTTCCATTCATCACCATAACCGTTGCCGTTGAAGATGATAGGCTTGATATACTTGATATCTTCACGAACGATCTTAAGAATAGCCTTCTCCTTAGCCTCACCCTTAGCGATAAGAGCATCAACACGCTTCTTGAAATCCTCAAGAGCTTCTGCAACAGCAGCGTTGAGGGTAAGCATTGCACTAGCACAGTTAGCAACAGAACCCACAGCACGGAACTCGAAGCGGTTACCTGTAAATGCGAATGGAGAAGTACGGTTACGGTCAGTGTTATCGATAAGGAGCTCAGGGATTGATGGCAAATCAAGCTTAAATGCCTTCTTGCCGGCAACAGTAAGCTGGTCGATATCAGCCTTTTCAACATGCTCGAGAAGATCTGTTACTGTCTTACCGAGGAATGAAGATATGATAGCTGGTGGTGCCTCGTTAGCGCCAAGACGGTGAGCATTAGTTGCGCTCATGATGCTGGCCTTAAGGAGTCCGTTGTGGTCATATACAGCCTTAAGTGTCTCAACTGTAAATGTAACGAAACGGAGGTTATCCATAGGAGTCTTACCTGGTGCATGGAGAATAACGCCTGTATCAGTAGAGAGCGACCAGTTGTTGTGCTTACCAGAACCGTTGATACCCTTGAATGGCTTTTCATGGAGGAGGCAACGGAAGCCGTGCTTACGAGCAACGCGCTTCATGATTGACATCATGAGCATGTTGTGGTCAACAGCAAGGTTTGTCTCTTCGAAGATAGGAGCGAGCTCAAACTGGTTTGGTGCAACCTCATTGTGACGAGTCTTGCAAGGAATACCAAGTTCGAGAGCCTGAATCTCGATATCTTTCATGAACATCTCAACACGAGCAGGGATAGAACCGAAATAGTGGTCATCCATCTGCTGGTTCTTAGCCGAGTCATGACCCATAAGAGTACGACCAGTCATCACAAGGTCAGGACGTGCAGCGTAGAGGGCTTCGTCAACAAGGAAGTATTCCTGTTCCCAGCCGAGGTTGCTGACAACCTTAGTAACTTCAGGGTTGAAGTACTTAACAACTGCTGTAGCAGCCTTGTCAACCGCATAAAGGGCTTTCTTCAAAGGCACCTTATAGTCGAGTGCTTCACCTGTATATGAAATGAAGATTGTAGGGATCATCAAGGTATCGCCAATAACGAATACAGGAGATGTTGGATCCCAAGCTGAATAACCACGAGCTTCGAAAGTAGAACGGATACCACCGTTAGGGAAAGAGCTAGCGTCAGGTTCCTGCTGAACGAGAAGCTTACCTTCAAACTCTTCAACCATACCACCCTTCCAGTCATGTTCTACGAAACCGTCATGTTTCTCAGCGGTACCCTCAGTAAGAGGCTGGAACCAGTGAGTGTAGTGTGTAACACCAAGTTCCATAGCCCATTTCTTCATACCCTCAGCAACAGCGTCAGCTATAGCGCGGTCGAACGGAGCACCATTATCGATGACGTCGCACATCTGCTTGTAAACCTTTGCAGGCAGATACTTGAACATCTTCTGCTTGTTGAACACATACTTGCCAAAATACTCACTAGGACGTTCTGTTGGCATCTGAACTGGAATAGGAGCTCTCTTGAAAGCTTCATCCACTACCTTAAGTCTAAGTCTTGCAGCCATAATCTTAAGTCTTTTTGATTGTTATTATTATTCTATTATTTATCTACTAATTATTTAGCGAGCCATGCCTTGACTCTTGCCATTGCCTCAAGGCAATCTTCCTTCTGACCAAATGCTGTGAAACGGAAGTAACCTTCACCGGCAGGGCCGAAACCCACTCCAGGAGTACCGACCACGTTAGCTTCGGCGAGAAGAGCATCGAAAAACTCCCAACTAGTCATTCCCTTAGGTGTCTTGACCCAGATGTAAGGAGCATTGACACCACCATAAGTCTTCACGCCCATCTCAGCGAAAGCCTCACGCATTATTCTAGCATTCTCCATATAATAAGCGATAGTCTCCTTTATCTGCTTCTTACCTTCAGGAGAATAAGTAGCTTCAGCGCCACGCTGAGTAATATAGCTAGTACCGTTAAACTTAGTACACTGACGGCGGAGCCATATCTTATTGAGAGCGACACGTTCGCCAGCATCAGTTTTAGCAGTCACCTCTTTAGGGACGATAGTATAACCACATCTTGCGCCAGTAAAGCCGGCAGTCTTTGAATATGAGTGAAACTCAATAGCCACTTTCTTAGCACCTTCAATCTCGTAGATTGAGTGAGGAATGTCGTCATCCTGTATGTAAGCCTCATAAGCGGCGTCATACATAATGATCACATCGTTAGCGAGAGCATATTCAACCCATTTCTTAAGCTGTCTGCGAGTAATCACCGTACCAGTTGGATTGTTAGGATAACAGAGGTAAACTACATCAACACGTTCTTCTGGCAATGATGGAGTAAAGTCGTTGGCATCATTACAAGGCATATAAACAATGTTAGACCAGAGACCGTCGCGACATTCACCGGCTCTGCCAGCCATCACGTTCGAGTCGATATATACTGGATAAATAGGGTCGGTCACACCGATTATATTGTCGACAGCCAATATATCACCGATATTGCCTGTATCACTCTTTGCACCGTCGTTTACAAACACCTCATCGATATCGAGCTTAATGCCACGAGGAGTGAAATCATTGTCGAGTATAGCCTGACGAAGGAAGTCATATCCCTGCTCTGGACCGTATCCTCTAAATGTCGAAGCACTTGCCATCTCGTCAACAGCCTTATGCATCGCTTCGATAACCGCAGGAGCCAATGGCTGTGTAACATCACCGATACCAAGTCGAATTATCTTCTTATCAGGGTGAGCCTCCTTGTAAGCATTCACCTTCTTAGCAATATCACTAAACAGATAGCTTGGAGCAAGCTTGGTGAAATTTTCGTTTACTAGTGCCATATTAGTCTGTCATTTATTGATTACTGTTCTATCTCTCCATCAAAGACCCTTACTGCAGGACCTGTCATGAAGATATGGTTATCATCTGCCCATTCTATATTAAGCGTTCCGCCATCCATCTGGACATTATTCACCCGTCCTCTTCCCTGAGTGAGAGTTGCGGCAACCGATGTAGCGCAAGCACCTGTTCCGCACGCCATCGTGATACCCGAACCTCGCTCCCACACTCTCATTCTAATTGTACCATCTTCCCTTATCTGGGCAAACTCTATATTACAACGCTGAGGAAACATAGGATTGAACTCCATCTTTACACCCTCAGCCGCAATGTCTATCGCATTGATATCAGAAACGAAGATCACAAAATGAGGATTGCCCATCGAAACGAAAGTACCTTTCCATCCTCCAACCTCAGCATCCCTTAGAGAACCATCGGCTGATGCACACTGATGAGAATCGGCCAATATAGGCTCGCCCATATCTACACGGGCACTTACTACACTACCCTTTTCATCCTCATTAAGCTGAAGCACCTTTATGCCCGCCAAAGTATCAAAAGTCACGGTTGACTTATCTGTCAGCTTATGGTCGCGAACAAACTTACCGCAGCATCTAACACCATTGCCACACATCATAGCTTCTGAACCATCATTATTGAAGATTCGCATCTTGAAGTCGGCGACATCACTCTTCTCTATAGTAATAAGGCCATCACTTCCAATACCAAAGTTAGGTCGGCTCCATTCAATAGCAGCCTTCTGTAAATCCTCTATCGGATTTTCTGGCAGATATACATAAATGTAGTTGTTGCCACATCCATGCATTTTGCTAAATCGAATGACATTTTTCTTTGTTTGACCTACCATCACTTTCATATTTTAGTAAAACACCCTTGTTTTATATCGAATTGTAATTTTACAATGCAAAACTATAATATATTGGAATAACTGCAAAACATTCTTATGATATTTTTTAATCCAAAATAAAGTTTTAACATCTTTTTGTAAGCAAATAACACCAAAAACAAATATATCATAAGTAAAACACGTATAACCATATATAAAAACGAACTGGAAGACACAAAAAAGCGCTCAGGATAATTCCCGAGCGCTAAGAAATCAGAATTTGAAACTATCAGATCAGCATTTAATGCTTTCTGTCGGATTCTCCATAGAGGCCATCATCGTCTTAAGAGTCACGATAACGACAGTCAGTCCAGAGACCAAGACAAAGCTCAAAGCAAAAGGCTGCCAACCAAGAGCGACATGTTCAGAGAAACCCTCGAGCCAGCGGACACTCATGACATATGCGACAGGAGTTGCTATGACATAGCTAACAATAAGAAGCAAGAGATATTTCTTGACAAACATATTAACCACCTCACCCATAGTAGCGCCCATGACCTTACGAACGCCAATCTCTTTACGGCGATACTCCGTTTCAAAGAGAGTAAGACAAAAGACACCTATAAGAGTAATAACGAGAGCGACCATAGCGAACCACGTAATCTGGGTAATAAAACGGAACTCATCTTGATAGGCATTTTCAATTTCTTCATCGAGGAACACAACGCGAGGCATATCGATAGCGAATTGAGATATCACATTCTCTACGTCACGACGAGCCTCAAAGAGATCAGAGCCCGCAGCGACACGAACAGCAAGGACACGCATAAACGAGCCTTCACCGACAGGTCTGTTATCAACGACAAAGACAACGCTTTGAGAATGACGATCGACACGAGCGGTGCAGAAGCGAGCGTCACGGCAAATGCCAGTGACCACACACTCTTCGCCCATATTAAGAGGCTTGTCGATAACCGCCAAGCCAGGATAGTTGTGAACAAAAGCCTCATTAGGCACGAAGTAATAACCACTTACAGAAGAAGACGCGCTACCCTCAACCAGTTCAAGTCCATAGGTATTAAAGAAGTGACTATCGACAAAATTAGCCATATAATTGATTGTCACCTCAGGATTAATGGCGCTACTGCGTCCCCAGGTAGTACCACCGTCACGCACGCCCAAAGCGCAACTAGCATAAGAAACATCTTCTACGGCGCCAATGTTGAGCAGTTCCTGTCGCAAAGCCTCCAACTGAGCCCCTGGGACGCGACCGTTGAGAGCGCACCCCATCAGGGCATTTTTATCAAAGCCATAGTCAGACTTATAGATATAGTTGCTCTGCATATAGAGGACAGACATATAGACCACCATACCGATAGCAGCGACAAACTGGAAGCAGATGAGGAACATACGCAAAGCGCGGCCACGAGGAGACAATCCGAAAGCCCCCTTAAGGACCAAAGCCGGTGAAAAAGATGTCACATAGAAAGCAGGATAGATAGAAGTGAGCACACCCAACAAAAGCGCAACGACAAGCATTACGAGAGCAACCAATATATTATCGGCAACAGAAATGGAGCCCAAAACGATATCATTGACCGACGGCATGAGCGCAAGCTGACTTACCATGACAAGCGAAATGAGATATGCGACGAGAGACACAAGCACGCCCTCGCCGATGAGTGAGAGGCGAAGAGCCAATGAGCTGCTGCCAAGCACCTTGCGAGTGTTAACACTCTTGATGCGCATAGGAGCCTCAGCAAGAGTAAAATTAGCGAAGTTGATAGCGGCCACTACAATGATGAGGAGGAAAGAAAGCTGAAGCATGAGGATAACGGTAGGATCACCTTTATCATCTTCAGAAACACCCGACATATAAGTGTCGGCAATAGGGACAAGTCGGAAACGCATAGAATCCAAAGATTCATCGTCCATTTCCCAACCGTTATCATCAGAAGTCTGCTTATAGAAACGACGGATCTCGCCAAGTATTACAGACTCATAAGAGGCCACATCAACATTATCCTTAAGACGGATGACGCAAGTATAGTTCCAATTGTTGAACACACCAACATTTTCGGACATAAGGCTCATATAGCAATAGTTGCCCATAGACACATTAGCAGGGAAATCCTCATAGACACCAACTATAGGCAAGCGATGTTTAGAATCGCGCTCAACCATCACAAAATAACGGCCGGCAACCATTGTATCACCAAAATACTTCAGAGCCACAGAAGCAGGGATAATCACTCCATCTTCATTATCGTGCAACTCCAGACGTCCGTCGATACATTTAGCTCGGAAAGTAGTGAGAGTTGTAGGAAGCATACGGCAACACTGTTCGGAAATGAGACCGCCATCCTTTTCAAAATAGTTAGTTTCAGTGTAAGGACAGAATGTAGCTACAGACTCGAGCTGAGGCAATGAAGTCAGGAACTCACACAAAGGACGATTTATGAAGGTAGACCATTTATCGTACCATATCACACTTTCGAGACGGCAGAGCTGTTCATAATTATCAAAAGACTTATTATAATTCCTTTGGAAACAGACCTGTGTAAGAAGGACGAAACATACGGCAAAGGCCACAATCATCCCCACAAGATTGAGCAAGCTAGCCACCTTGTAGCGCTTGAACACATATATTAATCCCTTCATAATTAATTTGCTCTTAAACTATCCGACGGATTATCACTAGAACATCTTGACACATAAAACATGCTAACCAAGCCCACCAAGAGAACTGTCAAGACAAAAGATACTGCATACACCCACCAAGGATGACCTACATGTATCGAGAACTGTTGCTGCCAACGCTCCGAGACGAATGCAGCTACAAGGCAACCAATCGCTACGGATGGCATGGTAATCTTCATCACATCGGCAAGGAACATACGGCATATCTCTGATATCTGAGCACCATTGACTCTACGCACAGCAATCTCCTTCTGACGCAATTTAACCTCATCAACTATATAGCCCACAAGACCTAGAATCGCAATCATCAAACATATCATACATCCAATAAGAATGGCATTACGCATATTTAGAGTCTCTCGGCAATTCATCCTTGCAAAATCACGGAAAGGAGTGACAGAAATTCCATACTCCTGGAATTTATCGTTGAGCATCTCGGTAATCTTAAGCAACGAATCGTCATCAGCATCTTCCAAGCGAACAAAAGCATTGTTATACCATCCGTAATGATCACTCATGAAGAGCACCAGAGGACAATCTGCAACAAGTTCATCGTCTTTATTGAACGAACCAACATGAACATTTTTCATCACACCGACAATCTTCGACATCCCGTCAACAAAATGAGAAGACACTTCGATATGTTTACCTATAACATCATCCCACCCCAGAAGCACCTTTACTTTCTCGGCAAACAGTTCATCCACAATAATTTCAGAATTAGCCGCAAGACCAGGAGTGAAGTTTGTTCCCTTGACAATAGGGATATCAAGAACGTCGAAGTATGAAGGCTCTACATAGTACCCGTCTTTAACGTTGAAAAGATTGGTGTAGTCGTTAGGATTCCTGACATTATTACCATTCATGATATTAAAAGGATTCAAGTGGGCACCACACGCATCCTTAACGCAAGGCAAGGCCTTGAGTTCACTGATTACAACCTGACGCTTATCATTAGGCACATCGGTCAAGTCAACCTGCACAACATCATCACAACGGAATCCCATGTCGGAATTGACCATCTTGTCATATTGCATAGTAATGACCAGCCCCATCACACCAAGGAAGGCCACAGAAACGAACTCCACAGCGAGCAGCAACTGCTTCCATCGACGCTTATTCTCTCGATAGTTACGGAAGACTGTTGCAATAGGAATACGGCAGAATATCTCACTTGGGACAACCGTGTTGAGCACGAGGATGAACATCACGAGCACTAACACCACGATAGCCGAAGTGCCCGAGAACAGCTCTGACAGAGAACAGTCGCATAGTTCAACAATATAGCCGCCAAATATATTTATCAGAAGCACCGCCACACATACAGCAAGAAAAGTATGGACAAACGACTCAGCAAAGAGCATCATATAGATGTCACTCTTCATGCAACCGAGACACTTGCGCAAAGCCATCTCGCGGCTACGGCTTATTGTCGATGAGATGACATAGAGAATATAGTTGAGTACCGAAGTAAGCAACAGCGCAACAGCCATGAAGAGCAGCACCAGGACGAGACTATGACTACCTGAACGAACATTCGAATAGAAATCGAGATATGGCCATATCTTATAATCAATCATCACACCGAACTCCTTCATATCCTGCACCGGAAGACGATCATTACGGAACTGGTCCATACGACCACCGACTTCGGCAGCATCGACTCCTTTGGCTATCTTAACAAGGCTGATGAAACTATCAAAACCAATAAGATCATTGCGACAATCACGACCAAAGAAATGCTCAATGCTCATCATAGAAACGACCATGTCTGGATGAGAAGTAGAAGTGACAGGATAGTCAGCATACACGCCAACAACAGTAAGACGCTGATCAACATCCCAAGAACGTCGAATAGTCTTTCCTATAACTCCCATAGCAATAGCGTTATCATTTGTCGCATTGCCACGGTATAACTTACGCGCCATTGAGAGCGACACAACCACATTGTCCTTCACACCTAAAGAGCTACGGAGATCACCGGCCAAACATTCCGTTGTAAGTACAGAAAAGAACGACGTATCGGCAATTGCATAACTCGGACATTCGATTCGTTCATTCTCACCCTCAAGAACAATACGCTCGGAATACCCTAAAGAGAAACGAGTCACACATTCTATCTGAGGAAAATAATCGGCCATAGCAGGAGCTATACCGCAAGATGTATAAGGAATAACCTGATAGGCACCATTGAGTTCAGCCGCTTCGGTCACGTAATAGATGCGGTCGGCATCATCATAAGAGCTATCAGTGGTAACACCTATACATACATCAGCCAAAAGAACCAGCACCGCGGCCAGGCCAATGCCTAAGGTTAGTATCTTGAGAGCGTTGCGATGCCCCTTTGCGGGAAGATTGCGAATAGCAACGCAAATATATTTAATGAGACTCATAACAAATCTGACTTTTTACAATGTAGAACATATAGACGGACATATGGTCGAACTATGGTTGAACTATGGTCGAACTACGGTAGATGATAACGGAAATCATAGACAAATACGTTTCCAGAAGACCACAATACAACCTACCCTAACAACCTTTTTAAAGCTTTTCTGAAATGCTTTCCACAATCTGGCCATCAAAGAGATTTATAACACGGTCAGCATACTGAGCATCCTTCTGCGAGTGAGTAACCATTATGATTGTCGCGCCATCTCTATGCAACTGACCGAGAAGCTCCATCACCTCATGACCATTCTTAGAGTCGAGGTTACCTGTTGGCTCGTCGGCAAGGATAATAGAAGGATTACTTACTACCGCACGAGCAATAGCTACACGCTGCTGCTGACCACCAGAGAGCTGCATAGGCAGATGCTTGGCACGATGAGATATATTCATCTTCTCCATGATGTCGTTAACACGACGACGACGTTCATCGACAGGAACACGCATATACTCAAGAGGAAGGGCGATATTCTCTTCAACAGTAAGTTCGTCAACAAGGTTGAACGCCTGGAAAACAAAGCCTAACTTACCTTTGCGGAACTGAGTTCGCTCTCTTTCCTTAAGATTAGCCACCTCTACACCATCGAGAAGATAGCTTCCTGATGTAGGATTGTCAAGAAGACCTAGAATATTAAGAAGAGTTGACTTACCGCAACCTGATGGGCCCATGATAGCCACGAACTCACCCTGTTCGATAGAGAATGAGATGTTGTTGAGTGCAATTGTCTCTACAAGTTCTGTACGGAACACTCTGTTGAGATTTTTGATTTCTATTTTGCTCATAATGCTATTGTTTTTAATTGACAATGCAATTTTAAGAAGAAACAAAGCAAAGTAAAAAACTTTATCGAACAACAATTGATTATACCGATACGATTGTCCAACTTTTGGACACAAACAAAAAGGCGCCACTAAAAGCGGCGCCTAATGGGGAAAAATTCTATTTGGTGTTTAGTTTGTTCAAAAAAGAATGTTTAACCAAAACATACATACATATATACGCACTCCCCCAAAAACAGTTACAACAAAACACATATTTTTTATAAAAAAAGACGATACTAACATCCCAAACCAGCAAAACACCATTGAGTTACAAAAAGTTATGATATATTTTAAACTATATTGACATTTTGTTACACCATTTTGGATATTATTCCCATTTTAACACTATAATAATTGCAAATACTTGTTTGATAAGAGATTATGTGTACATTTGCCATTAACCTATATGAAATACAAACTATACTTGAAAAATGATGAGAATTACAATGATTTTATGTGCGCTGACATTTATGTTAAGTGCCTGCAGTGAAGACGGCATTCGTCTAGGCAAATGTGGTGACAATCTCACATGGATGCAGAACAAAGCCGGTGTAGTAGTAGTAAGCGGCAGTGGTGCGATGTATTCAGAAGCATTCAAGGACATGCAAAACATGACAGCAGTATTTCTGCCAGAAGGTTTGACAGAAATCGGCAATGATGCATTCTACAACTGCATCCTTCTCGAAGGAGTATTCATTCCTTCTACAGTAAACACGATTGGCGAGTGTGCATTTGAAAACTGTCCTAACCTGACACGCGTAAGCTTCGCAGGTGACAAGGCCCCAACAATAGGAAAAGACGCGTTTAAGAATGTTGATTTCGACGTTGAATTTGCATTGCCATCAACAACTGCCAAAGAACACGTAACTGCCCTTAAGGGATGTGGCTTGGACGAGGTCGTCGCATTCATGCTCTAAGCACAAAATAGCAGAAAGATTTAGAACGCCACTCGCATCAGAGTGGCGTTTTTTTATTGGACCTTTTTACAAAATAGACCATTATAACAAAGAATAATAACAATACACCCAAAAAAAGATGATGATATAAAAGCGTCAAGAGTAAAAATGTATAAATTTGCATCGTTTTGAAAATTACAGCAATGAAGGCCAAACAATTAATTATGCTTTGCACAACATCTGGTGCAGTTCTCTGTGGCTGCAACAATGTAGAAAAGGTGGACGGCAATGCCCACTTCACAGACGCAGAAAAGGACACAACCGTATTACTCGGTGACGATTTCTATCAGTATTCTAACGGAGGCTGGAAGCTCCAGCATCCACTGCCATCTGACAAGAGTAGACTTGGAACATTTGACATCCTCAACGAGGACAACGAAGACAAACTCAAGGCTATAGTAGACGAGATCTCAAAGAAGAACAACGCAGAAGGCACAGCAGCACAGAAGATAGCAGATCTTTATGCATGCAGCATGGACACAGCCAAGCGCAACGAGCTTGGTGCTTCAGTATTAAATCCATACTTCGAGATGATCGACAACGGATTTGCAGATGAGACATCCACTGCAAAGACAATGGTTGAGCTCCAGAAGATAGGTGTAAGCGGATTCTTCTATTTCGGACAGGACGTTGACGCCGAGAACAGTTCAATGACAATTGCTGGACTTGGCCAGACAGGTATCGGTCTTCCAGAGCGCGACTACTATTTCATGAAAGACGAACGCGCAGAAAACATCAGAGCCGCATACAAAGTAATGCTTAACAAGTATGCAGAGTTACTCAGATGGGAGAATGCAGAAGCACGAGTTAGTGCAATATATGCACTCGAAGAACGCATAGCAGACAAGATGTACACAAGAACACAGCGTCGCGACCCTAACGCAGTGTTCAACAAGCGAACTGTAGCACAGCTTAAAGAAGAGGTCAAAGGCATTGACTGGGACACATACCTTGCAGAGACAGGCGCAAACGTTGAGTTTATCAATGTTGCGCATTACAACTACCTCACTCAAGTTGGCGAGATAATCAACTCGACAGACAAGAACACGCTGAAAGACTACTACAAGATGCGCATGCTTCGCAGCTATGCAAGCGACATGTCTGACGACTTCGTAAACACATCATTCGACTTCTACGGCAAAGTGCTTTCCGGCACACCAGAGATGCGTCCATTGTGGAAGCGTTCGCTTTCAATTTGCAACAGCATTACAGGCGACCTTCTCGGTCAGCTCTTTGTAGAGAAGCACTTCCCTGCAGCAGCTAAGGAACGAATGCTTGTGCTCATTGAGAATCTCCGCACTGCATTTGCTCAGCGCATTGATGAACTCACATGGATGGGTGACTCAACAAAGACACAGGCAAAGGACAAACTTGCAGCAATCACAGTAAAGGTAGGCTATCCTGACAAGTGGGAAGACTACACAGACCTCAAGATAAGCAAGGAATTGAACCTCGTAGAGAACGAGATAAACGCAACACGCTTTGCATACCGCAAGGAGATGGAGAAGATCGGCAAACCTGTAGACAAGGGAGAATGGTTCATGACTCCTCAGACCGTAAATGCATATTACAATCCATCTGCAAACGAAATCGTATTCCCAGCAGGTATACTCCAGCCACCATTCTTCTATGCTAATGGCGATGACGCTGTAAACTATGGTGCAATTGGCGTTGTCATCGGTCATGAAATGACACATGGCTTCGACGACCAGGGCTGTCAATTTGACAAGGAAGGCAACCTCAAGAACTGGTGGACAGAAGAAGATGCAAAACGCTTCAAGGAGGCTGCTCAAAAACTCATCGACCGATATGCTTCATTCATCGCAATCGGCGACCTCCACGCTAACGGCGAGAACACAATCGGCGAGAACATCGCAGACCTCGGAGGCTTAAGTATCGCATACCAGGCATACCAGAACTCACTTGAGGGCAAGGCACAGCCTGCACCAATTGACGGACAGACTGATCAGCAGCGTTTCTGCTATGCATACTCACGCATTTGGGCAACAAACATACGTGAAGAGGCTCTTTACCAGCAGGTAAACACAGACCCTCACTCACCAGCCCACCTCCGCGTAAACGTACCACTGCCACTTGTAGACTATTTCTATGAGGCATTCGGCATCGACGAGAAAGCGAAGATGTACGTACCAAAAGAAGAGCGTATAGCTATCTGGTAAAGAAGACTGCAAACAACTAAAAAAGGATGACTCATATTGTTGGGTCATCCTTTTTTTATTGGGACAGACGGCACGTTCAGATATTGTATTTATTGAAAAGATAGCTTATATTTGTAGAGCATTTCATTGGAAACATTCGACAGGAACAGATGCCACATTTTTTACCCACATCGAAAAAAGAGGTTGAACAGCTCGGATGGGACGAGCTAGACGTCATATTGTTTTCAGGCGACGCCTACGTTGACCATCCATCATTCGGTGCTGCAGTAGTAGGCCGTGTACTCGAGTCATGCGGCATGAAGGTGGCAATTGTGCCACAGCCCAACTGGCAAGATGACCTAAGAGACTTCAAGAAACTTGGATGTCCGCGTTATTTCTTCGGAATATCGCCAGGTGCCATGGACTCGATGGTAAATCACTACACAGCGAACCGTCGTCGTCGTTCGGATGACGCATATACACCAGGTGGCAGAAGCGGTGCCCGCCCAGACTACCCTTCTATCGTATATACCAAGATACTCAAAATGCTGTACCCCGATGTACCGATACTGCTGGGTGGCATCGAGGCATCATTGAGACGAGTAACACACTATGACTACTGGAAAGACCAGCTCATGCCGAGCATACTCATCGACTCAGGTGCTGACATACTAGTTTATGGCATGGGGGAACTACCGCTTACAGAGATAGCCACATTACTCAAGAAAGGAGTACCCTTCAGTTCGCTCAAGACAGTTCCACAGACCGCATTTCTCATAGGCGAAGAAGAGCCATTACCCAAGAACAAACGATGGGAGACAATAGAACTCTACAGCCACGAAGAGTGCTTAAGGGACAAGATGAGTTATGCCAAGAACTTCAGACATGTAGAAGAGGAGTCGAACAGAAAACACGCAGCACGCCTTGTTCAGCGATGTGGAACGAAGCAGATAGTGCTCAATCCTATGTATCCTCCGATGAGCGAGAAAGAGATTGACGCATCATTTGATCTCCCATATATGTACATGCCACACCCACGCTACAACGGCAAGGGCGACATACCAGCTTTCGAGATGATAAAGAACTCCATCAACATGCATCGTGGATGCTTCGGTGGATGTTCTTTCTGCACCATATCGGCACACCAAGGCAAGTTCATCGCCTCGAGAAGCGAAGAGAGCATAATGAGAGAGGTAGAGAACCTCGTAAAACAGCCATGGTTCAAGGGATATATAAGTGACCTTGGCGGTCCGAGTGCCAACATGTATGGATTGCGAGGCAAAGACGAGTCGATATGTGAAGTATGTCGACGTCCATCATGCTTACATCCCAATGTATGCAAGAACATGAACACCGACATGAGCCGCCTCATCAAGCTCTATAGGAAAGTTGACGCGTTGCCAGAGGTCAAGAAGTCGTTCATAGGCAGCGGTGTAAGATATGACCTGTTGTTATGTGAAGGTCGCACGCAAGAAGAAGATAAGAGCCACAAGGAATACACCCAAGAGCTCATCACAAAACATGTCAGCGGACGTCTGAAAGTAGCTCCCGAGCACACATCAAAAGGCGTACTCGACATAATGAGAAAGCCAGATTTCGCATTGTTCGGCAAATTCAAGAAACAGTTTGACGAGATCAACAAGACATGCGGTCTCAACCAGCAGATCATCCCATATTTCATAAGCAGTCACCCAGGGTGTCACGACGTTGACATGGCAGAACTCGCAGCAGAGACGCACGACATGGACTTCAAGCTCGAGCAGGTGCAGGACTTCACCCCTACCCCAATGACTGTATCGACAGTCATCTACTACTCAGGCATTCATCCATATACACTCAAGCCCGTCTATACTGCACGCACGCAGGATGAGAAACTGCGCCAGAGAATGTTCTTCTTCTGGTATAAACCAGAATACAAGCCACAGATAATGAAGGCACTGAAAGACCTTCACCGTTACGACCTTGCAGAACGACTATTCAGTGGCAACATGAAATATAGCGAGCCTAAAGAGCAAAGGGGACAGAGTAGGAGTCAAAACAAGGCGACAGTACCAAAGCAAGGAGGCAAGACATTCAAGCCACAGAGCAACAAGCCATGCCATTCATTCAATCCTAATTTCAACAAGAACAAAAAGTACCGACCATGATATTGAAAAAAGTAGCTACACAAGTCAACATAGACGCAGAAGGCATAGCAGAAGACGCTTTGCACGAAAGACTGCGCCATGAAGCACAGGAGGCTGCGAAAAAAGCATACGCGCCATATTCAAAGTTCAGAGTAGGCGCAGCAGCACTTCTCAGCAACGGTGAGATCATAAGTGGCAGTAACCAGGAGAATGCGGCATATCCATCAGGATTATGTGCAGAGCGAGTAACCTTATTCTATGCCAATGCGAAATACCCAAACGAGAAGGTCACACATCTCATGATAGTTGCCGAGACAGACGAAGGGACACTCAAGACACCTATCACACCATGTGGAGCATGTCGCCAAGTGATAATAGAAAAGGAGACAGTGCAAGGAAGTCCGATAGAGATAAGTCTTGCTGGAGCGGAGACAACATACGTTCTGAAAAGTGCACAAGAACTTATGCCACTTTCATTTATTCCATCGTCACTTGACAATAAATAAGCTTTTTTTGTTGTATATTTGCACCGTTATTTAAACCAAAAGGAAAACACGCGATAATTATGATGTTCGAAAACCTAAGCGAAAAGCTTGAACGCTCATTTAAGGTACTCAGGGGCGAAGGAAAAATCACAGAACTCAACATAGCAGAGACACTCAAAGACGTTCGCAAGGCGTTGCTTGATGCCGACGTAAACTACAAGGTAGCAAAGCAGTTTGTAGATGACGTAAAGCAGAAGGCAATAGGTCAGAACGTATTGACAGCTGTAAAGCCAGGTCAGCAGATGATAAAGATCGTCTATGACGAGCTCACAGCATTAATGGGTGGCGAAGCACAAGACATCAACCTCAAAGGCAACCCAACAGTCATATTGATGTCGGGTCTTCAAGGTTCAGGTAAGACAACATTCACTGGCAAGCTCGGCAACCTCCTCAAGACAAAGCGCGGAAAGAATCCATTACTCGTAGCCTGCGACGTATATCGTCCAGCCGCCATTGACCAGTTGAAAGTTCTTGCAGAGCAGATTGGCACACCAGTATATAGCGAAGAAGGAAATCAGAATCCTATAGAGATAGCTCAGAACGCCATCAAGCAGGCTAAGACCAACGGCAACGATGTAGTGATTGTCGACACAGCAGGTCGTTTGGCCGTTGATGAGCAGATGATGAACGAAATAGCATCACTCAAGGAGGCATTGCAGCCACACGAAATACTTTTCGTTGTGGACTCGATGACAGGTCAGGATGCAGTTAACACAGCAAAGGAATTCAACGACAGACTTGATTTCGACGGTGTGATACTCACCAAGCTCGATGGTGACACAAAGGGCGGTGCAGCACTCTCTATTCGCAATGTAGTCAACAAGCCTATCAAGTTCATCGGTACAGGTGAGAAGATTGACGCTCTCGATGTATTCCATCCAGGTCGTATGGCTGACCGTATCATCGGTATGGGTGACGTTCGTACACTCGTTGAGCGAGCAAAGGCACAGATTGACGAAGATGAGGCACGCAGACTTCAGAAGAAGATTGCCAAGAACCAGTTTGACTTCAATGACTTCCTCGCTCAAATACAGCAGATAAAGAAGATGGGTAACCTCAAGGAGCTCGCTTCGATGATACCTGGTGTAGGAAAGATGATCAAGAACGTTGATATTGACGACAATGCATTTAAGAGCATAGAAGCCATCATCTACTCGATGACACCAGCAGAGCGCAAGGACCCTAAGATCATTGATGGCAAGCGTCGTCAGCGCATTGCGGCAGGTAGTGGAACAAACATACAGGAGGTAAACCGTCTCTTGAAGCAGTTTGAAGATACACGCAAGATGATGAAGTTCATGAACTCTGGTGCAGGCAAGAACATGGCACGCATGATGGGTGGCATGATGAACAGGAGATAGAGTTAACAACAGAACAATACAAATAAATATATCTTCCAATGGAACTGATAGACGGAAAGAAAGTATCGCAGCAGATACGTCAGGAGATTGCTGAAGAGGTAGCCGCAATGGTAGCCGCAGGCAAGAAACGTCCACATTTGGCAGCAGTACTCGTAGGTCATGATGGTGGCAGTGAGACATACGTAGCCAACAAGGTCAAAGCTTGTGAAGAATGTGGTTTTACATCAACACTCAAGCGCTACGAGAGCGACATCACTGAAGAGCAGCTTCTGAAGGTTGTTGACGAGCTCAACAACGATCCTGATGTCGATGGATTCATCGTACAGCTCCCACTTCCAAAGCACATCTCAGAAGAGAAGATAACAGAAGCCATCGACCCTCGTAAGGACGTCGACGGTTTCCACCCTGCAAATGTAGGCCGAATGACCATTGGAGCACCTGCGTTCATCTCTGCAACACCACAGGGCATCGTTGATCTTATCCGTCGCTACAACATTGAAACAGCCGGCAAACATGCCGTTGTAATAGGCAGAAGCAACATCGTTGGTCGCCCAATGAGTGTACTTCTCTCACAGAAGGGCATTGACTGCACAGTAACAGTATGCCATAGCCGCACACCCAACATGAAAGAGCTCTGCCAGCAGGCTGACATCATCGTCGCAGCAATAGGCAAGCCTGGATTCGTAACAGCAGACATGGTTAAGCCAGGTGCAGTGATTATCGATGTAGGCACAACACGTGTTACCGATGCTACTGCAGCAAGAGGATGGCGCTTGAAGGGTGATGTTGACTTCGAGAATGTTGCACCTAAGTGCAGCTATATCACTCCTGTTCCTGGAGGTGTTGGTCCAATGACCATTGTTTCTTTGATGAAGAACACTTTACTTGCAGGCAAGAAAGCCATCTACAAGTAAACATATTTCAGAACAAAGATAAAACGAGAAACAATACATTTCAAACCTGACAGGGCTTCATGTTCTGTCAGGTTTTTCTTTAGCAGCAAACACAACTAAAGCCGCGTTCGACTTCGTGACGTTTTGGTGCGGCTATTCTCCACCGTGGCCTTATATCCTTTAAACTTAGACTCATCATAAGTCTTTCTGTAAAGACTCTTATACAAAGCCCTCATCTTATCAGACATCTTCTTGTTCCAGTGACCATTAGTGCGACGTTCGAGATAAGCAAGGTACGATTCATTTCTCTTATCATAATCAATTATAAGCATCAGATAGTCGGCTATTGCGTCTTCTGGAGACTCATAGTTCTTCAGGTTGCCTGCATTGTCGACTATCTGGAAATAGTTATTACTCTTTGCCAACTGTTTAGAGTTAAAATGATCGGTAGCCCACAAGACCTGGACAAAGACCATCTGAGTATCAACCTTAGATGCCAATACAGCCAATGGTCCCATATAATTACGCATCTGAACGAAGTTCTTGTCTTTACGACCAATGGCGAACTCCTTTAAATAAGGCTTAGAGTTCTTATAAGTAGAGATACTATCACCCTTAGCAAAACGAAGCGGGGGCAGATTAGACTTAAACTTATGTAACTGTTTCTTATAATCATAATCTGTTCCATACAGTTCACGATATATCTGAAGCAACTTCTTAGACATACGTGGAGACCAATTAGACTTAGGTTTTTTCTCAAGATAATCAGTGTAGGATTCTTTTTGAATATCATAGTCAACAACAGCAAGAATCATACGTGAGACAGCCTCATCAACATCCTTAAACTTACGTAACTTACCATTAGGTCCACGCATACTGAAAGGATTGTTATGACGCATATATTTGTCATCAAACTTGTAGGATGCCCAGAAAGCCTGAGCGTATATAAGCTGTGGATCGACATGATTACTCAGGCTAGCAAACATATTGATATTCTCGGGCAGATTCGCAATACGCACATCCTCTTCATCCACAGTCAGCGTATCAGCATACTGTGCAGAGGCACCTATGCAGAAGCCCCAAAGCAGAACTATAAGATACAGGTATTTTCTCATAAGCAAACACACCTTTACCATGGGAGGCCCCCGTTACGCTTTCTCACCTCACTGTCACCATCACCACGCATCGGAAGTTTCCTACCGAAATACATTTCATGATAACGCGACATCTCCTTTATCTTCTCTCTGTTATAATGAGCTGTTATACAGTCAAGAAGGTCAGTCATATCCTGATAGTCCTCACCAAGTTCATTCTTATAAATACCAATGATATCGGTCACCGATTCACTCCAATGCTGATAATGATAATAACGACCGAGATTATTCTCATCACACAGGCAAAAGAGATTGTTAGCCTGCATCAAATCTTCGTCCTTAAAACGATGAGTATCAGACAAAGCAAGGCAGAAAAAGACACGTGCAATAGGTTCCTTAAGCTTATAATAGTTGAGCAGAACATTCATAAGACTCTCATCGGGTTTCTTAAGCGAACGCACCCAAGCTTCGTCATAGACTATAGTTCTTTTCGAACGGGAGCCACTACCAGTAGAATCAGGCTCAGACAGAAATGAGTCAGACGTAGCGCACCAAGAGTTGACACATCCGACAAACAATAGAATGAATATATAAACGAACCTCATAACACTCAATCATTTACATATATTTATACGGACAAAAGACCTATAGGTTGCCGTGAACCATTATGGTCATTTTATATTCCATGATGACAGCATGTAAGACGATTCGACATCAACTTCTATACTATCGGGAAGATTATGGAAGAAATCAATGCCTGTATGCGACTCCAATTCATCCACAGACATTATCGCATTCTTCAAGTCGGCATCAGTAGCCGCGTGATCATAGGTCTTATGCTCTACAAAGAAAGCAATAGACGAATAATGACCATCAACCACCTTTAAAAGAGCTATAAAATAATAGGCAGGCACAACAACCTGAACACCATTTGGTCTTGTAACCCTACCGAGAATCATATCGTCAGCAATGGTACCACCCTTGACAACATAGAGAGTATCGCAGAACTTACTGTCGCGACCTATACCCTGAACATAATCTTCGAACTTCACCCAGTATTTCTGATTGAACTGTGAAAGCTGCGGACTCATATTCGACATATAGAAAGTCTGCATATTGGCTTCTGGACTATACAAACGATCAGCGGAGGCACATATATGGCCTCTATCATATCCAGAGTATGACATCTTGTCGATTTGCAGATAGAACGGCAATTTAGGATCGTCCTGAAAATTATCTTCTCTACTTGTACTTATTGTCCGAGTCACCGAGTCGAATCGAAAAGCCACCCAATTAGAGTGATACTTCTCCTTATTATATTCGTAGCAGTAGGACATAACCGAGTCACCAATCTCATACGTACAGTGATAAACAAACAGGTTATCAGGATCGAGAGCAGGTACTTCTAGTCGAGAAGCATATTTATTAGGAGTATATACAGTGTCGTTATCACCCTGTTGCTGACCATTATCTTTGATGGGCGTATCATCAACAGTATCATCAACAACATTATCAGAGACGACGGTATCGGGTATCTCTTCGAAAGTCTTGTCAATATCACGGAATCGGTCACATGAAGATAAAAACGACACTATGCTCAACAGCAACAGAAAAGAAGATATTTTAATCGCCAAACGCATCTTAGATAATATTATTAAACAAAGCAAATATAACCCATATAAGACAAAAGGGCAAATAAAAAAGCGCCTTGACAGGGAAACCCCATCAAGGCGCATATCAGATTATCAGATCTAAAACCTGTTTTCAGGTATTAGAATGTGAATTTCAAACCAATCTGACCTCTCCAACGTGAGTAGTAATCAGTGTAGCTACGCATGTTGTACTTCTCGTCATGAAGGAACTGATACTGACCCTTGCTATATGAAACAGGGCTGTAGTAGTTATATGAAGTACCGAGAGTGCGACCCCATTCATCGTTGAACATGTTGCCAACATTCATGATATCAAATGATACAGAGAAGTAGCGGAGCTGACCAGCAAGCTTAAAGCCATACTTATGGTCAATATGGAAATCGAAGTGATTCTCAAAATCCTCGTTAGCATCATAACCTTCGAAGTATTCACCACGATGTTCCTTCATATACTTGTCACCAGCGATCCACGCCTTCATGCCAGCAGCCTGAGCCTCAGCAGAATACTTGTCAGTTGCATTAAACATGTTATTAGCAACCATCTGGTCAATCTCCTTATCAGTAGGGATATAGAACAAGTCGTTGTTACCACCATCACCGTTAACATCACCGTTAACATATACTGCATAAGGCACACCAGAAGTACCGCGGTAAACGAGACCTACAGTAGTGCGATGAGTATTGTTCTCAGCATTCTTGTTCCAGTCGATATGATAGTAAACAGAAGCCAAGAGCTGATGAGGGATATTGAAGCATGAAGTCTGCAACTTAGGGTTGTTAGGATCATCATGAGTGTAGTTATACTGCCAGTTAGAAGCAGCAACAGACGATGTACCTGGGTTGATAACCTCAGAGTGAGTATAGGTATAAGAAGCAGAGAGGTCAAGACCATTCTCGAAACTCTTATCAGCCTTAAGAGAGAGGTTAACGCTATAACCACCATCAGTATTTGTGAGGTAGTAGATAGCATTATACTTACCCTTCTGGAACATTGGACGGTTATCAGTAGAACCAGCATAAGACTGAGCGAAAGTCTTGCCAGTAGCAGTGACATTCAAGTTCTGAACGAGGAGGTCATTGAGAGTCTTAGAGTAGATACCCTCGAGAGTCCACTTGATACCAGCAGCATCCTTAACATCGAGAGCCAAGTTAGCACGAAGGCTCTGAGCGAACTTGAAGTCCTTGTCGAATACATTGATCAACTGGTTATTCGCAGCAGGAGTTGAAGTCAAAGCCGAAGGGTCAAGATTAGCAGTCTGACCATTAGGATTCAAGATCAGATTAACATCCGATGGAGTACGGAGGTCAGCAGTCACTAGCTGTATACCAGTGTTAGAGAAGTTGTTGCTCAACCAAACGAAAGGTACACGACCAGTGAAGATACCCACACCACCACGGAGAGTTATAGTGCGATTATCATTCATATCCCAATGGAAGCCCAAACGAGGTGACCACATAGGAGCGCTAGAGAGCTTCTGGTTAGTCTTTGTATCCCAACCCTGTTCAGCAGCATAAGCGTTGAACTCAGCATTTTCAGCAGGAGTATCGAAGAACAAAGGCATATCAGCGCGAAGACCAAGAGTAACGTCGAAATCATCTGTAACATTCCACTTGTCCTGAACATAGAAACCAAGTTGGCCTGCACCAAATGAAGCAGCCCAACGTGGGTCACCAGTCACCTTCTCATTAGCCTGACCATAACGATATCTATTGATCTTGCCAGCATAGAAGTCATCTACACTATTGTAATAATAAGAACCATAGAGGTCCTGGATGAACAAGTTGCTGAAGCTATAGAACTCATTGTGAGTACCAGCCTTAACAGTATGAGAGCCAAGATACCAAGAGAAGTTATCAGTAAATGTGAAGATATCCTGATCGAGGCCGTTGGCCATAGAAGAACGCTCGTTACCAATATTAAGGGTACCGTTGCCTACATTGCTGATAGATATCATAGGGAAGGCCTCAGAAGGATTTCTCTTGTCGCGAACGCGAACGTAAGTAGCGTGGAACTCATTGTTCTTATTGTCACCGATACGGCTATGAAGTTCGAAAGCAAAGCTATTAGTCTTTGACTCGAATTCATAAGAGTAAGTATCAGCGCAAAGAGAAGAAGCACCAGAGGTATTATTGATCTGACCAGCACTTACAAGGCTCCAACGGAGAGAAGCGTGGTTACGATCATTGATGTTCCAGTCGAGCTTCAAGCTAGCCTTATTAGACTTAGTATATTCTTCAATAGGATCAAGATTACCATTGTATGTAACACCCTGCTTAGCAGCCTCAGCCTTAACAAAAGCAAGAATCTCAGAAGCAACCTTTGAATCTACCTTAGACTGAGCAGAGCCAAGACCGTAGTTGTTATCGTAGCTCTTATCAGCATGCTCGAAAGAACCGAAGAAGAAGAGCTTATCCTTAATAATAGGGCCACCAAGAGTAACACCGATAGTATAGTCTCTCTGATCTTGAAGCTTCTCAGCTTTCTTACCATTGATCAAAGTATAGCTCTTACCGATAAGACCCTCGTTAAGAATATAAGAGTATATCGAGCCATGAAGGTCGTTAGTACCCGACTTAGTGATAGCGTTGATAGAACCACCAGTAAAACCACCCTGTGTCACATCGTAAGGAGCAACCTGAACCTGAATCTGCTCGATAGTCTCCATAGAGATAGGGTTAGTACCAGCCTGGCCACCGTTAGAACCGTTAGCAGTCAAACCAAACACGTCGTTGTTCATTGCACCATCGACCTGGAAGCTATTATAACGATTGTTAGTACCAGCGAAATACATAGCGCCACCCTCAGTCACACGAACCTGTGGGCTATAGCGTACAACATCGGCAATGCTGTGGTTGATAGAAGGAAGCTTCTCAATCTTCTCAGAGTTGATGTGCATAGCAGCACCAGTCTTGCCTGCATCGAGAGCATTACCTACAACAACAGTTTCAGCCAACATCTGAGACGACTCCTCAAGCTTAACGCTATAACGGAAAGTCTCACCGAGCTGGAGAGTTACATTGTCGACCTCCTTTGGCTCTAAACCAACGAAAGAGACCTTAATAGAGTATGGACCACCAGCACGCAAGCCTTGAATCGTATAACGACCCTCAGCATTTGTGATAGCGCCATAAACAGAACCCGAAGGAACGTGAGTTGCAACAACTGTCGCACCGATCACCTCTCCTTGAGAATCAGTTACCTTTCCTGAGATTGATGATGTTGTAACCTGTGCCAGCATAGAAACTGACATCAACAACATCATAACCATAGAAACGACATTTTTCATTTAGTTTTTCTTTTAAGGTTATTATTTGTAGAATTTATTTCTGCGATATAGAGATTGCTGACAGAATGATTGCCAGCGTATGCAGTGAGTGAAGAGTCTCCTAACGTCAAGGAGATACTGCCAAATCCAATATATGTATTCTTCCGAATGAATAGTCATCTCGGTAAAATAGGATTACATTTATGACTCAAAATTAGTTATTTATCATCACATAATAATCACATGAGAAAGGAATTATAATAATTTAAGAGAGTTTTCTATACAATAGCAAGCATAAAACAACATATATCTACTATAGAACACAAAAAAGGCCTGAAGAAACAAATCTCCAGGCCTTGACTGATATAGAACCAGAAATTAATATTCCATTCCATTATCTGTAGCATCCTCTACTCTCAACCATTCACGACGGCTAAAGAAGAATGAGCTTTCACGATCAGCGCTAGCATCAGAGTCAGAACCATGAACAGCATTGTGAGCCTTAGAAGTAGCGAAGAGCTTACGGATAGTGCCTTCTTCTGCCTGAGCAGGGTCAGTAGAACCAATGAGCTTACGGAAGTCGGCTACTGCATTATCCTTAAGAAGAACCATTGCGATGATTGGTCCTGAAGACATGAAGTCGATAAGTTCCTGATAAAATGGCTTGCCTTCGTGCTCTGCATAGAACTCTGCAGCATCAGAAGGAGTAAGACGAACTGTCTTGATTGCAGCGATCTTGAATCCTGCGTCTTCTATCTTAGAAAGAATGTGGCCTATATGGTGGTTATGAACAGCACCAGGCTTAATCATTGAAAAAGTTTTGTTACTAGTACTCATAGAATTTGGTAAATTGTTTTTGTATACCCAAAAGTACATTTTCGTTTTGGCAAAAGCAAGAGTTTAGTGAAAAATCTTTAATTTTGCACAAAAATTCAAACCTGACAAAATGGTTATTGCAGATACAGACATCAACAGATTTATTGAAATCATCAACAAAAACAACACTTTCGTACTGACATGCCACACAAATCCAGATGGAGATGCTTTAGGATCGACTCTGGGACTTAGAAAAGCCCTCATGAACATGGGCAAAGAAGTGACAATCATTACACCAGACCTCGCGCCAACATTCTATTCATGGATGCCAGGATATAAGACATTGCGCACATATGAAAGAGAGCAAGAAGATTGCGAGAAGATCATAGACGCAGCAGACGTCATATTCATCATGGACTACAACGACCTGAAGCGCATCAAGAGTTTAGGAGAGAAGCTACAGACGCTAAGCAAGCCAACGGTCATGATAGACCATCACCTAGATCCCAAGATGGAAGCTGACGTGACAATATCATTTCCTAAAGCATCGGCCACATGCGAGCTAGTCTATAACATCCTGTCACAGGCAAATCTCGAACAATATATAGACATTGATTCAGCGACAAACATATACACAGGAATACTCACAGACACAGGAGGATTATCGTACAACTCAAGTGATCCTGAGCTGTATATTGTAATGGCGAACCTACTTCGCAAGGGCATTGACAAGCCAAACATCCACGAGAAGGTATTCAACAACAAGACCGTGCGCAGACTCAAGTTATTAGGATACACCCTCAGCCGAAAGCTCAAGCGAATAGAGAAATATCCTCTTGCCATCATGACACTTGATGCAAAAGAGCTTGAGCAGTACAACTACAACACAGGTGACACAGAAGGCTTCGTAAACTACCCTCTTCAGGTAAAAGACATCATAGCGACAGCCTTCATCATGGAGCGTCCGGACGGCATCAAGATATCACTACGTTCAAAAGGCACGTTCCCTGTCAACGAATTCTCAGCCCGTTACTATGGCGGTGGAGGACATCTGAATGCAGCCGGTGGCAACTATGCAGGAACGCTCGAAGAGGCAGTAAAGATATACACCGACAACATAGTCAACTTCTATGCAGAATGGCTGAAAAAAGAAGCTAAATAACAACGCCATGAGATCTACCATCTTCATAATACTGTGCATTGTCATACTTGCCGCTGGATGCAAAGAAGAGAAGCAGCAGAGACGACACATGACTAAGGCAGAGCTAATAGAGTATAACACAAAACTTGTGAAACGCGACTCAGCCTTTATAAGCCATTATTGCTATGCTCAGGGACTAGACTCAATTCCCAACAAGCAAGGATTATGGATCACGATACAGGAAGAGGGAGACGGAGAATACGTACAAGATAAGGAGATGGTAGATATTGCATATAGAATATCAGACATAACAGGCAAGGAGTACTACAATAGCGAACGCGATGGCATAAAGCATATCACAGTCGGAAGCGGACAAGACATAATGGCGCTTGACCTTGCGTTGCCTCAGCTAAAGCATGGAACAAAAGCTACTCTAATCATAATGCCCGACCTTGCATACGGGCTAATGGGCGATGACAACAAGATCGGATCGAGACGTATTCTGCGATATGACATTGAAATAATCAAATAAGTACATAGAAGAGACATAAGCAATGAGAAAAGCCATAACAGTCATACTTGTAGCATTGCTATGTTGGGCATGTCAAGAGTCGGTCACCCCTGCCACATATAATGGTATTGGTTCGATAGAGAGGAATGACACTGTAGCAGCGATACATTATTATGACCACACGTTTCTCATAGAAGACATGCCGATGTCTTTAGTTGACTCATCACGCGTTATATTCCGTATAGAAGTCACCGGCAGAGCAAACGACACGACAGAGACATACAACGCAAAGATCATCGACATATCATCCGACATACGCCGTGAGATAATCAACATCAATTCGACAGCAGGACTAGGGGAAGAGTCGGGAGTAATGGTGAGCGACCTACACCTAACACGAGACTTCAGACGTCTAGACTACTTTAACATCACGACAATATTCGAGACTCGAGAAGACAATGACGACAAGATAAATCTTGTACTTGAACAACGTGACGACAGCAAGAAAGAGGCAACGCTTTGGATTAAGCATTGGCAGAAATCGACAGACTCTCTCAATATCATTCAAAAAGACATTATGAGTGTGCCTATGAACGGCATGATAAATGACGAGACCAGTGAGAGGTTATTATTACATGTCAAATGGATAAAAGCCATTGGTGACACAATAAGTGAGGACTTCACCTACAGCTATTACAACAAATAAAAATGGAAGAGACAAAATTCAACGAACATAACAAGGAAGAGCACAGGCCATCACACACAACAGAGCACATCATCAACCGCACAATGATAAACATGTTTGGTTGCGGACGTGCTGTAAGTGCGCATGTTGAGAAAAAAAAGTCGAAACTGGACTATGCCCTACCCTCTGCACCAAGCGATGTTCAAGTTGCCGAACTTGAGAGACGAGTAAACGATGTCATCGGTCAACACCTCGACGTAACATTCGAAGTAATAACTCAAGACGAAGCGGCAAAACGATTTGATATGAAGCGCTTGCCAGATGGAGCATCGGAAATGGTGAGAGTAGTAAAGATTGGGGATTATGATGAATGCTTGTGCATAGGACAGCATGTAGGGAACACAAGCGAGATAGGCACATTCAAGGTAATGAGCCATTCATACGATGCAGAAACCAAAATATGGAGACTAAGATGGAAAGTGACTGAATAAGTATCACTTACAAGAAGATAAACACTATACGTCACACAACAAAAAGCAACAGGAGGCTAACTCATCACGAGCTGGCCTCCTGTCATTATAAATAAAACTCTAAAAAAACTACTAGTTCGAAAGAATTACTTCCAATCAACGCTCTTGAGAACGTTGCTAACCTTAGCATCAGAAGCTGCTACAGCAACCTCAGCAGTAGCGCGGATATCGCGGCTAGAAGCACCGATATTCAACTTATAGTCGCCAGCCTCAACAACCCATGCAGACTGAGCCACATCGAACGAAGCGAGTTCTGAAACTGGGACAACCAAAGTAACAACTTCGCTTTCGCCAGCAGCCAATTCCTTAGTCTTAGCATAAGCCTTGAGTTCCTGAACAGGCTTTTCGATAGAACCAGCAGGAGCAGAAGCATAGAGCTCAACAACTTCCTTACCAGCGACCTTACCTGTATTAGCTACAGTAACATCAACAGTAATATTCTTACCATCGTTAGCAACCTTAACATCGCTGTATTCGAATGTAGTATAAGACAAGCCATATCCGAATGGGTAGCTAACCTCGAGGTTCTGCTTATCAAACCAACGGTAGCCAAGCCAGATACCTTCCTTATGGTTAGTATAGTCATAAGTGTCAACAAGATCAGTCTTTTCAGCCTGAGAGCCACCCATGAATATGCTCAAGTCGAGTTTGAAGTTTTCAGCTCTTGGGAAGTTCTCGCTAGACTTGTGGTCAACGAATGAGTTAGGCCAAGTCATAGTCAACTTACCAGATGGAGAAACCTTGCCGCTCAATACGTCTGCAACAGAGTTACCACCCTCCTGGCCAGCCTGCCATGCGAGGAGAACAGCATCAGGAATATTCTTCCAAGACTGAGTCTCGATAACACCACCGATATTCAAAACCACAACAACCTTCTTGCCAGCAGCATGATATGCTTTGCTAACAGCGTTGATGAGAGCAGTTTCTTCCTTAGAAAGGTTAAAGTTGTCGACAGTACGATCAAGGAACTCACCAGAGATACGGCCGAGTGTGATGATTGCGGCATCGTTAGCCTTTACAGCTGCCGAGAGATTAGCAGAAGAAGGTATGATTTCTGCAGGAAGACCCTTTGGAAGGAAAGCCTCAAGCATCTGTTCTTCCTTGCTCTTCTTAGCCAATTCGTCAGCAATCTGCTGCTGGTAGTCTTCATAAATCTTCTTTACATTCTGGTCAACAACATAACCAGCGTTGCTAAGACCTTCGAGGAGTGAAACAGTATAAGCACGGTTTACGTTACCAGAACCAGTACCGCCAGCGATGAACTGATATGAAGTTAGACCATATACAGCTACATTCTTAACATCGGCAGACAATGGAAGAGCATTGTTCTTATTCTCAAGGAGTACCATACCCTCAACTGCGCTCTGACGAGTAACAGCAGCATGAGCCTCAAGGTCAGGCTTATTGCTATACTTATAACCTTTGAAACGAGGAGTGCGAACAACGAGTTCGAGGATACGCTTAACGTTACGATCGAGATCAGCGACATCGAGAGTACCATTCTTAATGCCATCAACAATCTGAGTGAACTGTGAAGGACGACCTGGCTGAAGCATATCGTTGCCAGCATGCATCTGAGCAACAGCATCCTTACCGCCATACCAGTCGGTCATTACAGTACCTTTATAACCCCAGTCAGTACGAAGAACATCCTCAAGAAGTTCCTTATTCTCTGAAGTATAAACATCGTTCACGTAGTTATAAGAAGTCATAACAGTCCAAGGATCACTCTCCTTAACAGCAATCTCGAAACCCTTAAGATAGAGTTCACGAAGAGCGCGAGTCTCGATGATAGAGTTGACACCAGTACGGTTAGTTTCCTGGCTATTAGCCATGAAGTGCTTGATAGATGTACCAACATTCTGGCTCTGAATACCACGAACATAAGCTGCAGCGGTCTTACCAGAAATGATAGGGTCTTCAGAATAGTATTCGAAGTTACGACCGTTGAGAGGGTTACGGTGAATATTGAGTGCAGGAGCCAAAAGCACGTCAGCACCATATTCGAGAACCTCATTACCGATGCTCTTACCTACTTCCTCAACAAGTTCCTGATTCCAAGTACTAGCAAGGAGAGTACCGATTGGGAAGTGTGTGCAATAGTAAGTCTGCTCATCACCTTCGCGAGTAGGATTGATGCGGAGGCCTGCTGGGCCATCAGCCAAAACTACAGCAGGAATACCCAAACGAGGTATTGCATGAGTAGAACCAGCAGCTCCGGGAACAAGGTCAGCTTGTTCGCCAATTGTAGCAGCCAGGGTATCACCACCTTTGTCCATTCCGACACCGATAACGAGAAGAGCCTTCTCTTCGAGAGTCATAGCCTTTACGATCTCGTCGATATTGTCAGCACGGAGCTTAAGCTCTTTAGGACCACAAGATGTCAAAGATGCAGCGAGAGCAACAGTAGCGGCACCAACGAAAAAATATTTACCGTTCATATTTATAGATTTAATTATTTGAATAATCTTGGAGTAAAGTCGGCAAGATAGATACGCCAGTTACGCCAGATATGACCGCCTTCAGTCTCCTTATAAACATAAGGGAACTTATTTGCGTCGAGCTTAGCGCGAAGATCCTGGTTGTCCTTGTAGAGAAAGTCAGTCTTACCGATAGCGATATAGTAGAGAGCTGGCTTCTTAGAGAACTGAGTAGCAAGCTTCTTGTCGAAATCGCTATAGATACCATTAGCATCACCCTGTTCCTTAGCGATAGCAGCCGAGAAGAGGCCAACATAGTTGAACATGTCAGGATACTGCTTAGATATGTGACAGCTATGGAAGCCACCCATAGAGAGACCAGCGATAGCGCGGTTCTGCTTCTGAGCCTTTGTGCGGAAAGTCTTATCAACGAACTTCACGATCTCTGGGAAAGCCTTTTCGAAAGAGCCGTCCATAGTCTTAGGCAAAGCGAGGTTTGGCGAAACCATACCCTCTGGACCTTCGCCAGGAGCAGCATGCTGAGAGATGTTGCCGTTAGTCATAACAACAATCATAGGAACAGCCTTACCTTCCGCGATGAGGTTGTCGAGGATCTGAGAAGCACGGCCCTGAGTGTACCAAGCTTCCTCATCACCACCAATACCATGGAGAAGATAGAGAACAGGATATTTCTTGCCAGAAGTCTCGTAACCAGCAGGAGTATAAACTGTCAAACGACGGTCAATACCTTCCTGGTCGCTGTGATACCAGATCTTGCTAACAGTACCATGAGGTACATCGTTGATCTTGTAGAGGTCAACAGTAGTTTCACCATCAACATAGAGGATGCTAGTAAGTGAAGCGACATCACGATTGATATAAACGTTAGAAGGGTCAACCATCTGCTGTCCATCAACATAGAAAGAGTAGTTATAGAACTCAGGAGCAACAGGTTCTGGAGTAGTATATTCCCATACACCATCCTTACCTTCCTTAAGATCGGCAACACCAGGAGCGTCGAACTGTCCAAAAGGAGTATCGATCTTCTGAGTTGGAAGGAAGTCGCCAGTAACCTGAACCTTAACAGCCTTAGGAGCTGCGATACGGAATGTCACAGTCTTGTCGGCATTGATTTCAGGCGAAACAACTGCAGCGCGACCCCAAAGAGCTTGCTGAGCAAAAGCGGAAACACCCATCAAGAGGGCTGCTGCCATAAATATATATTTCTTCATGTCAATCTGTTATTTGAAAATTTTCTGTGAGAATTCAGTGAAATAGATACGCCAGTTGCGCCAAATGTGGCCACCAGGAGTCTCGAGATATTCATAAGGATAATGATGAGCATCCATATAAGCGCGCATATCATCAGAACCCTTCTTGATAAAGTCGATCTCACCTATAGCGATATAGTAGAGATAAGGACGATTCTTAGGAGAGAAGAGGTTAGCCATCTGCTTGTCGAAATCCTTATAGACAGGGCAAGTAGAAGGAGCGCCATCACCCTTACGGCTATCGCCAACACCAGCACCACTGAAGAGACCAACATAACCATATTCACCAGCATAGTACTTAGAAATCTGCTCAGAATGGAAGCTACCCATAGAGAGACCAGCGATAGCACGATGCTTCTTATCGTTGATAGTACGGAAATTCTTCTCAACGAACTTACGAACGTCAGGGAAAGAGAGCTCGAAAGCAGCTTCCTTCATACCTTCCTTAACGCCACCCATAACCATTTGAGGTTGCTTGAAACCATCTTTAGTCTCACCAGGAGCAGCCTGCTCGTATGCGTTACCATTTGTCATAACGACAATCATAGGCTCAGCCTTACCAGCGGCGATAAGATTGTCGAGAATCTGGCTGATACGGCCCTGAGTATACCAAGCTTCTTCATCACCACCAGAACCATGGAGGAGGTAAAATACAGGATACTTCTTGCCAGAAGTCTCGTAACCAGCAGGAGTATAAACAGTAAGACGACGCTGCATGCCGAGTGATGGGCTATCATACCACATCTTACGGATAGTACCGTGAGGCACATCGTTAACCTTATAAAGATCGCCCTTATCACCCTTTTCATTGCTTACGATAAAGCAGTTAGTGATAGTAGCAACATCGCGGTTAATATAAACGTTAGCAGGGTCAACAGTCTTCTGACCATCGATTATGAGGTTATAGCAATAATATTCGCTTGAAAGAGGAGCTTCTGTAGTATATTCCCAAACGCCATCTTTTTCAACAAGATTAGCAGTGCCAGGAAGAGCGTACTTGCCATAGTTAGGAATATCGACAACATTTTCTGGCAAGAAATCGCCAGTTATCTGAACCGTCTTAGCTTTAGGAGCCTTGCAGCGAAATGTTACAGTATTGTCTGCATTGATTTGTGGTGAAACGATCTGCTGTCCACCCCAAAGTGCCTGCTGTGAAAAAGCTGAGCCAGCACACAAAGCAGCACATGCTATAGATAAGAGTTTTTTCATTATGTATGTGTTTATTATTAATCAAGAGAGAAAGAACAGAGTCGGCCAATTCAGTCGGAATCAACCGACTCTGTTTTTATTCACACTTTAAAATTTACAATCCAATATTACCAGTGAAAACATAAGTTGCAGTAACTACACCATCACTGTTTTTAGCTGTAAGAATGATTGTTGTATCATCACCTTCTCCTTCAATCTTTAAAGAGCCTGCAGGAATATATACAGCTGTGCCCAAAACACCATCCTTTACTTCACATACATAGCATCCGCTTGGACTACCTGGGGAGAAAGCATTATCACAACCAGCCTGTGCCACACCTGGTCCCATTTCAGCAGAAATATTATACTCACCACGAGCAAGTTTACCATCTGCACTAAATGGTTCGGCCTGAACAAGAATACCATCACCTGAATATACAGTAGAACTGCTTGTTTCATCGAAAGTACCAGTAACTGTTCCATTAGCCATCTGAATATCGATGAAGTTGACACCCCAGCCGAAGCTAGCCCAGTTTGTTAATGAAGGCACAGAATTCATCACAAACACCTCACCAGCATCACCATCTGGGTCGAGTGCACCTATACCACCTTTGTATTCAGCATACACGCCACCTTTGCCTTGGTCAAGAAGGATAGAATACAAAGGACCATTCTTGGTAATTACGATATCACCTGTAGTAATCATCTGAGGCACTCTCTGTCCATCAGAAATTGTATACCAAAGTGAACCCTTGAAATCCTCAAATGGAGGAACACCGAATGCTTCAAATGCATTATTCATAAATGTCTCACCAACAACATAACCTTCACCAGGCTTATAAGTACCAGGAGTCAACTTTCCATCAGTCGTCTTGATTACAAGCTGAAGATCATTGCCCTCACCTTTATAGATAGGAGCTGCATTCTCTTGAGGTATTTCCTCGTAACCACCAGTAGTGAATACAATAGTAACTGTACCGTCATAATTGTCAGTATACATAGATACAGAGCCATCCCAACCAAATTGAGGTTTTATAGATGACAAAGCTGTAGGATCATCAGGAAGGAATTCGCTAAAGAAAGCACCTTTTAATCTATAGCTTTTACCATCTTGTGTAAAAAACACAGAAGTTGCAACAGCATAATCATCACCATTCTTAACGAGTGAGAGGCTACCGTCGACAATTGGACTGCCATTTACGGTTGAAACTCCACTTACAATGTTTCCATTTTTAGCTGATGCTGCATCCCTGACAGTATATGTATTAGAAGTCAAGAAGTAATTGTTACAAAGCATAGTAACATTAACATTGGCACCTTCAGTAGTTTTTATATCCATTACGAAAGTACGAAGATTACCTTCCTTTTTTCTTTCTACATTTGCTTCAGTAACAGTAAGGTCTGATGGTGCCGCATAAACACCTTGAAGATCGTCGAGGCCACCTTCATCGCATGACGTAGTTGCAAGTGAAAGACCAGCAACTGCAGCCATCATTATATATTTATATCTATTATTCATAATCTTTGATTTTGAATGTCAAAAACATCTTTTAATCCGTATTTGTGATAACAATTACCAACCTGGATTCTGCTTGATATTGCTATTAAGACGTATCTCAGTACCTGGATATGGGAAGAGTTCATGCTTGCCCTTCTTAAAACCATAGAGTGCCGGATTAGTATTGTAAGTCTTATACTCAATCTCACCATTTGGATTCAACAATGGGAGTTTAGAACCCTGGTTTGCTAAAAGATCACCAGCTATGCCCCAACGCAGAATATCGAGATATCGAGTGTACTCGCCACAAAGCTCTATACGCTTCTCACGACGAATTTCCTCCTCAGTATAACCACTCTTTGTAGGAGCTTTTGCACGTGAACGGATCAAGTTCATGTATTCATCTGCTTTTGACTGGTTGCCTGCAAGGAAGTGGGCCTCAGCGCCACAAAGAAGAACCTCTGCATAACGCATCCAGCGAGGATTGTTGTCATCAACCATTGCATAAGTTCCATCAGGACACTGCTCATCAGTAAAACGCCATTTCCACATGAAGTAACCTTCACTGATAATAGCCTGAGTTACAGAACATCCCATATCATGAACCTGCTTGTAAGTCTTCATTGTCTCACCAAGACGATAACCATCTTTGCCTTCAACCTTTACAAAATCATCATAAAGACTCTGCTGAGGTGTAAGGAAGCCCCAACCCTGATTCATTTCAAGGCCAACAGATGCTGGCACATTCATCTTGTCAATACGCCAGTGAATCATAACACCAGTCAAATCAAAATTACCGAATGTATTATTCACATCATAAACACGGTTGCTTTCGAACATGCTCTCGCAGTTGTGCTTATTGTTGTAGCCAAGCATATCACCATAATTACCAGTGAAGAGAGCATATTTGCCACTACTTACAACAGCGTCGAACTGTTCTGCAGACTTCTTATATTCCTTTGTCCAAAGATAAGCTTTACCAAGCATTGCCTGAGCAAACTGCTTTGTAACTCGCCATGTCTTATTATCATCAACACTTGTCTTCTCTGGCAAGTATCCACCATCAATAGCAGTCTGAAGGTCTGTAATAACAAGATTCCAGAGATCCTCAGTAGAACCATTAGGCTGGCTATATTCATCAGCGCCCAACTCATGGTCAACCAATGGTGGATTACCCCAAAGGTTAATCAGATAGAAGTAAGCCCAAGCACGCAATACACGAGCCTCAGCATGGGTACGTTTCTGGATATCAGAATTCTGAGGAACATGGCCTAAGATAACATTACACTTATAGACTATCGAGTAATAAGTTTCAAAAAGCGACTTTATATATTCAGCTTCTGTATTGAAAGTAAACTCATTAAACTGCTCGAGATCGGCATTATCGTTACGTGCAGAACCACCACTCCAGAAGTCATCACCTAATGCATTGATGCACATATGGAGATTGTATTTTGAGGCATTAACCTGAAGATAAGCTGCTGCAGATGCATTTTCAGCCTCTTCATCGGTATTATAGAATGTGTCGTAATTGAGCACACCATGCTGAGGTATGTCGAGATCATCTTCGCATGATGACATGCCGAATCCCATCAAACCAGCAAATGCAATATATAAATATTTAGTTTTCATAGTTTCTTTAGATTAGAATGTTACGTTCACACCGAATACAACTTTTCTAGAGTTAGGATATGAGCCCTTATCAACACCAAGAGCATTACCTACACCTGTAACTTCTGGGTCGAAGCCTGGATAATCAGTGAATGTGAAGAAGTCTTCAAGAGAGCCGTAAACACGAACATTATCAATTGAAAGGCTCTTAAGCAAATCCTTTGGAATAGTATAACCGAGCTGAATCTGCTTGATCTTGAAGAATGAGCCGTCATATACCATAGCATCAGATGTCATGTAAGCATCCATGCCGTTAGCACCTGCACGTGGGTTTGTAGCCTTTGCATTCTGCTCAGTTGTATTAGTCTTCTTCCAACGGTTGTCAGTTAAAGCAGTGAGCTTATTTACATAGTAGTCTGTACGGTTCAAGCAGCAGAAGATATCGTTACCTACAGAACCAGTACCGAACACGATAGCATCAAAGCCCTTGTATGCAGCAGTAAGAGTTATACCATAATTGAAATCAGCCATACCTTTGCCGATTTGTGTCTTATCGTTTGCTGTTGGATTATCAGTTATATCACCCGACTTAGTATAGAAGAGAGGGTCACCTGTTTCCTTATTTATACCAGCGAACTTATAGCCGTAGAAGTACCAAGCTGGCTTACCAACCTCAAAACGAGTGATTGCACCGTATGTGTGGAATGTAGCGCCATCGATAGCGTCGAGAGACTCATGGATATAAGTAACCTCATTCTTAAGAGTAGCAAGGTTACCGCGAACACCATAAGTCAAATCACCTATCTTATCCTGCCAACCAACTTCAAACTCGAAACCTTTGTTTGTGATGTTACCTGCATTGACCGGAGAAGCAGTGTTACCAACTACTGTAGATGGAGTGATACCTGATACGATAAGGTCCTTAGTCTCCTTATTGAAGTAGTCAACAGAGAAAGATATCTTATTGTTTAAGAAGCGAGCATCAACACCGAAGTTAGTCTGCTGAGAAGTCTCCCACTTGAGCTGATTATTACCAGTTGATGAAGGAGCATAACCAACTTCCCAAGAGTTACCATTCCAATAAGAACCTGTAGAAGCGATTACTGTAGCATAAGAATATCCACCGAGAGAAGCAGTTGAACCATTCTGACCCCAAGATACACGAATCTTCAACTGATCGAGCCAATCCTTAGTATTGTCCATGAAGCTTTCCTGGCTGATAGTCCAACCTGCCGACGCTGCAGGGAAGTAACCCCAACGCTTAGGCTGTGGAAGAACAGAAAGGTCGGCTGCATCAGCACGGAGAGAGAACTGTGCCATATACTTGCCCTGGTAGTCCCAATTCAAACGACCGAAGTATGCGAGCTTCTTATTATATAATGGCTCACCACCGTTGAGTGACTTAGAAGCACTTGAAGTAGCATATGAGAAATACCAGAAGAGAGGATCATCCTGCTTTACACCCTTATCGTCACTACCAGTATAGCTGCCGTTCACATCAAAGCTACGACTTGTACTCTGAGAGTGACCGAGCATGATACCTACATTGTGATCACCAAAGTTTCTATTATAGTTCAAGAAATTCTCCCACTGATAATAGATTGGGTGAGAAGCACCAGCATTTAGAGAAACTACAGGAGTACCCATATTAGGGCTGGCCTGATAGTCTTGACCTACACCATAACTCTCTCCACCGCTAAGACGATACGAAAGACGTGTAGTAGCAACAAGACCTTCGATTGGAGTAAAGTTGAGTGAAGTAGTACCATTGATGTTGTGACCACGGTACTCACTGAACGAAGCATCACGCTGCACCAATGGATTGGTTGTATTAGAAGTGATAAATGGTGAAAGACCATAAATATGACCATTCTTATCACGGAGCACCTCACCATATTCATTATTGTTCATAAGTGAAACTACATGATCAGGCAACTTGCTGTCGTCCTCGTAGCACACAGGAGTGAGAGGGTCAAACTGAATGACAGAAAGGAGTGGAGAACCATACTCATTACCCTCGCCAACGCTACGAGTCTTATAGTATTCGATCTGGTTATTAGTACTAATTTCAAGCCATCTCTTAACCTTCCAACTAGCATTAACCATGCCTGTAACACGCTGATAAATATCCTGATCACCAGCCAACATACCATTGTTATTTAAGTATGAAAGAGAGACATACATGCTACCAAGCTCAGTACCGGCCTGGAATGTAGCATTGTGACGTTGCATAATAGAGCGTTCGAAAGATTCCTTCGCCCAGTTTGTATTAGTCTTGAAGTCCCAGTTCTTATAGAAGTTTTCAAGAGTAATGAAGCCTGGCTCAGTGAAGTATTCTATATACTGCTCAGCATTCATCACCTCTGGAACCTTAGCCATGCTCTGAGTTGTGAGCTGGTATTCGTAAGTAATCTTGCCATCACCCTTACCTTTTCTAGTAGATATAAGGATAACACCGTTTCCTGCAGCTGCACCATATATAGCGGCTGAAGCACCATCCTTAAGAACTTCAATTGATTCGATATCGTTAGGGTCGATACCACCGATATCATTTGAAATACGACCATCAACCACATAAAGTGGAGAAGAATCACCGTTGGAACTAATACCACGGATACGAACCGATGGGCTTGCACCTGGCTTAGCAGATGAGCTGAACACCTGAACGCCGGCTGTCTTACCCTGCAATGCCTGATTAGCATTTGTAATAGTACGAGCCTGCATATCTTCGCTCTTAACCTGGCTAACTGCACCTGTTACGGAACTCTTCTTCTGAATACCGTAACCAACAACTACCACGTCTTCGAGGTCGAGTGTATCCTCTTCAAGGACAACCTTCAAGTTGTTGGCTGCAGGAACTTCCTGATTGCTGTATCCCAAGAAAGACACCAATAAAGTAGCGCCTTCTTCAGCGGTGATGGAATAATTACCATCGAAGTCGGTAACAGTACCAATAGAAGTACCCTTTACCATGATTGTGGCTCCAATCACTGGATCGCCGTTTTCGTCTACAACTGTACCTTTAAATGTTTTAGCCTGTGCTGAAGCCAGTACAGGGAACATCACAGCCAAGCAGACGATCGCTAGAAGCATTCGAAATGCATTACTAACATTTTTCTGATAGTTTTTCATTGTGATTATTATTGGTTAACGACTGTTATTAATTTTCACATTGCAAACATAGAAATTAAACATGTTTTAACGCTTTCGGATGTGTTCAAAAAGGTTTTCTACACGTTCAACGATTTGCGTATTTGTTCAAAAAACGCCATAAAAAGCCCATTTTCTATTGCATTAGCCCATTTTTTAGTAAATTTATATCGTCAAACAACACGATTAACACATCTTTAGAACTAATGAAAAAACTGTTACTATATCTGACCGCATTTTTTATAACTATTTCACAATTCGGATGCACATCAGAAAACGAAACGGCAACAACAATAACAGACATTCATATATCGTCGACGCTATCGAACCAACGCATCATGGGCATCACCCAAGATGGAGACGGATACATGTGGTTTGGCACATACAGAGGCTTGAACAGATACAACGGCCATGAGATGCATCAATATTTCTGTGACGACAAGCCAAACAGCATTCCAGACAACCAGATAAGAGCCGTTTATACCGACCACAACGGAGACCTATGGGTCGCCACCAAGAACGGCATAGCGAAACACACAGAACAAGACGACTTTGAACAAATACCTATACATTCACAAGGGAAGTTCATCATAAAATTTGCCGAAGACAAAAGCAACAACTTATATGCATTTGAGACGAACAGTGTACTGCAATATGACACAGCAAGACATTCCTTTGAACTAGTGATGAGCAACATAGAACGCGACAACTATATCAACTACGGTTCGTTCTTTGACTCTGAAGACAAGCTATGGATAATCAACAGGACATCAGCGATATGCTATAACATAAGATACAAGCAGATCATCAACCGCATAAACCTACCAGGCTTGTCGGTTCAGACTGCAGAACTCATAGGAGACGAGCTTTGGATTGGCAACGATGGTAACTTCTTGATATATAACGTCAAGGAGCAAGAATGGGAAGACATACCAGAAATATTCAAGAGACATCCGAAATTCAAGAACCTGTATATCGACTGTATAAAGAAGATATACGACAACAACGTCCTTATCGGAACGCTGGACGGTCTATTCATATACAACCAGGACAAGAAAACACTCGTTCACGAAAGTGAAGCCAACTTCCCTTTTAAGGCGCCAAACTTCAATGTGACCGACGCATTTACCGACGCAGATGGCAACCTATGGCTAAGTTCAGAATCGAAAGGATTCTTTGTTTACACAAGGGCCAGCAACCAGTTCAGCTCAAACAACTATCTGAGAACAACGTTTATGGACAAGCCCGTGTCATCGATAGCTGTTGATCCATATGAAAAGATATGGGTAGCTGAGCAACATGACAGGATCTATAGATACGACCCAGAGACCAACGACATGATAGAATTTGAGCTGTCGAAGGTCTCGCCAACGATGTATAACGAGCGAATACGCATTTATTACATATACCCGGACAGTCATGGAGATATATGGGTATCATGCTTGCCTAAGGGACTGCTACAGCTACGCTACGAGAACAACCAATTGAGGCTCATTGGCATTCACGACGTCGGCATGGCAATTGTCATATCGGAAGACAAAAACGGCACAATCTGGATAGGATGCTACAACAGCAACTACTACACTAAGAAAGCAGGCGACAAGACTTTCGAGGCGCATCGTCTGTTTAACAACACATTCACCTACCTGGCTTGCCTAAAACAGCTGCGCAACGGCAAATTCGCTGCACTCATTAAAGAGCAGTGTCTAAGGTATGCTGATCTGGACAAAAACGAGCTTACGCCACCTGTGATACCAGACTCGACGCTGGAGAAATGTATAGAACGCAATGTATTCCTGCCATCGGCTCTATTGGAGGATCACCTAGGTAATCTATGGATAGGCACTGTCAGCAATGGTCTTATGCGCTACGACCCATATACAGGAGAACTTACAAACATCGAGGGTATAACATGCGAAGACATTTGTAGTATAGAAGAGGACCAACAGGGCAACATATGGGTAAGTACGCAATTCGGCCTGGCCAAATACAACACAGCGACAAACATCGCAATAAACTACTACAGGAGTGACGGCATAGGCGGAAACGAGTTCTATGACCGTACGTCGTGCCAGCTAGCAGACGGAACACTGATATTTGGCGGAGCACATGGACTCACTGTATTCAACCCGACACAGCTCAAAGAGACATCTGACATAAGACTATATTTTGAAGACTTAAAAATACACAATCAAGTTGTACGCCCTTCGCAAAGCGCCAGCATAAGCAAATCATTGAGATCGGCAGAAGAAATAAAGCTAAACCACCACGAGAATAGCTTCAGCATATCGTTTGCTGCACTCGACTACTGTGGTGACGACCGTTTCTCATATCAATACATACTAGACGGATTCAACGACGAATGGGTAGATGCACACAATATCCGTGAGGCGTTCTACGCAAACCTCAAGCCAAAGAACTACACATTCAGAGTGCGTCTGACAAACAAAGACCACACACAGGTTCTTGTAGAGAAGGCCATTGCTGTAAAGATCTCTCCTGCACCATGGGCTACATGGTGGGCAGAAATGATATACGCATTTGTTTCGGTAGGCCTTATACTGTTCATATTCCATCTGTACATGCGTTTGCACATGGAGCAATGGACTCGTCAGCAGTCAGAACGCGAGAAAGAGCACGAGAAACACGTGAACAGGATGAATATGAGCTACTTCGCAAACGTATCACACGAGTTCAGAACACCGCTCACAATCATCTCGGGTCCAATAACACAACTTGTCAACGACGAAAGCGTTTCTGCTGATCATCATGCATTACTATGCATAGTGCAACGAAGCGTCAACAGGATGCTCAGACTAGTAAACCAGATGCTTGACTTCCACAAACTTGAAGACGACGCACTTCGTCTGCAAGTTAAGCACCAAGATATCATAGGACTGCTAAAGAACTCTGCAGAAGCCATTGCCCTACAAGCCCATGAAAAGAACATAGAGTTCAACACTATAGGACTTGAAGACAACTTCCTCGTATGGATGGATGCAGATAAGATGGAAAAGATAATGTATAACCTATTAGGCAATGCAGTAAAATACACACAATCAGGAGGACGAATAGACCTGTCATTTGACGTCATTTCGCAACAGAAAGTAGCAGAGCAATTCCCTATATCAGACAAGAACAACGACACTAAATATATAAAGATCACAGTAACGGATAACGGATCGGGCATTCCAGACGACAAACTAGAAAAGATATTCGAGCGTTACTATCAGCTCGACAAGCAGTCGAACGGACAATTCAACTGGGGAACAGGTATAGGCTTGTACTTTGTAAAGAGACTTGTAACGCTCCATCATGGATATATCAAGGCAGAGAACAGACCAGACGGACATGGCAGCATATTCAGCTTCATCATTCCTACAAGCGAGAAAGCATACAGCGAAGAAGAGAAAAAATGTGACGAGCCACAAAATCAGTCGGTCCTCTACCCTCTTGCATCAGTGAACGAAGATGTTGACGATGATAGCATAGAAAAAACAAACGACGACCGTCAGAACATTCTAGTTATAGATGACGACGTAGAGATAGTGCATTACGTCAAGACTCTCCTAGGAAGTAAATATAACGTAACAAGCCGTTTCGACGCAGAATCGGGATTGACTCTAGTGAACGACAAGGCACCGGACCTCATACTATGCGATGTAATGATGGGAGGCAAGACAGGTTATGAATTCTGCTACGAGGTAAAGAACGACATACAGATATGCCACATTCCAGTGATACTAGTCACAGCCAAGACCACAACCCAAGACCAAGTGAAGGGCCTCGACTGTGGAGCAGACGCATACGTGACAAAGCCATTTGATCCAACATATCTTCAGGCGCTTATCGGTAGTATATTGCAGAATCGTGAGAAGGTTCGTCACTTGTTGGGAGAAACAACACAAACAGAAAAACTGGAGGAGAATGTGCTTTCGCCACAAGACAACTCTTTTATGACAGAACTCTATAAGATAATGGAGCAAGAGCTGGCGAATCCGGAAATCGACGTAACACACATGACAGACCTGCTCCACATATCAAGAACCAAGCTCTACTACAAAGTAAAGGGATTGACAGGAGAGAATCCTAGCATATTCTTCAAGAGATACAAGCTGAACCGAGCTGCTGAACTTATAAAAGAGGGCAAATATAACTTCTCAGAGATAGCAGACATGACAGGATTCAGTACACTATCACATTTCTCGACAAGTTTCAAGAAGCAATTTGGAGTGTCTCCAAGTGAATACAAGTAGGATCAAGCATAATTTTTCAACAAACATTTGGATAATTAAAAACTAAGCAATAATTTTGCAACGTCTTTGAAAGACAAAGCACATTAATTATTGGAGAGATGGCAGAGTGGTCGAATGCACCGGTCTTGAAAACCGGCATACCGCGAGGTATCCGGGGTTCGAATCCCTGTCTCTCCGCAGAAATGACGGACAAGGCTCACAATGAACTTTGTCCGTCTTTTATTTGATAACGACATCCCAGCGGGATTATCCATAATATTACAGATGAAAACAAAAGCCCTCTGCATACTTGTTGGCGCCGCAATCATGGCATTATTCAGCCTATTTACTAACTATACTAATCGAATAGAGACAAACGCAGAAGAGACTCAAGCAGTGAACCTGCCACACAGCACATATCTCCCCGCCATACCGGACACAATAACGTTATTTGGAGAATTAATGCCCATAGATAGGCAAGACGTAGCAGAATCGATAGAACGAGAGATGCTGACCAACACGTTCTGGCACACAAACACAATGCTCGTAATAAAGCGTTCGAAGCGCATATTCGACGTAATAGATCCTATTCTCAGCGAGATGAACATACCATCCGACTTCAGATATCTGGCGGTAGCAGAGAGTAATCTATGGGTCGGATCGAAATCACCTGCTGGAGCTGTAGGTCTTTGGCAGATACTTGAAACGACAGGCAAAGAGCTTGGACTTGAGATAAATGACGAGGTAGATCAGCGCTACGACATAGAAAAGAGCACATACGCAGCATGCAAATTCCTAAAACGAGCATACGACTCACTTGGTTCTTGGGCATTGGTTGCCGCTGCATATAACGGAGGTCAAGGCAGAGTAAGCAAGAATAAGAGCAACCAGATGCAAGACTCGTACTACGACATATTGTGGGCAGAGGAGACAGCAAGATATGTATTCAGAATAGCTGCCTTCAAGATAATAATGAATGATCCAGCAACATACGGATTTAACATCACAGACGAAGACATATACGAACCATACCCATCGCGTGACACAGTAGTTAGCACATCGATAGCTAACATAGCACAATTTGCCATTGACCACAACACCACATACAAAGCCATGAAGAATCTCAATCCGTGGCTAAGACAAAACAAGCTGACAAACGCGCGTGGTCGCAGCTATACAATAAAGATTCCTGAATAGACTACTTTAGTTCATCGGTAAGGCACTCCTCGTAGAAAGCCTCAAGAGATCTGTTGAACTCTAGCTTGGACAACTGGCTCCATGACTTGGTCTGAGCTGTAATGTCAACGAATTCTATCTCGACGACACGTTTCTTCATAAAGAAAATCGCACCTGTCATGATGAGTCCAAGACTCTTAAGCAACAATCGAAGAAGCGAAGGAGTGGCGTTTAATCTATAGCGGCTCCATTCACTACCCCATAGTCCACGAATACGTACAGCAACAACATGGGTTTTCTCGGGCAAACTGCCGCAGATGCTATAAGCAAGATGTCGGGCACCTATAGTCTCATGACCATCAGTTGTTATATGCCCGGAAGGATAGAACAAAATATTATCGCCCCTATTCAAGCCATCGACCACTATAGAATCGAGTTTCCTCACCTGATCTAATCCTCGACGAGACAAACGTAGATCGGGAACCTCAACAGCATCAAACAAGCCAAGCACATGACCAAAGAATGGAAACTTGAAATAGCCCTCATCAACCAGAGGCTGTAGTTTCTTGTCATAGAGTTCTGCAAAAAGCATAAGAGGATCGATAACAGCCCTATGCATAGGAAGAACGAGCATATTGTCTCCTTCAGGCAGATCAAGTGTATCTCGGCCAATAAGCTTTACATCATAATGCAAATGCATGAAGCTACGTCCGAAACAACAGATAGCCTCTTTGTTATCAAAAAGGAACAACAAAGAAGAAAATCCTATCACGATAGCTAACACAAGAAATACATATCCCGTAGGCAAGAAAGATGTGACAAGCATATTGGTGGCCGACGCCATGAAGATGTAGATGAAAGAGACCAGATTGAAATAAGCGAGAACAACATTGAGTTTCTGCGAAGGAACTCGTTTCTGAATCTCAGCATCGAGAGGTATCTTAAATAATCCACCAACAAAAGCAACAAGAGCGATAACAACGGCAAAGCCAACAGGAGACAGCGGAGCAGCAAAAGCCACCAAGAGGAGCAAAGCATCGATGATACCTAACAGAGGCACGTAACCAATCATGAAATACCTATGGTCGAGATAGCCACCCACAAGACAACCGGCAGTGATACCGATAGCTGTAAGGGCTAGAAGATAACCAGTCTCAGAAGGCGACATGCCAAGAGCCTCATTACAATAGAGGATAAGGACAATCTGCAACGAAGCAGAGAGCCACCAGAAAAGTGAAAGAAGATGTATCACATGATGGAGACCTTTATGCTGGCCAACAAGCTTAGCCGTATCACGAAGGAACACGTAAGGATTGGCAGAAGTGTCGGTATCAGCCTTTTGTTCATTAGCACGTATGGAAAATGAGGAAACAGCACCCATCACAGCCAACAGCAGCAAAAGAAAATAATAGTAATAGGCATCGGACATCTCAGCCATAAAAGAAGCTACAACAGTACCAAGCAGCATGCCGAAGAAAGCCACCGCCTCCATGCCTCCCATGCCCTTTGAGACTCCTTCGACACCACCAATATCCTTGATAAGACCATATTTGGCAGGTGAATACAGAGCGCTCTGAAGCCCCATAAGAAGAACTGCAGAGAGAGCGAGCCATATATTATGAAAATAGAAACCAGCTATTGCGACAAACATGATAGGCAACTCCATCAACTTAGCTGCTCTGAATATGCGTAGCTTAGAGAAAAACTGTGGCAATCGACCTGCCAAAGGCGAGAAAAAGAGATAGGGCAAAACCAATGCTCCAGCCGTTGCATTGACAACGAGAGACTGGTATTCATCACTAACCCACGCGACCCCGATAAAGCATACAAGTGTCTTCAGCAGGTTGTCGTTCATCACGCCAAAGATATTTGTGATATAAAGTGGTAGAAATTTCTTCATCCGATAAATGGTTAAATTAATACTCGCTACGCATCATCATAGAAGCATAGCCTTACAAGTTGCACGGTCTATCTTACCGGTGCCTGTGTGCGGAATAGAATCCACTCGCTTCACCAATTTAGGCATCCAATAGTGAGGGAGAGTCATCCGGCATACATCGGCAGCATCGTCGACAGACATTGCCGATACCAGCAGTACAATAATCTCGCCAAACTTCTTATCGGGCATGGATGTTATAGCGAAATCACCCTTGATATGAGAAGACAAAAACGCTTCAACCTCCTCAATCTGCACCTTGATACCACCTGTATTGATAGTATTATCACGACGTCCTTGTATGCGGAAACAACCATCTTCACGTATTTCAGCAATATCATTGGTAACCAGGACACCTTCCGACACAAGAGGCGCATCGATGACCAAAGTACCTTCGTCACCAAGAGAGACAGAAACATCGCGCATAGGACAATACCATAGCGAAGCATCGGGACCATTAAGACGACGCATAGCGATATGCGACAGAGTCTCGGTCATTCCATACGTAGAGTAAACCTTATTGGGGAAAGAAACAAGCTCATTCATCAGCTCAAGATCGACAGAGCCACCACCAATGATTAGATTGTCGATATCCATAAGACGACGTCGCTCTACATCGACCTGCAGAGTATTATAAACCTGCATAGGCGTCATAGCAGCAAAAACGATATGCTCGGCGACATCGGCGAGGGGATGACCACATGGTTCGACAGCAACAAGCCTGAGATTACGTACCATAGAACGAACAACAACCATCTTGCCTGCGATATACTTCATTGGCATGCAGAGCAAAGCAGTATCACCACTCTTGAGAGACAAGAAATCACAAGTAAGACGAGCACTATTGGCCATCTTTTCCTTCAACGCCCAGAAAGGTTTAGGCTTACCAGTCGAACCAGAAGTATGGACAAGCAGACGGTCAGAAGCGTCGTTCCACTCATTCTTAAAAGCTTCTATATCATCGATAATCATAGTCTATTCTTACGCATTAAGCCATTTCAAGAACATTTCTGTTGATGGCATCTCGTCGACATTAGTTTCCATTGCGTCGCCAACAATTCTCAACGGCATATAGAAATTGTCAGTAAAGAGCTGTCCCGTACCAAGTCCTTGAGGCATAGAAGGATTCTTAGTGGCGCACCATTGAGCGATAGCATTAAGACCTACATTCGTTTCCAAAGCCGAGGTTGCCCACCACTTGATATTTCGTTGTTCTGCCTTAGCAATCCACTCTTCAGAGCCATGAATACCGCCATGAAGCGATGGCTTGAGAATGATATACTGAGGTTTTATAGTATCAAGAAGAAGATCCTTCTGCTGAATATCATTAACACCTATCAGTTCTTCATCGAGTGCAATAGGCAGAGGCGTAGAAGCACAAAGGGAAGCCATTTCGCTCCACTGGCCGGCCTTGATAGGTTGTTCAATAGAGTGAATGTCGTACTTTGCAAGTTGTTGTAGCTTATTCATAGCATCATTGACTGCAAACGCACCATTAGCATCTACACGAAGCTCGATGTCTTTCCGGCTAAAAGTAGTACGTATATGACGGATAAGATCAATCTCATGACCAAAATCTATAGCCCCTATCTTAAGCTTCACACAACGATAGCCCTTTTCACGTTTCTCTTCGATACGCGCAAGCATCTCATCGTAAGTGCCCATCCAGACAAGACCGTTAATCTGAATGTTCTGAGAGCCGCAAGTGAAAGGAGATTTCCAAAGGCAAAAAGAGCCAGACTGGAGATGTCGAAAAGCCATTTCAAGACCGAACAGAACTGAAGGATAGCAACGCAGAGCCTCATAGTCGATATACCCCAATTCCTCTGTATGCCTACAAAGACGCTGAAGATGATTCTCATATTCGGGACCACGTTCGCAACTAAGATCGGGCAGAGGAGCACATTCGCCTATACCTACCCTATCGCCATCTCTCACCACGAGATACCAGACCTGACGAGTGGTATAAACACCACGAGAAGTACCCGCAGGCTGTTTGAAATGTAATATATGTGGATGAATATCAATCTTAATCATAGATGCAAATATAAGGTTGTTTTAAGATTTATTTGCTATTTTCGCAGTATAAAACACGAAACGATGCCTCTGAAGCACACCATACTAACGCTATTACTGCTCTCATCCACATATACACTGGCCCAGAACATCACGGGAACAATAAGAGATGCGGAAACAAACGAACCATTGACAGGAGCATATGTCATTTGGGCAGGGACATCGCGAGGAGCTGTCACAGACACTGAAGGACACTTCAGCGCGGCACAACCAGAAGGAATGACCAAGCTAGTAGCCACATTCGTAGGTTACGTCAATGACACCATAGACATCAGCAAGACAAGAGATGTGACGTTCAGACTAAAGACAGCCACGCTTGAAGAGGTAGAAATATCAGCACGCAAGGCAGGTCAAAACATGAACCGCATGAGCGCTCTGGCAACCATCGACATAGGTGCTTCGGAGCTGTATAAAGCCGCTTGCTGTAATCTAGGCGAGAGCTTTGAAACCAACGCCTCAGTTGACGTAAACTATGCAGACGCCGCTACAGGAGCTAAGACGATACAGATGCTAGGGTTGTCGGGACGATATGTACAGATGCTAGTAGAGAACGTTCCCAACCTCAGACTCATAGCCTCGCCATTCGGACTGTCGTATGTTCCAGGTCCATGGATGGACGGAATACAGGTGTCGAAAGGCGTCGGGACAGTGGTAAACGGCTATGAAGCATTTACAGGACAGATAAACATTGAGTATAAGAAACCGACATCGAACCAACTAGCATCGGCCAATATCTTCGCAGCAACCAATGGCAGAACAGAGGTCAATACCGATGTAACAGCCCACATAGGTAATCATGCATCGACAGCGATACTTGTGAATGCATCCAAAGACATCAGATCAATGGACGAGAACCATGACGGATTCAGAGATGAGCCGACAACAAAACAACTCAACCTCATCAACCGATGGAACTACCATAACGACAGAGGATACAACCTACATTTCACACTTAAGACACTTAACGAAGAGAGACGCAGCGGCCAGATGGACTTCAAAGGATCGGATATCTCAAAATCGTTATATGGCATATACATCAAGACTGACCGAGTAGAGACATGGATGAAGAATGCATTTGTCTTCAACAGCGAGAACAACCTTGGAATAGCAACAGGATATATATACCATCATCAGCATTCGTTCTACGGACAGCAGACATATGGAGCGAATCTCAACTCATACAACGTAAATGTAATATATAACAGGACGTGGGACGACGAGAAACATGCGCTCCATGCAGGTGTCAGTTCACAAGGTGACATAATGAACGAGAAAGGCAACGGATCCGTATTCATAAATAGTCATCTTGAAGACATATCGATAGGAGCCTTTGCTCAATACACTTTGAAGTTAGAAGACATCCTTACCGTCATAGCCGGTATACGAGGCGATAAAAACAGCAACTACGGTACATTCTTCACGCCACGTCTGCATATACGTTATGCACCTACACAAAACACAATCATCAGAGCCGCCATAGGCAAAGGATATCGCACAGGGGCGTTGATGGCAGAAAACAACTATCTGCTGACATCGTCACGCAAGTGGTATATAGGCGACGTATATGGTCAAGAGAAAGCTTGGAACATGGGCCTGAATGTCACCCAATATGTCACATTGTTTGACAAGCAGCTGACACTCAATGCTGAATATTACCGTACAGAATTCCAGAATCAGATGACGACCGATTTTGACTATTCTGCACGTGAGATGCATGCATATTTCTCAGAAGACAGGTCATTTGCCAACAACATACAGATAGAAGCCAAATATGAGCCAATACGCAACCTCGAAGTCACAGCTGCATGGAGACGAAATGACACAAAGCAGACCACAGGAGGAAAACTGCAAAGCAGGCCATTAGTAAGTAGATACAAGGGACTTGTCACGTTATCATATGCAACGCCACTCAAGACTTGGCAATTTGACATGAATATGCAGCTCAGTGGCGGTGGTCGCATACCGACAACAGCAGAGAATCCGATAGAACTACAAAGGCCAACAACATTCGGATCATACCAGATGTACAACGCCCAGATAACAAAACTATTCAGAAGGTGGAGCGTATATCTAGGATGCGAAAACATAGGCAATTACACACAGTTCAACCCTATCATAGATGCTGAGAATCCATACGGGCAATACTTCGACAGTTCGCTTATCTGGGGTCCACTTATGACGAGGAAGTTCTACTTAGGCATAAGATGGGGCATAGACAGAGAATAAACATAAAAAACATATATACATGAAGACAATAAAGATCATCATGCTAGCCATAGCAGTCTGTATCAGTATATCAGGCATGGCCCAAGACAACAACAAGAAAGATGACAAGATAGCCGTTGTCGTATTGTCATCAAACATAAAATGCAACAACTGCAAAAACAAGATAGAGAAGAACATTCCATACGAGAAAGGCGTGAAAGACCTTGACGTTAACATAGAGAAAAAGACTGTGACCATCAAATATCGTAAGGACAAGAACACAGCAGACAAACTATGTGAAGCAGTAACAAAACTCGGTTACAAGTCAATAATCATCGAAGAGAAGTAAACCACAAATAATAATATGAATAAACCAACAAAAAAACTATTGACAGCGGCTGTTGCCTGTTCATTAGCATCATGCGCATCGGGCCCTGCTGACAACAACATCGACAAGAAAGTCGATGCACTCTATGAGAAAATGAGCCAGGAGGAACGTCTAGCTCAGCTACACGGCATTTATCTGACACAGTTTTTTGATGAGGAGGGCAATCTCGACACGGCTAAATGCGCAGAGATAATACCTAACGGCATCGGTCATTTCTCGCAGTTTGCACTCAATACACGTAAATCAGCAGACGAGTTGCGAGACATGGTAGCGACTATGCAAAACTGGCTCATCAAGAACACACCAAACGGCATTCCTGCTCTCTTCCACGAGGAAGTGTTGAGCGGTGTGAATGGATATGACGCGACAGTATATCCACAGCAGATAGGATTGGCATGTTCATTCAACCCAGAGCTCGCTGAAGAGAAGACATATCAGACAGGTGCCGCACTACACAAAGTAGGTGGATATATGGCATTGTCACCTATGGTGGACGTAGTCAGAAACCCTTCTTTCAACCGTCTTGAAGAGTCATACGGCGAAGACAGCTATCTGTCGGCAGCTATGGGTGTGGCCTTTGTAAAAGGACTTCAACACGGTGACCTGAGAGAAGGAGTAGCTGCATGTACAAAGCACTTCCTAGGATATGGCGGAGGAGGTGATGCCGACAAGAAGGAGCTGATGGAGGAGATATTGCTGCCACACGAAGCCATCATAAGAATGGCCGACAGCAAAGTGCTCATGCCAGGTTATCATGCCATAGACGGCACCAAATGCGTAGCCAATCGCGAAGTACTTCAGGGCATCTTGCGCGACTATTTGCACTATGACGGCATTGTAGTAAGCGACTATGGTGCAATAGAGCAGATAGACGACAACATGAGCGATGTAGAGCGAGCAGCAGCAGCCATCAACGCCGGCAATGATGTAGATTTCCCTGAGGGCAACAGTTATAAGCACCTGTTTGAAGCAATGGACAAAGGTCTTGTATCACAGCAGACATTTGAGACAGCTGTAAAACGCGTATTGAAGCTAAAGGCACTTACAGGACTACTTGACGAGAATCCTGTACTTGCTGCAGAAGGACATATAGAGTTTGATACACCAGAAGAACGTCAGACATCATATAAGCTAGCGACACAGTCGGTAGTTCTTTTGCGCAACAACGGTATATTACCACTCAACAAGCCATCGAAGATAGCTCTCACAGGACCTAATGCCAACAGCATGTGGGCTATGCTTGGCGACTATACATACCAGTCGATGCGTTTCTTCTGGAAGTCATCAATAGAGGACGATATGCATCCACGCATCATAAACCTCAAGGACGGACTTACAAGTCGCCTTCCAGAAGGTTCATCACTTGAGTATTCACGAGGTTGTGACTGGACAGAGAAAGTTGAGACTGTTGTAGAAAGCAGTGGCGACCCACGAGTAGCATATCTTGTCAACATCCAGAACAGAATGATAGACAGTGGCGAGAAAGCAGACATGAAAGAGGCTCTTGCCATGGCGAAGAAGAGCGATGTCATAATAGCAGCTGTTGGTGAGAATGCAATTCTATGCGGTGAGAACCGAGACAGACAACATTTGAGACTGCCTGGCCGCCAAGAAGAGTATGTAGAAGAACTCATTGCAACAGGCAAACCTGTGATTCTTGTTATCTTCGGTGGACGTGCACAAGTGATATCAAAGATTGCAGACAAGTGTGCTGCAGTTATTCAGGCATGGTATCCAGGAGAAGAAGGTGGTAATGCCTTGGCAGACATCATATATGGCAATGTCAATCCATCGGGCAAGCTCAGCGTTAGCTATCCTAACGAGGAGATACACGAGGCTGTATGCTACAACTATGGCAACACAAATGATTCGCGCATAGCTTATCCATTCGGATATGGCCTTAGCTACACTACATACGAATACTCAAACATGACAATAGACTCTGTTGCAAAGACAGATGGCGGACGTTTCAATGTTTCAGTAGAAGTTAAAAACACAGGAAATGTAGCAGGTGAAGAGATTGTTCAGCTATATGTATCACCACTTGACAGATCGGCAAAACTCAAGCCTATACAGTTGCAAGGCTTCAAGCGAGTAGCCCTTGCTTCAGGCGAATCGAAGACAGTCACATTTGCAGTATCACCACAGCAGTTGGGTTATTACGCAAATGGAGAATGGTCGGTAGATGCTGGTCGATATATGATAAAGTTAGGTGCATCATCGGCAGATATCCGTCAAGAGAAAGAGATAACACTCACTGGTGACAATCATACCATGGCACTACGTGACTGCTATTTTGCAGAATAACAAGAGATAGGTAAAAAGGGACACCGCATTTCATCAATATATGAAATGCGGTGTTTTTTATTTATATGAGCGAATAATCTTGTTTATCAGAAGACGGAAAGATTTTACTATCATAGAAGGGATGAAGCGTAAGATATAATTGGAAAACATAGAATCATTCAGTCTGAAATCTAACGAGAAGTCGCGAAGGACATCCTTGTCGGTTATCAACATAGCCTAAGATTAAAACGAGTCAGCAGGAAATGAAGCATGGCACCCTACCCTATTGGATTGGACATCGCCTTCAGAACCAGCTTGCCTTCAGGGCCCATATTGAAAAGGAGGTCGAGTATGGACAGTCCTTTCACGAAACCATATTTATCACGGAAGACTTGGTAATACTCTACATCGCTAATCCCAGAAGCAAGGCGATCGCCCTTCTTATGTTCGATAGCGACACGATAGTCGCGAATGTTTTCAGGGCATTTTATATAATCCTCAGAAAAGGATGGCATAACATCGATATTGAGCAGTTCGGCGACAAGCTGCATCATATCCACATTGAGATCCCAAAGAAGTTCGTGATTCTTGGCATAGACAGCCTTGAAGTCGTCTTCATAGAACTCATAGAAAGGCGATGCGTTGTAAGCAGAGCGGAAGGCGTTGAGATGTTCTGATGTCCAGTCAGTACTATAGTTGATACGCGAGAGAGCGTAAGGCTCGTCGTTGTTGCTATAGACTGGGACCGTCATGTCGATAGGACCATTGGCCGACATGATGGTGGTACGGCTACGGAAAGTGCGACGAAGGTAATTACCATGCGCCTCAAAAACATTTCGGCCCGGTGTGAGCAATTGAGCCCAATGCCACACCGAACCGAAATATGGTAAGTTGAATAATTTATCCATTACTTAGTGTAACGTTCTTCGCGGAGAGCCTTGATCTTCTCATCCTCCATGTAATCTTCGAAGTCCATGTACTTGTCGATTGTACCCTTAGGAGTGATTTCGATGACACGGTTACATACAGTGTGGATGAACTCGTGGTCATGAGAAGTCATGATAATGTTACCAGGATAAGTCTTCATGTTATTGTTGAATGCCTGGATAGACTCCATGTCAAGATGGTTGGTAGGATGGTCGAGCATCACGAGGTTAGGATTAGCGAGCATCATCTTTGCGATCATGCAACGCATCTTCTCACCACCCGAGAGAACTGTACATTTCTTCTGGATATCATCACCAGAGAAGAGCATCTTACCAAGGTATGTGCGAAGGAAATAATCTTCAGTATTAGTAGAGAACTGAGCAAGCCAGTTAGTAAGGTCGAGTTCCTTCTGGAAGAACTCTGTGTTATCAACAGGGAGATAGGCAGTAGTAATTGTCTGACCCCAGCTGAAAGTACCAGTCTTAGGCTGAAGTTCACCATTAATAATCTTAAAGAAAGCTGTTGTTGCACGAGGGTCGTGGCTAAGGAGAGCTATCTTGTCGTTCTTCTCAATATTGAAAGATACATCAGAGAAGAGAAGCTCACCATCCTGCTCGTAAGAGAGGTCGCGTACTTCGAGGACCTTATCGCCAGCCTGACGTTCAGGAGTGAAGATGATACCAGGATAACGACGAGTAGAAGGCTGAATCTCCTCAATATTGAGTTTTTCGAGCATCTTCTTACGTGAAGTTGTCTGCTTAGACTTAGCGACATTGGCAGCGAAACGAGAGATGAACTCCATGAGTTCCTTCTTCTTTTCCTCAGCCTTCTTGTTCTGAGCAGCCTGCTGACGAAGGGCGAGCTGTGAAGACTCATACCAGAATGAATAGTTACCCGAGAAGAGCTTAACCTTGCCGTAGTCAATATCAACGATATCGGTGCAGACATTATCGAGGAAGTGACGGTCGTGAGATACAACAATCACAGTATTTTCAAAATTAGCGAGATAATTCTCAAGCCAGAGAACGGTATCGAGGTCGAGGTCGTTGGTTGGCTCGTCGAGGAGAAGGTTATCAGGGTTACCAAAGAGTGCCTGAGCAAGGAGCACCTTCACTTTTTCCTTACCTGTAAGGTTCTTCATCAACTGATTGTGCAACTTCTCCTTGATGCCAAGGCCAGAGAGGAGGTTAGCAGCATCGCTTTCAGCGTTCCATCCGTCCATCTCAGCGAATTCCTCTTCGAGTTTACCGAGAACGATACCGTCTTCATCGTTGAAGTCAGGCTTAGCATAGAGCTCGTTCTTCTTCTGCATGTTATCCCAGAGCTTAGTGTGGCCCATGAGGACAGTGTCGAGAACTGTAAACTCTTCGTAAGCGAAGTGGTTCTGCTTGAGGACAGAGAGTCGCTCGCCAGGAGCCATTTCAACGCGGCCCTTTGTAGAATCGAGCTCACCAGAGAGGATTTTGAGGAAAGTTGACTTTCCGGCGCCGTTTGCACCGATCACACCATAGCAGTTGCCAGGAGCGAATTTGATATTTACATCCTCAAAGAGAGGCTTCTTGTCGAATTGAATTGCTAAATCAGTTACTGTTATCATATACGTATATTATTTCGCGGCAAAGTTAATAATAAATTAATGACTGACAAATGCGTTTTTGTTTATTACTAGTTCTTAACGTTCTATAACCAAGGGTATTGTAAAGCAACAGGTAACATTATACTCGCATATTGTATACTTGGATATATTATGAAAGTACGTGTTTCGATGAACATGAAGATAATTAGAAGAGTATTGGGACATATAAGACAGCGCTTTCCTCGCGTCATCTGCTTCTGTACGGATTATAGCGGCTACAAATGTCTGTGATTTATTTTCGTTTAATGAAATGCAATATTTCGCCACAATCATCGTTCATTGTGGTGAGATTTATTTCATTGTGATGGGTTGTGGCATTTGGGCTTGATTTATTGAGCTAAAAATGTGTACTTTTGTGCACCAAACAACTCATAAATGAAAAAACACGTTATTACACTGGCCGCTATCTTATGCGGCATGACCGTTATTCCTTTTAATGCTATGGCACAAAAAGAAAGATCAGAAATTGAAGAGAAATACAAGTGGAACGTATACGACTTGTATGCCAATGACGAGGCTTGGGAGGCAAAAAAGGCCGAACTCACAGGAAAAATTAAGGAGGTTGCCTCTTTTAAGGGCACACTCGGCAAGAGCGCAAAGAACTTGCTTGATTTCTTTGAGTTCAACACTGCATTGGGTCAAGAGTTGTCGCAACTCTACATCTATGCTTCTTTACAGAAAGATCAGGACTTGAGAGTGGCTGAAAACATCTCACGCATCAAGGTTCTCCAAAACCTCAGCACTGAGGCTGCTCAGCTTTCTGCATTCGTAGATCCTGAACTTGCTGCTATCGACAACGAGACTCTCGACAAGTTCATGGAGCAGGAACCTAAACTCAAGACTCTCTATGGCATGCGTATCGACCGCATCAAGAGAAACAAGGTTCATACTCTAAGCCCTGTCGAAGAAGAACTAATGGCTAAGATGGGTATCATGGGCAATGTGCCATCTGACACGTATGACGTATTTACCGACGCCGAAATGCCTTGGCCAACAATAACTCTTAGCGATGGCACTGAGGTGGAACTCAATCAGGCTGCCTATAGTCAAGTAAGAGCATCACAGAACAGAGATGACCGCGAAAAGGCTTTCAACGCATTCTGGAGCACATACAGAAAGTTTGAGGGCACAATAGGCGAATTGATGAATGGCAACATCAAGCAGAATGTATTCTATTCAAAGGCCTATAAGTACGATTCAGCCCTCGAAGCAGCTCTCTACTATAACAACATACCTACAAGCGTATATCATTCGTTGATTGAAAATGTCAACAAGAGTTTGCCTACTTTCCACAGATACCTCTCTCTCAAGAAGAAGTTGATGGGACTTGACGAACTCAAGTATTCTGACATCTACGCTCCTGCCGTTGATGGTGTCGACCTCAAATTCACATACGAAGAGGCACAAAAGCTGGTTCTTGAAGCTGTAAAACCTCTCGGCAATGATTACGGCAAAGTTGTAGAAAGAGCATTTAACGAAAGGTGGATTGACGTATTCCCTAACAAGGGCAAGGCTTCTGGTGCATATTCGAACGGAAGCGCTTATAATGTTCACCCATACATCTTGCTCAACTACAACGGCCAGTATGACGCTGTAGGCACTCTCATCCATGAGATGGGACACACAATGCACAGCTATTTCTCGAACAGCAAGCAGCCTTACCCAACAGCACGATATGCGATATTTGTTGCCGAAGTGGCATCTACATTCAACGAGGCTCTGCTCGATGACCTCATGCTCAAGAAACTCACTGATAAAGGTGAAAAGATCTCATTGCTCATGAGTATGCTCGACGGCTTCAAGGGCACTCTGTTCCGTCAGACTCAGTTTGCTGAGTTTGAACTTAAGATGCACGAGATGGCAGAAAGAAACGAGCCAATCACAGGCAAGTCGCTCACAAAGCTATATGGTGATATAGTAAAGAAGTATTACGGCGATGCAGAGGGTATTTGCAAGGTCGATGATATCGTAAGCATAGAGTGGGCATTCATTCCTCATTTCTACAATGGATTCTACGTTTATCAGTACTCGACATCGTTTGTAGCATCTCAGGCTCTTGCAGAAAGAGTGCTCAAAGGTGGCGACAAAGAGAGAGAGATGTATCTCAACTTCATCTCGGCTGGTGGTTCAAAATATCCTATCGACATACTCAAGGATGCTGGTGTTGACATGACAACTTCAGAGCCATTTGACAATGCCATTAAGCGCATGAACGAACTGATGGATGAGATAGAGAAACTGATGAAATAATCAGCTACATAATAAAACAACTACGGCAGTATGCATACTCATATGCATGCTGCCGTTTTTTTTACATAATGTCCCTCAACAGCACCAAATTGTAATATTTAACCCAACAAAAGAACAAATAAGATACTATTTATGACACAAAAAAGGCACAACCAAAGGTAATTATGACTATTTTTGCCATAATTAAGCAACTAAAAAATAACCAAGGATGAAGAAATCTTTTTTCATTTGCATCATGCTATTGTTATGTGGCGTGTGCAAAGCTCAGATGGCGCAGTTCCAAGCGCTCTACATTTACAACTTCGCTAAAAATATCGGATGGCCTTCAGAAGACGGATCGAAAGACCTTGTCATCACTGTTGTCGGCGACAATGACCTGGCTGCTGAGCTCAACAAACTGGCAGCAACAAAGTCGATTGGTTCTAGAAAGGTTGTCGTAAAGGAATCAGCAACGACAAATGGCATTCAGAAAAGCGACATTGTATTCTTAGGCGAATCGAAATCAAGCCAAATAGCTTCGCTGATTACAGCCCAAGAGGGCAACAAAAACCTTATAGTCAGTGGCAAGAATGGACAATGCGGCCAAGGAGCTGGCATCGCGTTTTTGTCAGAAGGTGGCAAACTTAAGTTTGAGATATCAAACAAGAACATCTCGAAAAGAGGTCTGCAGGTAAGCCAGAAACTGCTTCAGCTCGGCACAGAAGTAGACTAAAGGAACAGAACATCCCAGCTAAAAACTATAAGCCATGAAAATGAGAATAAAATATATTGCGGTGCTTGTATTGGCGTCGCTCATGTGTATCAATGTTGATGCTCAGCAGAAACTGACAAAGGATCAGATCATGAGCATGAGCATAGAAGAGTTATCAGAGCTTCCACTCGAGGAGCTTATGGATGCAGTAGAGACACTAGGCGTTTCGAGTGTTGACGAACTCTTTGCATTGATCATGAACAAGAACGTATCATCTGCATCAAAAGCAGAGGAGAACGCCTTCACCTCTCCCCTATCGACTACAGTAATCACAAAAGACGAGATGCGCACATACGGCATACTCTCGCTTGAAGAGGCCTTCCGTCTTATACCAGGTATGATTGTCACAGAAAAGACACCAGGCAACTTTGATATACAGATGCGTGGCTTGAACAACATACCGGGTAACAGCTCTATCATGTACACAGAGAACGCTAACACGCTGTTGATGATAGACGGACGTCCTATGCACAACTATGGCATCGCGGCAATAACAATGGACCTCATGCCTATATCAATAGAGGACGTTGAGAGAATAGAAGTAGTAAGAGGAGCCTGCGGAGCATTGTATGGAGCTAATGCTGTGAGCGGTGTGATCAATATCATCACAGAGAAACCTGGCGAATCGTCGAAGACTGTTGCAGGAAACATACAGATGGGCAACAACAGTAACATGATAGGCGACATAGCAATACGTAATACATGGATGGACGGAAAGCTGTCGACAGGTGTCACATTCAACATGCAACACAGAGGACGCACAACAAACCTTCTTCCTAGCGCTCCATCACAGTCGAACAGATATTACGTAGAAGACGACGACCTGCTCGAATCGACACGCAATATGCCTGTGGATGAGGAAGGACTGAAGAAGCTCTTGGAGAGCGGCAAGATACGCCTGGCTGTTGACGAAGAATGGATGTCGGCAAAGGATATTGACCGCTACCGCAACTATGTGGGCAGCACACTCAGCAATGCGACAGAGCCATCTACAAACTTGACAGAGATGTATGATGATCCTAACGTGTCGCGCAACAACAAAGGCATAAACGGCTATATAAGTTTTGCTCCTTCAGATGGCATAAGATTCGACCTTACAGGAGGCTATCACCAGTCATCAGCATTAGTATCGACAGTAGTGGACTTCATCGCGCCACTGACAACACGCGAGGCTAAGAAAGGATATGTAAACCTTAACAGCCAGATAAAGAACTTCAGCGTAAACCTGGGCTATAACGCAGGTATACAAGACTATGTAAAAGGTCTTGCAGGATTCAAACTCTGGGAACAGTCATTCAATGCAAACGCAGAATACACCCTCAAACTCGGGGATCTGGCGATCAAACCAGGCGTCTTCTATGAATGGATAAAATGTGAGGACTATCTGCCAGTATATAACACAGAAGGAGAAGCTAACCGCCAGACGCTAGTAAGTGCAGGTACATCGGCAACAGAAGCTTATTCATGGCATTATGAGAAGGCTGGAACAAAACCTGCCGAGGGTACAGACAGACTCTTTGGATTCTTCAACACAGAGACACACCTATATAGCGTAGCACCAAGTTTGCGACTCGACTACAAGATTGGCGACTTGCGACTCATAGGAGCATTCCGTTCTGACAAGACAAGAATACCAGACAAGTGGAACAGCTCATGGCAGTTTGCCGCTAACTATAGCATCAACGATAGAAACTTTATTCGTTTTGTATATGGACGCGCCAACAGAAGTTGCTGTCTTGTGAACACATCTGCAGGCTTCCAATGGAACAAGACATACATGATGCCTGCCAAGATATACATGACTGGAAACCCTGATGCAGACCTTGTACATATAGACAATTTCGAAATAGGCTACAGATGGAGACCAACAAACAAGATATTGGTTGATGCAGAAGCTTTCTATTCAAGGTCGTCGGATTTCGGATTCTTGAGATCTGCTAAGTCTATGTTTGCAATCAGTGGCACTGACATGGTAACGGACCTTGTAGCATGTGCGACAGTATTACGTCCGGTACTCGGACTTGACAACGCAACCATGGGTGGATATGTTTATAAGAACGGCATGGAGACTAGAACATATCTCAACTATGAAAACGTACCTTTCAAGGCCAACCAGATGGGCTTGTCTATGAACGTTGACTACATCATCTCATCAAAGCTTATAGCAAAGCTGAACTTTAATGTGCAGCAAACAAAACTTGATGACTACTACGAATACAACAAGAATGTAGGCATATCTAAACAGCTTGGCATCGCGACACAAGAACTCTATGCACATCTGCTCTCGGGCGAGATTGTAGGCGACTTCTTCAAAGAGATAGACGCCATAATAGCAGAAACTGGTATGGATGCACAGACAGCTGTGGTTTCGTTCTTCACAAACCCACAGTATATCGACAAGCTCAACAAATTTGGCCAAGACCACGCTATCAAACATCAAGGCAATGACTTCTATTTCGGATCAACAAACTTTGAAGAGCCTCCAACAGAAAATGGTGTAAAACATGAAGCAACACCATCTGTCTATGGTATGCTCGGCTTGATATATAAGCCTATTGACAAGCTCAACATAGCAGCTTTTGGTAACTTCGTCGGCAAACGAACATTCAAGACTGGCTTTGGCGAACAGACACTTGACAACCGTTGTACAGTAAACGTCAAGATTGGATACAAACCTATGCAGAACTTCGAATTCTTTATGAATGCGCACAATCTATTCAACACAGAAAAGCAAGAGTTCATTTATAGTGACAAGATAGGTGGAACTTATACATTAGGCATCAATTTCGGCTTCTAAGAAGCATATTTAACCCATCAATAACGAGGTGGCAGACTACACAGTATTTTGCCACCTTTCTATTTACATATAACACGCTAAGACACACAACATAAGATACAACCACACAAAAGGACAATCAATAGAACAAATCAGCAAATAATAGGAAGTATTTACGGACTCTTTTCAGGAATTATATCGGTATATTAGCAACATATTAATAACATATACGTATCAAGCTAAATAACAAGTAATAACAACAAAACCATTTCTTTATGAAAAGACTATTTTTCCTAGGGGTAATGCTTGCAATTTGTGGTATATGTAAGGCTCAGATGGCTCAGTTCCAAGCGCTTTACATCTATAACTTTGCCAAAAACATCGGATGGCCATCAGAGGACAGTTCAAAAGACCTCGTGATTACAGTTATTGGCGACAATGACCTTGCAGCGGAGCTCAACAAACTTGCGGCCACAAAATCTATTGGTGCACGCAAAGTCGTAGTAAAAGAATCTGCCACTCCAAATGGCATACAGAAAAGTGACATCGTCTATCTTGGCGAAGCTAAATCTGGTCAGATAGGCGCATTGATAAGCGCCCAGGAAGGCAACAAAAACCTCATTGTCAGCGGAAAGAAAGGGCAATGTGCACAGGGTGCTGGGATATCATTCCAGTCAGAAGGTGGCAAGCTGAAATTCGAGATTTCAAACAAGAATATCTCAAAAAGAGGTTTACAGGTTAGCCAAAAACTATTGCAGCTTGGCACAGAAGTGGACTAACAAACAAATAGAAACGCAAAAATCTACAATATGAAAATGAAGTATATCGCAGTCGCCCTCATTGCCATGTTAATGGCTACAAATGTGGACGCACAACAGAAATACAGTCGAGAGCAGATACTCAACATGAGCATAGAACAACTTTCTGAGTTGCCTCTCGAAGACCTCATGGAAGCAGTTGAGACACTTGGAGTATCAAGTGTTGATGAGTTGTTTGCCATGATCATGAACAAAAACGTATCATCAGCATCAAAGCAGGAGGAAAACTCGTTCACTTCTCCTTTGTCATCAACAGTTATCACACGTGACGAGATACGCACATACGGCTGCTCTACAGTAGAAGAGGCCTTGAGACTTGTTCCTGGTATGATGGTATCAGAGAAGCTTCCTGGTGTATTCGATGTTCAGATGAGAGGCTTGTCCAACATTCCGGACAACAACATGTATGTTTACACTGAGAATATGAACATCCTTGTGATGGTTGATGGTAGAATTACTCACAACTACGCTGTGGGTATGCCTAGCCTCGAAAACCTACCTATCTCTATAGAAGATATAGAGCGAGTAGAAGTAGTTAGAGGTGCGACATCATCACTCTATGGTCCTAACGCAGTACAGGGTGTTATCAACATCATCACTCAGAAGCCGGACAACGCTCAAGCACAAGTAAGCGGTAGCCTCAAGCTTGGAAACAATTTCAGACAGGCAGAAGGTGCTCTCCGCAAAACATTTGGCAAATTGAGCCTTGGTCTTACATACAACATGCAGCGTCATAAGAGAGCTGTCAACACATTGTATCTTGCTCCTTCATCGAACACATACATCATCAATGACAAATCGCTCTTTGATGGTCCGAACTACTACATGAGCAATGGTAATTTTGCTACTGGATTAGCATCAGGCAAAATAGAAGACGTGTCAGAAGGAAAGCACATCTCACTGAATGACTACAGCAATTACTACACTGCATCAGGAAATGACGAAAATGGCATAGTATTCAGCTACAAGGGATTGAGCAACATTGAGGAGGCATATCCAGACATTGAAATGGGCCGTAGAAACGACGGTATCAATGCGTATGTAACATTTGTTCCAAAGAGCGACATCCGTTTCGATTTGACAGCTGGCTACCAGTATTCATATCAAAACAATACACAGGTAGGTCAGGACAACGTTAGTGTGCGTGGTCGTGAATTCTCAACATTCTACACAAACCTCAATGCCGACATCAAGAACCTCAAGCTTCTTGCCAACTACTATCAAGGTTGCAACCACTATTGTATGGGAGCTGCAGGTTTCCAGATGTATAACCAGCAAGCAAGTGTATCAGCAGAATACACTATAAAGGTTGGCGAGTTAGGCATCAAGCCTGGTGTTGGATACCAGTACATCAAGCTCAAGGACCACAAGCCAGAGTACCTTGACTACAATGACGGCACAGGTGTACATGAAACGTCTGGTTTCTGGGGTTACTATAGCCAAGGCAATGATAATGTAGAAAACGACGACATCTCTGGTAGCTTGCGACTTGATTACAAGCACGAAGGTCTCCGCTTGATAGGTGCTGGACGTTTCGACAAGACAACTATTCCTGATGACTTCAACCCATCATGGCAGTTTGTTGCTTCATACGAGATAAACGACAGAAACTTCATTCGTGCCAACTACGGCCGTGCACGTCGATCAGCTGCCTTTGTAAACACTTCAAGTAACTACAACTGGCACAACGCATCTATGCCACACTGGATTCAGTTCATGGGTAACGAAGATGCTTCACTTGTTAAGATCGACAATTTTGAACTCGGATATCGTTGGAAGCCAACCGCCAAGGTACTTGTTGACGCAGAAGCATTCTACTCAATAAGCCAGGATTATGGTCAGCTTAAGGCATACAAGTCAATGTTGACACTTTCGTCAAACGACTTGACAACAATACTTGGTGGCCTCATGACAGGTCAGCTCACAAGCGAACAGGCAGGTGCTATGCTTCCTAACATGTTTGGTTCAAAGGCCTACATACGTTATGACAGTATGCCATTCAAGGTTTACCAGAAGGGTATCGGAGTAAATGTTGACTGGATCATTTCGCCAAAACTCATTGCTAAGGTCAACGCAAACGTTCAGCAGACAAAGATTGACGACTACTACCAGTATAGCCAGGCAGACATGATCAGACAGCAACTTCTCACATCAGCTGCTGTCACAACAGCAAACATAACTCCACTCATCGGTGAAATCATGTATAATGTCCAGGTAGATGCTACAGCTGCAGCAACACAAGTAATGATGAACGGCGGCACTGCTGAAGAAGCACAAGTAGCAGGATTGGCAGCAGCACAGAAGTATGTAGGCGCATGCACAGGCTACACACCTGTACATCCTTACAGAGAGCAATATGAAGCTATGAGCGACAGCGAGAAGCAGACATACCTCGCAGGTCTTTTGCAGAAGTATGCCGCTAATGAGATGATTGATGGCAACGTACGTCCACTCGGTCTTTATTATGCGATGAAATATAACATAGAATATAACACTGAGACTGACGAGTATTATTTCGGTTCATCAGTAGCCGAAAACCCAGAAACCCAAAATGGCTACAAGCACAAGGCTTGTCCATCATTCTATGGCAACATCGGTCTCATATACAAGCCAACCGAGAAGCTTTCACTCTCGACATTCGCTTACTTCATGAGCAAACGCGAGATCTGCACAATCTTCGGAACTCAGGACATAGATCCCGTTTTCACAATGAACTTCAAGGCTGGATACAAGCCTGTCTCTAATTGTGAAGTATTCTTCGAAGCACACAACCTGCTCAACAGCAACAAGAGCGAATTTGCTTATACCGACAAGATAAAGGGAACATATTCTCTTGGTATCAATTTCGCATTCTAAAAGGGATTAACAACCATTATTTGTTATATTTGCAATCCTGCCAGGAGGTTAAAGCCCTGGCAGGATTTTTCATTACAAACATTTTCAGCTTCAAGCCGTATTATAATCAAAACGAACCGACATGAAAAATTTACTACTCATATTTCTTGCATGCCTGTTGGCCTCTGCATGGCAAACAACAGAAGCTCAAAAGAAATCGAAAGGTAAGCAAACCCAGAAATATAGTACAAAGAACAAAAAAGCCATAGAAGCATACGAAAAAGGCGAAATGGACGCCATGTATGACAGATACCAGTCGGCAATACTAAACTTTGAAACGGCGAAGAAATACGACCCGAATTTCAAGGAAGCATACCATGCCCTTGCTGAGGTATATTATAACCTAGGAGATTTTGAAGAGCAGTTCCTTCACATACAAAAGGCCGTCACAATAGACTCGACATATTTCATCACAGCATATTACAATGCCGGTGTAGCACTATGCAACCTCAACAGATTTAGCGAAGCCATGGAATGGTTTGATCTGTATAAGAAATTTGCACAGGGCAAGAAAAACATCAAAAACGTTGATGCTCTCATAAAGAAAGCTATGGCTATCAAATATATCATGGAACATCCTGTGCCATATAAGCCACATCTTGTCTCGGAAAATGTCGCTACAGAATATGACCAATACTGGCCTAGCATCACACTTGATGAAGAAGAACTCGTGTTCACGATGCAGCTGCCTCGCGATCCTGACGCCTATGCCAAAAACAAACTACTGCCAAGAGTTCCTTCTAACTTCCAAGAAGATTTTTATGTCAGCAGAAAAGTAAACAACGAATGGTCTGCACCTGTTCCAATGGTCAGCATCAACACTTCAAGCAATGAAGGAGCACAAGCGCTTTCGGCAGATGGAAGATGGATGTTTTTTACAGCATGCGGAAGGGAAGATTCAAAAGGATCTTGTGACATATATTTCTGCAGGAAAACACCGACAGGATGGTCAGAACCTATAAATGTAGGAGCACCTGTGAATACACCATACTGGGAGTCGCAGCCATGTTTTTCAGCTGATGGACAGACTCTTTACTTTGTCAGCGGACGCCCAGGAGGCAAAGGAGGTATGGACATATGGAAATCAAAGATAACAGGATTCACTAAAACAGGCACGCCTATCTTTGGAACCGCCGTCAACCTTGGCGACTCAATCAACACAAGAGGAGACGAGACATCGCCTTACATACATCCTGATGACAAAACACTATATTTCTCGTCCGACGGATGGCCTGGCATAGGAAAACTCGACATATTCATCAGCCGACGCAACGGCAATGGAGACTGGGGCACGCCAAGAAACATAGGCTACCCTATCAACACTCCTCTCGACGACAACGGATTTATAATAAACGCTGCTGGCACAACAGCATACATGTCATCGACAAGATTGCAAAAGAATGGCATACAGAAACAAGACCTTCTATGCTTTGAAGTCCCAGAAGAGATACGTCCTGAACCTGTTTCATACATAAAGGGACATGTATATGATAGTAAGACATTACAGCCATTGATGGCGGACATAGAACTTGTTAGCCTTGACACTAAAGAGAATAGAGTCAAGTCGCAATCAGACAAGTCAAGTGGCACATTCCTAGTAAACTTGCCTGCAGGCAAAGACTACGGGTTGTTCGCGACATGCCCTGGATATCTGTTCAACTCACAGAATTATGCTCTGAGCAATGTCAAGGCGACATCAGGTATGGTCACACTTGACATACCATTGTCACCTATCGAGAAAGGTCAAAGAGTAACACTCAAAAACGTATTCTTCGACACCAATTCTGCCGAGCTCAAACAAGAGTCATTCGTGGAACTGGATAGGCTTATCGCACTGATGAGAAGCAATCCGAACATAAAGATTGAAATCGGAGGTCACACAGACAATGTCGGATCAGCAGAATATAACAAAAAACTATCTGAAGAGAGAGCGAAGACCACCGTTGACTATCTCTGCAGCAAAGGTATCAGTAGTGCAAAACTTACTTACAAAGGTTACGGCATGACGCAACCAGTAGCCGACAACAACACGGAAGAAGGCAGGGCTGTGAACCGCCGAATAGAGGCCAAGATCGTGCAATAAAATTATTTGATATATCATCAAGTTTAATTAACTTTGTCACGACAACTATATGCGAGCACACGAACTGCCGCATGACATAAGCATTATTGATGAAAAAAAGACTAACAGCCATAATAATGGCTGCAACTGCCATTGGCGTATCAGCACAACGGTCAAGAGTTCACGAGACTGCACAGACTGAATATAACGCCGCAATGCAACTCTACGATGCAGAAATGTGGGGGGCATCTCGTTCCGCATTTGCACAATTCATTGAGAATTGGAATCAGACAGATTTCATCCTATCTACCGACGCCAAGTATTTCCATGCCGTATCTGCCAAGCGCCTAAACAATAACGACGCGCCTGGCTTAATGACACAGTTCATTCGCGAATGCAAACAAAGCATTCGCCGACATGACATGTACTATCACCTCGGAGACTATTACCTTATCAACGAGAGTGAAAGACAGGCCCTCAAATGGTTTGAAAAAGCTGACTATAAGAAGGTCGACCCAGAACACAGAAATGACCTTCTTTTTAAAACAGGCTATTGCTATTTTGTAACCGGCAAACGAAACAAGGCATTATCATATTTTGACAGACTCAAAGGCACCTCACAGTACGAAAGCGCCGTTAAATACTATAAAGCTCACGTAGATTACGAAAACGGGAGTCTCAACGAGGCTCTTAAGACTTTCCTGGAACTTGAGAAGGATGCAGGGTTCAGTAATGTTGCACCATACTACATAGCTCACATCTTCTACCTCCAAGGACATTACACTGAAGCCATTCGCTACGCAGAGCCACTGACACAGACAAAGGGCAAGAAGGCCATAGAGATGGTCAGAATAGTAGCAGACGGCCACTTCATGATAGAAGAATACCAGAAGGCTGCAACTAACTACGAGAGACTACAGAGCCTGACAAAGAATATGAACCGTGCCGACTACTACCATACAGGCATGTGCTATTATCATTTGGGTAAATACAACGAGGCTTCAAATGCTCTGTCGAAGGTCACTGGCGAGAAAGATGAATTGTCACAAAACGCATACTATCATCTTGCAGGATGCTATCTCCAGGCTAACGACAAGAAAAGAGCACGAACAGCTTTCGAGGCCGCATCTAAGTATGACTTCGACAAAGCCATCAAGGAAGATGCACATTTCAACAAACTCAAACTAGCCTACGAACTCAACTTCACAGGATTCAACGAAATAGTAAGCGACTTCATTGAATTTGTCGATACATATCCTAAGAGCGACAAGGTTGACGAGGCATACGACTATATAAGCAAGGCATTGGTTACCACAAAGAACTACAAGCAAGCCTTGGCTACAATGGAAAAGATTCAGCACAAAAACCTGAAGATATACACGGCTATGCAACGCCTCTCATTCTACCGAGGCCTCGAGTTATACACAAACTTGAACTTCAACGAAGCGACTGAGTTCTTTGACTATAGCCTGCAATACGGAGACTACGACAAGAAACTAAAAGCACGCGCATATTACTGGAAGGGCGAATGTCTGTACAGAACAAACAATCAGTATGCTGCCGCTGAACAGCAGTACATGAACTTCATTAACGCTTATAGTTCATCTGAGCTTGACGAATTCACTACAGCTCACTACAACATTGCCTACACTCACTTTAACAGAAGGAAATATGCAGAGGCACGTAAGTGGTTCTTGAAATATGTAGGTCTATACAACACTGTTGACAAACGTCTGATTTCCGACGCATACAACCGTTTGGGTGACTGCATGTATGTTCAGAGAGACTACAAACCTGCCATAGAATACTACGACTTAGCGTTGAAGACATCTTCACAAGTCGGAGACTATGCGATGTTGCAAAAAGGTATCTGCCTCGGCCTTACAAAAGACAACAAGGGAAAGATAACCCAGCTCAAGACTCTTATACAGCAATATCCTAAATCACAATATTGCGCTAATGCATATTATGAAATTGCAAGAGCACATGTAGCAATGGACGAGATTAAGGACGCTATCTACAACTACAAAGTGGTTAAAGAGAAGTACCCTAAGGGATCATTAGCAGCCAAAGCAATGGTTCAGCTCGGATTGCTATACTACAACGCATCAGAATACGACAATTCAATGGCGTTCTACAAGAGAGTTATCAACGAATACCCATCTACATCTGATGCAAGTGATGCTTTAGCAGGACTCAGAAATGTGTATATGGAGCTTGGTGATTTCGATGGTTATCTGGCGTACACAAACACATTGGGCAGTTTTGCAAAGCTTGAGCTTCACGAGCAAGATTCATTGATGTTTACTAGTGCTGCAAGGATATATCTCAAAGGTGACATGGAGAATGCCAAACCTGCACTCCAAAAATATCTGAACAAATTTGGAGATGGACGTTTCGTAATGGGTGCAAACTTCTATCTGGGCGAATGCTACTATAGCGAAGGTAACAATGAGCAAGCGTTGACATCGTATGAATATGTGGCAGAACAAGCGCGAAACATATTCACAGAAGACGCTCTCCTGAGAACAGGCGAACTATATTACAAAGCTGACAACTACGAAAAAGCATTTGCTTCATTCCAGAGACTGGAAAACGAGGCAGAGGTTGAAACGAATAAGGTTGAAGCTATAATTGGACAGATGAGATGTCTTGAAAAAGCAGGTGACGCAGCATCATGTGTAGCTAGTGCCGACAAGGTTATCGACATGCCTCAGGCATCACCAGAAATAATGCGCGAAGCTAAATACCTGAAAGTAAAATCGCTCATCACCCTTCATAGGACAACAGAAGCGATACCAACACTTCGTGAATTATCTGAGAACACAAAGAGTGCAGAAGGTGCTGAGGCTAAATATCTTATTGCACAAGCATTCTTTGATCAGAACGATATCGAAAATGCAGAAAAAGAGGTGTTTGATTATGTAGAGCAAGGAACGCCACATCAATACTGGCTTGCTAGAAGCTTTATTCTTCTTGCCGATATATATCATCAGAAGGAAGATGACTTCCAGGCTCGTCAATACCTCGAGAGCCTAAGTGAAAGCTACTCTGCAGACGACGATATATCAGACATGATTTCTCAACGTCTTTCTGCGTGGAAGGTGAACACTGCTACCCTACCTGATTAAACGACATTACAATGATGAAAAGTATTATATATTCAATCCTGATTTGTGCTTTCCCTGTTTTGGTTCATGCACAACAAGACACAATAGCCAACAAGATAGAGAGAGATGTCGAGGTGGTAAACAATTACCTGCCTACTATCTCTAATCCATATAAGCTACAAGTCGATCCTGTAATCGATGACACCATGTCGTACAAAGCGACATTTAAGTATGAGGTTCTTAATAAAGTTGAGACTGTCAAGACGAAGCCAGACAGCCTCCAGGTCGCTACCATGGACTTCAAACCAGAACAAATGCCATATAACGCATGGGTAAAAGGTGGTGTCGGCAACTATGGCTCATTCATAGGTCAGCTTGTCTATAACATAGGAACTAACGAGAAATATCACCTTAATGTCGATTTAGGCAACAGCTCTGCACTAGGAAAGGTCAAGCTTCACGAAACAGACAAAAAGGTTAAAGCTCCTACAACAAACACCTGGATAAGCACAAACTATGCTAAGTTCTATAACAAAATAGCGTTAGATGCTGACTTGAAGTTTTTAAACTACACTTATAAACACTACGGGTTTCAGAGCATCGACACGACACTCAATTATTTTAATTCTACAAACGACATTGTAAACGGCGAGTCGTTGGCAACCGACATCAAGCAAAGACAAACATCATTTGACATTCAGCTTGGATTCAACAATCGACTTGTTGACCCACGTGACAAGTTTTCTTTCGGTGCAAGAGCCGGATTCGGATATTTCGGGAACAAAACAGGAGTAACAGAGAGAGACATACATTTCAACGGATACTTAAGATTCCCAATCAAGACAAATTATCTGTTTGACATCATAGCCAAGGTCAACAATTCAAAGATAAATGTAGATGATGACTATGAGGGGTCTATATACTCTTCTTCACCTAATGGGCTTAGCACGAGAAAGCATACAGACATCACACTTACGCCACATTTTGGCATAGACTTCGATCACATATCACTACGTGCAGGATTGAATTTCGTTCTTGACTTTGGTGGAGCAGAAGACAACTTCTATTATCAACCAGATATTTACGCAGACTTTAATGTATCTGATGGAGCTGCATCGCTATACTTAGGTTTGACCGGTGGATATAGAGCTAACACTTTTAGAGAAGTGGCTAAAATCAACCCTTGGGTTTCTTCTGATTCATATGACCGAGCATGGGTACAGGAAACCGGTCAATACGATGAGATACAGACAACTCAGACTCCAATAAAGCTGACTGCAGGCGTAAGAGCTAAGATTGCGCATGTTGTTGCATTTGATATTGCAGCAGAATACGAATCATTTGATGATGAAGTCTTCTTTGTAAACAAAAAGTTCTTGAAAGCCGACACAACAACGACAAAGTCATATTCATACACTAACATGTTTGAAGTGATAAACGAAAACGGTAAAGTGGGCAGAATAAAAGGAGAACTGAGCATAACACCAACTGCGAAGACTCAAGTAATACTAAAAGGTACATACTACAAGTGGAAACTTAACTACTTGGAAGAGCCTTGGTACAAACCAAACTATGAAGCAGGAGTTGATGTTCGCTTCTTCTGGAATGACAAACTGCTCATCAAAGCAGGAGTAAACTCTGTAGGAGCAAGATATGCATATAATCCAGAGAAGAACAGCAAAGAAAAACTCGACATGATACTAGACATCAACATGGGAGCTGAATATAGAATCAATAGCCGATGGACTGCATTTCTCGATTGTAACAACCTAGCTGCTCAAGATTACAGAAAATGGCTGGGATACTCTTCTCATAGAGTAAATGTTCTGGGTGGCATAACATTCAAGTTCTAAAACATCAATCATAACAAAAGAAAAGGCGACAGACCAAGTCTATCGCCTTTTTCATTTATAGTAATTGTCTAGTTATATATCAACCTCTAACAGTCTTATTCATTAATAAAGCATCGGCAATCACCATGGCAGCCATAGCTTCGACGATAGGCACAGCGCGAGGAACGACACAAGGATCGTGACGACCTTTAACTGTTGTCTTCACCTCCTGATGAAGAGAGTTTACAGTGTCCTGCTCCATAAGGATAGTAGCAGTAGGTTTGAAGGCCACATTGAAATAGATATCTTCGCCATTAGATACGCCGCCCTGAATGCCACCACTGTTATTGGTTCGTGTGCGAACTTTATCGCCATCCATATAAAACAGGTCATTATGCTGTGAGCCTCTCATCGCAGAACCACTAAAACCAGATCCATACTCAAAGCCTTTAACAGCATTAATCGACAACATTGCATGAGCAAGAAGTGCCTGCAACTTATCAAAGCAAGGCTCACCCAAACCGACAGGTACGCCCGTTATAACACATGTGATGACTCCTCCTATTGAATCTTTCTCCATTCTAGCCTTATCAATCTCTTCTATCATCTTTTCAGCAAGAGACTGATCAGGACAACGGACTATATTTTCTTCAGCAGAATCAATGTTCAATTGAGAATACGGAGTGTCCAACACAATGGATCCCACCTGTTTAGTATAAGCCTTAACAGAAATCCCATATTGACGCAGCAAGATCTTTGCAACAGCTCCTCCTACTACACGAGATATCGTTTCTCGAGCTGACGTACGGCCGCCACCTCGATGATCTCTAATGCCATATTTCTCGTGAAAAGTATAATCGGCATGAGAAGGACGGAACGTATCCACAATATTGTCATAATCAGAAGAGTGCTGATTCTCATTCTCAACCATGAAACCTATTGGTGTACCTGTTGTCTTACCGTTAAACACACCGCTCAAAAGTTGAACACGATCCTTCTCATCACGCGGAGTAGTGATTTTCGACTGACCAGGACGTCGACGATTGAGCTCTGACTGAATATACTCAACATCAATATCTAATCCAGGTACCATTCCATCAATAACACCACCAACTGCTTGGCCATGTGACTCACCAAATGTGGTTAGTCGGAATATATTGCCAAATGAACTTCTCACTTTAAACAAAATTTATTAGAAAAACTAGTGACAACAACCATCTTCACCACAGCCACCACCGCAGCCGCAATCGCCATGGTTTTCGCCGCTACCGCAACCGCCGCCACAACTGCCACAGCCGCCACCGCAACGATGTTGAGGATGCAATTCTTCTTCTGTAGCTTCGCGAACCTCAATAATTTCACCAGCAAAATACAGATCCTCACCGGCTAATGGATGATTGAAATCCATCTTAACGACCTCATCAGTCACTTCAGAAACGATGCCATCGATACGCTGTCCCTGATCATTCATCATAGGAACTCGACCACCAACCTTAAGAAGATCTTCTCTCAGCTGACCATCAACGATAAAAACACTCTTAGGTATATCTACTACCGAATCCTTATCATACTCGCCGTATGCATCCTTTGCTACAATGGTAAATTCAAACTTATCACCTGATGTCAAACCAGCAATATGGTTTTCAAACAAAGGAAGCATCATACGCATTCCAAAAACAAATCTAAGAGGTCTATCACTTGTCACCTTCTCAACAAGAGGACCATTTGCCGAACCTTCTGTTCTCAATTCGTATGTAAGAACGACAAAAGCGTTTTTCTGTATATTCATCGTTATAAAAATTCTGTTTGACGCAAAAATAACTAAAATAAATAAATCATGCCTAATAGATAAAATATAAAAGGAACAAAAATAGATTAGGCTCGTAGAAAAAGGTGACAAAAAGAGCGTGATTTAGTTTTTTTGACTAAATTCGCAATGTTAAACATGTTAAAAACTAACTAACAATATAATGGGATTTTTCAGTTTTCTATTTGGTGGCAAATATCCATCTACCAAGAAATATGAGGCTCAGCTTGATCAAAACGTTGCTGATTTCGAAAGATTCAAACAGATTGCTAAATCTGCAGAATATGCACGTTACATCGAACTAAACAACTTAACCAATTCTATAGATTTCAAAAACAAGGTTAATAAGCTGAAGACTGAGAAATTCAGTGACACCGAACCATATAAGAAAGAGCAGGAATATAAAAAGCTTAAAGATTCCGACGACATCAAGAAATACTGCAAATTCAAGGACAAGCAGCTTGATCAGCGATTGGCATTAGCAAAACAAAGTAGCGACTACAACCGTTTTGTAGAATTGAGCCAGGTCGTAAGCACATCTGAATTCAAGGCTCTGACTGCACAAAGAGACTTCAAGAAGACTCCTGAATACCAAACCCTCAATGAGTATAAGAAGCTTGCCAAATCTAGCGCTGTTAAGTTTATAAACAAGACAGAAGCTTCTGATGCCTACAAAAACTTTGTAAGAACTGAAGGCAGCGACAAACTCAAAAAGTTCAAGGAACTTGAAGAGTACGTAAACTCACAGGAATTCAAATCATTCAAGGCTGAAATAGAAGACTCTAAGCGCTTCAAGAAGAGTGAGGAATCAAAGATTCTGAACGAATATGAAGCATTGGCCAAGAGCAAGGACATCACTTGGTTCATCAAAAACGAAAAGTCAAATGCCTTTGCTTCAATAGCAAAGAGAAAGCTGATCTTTGAAGACAACTTCGTAAGTTTCGACAAGGCTAAATGGGAAATAGGCAGCTATGCCGGCAACGCTTTCGCTGCAGGAACCATTTATTCACAGATGAACGAAAGACAGATCACTAATTCTAAGAATATTGAAGTAAGCGCTTCTGAACTGAGCATCATAACTCGTAAAGAAACTGCTACAGGAAAGAGATGGAACCCTGCCCTAGGTTTTGTAAACAGTGAATTCGAATTCACTTCTTCACTCATCAACACTGGCAACTCGTTCCGTCAACTTTATGGTCAATTCGACTTTAAGGTCAAGATGAGCAAGAGCTCTCCTGTTGTACACACTATCTGGATGCAGTCAGAAAAGAACACTCCTATAATTAATGTTGCTAGCTTAGGCTCTGACAAGAAAAAAATCATAGTAGGTTCAGCTAACGGCGATAAAGTCAAGAAAGTTTCCGTTGACGGAGCTGATTTCAGCGAATATCAAATCATAACACTGTTATGGACACCAGAAAAACTTTCATGGAGCATCAATGGTGTCGAGGTGTTTAGCCAAAAAGACAATGTTCCACAGACTCCTATGTATATCAACATCGGTAGCAGCATAACAAACGACGGAGATGTAAACGGAGCGATAATGACACTTGACTGGATTCGCGTTTACGAGATCAATAAGTAAGATTTTTAGAATCATATATATCACAAGCTGTGCTCAAAAGGCACAGCTTTTTTTATGCATATAACAAAAAAACATGTCACATCCTTGTTTTTTTTATTTCAGTTGACTACATTTGAGTATCAAAACAAGATTTGAAAATCCACAAAATTCTGATATGGGAAACACAAATGCTAACGAAAGCAGCAACCGCATTTCGGTAAAAATGTCTTTGAGGAAGAAACTCCTACTATCAACACTACCACTTGTCGGACTAACTCTCATCGCAATGATGGCGGTCAACTATTACCAGGCTGTAAGCTCTAACACCAAAACAACAGAGCAATATGTAGCCGAGATAGCCGACAAATCTGCAATCAGCATCTCTCAAAAACTTGACCAAATAAAGACACAGCTAGAATGGATTGCAGAACGCAACGATGTCAAAAGCATGAATTGGAGTGCAATGGAAGAGTATATCAACATACGTGCTTTCAATGACAGGAACACATACAGCATGCTTTTTGTTATAGAACCAGACGGCTCATACTATATCGCTGGCAAAGGCAAATCCGACCACAACTTGAGCGAACGTGCTTATGTAAAAGATATTTTCGAACTGGACAAGTCGTTTTCAATGACTAATCCTGACTTCTCGAAATCTACTAACGAGATGAAATACACATTGGCTGTGCCAATCAACCGAGAAGGCATCATCGTTGGTATATTAGCTGCCAACGTCAGCCTTAACGCTTTGTGCGACATAACTAATAGCATAAAGATCGGTGAAAATGGATATGTATTTGCAATCGATGGAGCAACCAACATTATAGCACATCAGAACAAGGACTTCCTGCTTAACTTCAACCTACTTGATAGCACATTGACTGACTATAAGGGTCTTAACATAGCAGCAAGAAGAATAATGACTGGCGAACGCATAAAGGAATATGTAGAAAAACCAGATGGCGATGATTACCTGATAATGAACTTTCCTATCGATGGCACGCCAAACTGGAAAATGATTGCAGCCATCCCTAAAAGCGACATAACAGCGGGCGCAAACCAAATGTTTGCCGGCATGATGGTGTTCTTTATAATATTATGTATAATCATAGTATCAGTAATAAGCATCAGCATCAACAAACTGATTTCAAAGCCTATTCGCAAATTCTACTTTACAATCAACGAAATTGCCAACGGATTCTTCCATCAGACATTTGATTATAAAGCTGACGACGAAATAGGAGAGATGAGCACCAAGCTACAAGAAATGTGTACAAAGCTTATTGAAATTGCAGAAGCTGTCAAAACAGGAGCAAACACATTGGCTGTCGAAAGCGAACAGGTTCATTCTACGTCGCAGATGCTATCTAACGGCTCTAACGAACAGGCCGCAAGTATCGAAGAACTATCGGCAACAATGGAGGAAATGGCTGGAAACATATCTCAAAACACACACAACGCAGAAATGACAAACAGTGTGTCTAACGAGGCCTTCCAGAAATTCAACGAAGTTGTAAGAGACCTTCAAAATGTCTTCAACTCCAATAGAGACATAGCAGAGAGAATAATGGTAATCAACGATATTGCTCAAGAGACCAACATCTTGGCGCTTAACGCTTCTGTTGAGGCTGCACGTGCAGGAGAATATGGGAAAGGCTTCTCTATAGTAGCCAACGAGGTACGAAAGCTCGCTGAAAACAGTAAAATCGCTGCCGACCAGATTATCGAATTGTCAACTTCTGGTCTTAAGGTTTCTGAACTTGCTAATATCGTAATGAATGAGACCTTACCTAAAATACAAAGCACAAACTCTCTTGTCAGCGAAATAGTTGCTGCAAGCGTTGAGCAAAATGTTGGAGCCGGGCAAATCAACATTGCGATTCAGAAGCTTAATAATGTGGTGAGGTCAAACGCATCATCAAGTGAAGAACTTGCTGCTAGCGCAGAAGAGCTTGCCGAACAAGCACAAAGACTGAAAGAGACAGTAGAATTCTTCAAATAAAATTGAAACCTAGACATCAAAAAACAATCATAACAGCAATCATCGTCATAATAACGGCGATGATTGCTCTTCATATATGGGTACCAAGACCTTTATTCAAGAGCAGTACATCCACTATAATATACGATAAAAACAACATATTACTAGGAGCAAAGATTGCTACAGACGACCAATGGAGATTTCCACAAACAGATACATTATCAAATAAATATATAGAGTGTCTCATCAACTACGAAGACCATAGATTCAGATACCATATAGGTATCGACATCATTTCATTGGCAAGGGCTGCATACCACGACATCAAAAAGGGACACATCGTTGAAGGTGGCAGTACTATAACCATGCAGCTTGCACGCATGGCTAGAGGAAACCAAAGCAGAAACATTATACAGAAAATTGCCGAAGCTTTATGGGCTTTCGACATAGAATTGTCTTATAGCAAGGATGACATACTGAAGATGTATGCCTCAAACGCTCCATTCGGCGGTAACATAGTAGGCATATCTGCTGCATCATGGAGATATTTCGGAAGAGAAGCTACCGAACTATCATGGGCAGAATGTGCTACATTGGCCGTATTGCCCAATTCACCATCACTGATACACGTCGGACGTAACAGGAATGCTCTGAAAGAAAAAAGAGACAACTTACTGAAAACTATATATGAAAAAAATATAATAAGTGAGCAAGAATACAACCTTGCCATTGATGAACAGTTACCTGATATACCATACTCTATACCCAACATTGCGCCACAACTGCTTGCTAGCATCTCACAAACAAACGAGGGTGAAACTGTAAAGACAACAATTGATTATCATATCCAGACGCTTGTTCAACAAATGGCTGACAGATACTCTCTACGCTATAAAGCTAATTACATTGATGACATAGCTGTATTGGTGGCAGATGTGGAAACTGGCAACGTGATAGCATACGTAGGTAACAGCAGACAACCTTCAGCTACTATGCTTGTGGACAACATAAAGAGCGAAAGAAGCACTGGAAGCGTCTTAAAACCTATACTTTATGCTGCAATGATGAGCGATGGCGAAACAACACCAAGAATGCTTTTTGCTGACACACCATTAAACATCAATGGCTTTACACCACAAAATTTCAGCAAAACGTTTTATGGTGCTGTTCATGCTGACGAAGCTGTCACACGCTCATTAAACGTACCTCTGGTAAGAATGCTGTCACAATACAATACGGGACGATTCATGGCTGTACTCAAAAGTCTTGGAATGACAACTCTACACTATAGCGAAGATCACTACGGAGCTGCCATCATTTTGGGAGGAGCTGAGGGTACATTATGGGACATCGTCGGAATGTATGCGTCATTATCACGACGACTGAACAGATTCACTGCTAACGGCAACAAATATAGTAGTGACGATATTCATCCGTTACAACTAACTGACAAGAAAAGAAACGAAAACAAACTGGAAAACAAGGCCACTATATCAGCTTCATCTATATGGCATGCCTACAAAGCCATGAGTGCTCTAAATAGACCTGAAGAAGAGGCCGACTGGCAAATGTTCAGTTCTATGAAGCAAGTAGCATGGAAAACAGGAACAAGCTGGGGCTCAAGAGACGCTTGGGCTATCGGCACAACAACAAAATACGTAGTTGGCGTATGGGTCGGAAACTCTAGTGGCGAAGGCCGATCTGGAATGACAGGCGTTGGATATGCAGCACCTCTTATGTTTGACGTGTTCTCGATTCTAGACAACAGCGAATGGTTCAAGGAACCGTTAGACGACATGGAAGAGATGGTGATTTGCAGAGAGAGCGGATGTATTGCTTCGCAAACATGCGATAAGATCGACACTGTGCTTATCCCACGTCAATGTACTGACACTAAAGTTTGCTCTTTCTGCCGTCTTGTACATCTGTCGACCGACAAACGATGGCAAGTAAATAGCACTTGCGAAAACACTTCAAACATAATAACCGAATCACGATTCATATTGCCAACGGCACAGGAATACTACTACAAAAGCCACAATTCATCTTACCAGCCTCTTCCTCCTATGCGCAATGACTGCCGCACTGAATCAAAGGATCATTTTGCTATCATATACCCTGAACACGGCACATCAATAGCTCTGCCAAGAGGATTTGACGGAGAACTGGAACAAGTGGTACTTAAAGCTGTATGTAGAGACCCCAAAGCAACTCTCTACTGGCACATGGACGACATCTTTTTAGGCGAGACATCTGGCATACACGAAATAGCGACGAAGCCTCAGGCTGGCACTCACACGTTGACTATAATAGACAACAACGGGAACCGGAAGACTATCATTTTCGATGTAAAATAAAGCGACAACATTTACGTTGACAAAAAAAACAGTAAATTTGAGAATATATATACAAATCAAGACAAATGAAGAAGACAGCATTAATAGCAGTAGGAGTATTGGGTATAATAGCAGTTCTCCTATCTATCGTATTGAGCAAATGGAACTCTAATACATCATTCGTAGAACCTGTTTATAATGAGCATGTTGCCGCCTATACCAGCGGCATAATTTCAAGAAAATCAAACGTATATATCATCTTTTCTCAAGACCTGTCTCAAGGAAGGATCGACAGTCTCAAAGCAGAACAGGTAATGACCATATCCCCTAAAGTGGAGGGTAAATATTACTTCTCTGATACCCACACGCTTGTATTCACTCCAACTAAAGAGATGGAACGCAATACTGTATATACAGTTGAAGTGGATATTAAGAGTATATTTCACGAAGGAGAAAAGTTCACATACAGCTATACAACCAAACCATTTGCTGTCAACGGATGCCTCACTGCATTTGACGTGACGGACGATGACCAATACGAACTGACATTTGCCTTTAATACTGCCGACATAGAGTCTGCAGCAACAGTGGAAAAACATATTGGACTTTCTGCTGAATGCACTAACACCTGGAGTCATCCTGCAGATGGCAAAACACATATACTCAAGGCTTTACTCAAAGGTGGCAAAGAGCAGACACTAGCGGTGACAACTAAAGCTGACAAAGAACTTAATCTCGAAGAGAACACCATCATTAGTACTGTTATTCCTTCATCGGAAACATTGTCTGTATTTGAGGTTAAATACAAATCAGGAGACTCGAAGTATATCGAAGTGACATTCAACAAGAATCTTGACCCTAAGCAGAAGATGCGGGGCCTGGCCTATATCATGGGCAATCAATCAGAAGCTGTCGACATGGTTGAAGGCAATAAGCTGAAGCTCTATCCTGACGCTAACGCTCATGATGAAATAAGCGTTTTCATATCTAAAGCTATAAAGAGCAGAAGCGGACTGACGCTTAACGATGACAAGATATTCATGGTAACTGTAAAGGAAGCTAAACCAGAAGTGAGATTCGTTGGCAACGGCACAATAATACCACAGTCGGACAAGATACTTGTGCCATTTCAAGCTATATACATGAAAGGCATCAGGGTGAAGGTTTTCAAAATCTTCAGCAATATGATTGGCACAATGCTACAGAAAGGGGATATCGACAGCTACAACGAACTGAAGTATGCTGCTCGCCCAATAGCTGCTACTACATTCTACCTAGATGAATATGGCTATGATCTAAGCCAGTTCCATACATACGCCATCGATCTGACCGACCGCGTACAGCTGGAGCCTGGTGCTATGTACAGAATAGAGATGAGCCTTGATGCACGTCTCTCTGCTTGGGAGAGTGACTCACTGCCAACTACGACGAAAGAAGAGATGGAGGCAGAAGACCGACTGATGCTTACCCAGATATGCAACGAATTCGACAGAGGTGGATGGTATTATACCGGTCAGACATACGACAATGGTGACTACGACTGGTGGATCGACAACTTCTATGAACTTAAGAAAGACCCAGCATCAAAGTATTTTTACTCCGATAAAGCTATCGGGAAGAACGTGCTTGCTACAAACATTGGCCTTACTGCAATAAAGGGCACCGACAACATATTACGCGTGACAGCTCTCGACATCCCTGAAGCGAAACCTATAGGTGGCGTAAATATCGAGGTTTATAGCATGCAGCAGCAACTTATAGGTAAGGGGAACACTAATGGAGACGGCATAGCTGAGATTACTATCGACGAAAAACTGGGCCAACCATTATACATAATGGCAACCAAAGGCTCCGATGTTTCCTATCTGAGAGTGAAACGTGGCGAAGAACTATCTACTAGCTCGTTTGACGTGTCGGGCGATATCATTCAAAACGGACTTAAGGGTTACATATATGGCGATCGTGGTGTATGGCGCCCTGGCGACACACTGCATATCTCTTTCATGCTCAACGACAAGAACAAGTCATTGCCTCAAGATCACCCTGTGACACTACAGGTAACTAATCCTCTCGGACAATTATATCAGAAGCTGACAAAGACCGCCGGAGTGATGGGTACGTATGCATTCAACATCCCTATAGACAATGACGCGCCTACCGGAAGCTGGACAGCTCAGGTCAACATTGGTAATGTATCGTTCAGCAAGAGTCTTAGAATTGAGACTATCAAACCTAACCGCCTTAAGATTGACCTCGACCTTCCTAAGGTTATCAATGGCTACACACCGGCTAAGCTGCATACAGAGTGGCTTCATGGCGGTGTCGCAAGCCGATTAAAGTACGATATATCAACGACCATCGTAGAGACTAAGACTGGATGGAGTTCACTCAAAGGATATGTATTCGACAACATCACCAAGTCATACGAAACAAGCGAGCAGGAACTTGCCAAAGGTGAAGTGGGCGACAACGGCAACGCGACATTTACTCTTAATCCTCAAGTCAGCAACACTGCACCTGGTATGCTGAAGTGTAATGTCGTAACTCATGTATATGAACCATCCGGAGAATTCAGCTCCGATGTAATGCAGACTCTTGTTTCACCTTACTCTCGCTATATAGGAATCAAGTCGCCTCTCAAAAACGACGAAGCATATCTTGAAACGGAAAAGAAACACTCCTTTGATGTCATCAGTGTTGACAAAGACGGGAATACTGTGGGCGATGTGAATATGGAGGCTAAAATCTTCAAAGTTGAATGGTACTGGTGGTGGAGATCCAACAAGGAAGAGATGGCCGGATATACATCGTCACGCTACCACACACCATACAAGACTCTCAAGTTACAGACCGGTGCCGACGGAAAGGGCCACTTTGAAATGCAGATTGACGAAGAGGACTGGGGTACTTATCTCATTGAGGTGAGAGACCTCAACGGTGAGCATTCTACTGCAATATTGAGCTATTTCGACTGGCCTGGCATGACACGACGTAACGAGAGCGGATCTGAAGCGGCCACAATGCTTACTATAACTACCGACAAGAATGAGTATAAACCTGGTGACAAGATGCACATCTCAATCCCATCGTCGCAAGGTAGCAGAGCTATAGTAAGTGTCAGCAATGGCTCTAAGACTCTTGTCTTCAACAACTACGAATGTAAACAGGGCAACACAGAAATATGCCTTGACGTGACAGAGGAGATGATGCCTAACGTATTTGTTGGCGTGTCACTTGTACAGCAATATGGCAAAAACATCAACGACATGCCTATACGCATGTATGGCTTCGTTCCTGTCACTGTGACATCAGAGAAGAGTCGTCTGAATCCTATAATCAACTGCAATGACGAGATAAGACCAGAAGCGAAGTGCACTGTGACTGTCGGTGAAAAAGACGGACGACCTATGGCCTATACTTTGGCAATTGTCGACGAGGGTCTTCTTGATCTCACACATTTCAAGACTCCTAACGCTTGGGATGCTTTCAATGCTCGCGAAGCTATGGGCATTCGCATGTGGGACCTCTACGGACATATAAACGGTGCTTATGGTGGACGTATTGAACAGATGTTCAGTATCGGTGGCGACGAAGCACTCAACAATGGTCCTAAGGCTATTGTGAACCGCTTTACACCAATGGTATATTTCTCTGGTCCTTATATGCTTAAGAAAGGTCAGAAAAACAGCCACAATATCAATGTTCCTAACTACAACGGACGTGTAAGGGTTATGGTTGTAGCTGGTGATGGCGAAGCTTATGGTAACGCAGAAAAATCGGTGCTCGTACGACGTCCACTGATGCTCATAGGAACTATGCCTCGTCAAATAGGCGCCAATGACGAAATGACTGTTTCCGCAACTGTGTTTGCATCTAAAAAACTTGGCAACGTAACAGTCGGGATCAAGGCTTCTAACGGACTTGAAATAATAGGAAACAATACTAGCAATGTGACATTTAATGAGGCTGGCGACCAGACTATAATGTTCAAGGTGAGAGCTGGCAAGTGCAATGGCTTAGGCAACGTGACAATTACCGCCGAGAGCAGCGACGACAAAATCGACTATTCTGCCAACATCGAAATTCGCTCTGTGAGCCAGAAGATTAGCAAATCAACTCTCGAAAAGATTGATGCTGGCAAAGAATGGAACGGCAAGGTGACTATGCCTGGCGACGGCGATTACAACATAAAGATAGAGGCTTCGTCCAACAAGCCTCTCAACATCGCTAGCCGACTGGCTTCACTCATCGGATATCCACATGGTTGTGTCGAACAGACGACATCTAAGGTATTCCCACAGCTTTATCTCAATGACTTCACCGAACTAACTGAAGCTCAACAGTCAAAGATCGAAAACAATATCAAGGCCGGAATCGACCGTCTGCGTTCATTCCAGACCTCAGAAGGTGGCATGGCTTATTGGCAAGGTAGCAACGTATCCAACGTATGGGCTTCTGCCTATGTGATGCATTTCCTTACCGAAGCTTCTGCCAAGGGCTACTACGTTCCTGAAGAAATGTTCAAACGCCTGAAGAACTATGTGAGCGGCATCGCTAAAAACTGGCGAACAAGTGCATATCACCAGGAGATAACTGATGCATGCTACTGTATCTATGTACTCGCTAACGCCCAGGCGACAGAACTGGGTGCTATGAATAGAATGAAGGAACAGATCGCCAACCTGAATAAAGTTGACCTCTATATGCTTTCGGCTTCCTATGCTCTTGCCGGTCGCAATGAGATAGCGAAGGAGTTGCTTGCAAATAGCGGCAACAACGAATACTATTCTTGGTTCTCTGCCGACATCATGAAACTCATAGCACAGACCACATGTGACGACAGCGGCGCTGCTGATGTTTCTGAGGTAATACGCAAACGACTGATGAGCGACAACTGGATGTCAACTAGCGAGACGTCTTATTCACTCGTTGCGATGTCAAAATACTACAAGAAGAATGCTGCATCTGAGGGATTGAAGTTCTCTGCAAGTATCGACGGCAAGCAGATATCCAACGTCAACAGCAGCAAATACTCTTGGACAACCGATATCGAGCAAAGCAGCAACTCTGCAACTGTATCGATAAAGAACAAGGGCAACGCTGTAATGTACGCAAATATAACGGCCGAAGGTATAGCTACTCAAAGTCATGTTGACTCAAACAACAATGGCTTAGAGATAGGAGTAAGATATGCCAACATCGATGGTAGCGCCCTTAACGTGACTGAATTGCCACAGAGCACCACTTTCAAGGCTTATGTCACAATACGCAACACATCGGGCAAGAAACTCGAACACGTTGCCATAACTCATATCTTGCCTGCTGGATGGGAGATTTTGTCGTTCGACCAGTCTAACAATGTCGACTTCTTCGATCAACGCGACGACCGTATGCTTTCTTACAAGGATAAGATGGACAACGGACAGACTATCACAATTGCGATGAACATATCTGCCACCTACGCCGGACGTTACTACATGCCGGCAATAACTGCCGAAGCAATGTACGACGCTACAATATCTGGCTGCAACGAAAGCGGCGAATGTATAGTGAAATAAACCCTAAACACACATACTAAATGAATATCATGAATAGATTTGCAGCATTGGCCTTGGCCATGTGCACATGCGTCTTGGCTATGGCGCAATACAAGACAGTAAGCGACATCCAGTATTCTGAGGTCAACGAATATGCCAAAGAACGATGCAAACTTGATGTATATTATCCTGAGAATATCAAGGATGCTCCTGTCTTGGTTTGGTTCCATGGCGGTGGACTCATCGGAGGCAACAAATACATACCTGAAGAGATGCTCAACAGCGGTTATGTTGTCGTTGCTGCCAACTACCGTTTCGTGTCAAAGGCCAACATCGACGAAGTGATCGATGACGCAGCCGCTGCCGTTGCATGGACTTTCAAGAACATAGAGAAATACAATGGTTCCGCTAAGAAGATTTTCATAAGCGGCCACTCTGCTGGCGGATATCTGATCGACATGATTGGCCTCGACAAACATTGGCTTGCCAAATACGACATCAACGCCGACGACATTGTCGCTCTATTCCCTTTCAGCGGACAATGCGTAACTCACTACGAACTCCGCAAGCAACAGGGCATCAGCCCATTTCAGGCTACTATCGACAAATATGCGCCACTAACCTACGTCAGACCCGACGCCTCCCCTATCATAATCTTGTCTGGCGATAGAGAAATGGAACTTTATGGTCGCTATGAGGAACAGGCTTATTTCTGGCGTATGCTGAAACTTTGCGGACACAAGGATGTCTCTTTGTATGAGATGCAAGGTTACAACCATGGCGATATGCCCCACCCTGCCTTCCACATATTGAAGGATCACGTTAAACGATTGCTTAAATAAGCACATATAGGATTGTTACTTGACATTTCATATTTTTGCATCATAATCAATCTATAATCTACATGAACAGAGTATCATTATTGCGCAATTGCGCTATTATCTTCAGTTCACTGACTATTGGGCTCAACGCTACAGCGCAAACAGCGTTCGAAGAGCTAAAGGAAAACCCACAAAAAGCCGGCGGTGTCTACTACGCCTATCCTGGTCCTACCTCTACCCTCACAGACGTGCCTGAAGGTTATGAGCCTTTCTACATCAGCCACTACGGCCGACATGGATCTCGATACCTTCTAAACGACAACGACTATAAGAGGGTTCTCGACATACTGCGCAAAGCCGACGAGATGAATGTCTTGACTGAAACTGGCAAAAGTGCTCTGTCAAGAATGGAAGAGATATGGAAAGAGGCTGAATTCCACGGCGATGAATTGGCCCCACTGGGCAAACGCCAACATCGCGGCATAGCAGAAAGAATGTACAGCAATTACCCACAGGTTTTCAAAGGCAACTCACACATCACTGCGCGTTCGACTACCTCTATGCGAGTAGCTATTAGCATGATGGCTTTCTGCGAACGCCTCAAGGAGCTCAACTCTCAACTTGACATAGACTGGGAAACTAGCCGCAAGAACATGTCTTATTTGAATTATCACACCAAGCGCTACGAAGACCTCAAACGCGACCGCAACGGTTGGACAAAGAAACATGGAGAGTTCTGTTCGCGTGGAATAAACCCTGACCGATTCACGTCACAACTTGTAACAGATACGGCTTTCTTCCGACAGGCAAAGGTACATCCGTCTATGTTGATGAGCGGAATGTTCGAAATAGCTATCGACCTGCAAGATATGGAAACTGAAGTCTCTCTCTTCGACCTCTATACTCCTGAGGAGATCTTCGAATGCTGGAGAAACGGCAACAGCTGGTTCTACCATTGCGACGCAGATAGCCCTCACAACCAAGGCACAGCTATCGAAAGCACTCGCAATCTCCTTGCTAACTTTGTCGAAAGAGCCGACCTTGCTATCGAAGGCAAAGGCGAATCTGCTACTCTGCGCTTCGGACATGACGGCAACATAATACCACTTGCCGCTATAATGCAGCTCAAAGATTGCGACGCTAGAGAAGAGGATATCCATAGCGTCGATAAGGTATGGCACAACTACTACGTGTCACCTATGGCTGCCAACATACAGCTAATCTTCTTCAAAAACGCTAAAGGTGATGTCATACTCAAATTCTTGCACAACGAAAACGAGACTTCAATACCTGTCAAGACCGATATGTTCCCCTACTATCACTGGAACGATGTGAGGGCGTTCTTCATGTCAAAGCTCGATAAGTAATAAACTCACAAACATATCTTTCCCCAAGCCGGCGTCAACAGATTGCCGGCTTTTTTATTTGCCACCTGTTTTATTCACCTGCAATATCCTCTCCATAGGATAACGATAGGAAAGCGATAGGATAACGATAGGATAAAAACTCTTTCTACGATCTATAGATTGTAACTCTATTAGCGACTCTGCCTTTAACAACCTCAAATCATCAAAGGATAACCTGATTCAAGAAAACAAAAAATTAAAGGCTCGGAAAAAACCGAGCCCTTAATCAACAATAGACAACAACAGATGAAAAAATCTCCGTTTCACAACAGAGTATTCCAAAACTTGATTTTCACATTTATGGAATGCGAACTAATTCATTCGCACTGCAAGTTTAATTGTTTTTTTTCAAAAATAAATGCAAATAAGACTTAAATTTCAATCTTTTTTACATAATAATTTATATTATGCTAAATATCAAATATTTACGTAATTCCCAAACACTATATACAAAACACTATCAGAAACACCACACAAGCCAACATACCCCATAAAATATTTACAACAATAAAAATTCAAACAAAACGCATAAAAGACCACCAATTAATCCAAAAATAGATTAATTTTGGTACGATTATTGATTACTTTCAAACAAAAAAGAAAAGTAATAACTAACAAAAACGCCATACGCCATGAAGCCACTATTCCAAATAACAGTAGCATCAGCAGCCACGATTCTTATCAGCGGCTGTATGAGCACAGGAAGCATTAGCAACAATGCTATGAATGACGACCTCTACTATGGAGGCACTCGTCAGCTTAGCTTAGGCTCCTCGTCTAACCCTAAAGATCAGGTTAGCACCAAAGACATCGACAGCTACAACCAGCGCGTCAACAGCTACAGCACAGCACGCTACGCCAACGCGCCTGCTGGTGACTCATACGCTAACGACGAACGCGACTTCAGCGCTATCCAGGAATACTATAGCGCAGAAAACGACGCCAACCTCGATGCCAACAAAGGCGAAAAGAAATACCTCGTTCAGGTCAACGACTCAACTTTCATGGAAGCTCAGGAAGCTGACGGCATTTGGCTTGGCGGATTCAAAGGTAGCGACTACGACCGCGACTATGCAGAACGCATCATCAAGTTCCATAGCCCTCTCATGAGCATAAGCTACTATGAACCTGCTATGTACTACCTCCAATACTCTCCAGATTGGAACACATACATCGACAGCTATGGCTATGCACATATCATACCTTCATGGACTAACCCTTGGTACGATGACTACTACTATGGCGGTTTCAGCTGGAACTGGGGATGGAGCCATCATCACCATCATTTCGGATTCGGATGGAACTGGGGCTATAGCAGCTACGCATGGGGCTGGAACGGCTGGTACGACCCTTGGTACTATGGCGGCGGATGGTATGGCTACCATGGCTATTATGGTTACTACGGCTACGGCCACCACCATCACCACCACTATGCTCACCACCACCACGGACATGGCTTCTACGATCACTCATACTCACGACCAGAAAGAGGTGGCAACAGAGGCAACATCAATAGCGGCTCTCGCAACGCCAACAGCGCTCGCAACATCGCCGCTCAGCAGAGATACAGCAGAGGCAACGTATCACAGTACACTGCCGCAGAGAATAGGGAGCGTTCAGTAAGATCTTACACTCGCACTAGCAACACTTCCAACAGAAACGGCAACGCGACAACAACTGCTTCACCTAGCAGAAACTCATCTTCTGCCACAAGCTCTAGCCGCACTTCATCTACTGGCAGCAGCTCACGCGCATCTTCTGCAACAAGAAGCGACAACAGAGCCTCAGGCAACGTGTCACGCTCTTCTTCCAACAGAAGCTCCTACAGCGGATCGTCTACTTCAAGATCTACCTCTAGCGCTCGCACATCAAGCAGCTCTTCTCAGCGCAGCAGTGGCTACTCTAGCGGTTCTTCTTCTCGCAGCTCTCACTCATCAGGATCTAGCAGCCGCTCATACAACAGCGGATCGTCACACTCCTCTTCGTCTTCACGATCTTCATTCAGCGGAGGTGGCTCATCTAGCAGATCTTCATCAGGTGGCGGCGCAACACGCTCATCAGGCGGTGGCGGACGTTCAGGCGGCGGACGTAGATAAAGAAAACACATGTATAAACACACAAATAAATATAGGTCATGAATAGAACAAACATCATATACGCACTTGCCCTTTGCGGAATGATCCAGGCAAATGCACAGTCATACCCTGACGCTCTTAGAATCAACCAGAGCAACTACGAGGGCACCGCACGCTCACAGGCTATGGGCTCAGCATTCGGAGCCTTGGGTGCCGACCTCACTTCTCAGTCAATAAACCCTGCCGGCCTCGCTGCTTATAGGGCTACAGAACTGGGCCTCGGCTTCGGAGTGACCGTAAGCAATACCGAAAGCAACTACTACGGCTTCAAGGCCGACAACGACAAGGTCAGCGTTCCATTGAACGTTCTCGGTATATCATTCAACATCGGCAATACTCTTCGCGAGAATGCTACCGGCGTGCTCAACCACAACGTGTCCATCTCCTACTCGAAGCTTGCCGACTACGACCGCAACTCGACCTACAAGGACGCTTACGGCTACAACTCCATGCTCGACTATTTCTGTGACGACGCTTGCTACAACGATGCCTACACACAGAAACTCTCACTGCGCACTGTCGACGAAGACGACAATCCCAACGCTGCATGGTGGCTCTATAGCGAAATCGACGACGAGAACGGCGTGATCCATAAGGATGTCTTCACTAATGTCTGGGAAGATGTTTACTGGGATACTGCTAAAAATCAGCTTATCGTCAACAAAGAGGCTCGCACTGACTACGACGAATATGGCAACCCCGTAGGCCTTATCGACCACACTCAGGTGGTCAACGAGAAAGGCAGCAAGGGCGAAACGAGCTTCAGCTATGCTTTGAATATCTCCAACAAGGTTTATATCGGAACATCTATCGGCATCCAGTCCTACCGCTACAAGGAGGAGATGAAGCACTACGAGAAGTTCTTCGGTGTCACTGCCGACAATGCTTTCGACGACTTCGAATACGGCAGCGAACTCAAGCAGGACGGTAGCGGTGTCAACTTCAAGCTCGGCGCTATCTACGTTCCTGTCACTCCTGTCAGAATAGGCTTCGCTATACATTCTCCAACGTTCTTCTCTATCAACGAGAGATACCAGACTTGGATTGAAGATGCCTACGAGAATCTCATGTGGTACTCTAAGGTGGGCGACTACGACTACCGCTACAGAACTCCTTCTAAGTTCATCGCTAGCATCGCCGGCGTCATCGGCAACTATGGCATCATTAGCTTCGACTACGAAAGAACCGACCACTCTAAGAGCAAGTTCAGAGACTCCGAAAATAGCCTCAGCGATTTCTACGACAACGCCAATACTCAGGTACAGAATGCTCTCAAGGCTACCAACACTTTCAGAATCGGCGCAGAGGCTCGCGTGCTCGAATCTCTCTACCTCAGAGCTGGCTATAACATGCAGACTTCCCCTTACGCTAGCGGCATACTGATCAAGCCTTTCAAGAACGACGCTTTCTCGGGCGGTTTCGGTTATAGAAATACCAATTTCTTTGTCGACCTTGCATACACTTGCAGAAGAAACCACACCGAACGTTGGGTACTGCCTGATGCAGACATCTACGAATACGACCCTGCAGGAAACGAACCTGCATTGGCCGAAACCAAAAACCATAAAGTAACTTGTACTTTCGGATTACGTTTCTAGTAAAAAATAGAAGATATCAGCTATAATTTTTTTGCTAATAATTGCGGTTATCAAGCAAACTTTATATTTTTGTAAACGTAATGAACCTAAGTATGGGTAAATAAAACTCATTTACACAGAAAGAAATTAACTAACAATAATAGAAAAAAAATGGCACAATTGGATTTGACAAAGTACGGCATCACAGGTGCTACTGTGATTGCACACAATCCATCTTATGAGACTCTCTTTGCAGAGGAGACTAAGGCTGGTCTTGAAGGTTATGAAGTAGGTCAGGTTACTGAGCTCGGCGCAGTAAACGTAATGACTGGTATCTTCACAGGTCGTTCACCTAAGGATAAGTATATCGTTGATGACAAGAACTCTCACAACAATGTATGGTGGACTTCTGACGCTTACAAGAACGACAACCACCCTATGTCTGAAGAGGTTTGGGCTAAGGTTAAGGATATCGCAAAGAAGGAGCTCTCTAACAAGAATCTCTATGTAGTAGACGCATTCTGCGGTGCCAACAAAGCAACTCGTCTTGCAGTTCGTTTCATCGTTGAGGTTGCATGGCAGGCTCACTTCGTGACTAACATGTTCATCCAGCCTACTGAAGAAGAACTCGCTAACTTCGAGCCTAACTTCGTTATCTACAACGCTTCTAAGGCTAAGGTTGAAAACTACAAGGAACTCGGTCTTAACTCTGAGACTTGCGTAGCATTCAACACTACTTCACGTGAGCAGGTTATCATCAACACTTGGTACGGCGGTGAAATGAAGAAGGGTATGTTCTCTATGCAGAACTACTACTTGCCTCTCCAGGGCATCGCTTCTATGCACTGCTCTGCTAACTGCGATATGAACGGCGAAAACACTGCTATCTTCTTCGGTCTTTCTGGTACTGGTAAGACTACTCTCTCTACTGACCCTAAGCGTAAGCTCATCGGTGACGACGAGCACGGATGGGACGACGAGGGCGTATTCAACCTCGAAGGTGGCTGCTATGCTAAGGTTATCGGCCTCTCTAAGGAACATGAGCCTGACATCTACGGTGCTATCAAGCGCAACGCTCTCCTCGAGAACGTAACTGTTGCTGCTGACGGCAAGATCGACTTCAACGACAAGTCGGTTACTGAGAACACTCGCGTTTCTTACCCTATCAACCACATCAAGAACATCCAGCCAGGTTCATCTGCACCTGCTGCTAAGAATGTTATCTTCCTCTCTGCTGATGCATTCGGTGTTCTTCCTCCAGTTTCTATCTTGACTCCTGAGCAGACTCAGTACTACTTCCTCTCTGGCTTTACTGCTAAGTTGGCTGGTACAGAGCGTGGCATCACTGAGCCAACTCCTACTTTCTCTGCTTGCTTCGGTCAGGCATTCCTCGAACTCCACCCTACTAAGTATGCTGAGGAGCTCGTTAAGAAGATGACTAAGTCTGGTGCTAAGGCTTACCTCGTTAACACTGGTTGGAACGGCACTGGCAAGCGTATCTCTATCCCTGATACTCGTGGTATCATCGACGCTATCCTCGATGGCTCTATCCTTAAGGCTGCTACTAAGCAGATCCCTATGTTCAACTTCACTGTTCCTACTGCATTGCCTAACGTTAACCCTGGCATCCTCGATCCACGCGACACTTACGCTGCAGCATCTGAATGGGAAGTTAAGGCTAAGGATCTCGCAGAGCGCTTCATCAAGAACTTCGCTAAGTACACTACTAACGAAGCAGGTAAGGCTCTCGTTGCCGCTGGTCCACAGCTCTAATAAGAGAATAGCTTAATCGCTATATATCAGGCCGCTTGGTTTCTACCAAGCGGCCTTTTTATGTTAATTACTAGAACTATTTTGGATAAATATAGTATAACTACCTAAGGTTTTATCCAAATCACAAACATGAAAGGAACACTGCGTTACATAACGACATGCATAATGGCATGCCTCCTCGTATGCTTGAACGCGAATGCTCAGTATAGCACAACCGACTTCAACCTCAAACTCAATGGAGAACTGTCGGAAAAGTTCAACATGGCTGCTAAGGAGATCTACAACCCTGCCAATTTCACTCTTGCCGATTCTCTCCTCGAAATAGGTAAGCTGAGCAAGGACTCGAATGTCGTAATTGCTGGCATGATCCTTAAAACATTCCCCTACATGGCTATCAGCGATCCTGTTAAGGGTATTGAGACTGCCATGAAGGTTCAAGAGATGACCACTAATGCCAAATATCGTTTTGCCTACTTTGTCTGCAGCCAGATGGAGGTTATCTACCGCACTATGCGCAACGATTACTATGGTAGCTTGAAAAAGGCTCAGCAGATGTCCACCGACGCTGTCTATGCCCACTATATCGATGGCATCCACATGGGCTACTACTCCATGGGCATCGCTTTCATGCTCAGAAACAACCCTCAGGTGGCTAGCACATATTTCATGCAGTCGGCCAACGCTATGGCCTCACGCTCTGTCGACGACAGATTCACCTGGCCTACATTCCTCCAGCTGGCAAAATGCCATGAGCTGATGGGTGAATACGAAAAGGCTGAGGTGTTTGCTATCAAGGCTGAACAGGCGGCCAGAAGGTCTGGCAACACATTAGTGGCCAACAGGGTCAACGCGGTGCGACTGACGACTTGCTTCAACTTGCTGACCGACCAGCAATATATCAAGGATGTCGACAAGGCTAAGACAACAGGGGGATTCTATGGCTATCTTACCGATGAAGATAAATTCATTGTCGAATCACAATACTTGGCCCGCAAGAAGAAGAAGGATCTCGCCATCGCTGTGGCCGACTCAATGGGCACTAGCATGGAGGCTCTTGCCAATAAGGAGTCTATCTATAAGTACTTTGGCGATATAGAGAATGCCTATAAGTGCAGGGTTAAAAGAGATGCTCTCAACGACTCTCTCCTCACTGCCATACAAACGGAAGATATAGCTGCCATCAACGGACAGATGAACAACGCCTCACTTAGAATCCTGGCTGAGGAACTCGACAACCAGAACCAGAAGATCATACATATCAGCATTACAGCTATCGTCATTCTCTTTCTGCTGTTCTATATCTACTCTAACATAAACCGACGCCGCACTATCGCCCGAGAACGCGATAAGCTCGAAGAGGAGGTCAACCGACAGACTGCCGAACTGAAGGCTCTTGTCACGGTTATCAACCAAAAGAATAGCGACATTACCGACAGTATTCGTTATGCCCAAAGAATCCAGAAGGCTATCCTTCCTGATTTCACTCAGTTTATCGGCAAGGGCATAAATGGTGCTTTCACCTACTTCAAGCCCTACAACATCGTAAGCGGCGACTTCTATTGGGCTCACCAAAAGGGCAACAAGCTAATGATCGCTTGCTCCGACTGCACCGGCCATGGCGTGCCTGGCGGTTTCATGTCTATGATTGGCTCTACTCTCTTGAGCGATATCACTGAGTCTCATGCCGACATTTCGGCTAGCGATGTCCTTAAGGAACTCGACCTGCAGGTTATCAATGTGCTGGGACAGAACAACGACGAAATGTTGAGCGATGGCATGGACCTGGCTCTTATCATCTACGACACAGAAACGAAAGAGATGACTTGCTCGTCTGCTCGACGCCCTATTTACATTGTTCATAATAACGAACTGAAGGAGATCAAGGGTGTCAAGCGTAGCATTGGCGACCGCGACGAACTGAGCAGCAAGATTCCTTTCACCGACCATAAGCTTCACATTTCCGAAGGCGACAAGATCTATCTCTACACCGATGGCATTACCGACCAGTTCGGCGGTCAACACGTGCATGGCGAGAAGGGTAAGCGACTGAGCAAAACTGGCATCACTAAGATCTTAAAAGATATCCACACGCTCCCGATGCATGAACAAAAGACTGCCTTTGCCAATATCTTCGAACAATGGCAGGGCACTTGCAACCAGACTGATGACATATCACTAATTGGCATCCAGTTCTGATAGCTTTTCAGCTATATAATCGCTATCTTTGCAGGGTAATATATTCTCTATATGACTATGACACTCGACGAGATTATCACTAGCCGTACATCAATACGCAAATACACTTCTCAGGTACCTTCTAAAGATCTGCTGCAACAGGTGGCCGAAGCTGCCCGTCAGGCTCCTTCCGCTGTCAACAAGCAGCCTTGGCGCGTGGTCATCGTTACCAATAGCCAAAAGCTTGCCGAACTCCGACTGGCTTATAACAGGGAATGGTTCTCTACGGCTCAGGCTATCATAGTGGTCATTGGCAACCACAACCAGAGCTGGCACAGGGCCGACGGCAAGGACCACTGCGACATCGACATAGCTATAGCTACAGAACACATGGCTCTCAAGGCTACCGACCTTGGCCTGTCAACTTGCTGGGTGTGCAACTTCGACCCTGAACTCGCCAACAGGGCTATGAACATCTCCGACGGCGAAGAGGTTTGCGTCTTTCTGCCTATCGGATACGCTGACCCTGAGACTCCTGTCAAGCCTCACCAGAGAAAAGAAAATAAGGATATTGTCTCTTATATCGAGTAATACTCTATAAGGCCATCCATAGGCGCCTGCTCTACATGGCCAAACCTTAGCCCGCATGCCTCAATGGCCTCTGCTAGGATATATTCAAAATGGAATGCTACGCTTCCGGTGAAGCATATCGGCTTCGACAATGCTTCAACTCCATACTGCATGAGATTGCGGTCAATAAACGTAATGAACGACTCTAGTATGATGTTGTGTATCTCGTCACGCTGTATGTTGTCCATCGCAAAACGCGTAAAGGTGGCCAGGAAACGATTGGGATACTCCTCTCTATAGACTTTCGATATTATCTCCGAATACGACAGCCCACACCATTCCATCATCTTGCCCGATAGATCCGATGGCAGCAGTCCCTTCAACGCATCCGACAGCAGTCGTTTACCTATGTAGGCGCCACTGCCTTCATCTCCTAGGATATATCCCAGAGGATGGGTGTTCTCCACTACCCTCTCACCATCATAATAACACGAATTGGCTCCCGTACCCAATATACAGGCTATGCCGGCCTCATGACCACACAACGAATGGCACGCAGCGAGCAGGTCACTCTCTACAGTGAGTTCCTCTATTTCATGCATGACTCTCCTCAGTGCCGCTTCAATGGTCTCATTAGCCTTGCCTCCAATACATCCCGCACCGTAAAAATGCACTCTCGCTCCTGATATCTTGTCAAAGGGAATACCCGACTCAAGTAGCATATCTGCTATCGAATCTGCTGATTGATATAATGGGTTTATACCTGATGTCGAATAACGCTCTACCTCATCAACCGACCTGATCAATGCCCAGTCTGTCTTCGTAGAGCCACTATCAGCTATTAATATAGGACACATGTTGTTTCTGTCTTGCATAACGGGTGTTTTTACGGAAAAGCGGTGTTCTAGTTACGACATATCTAATATAAACTCAAAAAAATTGTCTTGTCGCATTAATAACGACTAAATATACTATTTTTGCACTATATCTGTGACTACATGTCACTAAAAACTAAAAACATAATAGGAAACACATATAACAATGAAACCAACTCTCTTTCTCCTTGCTGCTGGCATGGGAAGCCGCTACGGCGGATTAAAACAACTTGACGGACTCGGACCAAATGGCGAAACCATAATGGACTATAGCATATACGATGCAATCGCTGCTGGATTCGGAAAAATAGTTTGGGTTATCCGTAAGGATTTCGAAGAGCAGTTCCGCTCTCAAATACTCGCAAAATACGAGGGTAAGGTGAAATGCGAACTTTGCTTCCAGGCTATCGACGCTCTCCCTGCTGGCTTCAAGTGCCCTGAAGGCCGCCAGAAGCCTTGGGGTACAAACCATGCCGTGCTTATGGGCAAGGATGTCATCAAGGAGCCTTTCTGCGTTATCAACTGCGACGACTTCTACAACAGAGACGCATTTATGGTGATGGGCAAGTTCCTTTCTAACCTCCCTGAGGGCTCTCGTGGCAAATATGCTATGGTGGGATTCCGCGTTGCTAATACTCTTTCCGAGAATGGCACCGTGTCGCGTGGCATATGCTCTAAGGATAGCAACAACTACCTCACTACTTGCGTTGAGAGAACAAAGATAGCTCGCGTTGACGGTAAGGTCGCTTATAGGGCCGACAACAAGGAAGACGGCGAATGGATCAATGTCGATGACAACACTCCTGTCTCTATGAATATGTGGGGCTTCACTCCCGACTATTTCGAATACTCTGAGGAGTATTTCAAGGAGTTCCTTTCCGACAAGGCTAATCTCGAAAACCTTAAGTCCGAATTCTTTATCCCTCTCATGGTCAATAAGCTTATCAACGATAAGACGGCTACCGTTGAAGTTCTCGATACCACCTCAAAATGGTTCGGCGTCACTTACTCTGAAGACCGCCCTGACACTGTTGCTCGTATCAAGTCTCTCGTCGACGACGGCACTTATCCTAACAAGCTGTTCTGATAGTCAGATATCATAATAAAGATAGAGCGGATGATTCTGTGGGTCACCCGCTCTCTTTTTTATCACTCTTTTATCGTGTCTTTTCTCTACCTTCCTAGCAGTGTACGCGCATTCTGCAGCGCGGCCTCTGTTATCTGGGCGCCACTGAGCATCTTCGCCAGTTCTTCTACTCGCTGTTCATCATCTAGCTGCTCTATGGCCGAGAGGGTCCTGTCATCCGTGTCTTGCTTATACACTCTGTAATGGGCCTCTCCCTTTGCCGCTACCTGTGGCAGGTGCGTAATGGCTATAACCTGCATGTTCGAGGCCATATCGGTCATTATTCGCCCCATCTTGTCTGCCACCTCTCCACTTACTCCGGTGTCTATCTCGTCAAAGATTATCGTTGGCAGGTTCTTCGACTTCGACAATAGACTCTTTATGCTGAGCATCACTCGCGCCATCTCACCGCCCGAGGCTACCTTCGAGATGTCTGTTGGGTCACCGTTCTTATTGGCTGAGAAGAGGAACCTGATGCTGTCCTGGCCATTTGGCATATACTCTTCACTTGTCGTATGCGATATCACAAAGCGTGCATTGCCCATGCCCATCTCATGAAGGTTGTCTTCTATATCTGCAGTGACCTCATCAAACTTCGACTTGCGTCTCTCGGTCAGTTCTTCGGCTATCTTGGCAACAACCTCTCGCTGCTTGGCTATTCGCTTCTGCAGGTCTTCTATCTCTGAATCAAAGTCATTTACTACTTTCAGTTTGTCTGCATACTCTTTCTCCAGCGCTATCAGCTCATCAACCGACGACACATGATGTTTCTGCATCAATGTATATACGACGTCTATCCGCCTGTTTATTTCCGCTATCCTGTCCGGATCATACTCCACTCGCTCACTGACGGCCTCAAGGCTTTTAAGCAGGTCATTCAAGTCTATCCTGGCGTTTTCTACTCGGTTTACGGCGTCTGTATCTGCTGGCAGATAATTCTGCACTTTGCTTAGCTTCATGCTCATTGTGCCAAGCAGACTGAGCACTTTCTCATCGCCATCTAGCGACTCTACGGCATACGACAACGCTTCTTTTATTGTCTCCGCATTGGCTAGCATCCCCTGCTCCTGTTCTAGCTCTTCTAGCTCCCCTGCCTTCAGGTGGGCCTCCGATAGCTCTTTGTGCTGAAAGGCTATGAAGTCGGCATCTCTCTTCAGCCTCTCGTTTTCCTCACGCATCTGCCTCTCTTGCTCTGCTAGCTTGCGATACTCTTTATATGCCTTGCCATACTCTGCTAGCATGTCCTTGGTCTGAGCTACAGCGTCTATGACATTGAGGTGAAACGAGTCGTCAGACAACAACAGGTTCTGATGCTGCGAGTGTATGTCTATCAGTTTCTGACCTATCTCTTTGAGAAACGAGACGTTTGCTACTGTGTCATTTACAAATGCTCTCGACTTGCCGTTGGGCAATATCTCTCTGCGTATTATCGTCACCTTGTCATAGTCCACACCTTCCTCCGCAAATCGCTCCTCTAAATCGAGTTGCGAAATGTCAAAGGTGGCCTCTACTACGCATTTCTTTTCCTTGTCTAGCAACACCTGGCTGTCTGCTCTCTGACCTAGTATTAGACCAAGAGCACCGAGCATTATCGACTTGCCAGCACCTGTTTCACCCGTTATTATCGTCATACCTTTGTCAAGACTGAGTTCTGTCTTGTCAATGAGCGCATAGTTGCTTATCGTGAGTTCAGTGAGCATCCGTATTATCTGTTGATTGTTATTTCGCCGTCTTTATCTTTGAATATTTGCTGATATTCGCAGGGTCGGCTATCTGCAACGCCTCTATGGCTTTGTCTTTCTCCATCTGTGGAGCACCTGAGAATATGTTCACTATCTCATCACTCTTCGCTGTAAAAAACAGGGTGAGGAGATACGCATTTCGTGTCGAATTCTGCTTTACTTTCTTTAGCTGGTCTATGCTCTTGTATATCACCTGACGACCTCTATCTACACTCTCGGCCATCTGGTCTAGCCCTTGCCTGTGATAGTTGTAAAGCTCTTTGCGGAATATCTTGTGGTTCTCGTCAAGGGCGTTGTTTATCAGCCAATATCTGTTCTTTGTGCTTTCAAACGATTTCCAGCCTGCAAAGCTCGACGACTGGGCCTGATTGACTATCGTCTCTGCCTGCTTGAAATACTGCGAACCGCCGTTCAACGAGAAGGTGTCATAATCTACACCTAGCATGAAATATACATAGAAGGCTATCAGCGGCACGAGATTGTCCGAATCATACGAATTGGGATTATACACCAACGACTGACCTTCGTTATAGCGGAACTGTATGTCATTATCCTGCATGTTGAATGTCGTGGTGGTATACGCGCTGTTATATACAGGCCTACGTAGCTGCACTGTCAGAGTTCCTTTGAACTCATTCGACGACAACTGCTCCGTTATGTTGAAGTTGAGACTGCACTCTATGCGCTCCTTGGTGTCATATTTGTCCGATGTCCATATCTGCGACTTCATGAAGTCCTGCAGGGCATTGCGCATGTTCTCATACACTTGCTTGTTCGTTCCCTGAACTGAGGCCGACTGTACATTGATGCTGCATTGCAACTCCTGAGCAACGACATCCATACCTGACATCACTACTCCTATTGCAACCAATATATATGCGATTGCTCTCATAGATACTCCTCTAGTTTGTCAACGATATCAGCAGCTACATCTACCTTCGACTTCAGTTCATAGGCCGTATGCCTGCCATTGCTCTCAAATATGGTTATCTTGTTGGTATCTACTCCAAAGCCCGCACCCTTGTCGTTGAGTGAGTTCAAAACAATGAAGTCCAGGTTCTTCTTCTGTAGCTTCTTGGCTGCATTGGCTTCTTCATCGTTTGTCTCTAGCGCAAAACCTACTAGCAGTTGCTTGGCTGTCTTCATCGTTCCCATGGCTGCCGCAATATCCTCGGTCGGCTTGAGCTCAAGCGTCATGTCTCCTACTCGCTTTATCTTCTGGTCCGCCTTGGTCGCTGGTGTGTAATCGGCTACGGCGGCTGTCATGATTGCTGCATCCGCCAATGGGAAGTTGGCTACACATGCCTCATACATCTCATGCGCACTCTCTACCGGTATCACACGTATGTTCTTATGACGGGCTTTGACTTTTACCGGACCGCTCACTAATATCACTTTAGCTCCTCGCGCAGCTAGCTCTTCACATATCGCATACCCCATCTTGCCACTCGAATAGTTGCCTATGAAGCGTACAGGATCCATCTTTTCGTATGTTGGCCCCGCTGTCACCATAACGGTCTTGCCTTCCATGCGCGGACTCTTCTTGAAGATGTCTCCTATGGCCTCCGCTATCGTCTCAGGCTCTGCCATGCGGCCTTTACCTACTAGTCCGCTAGCTAGCTCTCCGTCTTCTGCTTCAACTATCGTCACCCCTCTGTCCCTCAACAGCTGAAGGTTCTTCTGCGTCGCCTCATGACGATACATGTCTAGGTCCATCGCTGGCGCTACAACAACAGGACATTTGGCCGAAAGATATGTTGTGAGAAGCAGGTTGTCCGCTACCCCATTGGCCATCTTGGCTATCGAATTGGCCGTGGCTGGCGCTATGACGTAGCAGTCCGACCATATTCCGAGACTGACATGACTGTTCCATTGACCGTTCTCCGGATCGAAAAAGTCAACGGCTATGGGATTCTTCGATAATGTGGCGAGTGTGAGGGGAGTTATAAACTGCTTTGCCATCTCTGTCATCACAACACGCACCTCTGCGCCTTGCTTGACGAGTGAACGTATCAGATAGGCTGTCTTATAGGCTGCTATGCCTCCTGTAACTCCAACAAGAATATGTTTCCCTTGCATGTTTTCCATATTGTTTGATGCAAATATAATCTTTTCCGCATTAATAATCATTGAAACATACACTTAATGTTGAAACATACTTGACCAACATTTATGGCTTTTATGCTATTCTATTGCCCACAACATCATGTATCTTAGACGGAAAAACATATCTTTGCATTATAAACCTAACTTCATCAACCAATGACTAACTCGTCGCCTTCGCCTTCTCTCACTGTCGCTCTCCTTCCTCTCTTGGCGCTTATCGGCCTGATATCTCTTACCATATCAATCTACGGAAGCGACGCTTTGGCTGGCGGGTGCCAGACGGCTCTTCTTATCAGCACCGGTCTTTGCATCTGTCTGTCTATGAGTATTTATCACATCAAATGGCAGGTTTTCGAAGACTCTATCAAGGAGACGGTCAGCGGTGCTACGGTGTCTATCGTTATTCTTCTCGTCATAGGCATGATGTCGGGAGCATGGATGATCTGCGGCACTGTGCCGACACTTATCTACTATGGCATTCAGATCATGTCGCCTAAGTTCTTCCTCATCAGCACCTGCATCCTCTGTGCTCTCGTCTCTGTGGCTACTGGCAGCTCCTGGACTACCATAGCTACTATCGGTGTGGCTCTGATCGGCATCGGCAAGGCGTTGGGGGCTCCGGTAGAATGGACGGCGGGCGCTATTATCTCTGGCGCTTACTTTGGCGATAAGATATCTCCACTGAGCGACACGACGACTCTGGCGGCTTCGGTAACGGGCACCGACCTGTTCCGACATATTCGATATATGATGGGCACTACCGTGCCTACAATGACCATCAGCTGCGCCATATATCTCATCGCTGGCTTCTATGTCTGCGGTGAGGGCGAACTGCATATCTCTGAATATACCGAAGGACTGGCAAGGACTTTCAACATTACGCCGCTGACTCTTGTCGTCCCTCTGGTCACCGGCGTTCTTATCTACAAGAAGGTGCCTTCGCTCATCACTCTCTCGGCATCGGCTATCACTGGCATCATAATGGCTGTATTCCTCCAGGGCGACATCCTCAAATGCATCGCTGGCGATGACATAAGTGGGCTGCTGGCCTACGTGAAGGGGGCTATGACTACTCTGTTCACTTCTACTCACGTCGCCACCGGCAGCGAGGCGCTGGATGCTCTCGTCGAGACTGGCGGCATGGGGGGCATGATGGATACTATATGGCTGATACTGTGCGCCATGTGCTTTGGTGGAGCTATGATTGGTAGCGGCATGCTGACTAGCATAACTACTGAGATAATAAAACACACTAAAGGTATATATAGCCTTGTGAGCGCTACCTCTTTATCGGGAATAATAATGAACCTGACTACTTGCGACCAGTATATCTCGATAATCATCGAGGGTAATATGTTCAAGGATGTCTATCGCGAAAAGGGATACGAGAGCTGTCTGCTTAGCCGCACTACCGAGGACTCTGCTACGGTCACTTCAGTCCTCATACCTTGGAGCACTTGCGGCATGACGCAAAGCACTGTGCTCAATGTGGCTACTATGGCCTATATGCCTTTCTGCTTCTTCAACTTCCTCAGCCCTATAATGACTATTATCTGCGCTGGCAGGGCTAAGAGACAGTTCGAAAAGAAGAACGTAAGCATGTAACCTCTCCCCCTCCATTTCGTATAACAAGCCAAAGGCAAAAGACTGATGACTTATTTCAAACACATACTGTCACTCACCACAGCTCTCCTCTCCTCTGTCTGCGCTGTGGCTCAAACCAACGACAACACTCTCGACAGTCTCTACATTGCATTAAGCAGACAAAAAAACAATAACCTGGATCGACTTGAGACAATCGACAAGATAGCTTACGTACACTACAATGTCGATTCTACTCTGTCTTATGCCCAGATCGAACTCGAACTGGCACAGCACTTGCAGTCTCACAAGCACGAGGCTAAGGCCTACAACTACATGGCTTGGGGCAGCTATGTCAAGGGCAACTACATCAAGACTTGCGACTACGCTACTAAAGCTATATCTGCGGCGGAAAAGATCGACTCAAAGACCGACATGGGCAAGGGCTTCTACTATATCGCTAACGCCTATTCTATGATGAAGGATGCCGTGAAGGCCGACACCTACTTCCATAAGGCTCTCGCTCTGTTCACCGAGACAAACGACGACACCAATATGTGCAAGGTGCTCAGAAACATGGCGCAGATGAATAGCGAATACACTATGTACGACGCTGCCGAAGATTGCTACAACAGGGCTATCGACATCGACCGCCAAAACGGCAACAGGGCACAGATGGCGGAGGACTATATCGGACTGGGTTACATCGAACAGCAGAAATACGAGAACAACGAGCCCGATGCTATTAGCCATATCCATCAGTCTCTTCTATACACCCAAACGGCTAGGAAACTGGCGAAGGAGACGGCCTCTCCCTACTACATCATGAGGGCTGACATATATATGGCCAACCAGATGCTGACTCTGTCAACGTTCACCGACGACCCTCTGATCTCTCCACAACGACGAAAGGAACTCCACGACAGCACTAAGGTCCTGATCGATGAGTCATTCGACATATGCACCAAATGTGGCTACGAAGATGAACAACAAGGTATCAACAATGCCTACGCCAACTGGCTCATAACCGACAAGCAGTACAAAAAGGCTGAGGCTTTTCTCGACTCTCTCGAAATTGTCTTCAACGCTAATAAGGATGAGCATCTCGACGACTTGCTGGGATTATACGAGACTTTCTCTAACCTGTACGAGAGCAACGGCTCCTACGAAATGGCTTGTCAAGCTAAAGACAAATATCTCGAGACATATATCAATAGCCTGCAGATCGATTACGCCGCTAAATCGGCCCAGTCAATAGCTGAAGCTGAATACGAAAAGCAGATGCGCGACAGGGAGATTGAATATGAGGCCGAATCACGAGTGAGGACTTGGGCTATATATGCTATCTCTACAATTCTTCTGCTGGTATTGATACTGGCTATTCTGTCAATAAGAAACTACATACAGAGCCGCAAGATCAATAACGAACTCGACGAAAAGAATCAGGAGCTCGAGTCACAGAAGGAGGAGATTATCGCTCAGAATGAACGACTGGAGGAGAAGAACGAACAGATCGAGTCTCAAAGTAGAGACCTTAAGCTCCAAAACGCTATCATCAGCGAGACAAACAAGCAGATGAAGGATAGCATCAACTACGCTAAGGTCATACAGGAGGCTACCCTGCCATCCGACGGACAGATGGAAAGTCTCTTCGGCAGCGTGCTGATCATCTACCGCCCTCTCAACATTGTGTCGGGCGACTTCTATTGGGCTCAACAGGTGGGCAACCTCAAGATGCTTGCCGTGGGCGACTGCACCGGACATGGCGTTCCGGGCGCTTTCCTGAGTATGCTCGGCATATCTATACTCAACGAGATAGCGGCTAACTACCAGCCCGACGTCATATCTGCTGGCACTGTCCTCGACAAGATGAGAACCATGTTCAAGCAGGCTCTCCACCAAAGAGGAGGCGACGAGACAAGCCAGGATGGCATCGACCTCGCTCTCGTGATTATCGACCCTAAGGGTATGGTGATGCACTATGCTGGCGCCTATAGACCTATAATTTTCATAAGAGATGGCGAAGCACAGAAACTCGAACACGACAAGATGCCTATCGGCTCACACCATAGGGAGACGGAGCATTTCAAGGACCACACAATCGATCTGATGCCTGGCGATGCGATATACATGTACTCCGACGGCATGACGGACCAGTTCGGCTACGATAGCAACCACGAGGAACATAAATTCGGCGACAAGAAACTTATCCCTCTGTTGCGCGATATATGCCGACAGCCTTTCTCTGTTCAAAAGACTAAGATCGAGATGACTATCGACAACTGGCGTCTCGACTCTAACATGTCCGACAGACAATGCGAACAAACCGACGACGCATTAATTGTCGGTATAAGAGTGTGATATATGATATTTTATTATATATTCGCTTATCTGTTATTCCATACATGAACAAAGCTCTACACATACTACTATATCTTGTCTTATCTGCAGTAACAACACCTGCTATGGCCCAGACTCAAGAACAGGACCACCTGCTTGATAGTCTGAGAGCTATTTATTGCAATAGCGACGACGACCTTGTCAAGATCGAGGCTATCGATGCTATAGCATATCGTCACTACAGCGCCGACTCTACCGTGTTCTATGCCAACAAGCTCATAGAGTTTTCTAGAAAGATCAACCTCAAGCAATACGAAGCCAGGGCTCTCGACTATCTGGCATGGGCCAACTATTTCTATGGTGAATACACCAAGTCTTGCGAATATGCCTTCGAGGCTCTGTTCATTGCCGACTCTATCGGTGATAACGGACTAAAGGCTAACGATTTCTTCATGCTCGGAACGTCTTACTCAAGACTGCAGAACATGATAAAGTCCAACGAATACTTCTATCAGGCTCTCGACATCTACTACGAGATAAAGGATAGCTCGCACATTTGCGACGTATTGCGCAACATAGCTGGCAACAACTACGAAAACGCTATGTACGACGCCGCTCAAAACTGCCTGATGCAGTCAACTGACATCAACATCAAGAGAAACGATAAGATTGGCCTGTCTGAAGATAACTACCACCTGGGACGACTGGCCTATAAGAGACATCTCGACCATAAGACTAGCCAAAAGGCTACCGACCAACTCTACATTGCCAAGAAGTATCTCCTCTCATCTAGGCGCTACGCCCAAGAGGCACAGTTCGGATTCTCACAGCAGAAGGCTGCCCAACAGCTGGCTCATGTCATGGTCGAAATAGCTGGCTATGAATACAACGCTAAGGCGAAGGCTCACATATTAGATAGCTGCCAACTACTTCTTAATGAGGCTTACGACTTGTGTGACAAAATCGGAAGTTTCGAAGAGAGACTCAACATCGACGAGACATACGCATATCTGCTGATACAAAAGAAGCAATACCTGTCGGCCGAGGCGTTCATCGACTCTCTCTACAACACACTCGAACTCGACAACGACATGAACAGCTCTTGCATACAGCGCTTCTGCCTTGCCAGAGCTAAGCTATATGAGTGCATGGGGCATTACGATAAGGCTTGCTTCTACAAGGATCTGTTCCACGAGATGTACTGCAACAACAAGCAGGCCGACTATATCGCACAAACAGCACAAAACATGGCACAGGCCAACTTCGACAAGAAACTGAGAGAACGCGACCTGAAATATGAGACAGAGGCTAAGATACAGAAGACTATCAACATAACAACGGCAACAGTCATTGCCCTGCTGATACTGGCCGGATTCTTCGTGATGATAAGCTACCTTAAGGTCAAAAAGATCAACAAACTGCTCGACAACAAAAACAATGTTTTGCAGACGCAGAAAATCGAGATTGAGGAACAGAAGAAGAACCTGGAACTACAGAACAGTCTCATTACTAGCGCCAACAAAGAGATGACCGAAAGCATCAACTATGCTAGCGTCATACAAAGAGCAGTCATGCCGTCAAAGGAACAGATGGAATCACTCTTTGGCGACAATATGATAATCTATAGGCCTCTCGACATTGTGTCGGGCGACTTCTACTGGGCAACTCAGGTGGGGCGCCACAAGCTCCTTGCCGTAGCCGACTGCACTGGCCATGGCGTTCCAGGCGCCATATTGAGCATGCTCGGCATATCTACTCTCAACGACATATCAAGCCGTATCGACGAAAACCACTTCTCTACAGGCGAGATACTCGACGAGATGAGAACCGTCATAAAGCACTCCCTGAAGCAATATGGTGGCGACGAAGACAATCATGACGGCATCGACATGGCTCTCATTGCTATCGACACCGAAACAATGGTGATGCGCTTCTCTGGAGCATATCGCTCTGTGCTGCTGATACGAAACGGAGAAGATACCAGCCTGCCATACGACAGAATGCCTGTCGGCACACACTACAAAGAAGCACTGCATTTCACCGAACATACCATAAAGCTGGAGCATGGCGACCTGCTCTACATCTATAGCGACGGCATAACCGACCAGTTCGGCTACGCCGAGAACCACGAGGTGATAAAGTTCGGCATCAACCGACTAAACACACTCCTGAAAAACATACACCAGCAACCGCTTCACACACAACAGACAATGGTCGAAATGGCCATCGACAGCTGGCGACACGACGACAACAAAACATCCCAATACTGCCAAACCGACGACGCCTTGCTAGTTGGAATAAAAGTATAAAAAACAAATGCAGATAGAGAGCGACGCCCATATTTGATGACATAAGGAAAAATTAATTAACTTTGCGATATAAACAAACTCAACAATGAGCAAAGAGACTGTTGTCATAGGGCTTTCCGGAGGTGTAGACTCAAGTGTTGCAGCATACGTACTCAAACAGCAAGGGTATAACGTAATCGGCCTGTTCATGCGCAACTGGACAGACACCACGGGTCTCTTAAAGGGTGACTGCCCCTGGATGGACGACAAGTTCGACGCAGAGGCTGTCGCTCGAAAACTCGACATCCCATTCCACATGGTTGACCTCTCATCAGAATACAGGGCAAGAGTTGTAGACTATATGTTTTCTGAATACGAGAAAGGACGTACCCCAAACCCTGATGTTCTTTGCAACAGAGAAATCAAATTCGACAAGTTCCTAGAAAAAGCATTAGAGCTAGGAGCAGATTATGTTGCCACAGGACACTATTGCCGAAAGACAACACAGATCATCAACGGGAAAGAGACTTACAGCCTTCTTGCAGGTTCTGATCCCAACAAAGACCAGAGTTATTTCCTTTGTCAGCTCTCACAACAACAACTAGAAAAAGCACTGTTCCCTATCGGCGACATGCTCAAGCCAGAGGTGAGACGAATAGCATCAGAACTCAATCTCATCACGGCACACAAGAAAGACTCACAAGGCATATGCTTTGTAGGGAAAGTAGACTTGCCTGTATTCCTTCAGCAAAAACTCAAGGCTAAAGAGGGCAAGGTTTTCATCCTCGAAAGTGATTGCGAGATATTCAACAGGGACTGGACAAAGACTGACAACGAAGATTACTTATACGAACTGTCAAAGAACTATTCTTTCCACCCTAAATACGGCAAAAAGGTCGGCACCCACCAAGGCGCTCATTTCTATACCATAGGACAAAGAAAGGGTCTTAACATCGGCGGATTCCCTGAGCCCCTTTTCATCATAGGCACTAATGTGGAATTCAACCAAATATATGTTGGTATGGGCGACGGCCATCGTGGACTCCACCGCAAGGTGTTGCGAATCAACAAAGATGAAATACATTGGGTGCGTCAGGACCTCGAGATTGGCGCGGGACAGGAGTTAAGAGCTGACGTGCGTATCCGCTATCGCCAGCCTCTGCAGAAAGCTACTGTCAAGATGGGCGATCGTGGCCTATATATCGTCTTCGACGAACAACAGAGGGGCGTGACTCCTGGACAGTTTGCCGCCGTATATGTCAACGATGAAATTGTTGTTTCCGGACCAATCGCTGAATAATGCCAATGAGACTGACCACACTGATAATCTTATTGTTGACTTGCTCTTTCTCTTTCGGTCAAAATATCGACATTAAAAGAAGCAAGGAGAAACTGAAATGTGCTCATAAGGGTATCAGCAGATGTGTCAGATATGACATCACTAGCAATGAGATTAGCGATAGCCTGGAGGGATTGAGAATCGTATTCATCACCGACATTCACTACGCAAGCCGTTTCAACGATAAGGCACTGGCCGGACTGGAAAGTACTCTGATAGCTCTTAATCCCGACATACTTCTCATGGGCGGCGACTATCAGGAGGGCTGCGAATATGTCGAACCTCTGTTCAGCTCCGTGATGAAGGCTAATCCTCAAAAGGCATTTGGTGTATTGGGCAACAACGACTACGAACGATGCACCGACATCATCAGAGAGAGCATGACACGCAACAACATCGAGCTACTCGAGAATGATTATAAAGTTATAGAGCTAAACGGCAGCAATATAGCTATAGCAGGTGCCCAAAACACATTTAGCCAGAGAGAAACGATACCTTCACCTACAATAGGCAGAGACAGCACACTATTCACGATATTACTGACGCATACTCCAGACTACATAGAAGACGTAGATTGTACAAACACCGATCTTGCACTAGCAGGACATCTGCACGGAGGTCAAGTCACGTTATTCCGCCTGTATGCTCCAATCATACCTAGCCATTACGGACAGAAATATCGAACAGGCTTAAAATACAATCCAGCCGGTATCCCAATAATCATATCCAACGGCATCGGCACTTCCAGAAAAAACATACGTTTCGGCGCACCAGCAGAAGTGCAACTAATAGTTTTACATTCAAAGAAACAATAATAAAACACATATGAAAAGCAAAGTAATCGTGACAGGTCTATTGATGAGCTTATTCTCAATTGCAACGACAGCGCAGAAGAGAGAGATCAGCATGGAAGACCTCAAGGCAAGCTATAAGTTTCAAGGCAAATACATTGCACCAACTGTTTCGCTAGCAGACGGCGAGCACTATGCGACTATGAGCGAGAAGACAATAAAGATCTTCGCATACAAGACTGGCAAAGAAGAGGGCACCATCATGGACCTTGACAAAATCAAAGACTGTCCTATTGAATCATTTGATGGTTATGAATTTTCTGCAAACGAGCAGAAGATACTTATATACAACAACACACATAAGATATACAGGCACTCATTCACTGCCGACTATTATGTTTATGACATCCACTACAACGAACTGAAGCCTATAAGCGAGGGCGGCCAGGAACGCAACGCTATCATCTCTCCCGACGGAACAATGGTGGCATACGTGAAAAACAACAACATATACGTAAAGAAATTCAGATACGACACTACTTCGACCATAACAACTGACGGTAAGATCAACGAGATTATCAATGGCGCTCCTGACTGGGTTTACGAAGAGGAGTTTGCTATGCTCAACGCTATGGCTTGGTCCGCTGATTCAAAAGAGATTGCCTACATCCGATTTGACGAGAGCCAGGTGAAGGAGTACTCTTTCCCTCTCTACCAGGCTTCATATCCTCAGTACGACGAATATGCTACATACCCTGGCGAATACTCTTATAAATATCCTAAGGCAGGCGAAAAGAACTCTATCGTGAGCGTGAATGTCTATAACTTGGATAGCAAGAAAACTAAAACAATGGACATCGGTAGCGACAAGCAGCAATATATACCTCGTATCTGCTGGACTGCCACTCCTGGTCAACTTGCCATTTACCGCCTTAACAGACGCCAGGATAAGCTCGACGTTCTCCTGGCTAACACTGCTTCAACAGTTTGCAAGGAGATGTTCACCGACAAAAACCAATACTATGTCGACGAATCGGTACTAGACAACTCTATGTTCTTGCCTGACGGACAGACGTTCATATATGTTGGCGAACTGGACGGCAGAAACCATATACATGTGTATGGCACTAATGGTGTCAAGAAGGCGCAGCTGACAAAGGGCGACTGGGATGTGACAAGTCTGCTGGGCTACGACGATAAGACTAAAACGTTGTTCTACGAGGCAGCAAGAACTTCTCCTATGAACCGCGACATTTACTCTATAACACTTGACGGTAAGATAGAAAAGAGACTGAGCAAGGGAGATGGCACATCAACTGCTGTCATGAGCGCAAACTGCAAATACTATCAGCTTACATATTCTGATGTCAACACACCAAGAATTTACACTATCAACGAGGCGGCTACAGGTAAGGTCTTGAGAACTATCGAAGATAACATGGCTCTCCGCAAACGTTTAAATGACGAGTATGTCTTCCACAGCAAGGAGTTCTTTAGCTTCACAACCGCTGAAGGTATCAAACTTAATGGCTGGATGGTTAAGCCTAGCAACTTCGACGAGAATAAAAAATATCCGGTGCTCATGTACCAATATAGCGGACCTAACTCACAGGAGGTTCTCAACAGATGGAGCCTCGACTGGGAACAGGTGCTTGCCGGCGAAGGATATATCATGGTGTGCGTCGATGGACGTGGCACCGGATGCAGAGGTGAAGAATTCAAGAAATGCACTTACAGGAGACTCGGACGACTTGAGAGCGACGACCAGATTGCAACTGCTAACTATCTCGGCGGTCTGCCTTATGTTGACGAACAACGCATCGGAATATGGGGTTGGAGCTTTGGCGGCTTTATGACTAGCTTATGCCTCTGTCGCTCTGACTTGTTCAAGATGGGTATCGCTGTCGCTCCGGTAACCAACTGGAGATATTACGATAGCATCTACACAGAACGTTTCATGCGTACTCCTGAGGAGAACTCTAGCGGGTATGATAGCAATAGCCCTGTAGGCCTGGCAGAGAATCTACACGGCAGACTGTTCCTTATCCACGGAACAGCCGACGACAACGTCCATTACCAGAATCAGATGGAGTTCGTTGATGCTCTGATAAGAAACGGTAAGCAGTTCGACATGTTCACTTACCCTAACAAGAACCATAGCATCTATGGCGGATCAACACGCCTGCATCTTTACACTATGATGCTCAACTACGTGAAGAACAATCTCTAACAAAGAGCCGCCCCCAAATCACCATAAAAACCACAATAGAGAATTCAATAAAGAAAAAGTGCCGAAGAGATTCTCCTCGGCACTTATTTTATTCCGCAAGTCCTATGCTTCCATTATCAGCCACCACTAACCTACCCGACTTTTTGACGCCAAACTCATCTACAAAGCCATTGACAACACCTGTCTGCTTCTTCTTACACAACACCGAGAGATGAGTAAGGGTCAGTTTCTTATGCATGAACTCAAATGGCACACGGAACTGGCACCCGCTCTGATAACCTGAGCATCCCCATGCCGCACGTCCCTCCAACATCTGCCTGCCACACATAGGACACGTCAAATCCTCCAAACGGACTGGCTCCACACTCTTGGACTTGCGAGTCTTCTTGGGCTTGTCCTCCGCTGCCGGCTTCCTGGCTGCCTCGGACTCTTCCGACACTCCTGAACCAATAACCATGCTGGTGCGGTCATCATGCACAAGATCAACTACCTGGCAGACGAGCTGACGCATCTCCTCAAGGAACTCTTTTGTCTGATACTCGCCCTTCTCTATCATACGAAGCTTCTTCTCCCACAATCCAGTCAACTCAACACTCTTGAGCAGCTCTATACGAATAGTCTGAATGAGTTTTATTCCTGTCTCAGTAGGCACTAGATTCTTCTTGCGTTTTTCGATGTATTTACGCTTAAATAACGTCTCAATTATCGCAGCACGTGTCGATGGTCGTCCAATGCCATTATCCTTCATTAAATCGCGCAATTCGTCATCGTCAACCTGCTTGCCTGCCGTCTCCATAGCGCGGAGCAGAGTGGCTTCGGTATATAGCTTCGGAGGCTGAGTCTGCTTTTCCTGAAGCACTGGCTCATGAGCACCTGATTCACCGACAACGAATTCTGGCATTAGCTGGTTATCGTCGCCCTTCGTATCATCATCGTTCTGCACACTGTTGCCATATACCACACGCCATGCGGGATCCAAAATCTGTTTACCTGAACATTTGAACTGCACTTTGCCTGCCTGCCCCATTACCGTAGTGGTCGAGACCTTGCTGTCTGGATAGAAATTAGCAATGAAACGACGGGCTACAAGGTCATAGACTAGCTTCTCATTTCTAGGTAGTGAAGAACTAGGTGATACTCCCGTAGGTATGATGGCGTGGTGATCGGTAACTTTCGAATTGTCAAATACCTTTTTACTCTTCTTTATCTTGTTGGCCAAGAGAGGCTGCACGAGATTCATATAAGGCGTCAGCCCTTGAAGTATCTGTGGCACCTTAGGATAGATATCATCAGAAAGGTATGTCGTATCTACACGTGGATATGTGGTCAACTTCTTCTCATACAGTGACTGGATGAGCTGAAGGGTCTCCTCGGCAGAGAAAGCATATTTCTTATTACATTCTACCTGAAGCGAGGTGAGGTCGAATAGACGTGGAGACGCCTCTGTACCTTCCTTTGTCTGGACATCGGTGATAGTGAACAGCTGCTGACTTATGTCTGACAGGAAGGCTTCTGCCTTTGCCTTGTCAGAAAACTTTCCTTCAACGGCAGAGAACATGACGTCACGATACTTCGTTTTAAGCTCCCAATATGTCTCTGGCTTGAAATTATCTATGTCATGCTGTCGCTGCACTATAAGTGCTAGCGTTGGTGTCTGCACACGACCTATTGACAACACTTGTCTATTGGTGGCAAAACGCAAAGTAAAAGCTCTCGTTGCATTCATGCCTAGCAGCCAATCGGCCATTGCACGTGCCGCTCCTGCTGCATAGAGGTTGTCGAAATCGGAACCGGCCTTTAAGCTGGCAAATCCTTCTCTGATGGAGTCTTCGGTAAGTGATGATATCCACAGGCGTTTCATCGGGCATTGTATGCCCGCCATCTGATAGACCCATCTTTGTATCAGCTCTCCTTCTTGCCCGGCATCACCGCAATTAATGACTTCTTCTGCCTGCTGAATGAGTTGCCTGATAATCTCAAACTGTCTCTTGACGCCTTCGTCGTCGCGGAGCTTAATGCCGAACTTGGGAGGAATAATTGGCATATAGTCAAAGCGCCAACTCTTCCATTCTGGACGATAATCGTGAGGTTCCTTCAATTCGCAGAGATGTCCGAAGACCCAGGTGACACAATAACCATTACCTTCGAAATAGCCGTTACGACGTACATTAGCGCCTAAGACATTAGCTATTTCTGAAGCTACAGAAGGTTTCTCTGCGACACAAACTTTCATCTGACATGGTTTTAATCAATGCAAAGATAAAAAAAACCACCGGGATAACAACCCAGTGGTTCTATAGATATCAGCAGACTTATAAGCCGAGTTCTGTACTTAGCGAACTAAGTGTCTATCATTTATCTTGGACATTGGTCACCCAATGCCTCAATCGACCTACCCCCTCCTGCCAGTTTTCACTACCTCAGCGAGCAACCGAGGTGATTTGCATCACCAGGAGTATACATGGTCTTTCAATCCATGGGGCGTACAACAATCATGTCACCATGACTTTGGTGAGCTCTTACCTCGCCTTTTCACCCTTACTGCTTGCGCAGCGGTTGTTTTCTGTTACACCTACAAACCATCACTGACTTCTTCCCGTTAGGAAGCATGGTGCTCTATATTGCCCGGACTTTCCTCTTTAAAAAGCGATAGACCAGCCTACTGAAAATAAGTATTATTCAATCTTATATGGAGAATATCTTTCGTATTCAACAATAAAGGCTTTTGCATATCCCTTGCCCTTCATCTGAGCCAAAAGACTCTCTACTTCACTACCCTTCACTGGAGGTGTAGTATATCTGAAGATCTTGTCGTTGAGACGATACTCATACACTTCATCTACACCCTCAAAGAATGTGAGGTAAACAGGGTAACGGAATGCAGCCAACTGAACTACATAGTCCTCATTTGGATATATCACCTTTGTCTTGTTGTTAACCGACTTGGTTGACTCCTCTAAACTAAAACGCTTTGTATTGGTAACGAAAGATTCCTTATAGCCATTTGCTCTAACTTCTGCGAGATGCGAATTAGCCTCTTCGTATGTGTTGTATGAACCTACACAATATCTCACATATCCATCAGAACAAGGATATTCATATACAACATCAAGATTCTGGAAGAATGAGGCATCTGAAGGTGGCAACTTCAACGCTAGAATCTGAATAGAGTATGAAGACGATTCGTTTTCAACGGTAACAATCTGCTTCGACGTACGAAGGCTAGATAATTTATCTTGTCCGAATAGCGATAGATGAATAAGCATCATCACCGCAATAGCATATATTGTTTTCATTTGACTGAATTACTTTCTAACGTTCCAAACTACAACTTCAATACGACGGTTCAACATATGTTGAGAACGGTCACAATAAACACCTCTATGGCAACGATTCTTCAAATATCTCTCACCATATCCGCGTGGTATAACCTGATCGGAATTAACTCCCTTGGCTATAAGGTATGACTTTGCCTTCTCAGCCATCTTCTGCGAAACGCCAAGATTGCCATATCTGTTGCCCTTAGCCTCTGTATGACCATTGAGCTTAACAACGATATTTGGATTCTGAAGCAAGTAAGCAGCGAGCTTATCAAGGGTCTCCTTCGCCTTGTCATCAAGGTCGTTTTCATACTGGATATACATACCTGAGATGTCGTCGAGAACTACATCATTGAATATTGGTGTCAACGATATACCATCCTTGCTCAATGTCTCAAGCTCTGCAAGCGAAGCAACAAGTGACTTCTCATTATATCCGTCCTTTGTTACTACAACATTGTAATCCTTGTCTTTCGATACCTCATTGCCTGGTATTGAAATCTCAATCTTACCAGAAGCGTTTGTAGTACCAGTAACGATTGTCTTACCAGTAGCTGCATCAGACACTACCATATTAGCACCCTCTATCTTTGTGCCGTTATATGTACTGATAACTGTTGTCTTGAACAAATAAGCTGCAGGTGTCTCAATAACTACTGGCTCAGGTTCAGGAACAACTACTGGCTCTGGCTCAGGAACAACTACTGGTTCTGGCTCAGGTTCTGGAGCAAGTTCTGGTTCTGGCTCTGGAGTGTACATTGGTGCCATACCCTCATCACCAAACACTAACATATCACCCAATGAAGGAGCCATCTCTACTGGAGATGCAGACTCAACGTATGGACGCACGGTACAGATCTTATCGGCTGAACCGTCACCCAATCGGTTAGATGATACGAAACCGATACCATCGATATTTGGGTCCATCACATAACAGAAGTCGTCTCGGTTTGAGTTGAAAGGCTTCATCATATTCTTGACGTTCTGCCACTTGCCATCAATATATTCTGCTGAGAAGATATCGAGACCACCGAAACCATAATGACCCTTAGAAGAGAAGTAGAGCTTACCGTCACGGTTGATGACAGGATAAACTTCATCTTCGTATGTATTGATTGTCTTACCGAGGTTCTTTACTTTACCGAATGAGTTTGGACCTTTGCGCTCGCAATAGTAGATATCCTTACCACCGAAACCGCCTTCCATATTCGAAACGAAGTAGAGATACTTGTCGTCGAGTGAGAGCGCTGGGTGAGCACAGTCATAATCATCACTATTGATTGTCAATTCACGTTCATTGACCCAGTCCTTACCATCGTACTCAACAACGAACAACTTCATCACATCCACATCACCAACAATGACTGACTTAGTATAATACATATATTTCTTGTCACTGGTGAACGCGATAGCACCTACGTGATATGGTGAACGAAGATTCTCAGAGAACAACTGATATGTGTTATCTACAACGTTACCATCTTTGAGCTGTGAACAGAAGAGATTCAAGAAATCACCACCATTCTTGTCCTTTTGCTTTGACTCAACAGCAGAAGAATAGATAACCTTGTCATAGAAATACTGAATACCAAATGACTGAGTAGCAGCAAGAAGTTCTACGCATGGGTTTACACGAAGTGAGTTATCGTTTCGGTCATTCTCATTTGCCCATTTACAATGTTCAATAAGATTATTGACCATCAAAGGATTTGCACCCTCCTTCTTCGCTCTATTATACCAAGTGATTGCATCTTCATACGATCCATTGAGATGAAGACATGAAGCATAGAGGAAAACATCTTCACCAGTAAGATTATTCTCCATTTCAAGGTAAACGAACCAAGCATTTTCCATGTTATGAGAATAATACAAACTGCGAGCATATTTCTTGTTCTCATCTAGGGACAGTTCTGCTCCAAGATCTTTTGCAGTTTGATAACTAATACAAGCATTGTAGTAGTCTTCATCTTCATAAAAATTGTTTGCATTCTTAAGAGATTTCTTAATCTTCTTTTGATCCTCTTTCGAGATTTGTGCAAACGATTCAGTTGACCAAATGAAAGGACAAAGAATCAAAAATAGTAAACTAAAATATTTCATAGTGGATGATATAGCTTAACCAATTACTAGAAGTATCGAATAGAACGCATACCTGGGCGTTTCTTTGTTTGGAAATCAAACTGGATACCAATCTCATGAGATCCCGCAACAGCGTACTTGCGAATATCGCTGATTGAATAATCAAATGAATATCTGATAGCCCATGTCATAGTCTTTCCTTTCTTACCCTTGGTATTCTTGTCATTGCCACTTGAACCGAACTGGTATTCTACAAGAGCAACAGCCTCAGAAACAGTACGGTATGACAAACCTACCCAAAGATTCTTTACAAACATAGCCGAGCAAGTAACGTCAATCTCCAAAGGTGCACCCGGAACTATTCTTATCAATCCTGTTGGCTTGATCTTGACATCATTGATATCAAAGACATAACCACCATAGAGATATGAGTGCAGATCAGAGAACTTGACTGTATTCTTGATTTCCTGCTTGTCAGTATTGTATTGATTTACAAAGAAACGAGGAATACTTAAACCTGCAAAATATTTTTCATTATAAAAATAGGCACCGAAACCAAAATTAAAGCCAAACTTAGAAACCCTGTCCTGGAAAAGAGGGTCATCAAAATCAACTTTAATGGCTTTAGTAGCATCATAGACAATATTCTTGAAGCCAAGCTGCAAACCGAGAGCAAGAGTATTCTTCCTATCTACCTGTAAACGATAAGAACCAGCGACAAATACTTCAAACTGATTAGTAAAGCCCAAATGATCCTCAGTAACGACCAAGCCAGCACCAAGATTCTTAACCTTATCAATAGGTGAATGGACATTAAGAGCTCCAGTAAACGGTGCCCCACTCATACCCGTCCATTGTGAACGTAATACCATCAATCCGCTAATGAAGTCGCGTGTGCCGTTGTAGGCAGGATTGAGAATACCCTGGTTTGCTATATAGTTGTTATATACAGCCTGATCCTGCGCTTTCATAACATTAAAAGCACTCAAAAAGGCCACTATCACAACATATCTTACAAACTTTCTCATATATGCTATGCGTTTAAAGATCATACAAATCATTCAATAATCCTAATCAATTACTTTCTCAACTCAACGTAACCACTAAGTTTCTTAGTTCTAATCTCATTATCGATATTGAAGTTGATAGTGAAGATATAGAAGTAAGTACCCTGAGGCAGCTTTTCGCCAACAGTCAACATATTCGACGTCTTAGAAGTACCATCCCATTCAGGACAGCCGTTTTCACGTCGCTGACTCTCGCTAGAGCCATCCTTCCATTCGCCGTACTTAACACCTGAAGATCTATATACTAGAGTACCCCAACGGTTAAATACTTCGAGAGAAGATGTATGGTTGTTCTCGTATGCTTCTGGAAGCATTACGTAGAATTTATCATTCTTACCGTCGCCATTTGGAGAAATGACATTAGGAATCAAGAATGTAGTTGAATCGCCTGGAACATTCTCATTACCACAAAGAATTGTAATGTGAGATATGTTAGAGTAACGAATATTCCTCATTCTAGCATTGTAAGCTCTATAAGGGATAACTTCCTTACCATAGAAGTTAGCAGCTCTACGATAGACGAATTCGCCTGTCATGCTCTCCCACAAGAGTTCTGATGTACCATCGTAGTCATCGAAGCCACATGAACCGAACATCTTATCCTTAAGACTTTCTATCTTGTAATAAGTGTAGATTGTGTTCTTCTTCCAGTATGAGTAACCACCGATAGCGATTGAATCGCAACCCTCTTGCCATTCGTCAAGCTTGAGAGTTCCCTGTGCATTACCATGCTCGTCGAAGATGTACTTGACATACTGGTAGCTTGTAGTTGTGTATGTTGAGTCACAACCTACTTCATACTTGTCGAGGAATTCTGTAGTCACAACAGAATCTGTCAAGCAACCTGGTTCGTAAGCATCAAGATATGTTACTGATGACTGGTCAAGCAACTCGAATACGATATTTGCATTTGTGCACAAATCACCACGCAATGAAGAGTAGCCTGTCTGATCACCAAACTTATCGACATTCATATCGCTAGTAACTGTACTTGTACCGTCAGGACTTGTAGTAACCTCAGGAGTATAAACCTTATCGATAGTTGCACTCCAGTCGAGGAACTTATGATTGCCCTTATGACCGTATGAAGGTATGAGCTTCTGACGTATAGCCGACTGGCTACCATTCATGAAGAGGAATACATCATAAGTAGTAAGTTCCTCGTCAATCATTGTAACTCCTTCGAGCTCTGTCTGACACATTGTCTCATGAGTCATATCGGTAATTCTGATTGTGTAGTCACCAATACCCATTACATTCACAGTATCAGTAAGCATAACACCGTCTGATTCATAAGTGATCAACTCTTTGAGTTCACTTGTAATAGGTCCCATGAATATTGTATCACCCTCTTCAACGTCGTCTATTGTATGGAGTACATAATCTACACCATTTACGACATTGAGATGAACGAGCTCGTACTTATAGCCCTTGTGAGCATTTTCGAGAACAAGGAAACCTGTATCAACAAGACCAAACTTATCATTCTTGGTGTCAGCACTTACATTATAATGGCCATTGATAAATTCTCCTGCTGCAAAATACATTGAAACAGTATCATTAACGGCACTATAAGGTAGTGGATTCTCTACAACAGTTACTGAGTCTGTAGAGAAGCGACAATTAGAGTCTGAATCATCAACAACAACATAATAAGTTCCTGCTGCAGCCTTATGTCTGTAATCAGCAGAGTTGAATGCCCAGCCATTGAACATAAGTGTATCAACCTTCTCCTTAGTGTAGTAATATGGCAACTCCTGGATATCCATAAGTTCATCGAAGAGTTCGTCTTCCTCCTTAACCTTATACAATCTGTAAGTTGTGTTCTTATAGCCGTTTGAAAGAGCAAGCTCTACACCAAAGTCGTAACCGCAATATTCGTTAGTGCCGACAGCGAACAATGTAGTATCTGTGCGCAGAGCTGTCAGATCAAGAACAGATGAACCAAGCTGGAACTCACATTCAGGATTGTTAATATTAACAGCCCATACATCGTAAGTGTAGCTGCCTGTACCTCTAATCTTCCAAGAGATATCATTACCACTACCCTCCTCAGAATACTGAGGATGATTTCTATCTGAATAGATAAATCCTGGTATTGCGTTAGAAACGAGTATCTCAGTATATACACAGTTTGGATTAGAAGATACTGACACTATATCCTTGAGTGAAGATCCTACGAAGCTGTCACCAGATACTGTGAAGATTACGAAAGGATCACATTCACCAACAATAGCGTAAATAGGAGTTGGAGTTGTTGGTATAGATTCAAGTGTCCACTGAACAACACCTGACTCATTAGGAGTCATATCAATGTCATTAAATCTATATGTAACACCTGATTCGCAATTAGTAAGGACAACTACGTTATCACCACACAATGTATTAGCAGACAATGTTGCTGTACCTGCGTATGGAATAGATGTGAAGTTAATTGTCATAAGCTGAGTGAAGCACTCGCTATTGAATGTAGCCCAAACTGTATATACACCAGATGATGTCAACATAAACTCTGGCTTCTCACCAGTATACTTGCTGAACACCTCACTACCTGTGCTAGGATCATTCTTGCCCTTAACGAGATAGTAGATTGCATCGTTGATGAATGCTACGCCATCCCATTCAATCTGATAACCAGGACAAGCATTTACATCCTTAACGATAACTTCACCAGAAGGGTTAAGGTTAGGAATAGTAGCTGCAGAAACAACTCCTATTTCAACACCGCTACAGCCTTCCTTAGAACCGATAACAGTATATGTCTCATTTCCTACTGTAGAAGCAGCGAATACCCAAGTCAAGTTACCATCTTCATCTGCTACACCTTCAACATCGTTGATTGTATAGATTACGCCTGGCTCAGTACCCTGGAGAGTTACTGTCACATTACCATCGCATGAAGGTTTAGCGACAACAGGGAACTTAGTAAGCGGTGTAACTGTAAAGAGGTATTCCTTGCTGATAGGTGTCAAGCACTTGAATCCGTCATAAGAAGCATAGAACTGATAATGTCCGCTCTCAGATACAAAGAACTGAGGGATAGTAGCACCAACATATCTGACACCACCTGTGAGGGTGACATCCTGACCTTGCTTTGCTAAGTAATATGTTGCACCTTCTATCAGTGACTGACCTTCGTTCAAGAACTTGTCAATTGAAACGTAATCAGCCTGACACAGATTATCAATTACAGCATCATCATTAAGATGAGTGAACTTCTCATTAATAGTAACTTCAAATGAAGGGAGAGTAACATTACCACAGCCTTCGACTGAAGCTACGATATAGTATGCATTGGTGCCCATCTCAGAAACAGTCCATTCGATAGGAGCACCTGTACTGAACTTAGAAGAATAAGTTATAGCATCGCTATTAAGTACGTATGTAACTCCATCCTGTGGTGTTTCAATGACAACCTTAACAGAACCGTTGCATACTTCAGTCTCATCGAGAGTGATAACAACGCTCTCATCGATTGAAGTGCGAACATAATTGATCTTATCATATACAACCTTACACAAGTGCTTAGTTGAATAAGCTGCAATCACGTTATAATCGCCTGTCTCAGTAAGCGTGAACTCTACAGGATCAACACCATTGTATTTAACTGAATCGATAGCATCTACCAAATCAGAACCTACATTGACAAGATAATAAGTAGCATTATTAGTGAGATTTGTTGTATAAGACAATACCAAATCGCTACATACTATCTTAGAGCCACTCATTTCATCATCTTCGAGAGCTGTAATAGGAGCCATCTGCTTAACTACTACCTCACCAAGCATACTAGATGTACACTCTGTGTATTCATCACGAGCAGCAGCAATATAAGTACCAGCTGGAAGTGTCTTGAAATAGAACTCATCACCTGTACCGTACTTAGTATCTACAAGGAAGAGATCTTCACCCTTCTTCTCGTAGAGTGCATATTCAACATCGAGTTCGCTACCATCAAGCTTAAGCTGAACACCGAGATCATCGCAATATACATCATCACCTGAAAGCTTGTAAGATATAGGGAGTGGATGTACTGTGAAGTCGAATTCAGGTATCATTCTGATCTCGCAACCACCAATCTTAGAACCAGTCACATAGTAGTGGCCAGGATTGATAACCTTATAGCTGAACTTAAAGCTTGCAGTACCAGAAGCGATATGCTCGTCAAGGATATTGTCATTCTCATCGTACAGACGATATACAACACCATCCTCAGCGGCAAGGAGACGTACGTCATTGCCGAGGTCACCCTGACACATATGGTCGATAACTGAAACTTCCTGAACAGTCACGAACTTATCAGAAGTAATATGTACCTCCTGTGATGCAATAGGATCTTCGCAGAATCCATTGTAAACACCTACACGATAGATACCGTTATTATCCTGGATATCATTGAATCTATCATTGTTGATATTACCTGTAGATTCGAAGCTTGACTTATAACTCCAAGTGTCATCAGCATTCTTACGATAGAGTTTGTAAGTGAATGTCAACTCTGTTGAAGTCTGAGCATTCTCAACAATGATATCAGTACCATAGCAAGGATCAGCAGCACGCTTATCCGCAAGCTCTGAATCAGTAGCCTCACGTACAATTTCGTTCTCACCATCATCAAGAGGACGGTTTTCTACACGAAGTATTTCAGATGCGGCCATGGTCATAGGACAAGTATTTGTATTAATACCATCTTCTACAACTATAGTCTTAATAGCTTCGATAGTATATGTATATGAACCCTTGACACCACCACCATTGACATTCTTGAAGATCAATCGAGCAGTACCCTCAGTATCATAGAGCGAAGTCAGATAATTACCATTTTCGAGGAGTCGATATTCAACATTCTCTTCAGTACCATTGATCTGGACATCAGTGAAGTCGTCACGACATATTGTATTAGCCAACAACTTCATTGTGATTTCCTTAGGGAGCTTATCCTCATAAACATCTACTGCATCAGTAAGTGTTCTTGTACATCCTGCTTCAACACCAGGGATCTCAACAACCATTGTATAATTACCAACAGTAGTAATATTCTCGAAGTCATATGATGGATTACCACTTACTCCAACATGATCAGCTACCAAATTACCATCACAATAGAGAGCGTAATAGTAGCCTTCTTCCTGACCACCAAGAGTAATTGTCACACCTTCTGAACCTTCACAGAAATGACCATAGTTTGTAACTGTCAAAGTCTGGTCAGCTGGCTGAGTAACCATCTTAACATCAACAGAGCCATTCATCAGCTGTTCACAACCATTGTAGAAGCACCATACAGTATAGTTGCCCTCATCAGTCAACTTACCAAATGTATTAGTTTCGCCTCCAATGATACGACGCTCATGACCTTCGCCATCGAAATACTGGATATTGTCCTTAAAGAGTACGTACTCATAACCGTTTTCTGTACCGCTGAGCTTAATCTCAACACCATCAGATGTCTCGCAATACAAGCCATCAGTAGGATACTTGAGAACATCGAAGATCTCTGCCTCAGGAGTGGTTATAGAATAAGTACCGTCCATCTTAGTCTCACACACATAACCACCGTTATATGAAGAGTATGCCTTAGCAGTGTAAACACCACCCGACTTAGCAACGAGGAAGTCAAGCTGACCGCCATTACCAGGAACATACTCGAAGCCTGGCATAGGATCATCGTTTCTGAACAAAGTGTAGAACATATTTGTCTCACTTCCTTCAAGGCTGATCATAAAGCCAACATCGCATCGGTCGTATGACTCGTTATAAGGCAACAGCTTAAATGATGTAGGTGCAGGAACTTCAGTCACATCCAATGTATTGGCCATATCGAATACCTCACCAGGAAGTGACTCATGATATGCAGATACTGAATATGTTGAAGTAGTTTCACCCTCAAGTACCTTAACCTTATACCAAGCAACGGTATTTGTACCATCATAAGTGATTGGCGAGCAAGAAGCACATTCATTCAAACGATATGTAATGCCCTCCTGAGGACCTTCAACTTTAATGGTAACACCATCCTGATTGCTACAATAGTAGTCGTAACCTGGATAATCAAATACTACAGGGAGAGAAGCTATACCCTCGAGGGTCTTGATTGTCACAACATCCTCATCAGTACAGTTATAGTATGTAGTTGCAATAACCTTAACTTCAGCATCCTCAGTCATTGAATACTTGAAGATGTTGTTATCAGTACCAGTCTGAGTTGCAACAGAAACATCGTTAACGAAGAATTCGTATGTCTCGTAACCTGCAGTAGCTGTATAAGTAACCACATTACCAGTAATAACAAGAGTTGCAGAAGGTGTCAAAGTCACCTGTGGATTCTTGAATACCTTGAATGACTTAACTACAGCAGCATCATCTTGACAAGTACCAACATGACCTACAACACTAATTACATATTCATTGTAATCAGCACGAGTACCAGAGAAGCTACCGCTGTTATCAACGTATGAGTATGTCTTAGTTATAACAGCATCCTTAAACTCATCAGCAGGCATCAACTCACCGTCACGAGTAACTGTGATTTCATAAGTCTGAGCACCAGTGATTGTGATAGTCATCTCGTTGTCTGAGCAAAGCTCGTCAGCCGAAAGATCTATATTAGTATGAGGAGCCTGAACAGTCTTAACAATAACCACTCTCGTACAACCACCAATAGTAGCAGATACAACTTGACTCTTAGACTCTGCTCCACCAAGAACCTGAGAATCAACAGTGATAGAATTAACACCAGCGTCAGCACCATCGAGAAGAAGTGCTACATCACCTGTGTTACCATCCATAGAGAAATCAAGCTTAACCTGATCACCCTCGCATATCTGAACAAGATCACCAACAAGTTCAGTTGTTGTACCGCCAACAGTCTGCTCAACCGAGATAGGAGCCTGGTAAGCAATAGTTATAGTCTTAGTCTCATTTGTACAGTGAGCATCTCCAACTTCAACATAGATAGTGTGAACTTCAGGATATTTAGAGAGATAAGTGAACTTATTACCGCTCTGTGTCAATCCAACTGAAGAGAGATCTGCCACCTCAGCACCATCAACGAATACCTTATATGTAGTTGCAGAAGAAACTTCAAATGTCAAAGCATCGCCATCACATGGCTCAAACTTGTCTGCAGAAGTCTCTGTATGACTTGTAACAGTGATATCGTTAGATGGGAGGGCATATATAGTGAATGATGTAGTCTTGCTCTTAGAGCATGCTGACATATCATTATACTTAGCCTCGATAGTCAATGTATATACTCCAGCATCATAAGAAGAGATAGATGAGATAATATACTTTTTATCAGTAGCACCAAGAACCTGATCCTTAACGACATCGTTGTTGTCAGTCAAAGTGAAGTCGTATGTAAACATTCCTGAAGCATCGTCTGACTGAATTTCAAAGTCAACAACAAATGGATCGACATCTGTATTACCAATACAGAATTCTGTTTCGTTAGCAACTACATTTTCAATAGTAAAGTCACGAACATCAACATTAAATGTATAAGGGTCCCCAGAACACATCAGCTTATCACCAACATATTCAACAGCATATACTGTCCATTCACCTTCGTTATCAAGTGAAACATTTGGAGTGTAAACTTCAGAAGCTTCTACCTCTGCGCCACCATTGAATGACCAGTAATACTTATAAGTAGATCCTGCAATAGAATTGCCAAGTGTTGCTGTGAGATTCATACTACCACCCTTAGAGAGGCAGTAAGTAAGATTATCAACATTTGCAATAACTGGACGCTCACGAACAACAACTGTCAACTTCTGCTGGAGACCAACACAGAACTTATCACTATAATCGAGAGTGACATCAATGTGCTTACCAGCTGCAAGAGCAGATGCGTCATAATTGAATGTATCATCGGTAGAAGTAGCTACTACTGAACCATCAACCTCTGCTGACCAAGAATAGCTAACCATGTCATTATCCTTAGCCTTAAGAGAAAGTGTAGAGCCTTCACAGATGAAATCATCTCCTATGATAGATGTAAGAGCGTATTTATTTACAGTCACATCAACATTAACAGTTGCCTGACAATGCTTTACATTCTCAATAACTACTTCAAATGTACCATTGTAAGCCTCTGTAACATTAGCAGCATAAAGATTATCAGAAGTAGACCATACTGTACCATCCTTCTTCCAAGAATAAGTATATGTAGCAGCATCTGAAGGTACGATAGTGATATTCAACTCATTATCAACGCATACAGTTGTATTACCATCTACTGTTGTTTCTGGAGCAGTGAATACAGACAACTCAAAAGGACTGTCTTCCAAAGTACAAGCATTCCAGTCAATTATCTTAACAAAATAGTCATAACCAGACAAAGGAGTAATAGTCTTAGTCACAGGAGACAAATAACCCCAATATCCATGACCCTTAGCATCATCGCTATAATCAACCGGACTAGTTGTATCACCCTTTAATCGTTTACCGATAAAGATATCTGGGTCAGAAGCATCAGTTGTCAAAGTAAGCTCGATAGACTCACCTTCACAAACATCACGCTCAGAAGGAGTTATAGTATATGTAGGAGCAGCATTAACATTAAAGTCAAAGCTTACTGTTTCAGACTTACAAAGAGTCTCAGTATCCTCTACGTAAACAGTAATTGATATAGGACCTGAAGTAGAAGCCTTATATACTATGTTGTCATTAGCAAGATTTTCTACCTCATCTACTGACCAGTGATATTCAAGATTACTACCAGTAGCAGTAACATCGAGGGCTACCTCGTCAAACTGGCAATAAGACATATCTACAAGACCCAATTCAATAGTAGGAGAAGTAAATATTGTCATTGTAATCATATCAGATTTTTCTGACTGACAGCCTGTAGCATTCTCAGCAACAACATAATAAGAAGTTGTTTCAGAAGGAGTTACTGGCATAGTGACAGGAGTTCCATCAGACTTGAACCAATAATATGTCAAACTTGGATCAGGAGATGAAACCAAGAGAGTAACACCTAATTTCGAATCATTGCTACACATAGAAGCAGATGAAGTCTCAATCACAGGCTTAGCAGGATATGCTACAGCAGTAGCAGTAACCGAAGTAATATCAGACTCACAGTCACCCAAGAAAGACTTAACGTAATAAACTGTTGAACCAGCAGCAAGAGAAGCCACCTTGTAAGAAGTACCAACAGAAAGCTGATCTGTACAAGCAGCATCAGAATACCACTTATAAGTATATGACGAATTAGGTGAAGATACTGTCATTGTAACAGGATCACCATCACATACATCTGCAGGAGTAGCTACAACAGGAGCATCTGGCTTAGTATTAACAACTACTTTAGCCTTGACCTTGTCTGATTCTGCATTAAAGTCACAAGAACCAGATTCAGCAGTGAACAAGAATGTTGTTGGGTTTTCTGTCCATGTTCTGTTAACAGTGAAATCAACCTTATTATCAACAACTGCCTTTCTCTCACCTCCAGCAAGTGTAACATACGAAGCGTTTCCGCTAGTGATCGCAACATTGATAACAACATCACCAGTAGAACCGTAACATACCTCACGATCAGGAGTAGCAGTAAATGTAGGTTTCTTATTTACCTTTACAGTAACCGAAGCGTCTGAAGTTGCAGCACATTTCTTGTTATCAGTAACAGATACCTTATATTCAGTATCAACAATAGGTGAAACTGTTGCAGTATTTGTTGACGAAGAAACACCTGTCCAAGTATAAGTATATACACCAGAACCACCTGCTGCAGAAGCAGTTAAAACAGATGACTGACCTTCGCAAATTGTTTCTGGAGTAGCTGTAAGAGTAACAGAAGGTAATGGATTGATAACTACAGTTACTGTAGCCTCATTCTCACAATAAGGAGCTGTTGTGCTTTGAACCATAACCTTATAAGTCTTGGTTCCAGCCACTGTTGGCACATCAGAATTACTTGATGCAGAACCAGACAAACCTTCCCAAGAATATGTAACACCTGTTGCGGTAGCAGTAAGTTTAACAGTTTCACCCAAGCAATACTCAGCCTTATCAGCCTTGAGCACAACCTCAGGCAATGGGAACACAGCAACAGATTCTTCAACAGGATCAGAATCACATCCGGCAACCGAAGCTACAACAGAATATTTATAAACCTGCTTTGAAGACACCGTCTGATTAACAGTATAAACATTACCAGAAAACGTTCCTGATACAGCACCCGACAATGGTGTAACCACATAAGTCAATCCAGAATAACCAGATTTAGGCTCCATAACCAAAGTAGCATCACCATTTGAACATCCATCATTAGGAGTTATAGTAAATTCTGGCTTTGGCTTATAAGTAACAGTGAAATTATACTCATTACCTTTATCACATTCCTTACTATCAACTGCATAAACAGTAAAGTCAAATGCTGCACCTGCAGCAGGAATGTCAATCGAAGGTTTAAACATCAGAGCACCACCGTTCGCATCATCAGATTTAGAGGTAGCATTCTTTGATGCTCCATTTTCTTTCCATGACCAATAGAAAGTATAAGGAGCAGCAGTAGAACCACTTATCGATGTAGGCTTAAGTGTTGCAGTTGCATCTTCACACAAAGGAGTTTCGGCACCACTAACATAGTCAATAACAGGAAGCTGATTTACCTTAACAGTTATTTCAGCAGGAACTTTCGTATCACAACCAGTAATTGTATTAACTGCAGTAACCTTATAAACCTTACCATCATAATCACCTGTAACGGTATATATCAAACCGCCATTCTTTGCTACGCCATCTGCAGGAGTCCAAGTAATATTCACATTCTCCTGAGTAGAAGTAACCTTGAGATCGATTGTCTTACCTTTACAAACCTCAACGACAGGTTCAACAGCGGTAAGAACAGGGCGTTCATACATCGTAACAATAACGTCGTCATAAATATCGCAACCATCATTAGAAACGGTCAAACGATATGTACGAGAGCCACTATTGAAAGAAGCTCCTTCATCAACAACACTAAGAGCAGAAGCTGATGTCACATAAGAATCAAAAGAAGGAGTACAATCAACGCCTGACCACGTACAAGTATAAGTAGCAGAATTAGCACCAGTAACAGTTGCCGTCAACGACACACTACCATCTTCACAAACCGAAGCTACTTCAGAAGGGAAAGTAATTTTAGCTCTCTTTTCCTTCACAGTAATAGTAAATGGCTGTTCATATACACATTCACTCTCCGCCCAGTTATATGTCTGATCATAGACTACATACTTATATTCATAAGTTGTATTGGCGTTACCAACAATAGGAATATCTTCTGCATATATAGTATATCCTGCATCAAAAAGATCAAATGTCTCTACCAATTCATAAGAACCACCCTTCTTTATATACAGTTCAGCAAATCCATCATACAGGAAATCATCATCATCTACTTTCTTGAAAGTTGGCTCAAGTTCTACATCGTCACCTTCGCAGACCGATTGCGCATATGTAGACTCACCGTTAATATCCAAGAAGGTCGTCACAGGTGCATCATACTGAATTCGAATAGCACCCATCTGAGTTCTACAACTCTCACCAACTACAGGACCTGTTTTCGTTCCCTCATGAGCAGTAAAAGTAACATAAGGAGTAAACTTATAGACATTTGAAGGACCAGATGTAACCCCTGAAAGAGATACAGACGAGCCGGATGCATAATCTTGAGTAAGACCAGCCGGATCACCTAAGTTCTCATTCAACAAGTCCCAAGAGTATACAGCCTCATACACATAGCCTAAACCTGTAGGAGATTCTCCATAAGGATACTGACCATTGCCAATAGAAAACTCTATATCATCACCCTCACAAACCGCTGCAGAATAAACAGCATTGCCTTCATCATATTCAACACCAACCGCACCGGTAATAACAGGGGCTGAAACTAAATCGAAGTCATAATCAAACTTATTTGATATAGCACCTAAAGAACTACCATACTCAGCAGTAACTCGTATTGTCTTACCAGCACACGAAACAAGCTCTAACTCACCATCACCATCAGTATCCTCCTCCCATACAGGTGTATTGTTCAACCAAACAATCAAATCCTTAACACGGAACACACCATAACCCAAACGATAAGTAGTCGTAGAACCATTCGAAAGAATATACTGTACAAAGCTAGCACCAGTAGGACCTATCACATTCGAAGCCTGTGGGTTAGTAAGGCTCCACATTGGATTTCCCGCTTCAACCCAATCTGCCGACGCACCCGAGGCGGTCGTCATCGCCGAAGTTTGAACCGCAATCACCCTATCCACATCCATGTTCTCATCAAGAGTAGAAACGGTAATACGCTGCAATCTCCATGTAGAACCAGTTGTACTATTAACAGAGTGAAGATACGAACCTTTATCATCACCATTACCAACAAGCGTTGTCGCATCTGTCACAGTACCCGTTGCACATTGAGGCATGGTATAACTATGATAATGATACGTCTGGGCAAACGCTTCAGACGAGCAAATAACAGAGATGCATGCCAAAGCGAGAAGCATCAATATTTTAAATCGATTATTCATAACCAATTAATAGACAAATCGTTAACCTTCAAACCTACAGACTTTAGTCTATAGATAGTCGCAAATATACCAAAAAAAAGCCACATTAGGCACATAATAGTACATTTTTATTAACAATAAATACAGTGCACCCCTAACAATGACTGGGAAGGGCAAGTCTGTTTAGTGCTTTTCATAGAAAAAAAAGAGCAGTTAGACATAAACCAAAACACTACAAAATATGGACACGACAACAAAAAGAGAGCGAATAAACATGTCTATTATAACAAAATGACAACAGAAAAACACGAAGAAATTGACATACCAAGAGCCTGTTATGTGTGCCAAAAACAAAATAAAAGGCAAAAAAGACATGATATTCAAAAAAAACTACATATATTTAGCCAAACATTAAATCGAATAATCATGAAACAAAGTTTACTCACAATTGCAGCCGCTTTATTTTCATTGTCTATAAATGCGAGCGAACTTCAGGCCTGGGAGAAGGGCGATGCTATAGATTCAGAAGAGCAGAAATTTGACATATGCGTAACAAACTTTAAGATCATAGCAGAATCAACATTAACAATAGAGGAGCAATATACTGGCATCACCTACCAAGGAGACCAGATACAATACGCATTCGTACAAGGCTTAGGAAACGGCACGACGTCGGTAATAAGATCCAACGCTGGTCAATATACAGCGATTGTCATCAACTCCCTTAGACTCACTTTGATTAAGGCTGCATCGTTGGCTGACCTTACTAATGTAACCTCGTTCAGCATCGCAACAACAACGCCAGCAACAGTAGAAGCCGGAGCCTTCCCTACCTCTTGGGCAACTACCTGTGCACTTACCGTTCCAGAAGCTAGCAAAGAGGCCTACAAGACAGCTTGGGGACAGTACTTCTACAGCATTAACGGCGAAGTAATAGAACATGGCACTCCTACTGCTATATCAAATGCGAAAACTTCATTCTCTGTTCGCACAGCCGGCAAGACCATCATATTGAGCGAAGCTACCGACGTGCAGGTTTATAGCATAACTGGCGCTAACGTGTTCAGCGGAACAACCGACAAGATCGACGTGAAGCAGAACGGCATCTATATCGTGAAGACTAGAAACGGCGTACAGAAGGTGTCTGTTAAGTAAACACACACATTCCATAAAAGAAACTAATGGCTGGGACTTAATGGCCTCAGCCTTTTTTTATGACACCCTTGCGATACCTAAGCGATAACATAGCGATAACATAGCGATAGCTAAACCATACCGTAACTTTGCTACAAATGGAGCTTAAGACTATACTGAGGTTATAGTGATGTATAGTCATCCGTCATCTAACATAACTAACAGTTATAACACAAAAAACATGCATACTATGTAGAGAAAATGACAAATGAATATTCTAACTATATAATAATTCTATATAATTAATTACTATATATATCCTCTCTCTATTCCATAATATACACAAGAAACTACCCAAGGGGGGGGCACTTTTTTGTGTTAGTAATGTTATGTTTGTTATAAATAAGCCATCTTTTGATTACTTTTGCTATATATCACTTTGCAATATCATGTCGCGTAGTCAGAAGATATCTCTTACAATAGCTGCTGCATTCATTGCCGCAATACTATACTACTTCCAGTTGTACCGATTCTACAGCATATCAGCAGACCACCAGTTTCTGATCGACAAAGAATGGATCCTTACCCAAATAAAACAACCAGGAGGCACTGCACTGCTGATATCATCTTTCGCAACCCAGTTCTTCACATCCCCTATCATTGGAGTCATTGTGACGACAATCATATACATGGCAATAGCACTGACCATCACATGCATCATGAGGTGCAGAGATATCATGGCTACAGCCTACCCTATCGCTTTCCTTCCTGTCATATTCATGTTCCTTTCCATGGAGAATAGCTACTACGGCTTCAGGGGCCACGTAGCACTGCTGATCACCATTGTTGCACTGTTTATCTATGAAAAATTCATCAAGAGGACTGACACTGCCCAAAGAGCTGCCATAGCAACAGCAACCGCGGCATTGCTATACTTCATGACTGGTTCAACAACAATAATATTCGCCATATACATAATAATGGACGAATTGATGAAAAAACGTGTACCATTGACCGGAATCGCCGCATCAGCAGCCTCATTGGCCATCGCATACCTATCGGTACTCCAATCATCATTCATCAGTATTGAGGAGGCACTAACACCACAGCAATACTACAACTGGCCATCTTCATATTTCTTCCAGATATACGCATGGGCATCGGTGGTTCTGACAATGCCACTGGGCCTCCTCATAAGCAAGATATGCGGCAACCACATAAGAGACATAATAATAACCTCACTATTGGCCTTGGCCATATTCGCCACTGGCACAAGGTTATTCTCTATAGTACACAATAGCAACAACTATCAGCTGCACCACGAGGAATACCTGGCACAGCACGAAGATTGGGACTCTATAATAGAACTGCACAAAGGCAGCAAACAACCTGTATATTTCATCAGCTATCTGAATCTGGCTCTAGCCCAGAAAGGCGTCCTTGTAGAAAGCATGAGCAGATACAACCAGATGGACGTGAGCGAGAAACTTGGATGGCAGCCTACATCGAAAGAGGGTTTGCAGCTCAAGAGTACTGTATTCTACCATCTCGGATTCCTCTCCGCAGCACGCCAGGCGACATTCGAACTAAACATCATGACACCGGGCTCTGCCAACCCCGAAGCGCTCGTCAGACTTGCCTCAATAAGCAAGGCTATGAACTACAGCACCCTAGCCGACAAATACTTCTATGTGGCCCACAAGGCCTTGCTCTATTGCGACGCACAGCCTCAAGCAATAGAGACACGCACACCCAACGACAACCGTTTCATGGGCATTGACGGATTCGAAAAAGACCTCGAGGATATCGTCGAAGCCAACCCTGACAACGACATAGCAATACAGTTTCTGAAGGCATATAGAGTTGTCTGCAACAAATACCGAAACAAATAGCAAATGAAGAACAAGCTCTACATAACAGCATATATCGCCTTGCTTCTCACTAGTAGCTGCACGAACCAAATAGACGTGAAGAGCTACAGCGAGTTCTCTCCGGCAATATATCCCGACTACAAAGACGTAACGATACCCGTCAACATGGCGCCTCTCAACTTCTTCGTATGCGACACTACGGTTGACAGAGCGATACTGACTGCGGGACACGACAATATATACGTAAAGGTCAGCGACAATAAGGTCGATATACCAGAAGGCAAATGGCACGACATGCTGTCAAACAATGCTGGCGACACATTATCAATCACACTATGCCACAAGACTGCCCAGGGCTACGAGGCATACAAGCCTTTCCACATCGCCATATCACAGGATAGCATCGACCCTGTCATCGTCTATCGACTCATACCTCCAGGATATGCTCTATGGAACCGCATGGGTATCTACCAGAGGCGTCTCGAGTCGTTCGAAGAGAAATGCATCTACAACAACAGATATGGCAAAGGCAACTGCGTCAACTGCCACAGCTTTCACCAGGGCAACCCGTCGGAGATGATGTTTCATCTGAGAAAACGCCATGCTGGCACATATATCTATATGGACGGTGAAATGCACAAGATAAACGCCGACATGAGTCAACAGCTCTCTAACCCCGTTTATCCCTATTGGCATCCGAGCGGACGATATATAGCCTTCTCTACTAACAAGACTTTCCAGATGTTCCATAGCACTGACCCTAACATCATAGAGGTCGGCGACGACGCTTCCGATATCATTATATACGACATTGAGAAGGATCAGATCATAACAACAAAGAGCCTCTCGAGCCCAGACGCTTTCGAGACGTTCCCATGCTTTTCGCCTGACGGCAGCACGCTCTACTTCTGTTCTGCACAAGCCGTCGATTCCGTTGAAAGAAACTACAAAGAGGTGAAATACAGCCTATGCAGCATCTCTTTCGACCCTGCCAATAGGTCTTTCGGCTCTGAGGTTGATACAATATATAACGCTAGCGAAGGCCGAAGCGCTACCTTCCCTCGCGTGTCACCCGACGGCAAATATCTCACATACACCATCAGCGACTATGGCACATTCCCTATATGGCATAAAGATGCCGATCTCTCTACCATCGACATCGCGACAAGAGAAGCCATGCCTATGAACGCCATAAACTCCAACGATGTCGAGAGCTATCACTCATGGAGCAGCAACTCAAGGTGGATAGTGTTCAGCAGCCGACGCGACGATGGTCTATACACTAGGCCTTACTTCTCCCACATCAACGAAGACGGCACACCTGACAAGCCTTTCATGCTGCCTCAGAGGGACCCGATGAACCACTACCTGATGCAGGGCTTTTCCTACAACATACCTGAGCTGATAAAGGGCGAAGTGGATCTCGACGAACATACGACAGCGAGCAAATTATCACCTATCTGGTGACATAGGTCAACAACAAGTGAAAAAAGATAGTATATTTGCATATACCAATCAAAACCACAATGCGAATAAATTCTAACGAGATCTACCTGCACACTATTATCTGTGTCGTACTGATTATCATTCCGCTCATGCTGCAGATAGAGAGCAGCGCCCTTAACATACACATCATGAGTCGTTTCTGGCTCATGGTATTCGGACTTCTGCTTACCTTCTACTCCAATTACCTCTATGCAATAGACCATCTGCTCTACAAGAAGCGCTATATTGCGTTTGTCATCTTCAACCTTGTTCTCCTGGTGCTCAACGATGTCATCGAGACCAATGTTGTTGATCTGATAAACCCTGAGAGGCCTCACCATCGACGTCCGGGAGTGATACAGACTTTCTTCGTCTACTACCGACTGATATTCACTGCCCTTGGCGTGGGAGCATCGCTGGCGGTGAGATACTACAAGAAGCTCCTCGACAGTGAGAAGGAACGTAAGCAGCTGGAGAACGAGAAGCTCACATCTGAGATATCGCTGCTGAAATATCAGATGCAGCCTCACTTCTTCTTCAATACTCTCAACAACATCTACGCGCTGATTGCCAAGTCGCCCAACGACGCTCAGAAGGCTGTCCATAGCCTGTCTAAGATGATGCGCTACATCCTCTACGAGAACACCTCGGAAACGATAAGCCTCACAAAGGAGATCGAGTTCATCGACAACTATAGCAAGCTGATGCACCTGAGGCTCAATGATAAGGTGAAGGTGACCTTCGACATTGCTGAATGCGAAGATGGCATAAAGATACCGCCGCTGTTGCTTATTCCGCTTGTAGAGAATGCCTTCAAGCATGGCGTATCATATAATGACGAGAGTTTCATAGAATGCCGACTGAAGATCGAAGACGACAATCTGATATTCAATGTGGAAAATAGCATAATAACGTCAGAGACTGAAGACAGGAGCCATTCGGGCATAGGATTGCAGAACCTCAAGAAGCGACTGGAGATCCTATACGGTGAGGCTGCGTCATTCACAGCTGGCAAGACTGATAGAAATACGTTTGAGACTCACATGATAGTGCCTCTCTACATACAGCCCAAACAGATAGAAAAGAATGAATAGCATAAGGACATTAGTAGTAGACGACGAGCCGCTGGCTCTCGACCTGGTTGCCGACTACGTTGCACAGGTGCCATATCTCGAACTTGTAGGCCGCTGCACAAATGCTAAGGACGCTTACGAGAGGATATCGCAAGGCGACATACAGCTTGTGTTCTGCGACATACAGATGCACGGCATGTCGGGCATAACGCTTATGAAGTCGGTGCAGTCGTCCAACAGAGACACTAAGGTGATTTTCACCACGGCATTCCCCGAATATGCCCTTGACGGATTCAAGCTCGACGCTGTAGATTACCTGCTCAAGCCTTTCGACTTCGACGAGTTCATGAAGGCCGCAGGCAAAGCGAAACGACTCATCGACCTCGAACTGGGAGCCGCCGCTGCTCAGAGCCAGAACAACGCGGAACCGGTGGAAGGCAAAGACTATTTCTTTGTGAAGAGCGAATACAAGCTCGTGCGCATCGACAAAAAGAAGATTACATACATCGAGGGACTGAAGGACTATATCAAGATTAATCTTGACGGCGAAGCAAAGCCTGTATTGACGCTTCTCAGCCTTAAGGAGATGATGAACAAGCTTGATGAGCCCAACTTTGTGAGAGTACACCGCTCGTTTATAATCAATGTGGCATTCATCCGTGGAGTTGAACGCAACAACATAACGACTCACACGGGCGACAAGATACCTATAGGCGACCAGTATAAATCACAGTTCAACGACATTATTAACCAGAAGACTATATAACCAAAATTCTACGACATGACGCCCGAAAAGCTCTTGCACTACATCTGGCAAAACAGGCTATTCTACCCTATCGACATGAAGGTCGAAGGCACTGGCGAAAAGATAGAGGTGATAAACACTGGCCAGCACAACACAGATGCGGGACCCGACTTCTTCAATGCACAGGTGAAGATTGGCGAAATACTTTGGGCGGGGAATGTTGAGATACACACTACAACTGACGACTGGTACGCGCACGGACACGACAAAGATGCGGCCTACGACAACGTGATATTGCACATCGTGGGATCTTCTACGGGCAAGATGGTCCTGTCGAGCAAAGGGAGAACCATTCCTGAGGTGGCGCTCCGCTATCCATCGTCTATAGAAGAGAGATACAGTGCCTTAACCGGCCACCATACGGGCGATATACATTGCGCCCCATACCTGAAACAGATAAGCAGACTCGAGAGAGACGCGTGGATCGACAGGCTCATACTCGAACGCTTCGAGGAGCGCAACACAAGAGCTGAGAGCGCATTCGAAGCGAGCGGCTGCGACTGGGACCAGACATTTTTTACACTCCTATGCCGCTCTATGGGCTTTGTTGTCAACGCTGAACCTATGGAGATGCTGGCTCGTCTGACGCCGGTAAAGATAATGATAAAGCACAACGACCCTATACAGACCGAAGCACTCTTGATGGGTCAAGCCGGACTGTTACCTCAGACGGCAACCGACGAATACACAGCAACGCTCAAGAGGGAATATGAGGTGCTGAGGGCTAAGTTCAGCCTCACACCTATGTCGGGCTCCGAGTGGAAGCTGCTACGCCTCAGACCAAGCAACTTTCCTACAATAAGACTATCACAGCTGGCCGCCATAATAGCGAGAACTCCAGGAAACTTCGAAAACGCATTCCGCACGCTCAAGGCAGAAGATATATTGGAGCGACTCAATGTGCGAGCCTCAGCTTATTGGGATACACACTATGAGTTCGGCAAGGAATCGAGCACAGACCGCCCTAAGGGACTCGGCAAAGACTCTCAGCGACTGCTCATCATCAACTCAGCAATACCCTTTATCTTTGCCTTCGCTAGGCGACAAGGCGACGAGCTGGCGCAACAGAACATCATCAAGATGCTTAGTTTCCTGCCGATTGAGAAGAATAGCCGGCTTGACAGATGGACCGAAGCTGGCATCAAGGCCCTACACGAAGGAGAGGCGCAGGCACTACTGCTGCTCTATAAGAACTACTGCATGCCTAAGAAATGCCTGCTCTGCAGATGGGGACATGCCGTAATGGCGAAACATCAACCAACAGAATAGACCACAGTCAAGCTGTCTTTAACTTGTAATTTATAACCCCATACATACAAAAACAAAAACGCCTGAACTCTTTCATCAAGAATTCAGGCGTTTCGTCGTGATACCGGAGGGATTCGAACCCCCAATCTTCTGGGCCGTAACCAGAGGCATTATCCAATTGTGCTACGGTACCATCCGTATGTCTTTCAAAGACGATGCAAAGATACACGCTTTTTCTTTATCTGCAATATCTGCGAGACAATTTTAGCAAAAATTAAATCTATCTCGGCGCTACTCTACTGCCTCCTCATCAACTGGCGTGTTAACAGCCTCCTCACTCTCACCAGCCTCCTCGTCATTATCAAACTGCATTTCAGCCAGAAGCACTGTCTTGCTGACGAAGTTGGTCAAGAATCGTTTCCTGTTGCTCTCTGGCGAGAGTGTATAGCGTATGCCTCGCGACTTGCTCGAACGGTCGGATGCAGGTATGGTCTGAAGCGCTGAGTTAAACTCGCTATCCGATGAGAGTATCTGCAGCCACCCTCGCTTATAGTAGAGGTATATCCAGAAATCATCGCCTGCACTGATCTGCATACATACTCGCGGACCTGTCTTCTGAGCTATAAACTCGGCCTTGATGCGCACTTTCTTGTTGACACTGCGCGACCTCATCATCATCAGGTTTACTGTCGTGTCACATACATATGCCTTCTCCTGCGTGAGCCATGTCATGGCTACCTTGTCAAAGGTAAACAACTCACCAAACGATGCCGACAGGAGATTGGTCTTAGGATCTAGGCCCGATGAACGTTCTCTGAAGATGGCTTTCACCGACGCGGTGTCATAGAGCTCATAAAGACGCTGCGAGAACTTGTCATACAATGAGTCGCAACTAGGGGCCTGCGACTGCTTGATCTTGTTATAGAGAAGGGTCGCAAGTTCGTCATGGAACATGAAGTCGATGTTCATCAGAACATCCATGGTCTGCACATTCCTGTTACGATCGTCTCGTATATTGCCGGCTGTGGTTATATCAAACGGACGTTTCTGCCCCATCATCTCGCTTATGCCTAGCTTGAGCTGTCCGAAACCGGCTATGGTATTTTCACTAGGGATGAAGCTCATCAGCGAACCGATGGTGTCCGACTTGGCTATCTTCTCTGGCAATGTTATGTCAAAACGCTCAAAGAGGTCGTTGTGGTAGAGATAACCCTTGGCGTTGACAATGGATATGTCGGAGGCGTCTTTGCGCACCTCGGCGTATGAGCTATATACATGAACGGAGTCTTTGCGGATAAAGAAGTCCTTGAATATCTGATGACGCTGCTTGGGGTCGTATTTGTAAACGAGCAGCTTGTCGCCTACAGGTATGCGCACCTTTTCCGGATTGATGATGGAGGTGAAATAGGAGTAGCCCGTAGGTCCGTTCTTGGCATTGTGTATCATGCGTGCACCGCCGTCCCACTCAAGGAGCTGTCGTCCACATCTGATGCGCGCCTCGCCCTTGAAGGCGAAATACTTGTCAAACTTTATCTCATCGGATATATGACCTATGGCATTCGAGACGAAACGGGTCTGTCGTCGGCCATCTTCATCTCTATAGTTCTCCTTTGCTGTGGTGATGGAATCCATGAAGATGGTATATTTCACTCTCTCCTTATTGACGAAATCATAGTCACCGATAGCACGATAGTCAACGGCGCCATTGATAAACGACTTGGCATTGTATATCTGATGATATGTCGAGTCTGTCTTCAGGTCAATGGTCGACTTCTCGAGCGGATCGATGCGTATGGTGTTCTTGTTCTGCGTAGAACGTATGGTAAGCAGTCCATCATCGGCCAGATGTATGGTGGCATCGGCACAGTTGACATACTTCACCTCCTCACAATGCATCACGTTTGATGTGGCGTTGTAGATGGCATATGGCACATAGAAGGCGAGCGAGTCGTCGGTCTCTTTCTCGTTCTTGGTGCAGACGAAACGCAGACCTGGCTGAGCGCCATGCATACCGATGGTCTGCTCGTTACGCTCCATATCCCATGTAAACTCTTTCACTCGGGTGCGGAACTTGATGGTGTTGTAGTGTTTCTCACCACCGGCTATGTTCTTATACGAGAACTTGCCTATTCGTTCATCAAAGTCGAGCATGGCTACCATACAGCGGTTGCCTACATAGCGCTCCATGTTGTGATTCTTCTCAAAGAGCTTATAGAACACCTCATTCTCTGTGAGGGCATCATTGGTCTCGTAGGCCTTTTCTACCATGGTGGCCTTTGTCGGACTATATTCTCTGTTATACCAGTCTCTCTCGTTCTTTATGAGGTCACGACGCAAGCCGTCGGACACGAGTTCCTGCAGACCGTCCTGGTTGACCATATACTGCGCGAAATAGGTGGTGTCGGCAATGACGGTATGGTCGGTGAAGTCCATGATGCCAGCCTCTATCTTGGCTCCATGTGGGAGCTGGGCCTCGCCAAGTCCGCGAAGACCGCTCGGAGTGACAGAGAGACCGCCGTCGAGGATGCAATCGTAGCCTCCGTCAACTTTTTCGTTAGGGAACATGCGGAACTTGCCTACTGTGTTATATACATTGAGCTTGTCGCTGAATGGGAAGAACTCCAGCTCTGTAGATCCTGAACGCACACGGCCGGTTCTCTCGTCGGTCGTTGACTGCTCCTTGCCTATCTGAACACCAGGGAAGGTTGTCATGGCATTAGGCGACTTGGTCACTGTGAAGTTATATGTCTCTCCTAGTGTCAGGTCGGGAAGGAAGGTGAAATCTGCACTCGACGACAATGATTTCTGGTACTCTATGTCACCCGCTCCATGAAGTCCTGCATTGGAGAGGTCTATACCGGCATAATAGGTCGCTCTGCCTTCATATATAGGATAGCCTTCCTCTGGCGCATTGGTCTGGAAACCTAGTGAGTTGTCTTCACGGCGGATGACTAGCTCCTGACGTATCTCGGGGAATATGTTCGACGTGAGAGCACCCTCAAAGCGTGTGTTTGAGTAGCGTATGTTGTTGATGTCTGTGAAAACAAACGGATCGACGGTGTAATAGAACTTATCGCGCTTATACTGGCCGTCCTGTATGTCCTCTGCATCGAAATAGACGTAGGCTTCTTTGGTCGATGACAACTCTGGGAAGCGTGGCTTCTTGCCTCGCAGACCCGACTTGTTGTTAGGGAAGTCTATCTGCAGCGTACCGGTAAGGTCGCATATCGTATTCTCTACGGGCACTTTCATGCGCTGTCCATACTGGTCAAGCTCGTTCGAGATGACTGTCATGTTCATGGCGCTGATGCGCTTAAGGTCGATGTTGAAGTTGTCGTATGAGAAATAGAAGTTGTCGCCTCTGAGGGTGACCATACCTGCCTCGATCTTGCCATTGAACTCGAAGTCGCGGTTTTTCTTGAGGAACACTCGTCCGCTGTCTGGATAGAAGGCTACATTCTGGAAGTCGGAAATGGAGATGCCGACAACGCCATTGAGCTTTATATCATAGTTGCGTAGGTCGATGATGCCATTGGGCTGGAGACCTCTCGACTTCTGGTCATACTCTGTCGTAAGGCTCTCAAACACCATGACATCATAATCTACATCGGCAAGACGTGGATTGCGAAGACTTGGGTTGGCTTGCTTGCGTGGATCAACGGCTTCGGCTTCGGCCAGTCGGTTGTCTAGGTAGTTATAGAGTCGCTGGGTTGGCTTGATGATGTCTGTGTCTTCGTTGTATTCTACAAAGCTGTCGAATGAGAATTGTATCATCATCATGCGCACTTCGCTGACTGTGGCGCCAATGAATCCGGCGTATGCCTCAGCGGTGAACTCGTCACCGCCGTTGTATCTGGCGAAGTCTTTGATCGACTGGAACGGATGCGAGAGGGCCATGCCTTGTATCTCGTTGTAGTCTTCCTGTCGATAGTAGTCTATGGACTCAAAGAGGGCCAATCCTCTGCTTGCTCCATCTACCATGCCAAGATGCATCTCTTTCTCGCCTAGCCTCCACTTGATCTGCTCTACATCAAAGGTGACCATGTGGTATGTGTCATAGTACTTGCTCTTCTCTGCTCCTTCATCACCACGTAGCATGGTTATCTCGCGGTTGCGGTCGGTATAGCGGAAACGCAGACCCGGATGTCGTATCTCGCCATCGTTGAGGATGACATATACCTGTGTGTTGTTGCTCTCTATACGGTCGGGATAGAGCGCGAAGCTGACTGCCCTGGCGGCAATGAAGAGCGTGTCTTCTCGATAGACAGTGAGCACTGCCGGATTGTCGGGCGATCCGCTGCCCTGGAATCGCTGACCTATCTGGGCGAAGCCGCCTTCGTAGTCTATGTCCTTGAATATGCCCTTAACTTCACGACGTTCGTCGCTCTTGGTAAAGAACTTTGGATAGGTCTTGCCGAGTGTGCTCTTGCTCTGAATGACTTTATGCTCCACTCGTCCATAAAGGGGATATGGGAAGTATTCGGTGTTCATGAAGCATACGCTGTCGATATTGAAGTAGCTCTTGGTCATGTCAAGGCTATACTCGCCAAATGTTGCATAGGTCTTTGTTGGGTCGAGACCGCAACGCTGCCATGTCACTCGACCGCTCTCGCCTGTCCACTTGCGCTCGTCAAAGTCAACGACGCCCTCGGTTTCGAGTATCTCTACACTGTCGCCCTGAGCCGCACAGACGAGTCGCGACTTTGGTATGTCAATATATAGCTTTACGCCTTCATTGCGGAACACGACATTCTGCGCGTCGGTCTTCCAGAGTGCTGAGTTGGAACGGGCCACTGCTCCCGACTCGAGGTAGGCTGTGGTGGCGTTCAGATAGTTCTGTATCTTCTGAAGGGTGACGTTCTTTGTGCGTAGCTTCTCGCCGAGCACTTCATGCCACACGTTATAGTTGCTGCCCGCAATGCGTGAGTCGGCTCCATTGATCTGCATCATGGTGGAGATGAGGGCATGGTAGTCTGGGAAAGGACGGGCTTTTCGCTTCTTGAGCAGGTTACAGTCGTTGATGATATGCTGCTTGCGGTCTTCATTGGCTATAGGTGTCGCCATGAATTGCTTGAGTTCATCTATAAAGGCCTTTGCCTTCTTCTTGTCAGCTGAGATGCTGAATATGTCGTTCATCTGCGAGACGAACTCCTGTGGGTCGTTGCTGAATTCAGTGGTCTGAGCCACAACGGTCTGCGGAGCGCCAACCAAGGATATAACGACCGCGAGGAGTAGCGACACACACGCGGTCACACCGAAAAACCTTGCTACTTTATGCTTCATTCTTGTCTAGTCTTTTTGAAGGAACAACCCATTCCAGTTGTTCATCACCTTCTTTTCTACGAGGCTAAGCCCAAAACGTTGTGCCTCCTTGAGCACTATGTCGGCATCTTCAGAATAAAAGCCGCTGAGCATCATCTGCGCTCCTGGCTTGAGTGTCTGCGCATATAGATGCATGTCGCGAGTGAGTATATTGCGGTTGATGTTGGCTACTACAAGGTCATATTTTGGCTCCTTACCAAGCACTTCGGCGCCTCCAAGTATCGTCGTTATGCCGTTTAGGGAGTTGAGCGAGATGTTCTCTAGCGTGTTGTTGTAGCACCATTCGTCAATATCTACGCAATCTACTGCCTGCGCTCCGCGCATGATGGCCATGATGCCCAATATGCCTGTGCCACAGCCCATGTCGAGAACTGACTTGCCTGTGATGTCTTTCTCCATGAGATACTCCATCATCATGGTGGTCGTCTCATGATAGCCTGTGCCAAACGACATCTGCGGATTGATGATTATCTCATATTGCATGGATGGGTCTGCTTCATGGAATGGACTGCGTATGCGGCATTTGCCTCCTATGACAATTGGCTTGAAGTAGTTCTCCTCCCACTCTTTGTTCCAGTCCTGGTCTTCTATGATATCTTCTTCTATCGTCATCGACACTCCTTCTACATAGGTCGAGAGTGTGGCTAGCGTGCCTTCTGTATAGTTGCTTATCTGTGCATATCCTATGAAACCGCCTTCGGTCTCTTCGAAGCTGTCGAATCCTAGTTCACCCATCTGGGCCATCACGATGTCAGAAGCTGTCTCGTCGTAGGGTGTTAACACTACAGTAACCTTCTTGTATTGCATGATTCTATCTGTTTTTTATCATTGTGGAACACAAAAATAACAAATTAAAAGCGCTAATGGCAATATTAGTATGACAAAAAAAAGAGCGGTCTGCTCGCTGAGGTGTTTCGCATAAGAGATAATATGACTATCTTTGCATACAATACGAACACGAAACAAACAACAATGAACATCATAAGGGACTTCCTTACCCATCCTATGCAGTTCCGCGACTGCAACATGTGGATTGCGGGTTTGATCTATGCAATAGCTGTCTATCTGATTCTCGTCATCATGCAGCCGTTTGGCATCTACAACATGGGTAGCCTACGTTTTATCACTATGCTTCCTTTCAGCATCGTGACTCTCATTGGCTGCGTGGCGCCTTATTATGTGTTGCCTACTATTAAGAAGGACTTTTTCCAGGCCGACCGTTGGACTCGCGGCCGCTATCTTGGCTCTTTGCTGATGACGGTGGGCATAATAACACTGGGCATCTTGTGCATCTTTGTCGTTATGCTCAAACTTCCTCTCTCGCTCAACGTGGCTTGGACCGCTCTTTGGCAGACGGTTGTCATCACATTGCTTGTCTTTGGAATAAACATGGTTCTGCCTGAAAGGAAACAAAGGGAACAGAAAAAGTCTGAAAAAGGTGTCTCGTCAGTGGTTATCAGAGGTTCCGGCAAGAATGAACAGGTGGATATATCACTCGACAAACTTCTCTATGTGGAGTCCGACAGAAACTACTGCAACATCGTGACGACAGATGGCACTACTCAGATTCGCTCGACAATGACTGCCATCGAGGAACAGCTCGAAGGTCACCCTCAGATGAAGAAGTGCCACAGGGCATATCTGGTGAACACTGATAACATTTTGACTACCGACGGTAGCAGCACAACTGGCTATAAGCTGATTATGCTCGGTGGACTGCATTCGGTGCCTGTAGCCCGCTCCTATGCTAAGGAATTAGATAGCTTTATCTGATGTAGTCGCTTATGAGATTGACTTCGGGATCTCCCTCTTTATAATATACTTCTACTGGCGTCCCTATCTTTGGGGCTCCGTATCCAGCATCCTGGCGCACCGCATAACGGCCATAGCCATTGGAGAATCCTTCGTAACGGGCTCCATCAACAACAAATTCATAGTATATCATCTCATGCTTGGGATTAGTCCGTGTGACGTGTCCTGTTGCGACTTTATATCCTTTCGATAGCTCTACTCTATAGCGGTCGAGCTTGCTGTAGCCATAGGCATAATAGGAATAGACCGGATAGACGACTGCAACGAGTATCACTGCGCACAATATCGGCCATGTATATCTCTTCAACCCATTTTTAATCGTGTCCCATACGCCTCTCTTGGCGTTTGCAGTCTCTTTTGTATAGAAGCGTTTGCTCTTGTTTTTCATAGCAGATGTTTTTCGGAGTGAATACCCACTCCCACTAGCGACAAAGGTACAAATATAATGTTATTCCATCCCAAAACAGCCTTGCACTTCGTCCCAAAACAGGCCGTTGAGCACAAAAAACGGCCATTTTCTGTCATCTATCCCAATGTTTTTGAGGTAAGCTACAAGGGCTTTTACTTTGCATTCGTCGAAACGATGACGCTTCGACTCAAAACAACAAAATAACGTTAATGTAACAATGACTATCGAAGGTTTAATAATAGGACTTAGCGTCGGCGCCTCTTGTGTGGCATCATGCGGACCACTTATCATGTCGGTCATCATGAAGAACTCTCCTACCCCATCGGACGCCTATTCTTACCTGGGCCGTTTCATGGCTGGACGACTGATGGCTTACTTGGCTATAGCGGCTGTTACTGGCCTGATGCGCGGATGCCAGTGGCAGAGCGCAAAGGTGATGGCTGTCATGTCGATTGCCGTAGGGGTAATGATGATTGTCAACGCTTTGGTTAAGCTGCCTTCTTATTGCGCAAAGGGTGTGGGCGTGAAGACTTACATACGTAGCCATGCTCCGATGATGTACGTGCCTGCTCTGGGCTTCATCTCGAGCATCAACATCTGCCCTCCTGTCATCGCTGCGGCTACGGCTTCCCTCAACGCTCCTTCGACGGCACAGGGCATAGGCACTTTCGTGCTGTTCTTCATCGGGTCATCTATCTATATGTTGCCCCTGCCTCTCATCTCGCTCTTTGAAGATAAGGAGGCTATAAGGACTATCGGCCGTTTCATGTCGTGGATAATAGGGGTGATGTTCATCGTGAAGGGGTTAATCGGACTATAAAGACTAATAAGTATTAAATCAAAAAATATCATATAACATGAAAAACAAGCTTTATTCTACGGGCAACGTGCTCAGAAGCATCTTGCTCACTCTCCCAATGACACTGATATCTATGATGATGCTTAGCCAGGGCGGACAGGCATTGGGAACATTGGAAGACACTTGCGTATATCTGGCTGCATGTGCAATCTACAACATTGCTTTCTTCTTGATGCTCTACAAGGGTGAAATCGACAAGTGGCGCGCTGTCGTGTTCGCCACATCGGCCGTGCTCTTCTCTGTTTCGTTCATGAACAACCTCATCGAACTTAGAGGTAGCGTGACCTATTCCGATGCCGATGTCCTGTCGTGCGAGATTCCTTTCTGCCATATTGTGACTACTATGGTTGTGATTCCTGCTGCCATAAAGCAGACGATTATCTTCCCTGGCAGCATCATGACTGGCTTCGCTTCAATATCGGCTATGTTTGTGATTATCTTCGGCTCTAGCATCATTCTTGGCAGGGGCTTCTGCTCATGGGGCTGTTTCTATGGCGGATGGGACGACGCCTTCAGCCGCGTAGCGAAGAATCCTATCATAAAGAAGGTGAACGTGGCCTACCGTTGGTTCAGCTTCGCTATGCTTATCATCATGGCTCTATGGTCGGCTGCCACTCTGGCTCCTGAATACTGCTCTTGGCTGTGCCCGTTCAAGCTCGTGACGGAACGCGACGCCATTGTCGATACCGAGACTCTACTCAAGAATGTTGTCATGGTCATTCTTTTCCTGGGTCTTGTGGTGGTGCTTCCGCTGATTACTAAGAAGAGGATACAGTGTGCTACTTTCTGCCCTATGGGTGCTTTCGAATCGCTGTTCAACAAGATTAGCATCTTCCATGTGAAGAACAACGAGAGCAAATGTATCAAGTGCGGCAAATGCCAGAGATCTTGCCCATTGCTGGCCATAGATAGCAAACTGAAGCCTCTCATCAACTGCTCTAAATGCGGCAAGTGCGTCGATGCCTGCCCTACGGGTGCTATGCAGTTCCATATCAAGGGCACTCCTGTGGGCACTAAGATCACAACGGCTCGTCTGCTGTTCCTCTACCCTGCCTACACGCTGATGGTGACTCTTATCGGTGGTAGCGTGGTCAATGCAATTAAGATTATTATCAACCTGTTTTAAATACCAATAGAGATGAAATACATATCATATAGCATAGCGGCTACAATGACAATAATGATGATGCTCATTTTTATCAATCTTGACGGATGGATGCAGATGGCGGCTCAGCTGCCTTTCATGAAGATCGACCCTACTATCACGGGCGGCGAAGTGGTCGATAGCATTGTGAGCGACAACTACAAGCTGTGGATTCACGAGGGTGTCCACCCTGGCCTCTTCGAAGACAAGAGTAGAACGATAACTCAGATCGACATCGAGGGCGACTACTACGGAAAGGTGACGGTGAACGGCAAACAATACGAACTCAACGCTACATCCCACGACGTAAAGGTTAACGGAGAAGAATACGCCGCTTCTTTCAAAAGAAAAAACGGATGGACTCTGAGAATCGAATAAAAAGGTAGGTACCACACAAAATACGCATCTTTTTCAAGGCATACCCCACTATAAAAAGGGGGTATGCCTTGGTTTTTATATGATTTTTATCAAACTATCAATTTATAATAGGGGGTATATATGAAATTTTTTATTTTTACATATCAACCCCTATTTTTGAACCATATACGGCTTTTTACTCTCTAAAATGACTCTCTTGGGGCACAAATCACCCCCTCTTAACGCTCTGAACATCATTTTTACTTCATTATTTAACACTTACAATTTAAAAGTTATATACCGCATATACTTTCAATATATTATTTTTATCGTATAATATTTTTATATCTAAAACCTAAATAATATATTTGCATTGTAATTGTAAGAATAATTACACCAAAAGAACGAATTTATTACTCAAGACCTAAAAACTATCAGATATGTACACGCGACTATTAACACAAAAAGATGCGGTAAACAAGTGGATGGAGAGATATGGCGTCCGCTTTGGAATCTACAAGAACGGGACGTTCAAAGAGCAGATTTTCCCGTTCGATGCAATACCGAGAGTGATAAGCAACAGCGACTGGACTGAACTCGAAAAGGGTCTCAAGCAGCGCGTGGATGCTCTTAACGCTTTCTTGCGTGACATATACACCGAAAAGAGGATCATCAAGGACGGTGTTGTTCCAGAGGACTTTGTCTACTCATCTAAGGGCTACCTTCCTCAGTGCGAGGGCATAACGCCTTCTAAGGGTATCTTCTCCCACATTTCGGGCATCGACCTGGTGCAGGCTGAAGATGGCACCTGGTATGTCCTCGAAGACAACCTCAGAATACCTTCCGGCGCCTCTTACCCTATGATCGCGAGACAGCTCACCAGAAAGGCTTCGCCTGAGACATTCGACGGGGCAAAGGTTTTCGACAACCGCGACTACGCTCGTATGATTCGCGAAATGATGGATCATGTGAATGTCGATAACGGTCTTGAGGTGATACTGACTCCTGGCCGCTACAACTCGGCTTTCTTCGAACACTCCTACCTGGCCGAGAAGGCTGGCGTGGTGCTTGCCTTCCCCGACGATCTGTTCGTCGATGGCGATAAGGTGTACTACAAGGGTCTTTTCAACGAGAGGGAACGCGTGGGCGCTATCTACCGTAGATTGTCCGACGAATATCTCGACCCTATGACGTTCGAACGTTCGTCGCTCTTGGGCGTGCCTAACTTGTTCCAGGCTTACGCTAAGGGCAATGTCGCGATTGTCAACGCTCTCGGCAATGGCGTGGCCGACGATAAGGGTATCTACTACTTCGTGCCTAAGATGGTCGAATACTACCTCAACGAAAAACCTATTCTTAAGAACGCTCCAACTTATCTGCCTTTCTACGAGAAGGATAGGAATTATGTACTGGAGAATCTCCATAAGCTCGTGATAAAGGATGTGGCCGAAGCGGGCGGCTATGGCGTGATGTTCGGCAGAGACATGGACGAGAAGCGCCTCGAAGAGGTGAAGGAGCTCGTGCGCACTCAGCCTCGACGCTGGATCGCACAGGAGGTGATCAACTTTATCGACCTCGAGATTATGGAGGGCGACGAGAGGGTGATGAGAAAGGCCGATCTGAGAGCTTTCGTTGTCTCGGGCAAGGAGACGAAGGTGTGGCCTAGCGGCTTGACTCGTTTCACTAGAGACCCTAAGTCGTTTGTTGTCAACTCCTCACAGGGCGGCGGATTCAAGGATACTTGGGTAATGGCGGAGTAATAATCAATACGAATAAAAACATTTAAACTTTTACAGATATGACGACCAAGATGTTTCTTTCAGCTATCTCTCCTGCTAAGGCAGACCGACTCTACTGGCTGGGCAGATATTCAGAACGTGTATGTACTGTTCTCCATATACTACGCAAATACTACGATGCGATAATCGACGACGAGCACACTAATTCTCACAAGGTGTTCTGCTCTAAGATGGGCATCCCTTGCGAAGTGGAGAACTCTCGCGAATTTGTCCATAAATATCTCTACGACGAGACGCTCAACTACTCGGTTATCAATATGCTCGAACGTGTGAAGGACAACGCTATTCTTCTGAGGGAAGAACTCAAGAGCGAGAGTCTTCAGTATATAGAATTGGCTATCAACTTCATGAAGAGGGCTGGCGAGGAGGATCTTAAGCTCTACGACATTCAGTATGTAACCGACGTGATGTATTCGTTCTGGGGCGCTGTCGAGGATAGAATATACAACTCTAAGGTGAGGGACATCATCACTTCTGGTAAATATATCGAGAAGCTCGACCTCTATATCCGTTTTGGCTACGAGGCTGAACGCATCGAGGATGTGTTGTCAAGACTGGAAAGGGTCGATGCTTTCGAGGGCGATTTCTACAACACTACCGACTTCATCAACCTGAAACAGCGCATCGCAATGCCTGGCTTCAGCACTGAAGAGACGCTCAACGTTGTCAACAGTCTCTTCGCCGCATAGAGTAGTAACCAAAGGTACTGGAGTGATTCTGAAGTACACATACCGCACGCTTATCACGTTTTCGACGCAGGTGTCTTCGCATACGTTCATGCTGCGATGCACTCCCTACGCCAACGAATACCAGCGCCTCATTGAACATAAGACATCGGTCATCCCTAATTGTCTGCTGACAAGGAGCAACGACACTTTCGGCAGCATACTGGAGACTGGCTATGTCGCTGATATGCACGATGCGTTTATGTTCGAATCGACGGGTATCATCGAGATTGGCAACAACCGCAGCATCGAGAAGGTCAACCCGCTTTTCCACTACCATTCTGAACTGACGACGCCCGACATGGCTATAAGGGATGCGGCTAGGCTGATCGGCATGGACATGTCTGTGACTGAATGGGTCATGAGGTTGTCCGACTACCTGCAGGGCCACTTCCAATATGAGAGCGGTGCGACGAATGTGAAGACTACGGCCTCCGAAGCATTCTCGCTGGGCAAGGGTGTCTGCCAGGACTATGCCCATATTGCCATTGCAATGTGCAGGGAGGTCGGAATAGCGGCAAGGTATGTCAACGGGTTCATGATTGGTGAAGGGGCCACTCACGCATGGATAGAATATCACGACGGAGAGCGGTGGCTGGGCTTCGACCCGACAAACAACAGGCCTGTTGATGATACTTACATCAAGATCGCTCACGGCAGAGACTTCAACGACTGCTCCATCAACAGAGGTCGTTTCAACGGCATAGCGGAGCAAAACATTAAAGTGACATTGATGGTCGAACAGCTAAAGAAGCTGCCTAAAGAACAGACAAAACAAATAAAAAACCAATGATAAAGACAGTTGTTTCAGAAGACTTGCCCGTTCACGAAAGGCTTCTGATATATAAGAACGTCGTTGGAGCCAAGGGCAAAGACGGTAAGCGTATCTGCATCGTCACAGGCATACACGGCGACGAACTCGAGGGACAATACGTATGCTACGAATTGCTACGTCGCCTCAACGAACAGACTAATGAACTACATGGCCAGGTGGAAGTCTACCCTGCTATCAACCCTCTCGGTGTGGACAGCGTGACGCGTGGCATTCCTACATTCGACCTCGACATGAACAGGATATTCCCTGGCTCACCTAACGGCCACATGGTGGAGAACGTGGCGCACCAGGTGGTCGAGGATCTGAAGGGGGCCGACTTGGTGATCGACATCCACTCTTCCAACATATATCTCTACGAGGTGCCACAGGCTCGCATCTCTAACATATACGCCGACAAGCTCTATCCTATGGCGGAGAAGCTCAACCTCGACTTTATCTGGATTCACGAGGCTGCAACGGTGCTCGAGGCTACAATAGCTCACTCTCTCAACTCGGCCAACACACCGACTATTGTTGTGGAGATGGGCATCGGCATGAAGATAACACGCGAATATGGCGACCGTCTTGTTGACGGCATCCTCAACTTGCTTACCGACATGGGTGTGTGGACTGGCAATAAGCCTACTGAGGTGACTCAGCCTATCGACTCACGCACTGGCGACGTGAGCTTCATCAACGCTTCTCGCTCTGGTGTCATCATAAGCGCACTGCCTCATGGCACAAGGGTCAAGAAGGGCGACACGATCTGCCAGCTGGTCAACACACTGGATGGCACGGTGCAGGAAGAGGTGAAGAGTCCTGTTGACGGACTGTTGTTTACCGTGCGTAGCTACCCTATCGTTTATGAGGGTTCGCTCATCGCACGCATATTCAGAGACAAGGAGTAAGGCTATATGAAACAGACTAACATATTCACAATGAAGTCGCCTTTCCGCGACGACTTCGCAATACCAGGATATTACTTCGGCAACGGCGAAAAGACGGTTGCTATAGTAGGATCGATGCGTGGAGACGAGATACAGCAGCTCTTTGTCGCATCACAGGTGGTAAAGAACCTGACAAGACTTGAAGAGGCCGGAATGATATCTAAGGACCACGGCATTCTCGTTATACCATCAGCCAACCACTATTCTATCAACATACATAAGCGTTTCTGGGCCATGGACAATACCGACATCAACCGTATGTTCCCTGGCTACGACCAAGGAGAGACGACACAGCGCGTAGCGGCCGCTATCTTCGAAGCTGTGAGAGGTTACGAATATGGCATACAGCTCGCCTCATACTACCTGAGCGGCAACTTCGTCCCTCATGTGAGAGTGATGGACACTGGCTACCAGGACACCGACGACGCTAAGGCTTTCGGCTTGCCATACGTCTATGTCTATGAGCCTAAGCCTTTCGACACTTGCGTGTTAAACTACAACTGGCAGGTGTTCGAGACGAAAGCTTTCTCGGTGTATAGCGGATCAACAGATACAATAGAGAAGGAGATGGCTAAGATGACGTGGCTCTCTATATTGCGATTCCTCGACTCTAAGGGGATAATAAAGCACCCTTGCCACGGCGGATATCAGCCCTACATCTTCAACAAATCATCACTCCACACCATTGTGTCGAAGCAGGCAGGACTCTTCTACGTCCAGTGCAAGGTCGGACAACAGGTGCGACAGGGCGACATACTGGCCAAGATACTCGACCCATACACTGGCGAGACAAAGACGCTCATCGAGTCACCTGTCAACGGAACGATATTCTTTGCTCATGTACGTCCTCTGATTCACCAACATTCACAGATGTTCCAGATACTAGAATTCTAGAATTGTAACCCAAGTTTTTCCCATATAGAGATTCGATTACAACGAGGGGCGACGCATCAATATGCACCGCCCCTCATTTATAACCTTCCAACATACAAGAAACAAAAAAAGGAGTTCATTTCTGAACTCCTCTTGTCGGGGTACAAGGATTCGAACCTTGGACCCCCTGCTCCCAAAGCAGGTGCGCTAACCGGACTGCGCTACACCCCGAATCGCTCTTCATTTCTGAATTGCGGTGCAAAGATATGCACTATTTTTATTTTACCAAAACGTTTCGCTCAAAATATCGCGCGTTTTAGATTTCTTAACCATTCAAGGCCTCAAATAGCCCTTGACAGGCGTCCTCAAGGATATCTATCACATTAGTGAACCCCGCCGCACCACCATAATAGGGATCTGGCACAACATCGGCCTCTACATTGCGACAATACTCCGTCATCAGATGGAGCTCGGCTTTCGCATCATCAGGACGAAGACGACGGAGCTTCGACATGTTGTCGCTGTCCATGCCTATGACATAGTCGAATTCATAGAAGTCGGACGTGCGTATAGGTCGCGAGATATGGGTTATATGATAGCCTCGCTGATAGGCGAAATTACGCATGCGACTATCTGCCGACTCTCCCTCATGATACGATATGAGACCTGCAGAATCGATATTGTAATCGGTCTCCGCACCATTGGTCTCAACGATATGACGGAACACTGTCTCTGCCATTGGTGAACGGCATATATTGCCTAGGCAAATGAAGAGAACGCTTTTCATGTCGATTAAGGGAATTTAGGATAATCGTTGAAACGTGGCTTACGCTTCTCAAGGAATGCCTTGCCTCCCTCTTGCGCCTCATCGGTCATGTAGTATAGCATTGTGGCATCACCAGCAAGCTCCTGTATGCCTGCCTGACCGTCAAGCTCGGCATTCAAGCCTGCCTTTATCATACGTAACGCTAGTGGACTGTGCTGCATCATGGTCTCCGCCCACTCTACATATTCATCTTCGAGCTTGTCTAACGGAACGACTTTATTGACCATACCCATCTCAAGCGCTTCCTGAGCTGTGTACTGACGACAGAGGAACCATATCTCACGAGCTTTCTTCTGCCCTACGATGCGTGCGAGATATGACGAACCGAAGCCAGCATCAAACGAACCGACACGAGGACCTGTCTGACCGAATCTCGCATTCTCCGAGGCGATTGTCAAGTCGCATACTACATGGAGCACATGACCACCACCAATAGCAAAACCGTTGACTGCTGCTATGACTGGCTTAGGCAACGAACGTATCTGCTTCTGCACATCGAGAACGTTGAGACGTGGTACTCCGTCACCTCCTACATAACCGCCTCGTCCTTTGACATGCATATCGCCACCTGCACAGAACGCCATGTCTCCTGCACCTGTGAGCACAACGACATTTATATCGGCACATTCACGGCAATAGAGGAAAGCATCACTCATCTCCTTGACTGTGAGTGGAGTGAAGGCGTTGCGGTAACGTTCACGGTTTATGGTTATACGTGCTATACCATTGTAATAATCGAAGATGATCTCTTCGTAGTCCTTTATCTTAGTCCATTCTCTCATAAATGCATGATTTTTTATTCTTGCACAAAGTTACACAATAACCAACAATAAAACGTGAGTTCTGCTAATTATCTCAAAACACTTATAGCTCTCGCACCTAGCAGGGCTGAATACTAACATGGGTTTTCACCAAAGAAAAATCGGGGTATCTTCGTTGATATTAAAAATTAAATGATATTTTTGCACTCGCATTGAGAGGCCGATATGGCTCAGTTGGTAGAGCAACGCATTCGTAATGCGTGGGTCGCCGGTTCGAGTCCGGCTATCGGCTCTAAGGCATAGCAAACGAGGTTGGACAGCTTATTGTTGTTCAGCCTTTTTTATTATCTTTGCGTCCAAATATCAAAGCAACAAGTAAATGCATTTCATTTTCTTCTTCCTTATCCTTGGCTTATACATAGCTTCTTGCGTCTATATCGCACGTAGGATGTGCAAGGCGACAAGCAACAAAAAAGCTCGCATAGCAATAATCGTCACTATCTCTCTCCTTACATTGTCTTTCTTCCTCCAGAGGATCATTGGAGCTAGCGCACCGGAATGGGTGAACCGAGCTATGTATATGGCTAGCACGATGTGGCTCGTCGTGGTGCTCTACACTATGGTAATGCTCCTGGTCTTTGGCATTGCACGTCTCATAGCTAAGAAGAAGAATGGCGAAGTGCCTCCTGAGACACCTGCATCATGGTGGAGAATAGCTGCCATTGTCGGCATCGTCATCGTTTCGGGAATCATCAACGCATATACACCTAAGCTTACCCACTATACACTTCACTCTGACAAGATGCCTAATGGCGACACGCTGAGAGTGGCTCTCGTGAGCGACATTCATCTGGGCTACGCCGTAAGGAAGGGTGACGCAGAACGACTGACTAAGATGGTCAACGCTCAGCATCCTGATCTATGTATCATAGCGGGCGACTTGCTTGACGGCGACATAAGTACTGTAGTTGCCAACGACCTGGTATCGCCACTCAACGACATAACGGCTACAAGGGGCACTTATGCTGTACTGGGCAACCACGAATATATGGCCGACGCTACAAAGGCTGACGAATATCTCAGCAAGCAGAAACTGACTCTGCTTAGGGATTCAGCAGTGACTGTCACAACAAACTCTTTCAACCTTCCTCCATACATCAGAATCATCGGTCGCGAAGATCTTTCAAAGGAGAGGATGGGCGGACGTAAGCCTCTAAGCGAGATGACTTGCGACACTTGCACCTACACTATCGTCATCGACCATCAGCCTGGCGCGATCGACGAGAGCGAAGAGTGTGAGGCCGACCTGCACCTGAGCGGTCATACACATGCCGGACAGGTGTGGCCTATGAGGATGTTTACTAAGATGACCTACGAGGTTGACTACGGCTATGCACGCAAGGGCAAGACTGACATCATAGTGACTTCGGGCTTTGGTACATGGGGCCCTCGCATGAGAATTGGCAACACTCCTGAAGTGGTTGTAATAGACATAACACGATAACAAACTGACAATACAGATAATACGATGCTTTTTGAAGAACTAAATATCAACAAGTCGCTCAAGAGAAACATAGCGGCTATGGGTCTCTCTGAGACAACTCTCATACAGCAGAGGGCCTTCCCTGTTATTATGAGCGGACGCGACGTACTTGGCATTGCGCAGACTGGTACCGGTAAGACTATAGCCTACCTCATGCCTTGCATCAACATGTGGCGTTTCATGCCTAACAATCCTCCTCAGATACTGATTCTCGTGCCTACACGCGAACTCGTTGTGCAGGTTACTGAGGTGGCAAAGAAGCTTACTGAGGGTACTAGCATCATGACTGTCGGAGTGTTCGGTGGCGTGGGTATGGTTCCTCAGGCTGAAGCTGTAAGGGAGGGCGCCGACATTCTTATCGGTACTCCTGGTCGTCTGCTCGACCTTGTGCTTGATGGCCATATAACTCTCAAGAATGTCAAGAAGCTTGTCGTTGACGAGGTGGACGAGATGCTCGAGCAGGGTTTCCGCACTCAACTTGGACGTGTATTCGACCTCCTGCCTAAGAAACGTCAGAACTTGCTGTTCTCGGCTACAGTGACAAAGGATATCGACGTGATGGTTGACACTTATTTCAATGGTCCTGCAAGAGTTGAGGCGGCTCCTATGGGTACGCCTCTCGAGAATATCGACCAGCACCTCATACATGTGCCTAACTTCAACACTAAGATTAATCTCCTGAAGTATCTCTTGCATAAGGAGGAGATGACAAGAGTACTGGTCTTCGTCAGCAGCATAGCTTTGGCGGACAAGGTTTTCGACAAGGTGGAAGAGGAGTTCGGCGAAGAAGCCGACTATATACATTCTAAGAGAACACAGAGCCAGCGTTTCAGGGCTGTCAAGGGCTTTGGCGAAGGCGCTATGAGAATACTGATCGCTACCGACGTTGTTGCGCGAGGTATCGACGTGAGCAACGTGAGCCATGTTATCAACTTCGACCTCCCTGTAGAACCTGAACAATATATCCACAGAATAGGACGTACCGGTCGTGCCGACAAGCGCGGCGAATCAATAGCTTTCTGCTCGCCTCTAGAGAAGGATAAGCTCGAGGAGATAGAGACGCTTATGAGCAACACTCAGATTCCTGTGGACGAGATGCCTGAAGATGTGGTCATAAGCAACGTTCTGACCGACGCCGAGATGCCTACCTACAAGATGCGCAACTCATTTATGGAGACTAACGCTAAGCCTGGCAGTGCATTCCACGAGAAGAGCGAGAAGAATAGCAAGACGAATCATAAGGTGAGCCATGAGACGAAAATGCGCCAGAAATATGGCAAGCATTACGAAGAGCATTGGCGCAACAAGAACAAATAATGTTTTCCTCTAACGACTACCCCCATGAATACTGTGCAGAAACTCGACGAGACTGACCTGAAGATATTGCGAATACTGCAGGCTAATTCTAACCTGACGACAAAGGAGCTGGCTCAGAAGATCAATCTCACCCCTACCCCAACATTCGAGCGCCTGAAGAGACTGGAGCACGATGGTATCATAAAGCAATATGTGGCGATCATTGATGCCGACAAGGTGGGATACGGTTTCATGGTGTTCTGCGCTGTCAAACTCAAGTCGCTCAACCAGGAGTTTGTAAAGCAGTTCACTGGCAAGGTCAAAGAGATCAGAGAGGTGACAGAGTGTTATAATATAAGTGGTGAATATGACTATATGCTCAAGATTATGGCGCCTGACATGAAGTCATACCAACATTTCCTGCTCAACGAGCTTGGCCCTATGGAATGTCTGAGCTCACTCACATCTATGTTTATCATGGACGAGATAAAGCACAACTACAGCTTTATGATGTAGGCTATTTGCGTATCTCGGAAGGTAGGTCCATGCCCGATCGCGACAGCGACAAGAGGCACGCAACAGCGGCAACGGCAGCTGCACCCCCTATGGCATAACGAGGACCATCTGCACCAAAGAGATTGAACATCAACGCTACCAGCATGGCTCCCGTAGTCTGACCTATCAGTCGCGACGTGGCGAGCATACCGCTTGCACTTCCTGTTCGGCTCGGCGGAGCTACCGACATGATAATGCTGTTGTTGGGGGACTGGAATAACCCAAAACCTGCGCCACATAACATGATCCTTAAGAATATACCTGGCGCCGACGCGTCAGCTGGAACTGTTGCTAGCAGAACGAGTCCTATGATGATGAGAAGCTGACCAAAGCCTCCAAGGATGCCGGCGTGTATCTTACGCATCAGGAAACCTGAGAGCGGAGCGGTACACATGATAACCAGTGGCCATGCCATAAAGAGTACACCCGCCTCCGAAGGTGTATAGCCCATCTGATGCTGCAGATAGAATGGCAATGCCGTAATGGTTGTCATCTGAGCTACAAAAGAGGTGATACTTGCTACAACAGATATGCCGAAGACTGGCACACGTATCAAGTCGAATGGCAACAAAGGCGCCTCCTGACGCAGCTGTCTAGGTATGTATATAATGCCAAGAATCAACACCAAAGTAAAGAGGGTAACTGTCATCCACATCGGAAACGAATGCGTAACGGCCTCAAAGGAGAGCAGGAAACTGCCGAAGAACAATCCGTTGAGAACGGCATCGAGCTTGGGGAATGCCCTGTTACGAGCCCTTACGGGGTTCTCTGGCAACGCCCAGACGCCAAACACGACAGCAAGAGCACCTAGCGGCACATTCAAGGCAAAGAGCCATTGCCATGTGGTGAACGACATGACGGCTGATGCTATGGCCGGCCCGGCAACGGATGAGATGGCGACGAAGGTGGAATTGAGTCCTATACCCTGCCCTAGAAAACGCTTCGGATATGTAAGGCGTATGAGCGACATGTTGACCGACACCATGGCCGCAGAACCAAAGCCCTGCAAGATACGGAACCCGATAAGCATCATGAAACTGGTGGAGAATGCGCAGAAGAACGACGCCGACGTGAAGATGACTAGCCCCGAAAGAAGCACTTTCTTGTAGCTATAGATCTCGCCTAGAGAAGAGAACGGAAGCAGGAAGATGAGGGTCGCTATCTGATATACATTGATGATCCAGATGGAATCGGCTTCCGTGATACACAGATTGGCGCCTATGGTCGGGAGTGCGACATTGGCGATTGTCGAATTCATCATCGACGAGAAAAGACCAAGCGTGATGGCCACTATCGAATAGACGCGGCGTGGCATCGGCAACCCATCGTAATGAGCACTATCTTGAGACTCCAGATTCATTTTTATACAACGATATGCAAAAATATGAAAATTAGCGAAAAGAAGATTGGGATGAAAATAGTAAATTGCAGCACGAATAACAGCAAAGCGAATTAAAGATGAAATACTACAGGCATTATAAAGGCAACTACTATCGCGTATTGAGCGAGGCGAAACATAGCGAGACGCTCGAGGAGATGGTGGTATATCAGGCTATGTATGGCGAACAAGCTATATGGGTGAGACCTAAAGGCATGTTCTATGAACAGGTGAAACTGGCCGACGGCAAGACGACACTGCGCTTTGCACCTTGTAGCGAGGACGAAGCTATGGCTTCACTGAGGGAGAAGGATGACGACGGAAGCCTCTCTGCTTTGATCGACGAGCTTTACACTGAGTTCAAGGAGAAGGGCTATGCTGCCGAAGATTTCATGGGGGGATGCTCGCTCTGCGGCGAAGTGAACGAGTTCGCACAGGACCTCATATTTAGCAAGGTAACAAAAACGCTGGCTAACCTCAATGATACAGAGGTCGACAAGATAAGCAAGAGGATATACGCTGAGATACACAAGCGTCTGGAGGCCGATGAGCAATAAGCCCCCCAAGAGACAACTGACTTAAAGCAGAAACATGAAATACGCCATATTAATTATCATGATGATGTGCTGCTTCACACACGCGGCGGCACAGGCTCATGGTGTCAATCCTATAGGCTACTCCGATGCCAAGACCGACCAGATAAAGGGTGCTGTGAAGCAATACACAGAGACAACCTATCAGGTTGACTATAGTCGTCATGTCGTCGAGAACGGGGCTTTCATAAGTAGTATTGAACGAAGCTACGACAGAAACGGGCAGATCGAGACAGAAAAGACTTACGACAACGACGGACATAAGCTGACGGGCACGTTATACCAATATAAGGATAGCATAAAAAGCGTCAGCACAACTCACGACGCTAAGGGTGAACGCACTCTGCAGACTCTCTATCTGTTTACAGCCGACGGTTTATGCGCCCGTATGCGTTTTACCGACGCGATAGGAGTAACGATAAGCACTACAGAGGTGAGCCACGGAGAAAACTGGTCTTCGGCTACCGAATATTTCAAAGACGGCGAAACGACGAGAACTACATATCGATACGATAACTACGGAAACATCACGAGCATCGAGATGGACGGCGACTCGAAATCTGAAACATCATATAGCTACCCTATATTGGGTGATCGCACTAAGCGTCTTCCTGGCAAGGCGACAAAAAAAGAGAACAAAAGCAAGACAATATACGTATTCACGTATGAGACCGACAATATGGGCAACTGGACGAAGCGTATTACATACGTTGAAGACATGCCTGTAGAAGTGGCCTACAGAAAAATTGAATACTGGCAGTAAAACTATCATCGATGCAGAAAAGAGCATACATAGCTATATTGGCGGCGTCACTACTTTGCCTTACCGGCTGTAAGTCGAACACCAATACTATGTCTAGCTCTAAGTTGCCGTCTAAGACTACATCTAAGAGCGGACAGAGCTCTTTCAAGCAACAGAACCTTACCAAACCTACAGAGACGACAACTGTTTCGAAGAGCGCACACGCCAACAACTGCAAGAAGCTGGGCGTGTCTCCATCCGACAGCGACAACAAGAAACTCTATAGCGAATGTGCCTCATGGCTTGGAACACCTTATAAATACGGAGGGACATCTAAGAGCGGAACAGACTGTTCTGGCATGACCTACTCCATTTATAAAGCTGTATATGGCAAAACACTCACGCGACAGTCGGGCGACATGCTGACTAACAACTGCAGCAAGATAAACAAGAGCCAGCTGCGCGAGGGCGACCTGGTGTTCTTCAGAACCGACGGCAAGAAATCTAGCACTCCTAACCACGTAGGTATATACCTCAAGAGCAACAAATTCATACACTCCAGCTCATCAAAGGGTGTTGTCGTCAGTGATCTGACTCAAGACTACTATGTAAAGAACTGGATCTCGGGCGGTAGAGTCAAATAACAATCTGTTATATCAGATATACCCCACCAAAACTTACAGGACATCACCAAAACATGGCGATGTCTTTCTTTTTATACCTAAAACCAACACATTATTTACACTTCAGCATATAACTTAGTTATAAAACACACATAACACAAAATACATAATATTATAATTCGATATATTTTATGTTATTCGACAAATAATTTGTAATTATATTTGGTATTATAATTATTAACTGTAACTTTGCATCATCAAACAATAAAGAAAGCAACATGGCGTCCTAGGTGGAGCCATAAAAACTAACCAAAATAATACAACATGTGTGGATTTACCGTTTATACAGGTGGTGTCGCTAAAACAAAGCTCGAAATAGCGCACGAAACATACAGAATTAAGCATCGTGGACCTGACAACTCTTATGCAGTGGACTTCCCTCGCGGATGGATGTCATTCCACAGACTAAGCATCATGGATACTTCAGCAGCTGGCAATCAGCCTTTCATCTATGAGAATGTTCACCTGACATGTAACGGCGAAATCTATAATAATATCCAGCTTCGCGAGAAGTATTCTGACTTTCCTTTTAAGTCGGGCAGCGACTGCGAGTCGATTATCCCTCTTTATCTTGCAAAAGGCATAGAAGGCATGGCAAAGGATCTCGACGGAGAGTTTGCCCTTGTAATATACGATAAGAAACTTGACAAATTCCTCGCTGCACGTGACCCTATCGGAATTAGAGCCATGTTCTATGGCTATACTGCTGAAGGTGATATCTGCTTCGCCTCTGAGATGAAGTCTCTTCATAAGTGCTGCAAAAAGGTGATGCCTTTCCCTCCAGGACACTACTATGACGGCGAGACTTTCAAGCCATATATCGACATAGCTGCCGTAGAGAAATATACAGACGACTCATACGAGACAATGTATAAGAAGATCAACGAGCTCCTCACAAAGGGCGTTGAGAAGCGCCTTCAGAGCGACGTGCCTGTCGGCTTCCTTCTCTCGGGTGGTCTCGACTCCTCACTCGTATGCGCCATCGCGGCTCGCTTGCTGAAGAAGCCTATCAAGACATTTGCTATAGGTATCGTCGATGGTCCTATCGATACAAAATATGCTAAGATAGTTGCTGACTACCTGCATTCTGACCATACAGAGATACTCTTTACAAAAGACGATATATTCAACTCGCTCCATCACCTCATCTACCTCATAGAGACATTCGACATCACAACAATACGTGCATCTATGGGTATGTACCTCATCTGCAAGTATATCCGTGAGAATACCGATGTAAGAGTGCTCCTCACTGGCGAGATAAGCGACGAGATGTTCGGATATAAGTACACCGACTTCGCTCCATCTCCAGAGGCATTCCAGGAAGAGGCTGCTAAGCGTGTACGCGAACTTTACATGTACGACGTGCTCCGCGCCGACCGATGCATCTCTGGCAACAGCCTCGAGGCTCGCGTTCCATTCGGCGACATTGACTTCGTGAAATATGTGATGTCTATCCCACCTGAGCGCAAGATGAACAAGAAGGAGATAACAGGAGGCATGGGTAAATACATACTCCGCAAGGCTTTCGAAGGCGACTATCTCCCAGAAGAGATCCTTTGGCGCGAAAAGGCTGCATTCTCCGACGCCGTAGGCCACAGCTCGGTAGAATATCTCAAGATGTTTGCTGAGGAGTATTACACAGACGCTGAATACGAAGAGAAACGTAAGAAATATACACACGTACCACCTATCTCGAAGGAATCACTTCTCTATCGCGAGATCTTCGAGGAACACTTTCCTGGCAGAGCAGAAACAATCAAGGACTTCTGGATGCCAAACAAGGAATGGGAAAACTGCAACGTCAACGACCCATCGGCACGTGTATTGCCTAACTACGGCAAGAGCGGCGAATAATGCCAACATATAATTGAACTATTAGATAAAAAGAGAAAGGAGACGAACCATCAAGGCCCGTCTCCTTTCTCATTATGCTACAAAGACATTCACATCTTCAAAATCCTCTCCATATCTTCACGATACTGGCGAGCATCGATAAACACAACGGCCTTCATGCCGACCTTGCGGGCTCCGTCGATATTAATAGGCTTGTCATCGGTAAAGAGACACTCTTCGGGCTTGAGGGAGAACTTGTCACATAAACGCAGATAGATGTTGGCATCAGGCTTGACCATGTGCTCCTCAGAAGAAATGACTGCACCGTCGAGTAACCGAAATATATCATACTTGCGCATCACGTCATGAACCTTGCTACACCAGTTGGTCAACCCATAGAGTTTATAACCCCTACCCTTCATCTCCTGAAGCAACTGGTACATGCCTGGCACCTCGCCAGTCACAACATCATTAAACCGTTCATAGAAAAGCTGAAAAGGAACAGCTAACGAAGGATATTGCTTTTTCATAGATTCTATAAGTTCAATAAAAGGGACATCCTCAGTATCACATTTTCTCATGAAATCATCGGCAATGACAATCTTGATGAATTCTTCCCTATCTCTGTCGTTGGTAAAAAACTCATTTATCACAAGAGAAAAATTATAATCGACAAGCACCTTGCCGAAATCGAAAATCAAATTCTTTATCATTGGACTAGGCTATTATATATACCGGAAATATATCATCATATAATCAAGACGCAATATAGTGAAAAATCAAGAAACAATAAATCGACAAAGGCCGTAAACAAAGGAAAACATTATGACTATGAAAAGATTCACACTATACATGATGCTCCTGGCATTCGGATCAGCATACGCACAGGATAAGGTTGTAAAAGCTAGCGGCGACACCATAGACGTGAAAGTCACCAAGATAGATGACACAAGTATCTTCTATAAGTTCGACGGCGAAGACCTTGAATATCAGATAGCCAAAGACAATGTGAGCGAAATCACGTTTCAGAGCGGACGCAAAGAGACCTATTCATCGACCATAGCCACTAAGAAACAAAGCAACATAGAAGAGAAAGCCGAGGAGACTGTCATCAACAATGTCTTTAGTGTAGAGAACCGCGACATGGCTGTTGACAACAAGATTTTCATCTATAATCTCACAGGCAAAGAGCTTCAGATATCGGTGCACGGAACAAACTACAGGACCGGTTACCCGGACATGATCGACCACACCACATTATCGAATAAGCAAGATAAGAAGAGACTAGCCTCAAAAGTCAAGAGAGGTCATCTCGACCACTACACAAGCTTCACATTCACAATAGATAGTGGCAGACAGAAGAAGTTCTTTAGTACTATTGTCGACAACGACCTATTCGTCTATGTATGGGAGGCTGAATACATTTACGATTTGCCACTTGATGGTATAGCTAATTACGGCATAACTGTAGAGAACACTAGCAAGAGGCCATTGTTCTTCAGAATCAACGCTATAGACGAAAACGACCATATAATATTGAGCAAAGAGACAAACGGTTTATATCTCATAAATCCAACATGGAACAAGACTTTCCCTATAAAGGGAGAATTTTTCAAAGTGCAGATCATGACATTCCAGCCATTTGTAATAGAATCGTCAATAGACCCATGGAGTCGATGCAAGATCAAGGCTTGCGACGAGCCTGAAACAAAAGAAGAAGTGGTAAAAGAAGAACCACAAGAATAGGCTTCCCTGACATCACAATACATACGAAAACGGCTGTCCGACCTTTGTCAGGCAGCCGTTTGGCGCGTTCCAAAATATTGAAGAGAGGACATCACGTCTCCTGCTCCAAGCAAATAAGATAACGATATATATAAATGAGGTGTCTATTGTTTGATTATATATTTATGACATCGGTTTTCCATAAACCATGTATGTTGCAGTATGCGTAGGCGGCGATTGGCGTCCCTAGACAGCAGAACGTTGCACAAGGCTCTTCTGTCGGCTCAAGGAAATGAATGCGGCCACCATGCGCGGTCTGCAGATACAAGAATTCAATATGATGGTTCGGCAACGAAGGATGCATCTTGGTACCTACTGCTACCTTGACATTATATACATCTACACGGATAACCACTGGGAGATGCGACTCCTGTCCGTTGGCTTCCTCTTGGGTATGAGGTGCCAGCTCCTCCATTGTCCGACCGCAGCATGAGGGTGCCACACCGCTATCGACCATCTTCATCACCACATTGCCACATACGGGGCAGAAATAAAATTTTGTAGCCATATCAGTATCGTTTATTGTTGATATGACAAAGCTACAGCATGACACACGGCATAGCAACCGTCTGTCATTAAAGGTTCTGTTGCCTGTTATAAGTAGAAATTATATCAAGGCATAGACAGTAGCATCTTGGCCTTGGGAACAGCTACGTCACGGAACATCTGCAGGAGCCGTTCTGCCGCACGTTTGCGGTAGGTGTCGCCAGCGAAAAACACATACGACTTTATAGGTTGTGCCAGTTCCTTGACGTCAATAGCTTTCAGATGCTGGCGACCGATAATGGACTGGGCTGTCATGACTGATACCATATCGGTGTCCTGGAGCAGATTGAGTATGGCATTCATATCATTGACCCTGACCGCTACATTGAGCTTGCCTGTATCAACACCTATAAAATGCTCTAAACCATTGCGCTCTTTCACATCTGGCTCGGGCAAGACGAGCTGCTGCTGACGCAGATCGTCAAACGAGAGTATTGTCCTACTGGCAAGCGGATGCGTAGAACGCATTATAGCGCATAGCTTATAATCGAGGAGATATTCGTAGTCAAGACCATCGGCACCGCTCTCTGGCATGACGGAGAAAACCATGTCTAGTTCATGATTGCGAAGCTTGTGAAACAGATCATCGATAGTGGAATAGCACACACTGGTCTCTATACCGCCGTTGGCCTTTAGAAACTCAATGCCTGTCTCTCTAATGAATGCCTCATGAGAGGCTGTCAGCCCGATATTGAGACGGCCACAACGCATGCCATTGATGTCATCCATGCGTGACTTACACTCCTCGAAAGAGACAACGGCACGCCTAGCAATAGGTAGCAGCTTCTCACCACTTTCCGTGAGAATAACATTATGGGTAGTTCGAACAAAAAGAACTGCGCCTATCTCGTCCTCCAGAGCACGTATCTGTTGCGACAGGGCACTCTGCGATAGGTAATGACGACGTGCCGCCTCAGAGAAACTTAATGTCTCTGCAACACTGATAAAGTATCTTAACTGCCTTATATCCATGACAAAACTGATTTTTCTCACAAATATAAGAACAAAACATATCCGTTATCTCCTCAATCACAACAAATGCTCGATAACGAAACAATGGATAGAGAATGAGACTCGTCTGATTTTATATCAGAGTGGCATAGTTTATGCTTGGCTTATTGACGTTAATCATTATCTTTGCCACATAATTTCAAAAGAGATGAAAAGACTAATTACAATAATAGCCCTGACGTTATCCGTCAACGCAATGGCACAGCTTGACGTCTTTGGCAATATGGCGCCTAAAGACTTGAAGAGCAAGAAGACAGAGACTGTAAAACCTGCTGTCAACAAACCCGACAAGCCTAACAAGACCGACGCACAAGGACGCAAGCAGGGCGAATGGGCTAAGAAATACGAGAACGGCCAGTACATATATGTGGCTACTTTTAAAGACGACAAGCCAGTAGGCACCGTTACACGCTACAACGAGAACGGCAAGAAGTCGTCGGAACTTACCTATGGAGCGAACGGACGCGTGGATGCCATATATTACCACGACAATGGACGTATAGCATCAAAGGGTACATATATCAACAAGATACGCGTTGGAGAGTGGAGCTACTACGATGAAGAAAAGAGAATAGTGGCTAAAGAGAACTACAAGAACGGAAAGCTCAACGGCACAATATTCACTTACTACGAGAACGGCCAGGTATCTGACGAGTCGAACTATACCGACGGTGTGCTCAACGGACCATGGATACAGTATTTCCAGAACGGCAGACGACGTCTTGACGCGCGTTATGTCAACGGAGTGCTCAATGGACGATATAGGTTCTGGGACGACAGTGGTAGCCTGAGCGTCGACGGCCAGTATAACATGGGTGTACAGATAGGCGACTGGAAGATATACGAAGACGAAGAGGCTAAGACCTACTTTGTCATGGAGTATGACAATAAAGGTTCACTCCTTAACGAGGAGGAGGTGCAACGAAGAATGTCAAGTAAGCTCGAGATGCACGAGAAGACACGTCAAAACATTGTCGACCCAGAAGATTTCGTGACACATCCAGAAGACTACAATCCAAACATGCAGAATTTCCTGTATTATTGAACAACAGATACGATCTTACCATCGGATGTCAGTGTAACGAGCTTAGCTCCACTCTTGGCATCCGATGCTTTTTTCACCCTATGGCCATCGGCAGATGTCAAGGTATAACCTTTCTTTAGTAGGTTTGACGGATTAAGAGCCAGAAGTACTTCGTTCAGACGTTCTACTCGTTGCTGCTCCTTGATGACGGCATTTGCAGATATCTGTTTTAACTCGAAGTGCAACTTGTCAAGATCAAGCGCCAGTCGGTTTATCATCGTCTGTGAGGCCATATTGAGATATGAGGCCAGCTGCTCTATTCGCTGTATATTTGCGTCAACCCTACCAACTGACAAGTCAAGTACTTGCTGATTGAGCTGTTCAATAGATGCCAATAAGACGGTGTTATGATCAATGAGGAATCCGGCAACGGCCGTAGGGGTCTTCATCTGCGTATGAGCTACAATATCGGCTACCGACGTATCACGGTCGTGGCCGATGCCTGTAACGACGGGCACGGGGAACTGTGCTATGTTGGAAGCCAGATCGTAATCATCGAAGCAGAGAAGGTCAGCACGGCTGCCACCACCTCGTATGATGACGACAACATCAGGAAGGTCTTCTTCGGCGGCAATCGACTCTAGGGCTGAGATTATGCTTTGAGGGGCCTCACGTCCTTGTACAAGAGCTGAATAGAGCTTTATGTTATACTTTAAGCCAAACTGGTTGCTGAGGAGCTGATTGCAGAAGTCACCATAGCCGGCTGCAGTCTCGGATGAGATGACGGCTACATCCTGAATAGCTGTCGGCAATTCGAGCTGTTTGTTCATGTCAATGACACCGTCCTCCTCAAGTTTCTGTATTGTGGCGCGACGCTGCTTCTCAAGATCACCTAGTGTATAATCAGGATTGATGGCTGTTATAGTGCCGCTCATGCCATAGAGCTCGTGATAGTTTATCGTGGCATAGACCATGATCTTCATACCGGCAGCAAGTTCATGACCTGTTTCGGCACGGAACTTAGCAAGGACTTCACGAGCTACGTTGGCCCACATGTTGAATTTGAGTCTTGCTACGATATCACCTGTTATTTCTGACTTCTCGACACATTCGATATAGCAATGCCTGTTGAAACTTACGGAATGTATTTCGGCCACTACCCACACACGAATATCCGCATCGCTGATAAGATCACGAATATAAGTCGATAGTTGACTGAGTGTCACGGCATCTTGTTGCATAACGTAGAGTTTTATGTGGCTAAAATATCTATTTTTCGTCAGAAATAAAAATCCGCCAACTGCAGAAACAATTGGCGGACACACACTGCTGAAAAACAGCTATAATATACAGCTATAGTTTTAGTCGTTCTTCTTGCGAGTAGGGAACTTGATGTCGAGACCTAAGCCAAACACTCTGTTGGTACGTGTGAAGCTGTCCTTGCCTGCCAAAGCGCCACTTGCAACCAAGGCATTTGCCATATCAGGACCAGCCATTGTTGTAGCCATGGCCGAGAGATTGTTGTAGTCTTTAGTCTCCTTGTTGTATGTTCCGTAGTTTGTCTGGAAGTATGCTACATTGAGCTTGAAACGCTCGTTGATAGGAATACCGAAACCGCAACCGATAGTGTACGAACTGACGTTGAAGCTAATGTCGCTCATATAGTCATCGGTGAACTGGTACTTTGTTCGCTGTACACCGGCAGAAGCCTGAAGGTGGCTGCAGATATCATATTCAGCACCAAACATATATTCGAATGTGTTGCCATCAAGCTGCTTCTGATGATCACCATACTGCTTTGCCTGCTTATCGAAGAAGAGATGATAGCCTGCTGTAAAACGCAACTTCTCAATAGGCTCATACTGAACACCGACTGTGAGCAATGCTGGAGCATCTTCTGCAACAGTCTTGCCATCGGCGAACTTCTGCAATGAGGCGATATTGTCGGCGCTCTGTGAGTTAGCCGATTTGTTCTTCAAGCGCATACGTGTCTTGAAGTCATATTTAACGGCGAAATTGAACTGACCTATCTTATAGTCGAGACCAATAACAGGAGCTACGCCTGCACCTGTCTGGTCGCAGTTGAGGGTGATATCTGCAGTAGCAACAGCCAAAGTACCTGCTGCCTGAGCCGAAGTAGCGTATGTCTGTGCCATAGTAGCATACTGCTGAGCCTGAGCGGCATAAGTAGCTGCTTCTGTTGCCATGCCAGCTGCTGCATACTGCTCGGCTGCTGCCTTGCATTGTTCTGCTGCTGCCTTGCATTTGCCTGCGCCCTCAAGAGCCTGAGTGTAAAGATTACCGAAATATTCAGGTGAGTTGACCATCTGACCATCAACCTGCACCTGGATGTTGCGGATATATCCGTAGTAGTTGCATGTACCATAGAGGACACGTGCACCAACATAAGCCGAGAGATTCTCACCGAACTTATGAGCCGCACCTACCTGAGCGCCAAAATAGTACTGACGACCCTTGAGGTAGCTTTCGAAATCATAAGCTGTGATGTTGAGGCCATAGCTCTGAGCTAAGCCTGGAAGAAGAGACACGACGCTTTCGAAAGAACCGAGGCCCTTGTCGAAGATCGCCTTACCACCACCACCTGTTATTGAGAAATTGAACTGGAAGCTCCAGTCGTTTTTGTTATATGCAGCCTGAATAGAAGGTACGAAAGGTGCGTCAGCTTTACCTTCGAACTTCTTTGTTGCACTCTTGCCGTTATTTGCACCATAGACAAATGAAGGGAAAGTAGAGGTAACAGTACGAGTCTGATGAGCATTCTGCCAGTTAAGGGAGAGATGAAAGCCCTCTTCAAGGAAAGCTACACCGGCAGGATTAGAGTAAACACCATCGATGCCTATAGCGGCGTCACGTGAAGGGTTGCGAAGAAATGCCACATTCTGATTGGTGTTTGTGAGAAGACCACCAGCGAAAGCCGACGAAGATGCCATCACAAACAAAGCAGCAATTGCAAGAAAGTTTTTCATTATACTTTGAAACTAATAATTATTTACGGCGCGAAGTTAGTACATTTAGTTTAAACTATACTACAAATAGTATAAATAATTCGGGTTATAAAAGAAAATATACACACTCTGTTAATCTGTACAGGTTGTTTATTCCGGAATTATTGTCAATATTTGCATATCAGAGTGAGTATACAAAATATGGCAGACTACATACTGAAACAAATAGATATGATTGGTCAGATGCTTAGGGCTATTGCAAAGAAACTGGACATCGGAAGAGCCTGGTGTCATCTGCATCTACCCGATGCAGCAACTTCGTAACGACTGCCAGATCCGCATTCTCGAAATCTATGCATCGCAGGAAGCATACCAGAGTCACATCAAGACCGCACATTTCCAAACCTATAAGCAAGGTACGCTCCACATGGTGAAGAACCTTGACCTCGTGGACATGCGACAGATGGCACCCGAATGTCTGCCGCAAATTTTCAACAAGGCAAAGTAAATATGCAACATTCCCCAATCCACGACGCATCTGAACTCGGGATTGGGGATTGGTGTATTTAAAGTATGTCAAACGCTAAAAAAATGCAGAGAATCTTATCAAAAGCGCAGAATCGGCTCAAAATAACAATTATTTAATCATTTTTAGGTTCATTGTGAGCCGATAAATCAGAAATAATCGTTAATTCTGCACCGATTTATTCTATATAAGCATGGACAATTCAAGAGAAACACTTCGTATGATGAACGAAGTAGTGCTTGCCATGATGTATGACTTCATAGCTATTGCTCATGCCAGTTTCCATCATCATGCGGATCTTCTCACTTGATTTCGGACTATGACAGTTGTAGAGGTTCTTGCCAATCGCCTCACCATCGCGCTGACGTGCAACAGCATTTTGGTATAGCACAATTCCTTCCTTATCGCATACCGTAGCTGCAAAGGCTACATTTTCAAGATAGTCAAATGTCTGCTTCATACGTTCTTGATAAATTCTGAAGGAACTCCACCGACAACAGTCCTTGGTGCTACATCCTTTATTACAACTGCTCCTGCTGCTACGTAATCTCTGTATTCTTGTACGGTCATTGGTGTCTGTTATAATTAATCCGGCTGCTGACCATCATGTGCCTTCCATGCACATTCAGTCAACTGCATATTGGTGAATACAGCCTTGAAAGATGATTCTTCTGGAGAACAGGCGTAGATACCAAAACTGATTTCGTCCTTTGCTTCATACATGTGGCAGACACGCATCTGGCTCCATTCCTTACCATCTGTTGAGCACTCTATGCAGAAGTCATCCTCGCGGCGTGAGAGACGATACCACATGCTCTTCACGTCAGCAGGGATGGCTGTTGTTGCCCAATCGCTGTAGCCATGGTTTGTTGCTACGCTGCCAAGGTGCTGGAATTGCTCATTCTCGTACTCAATGCTTCCTTTCAGCCAGTTCTCTGAGTCGAGGTACATCACCACACCACACTGGTCAAAACGATGATGACTCTCCGTGAAGTCGGTCTTCACGATGAAACTAAAGAACTTCTCCTTGGTCTTCATCTGGAAGACAGGAGCATTGTCGTTCTGGAAATGGTAGTAGGTGCGTTGCCAAAGGTCAGTGTGTGGTTTGGTAACAACCTCGATGGTGTCACCGTTGATCACACACGACTCCGGTTCGCGTGTCCATTGGAAATCCTCTATATTTAGTGTCATAATATTTGTTTCTTCGTTGACGTTTGAGGTCTTTGCCTCCTTGTTGCCACATGCTGCCAGCATAGCAAGCATGGCGAGTGATAAAAATGTCTTTTTCATTATATAGTTATTAATAGTCGCAAAGTGCTTTCTCTGGCGATGCAATGAGGTACCGCACATCTCCGCTTCCCTGCATCGAAATACCGATAGGGAAATACTCCGTTGGACAGTTCTGATAGTGATAGTTACCCAGTGGATTGCTGAAATTGCGAGAGTGCTTGGTGGTGATGGATTGAACAAGATGGACGCGTTCTGGTATAAGTCCATGATAGCGCAACGCCCAACTCATAGAGACATACGAAGGACCGTAGAGTTGGTTGGCGATAA
>JAKSLH010000005.1 GCA_024401335.1 Bacteroidales bacterium
ACGTTGAGATGATGGGCTTCCTCGGCATTGGTAACAACCCAATGGTAGGTTGCTCTGTAGCTTGCGCCGTTAACGTTGACCTCGCACTCAACAAGAAGTAATCTGACTTAGAGCAGTTTTACATACTATAAATAGCCTTTGGTTACATATCGTACCAAAGGCTATTTTTTGTATTCACCAACTACCTTACCTTGCTTGAGCATCGTATCAAGATGATGACATTGCCGTTGAGTATACTTAATTACTATCTGCATCAAAGATAAAAAGAAGGCCATACTTGCATCGCTACAAATACGGCCTAACAAACAAACTAACCGAAGCTTTTATATAGTATGCGGGTTGTATGCTGGCATAGCACCATTCTGTGTGCAGACGAATGCTGACACCTTAACTGCAGTCTTGTGAGCCTCTTCGATGGTCTTGCCGTTGAGCAGAGAGGCGATGAACGAACCAGTGAACGAGTCGCCTGCACCGACAGTATCGGCCACGGTCACCTTAGGCGTTGGCTGGAACGAGAACTTGCCATCGGCCGAGAAGACATAGCTGCCATCGGTGCCACAGGTGAGGATAAGCATCTTGATGCCATAGCGACGTATCATGTCGTTGCATATCTCCTTCACCTCATCATCGAGCATATCATCGGCGCACTCCTTGCCAGTAAGCATCTGGCTGACGACAACAAGCTCCTCATCGTTGATCTTGAGTATGTCGCACATCTCAAACGACTTTTCGATAATCTCTTTGGTATAGAACGACTGGCGGAGATTGATGTCGAACACCTTGAGCGAATCGGCAGGCATCGAGGCGATGAACTTGCTGATGGTGTTGCGACTCACCTCGTTGCGCTGAGCAAGCGATCCCCAACATACGGCACGTGTCTGGCTAGCAAGGGTGGCAAGCTCATCGGTGAAAGGAATGTTGTCCCACGCCACGTTTTGCATTATGTCGTATTGCGGAATGCCCTGCTTGTCGAGCTTCACCTGCACTGTGCCAGTAGGGTATGGGACAACAGAGAGACGGTTGTTGACATTCTTCGAAGCAAAGACATCGACTATCTCACGACCGAGGTCATCGTCGCCAATAGCGCTAACGGCACAACCATTGAGGCCAAACTGAGAGACATGATATGCGAAGTTGGCAGGAGCACCACCTATCTTACGACCTTCAGGCAAGCAATCCCAGAGTGCTTCACCTATACCTACAACAATATTATTATTCATTAGTTTCTGATTTGAGAGAGTAAAACAAAAGATAGACAACACCCAACGTCATCACGAGCACAGCGCCAATTTGGCCTATAGCATCGCTTGCGAAGCCCATTATGAGTGGGAACACTGTGCCGCCAAAGATGCCCGTAATCATAAGTCCGGAAATCTCGTTCTGACTGCTTGGCTTAGAGAGTATGGCACGCGAGAAGCAGATGGAGAACACATTGGAGTTGCCGAAACCTACGAGCGCTATGGCTGCATAGAGCACTGCCTTGCTCTCTCCTATCGCCATGCCTATCATAGAGAGAAGCATAGCCACAACACTGATTATGAGGAATGTGCGACCTGATATCTTACTGAGAATGAATGAACCCGAGAAGCATCCTGCTGTGCGGAAGATGAAGTAGAGGCTTGTGGCAAAACCTGCCTCATTGAGCGACATGCCCAGACGCTCGATAAGCAGCTTAGGAGCTGTAGTGTTTGTGCCTACGTCGATGCCCACATGGCACATGATGCCGAAGAAGCAGAGCAGCACAAACTTATCGCCAAGCAGCTTGAAGCAGTCGGCCACACCCGAAGCCTTAGTCTGCTGGTCTTCATTGATGCTCGTAGCACCGAGAGCAATGATGGCGATGATAGCTATCACCATATAGACAGGGAACAGCACTCGCCAGTCGAGACCAAAAGAAGGTATGGCATGAGTGGCACCCCACATGGCGATATATGGCGCTAGGAACGATGCTATGGCTTTCACAAACTGACCGAAAGTGAGCGTGCTGGCATAGCGTTCGCCACCGACGATGTTGTTGACCAGCGGATTGAGCGACGTCTGCATAAGTGCGTTGCCAATGCCGAGCAGAGAGAAAGCGATGAGCATTGTCGTATATCCATTGTCGAAAATAGGAATGAGCAACGAAAGGAAAGTCATCACAAGGCTGAGCACAACGGTGTTCTTACGTCCTATCTTGTTCATGAGCAAGCCCGTAGGCACTGCAAAGAGCAGGAACCAGAAGAAGACGAGAGAAGGGAATATGTTGGCCTGAGCATCGGTCAGACTGAGATCGGCCTTCACATAGTTGGACGCAATGCCGACAAGGTCGACAAATCCCATGACGAAGAAACAAAGCATCACAGGGATTATTGCAAGTCTGTTAGTTTTCATAGTTTCTCAATTTTTACGTTTTTGAGTGGAGAATTTGGGAATACAAGGCTTGTCATCACCACTTCACCATTGTTGCCAAACAGCTCGATTGAACTGTTATCGATGAATATGCGGAGTGAAGTAAGCTTGTTGCGTACTGGTGCTACAGCGTTGACATCGAAGTCAGCGCTGAAGTCTTTGATGCCGCTCTTGCTGCGGTCGCAAGTGAGGGTCATGGCTTTCTGGTCGTAAGTGAAGACCATCTCCTGTCCCTCGTCGTTGGAAAGACGTATCTTGCAGCTGCCTTTTATCTTTACGTTCTTGTCCAAGCCCTTATTATCATATTCTGGCGACGGACGGCTTCCCATATATAGCTGCTTGTCTGCACCATAGTAGAGGAAAGGCTCACGGGCTATGCTGTTGGCACTGCGATATTGCATTGTTGGCACATCGTTGGCATATTGCCAGTTGCTCATCCAGGCAATCATAGTATGACGACCATCAGGTGCGTTACTAAAACTTACTGTTGCATAATGGTCTTTGCCGTAATCTTGCCACAACGAATTGCCATTTACATAGCGTGATTCTGAATCGACAGTAAATGTATGGCCATCGAAGTTGCCTATGAAATACTGTGTTGCACTGCCACCAGCAGGTCCACCAGGATTGATATTGCAGAAAAGCACCCATTTGCTTGTCTTGCCATCGAGAGTGCTTATCTTCATAAGGTCTGGACATTCCCATACGCCACCATGGCAGCCCAATTCAGAGCCAAAGCTCGACTCCTCTTTCCAATTCTTCAAGTCGGGTGATGAGTATATACGCATCTCCTGGCCACAGGCGAGGATGAGATTCCAAGCTTTTATATCTTCGTTCCAGAACATGTTAGGGTCGCGGAAGTCGGGTATGTCGGAAGTGAGAATAGGATTGCCTGCATATTTAGTAAATGTCTGTCCACCATCAACCGAGTAAGCAAGCGACTGGCACTGCACATCGCCAGCACTGGTATATAGTGCCACAACAGCGCCCTTGCCAAAGCCTGCAGTCCCCTCTTTGTCGACTACACACGAGCCAGAGAAGATAGAGCCAAGTGCATCGGGAGCGATAGCTATCCCTTCGTCATTCCAATTGATGAGGTCGGTACTCGTAGCGTGTGCCCAGTTCATATTGCCCCACATCGAGCCGTAAGGATTATACTGGAAGAAAAGGTGCCACTTGCCATCGAGATAGAACATGCCATTAGGGTCGTTCATCCAGCCATAGGCAGGTGTATGGTGAAAAGCAGGGCGGAAAGCCTCTTTGTTTGATTTATCGAATGAATCGCTAAGTTTGAATTCGCTCATGCAAGCAGTCTTGGCATAGTCACCCACATGAGTTATAATAGTTATTTCGTTGCCACGGAACTCGTCAAGAAGCACTGGCATGTAATAGTCTACATGTCCCCTTGCAAGTCTGACATAGAGATTGCGTCGGAGATCGTTGTTGACGATAATCTGCATGCGAGCCTCGTCGGCCTTCTCTTCTATAGGCAGAAGGAGGTACTTGCTCTGCTCGTTGGCATCGATGCGGATGGCTATGTTGCCACCAGCAAGCGGCTCTGGACGCACGTTCTTGTCGGCTGCAAAGTTCAGCACAGAACTTAATGCGAAGCAGATTGCCACGAAAAATCTTTTATTCATAACGGTATAGTTTGATTGTTTGTTTTTTTATTTCCAAATGCCTTCAAGTGTGCGGAAACTGCCAATATTGGCGTTGCCGTCGACCTTAACAGCATTATAGATAGAGCTTGGGAATACGAGGTTTGTCAGACTCGTTGTTCCATCTTCGGTAATTACCTCAACAGACGACCTGTCGATGAAAATGTCGATTGTCAGTTCTGATGCAGCAGATCGGATTGGTGCCTGGGCTGCAGGTATAGAGAACGAGCCATTGAACGAGCTTGCACCTGTCTGCGCATTGCGACGTGCTATCAACAAGCGAGCAACACCCTTGACATCTATATCAAAGTGCTCTCCTTGCCCATTGGCAAGTTGAATAGTGTGATTAGAGGCCATATCAACCGTCACCTTCACATGATAGGCTTGAGCTGATGGCAGATTGCCGTCTATTGCCTTCCAATCACTTGCAATGGCATCTATTTCGCCAACTACCTTACTGCACAGATAGTTGTTGCCATCTATGTTGGTAAGTGAGAGTTCGCGTGGTAGTGTCATTGCCGATCGCCATGGGTCGCAAGGTACATCGCCTGCATAGTTCCAATTGTTCATCCAGCCTATAAGCACTTTTCTGTCGCCTGTATTCGACCATGTGACACCTGCATAGTTGTCCATTCCATAGTCGAGCCACATAGGGTATTCAGAAGGGTCGGCAACAAACTGTTCGCCATCGAAATCGCCTATGAAATACATTGTGCCGCTACCACTAACAGGACCTCCTGGATTGGTGCTGACAATGAGCACCCACTTGTCACCCAGCTTTATCAAGTCGGGACATTCCCATTGGCCTTTGTTGCAACGTACATACTCTGGAGTATTGAATGAACTTAAGAAATGCCAACTCTTGAGGTCGTTGGAAGCATAGAAATCTATCGCATACTGCCATCCACGAGCGAGCGACATAATCCATTGCTTTGAGTCGGCATGCCAGAACACTTTTGGGTCGCGGAAGTCGTCCTTATCGGTATTAGCGATGATAGGGTTGCCTGCAAACACATTGAACGTCTTACCATGATCTGTGCTATAAGCCATCGACTGCTGCTGACGACTGCCACTGCTTGTATAGAGACAGACCATAGCATCCTTGCCAAAGCCAGCCGTACCTTCATGGTCGATTACTGCACTGCCCGAGAAGATGTCGCCAAGTTTGTCGCGTGTCAGAGCTACATCCTGCTCATTCCAATGGATGAGGTCGGTGCTCGTCGCATGGCCCCACGACATATTGCCCCAGTTGTTAGCGTAGGGATTATACTGATAAAACAGATGCCATGTGCCGTTGTCATATACCATGCCGTTAGGATCGTTCATCCAGTTTTTAGCTGGAGTGAAATGCACCTGTGGTCTATATTTGTCGGTATAGAGATTAGGCTTTTCTACCTGTGTGGTAGTGTCGGTGGCCTCTGAGTTATTGATATCGATGGGTTCAGTAGTGCCACTATCATCCTTACAGCCAGTCTGCATCATGATGCAACATGCTGCTATAGACAATATTCGATAAGAGGTCATGTTCATTGTGGTTAGTTTTGTTTGTTGTTTATGGGCAAGACAGGTTTCACTCACCTGTCTTGCCACAATAAACACATTCTTCTTTTATCTTGTCTTCAGGTACTCGAGTGAGTTCTTGGCCAACTGAAGAACATTATCCTGATATGGATTGTTCTTTGGATAAGCGCTCTTGTCTGGTGTTCCGTCAGCATTCTTGAGCGAGAACTCGCAACCACCATTACCAACGCAGAGTATAGTACCCTTGAAATCTGTGTCGCCCTGACGAGCTTCCCAGATGTTGAGCTGGCTTACCCAATCGATCTGACTATCCCATGTCGCAAGAGGATAGATGCCATAGACCTCAGTGAGAGTGTTGTAGCAAGCCTCTTCCTGATTGCCAATGCCTGTGAGAGCCGATGGGTAGTTAAAGAACAGACAGTTGTGGTCTTCGGTCCAACCTGCACCCTTCATAGCGATGAGCTTGGTACGATCTGTCGTCTCAACTTCAAGACCGCGATATATAGGGTGATCAGAAAAATCCTTCTTGAAACGGCTACCAGGATGGAGAGCAACTGCCATCTTCCATGTATCTGGGTTCCATCCGCCTTCTCCTGTACCTATGGCATGATCGTTACCAACAATAGAGCCTTCAGGAATACGACCAAGAGTCTCTACCCATGGCATTGCATGGCTCCAAAGGAGAAGTGAACCTCCATTCTTATACCATTCGCTTACCGCAGGAGTAGCTGCTTTAACGACATCTGGCATATTGAGCACTTCGCCTTCACCAACACCTTCGAGGTCGCGAAGCCAGAAGAGAACACGGAATGGAGCAAGGTCTTCGGCGCTCTCTATGTCGCTGAAGCTGACGTAGCGTGCTGTTGGATATTCGCTGTGGAGCCAAAGCCATGCACTTGCTTCATCGTCATCACCATCAGCTACACACTCGTCGGCAGTAGCGTAGACACCGAGGAAACCGATAAGCGTCTTACCTATCTTAAGCGATGTTGCAGTAGAGAGCGACGAACCCTTGGCATTCTTGGCAACCAATGTCACTGTCCACTCCTCACCATCGATAACATCGGAGATGATGTAGCTTGTTGCTGTGCCGCTTATTGTCTCGTTTATTGTACGTCCCTTGCCATTGTCTGCTGTCAGGATGATATTGTCGGTCTCCGATGGCTGAGCCCATTCAACCTTGGCATCGTAACCATTTGCCTTGTCGAGCTGGCTCATGCCCAAACCACTGATCATATCAGCACCCTCACGCTTATACTTGACGATAGAACCATTAGAGAGATTTATACCGTCGGTCACCTTGAGAACATATGTGAAGTCGATGTTAGTATTGACAGTAGAATGAACATACTGATTGCCGTCTACGACTACCGAACCGTCATTAGTCTCTCCCTTATAGCGAGTAACCTGCATCTGAAGGCCATTGCTGAGTGCAGGCCATGAGAGGATGTAGTCGTCGCCTACAAGCTTTCCCTCGATTGTAGAGGCGTCGATGCTGCTGAGAATCATCTCTGAGCGCTCGTAGTCTTTGTCCTGGCACGATGACAGACAAACTGCTGCCAATGCCAGAATATATAATGATATCTTTTTCATGATTTGAATATTAAACTATTAGTATCCCTTGTTTTGAGTGTAGAGACCTGGAACATAGAACATCTGGTTGTATGGAAGTGGCCAATACTCGTTCTTGCCAGCTGTAAAATGTGCGTCCTTATAGTACTTGGCATATTCCTGACCATCGTAGTTGTCGTTAACTTCCGACTCAAAGAACTTGTTGAGTGTCTCTGATGCCATGCCCCAACGGCGAAGGTCGAAGAAACGGCTGCTCTCCATGCCGAGTTCAATACGACGCTCCCAACGAAGAGCCTGACGAGCATAATCCTTGTTAGGGAAGTCGGTATAGGTTGCAATGTCGCAATAGTCTTGAGCATAGGCGATATGCTTCATGATTGAGTTCTTAGCACGCATGCGAATATCGTTGATGATAGAGCGAGCGTCGTTGAGATTGTCTGTCTCGATAAGTGCCTCTGCACGCATAAGCATCACATCGCTGAAACGGAAGATATAGTCGTTCATTGCAAATGACTGCCATGTGTTCTCCACGTAGGTCTCACCCTGTGAGCGCATTGGCACTTCCTTAATTGAAGTATAGTAGCCGTATGTGCTTGGGTTACGCGAGTTGTCCTTTGTCATTGTGAGGTTCTCCTCATATTTGTATGGCCAGCTTGGCATACCTACTGTGTGGAACAGACGTGGGTCATACTTCTGAGCTGATGCGACGCCACGCACTGGATATGAGTTATGCTCCTTGTCGTAGTCGTTGAACATTGGCAGACCATCCTGTGTCTTGAACGCGTTGACGAGGTTCTGTGATGGCTTATGGAAATCCCAGCCCTTCGACCAGATACCCCAGCAGCCGTTGAGAGTGTTCGACCAGTTAGCACGTCCCTTCACTGTGTTATCTTCTGTGTAGTGAGATGTCTGAACTGCAAAGACACTCTCCTTAGAGTTCTTGTACTCTGGCAAGAATATGTCGCCATAGTCTTCGAGATAGCCAAACTGCGAGTTTGCAACTACATCTGTATACTCGATAACCTTGTTCATGTGAGCCTTGTCGACCTTTGAGTAGCCAGTAGTTGCCTCGTAGCCGTCGCCGTACGCCATATAGAGATGGCACTTAGCCAAGTAGGCTGCCGCTGCAATCTTTGTCACACGACCGCCATCGGTCTGAGTGGCTGGCAATACGTTATATGCCTCTTCAAAGTCGGCAACAATCTTCTGCATGAGCTGATCGTGAGTCAATTCATCGTTGCGTGTGCTTTCTACGAGGTCGTTGAGCATAACCGACTCATCGCACCAAGGTACCTGATAGAAGAGTTCGGCAAGCTTGAAGTAGAAGTGTGCACGGATAAATTTCATCTCACCAATTCGCTGCTTGGTAGTCTCGCTACCGAGCTTGCTGTCGCCATACTGATCGAGAGATACCAATGCTCTGTTGCAACGAGAGATTGCGCAGTAGAGATGATACCAGAGTTCATCGTTGTGGTCTGGGTTGGCAGCCGTAAGGTTGCTCCAAACCTCTACGCTGTGCCAGTTGGTGTCGTTGGTACCACTACCGCCCTTGAATGCGTCGTCGCTGGCTACGTCGCCAAATGGCCAGAGGTTGAATGGGTATGTATACCAGCAGTCGCCAAGCATTGCGTATGCCGATGTGCAGAGCTTCTCTGGTTCGCTGTATGCGAGTTCGTCGTTGATGACACCTGTAGGCGGAACGTCTATGAAGTCATCGCAGCTTGTCAGCGCACCCATGCCGAGCATCGCTGCTGCCATATAGATATATCTTGTCTTGTTCATATTATCTTTTCATTATCGCTTCGTCATTAGAAGCCAAGTTGAACACCGAATGTGAATGAAGTTGTTGTTGGATATGCCCAGTTTGGATTCTCAGGATCTGAGCATGTCAAGCTGTTCGACTTGAAGGTGAGCAAGTTCTGACCGCTGACATAAACACGAGCCTTTGAAGCATGAATCTTATCCATTACACCCTTTGGCATATTGTAGCCAAGCTGAAGAGTACGAAGCTTGAGGTACGATCCGTTTTCTACGTAGTACGAACTTGCGCGTCCCTCATCGGCAGTGTTGCTTGTTGTAAGGGCAGGAATCTTAGAGTTCTTGTTGTCCATTGTCCAAGCCTTGAGCATACGGTTGCCCTTGTTGCTACCTGCATCGGTGATGCTCCAGAAGTCGGTCTGGAATTTCTGGTTGTTATATACATCCTGTCCGGCAACACCCTGCCAGAACATTGTCAAATCAACATTCTTATACGACATCTCAATGTTCACACCGTATGAGAAGTCTGGCACTGGATTGAAGATCCATGTCTGGTCGTCTGAATTGATGACGCCGTTGCCATCGAGGTCGGCATACTTAAGACCACCTACACGAGCACCTGGCTGGCCACTTGCCAACACCTCTTCTTTCGACTGGAACAATCCGTCGGCTACATATCCTACGATAGAACCGTATGGCTTCTTTGCCTCGATGAGGTTCTCCTTTGAAGTGTGAACATACGAACCTGTTGTTGTAGCAGGGAGGTATGTTACAGTGTTGCGGAAGAAGTCGAGATTGCCGCTTACCTTGTATGCGAAGCCCGATTCCAACTCATCACGCCAACCGAGGTTCATTTCGAAACCTTTGTTCTTGAGCGATGGACCGTTGATCCAGCTTGCTCCACCCTCACCCTTCGAACCGAGGTATGCTGGCGAGATAAGCATATCTGTAATCTCCTTCACGTAGTAATCGGCATTACCGAAGAGGTGATTGTCAATGAGCGAGAAGTCGATACCGATATTGCTCTGAGTTGTTGTTTCCCACTTGAGGTTAGGGTTTGCCGACTGAGTTGTGCGGAAACCACTTGGGAATATGCCCGAACCCTGCAAATAGAGGTCGTATGCTGTAGATGTCACACGGTCGTCACCATAGTCTGCGATGAAGATGCTGTAGCGTGCTGTGTTTGATATCTCCTGGTTACCTGTTCTACCCCACGAGTAACGTACTTTGAGGTCGTTGATCCAGTCGATGCTTTCAAGATGACGGCTTACACGATAGCCGAGGGTTGCTGCTGGGAAGTTACCATACTTGTGGTTTTCACCGAAACGGCTTGAACCGTCATGACGAATGGTGAACGATGCAAGTACAAGGTCGTCGAAATTATAGTCGAGCTTGCCAAAGAACGAAGCAAGAGCATAACCATGTTCTGCACCATTTACACGCATTGTTCCTGTTGCTGCATCTGGCCACATGTAATCGAGAGTCTCCATTGCGAACTCCTCTGCATAGCCACTCCAGTCGGTTCTCTTCTGACGATAGATTTCTACACCACCAAGGACATTGGCATGATGAATGTCGGCGAAGTCAACATTGTAAGTGACGGTGTTCGACCAGTTGATTCGCAAATCATTTGCGTTGCTGAGTGTCGTCGTTGGTGTATTGCTCTGGATGATGTCTGAGTAGAAGGTCTTAGATATCGAGTGAATGAATGAAGTGTCGAAGTCGATACCAAAATTAGAACGGATTGTAAGTCCCTTGAGAGGAGTGAGGTCAACGAATGCGTTGCCGAAGACTCTCCAGATGCCGAGCGAGTTGTCTTTGTTCCACACAAGCTCACGCAATGGGTTCTGACGGTCTGACATACCTCCTACAGGACCAGAGAATGTCTTGCCGTCTTCTTCATATACTGGAAGGACTGGAGCCATCTTGAGGGCATTCTCCATTGGAGAGCATCCTACCTGATCGGTATGAGTGATTGTAAGGTTCTCACCGATTGTAAACACGTCGTTTACCTTATAGTCGCTATTTAGTCGTGCCGAGAGATTCTGGAAATTGGTATGTTTTAAGATACCATCGTTACGCTTATAGCCGAAAGAGAACATTGTGCTGCCGTTGTCCGAACCACGACTAAATGTCACATCGTAATTCTGGATAAGACCTGTGCGCGATATTGCATCGAGCCAGTCTGTATCGCTAAAACGCATTGTCTTTTTCTGGTTCATGAAGCCATCGTAAAGGCCATTGACTGTGTAGCTGACATACTGGCTTGTCTTAGGGTCGAAAGCCTTAATCTGAGTGCCTGTCGATGCATTGAGGTCCAAGCCATATACTGCTGCATACTGCACAGGATCCATACCATCGTTGAGCGCTGCCTGAGCCATTGCTGTAGCATATTCGCTTGTGTTGCTCAGATTCATCATTGTCTGCTTGTTGTAGGTCTGAGCTGTGACATTGGCGTTGACCTCTACATTGACCTTGCCATTGCTCTTCTTGCCTTTCTTGGTTGTGATGATAATCACACCATTGGCTGCACGGCTACCATATATAGATGCTGAAGCAGCATCCTTGAGCACCTGTATGCTCTCGATATCGGCCGAATTGAGTGAGTTGAGCGTCTGAGTTGTAGGCATGCCATCGATTACATACAATGGGTCCTGACTTGCGTTGAACGAACCAAAACCACGAATGCGAATCGTTCCTGTGCCCGATGGTGAACCATCTGTTGTGATTGTCACACCCGAGATACGGCCCTGAAGTGCTCGCATCGGATCTGGGTCGGATGCAGTTGCCAGTGTCTTAGTGTCAACCACGGCTACCGCACCTGTCAAGTCAGCCTTACGCTGCACCTGATAGCCTGTCACTACCACATCCTCAAGAATGAACTCGTCGACAAGGACGATCTTCATGTCTGTACCTGGCTGAAGAACCTGGTTCTCGAAGCCTACAAATGATACTGTAATAGTGCTACCTTCTTTTACTTCAAAACTGAAGTTTCCATCGAAATCGGTAACTGTTCCGTTACCAGTTCCTGTTTCAAGGATTGCCGCACCTGGAAGAGGCTGGCCATCCGACTGTGATGTTACGTTTCCGTTGACTTTTATTGTCTGTCCTGCGACATCACATATAAAGCAAAGGAAAAACGCAACTGTGATTAGAATCGTTTTTTTCATTCGATAAATTAATTTGATTACTGATGCAAACATATAAAGGATGTTAAAGGATGGCTAAAAGTATTGTTTCATCCATTGTCAAAATTGTTTCAATGAAACATTACTGATAGTAAATGAAACATCTGTTATAGAAAGCAGCCAGTAACTATTAAAAAAGCATGCCTGATGGTGCATGCTTTTTATGTTTTTTTATTTTCTCAATGACTCTGTTGGGTTGTGACCGAAGTAATCTTTATAGCATTTTGCGAAATATGATGGCGACGAAAAGCCTACCTCATAGGCAACTTCGCTAATCGACTTGTCTGTTTCGCGCAACATCTTATATGCTTTGTTGAGTCGACGGGCTCTGAGCGCTTCATTCGGACTCAATCCGCACGATGCTTTTGTTCGGCGATAGAGCTGCACTCGGCTCAACCCCATCTCTGCTCCTATCATCTCGACAGTAAGCTCAGAATTGTCGATGTTCTCATCAAACACTTTGTTGAGCCTATCCATGAAGAAGTTTGTCTCATCTTCTATCGTTGTCTTATCCTCCTCACCATGCTCCTCACATCCTTGCGCCTCTATCAGTTTGTCGCGCTCTGCTTCAAGCTGGTCTCGTTGGCGTTCAAGTTTCTCTTTCTGCTCCGAGAGCTCATTTTTTTGTATCTCTAGCACCTCTTTCTGCATCTCGAGCTGGTCGTTGAGCCTTGTCTTGGCATTATAGGCTGTTATTGACACAAAGAGCAGTATGCACACCAGCACTGTTATGATAATGAATGTAACTAGCACTATACGCTGCGACTCATAATCCTTGAAGAAGTCATCGAGCTTGCTGTTCAGAAACTCTATCTTGCCATTCTGCTCGTCGATATGACCGGCGTGTATGTTCATCAGATGCACATTCGACTTATTGACGACACTCGTCTGGAATATATTGTCGCGCTCGTATGGCTTGCCCGACAAGATGCAATCGGCTATGAATATGGCCTTGTCTCCACCTGTCTGATAGAGAAACGAAGCGTTGAGCGTGCCATCGGCTATGCGGCTTATGCCTATGCGCTCATCGAGCAAGGCGTCAACGCCTATATATGGTATCTGCGCATTGTTGCCTCCTCGTTTCAAAGCTGATTTTTTTGCTCCTATAGCCATCCTGTCGTTATAGGCAAAGACAAGGTCTACATCACCTATCGCTTCACCGATGCTGTCCATTATAGCCTCGGCCTTGTCTTCCTGCCAGTCGGCACAGAAGCTGCTGACGATATTGATATCGTCATATTTGTCTATCACCTCATGAAAACCCTTATGACGTTCTTGCGATGATGAAGAACCATACAATCCCTCTATTTCAACTATTCGGCCTTTGCCCTTAAGCAGTTCTGCTACATAGTTGCCGGCCAACCGACCTACTTCTACGTTATCTCCACCGATAAACGCTGTGTATTTGTTACTGTTTATCTTTCGGTCAATCAGCACTACGGGTATGCCTGCATCAAATGCCTTCTCTATAACTGGGCGCAACGGCTCAGCCTCATTAGGCGCTACGACTATCAGATCTACCTTGCGGCTTATGAATTGCTCGATGACATCTATCTGTTCCTGCGAATTGTCCGACGTAGAATGTATCTCTACCTCCATGTCATTGTGAAAGAAGGCTTCGCGTAGCATCTCGTTGTTCATCTGTGTGCGCCACTCGTCGACACTGCATTGAGAGACGGCCACTATCTTCTTAGGCGTAGGCGTGCACGAAGTAAGAATGGCTAATATTAAAAGAGTTATCAGAAGGGCTATTCTATTCATCTGTGAACAATTATGTGTTTGAACAGCAATTTACATTATTTTTTGCCTTTAATTGCAAAGTGACATGCAAAAAAAACGAGGCTACCTATTAGAAAGATCGCATCGCTTCAAGTTCGTATTTTTATACGCAAGAGCTCTGATGCACAATTCACCGGCTTTTCATTAGTTCCTGCACACGTTGAGATGATGGGCTTCCTCGGCATTGGTAACAACCCAATGGTAGGTTGCTCTGTAGCTTGCGCCGTTAACGTTGACCTCGCACTCAACAAGAAGTAATCTCTGAATAGAGACTATTGATATGAGCCTTCACTCTTCCGAGTGAGGGCATTTTTTTTACAAAAACAAAGAGTATCTTTGCATCATAACCAAAATGACGAGCATGAAAAAATACACGACATTAGCCCTCATGCTAGCATGCATGGCATGCAGCGAGGAAAAAGCAAACGACAGCACACTGACAAAGCTAAAAATCAAGGACCTAGAGCACGAAGAAACAATAGAGTTCTCTGAGCTATTCTCCGACGAGAGATTAGTATGCCTTGAAACAAACGACAACGGTCTCATTGGAGAAGACATCCAAGGCATACGATTAATCAACGACAAGATCTACATCTTCGACTGGAGCAAAATCCTAATCTTCGACAAAGATGGTCATTACCTAAACAACATAGACAAACGCGGACAAGGGCCAGAAGAATACACCAACATCTTCGACTTCGAAGTAAACAGCAATGGTGACATAATAGTATTGCCCGGAAGCAAAAAGCTAATGTTCTATGATGCAGACGGTCATTTCAAGAGAAGCATCGACCTCAAACTTAACGCATCGTCGTTGCAGCTCATCAACGACAACGAGGCGCTACTATACCATGATGTGGTCACGAACCTCGCTGATGACACACTTAAAACAGTTGTCACAAAGCTCAACTTCACAACAGGAGAAAGCATAACATGCAAAACAGGAGGAATGGGTGGCATAAGAGACTTCCTAGTTGTCGTAGGAGGTTCAAAATTCAAGAAAAGCACAAGCAATAGCAATGTATATCTGTCAGACACAATGTGCGACACATTATTCTTACTGCAAGACGACAAAATGGTTCCTTATATATACTTCGATTATGACGGCAAGAATTTCCCATTTTCGAAATACGGAAGTGAGAATATCGGGGAATACATAGAAAACATAAATCAGGGAACATGGCCAAATGGGACAGCATTGTTCTTCAGCGAGACAGAAGACCAATACATGTACACATACAGACACAAAGACACGCCCCATTTCGTATGCTATCCCAAATCGGGAACAAACATCCGCAACTTCTCTAACGTCAAGGACAGCAAATACCTGTTTGGCATGGACAGCCTCGCATATAACGGCATACATTCAAACAACGACTTCGTGATAATATCATTGCAACCATATGCCATCGAAGATTATGCACAGAACAACCTGACCAACAGACAAAAAGAAGAGCTGATGAAAAGAATTAACTATACAGGCGACGATCAGAATCCTGTGCTTCTAATAGCCAAAATAAAGTAACATAATTCACATTATTCAAAAATAAGTAGAATTTGTTTGGAGGAAACGAAAAAACTCTCTATCTTTGCATCGCAATTCAGAAGTAACCTACTTCGGTAGACAAAGATACATTGCGGGGTGGAGCAGTTGGCAGCTCGTTGGGCTCATAACCCAAAGGTCATTCGTTCGAGTCGGGTCCCCGCTACTACAGAGAATCACGAAAGTGGTTCTCTTTTTTTGTTTTCACTTGGTGGAATAGCATAAATATACTAATTTTGCGCCAGCATATGCTCTTTCCCATGAAGGTATTCAAGAAAATACTAGTGATGTTTGCCAGTTCCAACGACGAGGACCTGGCTGCAGAGGAGAACTTCCAGGTCTCGTTCTCCAATGTCGTCAATTTCCTATTGCTAGTATATAGCCTCATAAGCGGTCTTCACGCATTATTAATAGAGAACATTGGCATGGCCGTGTCCAACATGGCCTTCAGCTTGTTGTTCCTGTTGTATTTCCTTTCACACTACCTCACTAAACGAAGCCTGATTGTAACCGCAATAGACCGTATGGTTATATTCTCTCAGTTCATTGTGGCCTACATGAACGGAAGCGCTCTCGGATCTGCAGGTGTCACTTTGTTGGTATATCCATTCATCGCGATCATCCTCCATGGCCGTAGGTTTGGTGTCGCTCTCTCAATAATTCAGATATTCATTTGTGCCGCATATACTGCCCTATGCAGATATGGAGTATTGCCGATTCCTTTTATGTACTCCAACATTGAACTGTTCATTCTGGCATCAATACAGGCGGTATGCATATTTGTATATTACGTGGCTATCAGATGGCTTTCTTCGCTTATATACGACAGAATCACCGAGGTGAGCCAGCTCAACGAAGCATTGGGCATCAAGACAGAATTGGTAAACACTGTCACTGGCAAACTCAAGTCTCAGCTGAACGAAATATACAACATGTCAGAAAAACTCTCTCACGAGAGAATGAATCCACGTCAGGTTGAGATGGTGGCGACACTAAGAGCGGTAGCCTCGAATCTTTTAGATTCGGTAGAGATGGTATCCACATCATCAGAACACAACATCAGACCGATAGAGAAGGAGGAGATAGAAGTCAATGTGTTCAATCTGATTTCAAATGTGTTGGTTCTCTACAGCAAGCAGTCCGACAACGGAGGCAACATACACTCAGTCAACGTGTCTGCATCTGTGCCACAGCATATCCTAGGCAATAGCCAGCTGACACGACAGATATTCCTGACATCATTCGATGCATTGGATAGGAAGTTCGACCTATCTAAGACTCCGCTTAAAGTGTCTGTGTCAATGAACGACGTGACAACAGAGAGGATGATGCTCAACTTCATCATTTCATCTAAGAAGAGCATTGAGCTAGACCGTCGCGACCTCACATCATCAGAATCGAAGCTTCTCTACCAGTTGCAGCTCGACGCCACACAGCGTCTTGTAAAGGCGGCAGGCGGCGAATTCTATGTTGAGATAACAGATGAAGACTCGCTGGTAATCGATTTCACACTTCCTTTCAGAGATACTATTCTGAAAAACGACGACAACGAGAACATCACCAACCTGATAAACATAGCTGCACTCGCAACGCCTATCAACGTAGAGGATATGCGCATACTGTTGGTTGAAGACAATATCGAAATATGTGATGACATAAGAGAGATATTGCAAGGCAAAGTAAAAAGCATAACTATTGTAGACAACGGCAAGGCCGCCCTGAAGAAGTTTGAAAACAGCCACTTCGACTGCATATTGGTGGATGTTGACACTGCAGAGGTTGACGGCGTTACTTTCATACGAAAAGCAAGAGATGTAGAGTCGGGCTATGGCGCCGGTGTGCCTATATTTGCACTTACAGGCAAAGACAACAAAGACATTGAGAGAAATACATCTATAAAGATAGATGGCGTCATAAGCAAACCTTTCGACACACGCAACATCTTGGATATAATAAAAGATGCCATCAACTGCAACCAGGCATAGAGACACTCAATCCACACAAGGACCTAACACACATATTATGAAAAAAGCATTTATTACACTAGCATTAATCATCGTTTCTGCTTTCCCTGCAAAGGCAGACGAGGGCATGTGGATGTTAACCATGCTCGATAAGCTAAACATCAAGACAATGCAGGAGATGGGCTGTAAACTTACAGCGGAAGACATATACAGCATCAACAACAACTCTATCAAGGACGCTGTCATCATCTTCGGTGGCGGATGTACAGGAGAGATAGTTTCTGAGAACGGACTTATCTTCACCAATCACCATTGCGGATATGAGTCTATACAGAAGTTGTCTAGCGTAGAGCATAACTATCTGAAGAACGGATTCTGGTCGAAGTCGTTTGAGGAGGATCTGCCTGTTGACGGACTCAAGGTTAAATTCGTAAAACGCATAGAAGAATACACCGATTCTGTCCTTGCCGGAACAACAGAGAATATGGCTTTCTCAAAACGCGACGAAGTCATAGCAGATAATATAGATAAGATTGAAAAGGCTCTCAACTCAGCGGCAGACGAATACCATCAGTTCATGATAGAGTCATTCTTTGGTGGCAACCAGTATTTCTTGATAGAATATGAAGTTTACAAGGATATTCGCCTTGTAGGTACACCACCAGAATCAATTGGCAAGTTCGGCCATGACACTGACAACTGGATGTGGCCACGACACACTGGCGACTTCTCTATCTTCAGAGTATATGCCGACAAAGACGGCAAGCCAAGCAACTTCAGCAATAACAACAAGCCTCTTAAGCCAAAGCATTTCCTCCCAGTAAGCATCAAGGGTGTTAAGCAGGGCGATTTTGCTATGACAATGGGCTTCCCAGGATCAACCGACAGATACCTCACATCATTCGGCATAAAGAACAGAATGGACATAGTAAACCAGGCTATGATCGGACCACGAGGTGTTAAGCAGGATATATGGTTGGCATCCATGCACGCATCAGAGAAGGTAAATATCCAATATGCTTCTAAATATGCTCGTAGCACAAACTACTGGAAGAATAGCATTGGAATGAACAACGGTCTTGAGCGACTCGGTGTCGTTGCACAGAAAGAGTCGTTGGAATCCGACTTTGAAGCATGGGTAAAGGCCGACAAGGATAGAGAAGCTAGATATGACAAGGTGCTCGCGTCATTGAAGAAGGCCTACAATAAGTACGCACCTGTCTGCAAGGCACAGAGATATCTGTATGAATGTCAACTCTCAGGTCCTGAGGTGTTCCGATTCGCAATGAGCTTCTTCTCTTTGGAAACAGCTCTTAAGAACAACAACGAGAAGAGTATAGCAACAATAACAAGCGGTCTTAAGGAAACAGCAAGGAAATTCTACAAGGACTATGATGCCGCGACCGACAAAAAGGTCATCGCTGCTCTTGGTGAGTTCTACAGCCAGAACATCGACAAGGCATACTGGCCAGAATATTTCAACATTGTCAACAAGAAATACAAGGCATCATTTGACAAATACGCTGAGGATATCTACAATAAGTCTATTTTTGCCGACTCAACAAAACTGATGAAGTTCCTTAACAAGCCTTCATATAAGACTCTTAGCAAGGATATCGCCTTCAAAGCAGCAAAGGCACTTCAGGTATTGTGGAGTGAATTATACTACAGCTCAACAGATATCACTACTGACATCGACAACTACAACAGACTGTTCATAAAGGGTCTGATGGAGATGCAGCAGGACAAGGTGTTCTATTCTGACGCCAACTTCACTATCCGTCTCAGCTACGGTAGCGTGGGCGACTACGAGTCACGCGATGCTGTTCACTACAAGCATTTCACAACACTCAAGGGTGTTATGGAGAAGGAAGATCCTAACAACTGGGAGTTTGTAGTATCTCCAAAGCTCAAAGAGCTTTACAACAATAAGGACTTTGGTCGATATGCAGATGAAGACGGAACAATGCACGTATGCTTCACAACAAACAACGATATCACTGGCGGCAACAGCGGTAGTCCTGTAATCAACGGCAATGGCGAACTCATTGGCTTGGCATTCGACGGCAACTGGGAGGCCATGAGCGGCGATATCGCATTCGAGACAGAACTCCAGAAGTGTATCTGCGTTGACATTCGATATGTATTGTTCATCATAGAGAAATACGGAGAGGCAAAGAACATCATAGACGAACTGAAGATTATTGACTAACAACAAGTAATACGTGTCTATATAATTATACGAAAGTGACAAAGACTCAGAAAATTATAGCTGGAATTGCGGGAGTAGTTATCGCGATATTTGGCGGCCTGCTCATCAAGAGTCATCTGGACATGCAGGAGATGGTAGAAGTGATAAGCGAAGAGAAAGAGACATTGCTTGTTGAATACCAGGACTTATATCTTGACTATGACTCATTGCGCAGATATGATACCGACCTCAATGAGAAGCTTGACCAGGAACGCGAGAGAGTAGCGCAGCTCACAGAGGAACTGAAGACTGTCAAGGCTACCAACGCTCGCCGAATCAAGGAACTACAGGGTGAGCTCACTACAATGAGAACTGTGATGGTGTCATTCGTAAAACAGATTGACTCGCTTAACCAGACCAATATCAGACTCACAGCCGAGAATGATGAGATGAAGAGTGAAGTGAGACGAGTTAAACAGTCATACAACGCACTTCAGAACGAGAACAAGACACTTTCAGAACAAGTTGAGATAGCCAGCCGTCTCGAAGCTACAGGCATAAAGGCTGAAGGCTTGAACCACAACGAGAGGAAGGCTACTTCTGCCTCTAAGATAAGCAAGGTCAAGGTCGACTTCACCATTGAGAAGAATGCAACTGCTCAGGTGGGCATGAGGAAGGTCTATCTGAGAATAACAAGACCAGACGGAGAACTGCTCATGCACTCAAAAAGCGATGTCTTTAAGTACGAAGACTCTATGATCAACTATTCTGCAGCTAGAGATGTCGAATATGGTGGAGAAGCTATGCAGAGCTATGTTGTATATAAAGTAGATACAGGAGAACTTATGGCCGGAACATACGACATAGAGCTTTTCTGTGGCGGAGACATTATCGGCAAAGGTAGTTGGACTATAAAGGGCTAACAAACCACTGACTTACAAATACATAAGCGATATCCAACACACCCCCACGCAAGAACACTTGCTGGGGGTTTTTCTTTATGGATGTTAAATATTCCACATATAATAAATATTATAACAATTAGCATTGTATATTCATTCATTATTTATACCTTTGCATGCGATTCAAAATAGATATGAATCATACACAAGAACAGTAATAAAACAGATAAAGTATTAGTAAAATGAAAGTACTTAAGTTTGGTGGTACATCGGTAGGAAGTGCCGAGAGAATGAAGAATGTGGCTAAGCTTGTGCTTAACGGCGAACAGAATCTCGTTGTATTGTCTGCAATGAGCGGCACAACAAACAGCTTGGTAGAAATATCAAACTATCTCTATAAGAAGAATTCTGATGGCGCTAATGATGTTATTAGCAAACTTGAAATCAAATATGCTAACGAAGTAAACGACCTCTACTCTTCAGACGAATACAAGCAGAAGGGTATGGAGCTCATCCGCGAGCGTTTCAACTACATCAAGTCGTTTGCCAACAATATCTTTACAGTATTTGAGGAGAAGATCATTCTCGCACAGGGTGAGCTTATCTCAACTGGCATGTTCAACTTGTATCTTCAGGAGCAGGGTGTTAAGTCTATCTTGTTGCCTGCACTCGACTATATGCGCATCGACAAGAACAACGAGCCAGATACTGCATTCATCCGTGAGAACCTCAATGCAATACTCGACAAGAACAAGGGTTACGAGATATATGTAACACAGGGTTATATCTGCCGCAACGCATTTGGCGAGGTTGATAACCTTCAGAGAGGTGGTTCCGACTACACAGCATCACTCATTGGTGCAGCTATTCTTGCCGATGAGATCCAGATTTGGACTGACATCGACGGTATGCACAACAACGACCCTCGCTTCGTTGAGGGCACTAAGCCTGTACACGACCTCTCATTCGACGAGGCTGCAGAACTGGCTTATTTCGGCGCTAAGATCCTTCACCCAACATGTGTGTTGCCAGCAAAGGTCAACAACATCCCTGTACGCATCCTCAACACAATGGAGCCTACTGCTTACGGTACACTCATCAGTGGCAAGCAGTGTTCTAACAGAGTTGCCGCGATTGCAGCTAAGGACAACATCACTGCTATCAAGATCAAGTCTGGTCGTATGCTTCTCGCTTATGGGTTCTTGCGTAAGGTGTTCGAGATCTTCGAAAGCTACAAGACTCCTATCGATATGATAACAACAAGTGAAGTGGGTGTTTCAGTAACTATCGACAACAGCCGTCACCTCTATGATATCGTAGAAGACCTCAAGAAGTACGCAACAGTAGAAGTTGACGAGAACCAGGTTATCATCTGTATCGTTGGCGATTTCGTAGCATCATCTAAGGGTTATGCAAGCCAGATATTCGATGCTTTGAAGGAGGTGCCTATCAGAATGATATCTTACGGCGGAAGCTCACACAACGTATCAGTACTTATCAATGCAGAGGACAAGGCTAATGCATTGAAGGCATTGAGCGCTAAACTTTTCTAATTTGACATTTATCCAAAAATGAAAATAAGAGAGGCGCGTCAAGATGTGCCTCTCTTTTTGGTTACTAAAAATACATACCATGACAAACTTTCCAATAAACAAGCTTAAAGGACTTCAGACTCCTTTGTACTATTATGACATAGAACTTCTCAAGAAGACGCTCAACGAGGTCAAAGAGTACCAGAACAAGTGGGGATATCACGTACACTATGCCATGAAGGCTAATGCCAATGCAAGACTATTGGAAGAGATTCGCAAGGCTGGTCTTGGCATCGACTGTGTCAGCGGTAATGAAGTGCAGCACGCAGTAAACGAAGGTTTCGACGCCAAGAAGATTGTATATGCCGGTGTTGGTAAGGCTGATTGGGAGATAAAGCTTGCTCTTGAGGCTGGAATAGGCTGCTTTAACGTAGAGAGCTATCCTGAGGCAGAGGTGATCAACGAGATTGCTGGAAGCATGAACAAGATTGCCAAGATCGCCCTCAGAATCAATCCTAATGTAGACGCACATACACATGCCTACATAACAACAGGTCTTGAGGAGAATAAGTTTGGCATCGGTCTCACTGAGATAGAGTCGGTTGTAGAGAAGGTTAAGACTTTGCGCAACATAGAACTCTGTGGTATGCATTTCCATATCGGTTCACAGATCACTGACATGGGCGCTTTTGTTGCTCTCTGTATCAGAGTAAACGAACTGATGCATTGGATGGAGGCACACCATGTTGATATAAAGATTGTCAACGTGGGTGGCGGTCTTGGCATCGACTACGAACACCCTGATGTTGCTGACGTGCCTAACTTCAAGGAATACTTCGAGACTTTCCATAAGCACCTTGAACTGCGCGATGGCCAGGAGTTGCATTTCGAACTTGGTCGTGCGATAGTGGCACAGTGCGGCACATTGATCACAAAGGTTCTCTATGTCAAGGAGGGCCGCAAGAAGAAGTTTGCTATCGTTGATGCCGGCATGAACGACTTGATCCGTCCTGCATTGTATCATGCTTACCACAAGATTGAGAATATCACATCGACAGAGGCTAATGAGATGTATGACGTCGTTGGTCCTGTATGCGAAAGCTCTGACTGCTTCGGTCAGGAAGTGGTATTGCCAAAGACTAAGCGCGGCGACATCATCGCTATCCGATCAGCTGGTGCCTACGGCGAAGTAATGGCAAGCAAATACAACCTCAGAGAGTTTGCCAACAAGGTATATTCTATCTAACAGAGGTCATTTGTTGACACAATGAGAGGTATGAGAAGTACAATAGGCATAAGATTAGCAATAGTCAACCTGCTGATGTACATAATGCCTGTTGTTGCCTCTGCACAGACGAAGTCAATAAAACAACAAATAAAGGAATCCGTACTGATATCAATTCTCGAAGGTGAGCATTGGTACAGTACGGATTCTATTGTTTTAAACAGTGCTGTCGAATCCGACAAGAATATCAGAATCAGGTTCAACAAGACTGCAGCAACTGTCTTGGTGAGTCAAGACAAGCTCAATGCCATGTCCGACTCTGTAAGGGGGTGGACTGGTCTCAAGGGTGGCAATATCACGTTCTATGCTGAGCAGAGGCCATTGGCATCATTGCTTCCTAACAAATGGAAGATGGCTACAGCAAAGGGCAACATTGTTGACAGAAGCATTGAATATGGTGAGCCTGGAGAACTGGCCGGAAGGGTATATGCTCTCTGGAATTCGCATGGCAGATACTACGAGAAGAACCTTGACAGGTGGGAATGGCAGAGAGCACGACTATTCACTACTGTAGAAGATCTGTTATCTTCGAGCTTTATGCTACCCTTCTTAGCGCCTATGCTTGAGAATGCTGGTGCTAATGTCTTACTACCGAGAGAGCGTGATACGCAGAGCAACATAAGCATAGCCTCCAATGACGGCACGGGCAATATACACTCTGAGGTGCCGCAAGAGGGCGACTACGGAGTATTTGTGAAGTACGAAGATAACCATAACGGCAAGGTCACTTACAAGGTGAACCATGCCGGCGGAGCTAGCAGATATGCTGTTGATCAGTCGCAGGGCTACGACATGTGGATATACCTTGGCACTCACCATTTCACTAAAGGATGGAGCGTAGATATAGAGGGCACTGACGACAAGACAAAAGAGATAAGGCTGGGTGGAGGCAAGGGTTCCATTGCACGATATGGCAAAACTAGCGGCTTGCCGACTTGGATGGAATGTGCAAGATACTACCTGGAGTCCGACGGCTTTGATGCGAAGACTGTATATACTCTCAGCGACGGAGCCAATGACTATACAGACGATGTGAACTGCAGGGGCGAATGGGTCAATGCATTAAAGAATAAGAAGAATATACATGTAGATGCCTCGATAGCACTGCATACTGATGCCGGCTTTGCTAAGGATGACACTACTATCGGCACTTTGACCATAGTGAGCACCAACAATGGCAACGGCAAATACAGTGACGGACGTAGCAAGATGATGGCTTTCGACTTGGCACGGACTATAGAGCAGCAGATAACGGGCGACATAAGGGCTACATGGGACAGCAACTGGAGCGAGAGGGGCATCTGGGATAAGGGATACGCTGAAGCTAGAAGGCAAGATGTTCCTTCTGTACTGGTGGAACTGTTGTCGCACCAGAATATCAACGACATTCATCTGGCTCTTCATCCGCAGTTCAGATTTGACGCCTGCAGAGCTATTTACAAGGGTATCTTGAGGTTTTTCAACGGCGACAGCGCAACGGTCACTCCATTGCCTGTCAAGGCATTTGGAATAAGGCAGACGGGCGAAGAAACGATTACGCTTGAGTGGGAAGAGTCTATAGACCCGCTGGAGAATAGCGCAAAAGCCGATATCTTTTATATATATGCCAACGGATGTTTCATAGCAAAGACTACTGACAACAAGATAGAGCTGTCTCAGAAGGCTGACGGGAAGATTGTTGCCTATCATGTGGTGGCGGGCAACAAGGGTGGCATCTCGTTCCCATCGCAGACTCTTGCTGCTAGGCTTATATCTAACGCTCCCAAAGCTTTGTTCGTCGATGGCTTCAACAGAGTAGCCGCACCAGATGTCGTTGACGAGGAGCATTTCAGAGGTGTTCTGTCAGAAATAGAGCCTGGAGTGGCATGGGGAGAAGACTTGTTCAGCACTGGAGCTCAATACGACTTCGATCCCAAAAGCATGTGGCTTGACGATGATGCTCCTGGCTGTGGAGCTTCGTTTGCTGACAAAGAGGGAGGCGTGACCATAGGTAGTCACAGAAACTGCGTTCCACAGGCTGCCATGGAGTTGGCGGACAATGGCTACTCTTTCGTGTCACAGAGCAAAGAATACTTTGAGAGGGACTCGGCAAAGCATGATAAGCTCTATATACGCATTTGGCTGGACAGGCAGAGAAGCACGTGGTATGGAGATATGCCGCAAAGACATGCTATATATTCTGAGGGCTTTTTAGACAGGATAGAAGCACTAAAGATGTGTGCTGACAAGATATACATATCAGGCTCATATATAGGCACGGACATCAAGGATGCTGTAACAGCGAAGCGTGTGGCAGAGGTGCTTGGATTCACCCATATCACCAATCATGCGTCGAAGACAATCGACGGAGTGCATCCTGATGGCATAAAGCCTGCCAAAGGTGCCAGCACAATAGAGAAATACAAGGACACAGACATATCAGCAACAATAAGATATGGCAATGTCACAGTAAGTGGATATTAGACAGTATATATTAGAAAAAAAATAGGAGGTGGTCGCCTAACAAGATTTTTAGACGACCTCCTCTTTTTATATACAATAAGAATGTTTACTTCTTGAAGTAGCGGTTGAACAAGCCCTGGAAGCCAGCGCCATGACGAGCCTCATCCTTTGCCATCTCATGAACAGTGTCATGTATTGCGTCGAGGTTAAGCTTCTTGGCAGCAGCGGCGATATCCATCTTAGCGGCGCAAGCACCCTCTTCTGCCATCATACGCTTCTGAACATTTGTCTTTGTATCCCAAACGAGTTCACCGAGAAGCTCTGCAAACTTAGCAGCATGCTCTGCCTCTTCCAAAGCATAACGCTTGAAAGCCTCAGCTATTTCTGGGTAGCCCTCACGGTCAGCCTGACGAGACATAGCAAGGTACATACCAACCTCAGAACATTCACCTGCGAAATGATCCTTAAGACCCTGAAGAACAAAAGCACCTTCTTCGTTGTTAGGAATCTCCTTTGCTACACCGATAACGTGCTCAGTAGCAAAGTTAAGAGCAGCCTCAACATACTCCTTGAACTTTGAACCAGGAACATTACACTGTGGGCACTTTGCTGGTGCATCTTCGCCCTCATGCACATATCCACATACTGGGCATATCCACTTTTTAGTTGCCATATATCAATTATTGGTTTATGTTATTAATTTTCAAGTTTAGGGGTTGTCATGAACGACTCCGCAGGAAGCATCTCACTGTTGTAAATGACTCCTGAAGAACAGTTACGATAAACATAACGCACATAGAGCGGATTTGGAACAGCATAAGAGAAGAGAGAGATGGTGTTGTTATGAATGACTGTTGACGCTGTAAAGAAACGTTCATCCTCTCCAGCTATCTCAAATGCAGCGTAATCAACAGGAGAGATCTGCAATTCCTCTGCATTGTCGAATGTCAGATTAAGGAACTGACCCAACGTATTGACGTCACGAAGCACCGGACCAGACGGAGTGATATGCTTGAATCCATAGTTATGGTGAAGAGCCAGACGAGCGAATCGTTGACCTTCGATATCCTTATGAGAAGGATGAGGTGTTCGTGGTTCAGATATATCTACCGTAGAGAACATGGCAACATTAGGCACTTCGGCTGCCACTTGGCGCTGAGCTTCACGTATGCTGGCAAGAGAGGTGCTGTCGCAATGGTTATATTGCCATGAAGATGTCTGCGCAAAATAGAATGGCAGGTTAGGCGAGTTAAACGCCTTACGGAAGCTCTTTATGAGGAGAGGAAATGTTTCGCGATACTGAGTAGCATGGTTTACATTGGCCTCACCCTGGTTCCATATTATGCCTGATATCGAATATTTAGATATCGGATAGACCATGCCGTAGAAGAGTGCCGATGGAGAACGGTGAGTCAAGAAGAGCGAAGGTGTAGGACGTGAAATGAACACATCGCCTACTGGGTCAAACAAGACAAGATTGTCTTCATAGAACTCACCCGCTGGACGGAATTTCCATGGTCCCTCGAGAGATACCACCTCACTTCCCTGTTGAAGACACATACCCTTGTCGTCAAGCGTGCCGGCGAAACCACCCTCGCCACCTGTATCTGTGACACGTACTGCTATAACAACAGATGTGCTCTTTACATATCTCGCAGGGATGTTATATGCACGCTGAACAGCATATTCGCCGCTGTGGTTGTGTTCGCCTATGCAGATGCCGTTGGCGTATGTCTTGTCACAGTCATCTATAGCACCGAGATGAACTGAGATGTTCTTGCCTACCCAACTCTCTGGTATCGCTACCTCCTTAACAAACCACACTATACCATCAAAGTCACCCAGCACATCCTCATCCCAATACTTAGGCAGATTCATCTCACTCCACGAATCGTATTGTGGCATGGCAAGGGTCACAAACTCGTCGTTGACATCGATAGCTGCAAGACGTCGTTCGTGGTCGTAATTGTTAGGTATCTTGATGTATGGCAGAGAACGCAGCCAGCTGACATATTGATCCATGCCATTGGCGAGGGCATTGAGATCGGTCACCTTATGTCCGAAATCTACACTCTCCTTAAGCATATCGTCCGACACCCATGCTTCACATGGTGTGCTGCCTACGCTGTTGTTTATTATGCCTACTGGCACATTGAGACTATCACGAAGTGTCTTTGCGAAGAAGTAGGCTGCGGCACCAAACATCTCGGCATTTTCAGGAGTAGTAGGCTTCCACTCACCCCTTATTTCAAACTCCTTGCGCCATGAGATGCGACGGTCCATATCAAACATACGGAGATACTTGTCGTTAGCCTCAGCTATATACTTTGCGGAATTTGCTATGGTATCAAGACCCCAGCCGAGCAGAGGCATGCGCATATTGTCCTGACCACTGGCGAGCCATACTTCACCAAGAAGAATGTCATTGATGACGATAGCTGTGTCTGATGTTGAGATGGCTATCTGATGAGGCTTATTGTCGGCTGCTTTAGTTGGGAACGACACACTCCATACACTATCAGGCGATGCAGTAGCTGTAACAGTGATATCCCAGTCGGTATGAATGGTCACATAAGCTCCTGGCAATGCCCTACCCCAAAATGTCATGTTTGAATTCTGCTGGATAACCATACCGTCGGAGATGATGGCCGGTAGCTGTAGGCGAGACTCATGAGCACAAGCCACAGAAAGCATAGCCAATGCAACACTAACAATATAATGCTTAATTCTCATCTTCGTTCTATAAGTCATTAAGGATCGAACGTGTAATTTGACGACAGCACACGATTCAAGGGAGAAAGATACAACTTTCTTGCCAAATAGACAATAGCAATTGCTACCTGAATGAGATTTTTTAGACGATCAGGCTAGATCAGGGCCTCTTTGGCCTGCTGGATACCGAAATCGAGGTATGGATATAAATACTGAGCCAGATCCTTGATGTAGGAATAGAATATAGAGCGTGACGACTCGTCTTCCCCAAAGAGGTTGATCACATCGCCAACGAAATAGTTGACTATACTGATGAAACAGCTGACGAAGAATAGGTTTTTTGCCACAGCAAACAGCCCCCCGAGGAGCTTGTTTGGAAGACTGAGAAGGGTCATCCCGACAGCTCGGTTGATGACTGCAGAGAGAAAATGAACACCCACTACTATCAGTGCCAGCGTGATGCAGAAGCTTATTACACCAACACCTTGTAAATCAGGGAAATGCTCTGTGATGACCGATTCGGTATAACTACTGAATTTCACGGCTCCATAAACACCAATCACATAGCCTAGAAAACCGGAAAGCTCCTTGATTAGACCTTTGAACATGCCTATGATGAAAGAAGCGATAGCAATGATGATGATGATGATATCGAAAGTACTCATGGGGATATTCATTTGAAGTGGCTCCACCGAGACTCGAACTCGGATTTAAAGTTTAGGAAACTTCCGTTCTATCCCTTGAACTATGGGGCCCTACGACTATTGCTATAACGCAACCGCGTAAATCGAGTGCAAAGATATAAAAAAGTTTTAAGAATTAAGAGATTTGATTTTTTAGTTGGAAAGTTTTACGTCGCATGCCAGTCAACGGCGTTGCCTATCGTCTGCCGTTATTAACTTAACACACAATTGGACACAATGAATGATGCTGGCATATACATTGAAAGCAAAAACTATTATTTTTGCTGAAAAATAGAGTTACAATGAATTGGAACGAACTGCTTACGCCCCAGAGGACAGGACAACCTGTCGAGAAGACCAACCACAACAGGACAGAGTTTCAGAGAGATTATGACAGACTTATCTTTTCGGCGCCGTTCAGAAGAATGCAGAACAAGACCCAGGTGTTTCCATTGCCAGGTGCGATATTTGTGCATAACAGACTGACACATAGTCTTGAGGTGTCGAGTGTAGGCAGATCATTGGGCAACAACATTGCGAGAAAGATAGTAGAAAGTGGCGAAGCCCAGGGTAATGAATATGTAGAAGAGATTGGTTCGATTGTGGCCTCGGCTTGCTTGGCTCACGATATGGGCAATCCGCCTTTCGGTCATTCTGGAGAGAGTGCCATATCGCATTACTTCACCAACGGTGAAGGTCGAGGATATCTTGACGGACTTACGGAGGCTGAGAAAGGCGACCTCATCAACTTCGACGGCAATGCCAACACATTCAGAATACTGACACATTCGTTCAAAGGACGCAGAGACGGCGGCTTTGCATTGACGCTGCCAACGGTAGCTTCGATAGTCAAATATCCGAGAGCGTCGGTAGGTGTGAAGAAGTTCGGTTATTTCCAGCAGGACAAGGAGGCGTTCGAACATGTGATGCAGAGTCTGAATGTGAGCAAGAGCGAGAATGGGGAATATGTAAGATATCCGTTGGTATATCTTGTAGAGGCAGCGGATGACATCTGCTATCAGGTGATGGATGTAGAGGATGCGTACAGGCTAGGGATATTGTCGTATGACGAGACGAGAGAATTGCTCATGTCGTTCTTTGACAAGGAGACAGAGGTCCATGTATATGACAATCTGGAGAAAGTGTGCAGAACGGTAACGGACAAGCATGAGCAGGTAGCGTATATGAGGTCGATAGTGATAGGCAAGCTAGTAGGGATATGCACAGAAACATTCTGGAGAAACAGAGAATCGATAATGGAAGGGAGTTATAGGAACACATTGATAAAAGACCTTCCGGAGACCGAAACAAGAGCAATGGAGATAGTGAAGAAGCTATCATTTGAGCAGATATACAAGCATCAGAGTGTGGTAGAGATAGAGCTGAGTGGTTTCACCATCATAGGCACTCTGCTAGACAAATTCATCAAAGCCATAGAAGAGCCAGACCTATATTATTCAAGACTGCTCAAGCCATTCATTCCAGAGCAGTTCCAGGTAGCGAAGGATGCAACGATGTATGACAAGTTGATTTCGGCTGTAGATCTTGTTGCGGGAATGACGGACCTGTACGCCTTGGATCTGTTCAAGAAGATAAAGGGAACTATTTAATCATAACACATAATACCATGAATCGGTCATTAATATTATCAGCGATGCTCACTGCAAGCATGAGCGTCTGGGCGCAAGAAGTACAAACGACAGAGACAGCGCAAGAAGCAGTCAAGAACATGGGCCTAGGATGGAATCTGGGCAACACACTCGACGCCAACAATACGTCATCGACACCAGATGATGACGCGTATTGGGGAGCGGCAGACCTTACTTCGGAGACTTGCTGGGGACAGCCTGTGACAAAGGCTGATCTGATAACCATGATGAAGAACGCAGGCATTGGAGCGATAAGAGTGCCAGTGACATGGTATAACCATATGGACGAGGACGGCAATGTAGATGAAGCATGGATGAAGAGAGTGCATACAGTTGTAGATTATGTGATAGACAACGACATGTATTGTATCATCAACGTACATCATGACACAGGAGCCGACAGTGACAGCCATCATTCATGGATAAAAGCCGACGAAGAGAACTACACACAGAACAAGACACGCTTTGAGCACTTATGGGCACAGATAGCTGAGGAGTTTAAAGACTATGGCGATAAGCTGCTTTTCGAGGGCTACAACGAGATGCTAGACAAGTTGAATTCGTGGTGTTATGCTTCATTTAACGCCCAAGGACAGTACGACGCAGCAGTAGCGAAGTCGGCATATAAAGGGCTCAACAGCTATGCGAAAAGCTTTGTAGAGACAGTCAGAGCAACAGGAGGCAACAATGCCACACGCAACCTTATAGTGAACACCTACGCTGCAGCCAATGGATCGGGCAACTGGAAAACATATCTGACAGATCCTCTGACAGAGATGGAAATGCCAGAGGCGGCAGGGCATATAATATTTGAGGTACACTGCTACCCTAGCATAGCCAACAACGGTCTGAGCCGAAGCATAACAGAGATAAAGAGAGATGTAGATGACATCATAGACAAAGTGAACACACACCTTGTAGCCAAGGGAGCTCCAGTAATCTTTGGAGAATGGGGCACGAGTGGAGTAGACGCAGGTGCAGGAGCCACAGACTATGATTTAAGAAGAGAGTTGATGCTTCAATTCTGTGACTACTTCGTTAGCCAGTCAAAAGCAAATGACATAGCCACATTCTATTGGATGGGATTGTCGGACGGCATTACACGAAGCATACCAGCCTTCAGCCAGGCAGACCTAGCAGAGACATTAGCCAAGGCATATCACGGCAGTGACTTTGAAGGAGAGTATCCTGTGATGGAGCACATGGCCTCGTATGAATGCCTAAGCGAAGAGAAGCCACTTGAGTGGGGCAATGGAATAACGATAAATTCCGACATATTCAGGAACATAGGGAATTCATTCATGGTAGAGTTGACATACACATACAAGCCAGATGAGGACGACATTCAGTTATTTTACGCAGACTGGTCAGTAAAGCCAAGTTTCTATGTAGATGGCAAAGAGTATGAAGGCGACTACAATCCAAGCCAAGAGGTAGGAGAAGACGGTGGTGAGAAGACAGTGAGCATAACCTTTGACAAAGCGACAAATGAGTTATTGCTTAAGAAAGGACTCGTCATACACGGCAATGACGTGACACTAAGTAAAGTCATTGTATATGGACATGCCGAGTCGCCAATAAAACACATAACAAGCGACAGAAGAGAGGATGCCGTGTATAACCTACAAGGTCAGCGCATGACAGAAGCCCAAGGGATGTGCATAGTGAACGGCAAACTAGTATACGTGAAATAGAGATCACACGCGGGAGGATGATAAATATTGACAACATACGTCAGTTTGACTTCATAGAATTTGAGAAGCATTGTCAGGGAGTGCCATATTACATCATGCCACGTGCATTGTACACTCCAGAGATGCTGTTCGACAAATACGACTTGAACAGGCCCGAGGAGTCGTTCAAGGAGTGCTATGACACGCGAGTGTACAAGCATGTCGTAGCAACGGGCAAGGTGGCTACCGAGGAATATGAGATTGGTTCGCGAGCCCTGCATGACGCCTCGATAAGGCGAGTATTGATGGAGCACTACAAACAAGTGGACAGAGACCGCATTGTAGGCATCATGGGAGGGCATCAGCTAGCTAGAGGAGACTCCTATTACCGTCAGGTAGTAGATATAGCCAAGAGACTGACAGAGAGTGGTCATATCATGATAAGCGGAGGTGGTCCAGGTGCCATGGAAGCGACACATGTAGGAGCGTGGATGGCAGGCAGGAGCAAGAAAGAGGTAGATGAAGCCATAGCCATACTTGCAGAAGCGCCCACATATCAGGACAAAGGATGGTTTGCCCAAGCCTACAGAGCGCGAGAGCGATTTCCGCTAACGACAGGATATAAGAGTCTAGCCATTCCGACATTCTTCTACGGGCATGAGCCGCCAACGATATTTGCGACACACATAGCCAAATTCTTTGACAACAGCCAGCGAGAAGACCTCATCCTCACGGCAGCATTTGGAGGTTTGATATTCATGCCAGGCAGTGCTGGCACGCTACAGGAGGTATTTCAGGAGATAGTGCAAGACCATTATCTTGTCTATGGAGAATCGTCGCCTATGGTCTTTGTCGGCAAAGAGTTTTGGACGAAAGAAGTGCCCGTTGTTCCATTCATAAAACACATGACAAAAAACGGGAGATACAAGAACCTAAGTGTCAGTGTATATGACAGGACTAGCGAGGTAGTGAAAGCCATAACAAGCAATAAAACAACAAAACAAACAAAATAAAAAGGAATTATGAAAGTACTGTTGATAAACGGAAGTCCACGCAAGGAAGGCAACACATATACAGCGTTGAGCGAATGTGCAAAGCAGCTTGAGAAGAACGGCATTGAGGTCGAGATAGCATGGTTAGGTGTAAAGCCAGTCAGAGGCTGCATAGCATGTGGCAAATGCAAAGAGAACGGCAACAGCCGCTGTGTGTTCGATGACGACGTATGCAACGAGGTCATCGCGAAGGCAGAGAAGAGCGACGCTATCATCATAGGTGCTCCCGTATATTGGGGCCAGCCAGCGTCGCAAGCCATGGCGTTGCAGCAGCGTATGCTATATGCTGGAGGACCGGCGTTCAAGGGCAAGCCTGCGGCTGCGGTCTGTGTATGCCGACGAGGAGGCGCCTCAGCTGCATTCCAGACACTACAGATGCCATTCCAGATGTGCAATATGCCTATCGTAACATCACAGTACTGGAACATAGCCTACGGACGTGAGCCAGGCCAGTCGGCACTCGACATAGAAGGCATGCAGACCATGCGAACACTTGCCAACAATATGTCGGTCATGCTCAAGATGTATGCCACAGGCAAGGCAGAGAAGCCAGAGGCAGAGGCCTGGACACCAATGAACTACATCAGATAATCTCAACCGTAGCACAATTGACAAATCCGATCACTGCATGAAAAACTCTCATTAAACGAAAAATGCCCAGCAAGGATTGTGCATCCTCGGCTGGGCGTTCTTCATATAGAGAACGAAACTATTTGCCCCATACCTCGTCGGCTATCTCCCTGACGAGAGCAATCTTAGCCCACTGCTGATCGACAGACAGCTTATTGCCAACGGCGCATGAAGCGAAGCCGCATTGAGGAGAAAGAGAAAGACGCTCAAGCGGTATGTATTTAGCAGCCTCGTGGATGCGGCTGATGATGGTCTGCTTATCCTCCAACTCTGGTGTCTTGGTAGTTATAAGACCCAACACTACATGCTTGTCGGCACTCACCTTTGCTAAAGGCTCAAAGCCTCCGGAACGCTCGTCATCATATTCGAGGAAGAGCGCATCGACATTCTCACGTGCAAATACCCAGTCAGCTACAGAGTCATAGGCACCGCTACTGAACCATGTAGAGTGATAGTTGCCACGACAAATATGAGAAGCCACAAAGAGATCGGCTGGCCTGCCTTCAAGTGAGAGGTTGTTGACTTTAAGAAGCTGATCCTTCACATCGTCAAGATTAGGACTCAGATTACGATATCTCTGTGCCGCAGCCTCACCTACCACTGCCCCCCATGTGCAATCGTCAAGCTGCAAGAAACGACCTCCTGCATTATAGAACTGCTGAATGAAATCGCGATAGACTGCTGCTATATCGGCAATCAGGTCGTTGAGGTCAGGATAGAAGGCACGTGTAGAAAGGAAATTCTGAGGTATGGTAAGCTGCTGGAAGAACTGTGCTGGAGCAGGTACAGTAAGCTTAGCGACGACATCATTGCCTGCATATCTAGCCACACGCTTGAAGGCATCAATAAAAGGATGAGGCTGAGGCGTGAGCTTTCCTGTCAGATACACCTTATCAAGACGAGCTGTCTCTCCATTGAAGGTGACGTCGCCTCCTGCCTCATGAGCCACACCACCAAAGCCCCAGAAGAAGTCAAGATGCCAAAATGTGCGGTTGAACTCTCCATCGGTGACTATCTGAAAGCCTGCCTTACGCTGAGCACTTACCAATTCACTAACATAACGGTCGGCATTTTCAGCATTCAAATCCTTGGGACGAAGGAAACTGCCAACAAGATTAGCCCTTTGTGGAATAGAGATGTTATTTATTGTCTTAGTCATTTCTTTGTGTTTTTACCTTGGCAGCTAAAGCTACCCGTATGTTTTACATGTTATACCGTTGGAATTCCGAATACAAAGTTAGTGCATAAATACATTTGGTAGGATATCATTTTGTGAAATGCGGAAATTATACTTTATTTGCAAGCATATTTACAAATAATGACGAATATCATTCGGCATATCAAGTAATATCAAAAATGGAATACGGCGATTTAGATACCATAGACAAGAACATTCTTGGACAGCTACAGAAACATTCAGACCTCACGGTGAAAGAGCTCGCCGCTGCGGTGAACCTTTCGAACTCGGCAACATTCGACCGACAGAAGCGACTAGAGAGGGAGGGCTTCATCAAAGGCTATAAGGCTGTGCTTGACACTAAACGCATGGGGCTCGGCATAACCGTATTGTGCAACATGCGACTGAAGCAACACTCGCAACAGTATATGGATGCGTTCATGCAAGCGGTGCAGAACATTGACGAGATAACAGAATGTTACAACACTAGCGGAGAATATGACTTCACACTGAAGATACACACACGCGACATGGATTCGTATCAGGAGTTCATGCGCACACGACTGGGAAACATAGAGTGCGTCGGCTCGTTCCACAGCGTCTTTGTGATGAGCGAGGTGAAGAATACACATGGAGTACCTATACTGTGATAACGCAGAAGGAGAACAAATAAGGCCAACTTATTGACTTGTTGTGCAATTTGACTATATTAGCCATATAAACATAAAACACATGAAAATCATAAAGAAGATCCTCAAATGGATAGGCATCATACTACTTACATTGGTGCTTACGTTAGTCATTCTGCTTATTTACATCAACTCGCAGAGCAAGCCATCAGTGAGCAAGGGCGAAAATATTTCACACATCACTGCCTATACGCAGGTAGGTGACGCTGCTCTCGAAGTATATGGATTTGACATCATAGTGAAAGATGCGTCTCAGATTGCCGATCTTAAGGCAGAAGATTTCGACATCATAAACAACACCGTCACCAACTGGGTAGATCCACAGACAGGCAAGACTCCCGAGGAGTATGCCGACGACGAGATAACACTAGAGGTAGCAGGCGACACGCTCAAGCTGCGTGCAAGACCATTTGCTATGCCAGGCAAGGCCTTCTTCATGGTGATGCACAAGCCATGGGAGGTGCACTGCACAAACATCGGCCTAGAGTTCTCGGCCAATGACATTGACGACAAACACATCGCTGTCATTGACGACTGTATCTACGGACAGCACACATACGCAGGCATCACCCGAGAATACCTGATGCACCTGCCAAAGGACGAGAACGGCGAGTATGTCAAGAATGTACCTATCATGATATGGAACATCGGCGGCTCGGAATACGAAATGCCTATCAAGGATGCCGTACTTACTGACCGCAGTGTGGTGTCAATGGCAACTGCCGGCGTACAGTGTGCCACACTCAAATTCGGCATAGCCAACCCTAACTACCTCTTCAGCGCATCTCTTGATCCTGAAAAGATAAAGCTCATCGACCGCAACAATGCTGTGCAGATGTCACTCATCGATTCACTGATCAACGTGGGCATAGTCGATTCTACGAGAGTATATTGTTGCGGAGCATCGAGCGGAGGAGGAGCAACAATGCGTTTCTGCATGCAGTTTCCCGACCGCCTGGCTGCCGCCATACCTTGCTGCTCTATGGACCCTATAGTACCGATACATCAGGTAAAGGAGCAATATGAAGGTCAGTTTGTCGCCGATCTCAAGACTGCATTCCAGGGCGAGGTGTATAAATGGAACGGAACTGACATGACACTGGCACCTATCGACCAGGAGGCGTTCTTGAAGTTGCCTATATGCTTTGCACACGCGGAGGCCGACAATGTATGTAAGGTGACCAGCTCACTCAGCATGTTTGAGGCACGTAAGCAACTCGGCGCAACAGACGACCGTCTGACAGTATATTCACCAGAAGAGATGAAGGCCTATGGCGAAGGCGGACTGATCTTTTCGCATTTCTCATGGGTGCGCGTGCTGAACGACTGGACAGAAGACAGCCCTATGAAGTGGATGCTAAGCAAATAACAAAACGACAAAACAACACATGGAATCGAAGATAGATTGAGATTCCATGAGAAACAAATAATGCCTATAGGTCATCCCACCTATAGGCATTATTGTATTCAGAGTCATCATCAGATGACGAAAGTAACTTTTAATTTTTAATTCTCTAAGATCTTCCCGATCACCTCCCTATTAACTTCTCCCTCCAAAGGCATGAGATACCAACGCACGCTCCAATCGAGAGACTGGCCAGGCTGAAGTTCAGTATAAGCACCTTGGCTCTCAATCTCGACATACATCTTGCCTTGATGAACATATACCTGAATCTCAGCTTCACCAGGAGCAGGCTGAGAAGGGTCGAGGTCAGGGAAACGCTTTACAAGGAGAAGACCATTGTTGACATATCCGAGCCAGCCCTTACCATCAGCATTAATCTTACGATTCTGGCCCTCGACATGATCGATTTCATACCATGCAAGGTCATTCTTCTTAATGAAAGGCATGAGGCCTGCAGGAGTGATAGACTCGACATCAGCATCGAAGAAGACTATACCTTCGCTTGGGACGCGAGTTATTTCCCATGGAGCCACACGTCGAGTAGCGTCGGATTCGTTGATGATAGAATAAGTAACAACAATACAGCCCTCATTCTCATCCTTAGAGAAAGACTTGCGTATGCGGAGAGGGAGTTTCTGCGACAGCTGGCTAGTCATAACGAAGCCGTCGTCGGTTTTAACAACATCATAGAGAGCAGAGTCGTGTTCGCGTACAGGAGGCCAGTTCCATTCACTCTGAGGGCTAGTCCAGAACGTGCTGCCATACATATTAGGCATCTTCAGTTGTGAGAGCACCTCAGTTCCATCGTACTTGAGAGATATGATACGTCCGCCACGTTCAGCAGCGATACGCATAGACATTTTCCCTACAGAGAGATCATAGATCTGGTCTTCATGGAGATCAGGTTCTTTCCACTGCCACTGAGCAAAGCAAGAGCTACCGGCAAAAGCAGAAAGGATGAGAGATACAAATCGTTTCATATGTTTTCTATGCTTTAATGTGAAATGGTTTTAATAAAAACAAAGATAGACAAATTTGTTCAGTTTGATCCCACAGAAAGAAAAGACATATAAAAAGAGACTTATATGAGAGTCAGAACTGATAGATACGAGAATCATCGGTCAGTAAAAAAAGCATACAGACAGAGGAAAATATTGCAGTATTCGGAATACCCATTTGGATAAATACATGTTTTAGATTATCATTGCAAAAAAAAGAGAGATGAACACCGTTCTCTGCATAAACGGCTCTGACAGCATGGGGCATTCGGGCATACAGGCCGACATACGCACAATAAAAGACCTTGGCGGATATGCGGTAACAGCTGTCACGTCGGTCACCATACAGAATTCACAGGAGATAATGGATGTGCACGAGCTTCCATCGGACCTTGTTGTAGGGCAAGTGAAAGCCATATATGAAGAGACGCTGCCCCAAGTCATCAAAATAGGACTTATAAACACGCCCAAGACCATCAGCGCCATAAGACATGAGATTGTCGGTTGTCAGAACATCGTATGCTCACCCGTCGTCCTCGCATCATACGGTGGACTACTGATGTCGAACGAATCTATACGGACATACAGCAAGTACCTTATACCTATCAGTAAGGTGTTGATAATAAAATGTATCGATGCAGAGATAATACTCGGTCAACGGATATGCACAGAAGACGACATGCGAAACGCGGCAGAAAGACTGCACGACATGGGAGCAGAGTGGGTTCTGCTCAGAGGTGGCACATATACCGAGGGACGAGTTAACGCACTACTGTCGGGCGAAGGATATAAGCAGTTCTTCTCATCTGTAAACATACAAGGTTGGCAACGTCATGGAGTAGGAGGCACGCTTTCGACAGCCATAGCCGCACGAATAGCGCAAGGAGACGATGTGCCACAAGCAGTAAGCAATGCACATAACTACCTACACAGCCAAGTGGTTTACGCCTCAGCCAAGCCCCTAGCACTGCAAACACACAACATATATAACAAATTCATATCTCTGTTGTCAGACCGTTATGCCTCGGCGCATGATGTGACATACTATGCCAATGAATTGTCGATATCGACACGATATCTGTCGCAGATAACAAACAGCGTATGCGGTCGTTCGCCTAAGCAGATTATCGACGACTACCTGATCAGAGAGAGCGAGAAACTCATAACCACGACATCACATACCATACAGCAGATTGCCTATCAGATGGGGTTCTCATCGCAGATGGCTTTTGCCAAATTCTTCAAAGGGAAGAAGGGATGTGCACCGACGGAGTGTCGGAGAGGGAGGTAGTTTTTTCGCTAGATTTGTATTGTTATCCGAATTTGTGGTATATTGCATTGAGAAACAAAAAGCGGAGTATTATTTACTATTGACATATGGCATTATCCAACATAGAGAAGCATTACAACAAACACCCTGAAGACAAGCGATTGCTGAGAAGGCATGGCATAGTGGAGTTTGAAACCACAATGCATCATTTGCATCGTTATTTACAATCAGACCACTATATACTTGACATTGGTGCAGGGACAGGGCGATATACCTCTGCGCTGATGGCGGAAGGATATAAGGTTAAGGCTGTAGAACTTGTGCGTCGCAACATAGAAGTATTCTTGAAACGCGAACCAACGGCCGACGTTGTGCAAGGAGATGCGAGGAATATGCCATTCCTACCAACAGGCTTAGCCGACATAACACTTCTGCTCGGACCACTCTATCATCTTATAGGTGACGAGGAGAAAGTCAAAGCACTGGCAGAAGCCAAGCGAGTGACCAAACCAGGAGGACTGATATTCGTGGCCTATCTGATGAATGAATATAGCATATTATCCTATTGCTTTGACGAAGAGAGGATAGGAGATCTGATGGCAAAAGGAGCTGTTGACAAGGACTATCACATACAGACACAAGAGGGAGAACTATACGACTACGTTCGCATAGAGGATATCAACCGCTTTAATGAAAAAGCAGGATTGGAGCGAGTAACAATCTTCTCACCTGACGGAGCCGCAGACTATATGCGAACACGCCTCAACCAGATGGGTGACAAAACATTCGCACGCTTCATCGAGTACCAGAAATGCATATCAGAGCGACAAGACCTCATCGGTGCAGGAAGTCACGTTGTGGATGTAGTGAGATGCTAATATATGGCACGCATATTCATAGCAATAAGGTTCGATGACGAGTTCAAGAAGAGGCTCGTTGAAGTACAAGACACCTTGAAAGCCAGAGGCGTGAAAGGGAACTATTGCTCATACAACAACCTGCACATGACACTGGCCTTCATTGGCGAGAGATATGACCTGCCGGCTATACGTAAGGCAGTGAGTGAGGTGACCGTTGAACCATTTAACATGACCCTTGGCAAACTCGGAAGTTTCCCGACAAAAGCCGGCGTGATATGGTGTGGAGTGAGAGATGGGCAAGCTGCCACCACTTTAGCCAACCAGCTGCGAGAGCGACTGACAGAATATGGCATCAAATTTAGCGAACTAGGGTTTATCCCTCATATATCATTGGTGCAACATCCATCATCAATAGTCACAGACATTGCCGTGCCAGAAGCCTCGCTGCAGGTTGAGAAGATCTATGTGATGAAATCGGAACGCATTGATGGAGAACTGATTTATTCTGAAATATAAAGAGCATATATTGAGCATGAAAAAAATATCATTTATTATTGCAATAGTACTTCTACTGACTGGATGTATCAAAAACACGTCGAATAAAGATTTGACTGAAGAAGAAAACATATTTCAAACATCTAGACTATTGACGGAAGACAGTTACAGAAACCATTTATGTGATAGTGTCGGGCTGAAAAACTTCTATACTCTTATTACCAGTTTTTGGGGAGCGCAGAGGTCATCAGAAGAGTTTGCCAAGGCAAGTGAACTAATAAAGAATGATGACAAGATACAAAGAATGATGACAATAATAAATGAGGGATTAAATGTCATACCAGGGAAACATTACATTGACATCTCAGGCATAGATATCACAAGTGGCGACACCATAACAATTGGAGAATTTATCAACCAAGGGAAGCCATTACTCGTTGATTTCTGGGCTTCATGGTGTGGTCCATGTAAACAAGAAATAAAAGAGCACCTCCTAGACATTGCCAAAGAGGGGAAAGTAAATATCGTTGGCGTCGCAGTGTGGGAAGATAGAATTGAGGCCACACAGGAATCAGCAAAGGCTCTTGGCATAAGCTGGCCTGTAATATATACAGGGGGCAGAGACTGTTCGCCAGCAACCAGTTATGGCTTAATAAGTATCCCAACACTCTTCTTTATCGCTCCTGATGGAACTATATTAGGATCAGGGCACAAAGTCTCTGAGATACCTGCCATTAAAGAATATACTGGGAATGATGAGTAAAGGCTAAACAAATGACTGACAAACGATAAAACGCAAACATCAAATCATACAATAATCAGACATGAACAGCAATTATCTAGAACGACGCAATATGACCATCGACCTGCTCAGAGCATTAACGATGGCGACAATGCTTATGGTCAATGACTTCTGGTCGGTCAACGGCATTCCACATTGGATGGAACATGCAGCATCGGGCGAAGACATGCTGGGATTTTCTGATATAGTGTTCCCTACGTTCCTGTTTTGTGTTGGTCTATCTATTCCATACGCCATTTCAGCAATGCACAGAAAGGGCAAAAGCGAAGGAGACATAATACGACATATCCTTGAGCGATCTTTCGCCCTCATATTGATGGGTGCTTTCATATGCAACTATGAATATGGCATAGATACATCAGTAGGATACAGCCAAAGCACATATAGCATACTTATGACCATTGCATTCTTTTTGCTATTTAATCATTATCAGAGCAAAGAATGGTGGGTCAAGATATGCAAATGCGCGGGATGGGCGGTTCTACTTTTCTTGCTTATAACCTCTCGAAGTCCAGAAGGTAACAGATTCTACCCATACTGGTGGGGCATATTAGGCCTTATTGGCTGGGCATATATATTCTGCGCACTTGTATATGCATTGACATCGCGCACTACCACACGCGTCATCGTATGGCTATCAATGTTTGCAATATGCCTCTGTTGCACAGAGACAGCACCTTATTCGCCACTTAATGGACAATCTATAATATCCATGAAGAGTCCGAACATTGTTGAACTCATACTCTCTAATCTGCATATAGACAATGCATCTTGTCATCTTCTAGTCATGAGCGGTGTGCTCTTTTCTTCCATATATCTGAGAGCCTCAGACAAATGGAACCTAAAGCAGAAAACATACAGGACATTACTGTTAGCATCGGGGTGTTTTGCTATAGCGTTGTTATCGCACCAGCTATTCATCACATCAAAGCTTATCGGGACATTGCCTTGGATATTCTATACACTCGCTATAGACTTAGCATTATATGTCATGTTAGACTGGATTGTGAGCATAGGCAAAGGCAATATGTTGCAGTTCCTCAAGCCTGCAGGAACAGCGACACTCACATGCTATATGATAGCATATATTCTATATCCAACTATTTCCATGACAATAGGATGGGACTGGTCATACGCCATTCCAGCACCATTAGGCATCTTAAAATGCATGACTTTCTCTGCCTCATGTATTGCCATAGCATGGGTATTAAACAAATATGGTATAAAGCTGAAGATATAGATGCTATCTTATCTTAAGAGTATAAAATAGCAGATAGACGACACCCAGTGCCATAACCAATACGGCACCTATCTGCCCTACTGCATCACTGGCGAGTCCCATCATAAGCGGGAATAGAGTGCCACCGAAGATGCCCATGATCATAAGACCGGATATCTCGTTCTGCTTATTGGGCATTGACAACAAGGCACGCGAGAAGCAGACAGAAAACACATTGGAGTTGCCCAAGCCGACAAGGGCAATAGCGACATATAAAGCAGGCAACGATTGACCTAATGACAGTCCTGCCATTGACAATGCCATCATAATAACGCTTATAAGCATAAAAGCCTTGGCCGACATACAAAAGTAAGTATTAATCTCAATAATGAAAAATATAATGCCTTGTAATTTAAAGTTCACAACAGCACCACTCTTAGCAAACGCTCTTCATATAGATACATAACGCATCACAATATACTCCAAACACGTACTTTCGATTATAACGTAAGCATACAACAAGCTACCAATAGGCATACTATCAGTCTATAACACGCAACTTGTCAATATAAAATTTGTATATCTGAAGAAAAAGAACGAAGTTTACGAATAAATGAACAAAGTATAGGAAATAACGATGAGAAATTTCAATTACTACGCCCCTACACAGGTGGTTTTCGGAAAAAACAAAGAGACAAAAGTAGGTGAACTCGTAAAGAAATATGGTGGCACAAAGGTGCTCCTTCACTATGGTGGCCAGAGTGCAATCAAATCAGGACTGCTCGCTAAAGTAGAAGAGAGCCTCAAGAACGAAGGCATAGAGTATGTAAAGCTCGGTGGCGTTGTGCCAAACCCTAGATTGTCACTTGTACGTGAAGGTTTAGAGATCTGCAAGAAAGAGAACATAGACTTCCTCCTTGCTGTAGGCGGTGGCTCTGTTATTGACTCATGCAAGGCCATAAGCTCAGGCAGATATTTCGATGGCGACGTATGGGACCTCTACCTCAAGAAGGCCGTAGCAACACAATATATGCCTATAGGCTGCGTGCTCACCATCCCTGCTGCCGGTAGCGAGATGAGCGACGGCTCGGTAATAACCAACGAAGAGGGCTGGCTCAAGAAGGACTATTGCACCGACGACTTCCGTCCAAAATTCTCTATCATGAACCCAGAACTCACTTACAGCCTACCTGCTTGGCAGACTGCTTGCGGAGCCGTAGATATCATGATGCACACCATGGAGCGCTATTTCTCTAAGGATGACGACATGGAGATTACCGACAATATAGCTGAAGCACTTCTCCGAACAGTAAAAGACGAAGTCAAGAAGGTTCTCAAGAACCCTACCGACTACAGCAGCCGAGCTCAGATAATGTGGGCAGGAAGCCTTGCGCACAACGGACTGACAGGCTGCGGCACAAGCGGTGACTGGGCTACCCACAACCTCGAACATGAACTTAGCGGCATGTGGGACGTGAGCCATGGTGCCGGTCTTGCTGCCATGTGGGGTAGCTGGGCTCGCTATACATGCAAAGAGAACATCACACGCTTCGCTCGTTTTGCAGTCAACGTCATGGGCGTCACTCAGAACTTCCGATCGGCAGAAGAGACAGCCGAAGCCGGCATCGTAGCTATGGAACAATTCTACCACTCTATCGGAATGCCTACAAGCATACCAGAACTTATCGGTAAGCAGGCTACTGACAAGGAGATAGAAGAGATGGCCAACAAATGTAGCAACAACGGCACACAGACCATCGGTTGCCTCAAGCCACTCAGCAAGGCCGACATGATCGCCATTTACAAAATGGCCAACAAATAAGTGTTTACGAAAGAAAGAGTTATCATTGCTATGTTGATTTTTATTTGTAATTTTGCGCCCAAAACAAGAAATAACAAATAAAACAAGATAAAAGAAATGGCTGAAGACGTTTTCAAGAAGCTGGTTTCGCACTGTAAGGAATATGGTTTTGTATTCCCTTCAAGCGAGATATATGATGGTCTCGGTGCAGTTTATGACTATGGTCAGAACGGCGTTGAGCTCAAGAACAACATTAAGAAGTACTGGTGGGATGCAATGGTGAAGCTCAACGACAATGTTGTCGGTATCGACTCATCTATCTTTATGCACCCAACCATCTGGAAGGCTTCTGGACACGTTGATGCATTCAACGATCCACTGATAGACAACAAGGATTCAAAGAAGCGCTACCGTGCCGACGTACTCATCGAAGAGCAGCTAGCAAAGTACGACGAGAAGATCGAGAAGGAAATCGAGAAGGCTAAGAAGAAGTTCGGCGAATCATTCGACGAGGCTAAGTTCCGTGAGACTAACCCACGCGTACAGGAGAACCAGGCTAAGCGCGACGCTCTACATGCACGATTTGCAAAGGCTCTCAACGACAACAACCTTGAGGAGCTCCGTCAGATCATCCTTGATGAAGAGATCGTTTGTCCTATCAGCGGCACACGCAACTGGACTGAGGTTCGTCAGTTCAACCTCATGTTTACAACAGAGATGGGTTCTACAGCCGATGGCGCCATGAAGATCTATCTTCGTCCAGAAACAGCTCAGGGTATCTTCGTTAACTTCCTCAACGTACAGAAGACTGGCCGTATGAAGGTGCCTTTTGGTATCGCTCAGATCGGTAAGGCTTTCCGTAACGAGATCGTAGCACGTCAGTTCATCTTCCGTATGCGTGAGTTCGAACAGATGGAGATGCAGTTCTTCGTTCGTCCAGGCGAGGAGATGAAGTGGTTTGAATACTGGAAGCAGTTCCGTATGAAGTGGCACCAGGCTCTCGGCATGGGTGCAGAAAACTATCAGTTCCACGACCACGACAAGCTCGCACACTACGCTAACGCAGCTACAGATATCGAGTTCCGTATGCCATTTGGCTTCAAGGAAGTAGAGGGTATCCACTCTCGTACCGACTTCGACCTCTCGCAGCATGCTAAGTACTCAGGCAAGAAAGTTGAATACTTCGACCCTGAGCTCAACAAGAGCTACACTCCATACGTTATCGAGACATCTATCGGTGTTGACCGTATGTTCCTTTCAACTCTTGCTGGTGCATACACAGAGGAGCAGCTCGAAGGTGGTGATAGCCGCGTAGTATTGAAGTTGCCTGCAACATTGGCTCCAGTCAAGCTCGCTGTCATGCCACTCGTGAAGAAGGACGGTCTCCCAGAAAAGGCACGCGAGATACTCAACACAATGAAGCTCGAGTTCAACTGCCAGTATGACGAGAAGGATTCTATCGGTAAGCGCTACCGTCGTCAGGACGCTATCGGTACTCCATTCTGCGTAACTGTTGACCATCAGACAATCGAGGACAACACAGTTACAGTACGTTACCGCGACACAATGCAGCAGGAACGCATCTCTGTCGATGACCTCCATGCAATGATCTCAAAGAACGTAAACAACTACGAGCTCTTCAAGCAACTTGTATAAGTTCTGAAACCAAGTAGATAAAACAGCGGCATTGAGACTACAAATCTTTATGCCGCTTTGTTTTAATGCCACATTAGAATATGTTATACATGATTTATTACGTAATAAAGGACAGGGCAAAAAACTTATAAATCGCAACAGAGATAATACACCAACAAAAGCCATCGTAACAAATGAAAAGAATAGTATTATATATAGCACTGATTGCATGTGGTATATGTCATGCGCAAGAGATACCCCAGATATCACTCACATATGACGAATTATCTTCTGACTCATTCAACGATGGCACATTAACACTAAAAGAAGGCGAAGAGAACACTACCTACAATATAAAGATACGACGCAGAGGGGCTATTTCACAAAGCTATGACAAGCCATCATACGCCATCAAACTCGTAAACGAACTCGGAGACAAACTCAATGCGTCACTACTAGGAATGCGCGACGACAACTATTGGATTCTTGACGCAATGGCTCCTGACAAGGCAAGAATGCGCAACCGTGTTTCTATGGATCTGTGGCTTGCATTCTCTCATCGACCATGGTATAACGACTTAGAGCCTAAATGCATTAACGGATATAACGGGCGATTTGTAGAAATATATGTAAACAACACTTGTCAAGGTATTTACTGTCTATCAGAACGTGTAGACCGCAAACAACTGAAACTCAAGAAATATAGCGAAAAGCAAGGTATTCGAGGGGCACTTTACAACACTATAACATGGGCAGGAACTGCTAGTTTCAAAGCGCCACAAACAACCCCTGACAATCAAAACAGCACATGGGATGCTTGGGAATTGAAATATCCAGACATAAAAGATGAGGAACCCATCACATGGCAACCTCTATACGACCTATTGACATTCGTAAACGAATCTGACCCAGAAACGTTTTCCGATGAAATTGAGAATCGTATAGACCTCCCTGTTTACATAGACTATATTCTATTTTGCCAACTTATTTCCGCACGAGACAACACAGCAAAAAATGTTTATTTGAGCTTTTATGACATAAACAACGAAAAGGCCCTATTCACCCCTTGGGACCTAGACCATTCTTGGGGCAGGCAATACAATGGTTCTATAGAAGCAACCACAACGATTCTTTTTGAAGGAAATAACCTCACCGACCGACTTTACACCGACTTCCCTGATTTCGAAAACATAGTAAATACTCGATGGGCAGAACTTCGCGAAACATATTTCAACATCGAATATATCGACAATATATTCGCCCAATACTTCACTTTGTTTTCTGAAAACAACGCAGATATGACAGAGAAGGAAATATGGAACAATCACAACAGCCTGTCTATCAACATTTCCGACGAGCAAGAATACATCCACAATTGGACTATCGAACGCTTACAGTTTCTTGACAGACTATACAATTATATCTCAGAACAAGAGCCCACAAAGGTCACAAGCCATCATTTGAACAACAATCCTGGAAATAAAATAATCGATAACGGGCAGCTGCTTATAATAAAAGATGGCATAAGGTTCGACCTTCGCGGACGTCGCATCCCAGATGGCCAATAACTCATCTTCCCTTCTGCCGTTCAATCCATTGCTCCTTTGTTCTACGCCAACGTTTGTGGGTCCACAGCCACAGATGAGGACAGCCTTTTATATCCTCTTCAAGTAATTTCATAAACAGATCGGTCAGATAGTACTCTTCGGTCTCCACAGGATTATCGCTTAGAGGGAACATGTGACAATGGTAATAACCTCGTTTAGGACGAGTGACTTTGGCATACATCACAAAGCCGCCAAACTTACGAGCCAACTGCTCTGTGCCGGTAAACACAGCTGTATCGCGATTGAGAAACTCAGTGAAATGATGAATAGACTTCCACTGGGGCAGCTGGTCCGCTATGAGACCTACAACAACACTCTTCCCCTCATTTCGGAGAGCCACCAGACGGCGCAAGGTCGTTTGCATAGGAATACACTCCGAACCACTACGCTGACGAGTTTTAAGAATTATGCGGTCGGCCGTCTTATTTCTCAATGGATGGTATATCTGCGTACAGTGGGCAAAAGGCATCCAATATCCGTAGGTTGCAAGCCACTCCCAGTTGCCATAATGCCCTAGATAGCAAAACATAATCTTTTTACCCTCAGAAAACTGGCTTTCTATATAATCTATACCACTAAAAGTGGTGCGACGCATCATCTCCTCTTCAGATATTGACATGGCCTTCAGGTCCTCAACAAGCATATCGGCAAAGAAATGATAGAATCGGCGTTCTATGTCCGCCAATTCCTTGTTCGACTTATCGGGGAACGAACCCTGGAGGTTTTCTTCGACAACACTCTTACGATAAAAAAGACGAACAAAGGGATATATGAGGTAATCAGACACAAAATAAAGCACACACAACGGGAGCAACGACAACAGATATAATATAGGATATACAATATAATACATAGTGGAAGGAGAACGAACTAATTGGTCATCTTGAAATATCTCTGAAGAACACAAAGAGAAATGACTGTCTCACGCTTAGTGTCGCGGAACTGATTTACAAACTCATGATTGTGCTCAATTATAGCACAGGCTTCGTCGGGATGTGATATGTAGTACCTCAATCTCTCTTCAAGGTCGGAATAGTCATCACTTATGCACACATAATGATAATCTGGCACAAGAGTCGATTCCATAAACCATGTTTCAAACTTAGGCTTGGGCATTACCGGTAACGAATTGGATGACATGACCCATTTGAGATTTGAAGCCACGTCATGCCCTTCAATGCAAAGTATGAACTTGTATTTGAGATGCTCCCCTATCGGCATCTTAGGCTTAAGATATCGAGGATCGTGGAGATTATGCCTGTTTATCTGACCCAGGTCACACATAGGATGGTCGAAATACATCTGAATAAACCTCTCGCGCTGAGGTTGCACGACAACAGAGCGCCCAACAAGCATATCCTTCTTCTCGCTCCATGAATATGGGTCGTTGATAAAGTTGAAGTGGCGTATCTTGTTAAGGCACAGAAGCACAGAGTTCTCATTACGCGATGCATCCTCACATATTGGCCGGCTCTTAACAAGAGAAGGCACATCTGGCACATAATTCACATCTCCAAAGCAAGGCACAAAACGGCAGTCACCATCAAAGTGACGAAGATGTTCATAAGCATCAATATAATAAGGAGTATTACGTGGCTTATGAGGCACCTTAGGTGGAATCTCAAAAGCAGATACAGACAATGAATCTGATGGCAGAATAACAGGTGATGTCAAGCGACAATAATGGTTCACTCTGGCATTAACATACTCGCGTTCATCCGGATGTTTGATGAGATAGGAATCTACAATCGAATGTGCGTTTCGACATAACATACGAGGCCAATGCATAATGAAAAAGCCACGTAGATAATAAAAAAACTTGTTATTATGATAGAGGAACTCCATGACTAACAGGCGACAGTAAAAAACGCACAATAAATAGTGTATAAAGATACATAATTTTTAAAACATACGAATACACGTATCTATCTTTTACTTATCTTTGCACGTCAAAAAAACGCAAGACTAAAAAACTAAAAAGTAAGTAATAAAGTAAAATGGACAAGAAAAAAGCAATCAGGCTTATTATTTGTATTGCGGTGCTCCTCACGTTATGGAACATACCAGCATCATTCCTCGGAATGCCTGATTTGACAATTATTGAGCAGCGTGTAATAGCATTGTTTGCGTTCACTGCATTGATGTGGATTCTCGAAACAATTCCTATTTGGACAACATCTGTGATGACAATGGTTTTGATGCTGTTGACAGTTTCAAACAAGTCGCTGATATTCCTTCAGGCAGGTGACATTCCAGCAGAGCTCTACGGCAATGCCGTTTCTTACAAAGCTATCATGGCCTCATTTGCCGATCCTATCATCATGCTCTTCCTTGGTGGATTTGCATTGGCAATGGCAGCAACGAAGGTAGGCCTTGACATCAACCTTGCACGAGTTCTCCTCAAGCCTTTCGGCACTCGAAGCGAAATCGTGGTTTTGGGCTTTATGCTCGTTACAGCCGTCTTCTCAATGTTCATGAGTAATACAGCAACAGCTGCCATGATGCTTGCTATCGTAGCACCTGTGCTCCGCTCACTTCCAGCCGACGGCAAGGGTAAAGTTGCCCTCGCATTATCTATTCCTGTAGGAGCAAATGTCGGTGGTATCGGAACACCTATCGGAACACCTCCTAACATGATCGCATTGAAGTATATGAACGAGAGTGGTCTTGGTACAATCAGCTTCTCTCAGTGGATGCTCATCATGGTTCCATTCGTAATCGTAATCTTGGCATTCGGTTGGTTCCTTCTCATAAAGATGTACCCATTCAAGCAGAAGAACATCGAGATATCTATCAACGGTGAATTCAAGAAAGACACAAAGTCAATCATCGTCTATATAACATTCGCTATCACAGTACTCCTCTGGATGCTTGATGACAAGACAGGTTTGGATGCCAACATCGTAGCCCTTATCCCATTGGCAGTCTTCAGCTGCACAGGTGTAATTGGCAAAGATGACTTGAAGTCGATATCATGGGATGTACTCTGGCTTGTAGCTGGTGGTTTCGCACTCGGCGTTGGTCTTGACAAGAGTGGTCTTGCAAAGCATATCGTTGAAGCTATTCCATTCGACACATGGTCGCCAATCATGGTATTCATCGGTTCTGGTCTCGTTTGCTACCTCATGGCAACATTCATGAGCCACACTGCAACAGCCAACCTCTTGATGCCTATCCTCGGCGCTTTGGCTATGGGTATGAAAGATACTATTGCACCATACGGTGGAGCAGTAACAATGCTCGTTGGTGTAGCTATCGCATCATCACTTGCAATGGCAATGCCAATCAGTACTCCTCCTAACGCCCTTGCACATGCAACAGGTGTGACAGAGCAGCGAGATCTTGCACGCATCGGTGTTCCTATCGGTATTGTAGGTATCATCCTCGCATACGTATTGCTCATCAGCCTTGGCAACATGGGTATATTTGCATAAGCAAAACACTATCCCTATAATAAAAGAGCCCTTGAAGAGAGTCATCTTCAAGGGCTTTTTCTTTACATACAGTTCCACCTCAATATATGATAATCCAAACATCAACTTTAGAATATCATGACAATCTAAAGTACAACCTTAGACTATCATATTTCAGAGACAGAAATATATAACCATAAAACACTACATGCTATAAAAAAACCGCCGCAGATCTTCACAAACCTACGACGGTAACTTTTATATTAGTATACCCCTATTGTATCAATATATTTGTAATGCTGGCATTGTCGTCTTCCCTGTTGATGACATCACTGTCTATTGTTCTCTGACGTTGCGATTTCTGCTTCAGACTACCTATCTGGAAACTAACTGTACACATTACAGAGCGCATATTAACGCTTGAATTTGACACGCTAGTGAAGTCGTGAGCAGTAGTTGTTGTGTTAATCTTCATCGTATCCTTGAATGGGCTTATACAGTTGACACTAACGTTGAGTTTCTTGTCAAGGAAAGCACGGCTAAGACCCAACGTGTGCATACTCATGCCGGCCGACTTACCCTGAAGAGACACCCTGTCGGAATTACCAAAATACGAAGCGCTCAACTTCAACTCCCAAGGAAGTTCTTGCTGCAGGCTTGCCATGAAATTACCCTGCCAGCCGCTATTGTGATAACCGAGAGTTGACGACTTAAGGTCAATATATGATACCGTAGTGTTGAGCATCAAGCGTGTTCCCTTGAAGAGCGTGCAATTGAGAAATACATTAAGCGATGTATTCTTACTCTTGCCTACATTATCGTATGTCGTATATGTAATATTGTCTTCGTTATAGCTATAGCTCTCAATGCTATTGTTTATGAATGAATACTTGAGAGTTGCGTTAAGCATAACTTTCTGGCTGAAAAGACTATATGTTGCCTGCAAATTGTGAGCCTTCTCTACATCGAGATTAGGATTACCATACGTCACACTTGTCAAACTCTGGGTATTTCTGTATGGATTAAGATATGTTATACCCGGACGGCTGAGACGCATATTGTAGCCAAGGCCCAGAGTCTGAGTAAACCCTATGCTATAGCTGAGAGATGCGGAAGGCACCCAATTGTCATAAGTCGTTTCAAAATTCTCACCATTGCCTTTCTTATACGTCACTTCTTGATTAGTATGTTCATATCGCATACCTGCTTTCAGCCCCAGAGGATTAGCTCGTAAACTATAAGAAACGTATGCACCTGTAATGCTACTCTCATGATTATAATCTAGTGAGATACTACTACTGCTGTTGTTGCGATTAATATATTTAGCACCCAATTCAAAGCTATTCTTATCGTTGACAGGCAACGCATAGTCAATCTGTGCAGTCTGTTCGGTCATGTTACTCTTATCCGTCTGGTTATAGTCTGCCATACCCGGAAGCGTATAACTACTTCTAGCATCGGTCTCACGAGGCTGAGTGTTAATTCTATATGCAAGAGTAATATTGTGATTCTTATTGCTACCAAAAATATGCATATAATCAACACTACCATTTAGCGACTTGCTCGTGACATCATTGTCTGTATTTGTTTCGTAGCCATATTCACCGTTGTCGCCAATCATAAGTGTAGACATATCGTTGTCAATATCCTGCTTACCATGGCTAAGCCCTACATTGACTGACACAGAATTGAGAGAATCGAGTTCATAACCAAAATCAACGCTCGCTCTAGCATTGTTCATCTTACCATCACTCTTGACACCATACTCCATGCGATTACCATTTGCCTCTTCTCTATAACCTGTTGTAGATGTCTCTGGAGTGTTGATTACCATATCAGTAACATTAGCACTTATCGTAGCCTTACCCTTCTGAGCCATTGCATGAACACCACCACCATTGACAAGAGTACCACCCATGGCATAGATACTTGCTGTATAGCCACTCATATCCGAATTTTGCTCGGTCAAAATATTAAGGATACCGCCAACACCTTCAGCATCATACTTTGCACCCGGATTGGTAAGAACCGCTATCGACTTTATGCCCGTTGCAGGCATTGCCCTAAGTGTCTCCTTAGGGTTAGCGCTAAGCATAGCATTAGGCTTGCCGTTGACATACACCTGAAAACTACTGCTACCATTTACGCTGATATTGTCTTCGCCATCAACAGTTACCATTGGAACCTTGCGGAGCATCTCAAGGACTGTATTTGTCTTTGAATCGGGGTCATCCTTCACACTATATTCAATTCTATCGATATCCATCTTGACCAATGGCTTTGTCGCCACTACTTCAACACCTTCAATCTTCTTGGCATCATCTGATATATATAGTATGCCGAGATCGACATTGCCACCATTATTATCAAACAGCTTTACTACAGGAGTCTTGCCTACAGAAGATGCCCTGAAAACATATTTGCCTTTCTCCTTCAGATTAATGCTGAATTTACCGTCAATATCGGAAACACTTGAAGCGACCACCTTTTCTGGCGAGTTCTGTTTTGCTATCCATAAAGTAGCGTATGGTTCGCCCTGTTGTGAAAGAGAATCAAGCAACACTCCTCTTACCTCTGTCTGTGCAATTGCTGTGACGCTCATAATGGCAATCAGCAGCGTAAAGAAAAATCTTTTCATCATTGTTACGTTTTTGTTTTCTGCAAGCAAATTTATGTGGTGTATATGTTGTAATCAAAAAACTACGACCAAACGCCAATATCATTCGACCAAATCCTCTTTACGTCCGACAAAATAATTATTTTTGTTGTATGAATAAGTTGAGCAGAAACTCTCACATAATAACACAAGTGTTCATCTGGATGCTTGTCTTTATTACTCCATACGGATATTTTCTGGCAGAGGGGTTTGGAGTCGTTGATTCATTAAAATTCATGGTGCCATTTCTTCCTATGTTTTTCATGTGGATGATTGGTTTCTATCTCAGCTATTTTCTCTTCATTCCTAAGTTATACCTAATGAAGAAATACCTCCTCTTTTTTATCATAGTCTTTGTTGTCTACTATCTTCTAGGTTATCTCACGGGCAAGATATCGCAATGGATGTTCATGCCAGACAACATCAATCTGGAGGATGTTCACATAAAGAGTGGAACGATATGGATTGGAACAATGACGCAGGTTTTTGTCAACCTACTCCTGATAATGACAGCCATCGCCATACGCGTTCAACGTGAACAGAACATGGCATATCTACAGCAAGAGACAGAAAAGCAAAGCGAGGTATCAACAGCACAACTGACAACGGAAGTAGCAACACCGGCAGTAGCTTCGCAGAATACGCCAAACTACATATTCGTAAAATGCGAGTATAAGCAAGTGCGTATTGACCTTGATGACATCATGTATATAAGTGGCATGAAAGATTATGTGCGTATCAGACTAGTAAGTCAGCCACTGCCTATCACCGCACTCAGCACATTAAAGGCTATAGAAGAGAAACTGCCTGACGACAGATTCTGCCGTGTTCATCGCTCACATATTGTTGCCATTGACAAGATAGAATCAGTAGAAAACAACCGAATAAAAATAGCCGATCAGCTGATACCAATATCTGAAACATATCAAGATCGTTTCAATGGACGACTATAGATAACTGTTATATAGATTATCTGCTTTTTTGCCTACAAAAAACTCCCAGATTCATTGTAGATATAAAAACAATTACTACCTTTGCACTCGAAATCAAATGATGGTCGGTTGGCCGATAGGTTAGGTAACGGTCTGCAAAACCGTCTAGAGCGGTTCGATTCCGCTACCGACCTCAGAAGAGTCACTCAGAAATGAGTGACTCTTTTTTTATATACCTACTATAGCTCTATCATACAAGAAAAGGCCCGTCAGAACGAATTCTGCCGGACCTCATCATTATTATATAAGTTGACGATACTTATTATTTGTCGATACCCTCGATAGTCTTGATCTTGCCTTCTGCGTCGAATTCAAGTTCACAAACCTTCAAGCTACGGAGCCATGACTTGCCACCTGATGGCACAGAGTCATGGTGGAAGAGATACCACTTGCCCTCATACTGGATGATTGCATGGTGAGTTGTCCATCCAACAACAGGAGTAAGGATCACGCCCTGATATGTGAATGGGCCATAAACATTGTCACCAGTTGCATAGCAGAGAAGGTGGCTGTCACCTGTTGAGTATGTGAAATAATACTTACCATCCTTAATGAAAGTCCAGCTTGCCTCGAAGAAACGGTGTGGATCATCAGCCTTCAATGGGTTACCCTTCTCATCAACAACAACGATTGGACGTGGAGCCTCTGCATAGTTCATACCGTCCTTTGTAAGACGTACGCAACGTGATGGAAGCGCATCCTGCTTACCTTCTGGCAAATATGGTGTTTCAAGATGTATATTATCCTGATAACGCTGAAGCTGACCGCCCCAGAGGCCACCGAAGTAAACATATACCTCGCCATCAGTTGGGTTCTTGAATGCGCACATATCAATGCTGTATGAGCCAGGGATAGGAGCTGCCTGTGGGATGAATGGACCCTCAGGATTGTCAGCAATAGCAGCGCCCCAATGGAACACATCATTGCGGTCCTTAAGTGGGAAATACATGATGTACTTCTTCACCTTCTTGCTATAGCCCATGCCCTGAGCCTGCTCTTCTGCATTAGTAGGAACTTCCTGTTCATACTCCTGTACGTCGCAGTCCCAAAGCTGACGTCCAGCCCATGGAATATCTTCCTGACGGAGTACACAACCGCAGTCAACAACTTTACCTGTCATTGGGTCACCATCGATGCGAAGTACGTGGTAATCCTTCATGATATACTGGTCACCATTGTCATTCTCGACATTCGATGCCTCCCAGTCGTGAGATGGGTAGATATAGATCTTTCCGTTGAAAATGTGAACGGAAGGGTCTGCCATATAGTCGGCAGGGAACAAATAACGCTTAGTTGCCATATTTATTTACGTTTTTATTGATTACAGATTATATTATTTCTTTTTTCCTGTTGTCTTAGATGAGGATGCATTTGGGCAAACGAGTTCTATGATTTTCTGAACAACAGGCTTCATATTGTTGTTTCGGTCTACTAGAGTTGCATAGTCAGAACGGCCTCTGATAGGGAAGTCGTTTTTCCAAGAATTACGGTCGTTGACACACCAGAATGTAAGACGATTAATATCTTCTTTGTGAGTAATAAGCATCTTATAGAAACCGATCCAGAACTGGTCAATCTCAGCCTGCTTATCAGCTGGCACACCATTCTTGTATGGGTCAACAGCAGGACGATATGCGAAACGATCTGTCACATTGGCGCCCGAGAAACCATATGGATTAGGGAGCACAGACAGGTCAAGTTCTGAGAAGAACGTCTTGACGCCAAGCGAAGCTATGGTCTTTATAGAATGGTCATACTGATTGATGATATTCTGAGCTCCATCCTCGAGTATCATGTGTCCTTGCATACCTATCGCATCAATAGGAAGTCCTTTTTCAATGAGAGGGCGGAAAAAGTTGCAAACACCTTCAACCTTAGTTGCTTTGTTCATAGAGTAGTCATTGTAGTACAGCTCCACGGTTGGATCAGCCTCATGAGCATACTGGAAAGCTAATGGTATGTAATCTTCACCCAGTATCTGATAGAAAAGGCTGTTACGCAAAGAGCCATCATCTTCAAACGCCTCATTAACCACATCCCAGGAAGACACACGTCCCTTATAATGACCAAGAATAGTAAAGATATGCTCTTTCATTCTCTTCTTGAGCACTTCTTTGCTTACAAGATTACCATTAGCATCTTTATGGAACCATTCAGGGCACTGCGAATGCCATATAAGCACATGACCATGTACACGCTTACCAGCAGCAAGTGACTTTTCGACAAACTGGTCAGCAAGAGTGAAATCATATACTCCCTCTGCGGGATGAATGACTTCAGCCTTCATGCAATTTTCTGCTACAACAGAATTGTAGTTAGCGGCGACAACGGCCCAATCAGCTGTTTGATCAGCATCGACAAAGCCTGTCACATCGTGTTCGTTCTTAGCATTCGCTTCGGCAGCAACCTCCCACTGGTTCACACTGACACCAGTATACCAATAGTCACGATATGCTTCACATAACGACTGGGCACTGAGAGGCAGGCAAATAGCAGTAACGGTTGCCAGAGTCAATAACCTTCTCATAAAACAAGTATTACAAAGCCACACCATCTCGAACATCAAAGATGGTGTGACACTGTCATTACAAATTAATTATTTCTAGCTTCAATAGCCTTGTTGATCTCGTCAATCTTCTCGTCAGTGAGTTCATATCTAGAGATGATGAACATAGCAAGACCAAGGAGGATTGCCGGTATTACGCAAACAAGCCAGAGGATACCTTCCTGTGCTTCTGGTGTCTGTGCCTGAAGATTATTCATGTAATATGCGCCGGCTGCATTACCTACCGACATCATTGCAAAAGCTGTAATGAAGAAGAGAGCAACAATACGCAAAGGGCGGTTGCGGAAGAACTCTGTCCAAAGGTCGCTTACCTTTACATTCTCTGTTTCCTTGCTGTCCATAACGACACGCTCCTTACACTGAGAGAAGCAGAAGATGAGAAGGGCAAGACCTATGAGAGAGTAGATAAGCATTGTGCTGAACCATGCGTCAGAGTCTTTTGGAAGAGTGCTTGCTTCCTCTGCAGCAGCTTGGTAGCCACATATTGCAAGAACAATACCTGGGACTACGCCACCCATTGCCATACCTGCCTTGAAGAAGATACCAGTCAGAGCATTTACGATACCAGAGATACGCTTACCAGTAGTATATTCACCATAAGAGATAACCTCTGGGATGAGCGCCCACATATAACCTGTAGCTACAATCACACCTGTTGACTTAACAAACTGAGCAATATAGATGAGCGTCATGTTCTCTTCCATATTCATTGTCTTTGTGATAATGTAGAGCATAGCCATACCTATGATAGCTACAGAAAGGAAGATATAGAACATGTTCTTCTTGCCTACAGCCTTCTTGATTGCAGGAACAAGAGGCATGAATATGAATGATGGCAAAGAACCAAGACCCATAAAGAGAGCCATCTTGATTGGCAAATTCTCAACTTCAGTTACACCTGCCATTACAGCGACAAGGATAGGAATACCAGCAGAAACAGCAAGGCCACCTACGTTGGCCATGAACATACGTACTGATGTGAGGATTGTGATCTCATCTGTGTCGCGAGTAAGCGAGCTGTTGAGCGCGCCGTATGGCACATTGATAAGAGTGTAAAGCATTGACATGCCCACATAAGTGACATAAGCATAAATAAGCTTAGTTGTATAATCAGCATCTGCAAATCCGTTCCAGAAGCAGAGAATAGCCAATACTGTGAGTGGCAAACCTGCAAGAACAAGATAAGAACGATACTTACCAAGTTTAGGGTTGTGCTTGTCAACAAATGTTCCTACCAATGGATCCCAAAGGACATCGATAAGGCGTACAACGCCAAACATTGCAGCCGCGTCTCCGGCCTTGAGTCCAAAAATATCTGTGTAGAAGAACAATAAGTACATGCTTATTGTCTGATAGATAAGGTTCTGTGCCAAGTCGCCCGAGCCAAAGCCGATACGCTGTAGCCATGAGAGCTTATAGAAGCCCTTTGATTCTTGATTGTTTTCCATGTTTAATACTATTTGATTTTTATATTATTATTACTGCTTTGAATAATCACTTTCTGTACCGAACAGACGAGAGTCGCTATATCCTCCATAGTCCACAACGATCTTCTCAAGCACCATTCCAGGGTCAACAGGAGAAATGGTAAGAATATGTTCGCCCGACTTTGCATCTACCGGCAACGTGGTAACCGTTTCAATAACGCGAGTCGCCACTATATCGTACATCTCCCACTGATTCTCTTCTGTATATCGGCCGTTATAGTTGACTTCAACAGGCTCGCCTCCATCAAACTGAACCGTATATCTATGTCCCTCCTTGCGAAGGAATGGCAAGGTGGAATTAGTAACTACATGAAGTTTCACACTATCCACGCCCTGAGGCAAGACCATCTTATATTGAATAGACGCGTCCTTAGTTGATGATGTATATGGCATCAAAGCCATTGCCGACTTGGTACGTCCGTATGTAGGTATGTTCACCCATCTTGCCTTCGCACGGTCTTCCAATGCGTCTGCGGCATCCTTAGCAGCATAATAGTGCTCAGCTTCTATTGCCACATAACCATTGTCGGACTTGAAACAATAGCCCTTATTACCGGCTTCTGTCAATCGCTTGACAGGCAAACGGTAGTTCTTATCAGGTTGCTGCCATATTCTGTAGCCAATATGAGTCTGGTCCATCATGTGGTTCCACTTGCCATTGTTTATCGAGTGATACTCTATTGTCAACAGGCTGTCGCGGTCGAAACACTCATCAGCCTTATCTGCCCAATAATTAGCCTCCGCGTCACCTCTCTCGTAAAGATAGTGATTTTGTGCCTGAGCATAATACATCTCATAGAGATTAGCCATGCTCTGAACAGGATAGAGGATAAGCTGGTAATATGTATCCTTATACTCATCCTTCAACGACATATACTGACGTAAAGCCTCAGCTTCGAGCGCCTTATATTCGTTGACAACCTCCTTGAACTCACCCGACACAAGGTTGTATGTATGTGAGTTGAGGAGCTCTGGCGTAACACGACCATTAAACTGCAAGTATTTCTCAAGTATATACTGGGCCTTCTTTGCTTCGGCCTTGCCAAACACCTCTTCGCAGAATTGTGCTGTATGGTCGCGGAATGTCTGTGCGGTGAATTTTTCTGGGTTCCATGCCATCTTCATAAAGAAGTCGATAGGATATTCCATTGGCTTAAGGTCACCGACATTAAGTATCCACAGCTTATCTATTCCATACTCGTAGGTCAGACTGAGCTGTTCCCACATGTGAGCTATTGGCGTCACATTAGCCCACTTAGTATTGCGAGGAGCGCCTACATAGTCAACGTGATAGTACATACCCCAACCACCCTTATGCTTAGTTGTTGGCACCTTGCGAACATTGCCCCAGTTGTCATCACACAGCAATATCAACACATCATCTGGCACACGAAGACCGATATCGTAGAGATGCTGAACCTCCTTATACAAAGCCCATACCTGCTGACGCTTTTCAGCCGGCTTGCCCGTCTCCTCTTTGATTATCTGACGCTGATTCTTAAAAATCTTCTCCATCAGACGGAGGTTATACTCATCCTGGCTAACATATTCGTCATCATGACCTTCCTTTCCGCCAAGACCTGTATCGCCATCACCACGCATACCAATCGTGATAAGATCCTCATTGTTCTTTGAACGGCGTATACCCTCACGGAAGAAATCGTCGATAACCTTCTGGTTAGTAGCATAGTCCCATGGGCCATTCTCCTTACGATGACGAGCCCACTCCTGGTGGTTGCGTGCCATTGGCTCATGATGTGATGTACCCATGATAATACCCATCTCGTCGGCCAATTCGCTGTTGCGAGAGTCGTCGGCATAGAAGGCATTACCCCACATAGCCGGCCACATATAGTTGCCCTTCAATCTAAGAATGAGTTCGAACACCTTCTCATAGAAGTTGCTGTTGAACCCCTTTGCCAATGCAGGATTGGCTGTAGGACATTCACTATCGGGGAACTTTTCGTTCACCCAACCCGAAAGGCAAGGAGCCTCGTCGTTGAGGAAGATGCCTCGGTAGCGCACCACCGGTTCACCATCAGAATATCTTCCGCTCTTGATGTATACCTCATCGTGCTTTTCTACAGGAACATCGGCCCACCAGTGCCATGGCGACACACCCAGCTGGTGAGCGAACTCATAGATGCCGTATATTGTGCCTCGCTTGTCACTACCAGCAATGACAAGTTGATGGTCGATCATCTCGATAACATACTTCTCTGTTTTTCCATTAAGCGATTTGGCATCTATCTTCTTGCTCTTGACAAGCGACTTGATAAGATCAGATTTCTGAATGGATCCTATGACAATCGAAGGACGCACACGAAACTCAGTAGAACAAGCATTGCCCGTCACCTCCTCAATATCGGCCATAAGAGATCTGACCGCACGAAGCACACCTGGATAATCATCTTGAGACACAGCCACACCGACTGTCTGACCTTGAGAAATGAGGAGTTCACTGCTTGGTTCTTGTTCAAAAACCACAAAATCACCCGTTGCCTTCGCTGACACGGAAGCCAACAACAAAACGACAAGCGCAAATAGATTTTTCTTCATCATTATTGATTATAATGCTCTTTTATACTAATACTCAATTATAACACAAAGATACATATTCAACACTTTTTAGCACCACTTGTCAGTTTCAGAGACTTTTGTCCACGTTACATCATATGCATTTTATGTGTCCAATATCTACTTATTTCGCCTTTTTACAACAGAAACAAGGGCCAAAACAACACAAACACCATTCTTGTCATTTCCACAACTTAGCTATTTCTTTTGCTATATCACCCGAAGTCATACCCATTTCGGAACTATTTCGGCAAGCCACATCACCTGCCTCACCATGCTTATATACGCCCAACAATGCAGCTTCAGCAACAGAATAACCTTGAGCCAGCAAAGCTGTCAACACGCCTGTCAACACATCACCACTCCCCCCCGTAGCCATACCCGCATTACCAGTCGGATTAAAGATCACTCTGCCATCAGGCATGCATATTGTTGTATAAGCCCCTTTAAGTACCACTACACATTGTTTCGCCACAGCCACGCCACTAGCTCTATCTATTCTTGACATACGTGTATCATGTGGTTCTGTCAGCCTATCAAACTCCGCTTCATGAGGCGTGATCACCGCATGAGTTGGGAAATCATATATGTCATCTATTTTACCTAACAGAAACAACGCATCGGCATCAATAACCATAGGGGTATCCTTAAACGACTCGATAAACTTCATCACAAAGTCCTTCTGATTATGTCCGCGACCAAGTCCAGGTCCGATACCGACCGCATTATAGCGGCCACGCATTAGCTCGTCATTCCATTCCACCTCGTCTACGCCACAAACCATAGCCATAGCCTCTGGAACACCTGTCTGTATTATCTGACACCCCACCTCTGGGATAGCCATTGTCAACAGCCCCACCCCACTTCTCATACATCCATTGGCAGCAAGTTGAGCAGCCCCCATCATACCTTTAGAACCAGCGACAATCATTGCACGTCCTGCGCTACCTTTATGAGCATATCTGCTTCTTGGCTTGACAAGCGATGCCACAGATTCCGCATCGGTCATATAATATCGGCTCTCGATATCCGACATAGCAGATTCATCAAGTCCAATATCCGTAACAATCAGCTTACCCACATAAGGCTCCGACTCAGGCATCAAGAATGATATTTTAGGCATCTGAAAAGTAACTGTATAGTCGGCTTTGACAACCTCACCCGACATCATACACTTCATCATCTCCTCATCACCCATTCCTGAGGGCATATCAATACTCACAACCGTAGATTCAGAAGAATTTATACATCGTATCGCATCAGCAACACGACCATCTTCAACTGGCCTAGTCAATCCTGTACCGAGCAACGCATCAACGACAAGATCACAGTCAGACAAGTCGATATCTTCAGCATCAACGATCAACTCGACCGATGCTGGCAGCCTTTTGACATTGGATTCACAATCGTCAGAACGACGCCCTTCCCTCCCAGTGAAAGAGAACACTCGAACACTGCAGCCAATCATAGCCAAATGGCGAGCCACAACCATACCATCACCTCCATTGTTCCCCGGTCCGGCCAACACCGACACCTTATTGCCCACAGAAGTACACACGTTGCGCATCAGCCATTCACTGACTGTTATCGCAGCCCTCTCCATCAGGTCGAGTGACGAAATTCCCTGCCTGCTTATTGTCATCTGATCAATAAGTCGAATATCCTTTTGAACAAATATCTTTTGCATAATACACAGAAATTGGTCGAACTGTCATTTTACCAACAAATTAACCGACTACATCAATGCAAAAATATAAAAATTATTACCTTTGTTAATTATAATTTATTTGAGTCGTATGAAAAAGCTCACCCTAGTAATAATAGCTACCATAACAATTCTTACGTCATGCAAAAAAGCAACGACAGATAACGACTGGCTAATAAAGAATTACACAAAAAGAGAGGTTCAGATTCCGATGCGTGACGGGGTGAAACTTTTCACAGCAATATATGAGCCAAAGGACAACTCTACCAAGCATCCTATTCTTCTCAACCGCACCTGTTATTCTATCGCTCCATACGGTCCCGACTTTGCTCCATTGATGTATGAAGGAGACAAGGAATACATTAAGAACAAATATATCATCGTCTATCAAGATGTCAGAGGGAAGAATCACAGTGAGGGCATATTCGCGGACATCCGTCCCTTCATAAGTGACAAGACCGACGGGAACGGCAATATAGACCCATCAAAAACAGATGAGGCGTCTGACGCATACGACACTGCAGAATGGCTGATCAACAACACCAACAACAATGGCAACATAGGTGTCCATGGCATATCATATCCGGGTTTTTATTCCACAATGGCAGCTCTAAGCGGGCATCCTGCCATTAAAGCGGTATCACCACAGGCGCCGGTGACCGACTGGTTCCGAGGAGACGACGTTCACCACAACGGTGCACTCTTTCTCGCAGACATGTTCGGCTTCGACTTCTGGTTTCAATATTTGCAGACTGATGACATACGTAATGGAGAAGTTAGTTCTTCAGACATACCTAATCCATCAAGTGTACTTCATACAGATCAATACAGCGACTTCCTACGTATAGGATGCGTAAAGAATTTCACTGAGTTGATGGGTGACAGTGTTACCATGTGGAATAATGTCATTGAGCATCCTGACCTTGACGACTGGTGGGAGGAAAGAAACGTCGCATATCATTTGAAAGATATAAAGCCTGCCATACTTGTCGTTGGAGGTCTTTTCGATGCAGAAGACTGCTATGGTACATTCGAAACATACAAAACCATCCGCAGAGACTCACCATCTACAGAAGCCTATCTTGTAGAAGGACCATGGGCACATGGAGCATGGAGAGCAGGACAAACACCATTCTTCGGGGATATTTACTTCGGAAACGAGATAGTCACCGAATACTACTCTAAGAACATTGAATATCCGTTCTTTGCATACTATCTTGAGGGGAAAGGAGAAAAGCCATCTTATAGAGCCAAGGTTTTTGATACAGGCAGTTGCCAATGGGAAACATACGACAACGAATGGCCAATGGAAGCCACAACTCCAGTTCCTTTCTATCTCTCAAGCAACGGTAGCATAACAACAGAAAACAACGATGCTGTTGTATCGGCAAAATACACCTCTGACCCATCTCATCCTGTACCTTACCAGATGGTACCGAGAGCTTCACGAGAGACCCAATATATGCTGGAGGATCAACGCTTTGCCTCACAGCGACCTGATGTGGCAACATTTCAGACAGAAGCACTTGAAGACATGCTAAAAGTTTCTGGCGAGATCGTAGTAAACCTAAACACATCAATATCGACTACAGACGCCGACTTCATAGTAAAGATAATAGATGTATTCCCTGACGACTTTGAATATCCTGACAGCTTATATACATACGACAACGGGTTTTATGAGTATACCATACCTCCAATGGCGGGATATCAGATGCTTGTGCGTGGTGATGTGATAAGAGGCAAATATCGCGACGATTTAAGGACTCCAAAACCTTTCACACCTAATCAGAAAACCACTGTATCGTTCAAGATGCCTGATATAAACCATACGTTCTTACCTGGTCATAAACTTATGATTCAGGTACAATCAACATGGTTCCCACTCGTAGATCGCAATCCTCAGAAATTCTGCAACATCTACAAGTGCTCAGACGACGACTTCCAAAAAGCGGACATAACGATATACAGCACATCGAATGTTGTACTGCCAGTAGTAAATAACAATTGATTTTTGATTATCTGTACTTTGATGTACTAGATTCGAAGATGTTGACATAGCTCTGGTAACGGCTCAATGCCAAACGTCCTTCCTCGACGGCCAGCTTCACTGCACATCCTGGCTCATGAAGATGAGTGCAGTTGCCATACTGGCAATCTGATGACACCTTGAAAATATCACGGAAATAGTGGGCTATCTCCTCTTTTTCTATGTTTGCTATGCCGAAACCTCTGATGCCTGGGGTATCGATGACATAGCCACCAAAACTGAACTTATGCATCTCTGCATGAGTTGTAGTGTGCTTTCCGCTATTATTTATTTCGCTTATGTCATCTGTCTTAAGGTTCAAGCCAGGCTCTATTCGGTTTATAAGAGTAGACTTGCCGACGCCAGAATGTCCTGCTACGACACTCACCTTGTCCTTTAGTACTTCCTTGACCTTATCAAGACCTATCTCTTTCTTGGCGCATACTTCGATGACCGTATAACCCATTGACTCATACAGTGCCCTATATGTTTCAAGCTCCTCAAGATTATTGCCCGTATATCTGTCAATCTTATTGAAAACAATAACTACAGGAACGCCATAAGCCTCAGCTGAAGCCAAGAATCTGTCAATAAATACAGGAGTTGTAACAGGGAAATTAACTGTGACTACAAGAAGAGCCTGGTCAACATTGGCAGCGAGTACATGTGTCTGCTTAGATAGATTGGTCGATTTTCTGACAACATAGTTCTTTCTCTCCAAAAGCTCTGTTATCGACCCATCTTCATCCTCATTAGATACAGCAGAATCCTCGAACATCACATAGTCACCAACAGCCACTGGATTTGTACTCTTTATATCATCCAGACGCATCTTGCCCTTTATTCTACACGTATGCAATGAACCATCTTCAGCACGAACCACATACTGACTACCTGTTGACTTGATGACTGTTCCCTTTTCTGCCATAACACATTTGTTTATGCAAATTTAGATGTTTTATTTTAATGCATAAACAAAAAGGACAGCCATTTACATGACTGTCCTCAATAATATCACTTTTAACTATTTATCATGTTAGAAGTTGAATGCAGCACCAACGGTGTACAATCCACCAATCTTGTCATTCATTACCGCCTCACGTTCCTTGCTATTGAACAAGTTGTGTGCATTAATGAATATCTCAAAACCGTTAGTAGGCTTATATCCCACCTTCATGTTAAGAGTGCAACGCTGCTTCATGTCGAATGAGCCATAGGCAAGTCTGTAAACTCGCTTACCCATCATATTAAGGTAAGCTGACACCTCAAGTTTTTCTATTGGCTTATAGATAAGACCAATCATACCATAGAAACTTGGAGTACCCTTATGCTTATATCCATTGCGCTTTGTCTGTGGATGCTCATCACGGATATCTTTACCATATACCTGGCCGATCTCATTCACACCAGTCTCGCGGTTGTAAGATGGGCCGAATGTATGTTGCGCTGCAGTCTGCATTGCTTCGTAATCGCTCATACCATTCTCCACAACATTCTGACGCCATTCCTTCAAGAGATTATTAAGCAAATTAGGCAATTCACCTGTCATCTCGTAATTCTTGAAGATATAGTTCATCATAGGATCGGTCACAAACATATCGAGCATAGCAGACTCTTCATCAGTAAATGATGGCTTGCTATAGCTCACAGCATTATTCTGCGAGCTAGTCAACATAGCCTTAATGTCGTTGATCTGCTGATATTCATAGTAGTTGTCAATGGTAGTCTTCTGAGTATTAACATTGAGTTTTGCAATAAGCTTGCTAGATATGATATAGTCCATGTTGACAGATATACCCATCTGATGAACCTCGTAAGGGAGCATTGAATACTTGACATCAGCATAAGGACGGAACACGCTACCCATATCAACCTTCTGTGCAAGATTCAGGAAGATATAGTTGGACATGTAGTTGATGAACTTGTCATTAGAGAACATCAGACTCTGTATGCCATCAGGCATGCTATTTACGCCCTCTTGGATGCCGAGAAGGATATGAGCAAAACGTTCAGAAGAAACCTGCATCGCACCATAGTTAGCCATCATTGCACCATAGTCCTTGCTGATTGAATAGAAGGCCTCAGCATCTACGAGTATGTTCATGATAGGTCTCCAACGATAGCCCACCTCAAAGTTGTCAATGTGCATGAGAGTAAGATCATCATTGCCACCAATGTGGAGTCGGCTTGGGTAGAACATATTGCTACGAAGCCATGTATAGTCGGCACATGAGTTAACAAGGTTAGCACCTCTGTTGGCACGGCCATATACAAAACGCACAAAGTTGTTTCCGTTAATAGAATAGCTAGCACCAAACTGCCAAGAGTGGCTCCACTTATCTGGGTTAGAAGTCTTGTCGGCACGATATGCACCAATGAGTCGGAGACCATCATGCACATAATTGACACGTACACTTGGCGCAATAGTATTGATATCTTTCTCACCGGTGAAAAGACCAGTCAGCATATTGTAACCGCTGTATGCCTTTATCGTTTCATTCCACTCTGGTTTAAATCCGTGACTTGGATCCTCGTAATGCCACTTATAGTTATAACGGAATCCCGGTTCACTAAGATCAAGGCCATAATTCCCTGGCATAGCCTTATCTGCTATTGATGCATTCAAAGGATCTTGTTCATCCCATACTGGCACATAGTCATCAGCGCAAGAGTGCTGGAAGAAGAATCCAGGGCGAACAGAAAAACCATTATCCATCTTGAAATCATATTCGGCCGAGATGTTGATATTGTTGATATTCATCTTATAACCAGGCACACCTACAACATACTCCTGTATACCATTCATGTAATTGGCAACAAAACGCAAGTCTTTGATGTTGGCATCAAGATTAATATATGCAGTCTCTGACTTACGGCCATTGAGCGACACGATATCTTCGTTGGCTGGTGAACCATTAACGTGTGACTTCTGATAACCACCAGAAAGGAATATATTCATCTTTTCAGCAGGTGTCCAGCACAGGTATCCATTGACACCCATTGTCTCACGGCTAAGTTTTGGGTCAGGGAACATTGATGTAAGCGGAGTCTCTGGCTCTGTGCCATCGAACAGGCGATAATCGCCATCTGCCATAACATAAAGCTGCTTCATGCTTTGTATCTCCTCGAGCGAGAATTCACCACCATTAGATGCATCGATCATTGTTCCAAGAACAGAAAGGTCGGTGAGCTTGTCGCCTGGCGCAGGAAGTTCAGGTGTGCTACGTGTTGGAATATACTGTCCTGGATTTGGCAAAAGATAGAGCTTATCTGTATTACGCTCACGCTTCTGTATGTTGGCAGTGATACCAAGAGCTATCTTATCGGTGAAAGCGCGACGGAGGCCAAGTTCACCTATCATTGTATTGTTGTTTCCCACCTGTACGTTACCGCTGGCAATGCTAGAAACAACACTTGGACGCTCAGTGATGATGTTGATAACGCCATTTACAGCGTTGGCACCATAGAGGGCACTACATGCACCACGGACAACCTCGATACGCTCGACATCTTCAATACCGATAGGAAGCATATCGAAATTGATAGCACCCATAACGTTGTTCTGCACAGGTCGACCATCAATCATGAGGAGCGTGTTGGCATTCTCCGTATAAAGGTATGTGTTATAATCAGGTATGTTGTTAAGACCACGCATATGGATATCGTAAATACCGTTGGTCTTTTCGCTTACTATCATACCTGGAATCAGACGAAACGCCTCTTCGATGGTAGTCACACCATAAGTGCGCATCTCTCGGCGTGTGATAACAGTTGTTGACAATGGAGAGGTGAACGAATCCTCATCTTCTTTTGATGCAGAAGAGACATTCTTGTTCATGATAAGAGCAAAAAGCTCGTCTGGATTACTAACACCAACTGCCTTGATCGCTTCTGCGAAATCTTCCATAGAAAGATCCATAAGCTGATCTTCAGTCATATTGAGAACCTGTTCACGCGTATACTTATTCTGAGCACTCATGCCAACGAACACAAAAAGCATGAGCATTGAAACGAATAATTTTTTCATAAAATTAGAAATTACTATATAACTGATTAATACTAATCGACATTTGTACCAGAACGGAGTAGCTCCTGAGAGCATGTCAAGCCATAAGACTGAAGATTCTTACTTGACACCTCATAGGCTAGGGCACCATTTTTATTTACAAATGATATACCTGCTCCGTGTTCACAAAAACCGCCCTTGCCCGACACAATAAGCACGTTATTACCCTTCTGCGACTCAACGAGCTTCTGAATCTGATCACTCTTTGATTCACCCAAGAACACTACATCGGACTTCTGGATCTGCGCGATAGTTGAAGCTTCAAGGACAACAATGCTTCGACTACCAATCTTACGGGATGCAACACTTTTCTTTAGTGCAGACGCCATTTCGTTGTCACCTACAATTGTAATCACAAAATCTGAATTGGACGCCGCCGAGTTTGGCCAAGAGACTCCCTTTGCAAACTTGTAAAGATACATGGCCTTAAATTGAGCTGCTTGACCTGCCGATTTAACACTTGGAATAATCAATACAAGCAGCGCAATGATCATTTTTAGACATAACCTCATAGCTGTATTTTTTGATAGAACTAACCAAATTTGTAAAACAATTTTTACATTTCAAAACAGAAAAAATCATTTATTGGCACAATATCTAACATGTCACAAAGAATAATCAGATTTGACCAAAAACTAATTTATCTGACGAAAGAACAACAAAAAACAAGACTACTGAAAGCTATTCAACATATTTTAGCTAAAAACAGGGCTATATCATCGGGACAATAACACGGTGAATTAATCGACATTTGTTCCCGAGCGCAAAATCTCCTGAGAGCAAGACAGACCGAATTTTTGTAGATTCTTGCTAGAGACTTCATAAGCTAATGCACCATTCTTATTTACGAAGGATATACCTGCGCCATATTCGCACCATCCACCCTTACCAGAAACGATAAGCACATTGTTACCATTTTGCGACTCTATAAGCTTCTGTATCTGATCACTCTTAGACTCACCAAGGAAAATCATATCCGACTTCTGTACCTGTGTTATTGTAGAGGCCTCAAGGACTACGATTCCACGACTACCAATCTTACGGGATGCGACACTTTTCTTTAGCGCAGTTGCCATCTCGTTATCACCAACTATTGTTATTACAAAGTCACCACTGGAACTTGCGCCAGGCCAAGACACTCCCTTCGCAAACTTATAAAGGTACATAGCTTTGAATTGGGCTGCCTGACCAAAGGACTTGATGCATGGCAATGATATCAGCACAAGCATCAGGATTGATCTGATAAATATTTTCATATACGTTAGATTTATTGCTAACAAATATGGAATAATTTTTTGATATAACAAATAGTTTTAGACCTTTTTTACATTTATCGACTTGATACAAGCCTAATTACAAAGAAACGAACTTTGCTCCGACGCCATCGAATTTATTGATATCAAAGGAGCATACAAGCATTAACTGTACTTTATTTCCTACTGACAAGGTTGCCTGCGAAGACCTCAGTTGAAACTGACATTGATTGATGAAGTCCTCTTTGGATGAAAATGTAAAAGGATTAACCTTTGGGATTATAACACCTGCAAAAAAACGGGTTGACGCCATCTCGTGGAGAGTATCTCCACACTCACATATGGAGACTATTTTACCCTCTGAATCAAGTTCAATTATCGGATACCGACCTAAAGAGCCATCAGTACGCAAATAAAGGTGGGAGGAGTATCTCATCGAACTGAATACTGTCGGTTATTTGATATGGCATATATGTAATAGACACATTTGACAATGTCGCCTTTGTCTTTTTAAACTCAGACGACTTCATCAGGTCAACCTTCATCTTTGTAGCGCAAAGAGTATCACGCACAGCATACTCTAACTCAGCCTTATGCTGTAGATGTGACAAATCAAGAGAGACAGTAGCCGTATCAGAAATTGTGTCATTATAAACAACTATCATCTCCATCAATGGTCGCTCTTTGGCCTCATTATCACGAAGGAATGTATAGTTCATCGAGAAACTCACCTTGCCTCCGCGAATCGAATCAAGGTCATACTCAAACCTCAGATCCTTCCCTTTGACAGAGTCTGCTGGTATTATAGGAACATGCAAATGTTTCTGTCCTTGCCAGAAAGAGACACGAAGTGAATCGTTAAGATGGGTAATAAGTTTAGCTATAGAATCTCGCTTATCGATTATTACAGAATAGTCACTTTCTCTCTGAGTAAGTATATTTACAAGTATCTCATAAACCTTGGCATATTTGTCTGGATGTGCAGAATACCATGAAATAGCAGAATCATATTCAGCCTTATTGAGGCCATATCTATCAAGTATCGTGTGATACGCGCTTTCTGGGCCCTTGTCGTTCTTACCTGTCGCTGAATAGAGATTACCCTTTACCTGAATCAATGCATCAGCAATATATACGTCAGCCATCATCTGAGCCATGCGTCTCTCCGACGGAACCACATTGCGAGACCGCTGTATAAGGACATACGCGCCGACAATCAGCACTAGCAAGGCTATGGATGCAATTGTAAGGGTTCTTTTGTTCATAGATTTATTTGCCATCTGCACGGAACACAGTGCGAATAGTCTTAAAGATAATGACCATATCGAGAGACAACGACCAGTTGTCTATGTATTCCATATCCATGTTCATCCACTCTTCGAAAGTGATCTTGTTACGCTCACGAGCCACCTGCCACAAGCAAGTGATACCTGGTTGCATGGCAAGACGACGCAACTGCCAACGTTCGTACTGTTCGACCTCCTTTGGCAGTGGTGGACGAGGACCAACAATCGACATGTCGCCTATAAATACATTAATGAACTGTGGGAACTCATCGATACCGGTCTTGCGCAGCAAACGACCAACACGAGTGATACGAGGGTCGTTGGCCATTTTAAACACAGGGCCATCCATCTCATTCTGCGACATGAGCTTCTCTTTGAGCTCTTCCGCATTTATGACCATTGTTCGGAACTTATACACATCGAACACACGGCCCTTAAGACCCGAACGCTTCTGCTTAAAGAAGATCGGCCCCTTTGAGTCAAGCTTGATAAGTAGCGCTATGATAATAAAGAATGGTAATCCGCACAATATCACACAAGACGAGAATAATATGTCGAACATACGCTTGAAAAGCATAGCGACATAATTTGTCGGTGTATTGGTTATTGTAATTACAGCATTTGTATCGAAATAACGCAACTGAGTGTTCTTTGACAATCGGTTAAGGAACTGAGAATAGAGTCGGAATGTAACACCTAGCTCATTACACAAGTCAAGGTAACGAGATATCTCCTGTGAACTGTCATAGCCCTTGGCATAGATAAGCTCATCAACATCCTGTGTTATAACACTATCTACATCGACCTCAGACGAGTCGTAGACAGGGAACACACCATCATACTTCTTGACTATATATGAATCACCTATAGCGCCAACGACCTTGTAGCCCCACTCGTAACGTTTATGAAGAAGACTCAAAAGCGAATCACCTCCCTTGTCACATATAAAGAACACCTTTCGGTTGTTATAGCCTTTTTTACGAGCCTTACGCAAGCCCCAATAGAAAAGCAGCTTAAATGTAAGAGAACTAATAGTACTGAGTGCGCCAAAGAGCAGAAGCATATGGCGTCCGTAATTAGTAAGTCCTAAGATAACCGATGTAAATGTTATGAGCATAATGCCCAAAACATTCTCTACAATATGGAACAAGACAATATAACCATAGGAACGGCTACGATATACCTCATTAAGCTTCAACCACGTATCAAGAGTTGCCCAATAGAGAGCAATAAATACGCATGTTATAATAAAGTCAGGATTCAATATATGTAATATGCTAGCATAGCTGCTACCATAAACGACAGCAACAGATATAAAGTATGACACAATAGCCATGAAAACTGTTGCGACAGTCAGCATGACCATCACAAATCTGGCTCTATTGCTAAGTGTATCCTCTAGATTCATATATATCTAAATGTTTTCTTACTTATACTGCAAATAACAGAGATAGGTTACTTGTCTAAACTCGCGCTAAATTCTTTTATGCGCTGCTCCTGATCTTTCTTACATACCAAAAGTGTTCCATTGTCATCAGCGACAATATATCCTTCAAGGCCCTGAAGTACCATCTTAATGTCTCCAGAAGCTCTAACAATGCAATCGCTACTTTCAATGACAGACACATTGTTAGCGCCAATTATTGCATTCTGAGCGCTATCCTTAGGGGTCTGAACATAAAGCGAGCCCCATGTCCCAAGGTCAGACCAGCCGAAATCAGCAGGGAGGACAAACACACCCGACTCTTTACCATTGAGTGTAATAGATTTACCCGCCAAACGCTCCATAACAGCATAGTCAATTGATATCTTGTTGCAATTAGGGAATAATTCGTTGACAACAGACTGCTCATTGGCAGAATAGAAACTGTCGTTAATCTTATCGAAGATAGCAGCCATCTCTGGTTCAAACTGACGCAATGCGGCTTCTGCTGTAGCTGCATCCCACATGAATATGCCAGCATTCCAGTTATAGCTTGCATCCTTGTAGTATGTAACAGCAGTCTCATAGTTAGGCTTCTCTCGGAACGCCTTTACCTGAAGAATATCAGAGCCATCAACCTGTAAACCAGACTGAATATAACCATAACCGGTATCTGGACGCGAAGGCTTCATGCCAAGAGTAAGAACACGCGATGTCCCCTTAACGAAATCAAGGCCCATAGATATGCAACGGCGGAACTCCTGCTGGTCAACCACAAAATGGTCAGCTGGCGAAACAACCAACGTTGCGTCTGGATACTTCTTACGTATCTTCCACGCTACATAACCGATACATGGAGCGGTATTACGCATGCATGGTTCAAGAAGTATATTTTCAACAGGAACATTAGGGAGCTGCTCACGAACCTTTGAAAGATAGGCTGCAGAAGTCACAATCCATATATGTTCTGGCGCGAATGCGCTACCAAAGCGATCTACTGTAAGCTGGAGCAAAGTACGTCCTACACCAAGCACATCGATAAACTGCTTTGGGTTTTCAGGACGACTCATAGGCCAGAAACGGCTTCCGACACCGCCCGCCATTATCACCAAATGATTGCTCATAATAATCTAGTTGCCGTTATTGTTCAATTTTGAAAGGAATCTATCACGAGTGACAATAAATCTATCGTGAGTTGCTTCACCGATAAGCTCCTGTCCCTCGAACGCAGATATTTTGAACGAGATCTTTCGTCCATCTATTGCAACTATCTCAGCGGTGGCATATACCTTAGCACCAATAGCGCTTGCCTTGACATGTGTTGTGTTCATCATTATTCCAACCGTAGTCTGACCATCTTCAAGGTCATCTGCTACGCACTTCATCGCCGCATTCTCCATCATAGCCACCATCGCTGGTGTAGCAAGGACTGGCATATCACCCGAGCCCATCTTTTCCGCAGAGAGTTCTGATGTGACAAATAGTTCTGTCGTATATTTATCTCCTATTCCCATATAACGCTTCTTTACACGAAACGCAAAGATAATCGTTTTTTGGAGAGTTGACAAGTAAGAGCATGAAAAACGAAAAACAAAGAGTACTAAATTAAAAAAAGGATCGTATTTCGACCTGTACAATATGGATCCACTTGGCATCAATATGTACATTGACTCAAACCCTTATAGACATTGAAACACAATTCGATAGCACTATTATTCCTCAGGCATAGTCAGCATGTCGTATTTGCGAAAGTACGTGTTTCGATAAACTATAAAATTGCCGCGACAACCATCAAGCCGGGAAGCGACATGAACTATCAATCTCACACCGCAAATGGAGGGATTTTTTTGCCTAAAAGAAAAATAGTCTATATCTTTGCACCGCCTTAAAGTGACCCTTCTATTTTAGGGAAGGGCATCACAGACAATAATTTAACGCAAAGATGAGTAAGAAATTCACCGAGTATAAGGGCCTTGACCTTTCGCAGGTCGGCAAAGACGTGCTCCAGAAGTGGACAGCAGACAAGACGTTCGAAAACAGCTTGAAGGAACGTGAAGGACATCCTAACTACGTATTTTTCGACGGACCTCCATCAGCTAACGGTACACCAGGTATTCACCACGTCATGGCCCGTGCGATAAAGGACTGCTTCTGTCGTTACAAGACACAGCAGGGCTTTATGGTTAAGCGTAAGGCAGGTTGGGACACACATGGTCTGCCAGTTGAGCTCGGCGTAGAGAAGATGCTCGGAATCACCAAGGAAGATATCGGCAAGAAGATATCTGTTGACGGCTACAACGAGGCATGCCGCAAGGAGGTGATGAAATACATCGACCAGTGGACAGACCTGACCCAGAAGATGGGTTACTGGATCGACATGAACGACCCTTATATCACATACGACAACAGATATATCGAGACATTGTGGTATCTCTTGAAGCAGCTCTACAACAAGAAGTTGCTCTATAAGGGCTACACAATCCAGCCATATTCGCCAGCTGCAGGTACTGGTCTTTCGACACACGAGCTGAACCAGCCAGGTTGCTACCGTGACGTGAAGGACACTACACTTACTGCACAGTTTAAGGTTGTGAAGGATGAGAAGAGCCAGTTGATATTCGACGGTGCTGAGCATCAGGTTTATTTCTTGGCTTGGACAACTACTCCTTGGACATTACCATCAAACACTGCACTTTGCGTTGGCGAGAAGATCATTTACAACAGAGTAGAGACATTCAACGCCTACACAGGTGAGGCAGTGACAGTAATCCTCGCCAAGGATTTGATCGGAAGCTACTTTGCTAAGGAAGGCGAAGAGTTGCCAATGGAATTCAAGGTAGGTGACAAGAAATTACCATATCGCATCACAGGCGAATATACAGGCAAGCAGCTTATCGGCATGCACTATGAGCAGCTGATGCCAATGTTGAAGCCTGCTGGCAAGGCATTCGAAGTAATCTCGGGTGACTACGTAACAACATCAGACGGTACAGGTATCGTGCATATCGCGCCTAACTTCGGTGCAGACGATGCCAAGGTAGCAAAGAACTATGGCATCTGCGCGTTGATGACATACGACAAGGACGGCAAGGAGATGCCTATGGTAGACCGCCAGGGTAAGTTTGCTACACTTAACGAACTCGATGCAGAATACGTTAAGAACTACGTTAACCTCGACGAATACAAGGAGTTTGAAGGCCGTTATGTGAAGAACGCATTTGACAGCACATTGACTGCTGAAGATGCAACACTTGACATTGACATCTCGGTTAAACTTAAGAAAGAGAACAAGGCGTTCCGTGTTGAGAAGCACGTACACTCTTACCCACATTGCTGGAGAACAGATAAGCCTGTACTCTACTACCCTCTCGACTCATGGTTCATCAAGACAACCGCTCTACGTGAGCGCATGATTGAGCTCAACAATACTATCCGTTGGAAGCCACAGTCGACAGGTTCAGGTCGTTTCGGCAACTGGCTCGAGAACCTTCAGGATTGGAACCTCTCTCGTTCAAGATATTGGGGCACACCACTTCCAATCTGGCGCACAGAGGATGGAAAGGAAGAAATCTGCATAGGCTCTATGGAAGAGTTGATGGCAGAGATTGACAAGGCTATCAAGGCAGGCGTAATGACAGACAACCCATACAAGAACTTCAAGGTGGGTGACATGTCGGCAGAGAACTATGATCCAAAGAACATAGACCTCCACAGACCATATATCGATAATGTGATATTGGTAAGTGCAAGCGGCAAGCCAATGCGTCGTGAAACAGACTTGATTGACGTTTGGTTTGACTCGGGAGCGATGCCATACGCACAGTATCACTTCCCATTCGAACACAAGGACGACCTTCCTTTCCCAGCTGACTTCATCGCTGAGGGTGTTGACCAGACACGTGGTTGGTTCTTCACATTGCATGCTATTGCGACAATGTGCTTCGACAATGTTGCATTCAAGAACGTAATCTCGAATGGTCTTGTGCTTGACAAGAACGGCAACAAGATGTCTAAGCGCCTTGGTAATGCTGTCAACCCATTTGAGGTGATCGACCAGTATGGTGCTGATGCCGTAAGATGGTATATGATCACAAACTCACAGCCATGGGATAACTTGAAGTTTGACGTGGCGGGTGTCGATGAAGTAAAGAGAAAGTTCTTCGGAACACTCTACAATACATACTCATTCTTTGCACTCTATGCTAACATCGACGGCTTCACAGGTCAGGAAGCAATCGTGCCATTGGAGAAGCGTCCAGAGATTGACCGTTGGATCATCTCATTGCTCAACAGCCTTGTAGCAGAAGTTACAGACGCATTTGAGAACTATGAGCCAACACGTGCTGGACGTGCTATTCAGGACTTCGTTATGGAGAACCTCTCTAACTGGTACGTTCGTTTGAACCGTAAGCGTTTCTGGGGTGGTGAAATCAACGAAGACAAGTTGGCCGCATACCAGACATTGTATGAGTGCTTGGAGAAGGTAGTCTTGATGAGTGCGCCAATAGCACCATTCTTGACCGACCGAATCTTCACCGACTTGAACGCAGTATCGGGCAAGCATAACGCTACAACAGTTCATTTGGCAGAGTTCCCTAAGGCAGACACATCCCTTATCGACAAGGAGCTTGAGGAGAGAATGTACTATGCACAGGCATTGTCATCAATGATTCTTGCACTTCGCCGCAAGAGCAACTTGAAGGTACGTCAGCCACTTAGCAAGATAATGGTTCCTATCCTCGACGACAAGTTCCAGAGCCAGATAGAGTCAATCAAGAACCTCATCCTCACAGAGGTCAACGTCAAGGAGATTGAGTTCTTGACAGATACCGACGGCGTATTGGTTAAGAAGATCAAGGCAAACTTCAAGACACTTGGCAAGCGCTATGGCAAGCTAATGAAGCAGCTCGCGGCACAGATAGCTCAGATGACATCACACGAGATTGCCGAATTTGAAAAGGCAGGTCAGTATAAGATGGTAATCGAAGGTCAGGACGTAGAGTTGACACTTGAGGACGTGGAAATCACATCAGAGGACATTCCAGGCTGGTTGGTTGCCAACGAAGGCAAATTGACTGTTGCACTTGACATCACAGTAACACCAGAGCTTCGTGAAGAAGGCATCGCGCGTGAATTCATCAACAGAATCCAGAACATACGTAAGGATTCTGGCTTTGATGTGACCGACAAGATTATCGTCAAGATAGCGCCTCATGATGCAATCAACAGCGCAATCGCAAACTTCGGAAGCTATATCGGTCAGCAGACATTGGCAAACGAGGTGAAGATTGCGGAAGGCCTTAATGATGCTAATGCGACAAAGGTTGAAATCGATGAGGAGATTGTCACATACGTAGCAGTAGAGAAGATCTAAATCATCAAATCATAACTAAAACATCTCCAGTTTTCGCCATGAAGACTGGAGATTTCTTTTTTATACAATTATTGTTAAAATAGAAAATTGTAAGTATCTTTGCGCAAAATTTGGAAGGCACTCATAAACAGGTGCACAAAAGAAATAAAAACATACAAGACAACTATAAACCAATAATTAAAACCGAATCCCATGGCAGAAAAAGTACGCTACTCAGACGAAGAATTACAGGAGTTCAAAGAACTCATCCTCAATAAACTAGAACTCGCACAGCGAGACTATGAACTGTTCAACGACGCCATCACCCATAATGGTGAAAATGGAACTCAAGACACATCACCTACATTCCACGCTCTTGAAGACAGTGGCGAGGACTTGAGCAAGGAAGAAGCTGGTCGCTTGGCAGCTCGTCAGTTGAAATTCATCCAGAACCTTAAAGCAGCCCTCATCCGTATCGAGAACAAGACATACGGCATTTGCCGCGAGACAGGTAAATTGATACCTAAAGAGCGCTTGATGGCTGTTCCTCATGCTACATTAAGCATAGAAGCAAAGAACAAGCAGTAAAAACATGCACTTTTATTAGTGATTATAAACCACCAAATACACAATGACAAAAAATGCCAAGATAGCAATAGGCGTAGTCGCTGCTACACTTATCATTGACCAGATTATAAAGATATGGATCAAGACAACAATGCATCTTGGTGAAGAGTTCAATGTATTCGGCAACTGGTTTATAATTCACTTTGTGGAAAACTACGGCATGGCTTTCGGCATGGAAATGGGAGGAAGCATCGGAAAGATATTCCTGTCAGTATTCCGTATTGTTGCCGTAGGGGCCATAATATACTACCTAGTCAAGAGATGCCAGCGAGATGGCGACGCGAACACGTCGTATGTCACATGTATCTCGTTAGTACTTGCAGGAGCTGTAGGCAATATTATCGACTCGGTATTCTACGGCGTCATTTTCGATTCTAGCATTGGACAAGTTGCTAGCATATTCCCTCCAGATGGCGGTTATAGCACTTGGTTGCAAGGACGAGTTGTTGACATGTTCTATTTTCCATTGATAGAAGGCAGATTCCCAGATTGGTTGCCTATATGGGGAGGTGAGACATTTATTTTCTTCAGGCCTGTCTTCAATTTTGCAGACGCTGCCATATCAGTAGGCATGGCATGGCTTCTGTTGTTCCACAGAGACACTCTCAGCAACGAATTGGCTGAAGAAAAATCCGCAAAATGAGACCCTTAAAACAGCTTTTCTTCATATTGCTTCTTGCAATATCAGCAGCACCGGTCAACGCCGCAAGCAATTGGTGTGACACACTAAATGTCAGTGCAGAATTGTCAATTAGCGGTGCAACAAACAGCAAACTACACCCTTTATGGAGCTATTCCCAGGAATGGGGGAAATACACTCAATATAAGCAAGGAGAGGCATTGGTTCACCTAAAAGCCGACTACAGGATTGCCAATTTCAGATATTTCACGATGCATGCAGGACTTGGCGTAGTAGGCAAGTCAGAATTAAAACGTAGTATGATTCACGAAGCATATCTTGCTGGCAAACTATTCATTTTCGATTATACCGCTGGCATGCAAGCTTTCTCGCCTCTTGCTCAATATGACCGCATGACATCAGGTAATTTCTTGATGTCTTCAAATGCTCGTCCAACACCACGCATCGGTGTCGGGCTGTTTGATTATTGGAGCGTACCATACACTCATGACTGGATTCAGCTAAAGGGAGGAATGTACATCGGTCGTCTTTTCAACGAAGACTACGACAAGGAGTACACAAAGACACATACAAAAGATGTCCTCTTTCACGAAAAATTTGCTTATCTACGTTTAGGAGGGTGGTATGCGAAGCCTTATCTTGGCCTTACCCATAGCGTAATGATGGGAGGAACGTTAGCTGACGGCACCAAACTACCTATAGACTTCTGGAGTTCTTTTGTTGCTAAAGGGTCTCAGCAATTCACAGGTAAAACAAGAGGAGAGGCAACAAACGCAGCAGGCGGACACCAAGGATTATGGGATGCCGGATTGGACATAGATTTTGACGCTATAAATGCAACAGTATACTGCAAAAGGCCATTTACCGATGCTACAGGCAAAAAATACTTCGACGAAAGAAGCGGAGACTTTTACCTTGGTACGGTAATAACACTCCCAAAGTCAAGATTTATCAAATCATTTTCCATAGAGTGGATGAAGACAAGCAAACAAGGTGGCGAGGGAACACCAGACCCTATTGGTCTTGATAAATATGGCAAAGAAATACTATTATATCCAGGTGATTATCCAGAAGGGGCAGAAGCAATAACCAAGTGGATGTATGAACATTTCGACAAAGACGAATTGGATGAATGGGCTGCCAAGAATGGTCCATATGAAGATATAGGAAAGATACAGTGGTTCCTGGAGCACAAATGGAATCACGGACTTTTCTTTGGAGGACGTTCTAACTGCCTAAGCAACTCTTACTATCCTCAAGGGTGGACAGTAGAAGGACACACCATGAGTTCTGCATACTTTCACACACAACAGACCGTTGACATTTATGGAAGTGAGTATGCTTGGCAACACCTCGTTGCTGTTCCCAATTACAGAATCAATGCAATAACAATGGCCATAAACGGCAACTGCAGCGACAAGATTTCATACTTCTTGAAGATTGGTGTAACCAAAAACCACGGCAACCTAATAGAAAAATACGATAGAGGTGCATATAGCTGGACCCTTGCGGAAAACTATTATTTCAAGACGTCAAAGAAAGAGTATTACACTACACTATCTGTTGATTACAAATTTAATAGCGGTCTGTCTCTAAAAGCAACTTATGCAGGTGACTTCGGAGACTTATACAAATCAACAGGTCTTAGGCTAAGCGCTATATACACGCTTAACAAGTAACAACTAATCCGTATATAGCAAACGGACACGTTCTGTATATCTCTCAGGATATTTCTTCAGTTCTTCAGAAACCTCACCATATGGTCGAGTAGCATCCATATATTTCTGGCCATGATCTGTTGGCAAATGCAACGGAGTCATATAATCCTTACCGTAGTAACAAACTAAAGCATCATCAGTATCAGCAGGCGCAGGGAATTGAGTGTTTTCAAATGGAAGCCATATAGTCTTGTCATAAGAAGACCTGTTCCTTATATTTTTCCTATTGCTATACCTGTATGTCAGAATAGACACTCTCTTTGACTTGTCGGCATCTACTTTCCTGAAAATGCTTTCAAACAGTGCAAAGGCCTTTTTGTCAGACACAACAGAATAAATCACGTTTGAGAACATCTTCAAAACCTTTTTGCCAAATGTCTTGTTATCACAAGGCTGTGAATAATAGCTTCTAAGTGTTTTCTTTATAATCATTGAGGAAGTCCTTTGACAAAAACGCTTAAAGCCATTCTCCATGAACCCATCAAGAACAAATATATCAACCTCTATTCCTCTGCAATATTGACAATCCAGTTCATTCATTGACAGAGAAGAAGTACGAACATCTCTTAACTGAGCATGTCCCTTGTAATAACCTTTGTCAGAATACGCTGTCTGGAAAAAATAAGGATACGAAAATTCTTTGTCAGCTATCTTCAATAACTTGTCATAGTCTTTCCTTAACATGACGAAATCGATATCGTCATCCCATGGAATAAAACCCTTATGACGCACAGCACCCAGCAACGTTCCGCTATCTATCCAACATTTCAGACCATTGCGTTCACATACTTCAACAAGTTTTTCCGCCAAATTCAAACTAGTGGCCCAGACTTGCTTCATTTCTTTGCTAATACGATAGTTCAAACGTACCTCTTCGTCATAAAAATCCTTAGGAAGTTCCATGGTTTATCTATTTTGCCACAAAAATAGCAATGATTTTCGTTAGACCAATCATGTTGTGTTTCTTAGTTATTTCTAGTTGCCAAAATATTTCTATATTTGTCACCTGCAATTGAGCTACGCAGTTCACTAACAAATGGTAAAAGTTATTACATACGGAACATATGATTTGCTCCATCAAGGACACATCAATCTTTTAAAACGAGCCAAAGAATTGGGAGACTACCTAATAGTTGGAGTCACGAATGATAATTTTGACCGTGACAGAGGCAAGTTGAATGTACGGAACAATGTTTTAGAGAGAGTCGAAGCCGTCAAAGCCACGGGGTTAGCAGACCAGATCATCATAGAGGATTATATCGGCCAAAAAGTTGATGATGTTCAAAAATATGACATTGACATTTTTGCCATCGGATCTGACTGGGAGGGCAAATTTGATTATCTCAACGAATTTTGCAAAGTGGTTTACCTACCACGTACCGAGGGCATCTCATCTACTATGCTTAGAGCCGAAAGCAGTCAAATTGTGAAGGTTGGTATTATCGGATGCGGACGCGTTGCCCAAAGATTCCCATCTGAGGCTAATGTTGTAAGCAGCGTATCAGTATGTGCCGCTTATGACATAGATCCTGTTGCCACCCAAAAGATAACAGACAGACATGAAGACATCAAACCATATGAAAACATCGATGACTTCTATAACGCTGTAGATGCTGTGTACATAGCGACACCTCACCTGTCGCATTGTGAGTACATAAAGAAGTCTATCGATAGAGGGAAACATGTCCTGTGTGAAACGCCAATGAGCCTTAACGGCAAAGAAGCGAAAGAGCTCTATTCTCTCGCCGAGAAAAAAGGCTGCATACTGATGGAAGCCAACAAAACAGCTCATTGCCCTGCATTCAACCATTTGATCGCTATGATCAAATCGGGTATGATAGGTGATGTGGTAGATATCGAAGCATCACTATCTCAACTACTTTCCAACAAAGACGGCAGAGAATTTGACCCTCTCCAGGCCGGAGGTTCACTATACGAGGAAGGCAGCTATCCATTATTGCCAATACTGAAACTAATGGGCATAAATTATGACGAGCTACATTTATACTCTCGAATGGAGAATGGCATAGATATATATACCAAAGGACTATTCAAATATCCCAAAGCGACGTGTTCATTTAAGGTAGGACTAGGCGTAAAAACAGAAGGAGATCTGGTCATTTCTGGCACGAAAGGATATGCTTATGTTCCTGCTCCTTGGTGGAAAACTGATTATTTTGAATTCAGATACGAAAACCCCAACGACAACAAAAAATTCTTTTACAAGTGGGACGAGTTCGGACTTAGATACGAAATACAAGAATTCATCTCATGTATCTGCAACCACCGTTTCTCATCAGCAAGATTACGCAGAAGAGAAAGCATCTGTATGGCAGAGATAATGCATCAATTTACCGAACGGAAAAACTTTTTCGAGATATGAAAAGCAAGGAAATGATAAACTTCACTGTTGGTCCAGTTCAATCCAGTGAGGCAGTTAGATCAATAGGAGCAGAACAAGTACCATATTTTCGCACACAGGAATTCTCTCAATTGATGCTTGAGAATGAATCACTGATTAAAAAATTCGCCAAGGCAACGGATGATTCTCGTGTCGCATTCATTACCGGCTCTGGTTCAGCTGGCATGGAAACAGCCATAATGAACACATTGACGTCAAAAGACAAGGCATTAGTCATAAACGGAGGAAGCTTTGGAGCTCGATTTGTAGAACTGTTAGACTTACACGAAATTCCATATTCTGAAATAAAACTCGAGCCAGGCAAATCACTCAAGAAAGAGCATCTTACGCCATATGAGGGACAAGGATACACTACTTTTCTTGTAAACAAACACGAGACTTCTACTGGTGTCCACTATGACATGCAGTTGATAAGTGAATTCTGCAAACGCAACAACCTGTTTCTAATCGTTGACTGCATAAGCACATTCCTAGCTGACCCATTTAATATGGCAGAGTTGGCCGCTGACGTAATGATCACAGGGTCACAGAAAGCACTTGCTTGTCCTCCAGGCATTGCCGTAATGTGTTTGTCACCCAATGCAATCTCACGTATTGAAAGTACAAAATGCAAATGCCAATACCTAGATCTCAAGCTAGCGTTGAAAAATGCCGAGAGAGGTCAAACGCCATGGACTCCTGCAGTTTCAATATTACGCCAAATCAATGTAAGACTAAAAGAGATTGACAACAATGGTGGTGTTGAGGCAGAGATAGAAAGAACAAAAAATCTGGCAGACTATTTCAGAAACAAGATCAAAGAACTGCCTTTTGAAATATACTCTGAATCATTATCTAACGCAGTCACACCATTACATCCAACGACGGCATCGGCGTATGATATCTTTTTGAAGATAAAAGATGAGTATGACATGTGGATATGTCCCAACGGAGGCAATATGAAAGACACAGTTTTCCGTGTAGGGCATATAGGAGCATTAACTACCAACGACTACGACAAACTCATTTCTGCATTTAATGACCTTAAAAACAAAGGGTTTATATAACATGAAAGAACTACAGCTAAGAGAGATACAGCAGATGGGACTAAAAGTATTGAAACATGTACACTCCTTCTGCGATGAACATAGCATAAAATACTCTTTAGCATACGGAACATTAATCGGCGCGGTACGCCATAGGGGTTTTATACCTTGGGATGATGACATTGACATCGTAATGCCACGTCCTGAATTTGACCGATTCTGTCAGACGTTCACATCAAACGATGAATATAAACTAATAGCGCCAAAGGACAGTTATCTACAGTTTGCCAGAGTATGTGACATAAAACACACAATAGCAAAAACCACACTCCCTTGGTCTAACCAGACAACCGGTGTTTGGATTGACATATTCCCTTTGGATGGTGTAGCAGAATCGAAAGAAGACTTTCTGAAGGAAATCGAACCACTATACAACATAGCCAAAATCAAGCGACGCATCAGAAGAGGGCGTTTCCAGAAACTATCGTTGTCACTAGGTTTCAAAGAGATTTTCAACTGCCTGTCGAAGAGATTCAATTACAGGAGATACGATTTCGATGAAATCAACCTACAACATGAAAAAATAATGAAAAAACACCCCTTTGATGGCAGCACATACATCGGTCAATTATCTTGTCTAGATGATCCCGCATCAGAACATCACCTAGCAAGTGACTTTAGTACATATACGAAACTGACATTTGAAGACTCAGAATTCATGTCAATAGCCGGTTACGACAATTTCTTGACCAATTGCTATGGTGACTATATGCAACTTCCTCCTGAAGACAAAAGAGTGCCCAATGGAGAATCAAAGATAAAGTTCTACTGGAAAGAATGAACAAAAAAAAGGCCCTTACAAATAAACTGTAAGAGCCTTTTTTATAGATAGATCGTTTTTTACATCTTGATAGTAACACCAATAGCAACAAATGCGAATCGGTCCCAAGTAGTCTCGAGGTTGAAACCAAATGAGTTTGACAACATGTAACGAGCGCCTACAAAGAGACGTGGCTCAATGAAGTTAGTGTCGTTGCCGTCACCTACCTTTTCCCACTTTCCGTCTTCTTTATCCTTCCAAGTATAGTTGTCAATATCTACAAAGCAGAATGTGAGACCACCATATGTGTCGAAAGCAGGAGTAAACTGATAATGGAATACGCCACGAGTAGCAATACGAATACGAGTAGCGATTGTCTTGCTTTCAAAACCCATCACATCCCATGATTTACGACCGAAGCCAAGACCGAACTGACCGCCAACACCAATTGAAGCCTTGCCATTGATCATACCATCCATAATGCCGTATTCACCCGAGAGTCCGATTGAATGCTGGAAGATATTATCATCAAAGCTATGGCCATCATAACTTGTGAAAGCACCCATACCATAATCGAGGTTAAATGCGAGGTCACCCTTCTTGAACTGAGCATAATTCTGAGCGTCAGCTGATGCGTTAAACGCAAACATAGCAACAATTGCTGTTGCAATAGATAACAAAGTCTTTTTCATATTAAAAAATTTACGTATGCACAAATGTACACAAAAGGATAATATAGCATACATTTGTTTCACAAATATTAAACAAATAGCCCACCATAACTGTTTTTTTTGATTCATCCCCAATGAGTTCGTAAAAAAACATCTGCTATTTGCAGAAGAATTTTAGCTATTTATAGAATACGTTATGAAAAAGGAAAATAAATGGTTACATTTGCAAACCGAAAACAAAAGGAAAATATTTATAGGATGAAGAAAATAATTTTTGCCATCATCGCATTAATGAGCTGTGCAACAATGAATGCTCAAGAGGAGGCCGTAAACACAAAAGCAATGGACTTCCAATATGGTTTTAAAGCCGGTTTGAATTTCACAACATACGACAGTGATGCAGATGACTTTCAGGCACGTTTTGGACAGTGGGGTATTATTTGTAGATTCAAATTCAAGAACTGGGCTATTCAGCCAGAACTTCACTATGCAAAAATGGGTGTTCGTTCATTAAACTATTTCTACAGAAAAAAGAACGAGGATAGATATGACACATGGGGATACCAGGGTGGTAAGGACAGACCTGTATATGGCAAATTCAAGCTTCACCTGTTGACTGACAACATCCAGATGCCTATCATCTTCAAGTGGTATGTACCTATTCAGATGTGGAAGGGAATCAACGTTCAGGCTGGTCCAACTCTTAGCCAGCGTTTTGACTACTCTATTTCAACATCTACCGGCAGTGGACTTGTAGGCATGAAAGAATTGAACATGCGTCGTCCAACAATTCGCGAGTTCGCACGTGACCAGAACCAGTTCACAGTACTTGGAACATACGGTATAGGTTTTGACTCTGAAAGCGGCATCGGTGTTGACATCCGTTTTTCACAGGGCTTTACACCAGTATTTAAGAACGAAAGACAGACTGCATTCACACATGCTCATGACCGAGTTTGGTCGTTGTCATTCACATACGTGTTCTAAAGAACAGCTCAAAAGAACATATATTGGCGTAGCTCGAATTGGGTTACGCCCTTTTTTGATTTAAAGAAACAAACAGAAGCTAATAAAAATGGCACTACAATGTGGTATAGTCGGACTGCCAAACGTAGGCAAATCGACACTTTTCAATTGCCTGTCAAATGCCAAGGCGCAATCGGCAAACTTCCCTTTCTGCACAATAGAACCTAATGTCGGTGTCATCACCGTACCAGACAAACGTCTTGAAATACTTGACTCTATGGTTCATCCAGCAAGAGTTGTCCCAACTAATGTTGAGATTGTTGACATCGCAGGTCTTGTAAAAGGCGCAAGTAAAGGAGAGGGACTCGGCAACAAGTTCTTGGCCAACATTCGTGAAACCGATGCCATTATCCATGTACTCAGATGCTTTGACGATGACAACATCACACATGTAGATGGTTCTGTAAATCCAGTAAGAGACAAGGAAGTAATAGACCTTGAGCTTCAGCTTAAGGATCTTGAGACTGTTGACCAGCGCATTGCGAAATGCGAGAAACAGGCCATCAGCGGAAAAGATGCGGACGCTAAAAAGCAGCTTGACATTCTCAAACGATTCAAAGAGGCACTTGAGGCAGGAAAGAGCGCAAGATCAGTTGAGCTCACAGAGCCTGAAGAACAGATTGCAAAAGGATTTTTCTTGCTCACATCTAAACCTGTGATGTATGTATGCAATGTTGATGAGGCATCTGTAGTTAACGGCAACAAATATGTAGAAGCAGTTCGCGAAGCTGTAAAAGACGAGAATGCCGAAATAATAATATTGGCAGCTCAAACAGAAGCAGAAATCAACGAGCTTGAGACATACGAGGAACGTCAGATGTTCCTTGAAGATCTAGGACTCAAAGAGTCAGGCGTAGTAAAATTGATCCGTTCTGCCTATAGTCTGCTCAACCTTAAGACATTCTTCACTGTCGGAACAGACGAAGTAAGAGCGTGGACATTCCACAATGGATTCAAGGCTCCACAGGCAGCCGGTGTGATCCACTCAGATTTCGAAAAAGGGTTCATCCGTGCAGAAGTCATCAAATACAACGATTTTGTCGAACTCGGTTCTGAAGCAGCATGCCGTGAAGCAGGCAAGCTTGGCATCGAGGGCAAGGATTATATCGTAGAAGACGGTGATATCATGCATTTCCGTTTCAATGTATAAGTATAACACGATAACGAACTAATAAACAGGGAAACAATGAGCGAAGAAAAGAAATACAAGAGAACACTTGTGACCTCTGCACTTCCATATGCTAATGGTCCTGTGCACATTGGTCACCTTGCTGGTGTATATGTTCCAGCAGATATATATGTACGTTACCTGCGCCTGAAGGGCGAAGATGTATTGTTCATCGGCGGTTCTGACGAACATGGTGTACCTATCACAATTCGTGCCCGCAAAGAAGGCATCACCCCACAGGATGTAGTTGATCGTTACCATACACTTATAAAGGAATCATTCAAAGAATTCGGAATATCATTTGATGTTTATTCACGCACATCTTCGAAGACACATCATGAAACCGCGTCTGAATTCTTCAAAAAGTTATACGACAACAACCAGTTTGTTGAACAGGAGAGTGAACAGTATTATGATGAAGAAGCCAAGACATTCTTGGCGGACCGTTATATCGTAGGTGAATGTCCACGCTGTCATGCGGAGGGTGCTTATGGCGACCAGTGTGAGAAGTGCGGTACAGCTCTTTCACCAACAGAACTCATCAATCCAGTCAGCAAGCTTTCTGGTTCGAAGCCAGTAATGCGCAAGACCAAGCATTGGTATTTGCCACTTGACCGTCACCAGGGATGGTTGAAGAAATGGATTCTTGAAGACCACAAGGAATGGCGTTCAAATGTCTATGGCCAATGCAAGAGCTGGCTTGACATGGATCTTCAGCCTCGTGCAGTAACACGCGACCTTGATTGGGGCATACCTGTTCCAGTAGAGGGGGCCGAGGGCAAAGTACTCTACGTATGGTTTGATGCTCCTATCGGCTATATAAGCAACACAAAAGAGATCTGTCCTGACACATGGGAGACATGGTGGAAAGACCCTGAGACACGTATGCTTCACTTCATCGGCAAGGACAACATCGTATTCCACTGCATTGTATTCCCTGCTATGCTGAAGGCATACGGCGGATTCAACCTTCCAGAGAATGTTCCAGCAAATGAATTCTTGAACCTTGAAGGTGGCAAGATTTCTACATCAAAGAACTGGGCTATATGGATGCACGAATACTTGCAGGATTTCCCTGGCAAACAGGATGTATTGAGATATGTATTGACTGCTAATGCACCAGAGACAAAGGACAACGACTTTACATGGAAAGATTTCCAAGGAAGAAACAACAGCGAGCTAGTTGCTATATTTGGAAACTTTGTAAACCGTGCTATAGTACTTACTCACAAGTATTTTGGTGGCAAGCTTCCTAAGCGTGGAGAATTGACCGATTACGACAAGGAAACTATCAAAGAATTCGTTGACGTAAAGAAGCAGGTAGAGAGCTATCTCGACGTATTCCGCTTCCGAGATGCACAGAAAGAGGCAATGAACCTTGCAAGAATCGGAAACAAATACCTTGCAGATACTGAACCATGGAAGGTTGCAAAAACCGATCTTGATCGAGTAGCAACAATCTTGAACCTCTCATTGCAGATTGCTGCAAACCTTGCCATTGCATTTGAACCATTCTTGCCATTCAGTGCAGCTAAATTGCGCGGTATGCTCAATATGTCAGAATGCAAGTGGGACGAGTTAGGTTCTGTTGACCTTCTCGCCGAAGGCCATGAGATTCGCCCAGCAGAACTGCTCTTCGAGAAGATAGAAGATGATGTCATTGACGCACAACTTCAGAGACTTGAACGTATCAAGAAAGAGAACGAAGAGGCACAGAAGGCTGCAGAAGCAGCTAATTGGAAGCCAGAAGAAGTAGGTGCACCAGTAGACTTCGAGACATTCGAGAAACTCGACATACGATGCGGCAAGATACTTGACTGCCAAAAAGTACCTAAGGCAGACAAGCTTCTTCAGTTCAAGATTGATGATGGTATGGGTGGCAGAACTATTGTCAGCGGCATAGCAGCCTACTACAAGCCAGAAGATCTCATCGGCATGGAAGTATGCTTCATAGCCAATTTCCCAACACGTAAACTAAAGGGTGTGGAGAGCCAGGGAATGATACTATCAGCAGTTGACAAGGATGGCAAACTTGTAGTCATCTCGCCAAGCAAAGATGTCGCTCCTGGTAGCAAAGTTGGCTAATAGCACTAGAACATACCATTACAAGAGACCTTCCAATTATTAAAAAACAAAAAAAGATTGAAAGGTATTGCGTAGGAAAGAAAAACAAACTATCTTTGCACCGCAAATGGAGAAAATCCACTTGTAATAATAAGGCGGCCCGTTCGTCTATCGGTTAGGACGAGAGATTTTCATTCTCTAAAGAGCAGTTCGATTCTGCTACGGGCTACAACGAGACAAAAGTCGGAAGACAAAGTTTCGAAGATATTTATTAGATTAATAAAGTTAGAAAAATGGCAAACCATCAATCTGCAATCAAGAGAACTCGTCAGATCGAGAAGCGCAGACTTCACAATCGCTACTATGCGAAGACTGCTCGTAACGCTGTGAAGGCTCTTCGTCAGACAACTGACAAGGCTGCAGCTACTGAGTTGCTGCCAAAGGTTTCTTCAATGTTGGACAAGCTCGCAAAGCGCAACATCATCCACAAGAACAAGGCTGCAAACTTGAAGTCAAAGCTTGCAAAGCATATCAATAAGCTCGCCTAATTCTACGGAATTAGATAGCAATTGACAGGTAAAACGATATTATTCGCGGCCCGTTCGTCTATCGGTTAGGACGAGAGATTTTCATTCTCTAAAGAGCAGTTCGATTCTGCTACGGGCTACCTGAGCAGTTCTCCGAAAAGGAGGACTGCTTTTGCTTTTTTATAGACATGCTTTTTAGCAACAGCATTCTTATACTTAATAGCCGTACATAAGACAAAAAAAACGATGCCAAATTCTATTGTAAGAACATGGCATCGACAATTATTTCATTATGGAGTACTACTCCGCTGTCGTCATAAACTATTTCTCGATTGCGGCATCAATATCGGCAGCATAGGTAGAGACAAGACGTCCGTTAGAACGTTGACAAATCAACAAGATACCGTTGTTTTCCACTACCATATAGTCCTTAAGTCCTTCAACGATACATACCTTCGATTCTGGCAAGCTAACAAGACAACCTTCAGATTCCTTAAAAATGGTTCGGCCTCCAGTAATGGCATTTGCCTTATTATCCTTCTGAGCCTGTTCGTATATGGCATCCCATCCACCAAGGTCGCTCCATGACGCATCAGTCTGCTCCAAATAGACGTTAGTAGCTCTTTCGAGGACCGCATAGTCAATAGAGATATTATCACATTCGTCATAAACCTGACGTATGGCTTCTTTAGTCCAATATGTAAAAGGCATAGAATCCAAATGATCGAACTGACTCTGAACGCTAGGAAGATATTTGCTCAAAGCCATTTCTATCGCCTTGACATTCCACACAAAGACGCCCGAGTTCCAACAGAACTCCCCACACTCATAGAATATCTGTGCCATCTCTTGATTTGGCTTCTCAGTAAACGTCTTAACCTTAAACAAAGATGGAGCACTAGGGTCAACTACATCACCAAACTGAATATATCCAAATGAGGTCTCAGGCTTGTATGCCTTGACACCGATAGTGACAAGAGCGTCATTGTTTTCAGCGAACTTGATGGCATTTCTAACACTATTTACGAAAACATTATTGTCAAGAATAAGGTGATCGGAAGGAGTGACTACTGTTACAGCCTCAGAGTCGTGTTGCTTAACAAAAGTATTGGCGTAAGCTATACATGTCGCTGTATTTCTACGGAATGGTTCACTTAATATATTCTGTTCAGGCAGTTCAGGCAATTGCTTACGCACAAGATGTGCATATTCATCGTTTGTTACAACCACAAAATGGTCGGGTTCGCAGATAGAACAGAAACGATCATAAGTAAGCTGAAGCATGGTACGGCCGACGCCGACCAAATCTATAAACTGTTTAGGAGCAGAAGGTTGACTCATTGGCCATAGACGACTGCCCTGACCTCCAGCCATTATAATGCAATATATATTAGGTTTCATAATGACATTAGAAAATGTGTTCAATAAAAGTATATCTTTAAAGATATGCCAATATAAGACAATTTTTGTATTTTTGGCATAACATATCAAAATAAAATGTTCCTAGCTTCAACTTTCGCACATATAGGTAAGTATTGTCTCTTTCTTGGTCAAACATGCCGGAAACCAGAGAAGTGGCGAGTGTTTTTAAGAAACATACTCGTTGAGATTGACAAAGTTGGAGTTGATTCAATGGGTATTGTAACCATCATCTCATTATTCGTTGGTGCCGTCATCACAATACAGACAGCCAACAACCTAGACAATCCGTTCATACCGACCTACACAGTAGGATTCGCAGCACGAGAATGTATTATACTTGAATTCTCGCCTACAATCATCTGTCTTGTATTGGCAGGCAAAGTCGGTTCAAACATATCATCCGAAATAGGAACTATGCGCATTACAGAGCAGATAGACGCCCTAGACATTATGGGGATAAACTCTGCAGGCTACCTTGCTGCGCCAAAGATCATAGCGATGCTCGTCAGTGTACCACTGCTTGTTATATACAGTATTGCGATAGGCATATACGGCGGATATCTTGCAGGCAAATACACCGGGCTTGTTCCTCCTGATGACTTTATCTATGGTATTCATTTCTCGTTAAAGCCTCATTACATACCATATTCATTGTTCAAGTCAACAATATTTGGCTTTATCATTGCGTCGATATCATCGTATTGTGGATACTACACACATGGAGGTGCGCTTGAAGTCGGAAAGTCGAGTACAAAGGCTGTTGTCATCAGCAGCATCGTTGTCTTGATGTTTAACCTTATAATCACCGAATTGCTATTGTCATGATAGAAGCGAAGAATGTTGTCAAGGTATTTGGAGAGAGAACAATTCTCCATGGCATTGATGCGGTATTTGAAACAGGCAAGACGAATCTCATCATTGGCAAAAGCGGTTCGGGAAAGACAGTGCTGCTCAAATCGCTGGTCGGATTGTACGACATTGATTCTGGTGACATATTATATGATGGTCGCAGCACCAAGACGATGGACAGGAAACAGAAGAACTCAATCCGCCAGGAGATAGGAATGCTATTTCAGGGGTCGGCACTCTTCGACTCGTTGACTGTCGAAGAAAACGTCAGATTTCCATTGGACATGTTTACCGACATGTCGTTAGAGGAACGTCAAGAAAGGGCAAATTTCTGCCTGAAAAGGGTCAATATAATCAATTCAAACCATCTTTATCCTTCAGAGATAAGTGGTGGCATGCAAAAACGAGTAGCGATAGCCAGAGCTATAGCCCTTAATCCGAAATATCTGTTCTGTGACGAGCCAAATTCCGGACTAGACCCCGTCACTGCAGCTGTCATAGACAACCTCATCAGCGAGATCACGAAAGAGTATGGGATAACGACTATCATGAATACACACGACATGAACTCTGTATTCTCGATAGGAGAGAAGATTATCTTCATCAACGAGGGTCACAAGGCGTGGGAAGGCTCGAGTGACACCATAACAAACTCAAATTGCGAGCCGCTTGATGAGTTCATCAAGACAACTCGCAATATTATATCAAAGCTATAGGACTAATCCCTATTACATTTTCTCCCCTCTATAACCCTTTGAAGCACATTCATAGTTGGTGATATTGATATGATACTTCATCATGTCATCAAGTTTGTATATAGTCTTCTGAGGTATAGGCATTTTGCTATACTGCTGGAAATAAAGCAGGCATCCATCGTGCCACCAGCGAGCATCGTCGCGCTGAATGGTCAGTCTGTTGTTGACGTCTTCCCACATAGCCTTGTCGACATAAGGTTCTATACGCTTCCATGAGGCCAAGAAATGGTCGGTCATAGTAAGTCCCTTGTCGTAATGGCGGCACAACTCATTCCACAACGTCTGTCCATTCTTCATTCTGAAGTTCCAATCGACATGATGGAACCACAGGAGATATTTGTCAGGACATTGATTAATATCGTTATAGAGTGAACAGAGAGGTTCATTATATTGGCCTGTAGCGTTAGAACCCGTCTTGCTACGGTCAGAGCCTAAACCCTTTTCATCAGCTCTATGATAGTACTTAGGCATCCAGTCGGGACGTGCGCCAGGGACATCGCACCAAGGTTCTGGTCCATAATGATGGCCCCAAGCAAAGATATGATGCAAGCCAAGAGGCATCATATAGTCAACCACCGCCTCATGGCTTTCGAGAAGCATATCACGGAAAGTGTTTTCGGCATGGAGAGGCAAGGAAGGCAATGTCAGGCGTATCCACTCTGTAGCAAGACTGTCGGGAGTCATATCGGCATTCCATGCAAGACGTCCGAAAGCATACCAATTGGCCTGAGCCAAAGGATGGGCACACCAGTTAGGTTCGTCACCGATATTAGAAACGCCCGCAATAGCCGTATATTTAGCACCGGCAATCTTTTGGCTTGTCAGCTTAGTAATTGTAGAGCCAGCACCATCACGATATGTATCAGCGTTCATAGTCTCGCACCACATAGAAGGCAAGAAACAAACATGGTTGCTTGCACCCGTATATTCCTGTGTGATCTGAAGTTCGACAGCCATCTGAGTGTTGTGGAGAGCACCGAACAACGGACTGAAAGGTTCACGTGGCTGGAAATCGATAGGACCGTTCTTGATCTGGATAATCACATTATCAGCAAACTCACCGTCGAGAGGTTTGAACTCAAGATAGGCCTGTTTTGCTCTGTCGGCGTCGGAAGGAGAATAAACGAAAGCTCTCCAGACAACGACACCACCGTATAGATTAAGAGCCTCGGCGAGCATGTTGGCACCTTCGGAATGAGATCGGCCATAGTCAAGCGGGCCAGGCAGTCCCTCGCTATTAGCCTTTACCAAGAAACCGCCGAAATCAGGAATATGGGCATATATCTCTTGAGCCTTATCCTGCCACCAATGGCGCACATGAGGGTTTAGCGGATCAGCGTTCAACAGACCGCTAAGATTCATTGGAGAGGAGAAATTAACCGACAAGAAAACCTTTATACCATAAGGTCGAAGGATGTCGGCAATCATAGCTACCTTAGGGAGGTTGTTGCCCGACAAAATTTCAGGTGAAGCATTGACGTTGTTAAGGACAACAGCATTAATGCCGACAGAGGCATTAGCACGAGCATAGGCCTTATAACGGACAACATCTTCGTCGGTTATCTCATCCCAATGCCATAGAGATTTTCCGGCATATCCGCGTTCTACTGTACCATCCATATTATCCCAATGGTTGAGCATACGCAAGTCGTATGAAGGGATCTGGCGAGAAGGCGAAATGGCATTCGCATCAACGTTCTGCTGTCGCATAATATCGAAAGCCGCATAAAGCAAAGCCACGTCTGTTCTGCCATGAACGGAAACCGTCTTACCGCTAACCGACAATTCGTATCCATCATTGCCAAGGATAGAATCGCCATCGAGCGAAAACTCTACCGTATCGGCCAAATTCAGATAGGCCAATTCTTCACGAATAAGGCCAAGAGTTGGAGTTGAATCCTCCAACAAAACAACAGCAGACCCTTTACTAGAGTTCAGTTCATTCTGAAACCATAGCATTGAACCATCATAATTAGACACAACAGGATCTGCACAGCATGCAAACATACTCACGGACGTCACAAGTCCTACTCCGATTTTTACTTTTTCAATTAAATTGTGCATTGTTATTGCAATGTATTAGAAATCTTAGCGTTAGCCTCACGTATAATGCGGATGGTACTATCAGTAGAGAAGACAGAGTTAAGTCCCTGTTCCTCTTGAGCCGGATCGCCCGTATAGTCATCGCCGACCTGCCAGAAGACGTGGTCGGACGAAGGCTGTGCGTCGCCGCCCCATGCCCAGAAATTGCAGCCCGCAAAGCATCCACGTGAAGCAGCCTGTTCAGCTATATAATCAAATATAAATTCATAGTATGAGTCGCGAGAGAGTGTAGAGCTCTCACGAGAAAACTTCATATCGTCACGAGGGTAGCCAAACTCTTCGAGAACCAGTGGCTTGCTATATTTTTGAGCCAAAGCCTGGTGCAGTTCGATATAAGCCATAGTGTTTTTCTTAGCACGCTGGAGGTTGTCGGCCAAGCTATCTTTCTTAGTCCAATCCCAGTTGTATGGCCATATATGAATATTCAGGTAGTCCATGTTCTTGTCGGCATGAATCTCCTCGTATATATCAATGTCTTGTTCACAGCCATGCTTACCCTCGCTACCAGACGAGACAAGATGATTATTGTCGATACTCTTGATAAGAGCAGTCACACTTTGCATCCAATCGACAAAAGCCTCCTTATTATCATCAGAGAAGCAACGAGGTTCGTTACCGACCTGCCATGTCATGATTGTAGGGTCATTGACATAAGCCACGTTAGTATAACGATTAGTGCGTCCCATGATAAAGCGGACATGGTTGGCAAACATCTCCTGAGCCTCGGGGCATCTCATATATTGCTTGACGTAATCCATATAAGTAGGCCAACCGTCGATGCTTGGGATAGGAGCCCTACCCTTGCCACACCACTGGAGATAGACAGAATAACCGCCTGACCATTCCCATGCGTTATTAAGATAGAGGACCGCCTTCATATCGCGCTTGCCCATTTCAGCCAAAAGGAAATCGAGGCCAGCAAGGATGGTGTCGTTGTATACACCAGGAGCAGTCTGAAGAGTAGGCTGAACTCTAGAAGGCAAGCCGTTTTCTCCATCGGCGCCTACCAAGATACGCAGGTTGTCAACACCTATATTGCAGAGAGAGTCGAGTTCAGATATGAGTCGAGCCCTGTTGCCGCCTTGACCTTCAGAGCCAAGAATTGCACCATACCAGAAATTAGCGCCGACGTAATAGTAAGGCTTTCCGTTCTTTACGAAATGGCCATCTTCGATAGACACGAAGTCGGTCTTGTCAGCCATGCTAGTATCCTGTTGCTGGCTACAAGCCATCAAAGCAACAGACAAGAAAGATGAAAGAACAATATCTTTTAATACTCTACTCATTCCCGATATGTATTACTTGTTTCGTCGCAAAGATAAAGTAATATTTGTTAACAAGTATGTACTATTATGTCATTTTATTTGCATTTTATAACACAATAGACATATTGACGGAGCGCTATGGAAGCTTAACGATTTCGACTTTCACGTTGACAACACCGGCAGTCTTCATATCGAGTTTTTCAGCGGCGGCGCCTGAAACATCGACGATGCGTCCAGCCTTGAACGGTCCACGATCGTTGACACGGAGAGTAACGCTTTTGCCATTTGTGGTATTAGTAACCTTAAGCATAGTGCCGAAAGGGTAAGTCTTGTGAGCACAAGTCATAGCCCTTTTGTCGTATTTCTCACCGTTGGCCGTTGTGTTGCCATGCAGCTTGTCGGAATAGTAGGATGCTTGTCCGGTAGTCACAGCACCCACCTTAAGGCCTCCGGTAGAACTCTTGGAGGAGACCGATGAACTGGCAGAGGACTTCTTTGCCGGAGCCGACACAGACTTTGACGAGCTGCAGGATGCCAAGCCCAAACACATGAGAAGAAGAGCCGACAGATAAGCGAAGCGTCTCATTACTTAATGCTAGCTATACGAGCCAGGTACTTACCGATGATGTCGAATTCGATATTGACAACACTACCCTTTTGGATCTGGCAGAAATTAGTATTATCGTGTGTATAAGGAATGATGCCCACCTGGAAACCGTCAAGCTGGCTATTAACGACAGTAAGACTAACGCCGTTAACACATACGGAGCCCTTTTCTACGGTAACATAGCCCTCTTTAGCCATATCCTTATTAGGGACATAATGGAAAGTATAGTACCAGCTACCGCCAACCTCTTCAACATTGACACATTCGGCAGTCTGATCGACATGTCCCTGGACGATATGACCATCGAGACGGCCGTTCATAACCATAGAGCGTTCGACGTTAACCTTATCACCGACCTTAAGGAGACCGAGGTTAGATTTCTTGAGTGTTTCGGCCATAGCTGTAACTGTATATTCGTTGCCATTAATGCTAACGACAGTAAGGCATACGCCATTATGAGCGACGCTCTGGTCGATCTTCAATTCGCTAGTAAAGGGGCATGTAAGTGTGAAATGCTTGTTGGTCTGCTCGTCTACCACACGAGTAACGACAGCCATTTCTTCTACTATTCCAGAGAACATATTTGTTGTTATATTATTGTTTCTATAGACTCAAAAAAGGCAGTCCCCTTTCAGCGACTGCCCTAATAAATATTGTTGTAATATTGAATTAATCAATAAACTTCACCCATCCGTGAGTATCAGGAGCGTCGCCATACTGGATAGCGCGGAGCTGATTGTAGAGCTTAGTACATACAGGTCCAGGCTTACCGTCCTTATTGTATTCGTAAGTCTTGTTCTCGTCGAGGTCATCGATGCGGCTGATAGGGCTGATAACAGCGGCTGTACCGCACTCAGCAGCCTCTTCGAATGTTGCAAGTTCTTCTTCAGGTATCTGACGCTGTTCTACTGCCATGCCGTTGTCCTTAGCGAGCTGCTGGAGGCTCATGTTGGTAATAGAAGGGAGGATAGAAGAAGACTTAGGAGTCACGTATGTATTGTTCTTAATACCGAAGAAGTTGGCTGGGCCACATTCATCGACATATTTCTTTTCCTTAGCGTCGAGGTAGAGAACGGCAGAGTAGCCCTTTTCCTTACCTATTGAGCCTGGCTTAAGGCTAGCGGCGTAGTTACCACCCACCTTGAATGTACCTGTTCCGAGAGGAGCAGCGCGGTCGTAGCCACGAAGGATAACTACAGGAGTAGCTTTGAAGCCATCCTTGAAGTATGGTCCTACAGGCATAACGAAGATCACGAAGAGATATTCTGTTGATGGATTAACGCCTACTCGTGGAGATACACCGATGAGGAGCGGACGGATATATAGTGAACATCCTGACTCGTATGGTGGAACGAAGCGCTCGTTCAACTTGACGACTTTACGGACAGCTTCTTCGTACTTTTCAATAGGGAGCTTAGCCATAAGAATACCGTCACAAGTCTTCTGAAGACGCTTAGCATTCTCGTCCATACGGAAGACTCGAATCTTACCATCCTTACCACGGAAAGCCTTCATGCCTTCGAAAGCCTCCTGGCCATAATGCAAGCATGTAGATGCCATGTGAATGTGTAAGTTCTCATCTGAGCTAACCTCTAGTTCGCCCCATTTGCCATCTTTGTAATAGCAACGTACATTGTAGTCGGCAGACATATACTGAAAGCCAAGACTACTCCAATCGATACTGTTGTCCATAAACGATTATTAATATATCCTAGTATAATTGTGACAATCGGCAGACTTACCGAAACCTCTATCACTTCTGCAAAAATAGCGATTTTTAGTTCACTATTTATCACTTTATGACGTTTTTTTTGAGATTTAAGCCAATTTGGCGTTCAGCAGAAAATTGGTACGATTGCTTACGATTTGACATTGCGTCATGTTATGGTTATCCTATCGTATGGGTAGCGTATAGGTAGCGTATTGTCAGCGCATGGTGAGTTTTTCTGATTGTAAGCGGGCGACGGCTTGTTGGTTACGGATTGCAAGAAACAAAGAAGCCTCGGTTGTTGGTCAACCGAGGCTTCTTCAATATGTGTTATAACAGTTTTATACTGTCATGATATCCTTTTCCTTAGCTGCATAGAGTTCATCGATTTTCTTGATGAAAGCGTCATGGATTTTCTGAGCCTGCTCTTCAGCATCCTTCTGAGCATCTTCAGCGAGGCCATCCTTCTTCATCTTCTTGAACTCCTCGATAGCGTCGCGGCGCATATTGCGGACAGCGATACGAGAGTCTTCGCAAGCCTTCTTAGCCATTTTAGCGAGATCTCTACGGCGTTCCTCAGTAAGAACAGGCACGAGAATACGGATCATCTCGCCATTGTTATCAGGATTCATTCCGAGGTTTGCAGCCATGATAGCGCGTTCTATAGCAGGAATCATGTTCTTCTCCCAAGGACGGATAGCGATTGTGCGAGGATCAGGCACGGTAACGCTAGCCACCTGTGAAAGTGGGGTCGGAGTACCGAAATATTCTACACGGACATCATCCAAGACCTTTGGATTAGCCTTACCAGCTCTAATCTTTCCAAGCTCATAGTCCAAATGTTCTATAGCTTTTCCCATCTGTTCTTTGGTGTCTTCAAGCACCAATTCAACCTCTTCTTGCATAATAGTAAATGTCTTTCCTTAAAATTGAGCGCAAATATAAGTAATTGTTATCGACCCGCAAAAAAATCCTTCTGTCTTTCTATTGGCCTATAGAAATATACGATGCCGTATTCCATGGCCAATTCTCTTTTTTCATTTGTATCGACGGTGCCGATAGAGGCTTCAACTTCGTTCCACACCTCGAGTATCAGCTGATCGGCCTTAGACCTTATCTCGTCGACCTTGGAATGGTTTTTAGCAATAGTCTGCTGAATGTCCTTGTGCTTAGCATAGGCTTCGCAGAACCTGTCGTATTTAACCTTGACGTTGGCGATAGAGGGATTGTATATCTTGTTGCCCTGTCGTCGGCTTTCGCCGTCGATAACGGCCTTACCGATATCTAGAAGGAGCTGGTCGGATGACATGTCGGGAACAGTTGTCTCATCGGCCTCAAGTCCCAGCAGAGTGCGAGCGTCTTTCTTTATCTCACCTCTGAGGATGCACATATTGAGGACTTGAATGAAATGGGACAGATATAGTCGTGCGTTTTTGCCAGCCTCGAGGACTTGTCTGCCTATGGAAGACTGCAGAGTTCGGCTATCAACATAACGTTTGACCTCCTGTTCGAATATGGGGGTAAACGACTTCACGTCCAGAGCCAGCTTCTGGCTGAACTTCATATTCTCTGGGCTATATTTTTCTGTCGCACTGCATGCTGCCTTAAGAGCACGCAAACGAGCCTGGTCGGTATTGGGCAATCTGCGATATGGCATAACAAGAAAATATACGGTATTCTTGACTAAAAAGACTAGACACCAGCATCTTCCGATGCCGGCAAATGCAAGTATAATTCATTATTATGAAGAAAACAACCCATAATGACATCAAAATACCACAAAACAACCATTTTTCCTGCATTTTATGCCTGCGAAGGCCTAATATGGCAAAAAATAGGGGGTGTATTCTATGCCGTCAAGACAAATCATCAGAATAGTTGACATGGATGCGACAAGTAGTGACAGCAGAAAATGGGGTGTCATTTTGGACATATAGAATCGTATTTAGAGATAAAGTTAGTAAATTAGCACCCAAATAATTCCACAGAATTTGAGACGTTCACATCTATACACATTCATATCGATAGCAGCCATTGTGGCGCTAGTCATTGGTTGTGCCAATCCTGGCACGCCTACGGGAGGTCCCAAAGACCGCAAGCCGCCCGTGCTAGTAAAATCGATTCCGGAGCAGAATGCCACCAACTTCAACGGCAGCATGGTGGTTTTGACATTTGACGAGAACATACAGCTAAAGGACCAGGACACCAAGTTTGTCATGTCGCCACCGCTACCTATCAAGCCAAAGCTGGATGCTCACGGCAATGTGTTGCGAATACGTTTTGACAGCGACACCATTCTCATGCCAGGTACGACATACACCCTTGACTTTGCAGACTGTCTATCGGACCTCAACGAGAACAACGTATATGAGAACTTCACATTTACGTTCTCGACAGGAGAGAGTCAGGATTCAATGATGATATCGGGAAATCTGTATGATGCGCAGACAATAACGCCATTAAGCGGCATATATGTATTGCTGCAGTCGAACCTAGAGGACTCGGCATTTAACAAAGTGCCTCCAACGAGAATAGCCAAGACCGACATAGAAGGTCGATTTGCCATAAAGAACGTTCCAGCTGAGCGCAAATACAGGCTATACGCCTTAGACGACCAGAACAGAGACTTCCTCTACAACCAGCCAGGAGAGCAGATAGCATGGATAGATGAGCAGATAACGCCATCGTGGGAGATAAGGCATATAAACGACAGTGTACGAATTGATTCGCTATCTACATCGAAAGACACGACAGAGTGGGTGTATGAGCACATATTGAGGGACACGCTAGTGTATACTCCGGACTCGCTGAAACTCTTTGCGTTCATAGAGGATGTATATGACCAATACATAGCGTCGGACAACCGCAAGAAGCAGAACGTTCTGAGCTTCACGTTTAACAAACCTATGGCAAAGAAGCCAAGGTTCAGTTTCCCAGGCCAAGACCCAGATGTAAGACATGCTTTGCCACAGTATTCGGAGAATAACGACACTGTAAGCGTATGGCTTACAGACTCACTGATATACAAGGGAGATTCGGTAGTTGTAGCTGTCACATATTCAGTATTGGACAGCCTGAAGCAAATGACCGACATGGTGGATACACTCACCATGTGGTATATTGACAAGAGTGCAAGCGTAAAGAAAGACGACAAGAAAAGCCGAAAGAACAAAGACAACAAAGAGAAGAAGGCAGAGGCGCCTACGCTCAAAATGAACATACCGACATCGGTAAGTGTGTATGGCGCGTTATCGATAACCAGCGAAACACCATTTGATACATTTGACTGGAGCAAAGTGACACTCGAGCACAAAGTGGACACTCTGTTCTACCCGGTGAATTTTGAGGAAGTCGTTGACACCATCAACATCTGTCGTAAAGCCATAAAAGCCGAATGGGAGCCAGGAGAGGAGTATGTGATACGCATAGACTCGGCGGCTGTGAGAGACATATACGGACTGCAGTGTAACAAGAAAGAGGCTAAGGTCAACGTGACCAAACTCGACAAATACGGCACACTATACATAGTTGTCAACAATGCATTTGAGAACGCCCTCCTTCAGCTCACAGACGTCAAAGGCGAGAAAGTCATCCGTCAAAACTACGTGCCTTCGAACGGCAAGATGGCCTTCAGGTATCTCAAGCCTTCAGAGTACATGATAAGAATCGTCGCAGACAACAACCGTAACGGCAAGATGGACCTTGGCAATTACGAGAAGAAGATACAGCCAGAGACCCAAGCCTATTACATGGACAAGGTAGCTGTACGTGCCAACTGGGACATCAAGGTAGAGTTTGACGTGAACGATTACGACGTGGACAAGTTTGCCCATAAGTTCAGATTAAAGAAGAACGCCAAGAAGAAAAAATAACCCACCAATGGCCGAGTTGAACGATGAATATTTCATGAAAGAGGCGCTAAAAGAGGCGCACAAAGCCCTTGAAGCAGACGAGGTGCCAATTGGTGCTGTAGTAGTCAGCAAAGGGAGGATAATCGGTCGTGGGCACAACCAGACAGAGACATTAACAGACGTCACGGCGCATGCGGAGATCATTGCGCTATCGACAGCCACACAATTTCTTGGTGGAAAATATTTGACTGACTGCACCTTGTATGTCACCGTAGAGCCATGCTGCATGTGTGCGGGTGCGTTGGCATGGGCGCAACTGACACGTCTGGTATATGGAGCCGACGACCCCAAACGAGGATATTCACGCTGCACCCCATCATTATTACATCCCAAAACGCAAGTCACCAAAGGCATACTGAGTGACGAGTGCAGCCTGATAGTCAGCGACTTCTTTAAGAACAAAAGATAAGGGCATAGAGCAGGTCCCTTTTAAAGCCACAAAAAAGACAACATTTTCATCGTGGTTATCGTAACATATGGCAAGAACTATTACGATTATCCACATGAAAAACAATATGAGTTCAAACTCTGTATTAGGAATTGTGATGCAACCATTGATTGTTGTAGTCATAGCTCTGGTCGTGGCATGCTTTATCGGCTACTATTCTGAGTCGTCTGTAATGGACAATTATGAGTATACTCTCTTGAATGAGAAGATAAAGTCAACAGGCATGGAGATTGATCAAGAGAGAACAAACCTAAAAGACGCGACAAACCTACTTAACGATGACTTTACAGAGCTATATGAAGCGTTAACCGAGGAAGACACAGAGACCATAACCAGTGAAATGGAATGGGTGTGCAAGGGAGCGCATCTGGGTGGCTATGTGATCACCAACCTTAACGGATCGGTCATATCATCATCATTTGACGATTTCGAGCAAGACGAGCTCAGGAGTGTCATACAGAGCACGTTGGCCAACGGCAAACAGAACGGATGTGGCGATTTCATTGCGGACAACATCTGCGAATATGCGTCGACAGTCATCAAAGACAATGACGACAACGACCTAGCGATAGGCATACTTGTCGGTCCGATAGCCAACAATCCATCATCGATGATGAGGAGCAAGGAGATGTATGACATTGACATGTTTGTCTTTGCTGGAGAGAAATGCCTCAACACTACAATGGAAGGCGTTAATCCAGCCACAATCATCCCTGACCAGGCGGCAGTTGATTCGTGCTACATCAAACATACAGTATGGATGGGCAAGAGCGAGATTCTCGGCTCGAAGGAGTATGTAGCCTATATGCCATTTGTAGATCATTCGGGCGTAACAAAAGGCATGATGATGATCATAGTGAACAAGACATTACATGACACCGTCATAAACATCATTGTTATATTCCTTGTCTCAGCATTCATTGGCGTAATGCTTTTGTTCGTAGTCCTATACATGCGTATCAAGAGACGTCTGTCGGACACCATCAAGAACCTTGTCGGCGAGGTAAGTGTAATAGCGACAGGAGACCTCACGCAGCAGATTGCAACTCCTAAATATGGCGAAGAGATTATAACGCTCGCCAATATGATAAAAGAGATGCAGAACAAGATCAGAGATGTCATCGAGCCAGTAGTTGACGCATCGGATTCGATTGTAGGTTCAATCCAGCAGCTCACGAGTGCATCGAACAACATGTCGAATTCAGCCAATAGACAGGCAGCATCGCTTGAGGAGATATCCAGCTCAATGGAAGAGATGGGAGCCAACATACAGCAGAACACAGACAACTCAATACAAACCAACAAGCTTGCGGAAGAGATAAACGGCATGGTAGATGAGATGGGAGCCGCGACAAACAACAGCTATGAAGCCATCAGGAATATCGCCAATGACGTAGCGGCCATCAACGAGCTTGTGATGCAGACCAATATCCTAGCCCTCAACGCCTCGGTAGAAGCGGCGCGAGCAGGAGAACAAGGCAAGGGATTTGCCGTTGTTGCAAAGGAGGTAGGTAGACTAGCAGATCAGACACATGACACAGCTGACGGCATAAATGAGACTGCAACATCTAGTATCTCGGAGGCAGAGAATGCATATAACCATGTAACAGAACTGCTACCAAAGATAGCGACCGTAGTGAACCTCATCAAAGAGATTACAGCGGCAAGTGTAGAGCAGAATGCGGGAGTAAACCAGGTCAACTCAGCCATTATGGATTTGAACAGAGTGACTCAAGAAAATGCGGCAGGAGCAGAGCAGATAGCTGCGAGTGCACAAGAGCTACAGCGCATGTTGCATGATGTGACGACAGCTATCAAAGTGTTCAAGGTATAAAACACACGCTAACCCCTTAACTGATATAAATCTCGACAAGCAGGAGAAAGACAGACAAGTTTTTCTCCTGCTTATTGTTTATTTAGGTATGTAGTAGAAAAAAAAGAATGGCCACAGCACGAAGCCATGAGCCATTCAACAATCATTCAAAATATATTTGGAATAATTATTATTCTATTTCTCTGTCGCGGAAGCCGATAAGATAAAGTATAGTATCAAGTCCGTTTTCAGATATCGCATGCTGAGCAGTAGCCTTAACCTTTGGTTTAGCATGGAAAGCAATACCGAGTCCGGCGAGCTGAATCATAGGGAGGTCATTAGAGCCATCGCCCACGGCGATCACCTGCTCGAGGTGTATATCCTCCTTGAAAGCGATAAACTTAAGCATTTCAGCCTTTTTAGCACCATCGACGATGTCGCCAACATAGTTGCCCGTAAGCTTACCATCTTTAACTTCAAGTTCATTGGCATAAACATAATCTATGTCGAGCTTACTCTTAAGATAGTTGCCGAAATAGTTGAATCCACCAGAAAGGATAGCAGTCTTATAGCCATACTTCTTGAGAGTACGGAAGAGACGTTCAACACCCTCGGTAAGCGGAAGATTCTCAGCTATATTCTTCATAACAGACACATCGAGACCTTTGAGGAGAGAGACACGCTTAGTGAAACTCTGCTTGAAGTCAATCTCGCCACGCATGGCAGACTCGGTTATAGCGCTAACCTCGTCGTAGACACCAGCGCAACGGGCAAGTTCATCGATCACCTCAGTCTGGATGAGAGTTGAGTCCATATCGAAGCATACCAGACGACGGTTACGGCGGAAGATGTTATCCTCCTGGAAGGCAATATCGACACCTGTCTCCTTAGACACGGCGATGAAATCCTCCTTCAGTTTTTTGACATCGTTAGGGACGCCTCTAAGTGAGAATTCGATAACGCTCATCATATTGTCGCCATCGTCACCGAGAGGTCGACGGCCAGAGAGACGAGTGATAAGGTCGATATTAAGTCCCTGTTCGGAAATAATCTTAGTAACAGCAGCAATATGTTCGCCTTTCATACGGCGAGCCATAAGAGTCAATATATTACGCTGTTTGCCCTGCTGATCCACCCAATCGTTATAGTGGTCGATAGGAATAGGGGTGAACTTAACATTCATGCCCAACTCGTAGGCCTTGAAAAGAAGATCCTTCAAAACAGGAGAAGACTGAGCTTTTTCGGAAAGGCCAAAGAGAATGCCAAGACCGAGGTCATTATGGATAGTAGCCTGACCCATATCGAGGATATCAACACTATGCTCAGCGAGAACGGCAGTTAGAGAAGCAGTCACACCGGGACGGTCTTCACCCTGCACATTCATAAGGATCAGTTCCTTTACTTTACCTTTCAAGTTCTGTTTCATAACTTACATTTATGGAATGCAGCCATATTAGCCACACTATCTTTTAATGATATAAAATCTATATTTAATGCCTTACGCACCTTCTCTGACGAATAAGAGTTATTGCCACCCATAGAGCGAACAGACTCGTAGGTGAGAGCCGGCTTAGAGCCAACAAACAACGACTTGACAGCCAAGAGAGTAGCAGCAATATTCATGAGCATTTTAGATGCCCTATATTTAGGTCGCTCGACAGAAAACTCATCAGCGAAGAGATTCTGCACATTGCGAACAGACGAGTTCTCGCTTACAAGGACATACCGTTCGCCAAAGAGTTCTTTTTCGACAAGCTGGACCATAGCCTTAGCCACATCGCGAGCATCGACATAACCAGTCTGTCCCTCGACATAGAACCTAGAGCCCTTTTTTGTTGCAGAAGCTATAGAGCCGCTACTACGAGACAGGAGGCAAGGACCGAGCACAACTCCAGGGTTGACAATCACAGCCTTCAGTCCCTGTTCCATAGCGCGCCACACTTCCATTTCCTGTCGGAACTTACTTTGTGAATATACCGAACGGTCGGCATCGGGCTGGAAAGGAGTTGATTCGTCGATAGGCGAGCCATCGGAAGTATGACCTACAGCGCCGATAGAGCTTACGTGGCAGAAAGCCTCAACACCACTATTCATGGCAGCCGATATGACATTGACAGTTCCGTCGATATTGACGCGCCACAGGAGGTCATGTTCGCAACTATTGAAGGACACCATGGACGCTGTATGATAGACAACAGATATATCGGTCATAGCTGCAGACACCGATTCGACATCGAGGAGTTCAGCGTTACGCCATTCGACAGCGTCGAAGAGTTGTTCCTTACCATAATGAGCGAAGACACGGCGAACTATTTCCTTATTGGAAGAGGGACGGCACAAAGCGCACACATCGGCCCCCTTCTCAAGCAGATAAAGGAGGACATGTGTTCCCACCAATCCTGTAGCGCCAGTAACCAGTATCTTCTTGCTATTATCCATCAAGAAAGGCAGGAATTACTGTTTAGTGTAAGACTTATGCCAGATGAGGAACAAGACAGCAGACACAACAGCCGAAACGGCACCCACTATATATCCAGGAATAGTCTGGCCAGGCCACAGGCCTAGGCATTCGGGAGCCACGAAAACGTATGTTGTGCAGACAGCCGTCATGAATATGGCAGGTATGAGAGTCACGAAGTAGTTTTTCTTGCCTATAACCAAGAAAACCGTTATAGACCAGAGAGTGAACACCGAGAGAGTCTGGTTGCACCAAGCGAAGTAGCGCCAGATGATATTAAATCCGTTTTTATCGTTAATGCTATACACGAGGACCGCGATAGTAGCTGCGAAGATAGGGAGACTAACCATGAGGCGCTTAGCGATGCTCTTCTGCTCGATATGAACATAATCGGCCACGATGAGACGAGCAGAACGTAGAGCAGTGTCGCCTGATGTGATAGGGGCCGCAACAATGCCGAGAAGAGCAAGTATGCTACCGAAAGCGCCAAGCCAGTCTTGAGAGATAGCCGTAGCCACAGATGCGCCGGTGAAAGCCTTACCAGAGACAGCGTCAACGATGCCATTTTCTCCAAAGAAACAAGTTGCCGCAGCAGCCCATACGAGAGCTACGACACCTTCAGTAACCATTGCGCCGTAGAAGACAGGGCGTCCATGCTTAATCTGAGTCATGCAACGAGCCATAAGAGGAGACTGGGTAGCATGGAAACCGCTGATAGCACCACAGGCGATGGATATGAACATCATAGGGAAAATAGGGTTGGTCTCATATTTAGTACCGAAGCCTTCCCAAATCTCAGGGAGAGCAGGGTGCTTAACATAGAGCATCACAAGAATGCCGATAGCCATAAAGATAAGAGCAATGGCGAATAGCGGATAGACGCGGCCGATGATCTTGTCGATAGGGAGAAGAGTGGCAAGTATGTAATAGGCAAAGATTATGAGGATCCATTTGAGTGCGTCGAGGAAGTCGGGTGTCATGCCAGCGAGAAGTTCGGCAGGACCACTTACAAAGACAGCAGCCACAAGGACCATGAGTACAATTGTGAAAACGCCGAAGACAGCCTTTGTGCGTTTGCCAAGATAACGGCCGATGATCTCTGGGAGACTCTCACCGTCGTTGGAGAGAGAAATCATACCAGCGAGGAAGTCATGAACCGCACCAGCGAAGATAGTTCCAAATACAATCCACAGATAGGATGCCGTACCGAACTTAGCGCCCATGATAGCGCCGAAGATAGGCCCAAGACCTGCGATATTGAGGAATTGGATCATGAAGACCTTCCAAGTAGGCAATGGGAGGAAATCTACGCCATCAGGATGAAGGATGGCGGGAGTCTTCTGGGAATAGTTGGGAGCGAACACTCTTTCAACGAATGCGCCATAGACGAAGTATCCACAAACAAGCAACAAAAGTGCTATAGAAAAGGTAACCATTTTGGTAATATTTTATGCTAATAAAGCCTAACAAGGTGAAATACGTACAAAAATAGTGTTTTTATCAATGTAATGGAAAATGTAAAAGAGAATTTTGGGCAGACACGAATAAATATTCACCACAGGATGCATTTATGCATATACATACAGTTCTAAAATATGACAAATCGCATATTTTAATCATAAAGGTATAGTCTGGTTAGCTTATGGTCAGCCTTTTATAGACCCGTATATTTATACAAAGATTCTCTTTATCTGCAAATAAACAAACGCAACACACATAGTATTATATTATATTGATTATTTTTGCAAATAGAAACATATATAGACATGGACAAGGAAAAATCGGTAACAGCCATATTGCGCATCAACTGTCCCGACCAGAAGGGACTCATCTCACGTGTAACAGATTTCATTCAGAGAAACAACGGAAATATCGTAGCGCTTGACCAGCATACGGACAAGCTTGAGGGTCAATTCTTTATGAGAATAGAGTGGGAGCTTGAAGGATTTGAGCTCACCAAGGATCAGATAGCTCCAGCATTTGAGCATGCGATAGCCGTACCTTGCCACATGAGATGGCAGCTTGACTTCAGCGACCAAAAGCTAAGGATGGCGATTATGGTATCGAAGTTGTCACATTGCCTATATGACCTTCTTGCAAGATATCATGGTGGTGAGCTTGATGTTGAGATACCTCTCATCATAGGCAATCACGAGGAAATGAAGACCATAGCAGACCAGTTTGGCATACCATTCCACCTCATTAAGATAACGAAAGAGAACAAGGCAGAGCAGGAGAAGCTCCAGATGAAGCTCATAGAGGAGAACAACATAGACTTTGTTGTTCTTGCGCGTTACATGCAGATACTCTCGACCGATTTCATCAAGGCATATCCTAACAGGATAATCAACATACACCACTCTACCCTACCAGCCTTCGTTGGCGCCAAGCCATATCACCAGGCTCATGCCAGAGGAGTGAAACTGATTGGTGCGACAAGCCATTATGTAACAGAAGATCTTGATGCAGGTCCAATAATAGAGCAAGACATAATACGTGTAACACATCGAGACACACCAGAGACACTTGTGCAGAAAGGCAAGGATGTAGAGAAGATAGTGCTCTCGAGAGCTGTTGCGGCTCATATAGCGAGACGCACGCTTGTATATGAGAACAAGACCGTTATTTTCAACTAAAAAACGATCAACCAATGAAGGTAGTCATCATAAAATATAACGCGGGCAACATACGTTCGGTAAGCAACGCATTAAAGCGACTAGGAGTCGAGGCAGAGATAACAGACGACGAGGAAAAGATCAAGAGTGCAGACAAGGTGATATTTCCAGGCGTTGGCGAGGCCAGCACGACAATGGAATATCTGAAGAAAAGTGGTCTTGACAAACTCATCTGTTCGCTCAAGCAGCCAGTGCTTGGCATCTGTCTTGGCATGCAGCTAATGTGCAGACATTCTGAAGAGGGCGATGCGGACTGCCTAAACATATTTGATGTTGAAGTGAAGCGATTCCAGCTACCAGAGGACAATATAGACAACCTCAAGATACCTCAGATGGGCTGGAACAACATAAGTGACGTGAAGACACCTCTATTCACCAGTGAGCAGGAGGGTAAGTTCGTCTATTTTGTGCATAGCTATTATGTGCCGCTCTGCGAATATACGGCAGCGACAACAACACATACTTTAAGCTACAGTTCGGCGCTACATAAGGACAACTTCTATGCTACGCAGTTTCACCCAGAAAAAAGCGGAAGCGTAGGAGAAGCCATACTGAGAAACTTCCTTGCATTATAGAACTCCATAAGACCTGGAACCCATGAAAAAAATCCTATCTATCATTCTGCTACTCTTGATGATCACGCCTACGCAGGCCGTGCTCAATGAGAGTGACCTTGTAAAGACACTTGAAGTGTTGAGAGACGAACTGGAGCACCTTTATAAGGAGCAACAGGAGAATCTTGCCAAGTATAAGCAGTTTGACACCATGCAGCATGAGAAGATGCTGAAGATGATACAAGAGAGCAACCAGACAGCGCTGATACTCTATTCGCAGAAACAGGACTATATCTTCAATCTCACCTATGCATGTAATGAAGCAACAAGACAGTATAGAGATTTCACAAGGCAACAGGAGCCATATTTCAAGATACTGGAAAGGATAGAGCTAGAGATCGACCGCTATGAAAAGCTGATCGATGCCCTTGTGTCGTTGCCTCCAAGATATACGAAGGATACAAACATAGGGAATGTAGCAGAGTCGGTAAGCAACAACGAGGAGAAGACAGAGATTGTAGACAGCACAAATATAGCCATTGTCGACAGCCTTGTTGACGTTGTGGCAGAGAAGGCCAAAAGAAGCAAGTTTCTTCTAGCTCCATCACATCAGGCAGAAAGAGACTCATGTATAGAGATAGTAAACCAGATAAGGAAATCGCTCATAGAAGTTCACGATGCGATAAAAGAGGACTATGACCAGTATATCGCCATAGGCGAGAAGATGAAGGTATTAAATGACTATGCGCTCAACAAGTACCAATCGATACAGCAGAACATCTTCAAGAATGGAGAGACAAGTTTTATCTCGATGCTTGCTCGTCCAAAATACTACTGGAACATTGCCGTAAGGGACATAAAAGACAAATATGTTTTGACTGGAGAAGAGAGAGTGAAATCAGATTGGAAGGGACCAGTAGTCTTAATATTCACCTTCTTTGCCATATTCTATCTGGCGATAGTCATCATTTTGTGCAACATCGTCATCAGATTCCTATTATCGAACAAATTCAAAGGTGAGCTATTTGAGAAACGAAAGAATTATATCATAACAGCCTGTTCGATGGTATTATTCTCGATTGTGCTCTTCATCATGAGCTATATCATCGACGACAACTTCTTCAAAATGGCAAGCAGTCTGCTTGTAGAATTCACATTGTTGATGTCGGCCATTGTCGCGTCGTTGCTATTCAGAATAGACGCTAACAAATTGAGATACGGATACAGGCTCTATTTCCCTGTCATGGCGATGGGATTCTTCGTAATATTCGTCAGAATCATCTTCGTTCCGAACAGCGTAGTCAGCCTGCTTTTTCCACCGTTGCTTTTAATAGCGACATTGTTTCAGTTTGACGGAGTCAAGAAATACAGCACACAAGTTGAGTCTGCGGACCGATTCTACACATGGATCTCGTTTGCAACAATAGCGGTGTCATGCATAGCCAGCTGGTGTGGCTTCACACTATTGGCGGTACAGATATTCATGTGGTGGATGATACAGCTCACATGCATACATGGCATAACATGCTGTTATGACGCTATGAAGATATACGAAGACAAGATATTACGAAAAAGCATAGAAGGCATGCTGGAAGACAACACACAGGTAGAAAAAGTGATGAAGTCGTATCACAAGCAAGACGGCAAGTTCTTCCAGTACACATGGATAGGCGATCTCATCAACATGACCGTCATTCCATTGCTTGCAGTATTGTCGGTTCCTGTATGTATCTATTGGGCGTCGGACATCTTTGACATGTCGGATACCTGTGCAACGATATTCTTTACAGACTTCGTGAAAGTGCCAGATGTATTTGAATTGTCGATAGCAAAGATCGTGACGGTAAGCAGCATGTATTTCATATTCAAATTCTTGAACTACATTCTCCGTTCGTCATACAACCACTATGTAGAGAAGAAGACCAAGGCCAATCAGCTTGCGAACATCACGCTTGGGAACAACTTGATATCGATTGTTGTATGGGGAGCGTTTTTCATTATATCACTCATCCTGATGAACATTCCTGGTACAGGCATCTCGATTGTAACAGCAGGTTTAGCGACCGGTGTTGGTTTCGCCATGAAAGACGTATTGAATAACTTCTTCTATGGAATGTCGCTTATGGCAGGACGAGTAAGAGTAGGAGAGATGATAGAGTGTGACGGGATACGAGGCATTGTGCATAGCATTACCTATCAGAGTACACAAATACAGACACTAGACGGTAGCATATTGGCATTCTTGAACAGCAACCTCTTTGCCAAGAGTTTCAAGAACCTGACCAGGAACCACGACTATGAACTTGTAAAACTTCCAATAGGAGTAGCCTATGGCACAAATATAGAGCGAGTGAGAGAAGTGCTCATAGACAAGATTAGAGAGTTTATGGACAAGCAGAGTAAAGACATGCCTGACATCGACCCTTCGAAGAATATCGTGGTAGCGCTTAACGGTTTTGGTGACAGTAGTGTTGACCTGTATGTAGTATTATGGGTAAGGCTGCATACGAAACTAATGACATGCAGCAAGATAAACGAGATAATCTATAATACACTCAACGAGAACAATATTGAGATACCATTCCCTCAGAGAGACGTACATGTCAGAGATATGGTAAAACAATAATATCAGATATATCAGAAGCCTACCAACATTGAGTTCGGTAGGCTTTTAATTCTTTACTATGTCTTGCGGCAAGACCGCCATCGACTTTGTCGAGAAGCATATGGAACTTAGGCCCATGATTCATCTCAACAGTGTGGCACAATTCATGAAGAATCACATGGTCGATAAGATGCAAAGGCAAACGCATGAGATGAACATTGAGCTGTATGCACCCCTTTGTCGAGCAACTGCCCCAACGCGACTTGAGGTCTTTCAATTCTACTGTCGAATATCTGAACCCGAATCGCTTGGCAAGCTCGTCCACTCGTTGTGGCAATACTTTTTGACCTTCTACTTTATAAGCAAATGCTATGCCTTTTCTTGCCAACTCTTGCACTACTTCATTCTCTGCCGGATTAACCGACGGCGGATAACTGACCTGTATGACGCCCTGTTTCACTTGCAGATGCACTCTCGAATCCTTAGCATCGGCCGTAAGTCGCAACGTATGCTGCCTTGTAGCAAATTGTGTTTCGGGAGTGAAAACGGTCATGCTGTGGCTTTTCTTTGCCAATCTGTTTCGTGCATCCTCTATCCATTGCGACTGCTCTGCCACATACCGTCCTATCTCTTGCTGCGGAGTGCCCGGGCGCACCGTAACTCGCACTACACCGCCCTCATGAACACGCAACGACATACCACGCGCATTGATTTTCTCAAGCACTTCTATAGTACCTAAACGTTCAAGAGCAAATGTATATGTTGCAGGCATTACGTAATATTTTTCGACTAGCAAATATATACAATTTTGACATTGATATCTGCGAACTATCAACTCTCTTCATATCTGACCACCCCAATTTTTGTGTTATGTGTTAGAAATGTGTTAGTGTCAATCCCCATCTGCCTTATTCCATTCATTAATTACAATGCTGTTTTTCTATCAAAATGACACAACTAATAACCATTAAGTAATAAGTTGTAGTTAAAAAACGTAAATATACTTTCATATTGAAATCTATTATCTATATTTGCATTGTAATCGAAAGGAAAGATATCATTTCGATTACAAATTATAAATACAAGACCTGGATAGCGGTATTGCTATCGAAATTAAAAAAACAACAGTATGAAAAAGTTATTTTTCGTAATGGCATTGGTCCTCTCATCAGTAATGACCTTTGCTCAATCTAAAACAAAAACTGCCGAGACTGCAATCATCATCATCGACATGCAGAACGACTTTGTAGATCCTAAGGGCGCTTTGTGTGTCGCTGGCGCTAAGGCTACCATTCCTGCTATCGACGATCTCGCTAAGTATGGCCGCTCAAAGGGATGGCAGGTCGTTCACATCGTTCGCGAACACAGACCAAACGGACTCGACGTTGATGAGCCACGCGTTCCTTTGTTCACTGATGGCAAGCCTGGCTACTGCGTACCTGGCACATGGGGATGCGAAATAGTTCCTGGCATCTCTATCGAACCCGAAGACATGAGAGTGGTCAAGTTCCGCAACTCTGCTTTCTTCCAGACTCAGCTCGACATGATACTTCGCCGTATGGGCGTTAAGAGGGTTATCTTGGCTGGAACTCAGTACCCTAACTGTGTTCGTGGCACTGCCAACGATGCAATGTCTCTCAATTATGAGACCATCTGCTGCCTAGACGCTTGCTCTGCTAAGACTCCTGAAGTTGCAGAAGCTAACGTTTTCGACATGAGAAACATGGGCATCAAGTGCATCTCACTTGAAGAAATCAAGGCTAAATACTAAGCCATACACAGGCGTCAGCTATTAGACAATACCAACAAAGGACCAGAACAGCTAACTTATATGTTGATTGTTTCTGGTCCTTTCTGTTTCTTACTCATCACATAGACAATAATATGAAAACAAGAATAACTCTTTTGGCAACAGCTCTTTTGACTTCGGCCTGCCTCTCGCATGGACAGATAAAGATAGCGACAGAATCGGGCGATCTGAATATAACACTTAAGGGCAGAACTCATTTCGACGCCGGAGTATACGGCGGCGATCTAGGCAAAAACAATGGTCATTCTACCAACGTCGTAAGAATGAACGACACAAGAATCGGATTCATAGCTAATTACGGAGAATCATGGAGCACAAAGGTCGAGGTAAGGTTTACTGGGGCAGCCGCTACTTTTACCGATTTATACTTTGGATACAAAACATCCGACAAATCAAGTTTGCAACTTGGTAATTTTTGGATGCCTTTTGGTTACGAAACATTAGGCCCTGCTTACCGATTTATCCAAAACTCATCAATAGATAAGGCTGTCGACGGTATATCAAGAAAACTAGGTTTGGCCTACAATTACAATTCTGACCCTCTAAAATTCACCATAGGTGTTTTTTCCGATGGAAATGTCAACAGCATATCTACTAATCAGGGATATAACATTGCTGCCAAACTGATAGCACGCCCTATTCTCAGCGACAAGCAGGTACTCCATTTGGGCGTGGCACCTTTGTTTACTCACACACCTAACTCAGCAACTTTCAACACATATTCACTGACCCAAAGCAACAGCATGGTCCTCTTGGGCAAGACATTTACCAACGATGATCAGTATAGCATTTTTCGCGCTGAAACGGAAGCTATATTCATATCTGGCAAGCTATATGCCGAATGCAGATACCAGCACGCACACATAAACACTCCTGGTGACGAGAATTCGGAAGTTGGAGGTTTCTACGTTCAAGGTGGCTTCTTGCTTATCGGCGAACAGCAGAACTACAGCAAGGCTAATGGCTATGCTACAAACGTATCAGCCAAGAACCTTGAGTTATGCGCCCGCTTTGGACATGCGGCTTACAATCAAGGGAAAGATTGGCAAACTACAGAAAATGACTTCACCATCGGATTGAACTACGGTATAAACAAGTATCTTCTTGCCCGTCTAAACTATTCTCATGGCCAATCTCACGCCAAGGATGATATAACGGACAAAGCACTTGAAAACCATAACTACAATGCTGTAGAGGCTAGACTGCAGTTCGTTTTCTAAAAAATGATCGCATATAACAAAAGACAGGGCTTTCTGCATTTCAGAGAGCCCTGTCTTTGTTTATATACTAATATCCGTTAGAACAATCCTGTTATCTTGCCATTGGCATCGATATCGATGTTCTCGGCAGCAGGATGAGAAGGGAGGCCAGGCATACGCATCATTTCGCCAGTCAGCGGGATGATGAATCCAGCGCCAGCGGCCAGTTCAATGTTGCGAACTGTAATATTGAAACCAGTAGGTCGACCAATCTTCTGAGGATCGTCTGAGAGAGACTTTTGAGTCTTTGCTATACAGATAGGCAAGCCGGACATGCCAAGATCCTTGATGCGTTGAAGATCCTTCTTAGCCTGTGTAGAATATTCTACCTCATCGGCACCATATATCTCAGTAGCGATGCGACTTATCTTCTTCTCTATTGATTCAGACCATTTATACAATGGTTCGAAATTGGCCTTGCCACTCTCGGCAGCGTTAACAACAGCCTGAGCAAGGTTTTCAGCACCCAAGCCACCCTTTGACCATACATCGGCGACATGAGCCTCGACACCAAGTTCCTGACATCTAGCCTGAACAGCATGTATCTCGGCATCAGTATCATCAACGAAATGGTTAATAGCAACAATAGGAGTCACCTTATACTTGCGCATATTCTCGATATGCTTCTCAAGATTAGCCATACCACGAAGCAAAGCGCTTACATCCTCCTTTTTAAGGCTAGCTACTGGGACACCACCATGATACTTCAATGCACGGATAGTAGCCACAAGCACGACGGCACAAGGTTTAAGACCAGCTTGTACGCACTTTATATCGAAGAACTTCTCTGCACCCAAATCGGAAGCAAAGCCCGCTTCAGTAACCACATAATCGGCAAGAGACAAGCCCATTCTGGTAGCAATTATGGTATTAGTACCTTGAGCGATATTGGCAAAAGGACCACCATGGATGATGGCGGGCGTCTTACCGATAGTCTGAACAAGGTTAGGCTTGATAGCATCCTTAAGAAGAGCCGCCATAGCGCCCTCAGCCTTAAGGTCGCGAGCGAATATGTCTTTACCATCAAAAGTCTGACCAACATATATATTGCCCAAACGGCGCTTAAGGTCCTCCATATTATCAGAGAGGCATAATATAGCCATCACTTCAGAAGCCGCAGTAATGTCGAAGCCCGTTTCACGAGGCACTCCGTCGGAAGTGCCACCCATACCAACCATGACATGTCGGAGAGCACGGTCGTTCATATCCATGACACGCTTCCACTTTACCGTTCTAGGATCAATGCCGAGGTTATTAGTCTTACTCTGGAGATTATTGTCGATAAGAGCCGCGAGGAGATTATGAGCCTTTTCAATAGCATTGAAGTCGCCAGTAAAATGGAGATTGATATCCTCCATAGGCAACACCTGAGAATAGCCTCCACCAGTTGCACCACCCTTGATACCAAACACAGGGCCAAGAGATGGCTCACGCAATACAGCAATAGTCTTCTTGCCTATTCTTGACAATCCATCAGCGAGGCCGATAGAAACAGTAGTCTTACCCTCACCAGCAGGAGTAGGAGAGATGGCCGTAACCAATATAAGCTTGCTGCTATTTATTTTACTATAATCAATAAGATCAAGAGGTAGTTTGGCCTTGTATTTGCCATACATCTCGATATCATCGTCGCTCACACCTATTTTAGCGGCAATATGAGCAATAGGAGACATCTTGACTGAATTGGCTATTTCTATATCTGTCATAACGCATATTAAATTACCACACAAAGATGCATATTTTTCTTTAACGAAGATATATCATCACCCAAAATACAACACAAAAACAGTATAAAAAGTTTAAAGATACACGAATATAGTCAAAGAAGCTATACGCCAAGCTTTAGGCGTTCAGAGTGCAAGAGGTCCTTATCGCTACCTAATGACATGCGCATATGCCAGTAGGCTTCGACATCCTTATAGACATAGTTATGCAAGACCGCTTCCCGGTAATAAGGATTGTCATCTATATCGTATTGCTTATTTATCTCTTCTAGTTCATTACGCATCAACTGACAGATATGCTTTGTCTGTTCAACGTAGTTCATGGTAGATAATTCATTGCGAGAAATGCGAGGCATGACCTTATTCACTATCCATCCATTCTTGAGGTTGAAAGGCTGAACCTTGGACGCCACCATACCATTTCCATAAACCACTATAGGCAAAATATCTACGGAGAGTTTTTCTGCCAAAAGGAAAGCCCCCTTATGAAATCTATGAATACGGCAGTCGGCGCTACGAGTTCCCTCAGGGAAGACAACAATAGAGTAGCCACGATCGATGCACGACCTCATCTTGTCAATCATCTCATCACTACCCTCATCAGCATTATAGAAGTCGCAGTATTTAGTCAGAGGTCCAAAGAATGGAGAGTTGACAACCCAAGACTTAGTGATGCACACAATCTTGGGCGAGATTGAAAGCACATAGAGAAGATCGATGAAAGACTGATGGTTGGCTACAATCACACAAGGAGAAGATATGTCGACCTTGCCAATGTTGGTGACAGGGAAGGACAATCCCATAATCCAGTAAATAGCCTTCATGCATAACCACAATATATAATGCGCCACCGTCTTTTTATAAGCATTCTTCATTGGCAGAATGAACAGAAGGCCCAATGCTATATATGCTATAATACAACACATGAGGAAGATACCGTAATAGGCTATTGAACGCAATAGATTCTTGACAGTATATGGTTGTCCCTTCTTGGCAGGATTACTGATGAATATGCGGAACAGGATAGGCTGAACGACATAGGAGGTGAAAATCACCGCCACCAAACCGAAAATGCTGAGATATCCTATAGACTTGCAGGCAGGATGCTGTGCGAAAACCTGTACACCCAATCCTATAACGATAGCCAGTCCAGACAGAGCAATAGCTGTCTTATGAGATAAGAACATGTCTTTTTCACCCTTATAGCGAGATAGCAGGCCATCCATGATGAAGATGCTAAAATCGTCACCTACGCCAAAGATAAATGTAGAAAGGATGATGTTAACCACATTGAACTCGACGCCGAAAAGAGCCATCATGCCAAGGATGATAACCCAACTGATGCACATCGGCAAGAATGTCATGATGAAGAGTTCGAAACGGGTGTAGGACAAGAGCAGAACAAGACCGACAAGGATTGAAGATAGGAGAAGAATATAGTTGAAATTGCTGATAATGCCAGAGGTAGCCTTACGGACAAAATATCCCATATCGGTCACCACAGTCCCCCTGCACATTGACAGTTCGTCCATTATCGCATCCTTATTAGAATTGGATATAGATAAGTTGACATAAAGCATCAACGTGCTATCCTTCTGAGAGAGATAGTCTTCAAAAGCTGAAGGCATATCACCATTCTCAGACAAGGCCGACACCTCAGTATCTATGATATCTTTGAAACGAGAAAAAGCAGAAAGTTCAAAGCCATTAGTCAAAGCAGCCTTGTCAAGAGCCGAAAAAGTCTGCTGTCTCTTCTCTGAAGTCCAATAACTATTCCATCTATCTTCTCTATCTTGACGCACAGAGTCGCTCTGAAGGAACCAAGGAGAAAGAGAAGTATAGCCATATATGCCAGGAATCTCATTGATAGCAGAGGTCAGAAGTTCACCATTTCTCGCCAGTTCGTCATAACTATGACCAGTCACGACCAATGTCGCGTGATGCGAAGTGTCGTTAGGCATAACCGTTGACTCAACTACCTGCTGAGATTTTTCAACCCATTCATCGCCATGATAGTTGAGATTATTCATATCACTACTGAAGCCCACATTGTTGAAGAAACACAAGCCGACGATTACCAATAAAACTAAGACACCTACCAAGACACGATTAGAAGAGTAGTCGTAGCCAGCAAATCTCTCAATCATTCGCAGAGCGAAACTTTTCTTCTGACTAGCATTAGGGACAAGGAAATGAGGCATAAAGATAAGACAAAACAGAAGAGTTCCCACCAAAGCTGCGGCGGCGAATATTCCCAAGTCCTGCAATATCTTAGAATCTGTGAATATAAGTCCAACAAAAGCGCCAATAGTCGTTATGCTACCCACCGTCATAGGATAGGCCATTTCGCTGACAAGCTGCTCAATGCTTTCAGAATGGAGGCTATGAGTAAGCATGTGTATCGAATAACTCATAGCCAGGCCCAAGACCATAGCGCCCGTACCGACAGATATGAGAGAGAGCTGCATACCAAGCATAGAGGTGAATGCAAAGGCAAACAACGCACCATAGCATACTGGAAGTATTATGAGTAGTACTGCGCGTTTGCGCTTAAACACCATAAAAATAACGACTGCTGTAAGAGCTAGCGAGATAGTAACCGTAACCGTCTCGTCACGCTTGACCTGGCCAGAATTGCATACTGCTACAACGGGAGCTCCATAGGCATATATAGAGACACCCATTACATCACCAACACTTTGAGAGACATTCCTTATGCAATCAACAACCTTAGCATTGTCGCCCGTTTTAGAGAAGTCATCATGCATAGTAATGAACATCACAAGACGTCCGTCGGACATCATGAAGCCATCTTGCATAGAGATGTTATTGTCAGGCTTAATAGTCTGTAGCTTAGCCAAGGCACTCATAGCAATACCCATAGGGTCGGCAGACAGCAATCGTGCATAACCGACACCAAGAGGACCTGCGAGCAACTGACGGTTCTCTACCATCTTAGCAGTTATGGCGTTATCGGTTGTCAGGCTGTCGACAGACAGGTAGTCGTCGGCAGTAAGAAGATAAGGCAAATGAGAATAGACATAGTCAAGCAACTCATCTTCTGATTCATCGTCATAATATAGAGATAAAGACAAAGCGTCACCCACCATTCGCTCTAGTGAATCGGCAAACATCTCTGCCGCTGTGTATATATCAGAATCGCCATTAGTATCTTCGACCACGACAATAATCTTGTCCATAGCCTTCATGTTCTTCATCACGAAGTCACTCTCTTTGCTTTGTGACGGGAAGAAGCTAGATATATTTTCGTCTACACGTACATTAGCAGTGAGTAGAACCATTGTCAGTGTAGAGAACACCAATAGGATCCACATAAGCGATTTACGCGGAGCGAGAAATGAATAAATGGACAGGAAAAGTCGTTTCATGTAGCAAAGTTACATCTTTCACGACAAAAGGGGGCATGTTACTTCCGGAATATTCGGATAATGAGATAAGAGAGCACCCCAAAAACAGAGCCGCACACAATAGAAAAGGGAACTGCGCCTACAGCATATTGTACGAATGTATCCTTCACACTCTCAATGGTAAGACTATTGATATCGATAGCCGCATCAGAGCCAAGAATACATCCACCAATCTTCATGCTGTAATATAGCACAAACGGGATAACAGGAGGCAGACTGACATTGGAGAAAGCAAGCACGATAATCTTGTTGAGCCTAAGGAAATGAGCAGAAGCAAAAGCCACTACAGTCTGCAAGCCCCAAATAGGCATAGTGCCAATCATTGCCCCGACACCAACGGCACAAGCGAGACGAGATGCGCTCTCAGTACTATGGATAAGAGTGCGATCAATCCATCGTACAAAACACTTAGGATAAAAATAGAGCAGGGCACAGATTACGAGTACCGTATTAAGAATGCTAATACGTGTAAAGTCACGCAAAGGTCGGAAATGCGACACCCTGTCTTCGGGATAGAGCACGTTGATAGGTACGTTCATGACCTTAACGTCGTTCCATGCCAGACGAACTATTGACTCAACCTCGAATTCATAACGAGGGGTAAAGAAATGCATGTCCTGCATTGGCGTGAGAGGATAAAGACGATATCCGCTCTGAGTATCGGCCAGAGTCTGTAGTGTCTCAACCTTAAACCAGAAGTTAGAGAACTTATTAGCGAAAGTATTTTTGCCAGGCATCCCGTCGGCCTGAAGGTTACGGGCACCAATTATCATAGCACCTTCATTCTGCTCCAACGCGTCAATAAAAACTGGCATGTCGGAGGCATAATGCTGTCCATCAGAATCCATTGTTACAGCGTAGCTGAAACCAGCCTCAGCAGCCTTACGAAGAGCCAGTTTCAACGCATATCCCTTGCCGTGATTCTTACCGTCAAGGTATTCAATGACGTTGAGAGTATAACCAGATGTCTGAGGTACAAGGTCGAGTAATATCTGATGAGTATCATCAGTAGAACCGTCATTGACAACAAACACGTCGGCACACCACTCCCCTACTTCGGCTATGACACGGGCAAGAGTGCCTGCATTATTGTATGTAGGAAGAATAGCACAGCAATGCAATGACTGCATTTTCTGCTTGCAAACGTCTGCTGTCATCTGGGAAAGATTAAGCCAAAGTACCCTTCATCTTCATCAGAGCGATGCCCTCTGACGACGCAATGTCGGCCGTCACTACTTTATCAGCACATGACACGTTGACAGTAAGCGGAGTTCCATCGGGGATTATTGTCTGAAGATACTTTATCTCCTTGACTGCACCGAAATGAGTTTTGATGCCAAGTATGTCCTCAGCACATTTGCGAACTATAAGCATACTCATCACACCAGGGAGAACAGGATTGCCAGGGAAATGACCATCGAATACACGATGCTTAGGATCGAGCATCACTGTAAATGTAGCGCCATTATCGGTTACATTTTTAGAAGCTATAGTAAAAAGAGTATTCATTGGCTGTTACTTTTTTGTTATTACCTGATTTGAATAGATATATTCTGAATAGTTGCCCGCCCCTTCATCCATCTTCATGATGCCAAGAGTATTATCGTTATTATAGCGGAGAACTATCTGTTTGATATATTTCTTTACGCGAATGTTTTTAGGATTTATCACTATGGTGAAAAAATCAGATGTCTGGAAATACTTCACATCACTCTTATCGGACAACGAAGCGAAGTCACCGGTTACACAAGCCTTAATCATCATGATCATCTGGCTAACTGCAGGATTCTGCTTAGCACTTACGGTGTTTGACTTGCCTGCAGAAGTCGTTGTTATATTACTACCCGATATGATTATATCGTTGCCTAGAGGCTCTGTATAATGGAGAGACAAACAATCGTCATTCCGCCTATAGCTCATTTCCCCTACACTCTTTTGAACATCGGCAAGCATGACACTCTTTTTATATGCGACAAAATCTGCATCAATTGTCTCTATCATGGCGTTGGCGGACTTAAGCTCAGACAGACGACCGGATGCATCAGACAGTTCGATACCATAATCCTGTGCAACAGCAATTACCGGCATCAAGAGCAATAATATGTATATGAGTGTTTTTTTCATTGGATGTCTACAATGCACAAAGTTACGAAATAATCCTTATTTCAAAAAACACCGCACAGATCATGCCAAATAGGAGTCTTGCATACAGGCTCAAGATACAACACCACCAAATGCTAAGAGACATAGTATATACACTTTTTGAGAGATGAGACTATGCATGACAAAAGTATTTAAGAAGTAATAACATACATTTATCGATGATATTTCTTAACTTTGCAACAACTTTCGTCTGAAATGAGCGCATCTATGCCAATTGCCAATGACATTTCATTGGTCATAACAACATATAACCGACCTCAATTCCTTGAGATGGTATTACGAAGTGTACTCACATTGAGAACACTTCCAGCAGAAGTTGTTATTGCAGACGACGGATCTGGCCAGGAGACCAAAGATCTCATAGACAGATACAAATCGCTATTCCCTATACCCCTCATACATTCATGGATTGAAGACAACGGATACAGGTTGTCAAAGTCAAGAAATGTTGCCATTGCTAAAGCCAGTGGCAGCTACATAGTACAGATAGATGGGGATATTGTTCTTTCACCCTATTTCATAGAAGACCATATGGCGTTAGCCCAAAGAGGGTATTTTGTAACAGGTGACAGAGCTAGATTGTCAGAAAATGCGACAGAACGTCACACCAAGAACATGGACACTAAGTTCACTCCATTCACATGGGGATTGGCAAGACCTTTGACAATGTTACACAGTCCGATGCTCAACAAGTTACTCAAGGGACACAAAGGATTGCACAAAATCAGAGGATGCCACATGGCCTTTTTCAAGGATGATCTTATACGTGTAAACGGATACGAAGAGAGATTCTTTGGCTGGGGAAGTGAAGATTTTGAGCTTGCTCAACGTTTCTTCCACGTAGGACTAAAGCGCAAGAGCGCGAAACTTATGGCATGTTGTGTACACCTATACCATGAATGGCAAGACAGAGGTTTTGCCAACCAGAACGAGAAACTTCTGCAAGAAACTATAGACAACAAAAGCACCTGGGCGCAGATAGGAATCGACCAGTATCTATAATGTAGCGGCCGCCTTCTCGAAAGCAGAAGAGAAATAATAGCCAGAGGCGATGCGATCGCTGACTTTTACTGCATTGTTGCGCATGCTGATATATTCCTCGAGACTAATATTCTGCAATACAGCTTCCAAGTCAGTCAAATCATCTACACAGACACCACATTTATTTTCCTCTACAAAAGAAGCCAGACCAGCTGTTTTTGATAATATCACAGGAGCATGGCATCGAAGATAAAGTGACACCTTATGAGGATTGTTGTAGGCCATATATTCACCAATCTTACCCTTGCCCTCTTCCAATGATTCTCCATACCAAGACAATCCGAAGTCACCCTCATTGACCTCCATCAACTTATGATCGACGGCAAATCCAAGATACTTGACTTGGGCATCTTCCCTTACAGAACCCTTATCATATTTATTGCCATAGAGATAGAGCATTGACTTTTTGAATCCATCTGCGAGATCATATACAAACGCATTCTGATCACGTCCGAGATTACCGACAAAGAACACCGAATAGTCGTTGTCAGAGGGCATTGTACGCGTAGAATGGACTGGTTCTGGCGAAAGATAGTCGAATATGCCCAACACTACGACATTGGCCTTACAGCCGTTATCAATGAGCCACTTCTGCATGGTTGGATTATGAGCTATAATAGCATCGGAGTGATTAAGACGCTCTATCTCCTGCTCTATAGTTAGTTTTTTTCTACGGAAAGATCCAAGGTCGTGGATTTGAGTAATAACCTTCGCACCTTTACTATGAGCCCTATTGCAGACCATTTCATAGTATTTCTTCATAGGATACTGCAACACAAGCACATCACCCTTACCTAACGAGAACATCGCCTTTACGACGCCAAAGAATGTCAGGAGAAAATCAAGTATCTTGTTTTTATGAGTTGTACGTCTTAAGCCTATGTTCACGAAGCCCATCTTATCCATTATGGATTCTATATCAGTCTTGGCCTTTCCACCCGCAGAACGAATATCCTTGTAGTTACGGCTTATATAGCATCTTTTCATATACATCGTCATTTATTGATGCAAACTTAGTGAAAATATAGAACAATGTAGTGTCGGTATAGATTTTATGAGTAATTTAGCCATGAAAATCAAAATTGTGGTATGCTAAAATACACTTTCGTCATAAACCCTAACTTCAATCAATTAACAGACCTGATTCATCAGATTCCATCGTCGTTTGATGTAATGGGGGAGCTTATATATGACGGTCGCAACAAGGTAAGGAAAGAATATACTCAAGAGGGGTCTGCCATTGTCATTAAACGCTTTAAGATTCCTAATATAATCCAAAGAATAGGGTATTTAGTAAGGCCATCAAAAGCAAAACGAGCTTATGAGATAGCGATGCGACTTCTGCAGCTAGGCATAGACACTCCGGAACCAATAGCATATATCGAATCACGTAACTTCGGCTTGCTAAAGTATGGTTATTTCATTTCAACTGAAAAGAAACATATACCATGCATAGGAATGCTTGACGAGTTTGGAGGAGTGATACCTGAAGGATTGCCTCAAGCCGTTGCTGAGTTTATTGTTGAAATGCATAAGAAAGGCTTCATGCATGGAGACATAAACCTTGCCAATATTCTATATAGACAAAATGATAACGGCACATTTGATTTTACCGTCATAGATACCAATAGGTCGCATTTCATAGACAATCCTACTAAGGAAGACTGCCTGAAGAACTTAATGAGACTAACTCATGAACGTCCTTTAGCAAGAGACATAATCAGCAGATATGCCCGATTAAGAGGATGGGACGCCGATTCATCTGTAGATTATGTGTTTCAATTAATAAGCGCCTTTGAACGCAGAAGAGCACTGAAGTATAAGATCCTAATGAGGAAGAAGAAATAGCGCCTATTTAACAGACTCCTTATATACACCCATAAGCTGACCGGCCAAGACTTCTGGAGAGAAGCGCTCCATTGCATAGTTCTTGCCCCTTTCTATCATCGTGGCTATCTTCTCTGTATCTGTCAAGGCTGTTTCGATGCAATATCGCAATTCAGATATGTCTGTAGGTGATGACATAAGCGAATCAGGACCACAAGCCTCAGGTAACGAAGATACATTGGACGTGACTACAGGGCATCCGCTTAGCAAAGCCTCAACAACAGGCAATCCGAACCCCTCGTAAAGCGAAGGATAGACAAACACTCTGGCAGTGGAGTATAATGCCTGCAACAGATAATTATCCTTGACACTTTGCCAAATGAACAATCTGTTCAAGTTCTTTGATTCTATATAACGGAGAACCTGTTCCTTGTATTCACGACCACCACCAACAACGACCAATGGTATCTGGATGTCTTTGGGCATGGCTTCTATAGCTTTGACTGCAGACAAGAGATTCTTGCGACTATTAACAGAACCAACATACAACATGTAATCGGCAGGGATGTCAGGGAAATTGTCTTTCACCATGGTCCGAGCCGTCTGTTTGTCCATTGGAGTGTAATATAACTGCTGAACAGGTTGGTAGACTACGCTTATTTTGTTTTCATCAACGCCATAATACCTAATAACATCCTGCTTAGTGCACTCACTTATGGCTATCAAATGAGAGGCATTTTTGCAAGAATATGACCACTTAATATCATATGTCCATCTATCAATACAATGGTACATCTGTTTATGCTGCTTGAATGCAACATCATGCATCGTAACAACAGACGGAATATCACCCATACCTACAGGCATCTCATGGCTTAAACCATGGAATAAGTCGATCCCGTCGGCAGACATCCTATTTGACATGCCAATTGTTCTCCACAAACTGCCATTACACAATTTGGGCGGCAGAACTGTAGTCATGCGACTATCATGTAGATATTTCTCTGTCACAGAACATGACTTTATCTTTGGAGTATATAGATAGTATTCATTATCGGGGAAATATGTAGTCAGCATATCCAAAGTAGTGCGGCTATGATTACCCAAACCTGTAAAGTTGTTATAAAGCCTTTTTGCGTCGAATGCTATTTTCATAAAGAACAATATATTTGTAGTTTGCCATCCATAATTCGCCTTATAGCAAATATAGATTTCATAATAGGGGAAACGATTGCATATCTTACGAAATTACATATCCACATATCCCATGTGATGCCAATAGACACCAATTTCTTCTCTGCCTTAATATCCATTTTGTCACAGCAGTTGGCTATTATCCTGAACATATTATAGTCTTCCATCACCTTGACCTTGCTCTCCTTCAGCTGTTCTGTTCTCTTACCATACAGATCGTCGATTATCACCTTATCTATTATATCACATGCGCCATCAAAGTCTTTGATATCTATCTTGTTAAAAGCTCCTTCTTCAAAATAATCTCCTATATTCTTACACCCATAATATATCGGATAACAACCTGCCAAATAGCAATCTGACAATTTCTCTGTCCAATAATATCTTGATGACGAATTCTCGATCGCTATATGATATTTGTACGGAGCCAAAACATCCCATTTGTCGTTGAACTCCTTTAGTCCTCTGCCATATACATCGAGCGAATCACCATATCTTGCCTTTAGTCGTGCTACAAACACCAACCTGTCCTGATGACCATGAGTAAACGCCTTTGAACTTGTTATAACACTAATAAGCTTTGACTTCTCTGGTTTACTTGCCGCAACATCTTCATAATTCATAGTGTAGCGACTCTTGCCCGATATGTTTTCTACACCTACAAACCATGGAAGCAAAGCTGGCCCATAAACCACATTGTCATGTTCTATATTCTCCTGACACGAATAGACCATGCCGAACTGATTGCAATACCTCTTCGTGAACCTCATAACAGACCTAGGTTCAGATATCATGAGTAGCGTGCAATGAGGTGAAACATTAAAGCTACGCTTCTTCTTTAGATATTTGTTCCTAACGACAACAATATCCGGCTGGACGTTCACATCATTGATAAAAAAGTGATATTGTCTATCACCACTTGTCAACTCCGACTCACCTCCAGGCAACTGACGACAACTTACATTGGTCTTACCAGTTATTATCAATACGTTGACATCTTTCATAGCTTCTCTATTCCGAACGGCGTCTTTACTATTCCCTTCTTTCTTGTCTCTTCTCGTATTGCAAAGTTCTTCTCCAACGTCTCTTGCGTGCAGTATGGTCTCTGATGATCCAAATGAACAACTACTGCTGTATGTCTTACCTGCTTCGACTTTATACCCATATTCTTCAATCGCAAGCCAAACTCATAGTCCTGACCGCCATAGTGCATCTCTTCATTGAAGCCATTGACGGCCAACAAGTCTTCCCGCCAGCCCGACGAGTTACAACCATTCCATGTGGACCTGGCTGGAGTCAATGCATCTATCACTCTCGACACTAGTCTGTTGCCTACTAACTTCAGCATCTTACCATTCAACTTGGTACCGTTCTTCCTGATCCAACTCCACGAGAATATATCTCCACTGGCTATCATCTCATTTGTGATCAAATCACTCGTCTTCTTAGAAAGCTTAAAATTACCACCCGACAAATAATAACCTTTGCTCGCATTATTAATATGAGTCTCAATAAAGTCTCTTCGTGGTATGCAATCCTGGTCGGTAAATATCAAATAATCTGACTCTGCTACCAGCAAAGCTTTGTTCAAGATTCTCGACTTCTGAAAACCATCGTCTTCCTGCCAAATATGCTTTATTGGCAACGACTCTCTAAACATGTCTATCACATGCTTTGTCTCCTCTGTCGAACCGTCATCTGCTATTATCACCTCATCGGGAATGACCGACTGGCACGTGAAACCATACAATGTCTTCTGAAGCCATTGAGGTGAATTATATGTCGATATTATGAGCCCTACACTAAATGACATTCTGGTTGTCTATCCTATACAATGCAAAAATAATGTGTTCACGTAGAATAAATGTAATTTGTGGCAATTACTTTTCAAATACCGACTCTGTTATTAGATTGTGATTCTCATATACCGACTCCGCATTGTTGTCGTCCTCCTCGGCTACTTCCAGACTAAGACTGGCCTGATACGATGATATGCTCTCTATCACACTGCCATCTTCCTGAATCTCTCTGCTTACCTTGAACTCATACGTCGACTGCATTAACTCAAACAATGGATAATACCTGAATCCTTCATACTCTTCACCGTCTATCGTTGTCTTGCTATACTCTCTGCCGTATGCCACCTTGATGTAATATCTGCCCAGAGGTATGTTCTTCATCGTATATGTCGAATTAGATGCTATATAGGCAATCCTTACACATGTGTCTGCAAATGTCACGGTCTCTTCACTCATCTTCATGAGCTTCACTATGGCCTCCGTACCTTTCGATGTCGACAAGTTCAAATAATTGTCTATGTTCTTGTCATATATGGGTTTCACTGCATATTTATGTGGTGCATTCCCAGTCTTTAGCTTCAGCTTTTTCCACTCTGGTGCCTCTTCTACATACTTTGTCCATATCCACCCTTTTTGCTTTTTGCCTATCTGCACCATGCTCCAGTCTCCCGACTCTTTTAATATCTTGACCTGTGTACCATACTGCACATTGACAACTACCTTTGAATTAGCATCTGGTTCATTATACAGCTGTGTCTGCTTTACCTTGACAACATATATTCCTGCAAATGCTTCTATCACACCTGCTATTAAAAACAATACTATCGCTAATCTTTTCATGTTTTCTGTTTTTTTCAAATATACTCCTTTTTCTTTCACTCTGTGCATATTGCGCAAAAAACTACTATCTCCCCAAAAAACAAGGCCGACCTCATGTGCATGAGATCGGCCTTGACGTTTTATATAACGATTCTTATCGTCTTACTTTACCTCCCAGATGTCGTTGGTCTCGAGCAACTCTGCGAAGTTATGATACTTCTTTGCTGCCTTTACTTCCTCTATCTGTGCCGATACGCAATCGTCGTATGTAGGAGCATCAACGTCACGAATAACGCCGAGGGCTACAGGCCACTCCATTTCAGCAAGCTTGAGCTGAAGTGTGTTGTCCTCACACTTAGCATCGTGTACTAACACGTCTGCCTCTGTATAGCCGTCTTCGCCAAGCTTAACGGCCTTTACTCCAAAGCCTTCCTGTACGATACCATACTCATTGTTCTCACCAAAGAGCATCTTCTCGCCATGCTTGAGATAGATGGCGTTCTTCTTGCGCTCTGTTGGTGTATAAACTGAATCATGTGTACCGTTATTGAAGATTACGCAGTTCTGGAGAATCTCACAAACTGCAGCACCCTTATGCTGCTGTGCAGCCTTGAGCACTTCAACTGTACCAGGAGCATCTGTAGCTACCGCACGAGCAAAGAAGTGACCTCTCGCACCAAAGCAGAGCTCTGCTGGACGGAATGGATCCTCTACTGTTCCGTATGGTGATGACTTGCTGACAAAACCACGAGGAGATGTAGGTGAATATTGGCCCTTGGTCAAACCATATATACGGTTATTCAAGAGAATCATATTCAAGTTGATGTTACGACGGTTAGCGTGTATGAAGTGGTTACCACCAATTGCCAATCCGTCACCATCACCTGATATCTGCCAAACAGTAAGATCTGGATTAGCAACCTTTGCACCTGTCGCAATAGCAGCTGCACGACCATGAATTGTATTCATGCCATATGTAGCCATATAGTGTGGCAAACGGCTCGAACATCCGATACCTGAGATAACTGCTGTATTCCAAGGAGCTATGCCTATTTCGGCCATAGCCTTATGAAGTGAAGCCAAGAAGAAGTGGTCGCCACAACCTGGACACCAACGTGGCTGTCCCTTCTTAAAATCGGCTGCTGTAAATTCGCTCATAATGATTTCAATTTTACTTGTTAAACAACCACATTATTTATTAAGTATTTCGTTGAATGCTGCAACGAGCTCCTCTACCACGAAAGGCTGACCCTTAACCTGGTTGAACTGATATGGAGCAAAGTTGTCGACCTTCATTCTCAACCAGCCGGCAAACTGACCCATATTCTGTTCAGCAACAACAACTTTCTTAGCTGACTTAAGAACAGCCTCTGTATTCTTTGGCAGCGGATTGATGTATTTGAAATGAGCCAAAGCAACCTTTTTACCTGCTGCCTTCATCTCTTCCATTGCTGCACGCAAGTGACCATATGTACCACCGAAACCAACAATAAGAAGATCTGCATTCTTGTCACCAATAACCTCTACGTCTGGCACCTCAATCTTGTCAATCTTACCCTGACGCAAACGTGTCATCAAGTCATGGTTCTCTGGATCTGTTGAGATAGCACCTGTCTTGCTGTCCTTCTCAATACCTGCAATGATATGCTGGAATCCTTCGCGACCTGGAACTGCCCAGTAACGAGTACCATTTTCTGCACGCATATATGGTGTCCACGAACCCTTCAACTCTTCTGGAACATATGGAGGATTGATTGCTGGATATTCTGCAAGGTTAGGAAGCTTGAATGCACCAGAACCATTAGCAATATATGCATCTGTGAGCAATACGACTGGTGTCATGTGCTCGAGAGCTATCTTACAAGCATCGTATGCCGCATCAAAGCAGTCTGTAGGAGATGTTGCCGCAATGACTGGCATCGGGCTCTCACCATTACGGCCATAGAGCGCCTGTAGAAGGTCTGTCTGCTCCGACTTTGTTGGAAGACCTGTTGCAGGACCACCACGCTGAACGTCAAGTACAACAAGTGGGAGCTCTAGGATAACCGCCAAGTTCATTGCCTCAGACTTCAAACAGATACCAGGACCTGATGTTGAAGTAACTGCCAAAGCACCTGCAAATGCTGCACCTACCGAAGATGCACATCCTGCAATCTCATCCTCGCACTGTACAGTTGTTACACCAAGCGACTTGTGCTTTGAGAGTTCATGAAGAACATCTGTTGCAGGAGTGATAGGATATGAACCAAGGTAAAGCTTCAAACCTGCCTTCTCTGCTGCTGCAATAAGACCGTATGCTGTAGCCTTGTTACCTGTGATATCCATGTAACGGCCCTTAACCTTGTTCTTCGATTCAATGCGATATACGTTGGCTACCGATGAATGGGTGTTGTGACCATAATCGTAGCCTGCCTGTATTACCTTTATATTTGCTTCTGCAACACCTGCCTTCTTTGCAAACTTCTCCTTGAGGTAGTTGAACGCAACATTGAGGTCACGATCAAACAACCAGCAAACAAGACCAAGCGCAAACATATTACGACACTTGAGTATAGCTTTCACATCCATACCAGAATCTGCCAAGCAATCCTTTACCATTGTTGATATAGGACATGCTATTACTCTGTCTGGATCTATACCCATCTCACCAAGATAATCATCTGTCTTAAATGCTGCCTTCTCGAGGTCTGACTTGCCAAACGAATCGGTGTCAATGATGATGGCAGCGCCTGGCTTTGCATACTTATACTGTGTCTTCAAAGCCGCAGCATTCATTGCTACAAGCACGTCGCACTTGTCACCTGGTGTGTATACCTGACCTGCGCCAATGTGTACCTGGAAACCCGAAACACCTGTCAACGAACCCTGTGGGGCACGAATATCTGCAGGATAGTCTGGGAATGTACTGATACTGTTACCTACGGTTGCTGAAACAGTTGAAAAAATATTACCTGCCAGCTGCATACCGTCTCCAGAGTCACCAGAGAAGCGGACTGCCACTTCTTCGCGCTCTTTGATTTCTAATGTATCTGCCATATCGTTCTAAGTTTAACTAATTGCTAAATTTTTATGATGCAAAGCTATGAAATATAACAATAATAACAAATAGTTAAGACTGCTAATTAGCATTAATTATAACCAACTGTAATTAATATAGGTCTTTTTGTGAATAATTGCTAAATATTATGCTATTACAATAATTAATCGATATAATATTTGTTGTTTTGGTTACGTTTTGTAATTTTGCGCTATATTTTAATACCAATTTATAAGCAACTTAAATACACAACGATAAAACCGTAAGTTATGAAAAAGATTGAGGCTATTATCAGAAAAACAAAGTTTGAAGAAGTCAAAGACGCTCTTCTTTCATCTGACATCGACTGGTTTGAATACCACGACGTGCACGGCATCGGACAATCACGCCAGGAAAGAATCTATCGTGGCGTTCAGTATTCAACAGATGTTATAGAACGTGTAGCAATATCTATTGTATGTCGCGATGTATTGGCTGAACCTACAATAAAAACTATTATGGATGTAGCCCATACAGGCACAGTAGGTGACGGACGAATATTCATTAGCGAAATTATCGATTGCTATAGCATCCGTACAGGAGAGAATGGCGACGTTGTTTTGAAGGACAAAAAATAGAAACTCTAACTTTAGACATTTACATCATGAGTACTTTTATTACTATCATACCAATGTTGGCCGATGCAGCAGAAACAACAATGGAAACTGCTAAGGATTTTGTTAACGGCCTTGATACCTTATGGGTGTTGCTCGGCGCAATGCTCGTCTTCTGGATGCAGCCTGGCTTTGCTCTCGTTGAAGCTGGCATGACCCGTTCTAAGAACACTGCCAACATCCTTATGAAGAACTTCTGCGATTTCATGTGCGGATCTGTTCTCTACTGGATTCTCGGATTCTCTCTTATGTACGGTGCAGGCAACGCTTTCATCGGTTGGGAAGGCTTCGGATTCATTGGTTCTGACTCTAACGTCCCTGCGGAATGTACTTTCATATTCCAAACGGTCTTCTGCGCCACAGCCGCTACTATAGTTAGTGGCGCTATGGCTGAACGCACTAAGTTCTCTATGTATTTCATCTATTCTATGCTTATCTCAGCTATCGTCTACCCTATCGAGGGCCACTGGTCTTGGGGCGGCGGATGGCTCTCTGAAATGGGATTCCACGACTTCGCTGGTTCTACTGTGGTTCATCTCTGCGGTGGCGCTCTCGCTCTCGCTGGCGCTATGGTCCTCGGCCCTCGTATCGGCAAATACGATAAGAACGGCAAGTCAAAGGCCATCCCTGGCCACAACCTCACTCTCTGCGCTCTCGGTGTATTCTGCCTCTGGGTAGGTTGGTTCGGCTTTAATCCTTGCTCAACAGTTGCAGCTACAGGTTATGCAAACGCTGTCTCTATGTCTCATGTCTTCGTAACAACCAACATGGCTGCTGCTATAGGCGGACTCGCTGCGCTCGCATATACATGGATAATCGATGGCAAGCCTTCTCTTTCAATGGTATGCAACGGTGTACTTGCAGGCCTTGTCGGCATCACCGCTGGTTGCGACTGCGTTAGCATCGGTGCTTCGGCTATCATCGGCGGCGTCACTTCTATTGTAATGTGCCTCTCGGTTTCATTCATCGACAAGACCCTCAAGATCGACGACCCTGTTGGTGCAGTATCCGTTCACGGCGTAGGCGGTATTCTCGGTACAGTCCTCACTGGAGTCTTCTGTGACCCTGATATCAATGGCACAGAATGCTCTATCGGAGTTCAGACTCTCGGAGCTGTTGTTGTCGCTGCTTTCGCTTTCATCTGCGGCATGATAATCTTCAATGCTATCAAATACACTCACGGTCTCCGTTGCGACAAGCGTATCGAAGAGGAAGGTTTGGATATCTATGAGCATGGCGAAAGTGCCTACAACAACTAATACGCGCATCTCTTTTTGACGTAGCGTCTCTCTATAATCAAAACAAGAGGCAGCACCTTAATTAGGAGCTGCCTCTTTTATTTTCACTCTTTCAAAATGGACAATAGTTCGAAGACAAGTAAAAACCCTTTCTAGATTCTTTTATATAGAAAATACACGCAATAGTTAAATAGCTATTCTTTATTCTTTAATTTTCGCCAACTTCTTATGGCAAGTACTAACCATGCAATTGCTAACAAAGCTGGAACTAACATTTGCCACCACCTTTTATCATCAATGCAATTATGCACACAATCGCACAACCAATAAGCAAAGCACACCAAATAAAAAACAAACTCTTTCATGAAATTTACACACAATATATCGTCTCTTTTTCTTTCACCTTGAAACTTTTTGGTTAGTCTCACGCTTTCTCATGAATGAGATTTTGGACACGCAAATATAAGACAAACTAGCAAGCCAACCTATGATATTATTAAAACTTTATTCCGTTATAGACATTCGCATAAACTATACACAATCCGCGCAACAAAAAAAAGACCATCCTACTAAGGATGGCCTTCAACCATATATCTAATAATAAATTACTTTCTAACGAACTCAGTCTGAGAGTTGTCATAGTTCAAATAATACTTGCCCTTTGCAAGACCAGCTGTATTAATGCTTGAACCATAGCCCTTGAATACAATTCCACCATACTGATCGTATATCTCATACATCGTTTCCTCTGAGAATGTAATTGCTGAATCAGTTTGCTTAAATGTAACAGCAGGAGTAGTCACAATAGCTATCGCTTCTTTAGAATAAACAGATATCTTCTTGTTGTCTGTCTGACGTACTCGGAACTTATTAGGACCACTATGAGTTCTTACCTTAACCTCATATTCATTAGGCTTGTTCTTGCCCTTGCCTCTAACTTCACCTACCTTAACCCACTTGTTCCAACGATACTGCTCAACAATGAATGGAATAGAACCTGTCTCACCAGATGTAGAGAACTTCAAAACACCATTCTTAACTGAAACACTTTCAAATTTAGCAGGAGTCTTTACCTGTAGAGCATATGTGTTAAGAACCATTGGTGTGCAATCATCCTTATACTTAATTGCGACAGTAACATCATCACCGATTGCAAAACCAAACACCGACAAATCAATCTCAAACGCGCTTGAATTAATTTCGTCCGTGGTAATCATACCATTAACGGTAACTTCATATGCACAGAAACCTACTCCAGATGGAGCAAACGGATTGCGAACATAAATGTTCTCACCTTGATATGTTCCTTTAACAACGACCTCATCAGCCTTCGCATCCAATACCGGAGCAACTGTCATAAGCAGAAGAGATATCGCGGTCAAAATATTCTTCATAATCGAGTATAATTTTTCAGACAACAAGTTTAGCAATTATTTATTTAACTTCAAAGTAAAAATAATTCTTTTCTTCAATCTTTTTTAACCCTTTACTGTTTTTCAATCCACTTACCATCTTCTTTTATTAAGCTAACAAGCTCATTTATAGCATCTTCTTCTGGCAAGGCTCGTTTTAGCAATTGTTTACCTCTATACAACGAAATTTTATTCGGACCTGCGCCTACATAACCGTAGTCGGCGTCCGCCATCTCTCCTATTCCATTTACTATACATCCCATAACTGCTATCTTCAGCCCCTTCAAATGTCCAAACACGCCTTTTATCTTTTGTGTAGCGGCCTGAATGTCATACAATGTACGACCACAACCTGGACATGATATAAACTCGGCCTTAGAGAATCTCACCTTGGTCGCCTGTAGTATCTGCAACTCTGTCTCCTCCAAAATATCTCGGCTCATGTTTGGATTCTCCAATATCAAGCCGTCTGCCAAGCCGTCGATGAATAGCAAACCTGAATCTGCCGCCGACTTCAACTGGAAGTCCTCTACATCGGTGTCTGTATAACTCAACTTGACTACCACAGGTGCCTTGACGCCTGCCGCATCCAAACCAAGTATCATCGACCTCAACTCTGCAGTCTGATTGGCGGTCGTAGCCTTGGCTAAAACTACTGCGCTACTGTCTCTCTTTACCTTCTCTACAACATCTTCCGACATATCTGACATGCTCAACTCTACAAAGTTGATGCTCTTGCCCATTATATCTCCACTAACCACTGGTTTGTTATCTCCTCCTATACCACAAACGGCGCTTGTCCGACGTTTAGCGTATTGGTATGGAGAGTATGTTGTCACATCCGATACCTTTATCTTTTCATGACCTTCCTTGCCTGAGATATAATCTACAAGCTTCATCGCTACCGGAACCTCTGCCTCTGGCGCTTCTGTGAGCGACACTCTGACCGTATCGCCTATTCCGTCAACTAACAAGGCTCCTATGCCTGCAGCCGACTTGATTCTTCCCTCTACATCACTTCCTGCCTCTGTCACTCCTAAATGCAACGGATACACGCTTCCTCTCTCTTTCATGGTCGCCATCAACAATCTTACGGTCTGGACCATTACTCGCGTATTCGAAGACTTGATGCTTATCACTATTCTCCTGAAATCAAGGCTCTCAAGTGCTTGCATATACTCTATGCACGACGCCACCATACCCTCTGGTGTGTCTCCATATTTTGCCATGATTCTATCCGAAAGCGATCCATGATTGACGCCAATACGCAATGTCGTGTCATGCTCTTTGCAAACATCTACCAATGGCTTCAACTTCGAAACAATCAAAGACATCCACTCTTCGTCACTCATGTTATCTGCTGCTGCATCAAACTTCTTCTGCTCTCCTGTGAAGTTGCCTGGATTGATCCTCACCTTCTCAACATGTGACGCCGCAATAAGTGCCGCATTGGGATTGTAATGCACATCAGCTACCAATGGCGTCAAAAAGCCCTTGACTCTCAAGCCATCACGGATATTCTTTATGTTCTCCGCCTCCGAACGTCCCTGAGTAGTCAACCTGACTAGCTCTCCGCCTGCCTCAATAATACGTATGGCTTGCTCAACAGACGCCTTCGTGTCATTGGTGTCTGTAGTGGTCATCGACTGTATTCTTATTGGCGACTTTCCACCGATAGAGACTTCTCCTACATGGACTTCTCTTGTCTCCACTCTCTTGTACTCAAAGAGTGAATCAGCGTATGATGATGCATTCATATCATTCAAAGTTTTGATTGCAAAATTAATAAAAAGGTAGTTATTTTATATCTTTGCACTAAGTGATTAAATTTCGAACACCAATAATATAACAGTTATGTCTGTCAAGGTAGAAAATATAACTAAAACCTACGGCACTCAAAAAGCCCTCGACAATGTCTCTTTCAACATCGACAAAGGCGAAGTTGTTGGATTCCTCGGTCCTAACGGCGCCGGCAAATCTACAATGATGAAGATCGTAACTGGATATGTCATTCCCGACCATGGCGAAACCAACGTTTGCGGCATCAATATCAACGGAAGCTCCATTGAGGCCCGACGCCTCATCGGATACCTTCCCGAGCACAACCCGCTCTACCTCGACATGTATGTACGCGAATATTTGTCAATGGTTGCCGGATTATACCAGCTTGACAACATAAATAAAAGGGTGTCCGAAATGATTGAGCAGACTGGCCTCGGACCAGAATGTCATAAGATTATCGGTTCTTTGTCGAAAGGCTACCGCCAGCGAGTCGGTATAGCCCAAGCTCTCATTAGCGATCCTCAGGTTGTTATACTCGACGAACCTACTACAGGCCTCGACCCTAACCAGATTATAGAGATTCGACAACTTATAAAAAACATCGGTCGCGAAAAGACGGTCATGCTCTCTACTCATATCATGCAAGAGGTCGAAGCCGTTTGCGACAAGGTAATAATTATCGATCACGGACAAATACGCGCACAAGGCTCTATCGACCAGATTGCTCTCAAAGCTAATGGCCGTCTTTCTACTGAAGTTGAATTCACTTCACCCATAGACTGTGATAATCTTATAGCGGCAGTCGGCGCTTCAGCAATCTCTACTCTTTGCAACGCAAAATACAAGGTGACATCCGACCACGATATCCGCAAGTCTCTTTTCGATTACGCAGTTGCCAATAACATTGGACTTCTCGAACTACACACCGAGAACAGCGACATGGAAACACTTTTCCATGAACTCACTGACAACAAATAGCATCAATAAGACACCGACACGTCAGCTACTACTTTTCTCGTCATATCTGCTATATCGTCTAGTCTTTGCTTATTTACCTTTTGCATCGATCTGAGTGGTGTGTCTCTATCTATCGTATAGATCATCACACGAGGTGGATTTATCCTACGAATAAGCTCAAGCCACGCCATCACGTCCTTGTCGGTTGAATTGTCATATTCTTTACCATCAACCGTCCACTTGGCAAACATCGTCTGAACCGCAAGGTTGTCATGAAACTGTGACATCTGCTCTACAACCTTCTCGACAGAATACTCATAGTTTGGCACATCAAGAATCCTGACCATCTCATCTGAAGCCGAGTCTAGTTTGAGAATATTATCATCTACAAGCTTGAGCGCTTCTACGACATTCTCATCACCAAGGCGCGACGCATTCGACAATACTGCCACACGGGCTTGCTGACAAAATTCATCACGAAGCTCTATCGTATCACGTATAACTCCCAGAAATTCCGGATGTAGAGTCGGCTCTCCATTGCCAGCAAACGTCATGACATCAGGCAACTCACCTCCTATGCGCATTTCAATCAACTTGTCCCTCAAAAGTGCCTTGACTTCCTCACGCGAAGGCATACGCGAAGTGCCACCAACAGCCTTGACAGTATAGCCACATTCACAATATATGCAGTCAAAAGAGCATATTTTTCTGTCCGCAGGCAACAGATTGATGCCCAATGACACACCAAGACGACGACTGTGAACAGGACCGAAAATTGTTGAAGAAAAAAGTGCTGTTGCCATAGCTTTTCAATTTTTTATGGCACAAAGATACTATATTTCCTCCCCTTTCATAAATCTTTCCTCTTTTATCTTGTCTATGCGTTGCCTTACTCCTTGGGTAACAAACGAACCATCGTCACCTACCAGCTCTAGATACCGGCTCCAATAGAGATACTCATTGTCCACATCACCGGCCATATAGTAGCAATACCCCAACTGATAACTGAGCTCAGAACTCTCTGGCTTACACTTGCCAGCCATACGGAAATAATCAAGCGCTTTACGGTAATCCGACAAAGATGCATAATAATCACCAAGGCCGAAATATAACCTGAACAACAGGTTTGAATCGGGCTGCATAAGTTCGATAGCATTCTTTATATCATTCTCTCCCTTCACTGCCAGTGTGTCAAAATCAAGTTCAACAAGTCCTAACATTGCCAACGTTAGCCCATTGTTTCCATTATATATATCATTACATTTCCGAAAACACTCAAGCGCATCATATTTTCTATCTACCTGCAAATATGACATTCCTAGATAATATAGCGTAGAAGGACGATGATCACCACCATCGACAAGTCTATTATATTCGTTTATAGCCTTCCGTGGATATCCGGCATTGTAATACGCAAGGGCTTTCGTCGCATTTACCGCATTATTGGCGCTGTCTATTTCCGAGTACCGCTCAAGATAATCTACTGCCCGCTTCGCCATCTTATTACCTATAAGCAGTTTCGAAAGACTGACCAGGTTACTCTGGTTCTCGATATTACGCTCCGCTTCTAACGCCATATATCGAAGTGTCGAATCTACCATTTCAAGACGCTCAAAACAACGGGCCATCAAATACACCTCAGATGAATCGGGCACCGGCACCATGTCCGTAGGCGTCAGCAACTCTCGACACAACTCTATACATCTCTGATAATCAGCTCTCTGATAATAGCATGTCGCCAACTCATGCTTGATGGTGTCTGACGGGTGAATGGCATAGGCTCTTTCTGCCCACCTTAGCGTTCGTACCGTGTTCGCACGATCTCGGTAATAATGCGCAAGCCTCATCATCGACCTCCAATCTGTCGTGTCCCGCGCTACACTATCACACAAGGCTTCAACTACTGAGATCGATTGTGCCTGAACAGCAGACACCGATAGAACAATAAACAAAAACGAACAAACAATACATCTCATGACTGAATTTTTTTGGTTAATAGGAAAGGGATTTGTCCTCTTTATATGCCTAATCAATGCGAAGCAATATCATCCATTAATTCAAAACAAAATTGATAGGCACCGTATAGGAAACGCGTACAGGCTCTCCATCAACATTACCAGGCTTCCACTTTGGCATAGATGAAACGACTCTGATTGCTTCTGCATCAAGATTCGGATCAATGCTTCGAGCAACATTAACATCTACAACATTGCCCTCTTCATCTACTACGAAATGACAGAACACTCTGCCTTCAATTCCTGCCTTCATCGCCGCTTCTGGATATCTCACCTCACTAGCAAGATATTCGCGAAGTGCCTGATCACCATTAGGGAACTGTGGCATTCCTTCCATTCCAACCCAAATATATGAGTTACTTTTCTCGCTAAACGAGACTTTTTCGCCACTTTTCGTGACATAGTTCATATACCTTTCCCCTGTCTCTGCATTCTTCTCTATAGTCACATTTTTCTCCAGTATTCCCTTTTCAAGAAGCTTCCCCTTCATGTTTTCTACAATGTCCACATTCTCTTCCTTAACTCCTTCTACAATGTCAGAGACATCCTCTTGCATATTTTTTTGCTTTAATATAACTTCGCTCTCGCTACAAGCGACATTAGCGAATGCAATCATCGCTCCACCGATGATTGGAAGGGCATAGAGCACCTTAGCTCTCGCCCATACTGATGATTCTTTACGTAGCATCATGGTTATTCGATTTTTAAGTTTACCGTGATTAAAGCTGTTGGCAACAGAACTCCACTTCGCGCCAGCAGCCTTTTTAATTAATAATATCTGATATTGCTTCGCATTGACACCCGAATCGAGAACAGCCTTGTCTGCCTCAAATTCGTGTACAGCACATAGTTCAGAACGCATAAGCCACATAGCCGGATTAAACCATTGCATGCAGCATGCCACGTCCATTGCCATCAAGTCTATAGAATGGCCATAACGTATATGGGCAAGTTCATGGATGAGTATCTCGTGGTTCTTCTGCTCGTAGTCAGACCTGTTCATCGACACATATCTCAACCACGAGAATGGCGACATATTCGAGTCATTAAGCACTAATGTAACCCCTTCGCCAAGCGATACGCGCTCTCCTTTTCTCAGAAATCTAATTACTTGGAATACAGACACTATCAGACGAACAACAAAAATCGCCACACCCGCCCAATACAACAACGCAACAGCTTCTCTCCACGACCAGTCATGCACCATTCCTCCTTCTGCCGCGCCCCCACTTTCAACGCCTACTGTTATCCCATCTAGTATAACGGACAATGACATGTTGCCAACCACACTCTCCGAAGCCGACTCTAACGTAAGCCCACATCGCGGAAGCACAAACGATAACGCGACCGCGACAAGTATAACTATGCGGTTCATCCTCACAAATGTCTCCTTGCTCAAGAATAACCTATATAGCAGATAAAACGCTATCAAGCAAACTGATACTTTTACATTATAAAGCAGTATTTCCATAGCCAATATGTTTTATCGATTATCTCTGGTCCTCTACCTGTCTCAACAATTCTTTAAGATCCTCAGCCGACAACTCCTCATCACTCACAAGTGCCGATATGGCATTTTTAAACGAATTGCCAAAATACTTATTTATCACTCCCTTAAGCGTCGAACGACTAAACTCTTCACGTCCAACCACAGCATAATACTGAAACGTATTACCATACGCCTTATGGTCAACATAGCCCTTCGACTCAAGCGAACGGACCATAGTCGATACCGTATTGATATGCGGCTTTGGATCGGGATACATATCAACTATATCTCGCACAAACTGAGGTCCTCGCTCCCAAAAGAACTCCATCAGCTCTTCTTCTTTTTTGGTAATCTTTTCCATCATTATTCATTTAGATATCGCAAATATAACTATAATTTTTAGTTATCCAACTATTTTTTGTAGTTATTCAACTATAATTTATAGTTATACATACTTCGCCTCTCTCCTATAGCTATTGTCAAATAACAAAAATGCCAAGCATCAGCTATTGATTATCCTACCCATAAGCTATCATGACAATCTATCTAACACACCATCAGACACTCATATGCTATATTATTTGATTATTTCAATGATGCATGAATAAAATTCGTTATATTTGCTTGATTTGTTATATTGAGCTAAATATGCAGTTTAAAGATATCATAGGACAAGAAAATGTTAAGCAACATCTGCGAGACATGTATGCCCATCATCGCATACCTCATGCCACTATGCTTCTTGGCGGAGAAGGCTCTGGCGCACTCGCTCTAGGCATCGCTTTCGCCCAATATATCAACTGCACAGGCGACAAGTCGGGCGGTGACTCATGCGGCCAGTGTCCATCGTGTCAGAAATATCAGAAACTGGTTCATCCTGACCTCCACAGCATATTCCCAGTCATCAAGAAAGACGACAGCACAACAAGCGATACATACATCGCCGAATGGCGCGAAATGGTCTCTAACACTCCCTACTTCAACCTCACTCAATGGACAAATGCTATGGGCGGTAACAAACAAGCCACTATAATGCGTAGCGACGCCGTTGCCATTCACCAGAAGCTGTCAATGAAACCCTACGAGGCACAATATCAGGTGCTGCTCATGTGGAAGCCTGAACTAATGAACGAAGTGGCGGCCAACCGCATATTGAAAATACTCGAAGAACCACCATCCAACACATTATTCATTCTCGTTAGCGAAAGTTCTGCTGAGATTCTTCCTACTATTCTTAGCCGCACACAAATGCTCAAAGTGCCACCAATAGCAGAAGACGACATAACAGCGTTCATACAGCAACGATACAAAATGCCCGAAACCGACGCACGACGCATCGCACACATCTCCAACGGCAACCTCATAAACACTCTGCAAATCATCGGCGAAGCACAAGAAGCTAAAGACAATCTCGACTTCTTCATCAAGATTATGCGATGCTGCTACGCACGTAAAGTACCGGAAATGATGCAGATAAGTGAGGATACTAACAAAAACCTGTCACGCGAACAAATCAAGAACCGCCTGACTTATTCACTACGCATGTTGCGAGAGAATTTCATAATGAATCTCAACCAACCTGAACTTAACTACATGACACCAGAAGAGGAGACTTTCTCGCAGAAATTCTCGCGATTCGTACACCTCAACAATGTCATACCAATGTCAGAATTAATCAACGAAGCCATTGCCCACGTCGAACAGAACGGCAATGTTCGTATAATAATAATGGATCTTCTCCTTCGGATGACTGTGCATCTTAAAGCAGAAAGACCCGAATAACGAAACATCTATTTATGGACGAGATAATAGAAACCAATACCGAAGAACTCAACGAGAACAAGCCCGCCGCTGAAACTCCCGAAGGCAATTGCCAAGCAGTCAGCGGACATAGCGGATGTGGCACATGCGCTGTCCGTGGCGGCAAATTACATGTTTATGACTGGCTCGAGGACCTCCCGGAACCTCCTGGAGCTAGCGACCTCGTCGAGGTTCAGTTCAAGAACACACGCAAAGGATATTTCCGCAACAGCAACGGTCTGAACCTCAAAAAAGGTGACATAGTTGCCGTTGAGTCATCACCTGGACACGACATAGGTGAGGTTACTCTTATGGGACGACTTGTCTATCTCCAAATGCACAAGAACCGTATAAACCCTGCTTCATACGAATTCAAACGCGTTTATCGTGTCGCTCGCCAAACCGACATCGACAAATGGATGGAGGCTCGCTCACTCGAACAGGCCACAATGCTCGAAAGCCGTCAGATAGCTGAACGTCTCAACCTCAACATGAAGATTGGTGATGTAGAATATCAAGGCGACAAGACTAAGGCTATATTCTACTATATCGCCGACGAACGCGTCGACTTCCGCGAACTCATCAAGGTTCTCGCCGACCGATTCCGCGTCCGTATCGAAATGAAGCAGATTGGCGCTCGACAAGAGGCCGGACGAATTGGTGGCATAGGACCTTGTGGCCGCGAACTCTGCTGTGCCTCTTGGATGACTAGCTTCGTGAGTGTAACGACTCACTCTGCACGCATACAGGACATATCTCTCAACCCTATCAAGCTCGCAGGACAATGCGGCAAACTCAAATGCTGCCTCAACTACGAGCTCGACTGCTACCTCGACGCGCTACAGTCATTCCCGCCAACGACAATTCCGCTCCAAACAGGCGAAGGCACTTTCTATTTCTTCAAATACGACATCTTCAAGAACATCATGTGGTACTCCCCTGAAAAGGACCGACCACAGAACATCGTCGCTGTCGATGCCGAACATGCCCGCGAAATACAGGAACTCAACAAGCAGGGCCAGATCCCAGAGAAGCTTGGTAGCTCCGAACTCATGCAGGCTGTTACCGAAGATATTGGATACAACAACGTGGTGGAACTCGACGACCTTACCCGCTTCGACGATAAGAACAAGAAACGTAAAGGTGGCAACCGCGACAACCGCCGCAACAACGACCGCCGCGACAACCGCGGAGATCGCAACAACGACAGAAGGGGCAATAGGGACAATAGAAATAATAGAGACCACAACGACAGAAACAATGCTAACGCTGGCCAACCTGCAGAGTCTGCTCCACAGGCCGATCAGCACAATACGACATCACCCGACACATTCGATGATGCTATAGCTTTGCTCAACTCTTCTGCTAAGCCTACTAGCGACAACCAGTCTGCTCCTCAGCAAGACAACAGACAGCAGCCTCGCCGCGACCACAACAACGACCGACGTGACCACCGCGACCGACGTCCTCACAACCGCGACCATCGTGACAATCGCAACAACGGACAAGGCCAGCAACATCCTCAGCAGACCAACCAACAAAACGATCAGCAGCAATAGGATATGACTAAGACACTTCAATCAATAATAGCTGCCTCTATATCTTGCCTGATACTCATCGCTTGCTCTGGCAATGATGTATACAATAGCTATGTAGCTCTGCCGAATACCGGATGGGGACAAGACTCACTTGCCGTTTTCCGCACACATATCGACGACGCATCTAAGACATACGACATCACATTCCAGATCCGCAACGAGAGCAATTACAAATACGCCAACCTCTGGCTTTTTGTCGATGTCATATCTCCCGACGGAGAACTTCAACGCGATACCGCAGAATGCATTCTCGCTCATAACGACGGCTCGTGGATAGGTGGCGGATGGGGTAGCCTCTACTCCATACAATGCCCATACCGCCTCAATACGCGATTTGCCAAGACGGGCAACTACACTTTCCGTATAGCACACGGCATGAGAGAAGACGACATAAAGGGCATACATAGCCTCGGACTACGCATCACAACTAAAAGCGAAGAAGAATAATGGCCAAGAACAAACTACAGAAATTTGCCGAAATGGCGGAATACGACCACGTGTTCCAGGCAGACTTCAGCGATCTTTATTCTTCCGACAACGACTTGTCCGAAGCTAATAGCGAAAACATTCTTGGCTCCATCAAATTCCACATGCGTGGCAAATGGTGCAGCGAGTTCTTCCATAACGACAACCCTATCGTCGTTGAACTGGGATGCGGCAAGGGCGAATATACTGTCGGATTGGCAAAACTCTACCCCGACAAGAATTTCATTGGCGTCGACATCAAAGGCGCACGCATGCACACCGGCGCTACACAGGCAAAAGAGGAAGGCCTGACCAATGTCGCATTCATTCGCACTAGAATCGAATTCATCGAAGCCTTTTTCGCACAAGATGAAGTCAGCGAAATATGGGTGACATTCCCCGATCCACAGATGAAGAAGGAACGTAAGCGTCTTGTCGGCACTCTGATGCTGAGCCGCTACCGCAACTTCCTTAAGAAGGATGGATTCGTACACCTTAAGACAGATAGCCCTTTCCTGTACACCTATACTTCTGAAATGCTTAATGTCAACAACATAAAACCAGAAGTGGCCCTAGCCGACCTCTATGGCTCTGGATACGACGACAAGATTCTGTCTATCAAGACCTACTACGAAGGCAAATGGCTGGAACATGGCTTGACAATTAAATATTTCAAGTTCAACTTGCCACAACTGGTCAAGCTCGTAGAACCTGATATTGAAATAGAACACGATACCTACCACATGGTTGGACGTGGAGTTCAAGAGAAAAAGAAAAACTAATTATATGGAATACTATCCACAACTAATTATCGACTCGCTTAAGACGGTCATCCACCCTGCCAAAGGCCAGGATATCGTCTCTTTAGGCATGGTCGAAGACGACATCCGTATTAACGGCCGTCGCGTTAGCTTTAGCTTGTTGTTCGAGCGTCCTAACGACCCGATAGTCGCATCTATAAAAAAAGCGTGCGTAAACGCCTTGAAACGCGACCTCGGACCAGAAGTAGAAATCGAAGACAATATATTCGTCAAGGTTAAGCAAAAGCCGAAGACAGAAGAAGAACCTGCTCTTCCTGGCGTGAAGAATATCATTGCAGTTGCCTCAGGCAAGGGCGGTGTTGGCAAGTCAACTGTCACATCCAATCTTGCAGTGGCTCTCGCACAGGCCGGGTACAAAGTGGGACTCCTTGACGCCGACATTTTCGGCCCATCAGTGCCTATTATGTTCGACACTCAAAACGAACGCCCTGTCCTTTCCGACATACAAGGACCTAACGGCAAGGGTCTTATCGAGCCTGTCGAGAAATATGGCATAAAGATGCTTTCCATCGGCTATTTTGTCGATCCCGACAGTGCAATAGTATGGCGTGGCGGCATGGCATCCAATGCCCTCAAACAGCTCATAAACGATGCCGCATGGGGCGAACTCGATTACTTGCTTATCGACATGCCTCCTGGCACAAGCGATATCCATATAACTCTCGTAGGCGCAATAAAAATCACTGGCGCAGTAATCGTTTCTACACCTCAGAAAGTGGCCCTAGCCGACGCTATAAAGGGTATCAACATGTTCCAGAACGAGAAGGTTAATGTCCCTATCCTAGGTATAGTAGAGAATATGGCTTGGTTTACCCCTGCCGAATTGCCTGAAAACAAATATTTCATCTTCGGACAAGGTGGCGCCAAGGCTCTTGCTGAAAAGCTCAATGTGCCACTGCTCGGTCAGATTCCTATCGTACAAAGCATTTGCGACAACGGTGACAATGGTACTCCAGCCGCACTTAAGCAAGACACAATGACCGGTATGGCATTCGCAGAATTAGCCGCCAACGTTGTTAAGCAGATAGAGAAATAACAATTCACCTATACAATTTCAAGGCCGTCAACCAACAATTGACGGCCTTCTTTATTTCCTTCACATTACTTACTATTAAACAAAAAAAGCGCTTGTCTCCGCCGAGACAAGCGCTATTACTTGACTTGATTGAAATTACTTTTTTTACTTTGCAGCTTTTCTAGCAGAGTAGCTGATCTTAAGAGCCTGTGCCTTTCTCAAAGCCTGCTTGATGTCTGTGATAGTACCCATCTGAACATCATAGTCAGCCTTGATAGAAACAGTCATCTTAGGACGGTCACTCTCCTTCATGTTCTCACGCTCTGTAGCGATATAGTTCTCAATATCATCTACTGTTGCGTATGAATCATTAAGCTGAATTCGTGGTTCAGAACCAAACTTCTTAGAGTTCAATGGCTTACCTACATATATATAAGAAACCAATGACTTCTGCTCAAGCTTAGTTACCTCTGTTGCTTCAGGCGACTTGATCTTTACCATCATTGTCACCTCCTTCATTGAAGTAGCTACCATGAAGAAGAACAGCAACATGAACACGATATCTGGCAGAGAAGATGTATTCAACTTCTGCTGCGAGTTTTTCTTGCCTTTACTAAACTTTGCCATTACTTCTTATAGTTTTTAGGTTCTGCCTCCGAAATACGCTGAGGATAAATCTTCTTAATAGCATCCTTCTCATCATCACTGCAGTCGTCAAATGACTTGTGGAACTTAACCTTAGCAAGCTCATCACGAAGTTCGTTATAAGCTGCCTGAAGTTCGTTCTGTACCTGCAAGTATGCCTGATACTGGCTACCACGGTCATTCTGGAGTGAGATGACACCCTTTGATACCATATATGTACCAATCATTGGGATGTCTGTCTCCTGCTTCTCTGGAAGACCCTCAGCATCTGCTGGGTTCGCGATAAACTCCTTAGCCTTATCCTTCAAGTCGCCAATCTCACACCACTCACCCTCTACGAGCAACTGGTTCTTGTAGTTGAGCAACACCTGGAATACGTTACGCTCCTTGATTGGTGGAGCATCGTTCTCCTGATTTGGCACAATTGGTGGCAACATACGCGCCAAGCCTGTGTCTGTGCTCATTGTTGTTGCGACGAGGAAGAAGATCAAAAGAAGGAACGCGATGTCAGCTAACGAGCTGGCATTAAGTTCTGGTGTCTCTTTCTTACTCATCTTGATTGATATTTAAGCGTTTAACACCCTATTAACGGAACAACTGTACAACCTCTGATACTACTATTGAAACTACAGCAACAACAGCTGCAATGTATCCGAGGAACAAACCTGTATCAGCAATCTTCAACCATACTGGAACATTCTCCGAACCCTCATATCCAATGAGTGGCAGTGGAGTGCCATCAGCAAGCGCCCAGCAGATAGCAACAAGTGCTACCGCACCAATAACAACTATCGCTGACTTCAAAAGATTCGAAGTGTCGACGAAAGCACCTACTACGTATGAACCAGCAGCGCCTATGAGTCCGATTGCAAATACTACGATAGCCCATGTGATAACCATTCCGGTCCATGAACCATCGGCGGTAGCCAACGCTTCATCAGAAGCCTCAGTTGCACTGAGACCCATCAGTACCACGCTGAGTACCATCAATATTATCATCACACCCTGTGATATATAACCTACTAACTTCATTGTTATATCTTATTTAATTAGTCACCACGAATCGCGGAGTGACTTATTAGTGATTAGCCTTATACTTTGCAATGATATCCATAAGCGAGATAGAAGCATCTTCCATCTTGTTTACGATACCGTCAATCTTTACAACGATGTAGTTGTAGAAGACCTGAAGAATAACGGCTGCAATAAGACCGAACAATGTTGTAAGGAGGGCAACCTTGATACCACCTGCTACGGCGATTGGAGAGATATCACCCATTGCCTGGATGCTATCGAATGCACCGATCATACCAACGACAGTACCCATGAATCCGAGTGATGGAGAAAGAGCGATGAACAAAGAAATCCAAGTAAGACCGCTTTCCATCTGGCCCATCATTACTGAACCATAAGATACTACTGACTTCTCTACCATCTCAGTACCCTCGTTGTAACGAAGAAGACCCTGATAGAAGATTGAAGCTACTGGACCACGTGTGTTGCGGCAAACGTCCTTTGCCTCCTCTACACCACCCTTCTCAAGAGCCTCTTCAATCTTCTTGAGGAGCTTCTTGTTGTTAGTGTCTGCAGCTGTCAAATAAATAATACGCTCGATTGAAATTGCAAGACCAAGAACGAGACATGCAAGCACTGGAAGCATCCAACCTACACCACCTTCTACGAACTTTGTCTTAAGAGTCTTGTGGATTGAAACCTCCTCCTCTGCAGGAGCAGCTGCAACCTCATCCTCTGCTGCAACCTCTTCAGTTGCTGCAACCTCTTCTGTAGCAGCAGGTGCAGCTTCCTCGCTCTCCTGTGCCATTACTGTTGTACCGAAATTCAACATTCCGAATACTGCTAATAAAGCAAATAGCTTCTTCATAATTTCAATGAAATTTGTTAAAATTATTATTATTAATTTGTTTAAGTTACACGTTTAATGCACCTTAGCCTTTTAATGCTCCACTCATGCAAAACATGTCTTCACATTTCAGCGGTCTAAGTTACACATTTTTTATGATATCGCAATTATCTGAACGGATTTTATCCTACTTGACACGGATAATCTCAACGTTTTTTCACTAATATTAATTCTAATCAGACACCTCTTTTCTACACAAAAAACTCGACTATTTTAACAGATTGCCAAACGTAATGTATTTAACCTCTCATACATCGCTTCTTATACCTTAATAAATATAAGATTTATCCTCCTTACATGGCCTTGCTTTCCCCAAACACCACTCCTGCCTCTGAATACTATATTCTCCAACCAAGAATCATGGTCGAACTATGACATATCCCTACCCGCTTTATCTGAGTCTATTATCACAAACCAAACATTCTCTTCGCATTGTTGTCTGTAATCCTCTCTACCTCTCCTATAGAGACTCCATAAACCTCCGACAACCTTTCGACAACTATCGGCAAGTATGAAGGCTCATTCCTCTTCCCTCTATATTTGCCAGGTGATAGATATGGCGCGTCTGTCTCTAGAAGAACTTTTTCCAATGGTATCAAATCTGAGAATATTTCTGGCAAAGCCGACTTCTTATACGTAAATGTACCATTCACACCATACATGAGATTAGGATAGCAGTCAATGCACCTCTTGGCGTCTTCTTTTGTCCCAGAAAAACAATGCAAAGAACCTACCAACTGGGCCCCTTCAAATCTCCCAAACACTTCATACATCTGCTCAAAGGCATTTCTGATATGTATAGACATTGGTAGTCGTTTCCTTATAGCATAGTCTATCTGCCAAGCAAAAGCGTCTGCCTGCTCCAGCTTAAATTTGTCGTCCCAATACAAATCCAGTCCTATCTCTCCAACTCCAACAATTCGCTTATCCATTTCTGCCGCCGCAAATATCGCTTGTAGCTGCTCTTTATAGTCCTCCGCTACACTCGTCGGATGCAATCCATACATTGGCCTGCAGATATCTCCATACATATTACATGCCTCATCCATGGCCAACAACGACATCATATCTATATTCGGTAACAATATCTTGGTCACACCTGCCTGCCTAGCTCTTTCTACTATGGCATCTCTGTCCTCTTCAAACTCTTCTCCATCTATGTGTGTATGAGTATCTATCATGGCTCTTATTCTTTTGTTTGCCGCAAAGTTACCAAACTTTATTTATCTTTGCCTTTGTTTCACAACTACAATAGCATTTCTAAGCTGATGCGAAAGATTTACTTCTACATATCATCTCTTATATCACTAATCATAGTGGCTTGTTCTACCGAACACAACACCTGGTATAGCCGCCACTACCAAACTCTTACATCTGAATTTAATGTGCTGTTCAATGCTCAAGAGGCATTTAGAAACGGCATTCAATCCATTAATGACAAATACTCTAACGACTATAGCCACATATTGCCTGTTTATGAGTTCTCTGACAAACAAACCGCCAGTTCTGCATCTAGCGACATGGAAACTGCACTCAAAAAAAGTCACAAACTCATACAGCTTCACTCTATAACCGCCAAACCTGCCCCAAAAGAAAACGAAACAGAAAAAGACAAGCGTTTCAGGGCACAGGAAGAATTCAACCCTCTTGTTGACGACGCTTATCTCTTGATTGGCAAGGCCAATGTCGTACTTCACGAAAATGACGAGGCTATAGAGGTTTTCGATTATATATCTCGCAAATATCCAACCGACCCTTCGTCATATGAAGCTAAGATATGGAAATCTATTGCATATATGCAGATGGACCAACCATCAAATGCACTTACCGCTCTCGAAAGCTACGACATCGACGGACTTGCTCCTGTTAGTCTTTATGGTCAGTTTATGGCAGCGTATGCCAATGTTCTGATTAATACAGAGAAATATAGCGAGGCTATCCATTACATGGAAGAGGCTGTGAAACATGCCGATAACAAACACAACCGCTCGCGCTACAAATATATTCTTGCACAGTTATACAGGTCTGTCGGACGTAACAAAGATGCCGCTCCTCTGTTCCTGGAATTGTCCAAAGGCATGAGCGACTACGATATGGCCTTCGCTGCCAAGCTCGACCTCGCAACTGTTGCCACAACACCAGAAGAACTCGTACTGGCCGAGAAGAAACTCAACAAGATGGCCAAGGATCCTAAAAACACCGACCAGCTCGACCAGATATATTACGCTATTGGCCAGATGGACCTCAACAAAGGCCTTGTCTCTACTGCTCTTGGCGACTTCCAGAAGTCTATAGAAACTAGCGTAACTAACGACAACCAGAAAGGCTTGTCTTTCCTGGCAAAAGCCGATATCTACTACAAGTCTGAAACTGGCGATGGCGTAGAATACAAGTATATAAATGCTAGCGAATCTTTCGACAGCGCTTCTGTCTTCCTTGATAGTCGTAACCTTCGTAAGGCTGAAAGCCAGACTATGGCGGCACAATTGAAGCCATTAGCTTCCGAACTCAGAACAATACGCGAACAGGACTCCCTTCTCCGCATTGCCAACATGGACACAAAATCTCGTGAGAAGTTTATCAATGACATCCTTGAAAAGATAAAGGAGGAAGAACAGGCTCGTATCGAGGCTGCCGAAGCCGAGGAGGAACAAGGTATGTCACAAAGCGAATTCAGACAGCTCACACGCAATACCAACGGCAGTAACAGCTCATCACAATGGTACTTCTACAATACCACGATGGTCAATGCCGGCAAGAGCACGTTTAGATCTAAATGGGGCCGCCGTCCGAATGAAGACAACTGGCGTCGCTCTGACAAAAGCTCCAACGCCTTCTCTGCCGATGAACAGGAAAAAATGTTCAACGGCGGCAATAACAACAATGCTGAAGCTAATAAGACAAACGGATCTGGTTCAGAATCTGACGAGCAAAAGGATACTGAAGTTGCAGCAGAAAACGGACCGGTCACAAGAGAATCATTGCTTGCCGGGCTGCCACTTACTGAACAGCAGAAAATCGAGGCTAACGACAAGATTGACAACTCATTGTTCAATAGCGGCGCTATCTTGTATAATGATCTTTACGACTACACTGGTGCGATTATTCAGTTCAACGCTTTCCTAAATCGTAAACCTCAATACGATGACGACAATTGCTACAACGCTCTTGTAATGCTTTACTTTGCACAGACAAAGAACTCACAAAAAGACGAAGCTTCTAAAACTGCTGAAATAATAAAGAGTCATTTTGCAGATACACAATTTGCAAGTTTCTTATCAACACATGACTTCTTTACTCAAAAAGAACTTGCGAATGCTGAAAGCGAAATGCGCTATCAACATACCTATGAGGCTTATCTTGCAGGCAACTACGCAGAAGCTATCACCTCTGCATCTGAACAGCTGGCTCGCACGCAACAACATACGTCTAAATATCTGCTCGTTCGCTCTCTGTCGTATGCTAAACAGGGCCAGACACTGCCTTTCCGTGCCGACCTGACCGATATCACAACTCAGTTCGCAGGGTCCGACGAGGCTGCTCTTGCACAGAAATTACTCGACATTCTTGACCAGGGTCAAACTCCTATCAAAGAGACATATTACGAATCACCTCTGGCTGAATCAACCGACTATGCAGAATCCGAACAGGTGACTGCCGACCAGTTCGTTTATGTGCCAGATACTACACACACTATTATCTGTTTTATCAACAAAGACGTTGCAAAAGAGGCTCAGTTCACTGTGGCAGACTACAATTTCTCTAATTACCTGCTTGAAGACCTTGACATTCGCACCGCCACTCTTGCCAACAAACAACAGGCAATCGTCATAAACGGATTCACATCCAAGATTGAAGCGATGAACTATTTCTACTCTATACGCGACAAAGAATTCTGGAAGGAATTCATCTCAACTCCTATTCCAGAGATATATGTTGTATCCGACAACAACCTCAAACTGGTCCTCTTGTCATCTAGCATCGATGAATACAAGGCTTTCTTTGATGAATACTACATAAATCGCATCATAACTAAATAGGTTCAAACTCTAATCTTTTTACTATGGCTAAAATTCTATGGATAGACGATGAGATTGATATGCTCAAACCATTGTGCATAATCCTTCAAAATGCAGGATATGAAGTCACAACAGCTATCAGCGGATATGATGCGCTCGACCTCATACCATCCAACTCTTTTGATGCTATTCTTCTTGACGAGAACATGCCTGGTATTAGCGGTCTCGATACGCTTTGTCGCATAAAAGAGATCAATCCCAACATTCCCGTCGTTATGGTGACTAAAAGCGAGGAGGAAAACATCATGGAACAGGCTATAGGTCAAAAGATTGCTAACTATCTTGTTAAGCCTGTCAGCAAAATGCAGCTTCTCTCTTGCCTGAAACAGATAATAGGGAAAAACGACCTTGTAAACGAGATGTCTCAAAACCAATACCAAAGCGAATTTGGCAAGATCTCTATGGACATCAATAGTTGCCAGACTTTCGACGATTGGGCTCAGATATATCAAAAACTGGTCAGATGGGAGATAAACCTCGAGACGGTCAAAACGATGGACGATATAATGCTCCTGCAAAAACGCGACGCCAACGAAGGGTTCTGTAAGTTCATAAAGAAGAACTACCTTCGCTGGATGAATAATCGCGACGAGGCGCCTCTGATGTCCGATCGCCTGATGCGAGAAAGAGTACTACCTCTTCTTGAAGATGGTAACAAGGTTGTGCTTATCGTCATAGACAACTGCCGTCTCGATCAATGGGAGGTTGTTTGCAGTCTCCTTTCGCCATATTTCAATATCACAACTGAACTCTATTGTAGCATATTGCCGACTGCAACACAGTTTGCACGTAACTCTATCTTCTCTGGCCTTATGCCTAACGAGATAGAACGACTTTATCCGCAGTATTGGACAAACAGCGACGACGAAGCAAGCCAAAATCAACATGAGAAGGAACTTATTGGCACATTCTTCGAGCGCTATAGAAAAACAAAATATAAATACGCCTACTACAAGGTCAACACAACAGAAAGCGGAGAAAACCTCGTTAAAAAATACCCTAACTACAGACATAACGACCTCAACGCCTTCGTGTTCAATTTTGTCGACATGCTTTCACATGCCCGAACCGATGTTAACGTGGTCAACCAGCTATCCAATACCGATGCGGCCTACCGTTCCATAACACGTTCCTGGTTTGAACACAGCGCATTATTCGACCTCATCAACCTCATCAAGAACGACAATGTGAAAATCATCATCACAACCGACCATGGCACAACAAAGGTCACTAACCCAATAAGAGTTGTCGGTGATAGAGAAGTAAATACAAACCTAAGATTTAAAACCGGCAAGAAATTGTCGTATGACCCTAAAAAGGTATTCGAAATCAATAATCCATCAGAAGCATACCTGCCACAAGGTAACATTTCTTCAAACTACATATTCGCCAACTCCGACGATTTCTTCGTCTACCCTAACAACCATAGCGAATACGTAAAAAGATTTACAGACACCTTCCAGCACGGGGGTATTTCAATGGAAGAAATGATAATCCCATTCATCACAATGGAGACAAAATAAAAGAAGTGCAACCACAAGCGTGTCGCACTTCAAAACAAAACAGCCCCAAACTGTATGTATAAAAAGAGCGAGAGGATGACCAAATACTTTTAGTCATCCTCTCGCCTTTATTGTATAGTAATCTCCTATTTCAATCCATCACCGCCACTATCCTTCATCCAATCCTTGATGGCTTCTTCAAGTGTATATTTGAATTGATATCCCGACTCTGCCAGTTTCTTACCACTTATATTAGTAGATATCATCAACTTTCTCACTCTTTCTGGACAGATACCCATTGGAGAACCCAGCAACTTAGCAATATATGCCATCGGCATAAGTATCCATGAAGGAATAAGTGGTGTCCAACTTTTCAGACCAGTAGCCTTCTTCATGGTATCAACAATCTGTTCGATAGTAAAGGCAGGCTCAAAAGTACAATTATATATTTCAGTACCCTTCTTATGGTTTTCCAGCTTATAAAGCATGAACCCAACAAGATCCTTCACATAGATGCAAGCCTTAATAGTATCTTTTCTTCCTGGGAAAGCAAACTTATGACCACGAATCCCCCAATACATACGAGTAAAGTTACCATGTTCCCCATAGCCAAACACCACGCCAGGGCGAACGATAGTCAACTCCCTTTCAGGATCTTCAGCAGCCCAAATCATATGGATCTTCTCAGCAACAAGTTTAGAAATTCCATACGGAGTATTAGGAGTAGGAAGCGTCTCTTCCGTCTTCAGATCCTCAGAAGCACCATAAGGAGCAATGCTACTAGTAAAAACAATCTTCTTTATCCCATGCTTGCGAGCAAAGTTGCAAACATTCTCCGCTCCCTTGATATTAGTCTCAAAATACTCATGATCCGGATGCCCAGGAGTCCTATGCACAGCCGCAAAATTGAAGATCACATCATCAGAAGACGGAGTCACTGGCAATTCAATAGGCTTCCGAACATCACAATCCACATGCTCAGTCTTGCATTTAACACTAGGTACAAGAATATCAAAATTATATACTTCAGCACTAGCATCAACAGACTTAACGAACCCACTCAAATGAGTTCCTATAAAACCCGTTCCACCAAAAACGAAATACGACATTATTATAACATCATGATTTCATCACCGAATCAACAAAATCTCGTATGTTATCTCTAAATATCTTTTGAGAAAACCGTTCTGCATTCTTTCGAATAACAGTATGGTCAAATGACATTTCAGAAAATCTATTTACCGCATCAATAAGTGATTCTTCAGTTTGCTCTTTGAAATACACACCAGTCACACCATCAACAACTGTTTCTAAGGCGCCTCCCTTCCCATAGCATATTACTGGAGTACCTGTTGCTTGAGCCTCTACAGGGACAATACCAAAATCCTCTTCTGCAGCAAAAACGAATGCCTTCGCTCGCAACATGTACTTCTTCATCTCATCGTCGCTTACATAACCTAAAAGATGAATATTAGGTGCCACGAATGATTTGATTTTGTCCATATCGGGACCTGTTCCAGCTACATACAACTGCTTATCAGGCATTTTTGCAAAAGCCTTTACAATCAAATCGATTTTCTTATATGGCACCATTCTAGAAGCCGTATAATAATAATCATCATGCTCAGAACTCAATTCAAATTCATCAACGTTAACAGGAGGATATATAACAGTTGAATCTCTACGATATACTTTCTTTATTCTATTTGATATAAAGTTGGAATTGGCAATAAAGTAATCAACACGATTTGCAGAAACAACATCCCAAATTCTAAAATCATGCATGACTTTTCTTGCGTAAAACGCCAAAGGATTATATCTAGAATTCAACCCTGACTCTTTCAAGTATTGAGGGCATAAGTCCCAAATATAGCGGGCAGGAGAGTGACAATAACATATGTGAACTTGATCTGCCCTAGTCAAAACTCCTTTTGCAACAGAACTTGATGATGAAATAACTAGATCATAGTTTGAGAGATCAAACCCTTCTATTGCCATTGTAAAAAACTGCATGTATTTTCTATACCATTTTTTTGCAAATGGCAAATGACAAATGAAAGATTCTGTCACACCTTTTTTTATACCAAGTTTTTTTACAACATCATCTGACGCAACCAATGTGAACACATCAGCATTAGGGAATATTTCTAACAACTCTGCAAAAACCTTTTCAGCCCCGCCCATTTCAGTGAGCCAGTCCTGAACTAATGCTACTCTTAACCCCTCAAACATTAATATATGAATTAATCAAACAATAATCAACAAAACCTCCCAATAGCACTATTATAAATAAGCCAATACTCTCATACAAACTTATACAAGAGGGAAGGACATTGTATACAAAAGATTACGGATACAAACATACTTAATTATTACGAGAAAGAATCAATAATCCACAACAAAAGTTATTACAAGAATCTATAGTAATAGATAAATTAATTGTTGTAACTTTGGAAAAAAAAATGCCTAATAACTTACGCTCAACCTCATTAGATCTTTTGAGATTCCCACTTGCTTTGGTAATTTTAACCATACACACATTCCCTTCAACTGGAATTGTTGATGCAATTGGCTATGAAGATCATTCTACATACACTCTTTTTTCGCATTTTTGCTTTATTATCAATGCATTTTTTAGAGAGCAATCAGTTCCTATTTACTATTTCATTTCTGGTTATGTATTTTTTTATAATGTAGACTTCTGTAAAGACGTTTATATAAAGAAACTCCATAACCGACTCCATTCTCTTCTAATACCATATCTCGTTTGGAATGCCATTGCCCTCGCAATTGTTTTCCTCAAAGGACATTTTGCACCAACAGTATTCAATGGCGCAGCCGAAATCGTTTCCAATTTCACCGCAAGCGATTTCATCAGAGCATTCACATGGATAGATCTAGGTGCCGTTAATGACCAACCGATAAACGGAGTTCTTTGGTTCGTTCGCAACCTCATAATAATATGCTTACTTAGTCCCGCTATATACCATATGGTTAAAGGTAAAAATCCTGTAGCAATAATTGTCTTCGGACTACTGTGGTTATATATGTTCAATGGACAACCACTAAGTAATTATATCGGAAAGATCCCTCGAGAAGTAACAATGTACTTCAACTACGGACTATGTAGTACATTCTTCTACTTCACAATGGGAGCGTTTTTCAGCGCTAATAAGATAGACATGATTTCAGCATTTAGGAGAATTAACAAGCTTTCTATAGTATTATTCTTCTCACTCATTTTATTACAAATAATGCTTTATGAGTTCGCTAATATTCAATCGTTGATCACATTTGTAAAAAGCGTAAATATAATCATTGGGTTGTTCTTCGCATTCAATCTTGCTTCCTACTTAGTTGAGTTCAAGCATATAACTCCCAACCCGTTCCTTGCAGCCGGTTCATTTTTCTTTTATGTGTCTCATGGATTGCTGATTGGGAATATATTAAAGGCATTAATTATGATTATTAAACCTAGTAGCAGTTTGGCACTCATCTCAACTCACTTCTTGGCAATTATAGCAACAATTACTATAATACTAAGCACATTCATGGTCATCTACAAGTATTCGCCAATTCTCTGTCAGATACTCGCTGGACGAAAGAGGAAAAAATAAAAAATGAGGGGAATTACACTTTACTATATCCTGATATCTTTGATTATTATATCATGTTCATCAAACAATGATGAAACAATGCCTGATATACCTATATGCAAAGAGCAACAAGGACTCCCACTAGACAAGGAATCCATTAAAATCCTATTTATAGGAAATAGTTTTACAGCAAATCTGATTTCATATTTGCCTGATATTTTAATAAACAGACATGTCAATAATGTAAACTTTTCTTTTATCGTTAATCAAGGAGAATCATTATGTGACATATATTCAAGAATAATTAACGACTCTATTACCGAATATCATTCCTGGGACAATGGCAAAATAACCAAGAATAGCATCGGAATAAATGAGCTTATACTTTCTAACGAATGGGATGTTATCACACTCCAGCAAGTATCCGGAATGTCTGGATTGTATAGTACATATCAACCTTATCTAAATCTTATAGTCAATCACATAAACGACCTCTCTCCTAACACTTGTATTGCGTTCCACTCTACTTGGTCCTATGCTTCCATGTGTGAAGTACCTCAATTCAGTTATTTTTCAAACTCATCTGAAATAATGACTCAAGAAATCATTAAAGCACGTAATAAGGCTTTATATGACAGCAAAATCAAAGTTCTTATTAATAGCACAGAAGCCATTGATTCACTAAGAAGAACTCATAAAAATAATCCACCATTGGATTTAACCTATGATGGACTTCATTTGGCAGACGGAATTCCGCTCTACCTTGTGGCGTGCGTTCTTTATGAAACAATTATTGCTCCTATAAACAATAATTGTATTTTAGACAAATCTTTCTATTATAGCAATAAAGACATAACAATCACACAGGAAGATGCTTACTTATGTCAAAAAATCGCTCATTATTTCGCTCATGATTCTCACTTGGTACCACCAGACACAAAATAAGTAATACCATTACTAACAATTTCTTTGTCTCCTGAATATGGCATAACGTTGCCCATATAATCGACTGCATACTCATATTCACCAACTAAATCACCAACATACCTAGACGCTCCTGTCGTCCAGATACCACACACCTTCACTCCATCAGGACGTAGCCACGAACTAATATAACAATCCTTAATAACATCAAGACTAGGTCTGGTCGATCCATCTGGCAACATTTGTGTCATAGTTTTATATGCTATATACGCAGGTTTAGGCGAAAAATCACTATGTAGCAAACCATAATTGTCTTCACTATAAAAAGAATTTCTCTCCAATGCTCTTAAATTATACCAAAAAACCTTGTCAACGCCCATAGAAAATGCAATTATATGCTCTCGAGCAACACGACGAGCTTGCTCTTTCTCCTTGTTCACATATCTTGGCAAATCCTGACGCATTGAAACAATGATATTCCCTTTCAAATCACTATCTAGTTTGTAAATACCTACAAGGCTACCACTATAATCCTCATTGCCAGCTTCTAACATTGATATAAACTGATCTCCCTGTTTTAAATTATCGGTAGTCAAATACCTAGCGGACAATTTTTTCTGTATTTTTTTATACCTAGGTAAAGAGAAATCACCCACCTCATGTGCCCAAATCGGTTTTTCTGGGACATTCATCTTTCTAGCTATTGAAGACCACCACAACATTACTGACATATGAATATCCCGATAATTAGCAATACCCACTTGCTGAAATGTCCCATCTTGCTTTAAATTGTAATAAAATGGCATACTATACGCCAAAACTAATGTTCCACCACGACGAACATAGTCTACAATATTGTTCCAAAATTGATATGGAAACATTTCCTGAGAAGAAGCAAACAAAACAGGCACATCAACAACATCTATAGCATTCAATTCATCTAACGCTATGTATTTAACCTCCTTATATTCCCCACAATATCTCTCCACCTCATCTGAAGACAATGCATGATATCCATAATAATAATCCCGTATAATAGCAACTTTACAATCCCTAGATATATTAAGTTTTTCCAAAGCCTGTGGAAGGGCCTCGCTATAAAATGATTCGTTTGTAATCGTATCAATGGCCGTATGCATCCCCATTTCGGTCATCCATACAGGTCTATTCCACTTATTCTTTGACATGCTATCTGATAACCGCTTAAACATACTAATATTAGCCTCTGGAGCAGCATAAGAATGAAGATTTACAATATCAAAATAGTTGTATGCTTGGTACTCATTAATCTTGTCTAACCAATAATCAGAAAGCCAAGACAAACTACCCATCAATACTATTGCATTAGGATTTGACTTTTTTATGACAGGATATATGTTTTTTAATAGACCGAAATATTTACTAGGCATATCATCTACATTCCTAATTAAGTCAGGTTCATTCATCACCTCCCAATAATTAGTTTTTGGGGAATAATGTTCAACACAAAATCGAACATACTTATTATATGACAAAGTATCTTCCCAACCATATCCATTAAATGACCTGTCCAAAATAGGTAACAAAAACTTCCCATTTGATGTCATATAATTAGCGACAGAATCAAGTATAGGAGAATAAAATGTACCTTTATAATCTCTAATTGCCTCGTGAATAAAATCTGTTCGCACCCATGAAACATTAGCATTATTCAACGCTTCAAGGTTTTCCTTCATAAGATAATAATCTAAAGCAGGCCTACTAATATGAGCACACATTCCATATGGAGAATCTAACGTTGCTTTATTATTTTGAGCAAATAAAGTCAACGAAAAAAAACACATGGAAATAATTGTATTCTTACGAATGAAATATTTCATATTCTGTTTTGTATTGTCCTTTCCCATACTGGCTAATTATATTATCTACATCAAAGTCTCCAATGTGCCTAATTGCACTACTTACATATAAACCAGGTGATGTCAAATTCTTTGCTACACATGTTCCCGCTCCTACCGTTACTCCACTACTAATCTCAACTCCTGCACACACAATAACGGAGGAGCCTATGTAACAATGGTCACCGATAACTATAGGTTTATCTACCCTTACTCTTTTATATGAAGATTGACTATAATAAAACGAATGCGTCCAAAACTGACTACCTAATCCAGCAATACAGACACCTCGTCCTATTGTTATGTCATGAGTCAAATCGAAAATATGTCTAACAGCTATTCGGGCAGAATCCAACATCACAAAACGACTTGAAGCAATATTAAACATAGGAGCACTTATTTTATTGCTTTTATACAATTCTGCATTATCACTCAAATCAACTATTATCTTGCCACGAATTATATTTAGACTGCCAATAAAGACATTTTTCCCAATATTAATGTTAATAACCTGAATCCAATTCCCATTACCTATTTGTGAATCTTCCCCTATATTAATTGTTTCTGATATAATAATGCTAAATCCTATTCTAGCCCTCTTACCAAGTGAGAACCTATTTGTATGAATCTTCCTTAAGATGAAAGATGGTGTAAGAAAAATAAGTATTGCCCTCAACAAAATCATAAATCACCTAGTCTTTATATGATTGTATACATAAGAAACAAGACGAGTTCCTCCGAATGACAACAAAGCTGCGTATCTTGCTTTTCGTCTTACCCTACTGTTTTTCAAAACTTCCCATCTAGTATGAATTATATATTCCCATAAGGATTTCTTTCTAATATCATTATCAGGCATACTCATGTATATTCTAAACACAAAACTAAAAATTCGACAATTAACCGCTTTACGAATAGGATCCAACGACACATCATTATTTAATTGTGAAACTATTTTAAGCATACTTTGATACTTACGCTCATTGAATGCCGATCCCTCTATACTATTATTTCGAACTAAATAATTATAATACGGATAATCTGAATATGCGATTTTTAAAGCCTTTAACATAACTTTATAAATAGTAGGCAAATCATCAAAAGATATTCCTACCGGGAAATATATGCTATCAAACAAAGACTTTTTATATAATTTACATGGTGCTGTAGTATCAAATAGCTCTTGATAAAACATTGCTTCAACCGCTTCATAAGAAGACATCACCTTTATATCCAGATCATCATATGCCGTCGTTTCTATTACATACGGCTCATATACCAGTTTAAATGTTGAGACTGCAATATCGGCTCCTCCCTTTATTATCATGTCATACAAAAACTGAATATATGTTGGAGAAATAGTATCATCACTATCCACAAATGTCAAATATTCTCCATTTGCCATAGAAACGCCTACATTTTTTGCAGACGACTGTCCCTGATTATTCTGATGAACCACACTTATATTATGATATCTCTCCACATACTGGTCGCATATCATAGAAGTATGATCAGTAGATCCATCATCAACTAAAATGACTTCAACATTGGGATATGTCTGAGCCAAAATTGAATCAACACATCTTGCAACGTAATCTTGCACATTAAAACATGCAACAACTATTGATATCAGCGGTGAGGATTCCATTTCTTCTTAATATTAGAATAAAAAGTAAACAATTGGCCAATCCCAAACCTCACTATATGGTTAGGACGTTTGTTCTTATTACGCCAATAACGAACAATCCAACTCCTAAAATCATAATGAGCAACCTTAAAATACTCTTGTTCCCCCAATTCTTTTATTCTATTGTCTATTGACGCTAAATCTAATTTAGCAAAATCATCGTCCGACATATAGACCAACGCATTGAAGTAAAAATTAAAACACCTATTTTCACTACGGAATCTCAGATAATTCGCCAAATTAGGCTTTTTCACTTCTGGCTGAGTTCTCCTATATTCAATCATCGACATCAAACTCTTTGCTTCATGAGATAAAGACTTTACCAATACAGATGAATCCATTGTTTGACCAGCGCGACCAATATAATAACAATATACAAGTGAATCGACAAAGGCAACATCATTGACATGGAACAACGGTTTATATGTCCACTCTGCATCCGTATATGAAATACCTTCTGTTTGAACGTATTTCATTCCACGAAGTAACGTTGTCCGAAAAGCTATCTGATGCATCTGAAGACGATAAAAATCATCTGTACCAAAAACTTCATCAACATTATATATCTTGGATTCTTCCCACTTAGATGAATAGTTAATAATAACTTCATCACCATCCGAGAATACCCATTTATAATGAGTGATAAACATGTCACACTCTAAGTCCTTCAAACATGACAAAAGCGAAATAAGACCATCAGTATCATACCAATCGTCTGCATCCAACATCTTTACATATTTTCCACGAACTAATGGAAGAGCTGCATTTACGCACGATCCATAATTACCATTTGGCTTATCAACAACAACTACAACGTCCGGACGTTTTTTCTCGTACTCTCGAGCTATATCTAGAGAACTATCCTTGCTTCCATCATTTACAACAATAACTTCTATGGAATCAGAAACGTCTTCTCGTGTTACAGAATCAAGACAACGACGTAAATAAATTTCCATATTATACGTCGGAACTATCAGAGTCAATAACTTTTCATTCATATTCCCAAAATTTCAGATTTATAAGGGATTGTATTACCTGTCATACCAACCATTCTAAGCCATATTATAATAAATGCCACGCATAATAATACTCTCATAACAAATTTCGTTTGAAGTGACATTACATCAGAAGAAAAAACATTCGGCAACAAGAACATATAAGGCATACAAAAATAACACGACATTCGAGTAGCAAAACCTGTATATAATCCTAAAAACTGTGCCATAATATCGGTAACAACAAGCAATAACAATACAAACAACGTTTTATGATCACTAATGTTATTATATTTGGCTATAGCTATCAAAAACAGCAACATAAAATCACCTAATATCAAAATAGTCAAAAGAGTTGGCTTGAAATGATCACCACCACCATCTCCACCATATATCACGTAATCTGCAAATCGCCCACCTAGCAAGGCAACCCATGACAAAATAGTCTTGAATATCACAGCAATAATAAGGCAGCCCAAACCATATGCTACAGCAAGTGTCTTACGAACTGCTTTTTTCTTATTGTATATAAGAATTATTGCCCAGAAAAACAACCCTGCCATAGTAGCTGTTTTATGGAAAAACATCGCAAGAATCAGTAACAGGAAAAATAGTCCGGTTCTATTATCTTTATACAGATATGTAAAAGCTATAGCCAGATAGGCCATAGCAATCATCTGCCTCATCAGATTGAAGGACAAATTGTAGTAGCACAACATGAATATTAGCATTGACATCCATATTGGCGAATAGTTTCTCATCCGACATGCTGCTGCATAGCCCATTGAAAGAAACAAAAACTCTATAAGAAAAAATGCTGCAGAAATGTGATCAGAAACTGATGCTGCGATCCAGTTAATTGTCTTAAAAACAAATTCTAGCTCTGATTGTTCACAGTAATCTATAAAAGAACTACAACGTTTTGCGGCATAAAAGCAATCGTATTCATATACCATCACATCCACTCCCACAGAGATATTTCTCATGGCAGCAAACAAAGATGGAACTACTAACGCAATAAATGAGAAAAGAACAAAAAGTACCTTGCTCCTAACGTACGACTTCTCAGCTAATAGAAATAGTAGACATGTAAATGCTATGATGAAAAAATATACTATCATATTTCAGTATAAAAACTATACCAATTATCTACCTCTTCCTATAATCACAGAATAAAGAATCAACTCTATTACCTATGCTTAACATATTTACCCCTTCCATTTCAAATTGATTACAGCTAATCTTGTAATGATTAAACAAGACTCCCAATACAACAATAAACCTTGAAATGTTTATTGTTTTTGATTCACATTAGTCCTATATTAGGATTTCTTGTAATAACACCTTTTATTACGTTCTTTACCAGATAATAACTCACTTTTATTATTGCTTTACAACGTGGGATTTGATATTTTGCTAATATTCCCATCCCTTTTTCCCCTAACGATCTACTCCTTAAGAATAGTTTAGCGACTTGATTATAATGACGATAAACATTAACCTTAATACCATGATCAATAAAAAATCTTTCAGATCGAGAGAAAACATCTACTCGTACGAACTCCTTTTCTTCGTTTATACTCACACTTGTCGATCCTTTACGAACTGTAATACAATATCCTGCTTTCGGTTCAACAGCAATTGTTTTTGCATAATAACCAACAAGATAAGAAAAAGTTGTATCGTTATGTATTGGAGTCTCATCAAACCTTATTTTTTTTTCAGTAACCATCTGCCTTTTGACAATCTTACTCCAAGGTTCCCCAAACTCAAAACGCAGCTTTTTTTCGCTTTCTTTTTTGTCAATATTCCATAGTTCAATGAATTCATTCAAATGCCAAGCTCTGTTGCGATTCATATAAGTATCGGTATCAAGACTATTAGCATTAAAATATACGACATCCTCTTGAACATTTTGATACTTATCAAAAATATCACTAATGCAATAATTAAAGAAATCATCAGCATCTACAAACAATAGCCATTCCCCATTTGCATTATCTATACCAATATTTCTGGCCCGCCCGGCTCCCTTGCCACTTTTATCAAAAATAATTCTCGTATTAGGTCTATTGAGGCCTGGGAATCTACTGAAATCTACTATTTCACTATCACTGTTATCATCCACAACAACAACCTCGACATCATCTCTGAGAGGTATTGAAGCTAAACATCTAGCAAGAAGATTAGGAATGTTTTTATGAGGTATTATTATTGAATAAACTATATCTGCCATCTTATTTCTATAACACACTATATAGATCTTCCATCATTTTTATATAATCGCTTTTACTTCTGCCAACATTCAAAATCTTTCTATTGTTTTCTTTGGTTGCATTATCTAATTCCTCATCAATCTCTTTTTGATTCAACTCTGATTGCACAGAGAACACCTTAACTCCAAGACTTTTGAAATGAGCGTATGCAATAGATGTTTCTGACAAAAAGACTTTACATCCCATTAAAAGAAGCAACATAATATTCCCAAGCGCTTGTTGTCTTTCATGAAAGAAAACTCCAACACTACAACTCTGCAATATCTTGTTATAGTCATCATATGATATGAAATCAACCAAAGGACGACATGAGTTGCCAAAGATTTTGCCACACTCACATGTTACAGCCTGCACATATTCTGGAGAACCGGCATAACTCAACGGAACATATATATTTCTATTTGAAATATCTAGTTCTTTGAAATACTCAATAAGGTCTAAATGATTATTTTCATGGGCGGCGGAATTGCCTACCAATATATTATTCCCACTGAACGATTTCACACCACTTATATCAGAAAATGATGATGGTGATAAATATTTATAAACGACCCTCTTTGCATTGAAATATGATGATTTTTTACACAAATCATACTCTATAGGTAGTACTCCAGAGTAATAATCAACACGCTTTATAGCATTTACATACTCATTATTAAACTTTTTATCTCTTACATGATTGGGAACCCACTTTATTATAGACTTTACTTTCTTAAGAAAGCTATTTTCCAATTTTTTCATCAAGGCTTCCGTTTTCTCATGGTGCAACTTTATGTATATTATAGATTCCCCCCTATCACGATATATATCAAACCCCCATGAAAACCAAAAAACCTTAACATTTCGAGGTATTTTCACTATTAAAGCCATTTGCATAACAATAAGTGAATGTAAATATACAGCATCGTATTTATTATCTAATAGATACGAAAGAAAACTTCCTTCTGAGATAAACTTAATACGTGATGTGAAATGTATATACTTCAGAACTACAGGTTTACCTATAATAACATAATGATGAATACAATTACCTGATGCCATATCATGACATGTAATCACATCATCAATAAACTTCTCATCCCTTACAATGTTCAGTATTCTATACATAATACAATAATTATCTAGGATTCCTTATAATCAAAATCGAATGACTTCACAGGTCCGTTACAAATGATATTACTCGGACTATAACCACACAAAGAAACCATATCATACTCATCCTCTGACACGACTTCAGCATATACTCCATTTTCATTTAGAGTTTTGGCTAAAAACGGAAGAGAATTGGTTTTTACAGAATATGCAACTATTGTTTGGGGCCAATTTAACTTTATTGCTTCATTGAGTTTCCCTAACTCATTGAGCAACTCCGCCTTGTCAAATACATAATACGGAGTCTTCATCAATAAATAACCTCCTGATATCTTTTTATGATTATTTGTTTCTTTAATTTTATCTGAGGGTGTATTTCTTCATTTAAGAAACAACGGATGTGATTTGTAACCATATCGTAACCTGCCATTGCACTAAATCCGACACCAGCAGAAAAACGAGGATTTATATCTATCAAATAAAACTCTCCTTCACTTTCTATGAACTCCATGTTTACACAACCATTGATCCCTAACTTACCTCCTATATAAGACACCAAATCAACCAATTTTTCATCTGTCTGCATCTCAACAGTTAATCCAGCACCGTTTTTTGTCCTAAGAAGTTCCTTACGTGGAATAACGACATCGGTTTTCGTTCTATCATTTCTACAATAATCAACAGTAAAAACGTCACCTAACTTTTGTTCCTGAATAATGTAAGATTCCTTATTTTCTATATCAATAACTTGAGTTTTTGTAGCATTTCTAATCAATCCCTCACTACTTCTTCCATTATATGGTTTAGCTATACAAGGAAATCTAAAATCATCCGGTATTCCTTCTGACAGAAGATGAGTATATATTGAGGGTACTCTTATGTCTTTCTCAAAGAATCTTGATAACTCGTATTTGTTTCTTGCAATGTCAAGCACTTTATCAGATTGCATACAAAGCACTATATTGTTTTGATTAAATACTTCTCTGTAAAATTTTATGACATCTATTTCCAAATCAGTAAGAGGAATAACATAGCTCAAGTCGTGTTTCGAACATACGTCTAACAAGAATTTCACATACTCACTTCCATGAGAAGCGTATGGTGCTCTATAAAACTCATCACACAATTTAGTTTCATAGTGCCATTCTTTAGGATATATGTCACACCCTACAACAAAATGCCCAGCCATTTTCAACTTGCTAATAACGCACTCAGCTGACATGGAACCTATTGCAGTAATCAAGAATCTCATATCTGATTATATGACTATCTAACAACTTCTACTAAAATTCTATTCAAATCATCATCTGACAACTCATGATGCATTGGCAAACATATAACGCTATCAGCCATTTTATGAGCGTTAGGTAGATTATCTCTACTGGCCGAAGGCAATCCTCGATATGTTGAAAACTCACTTATAAGTGGGTAGAAATAACGACGACCGAGAACATTAGATGCCTTCATCTTTTCATATAGTTCATCGCGTGTCATGCCATATTTTGACGCATCAATAAATATCGGGAAATATGAATAGTTATGCTTTACACCTGGCATATCCTCGAAAAAAGAAACACCAGAAACATTTCTAAGTGCCTCACGATACTTGATTGCGACCTGATGTCGAGCCTCAATTGCGGAATCAACTTGCCTAAGATTTAGTAATCCATAAGCCGCTCTCATTTCATCCACCTTAGAATTAATACCTGGACCTACAACTGTTGTTTCTCCCGCAAAACCGAAATTCTTAAGATAATCTATCCGTTGTTTTGTCTTCTCATCATGCATAACCATCGCTCCTCCCTCAATTGTATTATAAACTTTTGTTGCATGAAAAGAAAGTGTACTCACATCACCTGCCTGAAGAACTGATTCACCATCAACCTCCACTCCAAAAGCATGAGCTGCATCATATATTACTTTTAAACCATATTTATCAGCAATTTCTTGAATTCTTTTAGTATCACAAGGCTTACCATAAACATGCACCGGCATTATTGCTGTTGTTTTGGGTGTAATAGCGGATTCTATCTTATCTGGATCAATATTTCCTGTATTAGGATCAATATCAACGAAAACAGGCTTGCATCCATTCCACCAAATGGAATGCGTTGTCGCAACAAAAGAATACGGAGTTGTTATAACCTCTCCAGTTATTCTTAATGCCTGCAACGCGGTTAACAATGGGAGTGTCCCATTGGTAAACAAAGAAATATATGGAACTTTTAAATAATCTGCCAATTCTTTCTCCAACTGTTTATGAAATGAACCATTATTAGTTATCCATTTCGAATTCCATATCTGCTTTAGCAAATCATGATATTCATCCAAATTTGGTAATAATGGTGATGTTACTGTTATCTGCTTCTTTTCCATTCGATTAATTATTTATTCAAAAGACGAGCATACATTTTATTACAAATATTCTCTGATAAATCTAGAATTGGTTTTTCTATTGTAATTCTTCGAATATAATCAATTATAGCACATGCTACAAATATTAAAACAACACAACCAATAGCGTAAATATAATAATAATTAGTATTATAATGACCCACGCAATCAACCACATCATTCCATAACCATCGTCTCATAGTATTTCCACATGTATGAATTAAAAAGACTCCAAAAGTACATGAAGAAATAGTATTAACAAGTTTATATTCCTTTATTTTCATATTCTTAAACCACATAAATGAACATATCCCATTTGTCAAAGCAAGAATGGAGTTACTGTCATGTATTAGGAAATATATCATTTCAATATTCATGTGATTCATTGTTTTAGAAGAGACATATGACATCAACAAGACACTACATATACTAAAAGTTAATGACAACATTGTCATCGCTCTCCAAAATCTAACATCATCTCTTTTATAAATAGGATATAAACGCAAATATGAACTAATTACGTACAAAACCGAAAACCATGACACATAATTCATGATAACCGACAACTTTGGAATAGAACCGTGCAAAACATAAATGAATAATAATAATCCTATCAACAAAATATGTTGCTTCTGTGTCAACCCTTTAATAAGGATATTCAAAAAAGGAATACACAAGTAAAACAACAAAAAGCAGTCCTCAAAATTCAATCTTACAATTGCAAAGGGGATAATTGAAAGCCACATCTTAGTCGGACCATATGGACAATAATCACACATATAAAAGATAGCAGTTATAACTATCCTATAAGTCATTATCCACAAAAATAATTTCAAGAACTTTCTTAACGAGATTTCACTTTGGCACATGAAATACCCTGTGATCAAGACAAAACAGTTTATACCTGTCTTACCCCAAGCACCAAACAGACTAAAAAAAATACTATTGTATGTTGTTGGACTTGCTTCTACTATCTCTTTTAATCCAGAATTCACAACATAATGATGAGCTATAATAAATAGCATCACAATGATACGATACAATTCAAGACTCGTACACCGTGTTGTTTTTACAATTACACTCATTCTATTACTTCTTCTTTAATAATACTGACGAGATGTCCTCTATCTCTTTGAATCCAAATAAAATTGAGATTCCTAAAAAAAACAATACACCACTTCCCCCCCCCACAAGTAACTTCATGATATCAGAAACTATTAGTTCTTGAAGGTATATAACAAAAACGAACATTACCATCGACAATACAATAGTAGGAAGCAAATCTTTGACTTGATTCATAAAACCCAAGCCAATCAATTTACCAGTATAATGAGTATTGATAATCAAAGCAATTAACGAATTAACTATTTGACCGTAACACATCACTACAAGTCCGTATGGTACTGTAAAAACAATAACTATAATACTTATTATTTTTTTTACTATCTCCAATTTGAGGAACAGGTCAGATCGTCCCTTAACCTGAAGCAGATTAAGATTTATAGCATGAATTGGATACCACATCATTGCAAAACATATTATCTGCAACAGCTTGGCACAAAATAACCATTGATCACCAATTGCAACCTTGATAAATGGAATAGAAACTGCCGACAAACATATCATTAATGGAAAAATAACATAAGCTGACATTTTCAAGAACCTACGATACACTTCACGTAATCTATTTTCTTCATCCTGTATTTCACACAATACAGGATAAGTAACCCTCTGTATTATTCCAGTCAAATTCGAAGAAGGAAATTCAGAGAAATGCTTAGCACGAGTATAATGACCCAGACTAGAAGCATTAAATAATTTGCCTATTATAATCGGATATATTTCTTTATATATTGTATCTAATAAACCTGATATCATGAGTTTGCTTCCAAATGAAAACAACTCACGAAAAGACACCCAAGAAAACAAAAGATTCGGTCTCCACTTGGAATATAACCACAAAACTGAAGTGTTAATTATGGCTGCTATTAATTGCTGCCACACCAAAGACCACACCCCATATCCAGAGTAGGCTAAATATATGCCAATACAACCTGAAATAATAGCTGAAATCAACGAGGCCTTAGCCTGTGACTTGAAATCAATAAGAATAGTTAATTGAGCCCTTTGAACGACAGCAAAAGAATTAATAATTGTTACCAAACATAATGAACGGATAATTGGTGACAACTCTTCTTTCTCATAAAAATCAGCAATTAATGTAGCAATAGAAAAACAAACTATATAAACAATTACGCCAACTACTATATTAAAGTAAAAAACAGTAGAATTATCAACCTCTGTTCTGTTCTGCTTCCTAATCAGAGCTTGAGAAAAACCACTGTCAACTAACGAATACGATAGAGCAATAAACACTGCAGCCATTCCCAATAACCCATAGTCATCAGGAGTCAATAAACGGGCCATTATCAACATCACAAGGAATTGAACACCTTGCACAGCAAAACGCTCAACTGCACTCCATATTAACCCATTTATTGACTTTTGTTTTAAACCAGACACAACACAGTTTATCTAATATACACAAATCATTTTTTCAAATGATCGATACAAGAATCGAATCAAAAACCAAATAGATTCATACTAGTTTAATAACTCATATCTATAATAGATATTTTCTTATCCGCCTACATCTGTTTATACTCTTCACATATTTCCCTCATCCGAGTCTCATCAAACACCTGCCACCAAACAAGCTGGATCAACAACCATCCTATTGAAATCATTAGTCCAAACATTATTCCCACGACTATATGCAAAGTCATCCTTGGCCCAGACTTCTTTGTAGGCAAAACAACCGGCTGTACAACAGAAAAAACTGGCGTGTTTTCCATAAATGCTAGTTTTGCTTGCTCAACCTGAGATGAAATCGATTTAAGAATAGAATATGACAAATCATATTGGTCGGAGAGCCGTTGAAATTCTACATCCGCTCTCTCATCTATCATGTCTCTATGAGAATCCTTATAGTCAAAAAAGAGTTTACGTACTTTTTCATACTCCAACGTTGCCTCATTATACCTTTCTTGAATGAAATCAAGCATATATTTCGCTCTACGAGTTTTATGTTCTATAACTTCACTCTGCAGCAAATTCACAACGCTAGAAGCTAATATCGAAGCTTGCTTGGGATTTTCTGCCTCCACAGAAACTTCAACTGTTGAATAAATAGGATCTTCATCAACATTTATCATTCCCATCAGTTTTGCCATTGCCTTTCTCTCTTGTGGAGAATATTCAACATACGGAAGATCCGGTTTTTCAACAAATGGGCTTACAGGTTTTAATAATTTAGAAATAGTAGCAGGTAAACCTATCGTATACATTTTTATATAATCAGAAAACGAAGGTATGGTATCCCAACATTCATATTCGTAAAAACTCATTATTGTATCAGGATTAGTCCAAGGGACTTTAACATCCATTACTCCTCGCAAAAACGGTGTACTTTGAGCCACCTTAGGATAGAGATCTGGAGTAACTATATCAACTCCAGACTTTGTCTTGCCCATGCTAACACCGGCAAGAGATGCTAATGAATTCAACCCACCTAGATCTACTCCTGTATTGGAACCAACAGGTATTATCGACGCAGTAGCTGTATACTTATTCGGCTTGCATAGGCATATTATAATGCATAACAATGTCATTATACCAATAACTTTGGCAATGAACATCTTCTTGTCAAACAAATACTTTAGTAGCCAAACAATATCAAATTGTTCTTGCATATTATCTTTATTCTGCTCCATATCTATCATTTAGCTAAGTTCAAAATAACAACAACCATCGTTAATACAGAAGATGACAAACTTACTATTTGCGATGGAGACATACCCTCTCTCTCTGGCTTAGCAGGAACCATAACCTCACAGCCTGCATCTACCTTTGGATAATGTTTAAACCATAAGAATCGACCTGTGGCTTCTGCATGTCCATCAGGATATACCACATATGTCTTCCCTTTCTTGGCCTTTGAAGAAAAACCACCCGCCATACTTACATACTTCTTCGCACTCATTTTCTTTGTCCAAGTAACAACTATCGGGTTAAGCACTTCACCACCAATCTTTACAGTTTGCATGACACTTGGAATCACAATGTCATCACCATCCTTTAGCCTTACGTTGCTCAACGAATTCTTATCCTTAACAATCTCTTTAAGATCTATAGATACAAGTTCATAAGAATCCTCATCATTCATTAATGCATAAATCTTTGTCGTATCTTCACTCTGTGCTCTAGCCTGCGCTATCTTTATACTCTTCTCCTTATCATTCAAAACCACACGTCTATATAATTTAGCACCATCAATATATGCTGATTTTGTCAAGCCACCAGCTCTTTCTATCAAAGAAATGATATTGTCATCTTTATTTACCATCTCATATGTTCCAGGCATTCTAACCTCACCGGAAATTGTAATGGTTCCCTTAAACTGAGATAAAGGAAGCATTCGAACTGTTACAATATCAAAAGGCTTGAGTACATAATCATTCCCTTCCTTGTTTATATTCAAATCTCTCGACAAACTAACATAGTGATCTTCTGAAACAGCATATTCACTAGTATCAGCAGCAGCAAACGATAATTTCCTGACTATCTCAACATTTGTAACGGAAGCGTCTTCCATCAAACCTCCTGCGAGAAGGACTAAATCACCTATTGTTATTCCTTCTGCATAATCATATTCTCCAGGATTGATCACCGCACCCTTGATTGTCAACATCGGAGCTTCTCTCTGATCATCAATTGTGGATATCGTTATAACATCCTTATCATTAAGCTCTAGATCATATTTACCACTAACCAGATCAGCTACGTTGAAATTAACTGCTTGTAATGTATAGTCAGACTTTACTCTGGTAATAACACCTCTATTTAAGAATGCATTTTCTACTAATCCGCCCGCTTTTTCAACAAGTTTGCTCAATGTCAACCCCTCAACAAACTCATAATTGCCTGGAGCGAAAACACCACCATTAATTACCACAGTGTTGTCTACACGCTCTTCATTGATTGCTCCTACCGAGAGACTATCACCATTCATAACGGAAATAGAAGCAGGATCAAAAACATCTTTATACTCTCGGCCTTTCTTGCCTACTCTCATTAAACCTATGTGACTTACCATGGCATTAGGCTTGAAACCTCCTGCATAACGAATCATATCTTCTACAGTCTCACCTTCCTTTGCTTCAAAGTAACCTGTCCTTTTAAACTCTCCACCTACAGAAACTCTCTTATTGTATGTTGGTATCATTATAATATCGTTGTTATACAAAGGCACATTGACGTCTGTCTTGTAGTTCAGAAGATAATCATAGACATCAAGTGTAGCAACAAGCTTGCCACTTCTAAGCAACTGAACATTTCTGAAAGAGCCATTTATATTTGGACCACCACATAAATACAACACATTGAATAAAGAAGCTGCACCTGAAACAGTATACGAACCTGGAGCAAAGACTTCTCCCATAACATTTACAGTAATAGTTCTTAACTGCCCTGTCTTTATTGATACAGATGTTCCTTTACCCATATCACTATATATTGTGCTGAGCTTCTGTTCTATTTTTCTTGATGCCTCCTTTATCGACAATCCCATCACATTTACTGGACCTGCAATCGGAATTTCAATAGCGCCGTTTGAGTTTACAACCAACTCATAAGACATATTTGAACGTCCCCACACATCAATTACAATCTCATCACCAGCACCCAAAATATAGCCTTCTGGCACAGGAATGTTCACATTTGGCTCAAATGTCAATCTACTGTTATTAAACAGATTAAAACCGAAAACTAATGAATCAAGAGCAGTGGGCATGATTATTGCCTTATCACTAATTATCTCTTCCTTTACTTTATTTTTGGTATTCTGCTTATCGTCTTTTATATTAGACTTCTTATCTGCAGTTTGTTTGTTTACCAATGCTATTCTTTTTGTCAATTCATCAATCTGCCTATCAGACGCTCCCTTTGCCTTTGCCAGTGTTTTTATCTGTTCTATGCTATAACCTCTGGCTGTCATTTCAGTGCTTATCTGACGTATCTGTGCATCTGTCATCTTTGAGACATCCATAGTCTTAAAGTTCACATTTTGGCCAAACACAACAACACACGAAAGGATTGTCAATAAGACGCCTAGTATTTTTTTCATCATCTTGATATATAATGTAATTACATAGCTTCGCCTACTCACTCCCATTTACAATTAGAGCAAGCATACGCATTAAATGCAAAGTTAGTATTATTATTTCAATATTTGAGAACGCATATGACAAAAATGTAATCGTCATATACCCTAAAGAAAATCAGCAATGAGACATGATTTCATATCCCATTGCTGTCAAATAAACTATTATAAAATACCGTACAAATTTTCCTACAAATATAGTAACTGACGTTCTAAAAACATTGGTCCTTACTAGACCCAAAGCAACACATATTATATCACCCACCACAGGCACCCATACTAACATTCCTGCCCAATAACCCCACCGCCTTGCCTTCTCTATATACTTTTCGGTTTTATTCCTATCAATTTTCAGCCATCTTTCTATCCTATTCCAATCACCCCAATACCCTAGCAGATAAGTCGACATACTTCCTAACCAGTTACCAACTGTCGCTACTATTAGGGAAATATATGGATCAAAACCTCCTATTACCATTCCACATAGTAATGCCTCCGAACTGAAGGGCAATATAGTAGCGGATAGGAAACTTGCAATGAATAGTCCAAAATAACCTGCGGTCATTTATCTCTGCTCTTTAACTATCTCAAGCGTTCTTGCTATAGCGGGGTCTTCTGTATTTATTATCTGGTAGAATATGTCGTTATCTTTTATATTCCTTCCAATATATGCCTTTATCTCACAAGATATAATATCTATCTCGCTTTCAGCACACTTGTTGACATTTACACCTTTCCCTTTTGCATACGAAGAGAAGTCGTTCATAATATCTAAGGCCAACAACTTATCTACCAACTCTTTTTCTTCATAACCGGACAAATCCTTCCGATGCTTATCTGCATATTCTAAAGAATACTTGTATATAATGCTTTTAGCCCTGAGTTTATAAAAACTATCAGACACCTTGGTGGTATCTCTAGCTATAAAATAGTCAGGCATAATACCACCACCACCATAGACAACTCTTCCCTTCTTTGTAGTAAAGCGCTGATTATTATCAAACTTAACACTATCCGCGTCAAACAGTTCACCAGACTCGTATCGTTTGTACCAATCATCATAGTATGATGACACACCATCATCGTATGAACGCTGAATACAACGACCACTTGGCGTATGATAACGTGCTATCGTCAATCTTACAGCCGAGTTGTCTGCCAACGGTATCTGAGTCTGTACAAGGCCTTTGCCAAATGACCTTCTACCTATGACTACACCCCTATCGTTGTCTTGAATAGCCCCGGCAAAGATCTCACTTGCAGATGCAGAATACTCATCAATCATCACATACACTTTCATCTGCTGACATGTACCCAACCCATTGGCTCTTGCTTCCTCTCTAGGATGATGAGACCCCTCTGTATAAACAATAAGATCGCCTGCTGCCAAAAATTCATTGCACATGTTTATAACAACATCCAACAGACCACCTGAGTTAGAACGCAAATCAACAATCAAAGTGTTACATTTATCTGCCTTCAATTTAGCTATGCCTTTAAGCATCTCCTCATAGGTACGTTCTGCAAATCTGTCAATTCGCATGTAACCTATTCCCGGTTCTATTACATACGAAACATCAACACTTGACAATGGTATTTCACCTCTTGTTATAGTGTAATCTATATAATGCTCGTCTCTCTTAATCTTTATAGCTACTTCTGTACCAATCTCTCCTCTCAGTTTCTCCAATACCATCTCATTGGTTATCGAATCACCAACAAAATCTACGCCGTTAACCTTGACAATCTTGTCTCCTGGCATAATTCCTAATAAAGAAGATGGCCCACCGGCAACAACACTCACAACACTTACAGTATCATCTGTCAACGAGAACATTATACCTATTCCGCCAAAATCAGATTTCAGATCATCATTAACACGTTTAAGATCTTTAGCAGGAATATATACAGAATGTGGATCAAGCTTCTCTAATACTTTGGGAATAAGAGACTCGGCTATAGAATCAGCATCTACTTTATCTACATATTCATTAGAAATAAGAGATAAGACATTCTGAAGTTTGTTATCATTATATGACTTGTCTATCCCGTTTGTGATGGGTGATACTACTGGAATAACATTCTTGTTTTTCCCCGAAATGTTACCTATAATGATTCCAACAATGGCACATACTGCCATTAAAATAGGTGTCCAAAGAAACTTGCTTCTCATCACTTTATAATTATCTCTTCATCAATCTGTAACACTTCAATTCCTGCACGTCTAAGCAAATCTAGACCATCCGTATTTCTATAGACTTCACTGAAAACAACTCTAGAAATTCCTGCCTGTATAATAAGCTTAGCGCATTCAATACAAGGAGAAGCTGTAATGTACATAGTAGCGCCTTCTGAACTATTATTGCTTTTCGCTACCTTAGTTATAGCATTAGCTTCTGCATGCAAAACATAAGGTTTTGTAACGTCATCATCTTCACACTGATTCTCAAATCCAGAAGGTGTACCATTATAGCCATCACTTATGATCATTTTATTCTTGACCATAATAGCACCTACTTGACGTCTTACACAATATGAGTTTTGCGACCATATTCGAGCCATCGCAAGATACCGTTGGTCCAAAAGATACTGTTTCCTATTGTTTTCCATACATTAGTTTTTACAAAGATACCAAAAACAATTATATGAGATATAAATATGCAAAAAATCTAAAACTCTATCACAGGGTTAAAACAATGGATTCACTTTACTAACAACACATATACAAACTTTTTCGACACACAGGACCACGTATCACGTGAATAGTACATACAAAAAAAGGGGAAGGACCTCAGAAACCTCTGAAGTCCTTCCCTGTTTTAAGTGGCGGCTACCTA
>JAKSLH010000006.1 GCA_024401335.1 Bacteroidales bacterium
GACAGAAAATTAATCCAATAAGCAACAGACTTGGTATAACGAGAGGTTGGGATTCAAGCTGGTTTGGCGGCAAAAGCTACGGTGATAAGATCGTAGAGGATACCAAAATCCGTAAGTACCTCAATGCTCGTTTGGCAAAGGCCAACGTCTCTCGTATTGTTATCGAGCGTACATTGAAGCTCGTTACAATCACAGTTTTCACTGCTCGTCCAGGCTTGATCATCGGCAAGGGCGGTCAGGAGGTTGACAAACTGAAGGAAGAGTTAAAGAAGATCACAGATAAGGAAGTCCAGATCAACATCTTCGAGGTGAAGCGTCCGGACCTTGATGCAGTAATCGTAGCAAACAACATTGCTCGTCAGATCGAAGGTCGTGTGGCTTACCGCCGCGCAATCAAGACTGCAATTGCATCTACTATGCGTAACAACGCTGAAGGTATCAAGATTCTTATCTGCGGACGTCTGAACGGTGCCGAGATGGCTCGTTCTGAGATGTTCAAGGAAGGTCGTACTCCACTTCATACATTCCGTGCAGATATCGACTACTGCCAGGCTGAGGCCCTCACTAAGATGGGTATCATCGGCATCAAGGTATGGATCTGCAAGGGTGAGGTATATGGCAAGCGCGATTTGACTCTCAACCTTGGCGGTAAGGAGACACAGGCTCCATCAGGAAACAACTCTGGCTCACGCGACAGAGGTCCTAAGAGAAAGAAGAAGTAATCATCTTTAACTTTTGAACGATGTTACAACCTAAGAAAGTAAAATTTAGAAGAGTACAGAAGGGCAAGATGAAGGGTATTGCCCATCGTGGTAGCGAATTGGCCTTTGGTTCATTCGGTATCAAGTCTCTGCAGAGCAAGTGGATCACTGGCCGTCAGATCGAGGCTGCCCGTATCGCGGTAACACGCTATATGCAGCGTCAGGGTCAGATTTGGATCCGTATATTCCCAGACAAACCTATCACCAAGAAGCCTCTTGATGTACGTATGGGTAAAGGTAAAGGTAACCCAGAGGGTTTCGTAGCGCCTGTTACTCCTGGCCGTATCATCATCGAGTGCGATGGTGTTCCTTTTGAGATCGCAAAGGAGGCACTTCGCTTGGCAGCTCAGAAGTTGCCAGTGACTACCAAGTTTGTAGTTCGTCGTGACTATGTTGAATCTTCTAACATCTAATATCAATGAAAGCATCAGAGATAAAAGGCTTAACAGTAGCAGAGATCGAAGAAAAGTTGGCTTCGGCTCGCGTAGAGCTTCAGAAGATGGAGTTGGCTCATGTAGTAACACCTATCGAAAACCCAATGAAGATTCGTTCAACTCGTAAGGATATCGCTCGTATGGCAACAATCCTCGCTGAGAAGAAGAACTCAGAAAACAAGTAAGAAGATGGAAGAAAGAAATTCAAGAAAGGAACGTCAGGGCGTTGTCATCAGCGAAAAGATGGATAAGACCGTTGTAGTAGCTGTTGAGATACGTGAGAAGCACCCGATATACGGTAAGTTCGTTATGAAGACGAAGAAGTTCCACGTACACGACGAGAAGAATGACGCTCATGAGGGTGATACTGTCCGTATTATGGAGACTCGTCCTCTCAGCAAAACTAAGCGTTGGAGAATAGTAGAAATCATTGAAAGGGCTAAGTAATCATGATACAGACAGAAACAAGACTTTCAGTAGCCGATAACAGTGGTGCAAAGGAAGTGCTCTGCATTCACGTGCTGGGTGGTTCTTTCAAGCGCTATGCGACGGTAGGTGACCTTATCGTTGTTACGGTAAAGCATGCTCTGCCATCAAGTGAGATGAAGAAGGGTACGGTAAGTAGAGCAGTTGTAGTCCGTACTAAGAAAGAAGTAAGACGCGCCGATGGCTCTTACATCCGTTTTGACGACAATGCATGTGTATTGCTCAACAACGCTGGTGAAATGCGTGGAACACGTATCTTCGGTCCAGTTGCCCGTGAGCTCCGTGACGGATATATGAAGATCGTCTCTTTGGCGCCAGAAGTAATTTAATCTATAAGACGTTACGAAAATGGCTAAATTGCACATAAAGAAAGGCGATATAGTAGTTATCAACGCCGGTGATGACAAGGGCAAGGAGGGCAAGGTCCTCTCTGTTGACCCAGAGAAGCAGCGTGCAGTAGTTGAGGGTTGCAATATCATTAAGAAGCATTCGAAGCCTTCAGCTTCAAATCCTCAGGGTGGTATTGTTGAGAAAGAGGCTCCAATTCACATTTCGAACCTCAACCTCAAGGACCCTAAGACTGGTGCTGCAACACGCGTATCTGTACGTGTTGACGAGAACGGTAAAAAAGTAAGAATTGCTAAAAAGTCAGGTGAGGAGATTAAATAATGAGTTACGTACCAGCATTAAAGACTCTCTATAAAGAGGAGATTCTCCCTTCACTTGTGAAGGAATTCGGTTTCAGCACTCCAATGCGTGCTCCAAAGCTTCAGAAGATCGTGATCAATCAGGGTCTTGGTGATGCTACTCAGGACAAGAAGATCATTGAAATCGCTCTCAAGGAGATGTCAATGATTTCAGGTCAGAAGGCAGTTGCCACATTGGCTAAGAAGGATATCGCAGGTTTTAAGCTTCGTGCTAATACTGCAATCGGTGTTAAGGTGACACTTCGCCGTGAAAAGATGTACGAGTTCCTTGAGCGTCTCGTACGCGTAGCTTTGCCACGTATCCGTGACTTCAATGGTATCGGCGGAAAGTTCGATGGTAGAGGTAATTACACTCTTGGAATCCAGGAGCAGATTATCTTCCCTGAAATTAACATCGACTCTGTATCGAAGATTCAGGGTATGAATATTACCTTTGTGACCACTGGACAGACTGACGAGGAGGCTTACGCTCTCTTGAAGGCGTTCGGTCTTCCATTTAAGAAGAATTTCAAGTAAACTTTTAGAAGTATAATATGGCAAAAGAATCAATGAAGGCCCGCGAGGTTAAGCGAGCTAAATTAGTTGCCAAGTATGCGGAAAAAAGAGCTCAGTTAAAGGCTGAGGGCAACTATGTTGCCCTCCAGCTTTTACCTAAGAACTCTTGCCCAACACGTATGCACAACCGTTGTATGCTTTCTGGTCGTCCAAAAGGCTATATGAGACAGTTTGGCATTTCGCGTATCGCATTCCGTGAGTTGGCATCAGCAGGTCTTATCCCTGGCGTAAAGAAGGCTAGTTGGTAAAACTATTATTAGAGTATTAAATATTGTCGTGCTCGCACGATCAATTTAAGCTTAAATTATTTATGATTTCAGATCCAGTATCAGACTTCCTTACAAGAGTAAGGAATGCAATTATGGCGAAGCATAGGGTTGTAGAAATCCCAGCTTCAAACTTGAAGAAAGATATAACAAAGATCTTGTTCGATAAGGGTTATATTCTTAACTACAAGTTCATTGATGACAACAAGCAGGGCATTATCAAGATTGCTTTGAAGTATGACGCTCAGTCTAAGACTTCTGCAATCAAGGCTCTTAAGCGAGTATCAACTCCAGGTCTCCGCAGCTACGCAGGCTATCGTGACATGCCACGAGTTCTCAACGGCCTCGGTATAGCAGTAGTTTCAACTTCAAAGGGAGTTATGACAGACAAGGAGGCACGTGCCGAGAAGATCGGTGGTGAAGTTTTGTGTTACGTTTACTAACAGAAGGAGGAATACAAGATGTCAAGAATTGGTAAAATGCCGGTATCTATTCCTGCGGGAGTTAGTGTATCAGTAGCATCAGACAATGTAATTACTGTAAAAGGTCCTAAGGGTGAGCTTAAGCAGGCTGTTAACCCTATTATATCTGTAGAAGTTAAAGACGGTGAGATTAATGTAACTCGTCCAAACGATGAGCGTGAGTCTCGTGCTATGCATGGTCTTTATCGTGCACTTATCAGCAACATGGTTGTTGGTGTTTCAACAGGTTACACACAGAAGTTGGAACTTGTAGGTGTAGGTTACCGTGCTACTTCTACTAATCAGATTTTGGAATTGGCTCTCGGTTATTCTCACACTATCCAGATGCAGTTGCCTGCAGAGGTTAAGGTTGAGGCTGTAACTGACCGTAAGAGCAACCCTATCATCACTCTTGAGTGTGCTGATAAGCAGTTGCTTGGCCAGGTTTGTGCAAAGATCCGTTCGTTCCGTGCACCAGAACCTTACAAGGGCAAGGGTATACGTTTCGTTGGTGAGGTTGTACGTCGTAAGGCTGGTAAGTCAGCTAAGGTTTAATCTATTAATGTTTTGAGATTATGGCTTTTTCTAAAATCGCTAGAAGAAATAAGATTAAGGCTCGTATCAGATCTAAGATCTCTGGTACAGCAGAGCGTCCAAGACTTACTGTCTTCAGAAGCAACAAGCAGATTTATGCTCAGATCGTTGATGACAAGGCAGGTAAGACATTAGCAGCTGCTTCTTCAAAGGGCCTTGCAGATGCTAAGGGTACTAAGTGTGAAATCTCTGCTCAGGTAGGTAAGCAGCTTGCTGCTGTAGCTCTTGAGAAGGGTATCTCAGAGGTAGTATTCGATCGTAATGGTTATTTATATCACGGACGTGTTAAACAATTGGCAGACGCAGCTCGCGAAGCCGGACTTAAATTTTAATACCAATGGCAGGTAATGATAAAAGAGTAAGAACAACTAACGACCTTGAACTTCAGGATCGTTTGGTTGCAATCAACCGAGTTACTAAGGTTACTAAAGGTGGTCGTGCATTCAGTTTCTCGGCTATCGTAGTAGTAGGTGATGGCAAAGGTGTTGTAGGTTGGGGTCTTGGTAAGGCAAGCGAAGTTACTGCAGCTATCTCTAAGGGTGTTGAAGCAGCAAAGAAGAACCTCATCAAGGTTCCTTTGGTTCATGGAACATTGCCACATGAGCAGTACGCTCAGTTTGGTGGTTCAAAGGTATTCATGAAGCCTGCATCACACGGTACTGGTTTGACAGCTGGTGGTGCTATGCGTGCTGTACTTGAGAGTGTAGGTGTTACAGATATCCTTGCTAAGTCTAAGGGATCTTCAAACCCTCACAACCTTGTTAAGGCTACAATCGCTGCTCTCTCAGAGGTGCGTGATGCTTATGCAGTAGCTCAGCAGCGTGGTGTTTCACTTGATAAAGTGTTCAACGGTTAATAATTGAAGAGATGGCAACAATTAAAATAACTCAGATTAAGAGCAAGATCGGTGCTCCAAAGCATCAGAAGCTTGTGCTCGAGTCTCTTGGCTTGAAGAAGATTCACCAGACTGTTGTTAAGGAGGATACTCCTTCAGTACGCGGTGCTATTGATCAGGTAAAGCAGCTTGTTTCTGTTGAGTAATAATTAACTAGAAAATTTAGAAAAGATGAATTTAAGTAATTTGAATCCTGCTAAGGGTTCTACTCATCATGATAAAAGAATAGCTCGTGGAGCTGGTTCTGGTCACGGCGGAACTTCAACACGTGGTCATAAGGGTGCTAAGTCTCGTTCAGGTTATTCTCAGAAGTTCGGTTTCGAAGGTGGTCAGATGCCATTGCAGCGTCGTCTTCCTAAGTTCGGCTTCAAGAACATTAACCGTGTGGAGTATAAGGCAATCAATCTTTCATTCCTCCAGGCTTTGGCAGAAAAGCAGAATTTGACAGTTGTCGATCCTGAGGTTCTTATCGAGAACGGCCTTGCTGGTCGCAATGATCTTGTGAAGATCCTTGGTAATGGTCAGCTTACTGCAAAGCTTGAGGTTAAGGCACATGCTTTTTCTAAGAGTGCGCAGGCTGCTATTGAGGCTGCTAATGGTTCTGTAGTAAAGCTTTAAGCCATGAAAAGACTGATAGAAACCATACGCAATATTTGGAAGATCGAAGAGTTAAAGAACAGGATCCTGGCTACGCTAGGATTCCTGTTGGTTTATCGCTTGGGTTCTTTCGTGGTTTTACCTGGTGTAAATCCTGAATATTTATCAGCTCTCGATGAACAGACCAGCGATGGCGTCTTAAGTCTTTTGGATATGTTCTCGGGTGGTGCGTTTTCTAATGCATCAGTAGTAGGTCTTGGCATCATGCCATACATTTCTGCATCAATCGTTGTTCAGCTGCTTGGAATGGTTATTCCTTATTTCCAGCGTCTTCAGCGTGATGGTGAAAGTGGTCGCCGTAAGATCAATCAGATTACACGTATGCTTACAGTTGCAATCTTGATTATCCAGGCTCCTGCTTATCTTGCTAACTTGTATAGCAAGATCCCTTCAGAGGGATTCGCTATCGATGGTGCTATGTTTACAATATCAAGTACAATCATCTTGACTGCAGGTACAATGTTTGTAATGTGGCTTGGTGAACGTATTACTGATAAGGGTATCGGAAATGGTATTTCTTTGATCATCATGATCGGTATCATTGCTCGTTTGCCACACTCTTTGGTTGCTGAATTTGCTGATAAGCTTTCTGTAACTTCTGGTTCTGGTGGATTGGTAATGCTTCTCCTTGAGTTTGTTGTTCTTTTCTTTGTATTTGTTGGATCTATTGCTCTTGTTCAGGGTACACGTAGAATTCCAGTTCAGTATGCGAAGAGAATTGAGGGTAACAAGCAGTATGGTGGAGTTCGTCAGTACATTCCTTTGAAGGTTAATGCTGCTGGTGTAATGCCTATCATCTTTGCTCAGGCAATAATGTTCCTTCCTATCACTATTCTTGGCTATGCAGCTCAGGGCAGTGAATCAGGTGTTGCAACATCTATTTTGTCTACATTCTCTGATTTTACAGGTTTCTGGTACAATTTTGTATTTGCATTGCTCATCATTGTATTCACCTACTTCTATACTGCTTTGATTATGAATCCACAGCAGATGGCAGAGGAGATGAAGAGAAACAATGGCTATATACCTGGTGTCAAGCCTGGTAAGAAGACGGCTGAGTTTATTGACTCGATAATGTCTAAGATTACTCTTCCAGGTTCTATTCTCTTGGCTATAGTTGCTATATTGCCAGCATTTGCAATGATGGCAGGTGTTGACTCTTCTTTTGCTCAGTTCTATGGTGGTACATCACTTTTGATTCTTGTTGGTGTTGTTCTCGATACACTTCAGCAGATTGAAAGTCACCTTTTGATGAGACATTATGATGGTTTGATGAAATCAGGCCGTATAATGGGTAGATCAGTAGGTACTGCTATACATTAATTGTAAGCATTATTAATATACTCCCGAAGTGTCGTTCGATGCTTCGGGAGTTTTTTGTTTTATTAGCTAAAAATAAATATCTATATTTTTGTTACTCAATTTTTTGTTTTATCTTTGCACGCGAATTATAATGAGAAATAATATATAAACCTTATTTAGATTAGTATGCCAAAACAGTCGTCAATTGAACAGGACGGTACTATCAAGGAGGCTCTCTCTAATGCGATGTTCAGAGTTGAGCTTGAGAATGGATTGGTGATTACCGCACATATCTCTGGTAAGATGCGTATGAATTATATCAAGATATTGCCAGGTGATAAGGTGAAGGTCGAGATTTCTCCTTATGATTTGACTAAAGGTCGAATTTCTTATCGCTATAAATAAATAGAAGATGAAAGTTAGAGCATCTATTAAGAAAAGAAGTGCTGACTGCAAGATCGTCAGCCGTAAGGGACGCTTGTATGTAATATGCAAGAAGAACCCTAAGTTAAAACAACGTCAAGGTTAATTAATTTAAACAGAAGAAGTTAAGTTATGGCAAGAATTGCTGGTGTTGATGTGCCATCTGGAAAGATTGGTGAAATCGCATTGACTTACATCTACGGTATTGGTCGGAACATAGCTGTTGAAATTCTCGAGAAGGCCGGTATTGATCGTGGTGTAAAAGTAAAGGATTGGACTGATGCTCAGATTCAGCAGGTCCGTGAAATTATTGGTGCTAACTACAAGGTAGAAGGCGAGCTTCGTTCAGAGGTTCAGTTGAACATCAAGCGTCTGATGGATATCGGATGCTACAGAGGTATTCGTCATCGTCTTGGTTTGCCTGTTCGTGGTCAGTCGACTAAGAACAATGCACGTACTCGTAAGGGTAAGAAGAAGACAGTTGCAAACAAGAAAAAGGCTACTAAATAATTGAACTGAATTATGGCTAAGAAAGCAGGAAATCAGAAGAAGAGAGTAGTTAAGGTTGAGGCTGTGGGTCAGGCTCATGTTCACTCTTCTTTCAATAATATCATCATTACTCTTACCAATCAGGAAGGACAGGCTATTTCGTGGTCTAGTGCAGGTAAGATGAACTTCAAGGGTTCAAAGAAGAATACTCCATATGCAGCTCAGACTGCAGCTGCAGATTGCGCAAAGGTTGCATATGATCTTGGTCTTCGTAAGGTTAAGGCATATGTAAAGGGTCCAGGTAACGGCCGTGAAAGTGCAATCCGTGCTATTCATGCTGCTGGTATCGAAGTTACAGAGATCATCGATGTAACTCCACTTCCACACAATGGTTGCCGTCCTCCTAAGCGTAGAAGAGTATAATAATTGAAATTTGTTTAATTACTAGTTATAGAATTTTTGATTTGGATTTTGAATAATGATTGGTTATATGATTTAATCAAATACTTATAATCTTACGGCTGCCATATTCATCATTTAGATCAAAATTAAAAAATCAAAAATTAAAAACAATGGCTAGATACATTGGTCCTAAGACACGTATTGCTCGCCGTTTCGGTGAAGCAATCTTTGGCTCAGACAAGGTGTTCGAGAAGAGAAATTATCCTCCTGGACAGCATGGTCAGAACCGTCGCAAAAAGACAAGTGAGTATGGTTCTCAGTTGAATGAGAAGCAGAAGGTAAAGTACACTTATGGTGTATTGGAACGTCAGTTCCGTAGAATTTATGCAGATGCTAAGAGAATTAAGGGCGTCACAGGTGAGGTTCTCATCAGCCTTCTCGAAAGTCGTCTCGATAACGTAGTTTATAGACTTGGAATCGCTCCTACACGTGCAGCAGCCAGACAGTTGGTAGGACACCGTCACATTGTTGTTGATGGCGAAGTTGTAAATATTCCTTCATATCGCGTAAAGCCTGGTCAGGTTATCGGTGTACGCGAGAAGTCTAAGTCTCTCGAGGTTATCGCAGATTCATTAGCGTCAAATTCTTCTTCTAAGTATTCTTGGTTAGAGTGGGATAAGTCTACTATGTCAGGTAAGTTCTTGAACATGCCTGAGAGAAGTGATATCCCAGAGCACTTCCAGGAGCAGTTGATCGTCGATTTGTATTCTAAATAATTAATTCTTATGGCAATTTTAGCTTTCCAGAAACCAGACAAGGTTATTATGCTTGAGAACGATGAGAAATTCGGTCGTTTCGAGTTCCGTCCTCTTGAGCCAGGGTATGGTACAACAATTGGAAATGCCTTAAGAAGAATACTTATTGGATCCCTTGAGGGCTACGCAATTACTACGATAAAGATTGATGGCGTAGAGCATGAGTTCGCAACTATACCTGGTGTTGTTGATGACGTTACTCAGATTATTCTTAACCTTAAGCAGGTTTGCTTGAAGCAAATTGTTTCTGGTGTAGATGCTGAGAAGGTTACAATTCACATTTCAGGTCAGGAGCAGATTACTGCTGGTGATTTCAACAAGTTTATGCACTCTTTTGAGGTGCTCAATCCAGAACTTGTGATCTGTAATCTTAGCAAGGATGTAAATTTCAATATGACTTTCACAATTGGAAAGGGCAGAGGTTATATTCCTAGCGATGATAATGCACCTGCAGATGAAGAACTCGGTGTTATTGCTATCGATTCTATCCATACTCCTATTCGCAATGTTAAGTATAGCATTGAGAACTACCGAGTAGAGCAGCAGACTGACTATGAGAAGTTGGTTCTTGAAATACAGACTAACGGATCTATTCATCCTAAGGATGCTCTTAAGGAGGCTGCTAAGATCTTGATTTATCACTTCATGTTGTTCTCAGACGAGAAGATTACAATGGAAGATGGTGAAAAGGGTAATGGCGAGGAGTTCGATGAAGAGATACTTCATATGCGTCAGTTGCTTAAGACACGTTTGGTTGACATGGATCTTTCTGTTCGTGCTCTGAACTGTTTGAAGGCAGCAGATGTCGATACATTGGGTGAACTTGTAACATATCATAGAAATGATTTGTTGAAGTTCCGCAATTTCGGTAAGAAGTCTCTTACAGAACTTGACGACTTACTTGCAAGTCTTGGTTTGTCATTTGGTATGGATACCGCAAAGTATAAATTAGATAAAGACTAATTACGATGAGACATAATAAAAACTTTAATCATCTTGGTCGTACAAGTGCTCACCGTAAGGCATTGTTGGCAAACTTGGCTATTTCTTTGATACAGCACAAGCGTATCAAGACTACTCTTGCTAAGGCCAAGGCTTTGCGTACATATGTTGAGCCTTTGATTACAAAGACTAAGAATCTCTCAACTGTTGAAGATCAGCGCAATGCTCAGCGTTTGGTATTTAGCCACCTTCAGAACAAGGACGCCGTTAAGGAGCTCTTCTCTGAAATAGGTTCAAAGGTTGCTTCACGCAACGGTGGTTACACTCGTATTCTTAAACTTGGTCAGCGTGTAGGTGATGCTGCAGATATCTGCTACATCGAGCTTGTTGATTACAATGCAAACATGCTTACTACTCCTAAGGCTGAGGCTACGGAGAAGAAGCGTACACGCCGTAGCAAGAAGAAGGCTGATGTCGCTGAGGCTCCAGCTGCTGAATAATTCGAATAGACTTATTCTTAAAATAATGGCCTTGTCGTTTGACAAGGCCTTTTTTATTTCCTCCAACTTATAGAATGGGAGGTGTTCAGTATTTATCGTTTGTGACAGTTATCCTATTAGTGTTGCTTGGATGGCTTGGTGGTCTAATGTTAGCATATTTAATTTGACAGATTGTATTGTATTTGTTAGTGCTGGGTCATATGGTATTTCGACTTTTAGGTAGTTGGGTGTAAATCCCGCCATTTTGCCCTCTTTCTCGCTTGATTCGACCAGTATTGTGCTTATGTTACCCAAGTACTTTTTGTAGAAAGCTATTCTATGCTCTTCTGATAGTTCGTGTAACATTGCATTGCGATTATGACGTTCTTGCAATGGTATTACAGGTTTTATTTTCAGAGCCTGGGTGTTTGGTCGTTCGCTATATGTGAATACGTGTAATTGGCTAAATGGAATGGTTTTTATGAAATCATATGATTCCTTGAATAGCTCTTCTGTTTCTCCATTTACTCCGACAATTACATCTATGCCGATGAATGCATCGGGTATATATTCTTTTATTGTATTGATTTTTTTTGCAAAGAAGCTAGAATCATAGCGTCTTCTCATGAGTTTAAGGACAGCGTCTGATCCAGATTGTAGTGGCACATGGAAATGCGGCATGAACTTGTTGGATTGTGCCACGTGTTTGATTATTTCATCGGTTAATAGGTTGGGTTCTATTGATGATATTCTGTAGCGTTCTACACCGTTTATCGCTTCTAGCGCTTCAATCAATTGAAGAAAGTTCTCGTCATTTCTTCTTCCGAAGTCGCCTATGTTTACTCCCGTTAGGATTATCTCTTTTGCGCCATGTTCTGCGGCGCATTTCGCTTCGTTTATGGTGCTTTCAATACTTCCGCTTCGTGATGTGCCTCTTGCGAAAGGAATTGTGCAATACGAGCAGAAATAATCGCATCCGTCTTGTATCTTTAGGAAAGACCTGGTTCGGTCGCCAGATGAAAACGATGGGTTGAACGTCTTGTCGTGCATGATTTCACCAGTTACAATTTGAGGCTTGTCGTTGGTTATTTTCTCTATATGTTCAACAATGTCGTTCTTTTGATTGGAACCTAGGACGAGAGACACACCAGGGATTGCTGCTACCTTTTCTGCCTCGAGCTGAGCGTAGCAACCAGTAACGACTATTTTTGCGTTAGGGTTGCGTTTGGTGCATCTATGTATTATTTGGCGGCATTTACGATTGGCTTCTTCGGTAACGGAGCAAGTGTTGATTACGTAGACGTCGGCAATAGAGTCGAAATCGACTTTTTCATAGCCAGCGTTGACCATTCTGCGGCTCATTTCTGAGGTCTCAGAAAAGTTGAGCTTGCAGCCGAGAGTATGGAAGGCTGCAGATTTATGGTCGAATGAAGACGCGTCAATCATGTGTGTCGGATTATATAATTAAACAATGGTAATAGAAAATAAAAAGTGGCCATTCTAAGGAAGAGCCACTTTTTATTTCGTCATTCGGAACGAAATCAGAGGTAACTTGAATTACTTCTTACGATTCTCGAAGTGCTTCTGATAACGATTCATGAACTTGTCTACACGACCAGCAGTGTCAACGAGCTTAACCTTACCAGTGTAGAAAGGATGTGAGCTGCTAGAGATTTCGAGCTTTACCTGTGGATAAGTAACGCCATCGATTTCAACGGTATCCTTAGTAGCTGCAGTTGAGTGTACAAGGAATGTCTCGTTGTTTGACATGTCGGTAAATGCTACCAGTCTGTAGTTGTCTGGATGAATACCCTTTTTCATTGTGATATAATTATATAATTATTTTTTATGCTTTCTCGGCAGCCACCTGCCGGGGTCCGCACTGTCTTATTAGACATTATGCTTCACGCATAGTCTATCGAGGTGCAAAGTTATATATTCTAGTCGAAAACGTCAAGTTATTTGATGAAGTTTTTTATCTGAAGGTATATTTCTAATTCATTTGTAGTTCATTATAAACTTCAAAAGCTATTTGTTGGAAAAGAGGTTTAGGCCTTGAAGAAAAAATGTCTGCGGTCTTTTTTGCCATTTCTGTGAGCAGTCCCTTGTCGCACAGTTGTCTTAAAAATAGCGATGCACCTCTGGCTTCGGATGATGTTAGGTGATGAGCGTTTTGTAGGCTCTCTACTATTATACGACAAGTATCATCTGACAAGTTCTTACCCTTGATCAAAACTCTTCCAGCGGTGAATGTGGCAATAGTCATGGCGTAGCATGAGTGTTCTGATATGAGATTGTGTAAGAAGAGATTGATTTCGTTGCAGCGGTAGAAAAGGAAGAATGATCCTTGTTCAGCCATATCCGCGGTCGTGATAGCTTTGCTCCATGACATCATTTCCTCTGCTGAGGCTAGGTTGTCGGGAAAGTTGATGGCAGAGATAAGCATAGCTTCACGAATGTTGGTCAGCCATAGTTTGCGGTATTCTTCTGGTGAAAAAGAGATCTCTGATGCGAGCTCTTTAACATGTTGCAGAGATGCTCCGTAGTTTTCTGCATACGTTATCTGCCCATTCTCCATTTGTTCCGTGGTCTTGCCATTCATGCGAGATCTGAAACGTTTACGTAGTTCCTTCAGCTTGTTTTCAAAGTCATCGTTGTATAACGAAAGATTGTTGAGCGTCATCAGATATATGAATTAAATATTTTTTAGAATAATTTTTGTCATTTGTGTTGCAAAAGTAGTGAAAAACTTTCTATCTTTGCAACCGCAAACGCGAAATGGTGGATGTAGCTCAGCTGGTTAGAGCGCTAGATTGTGGCTCTAGAGGTCGACGGTTCGAATCCGTTCTTTCACCCTTTTTGAGACGATTCAGTTACTGCTGAGTCGTCTTTTTTTGTTTGTGTGGCACGAGGTGTTTTGTCAAGACATACCTATTTTGTAAATTCGCATAACCATATTTCTTTTACATGATACTGAATTACATTTGGATAGCATTCGTGCTTATTGCTTTTGTTGTTGGAATTGTACGATTGTGCATGGGTGATGCTGATGTCGTTGTTGCAATGGTAGATTCAACATTCACGTCGGCCAAAAATGGTTTTGAAATATCATTATATTTGACAGGAGTGCTCACACTATGGCTTGGTATTATGAAGGTAGGAGAAGCGGGGGGAGCTGTAAATGTGTTATCTCGCCTCATATCACCCTTTTTCAGTAGAATCTTCCCTGGTATTCCTAAGGGACATCCAGCAATGGGCAGTATGGTGATGAATCTCTCTGCTAATATGCTTGGTCTTGATAATGCTGCCACACCTATGGGTTTGAAGGCCATGAAAGAGATGCAAGAACTCAATCCAGATAAGGAGAAGGCTACCAATGCTCAGATTATGTTCCTCGTGCTCAATACGTCAGGACTGACTATAGTCCCTATATCAATTATGGCCTATCGCGCTCAGTTTGGTGCAGCCAATCCGGCTGATGTCTTCGTCCCGCTGTTGCTTACGACGTTCTTCTCGACCATGGCAGGCATTGTTGCTGTGGCTGCTGTTCAGCGCATCAATCTGCTCAATCGTGTTGTGATAGCTTATTTGGGTGGATTATCACTTTTAGTTGCCTCTATACTTTATGGTGTCGGACATTTGCCTGCCGAAAGCATAAAGACTTACTCTACAGTGGCGTCAAGTGTCATTCTTCTTTCGGTAATTACCGGTTTTGTTGCCCTTGCCGCCTTGCGTCGTGTAAATGTATATGATGCCTTTATTGAAGGAGCCAAGGATGGTTTTAATACAGCCATCAAGATTATTCCTTTTCTGGTCGCTATACTTGTAGCCGTAGGACTTTTCCGTGCCAGTGGAGCTCTCGATTTCATCATCGAATGTATAAGGTGGTTTTTCTCGCTGTTCGGCACAGATACCAGCTTTGTCGATGCTTTGCCTACGGCGTTTATGAAACCTCTTAGCGGGTCGGGGGCACGAGGCTTCATGCTCGAGGCCATGACCACCTATGGCGCAGATTCGTTTGTCGGACGTCTGTCGTGCCTTTTCCAAGGCGCTGCTGATACTACATTCTATATTCTTGCTGTATACTTCGGTAGTGTTGGCATCAAGGATACTCGACATGCTGTAGCCTGTGGGCTTACTGCCGACCTTGCCGGCATCATAGCGGCCATACTTATAGGTTATCTGTTTTTTGGATAGGTAGAGCTGGACAAAAGCATTATATCTGGCTGCCTTGTATGCTATCTCGTTCGTCCATTCTCTTTTCGAGCCTATGTACGAACTCATAGTTCTTGATGTCCCAGAATGGGGCTAGAACCATTTCGCGGGGAGCTTGGCTTATGAATCGTTCCACTACTATTACGGGTGACAGACGTTCCATGAAATCGATGCAGAAGTCGATATACTCGTCGGCATTGAAGAAATTGAACTGCGAGGCATCATCGGTGTACATCTGGCCATATTTAGAACCTTTGACCACCTGCAACTGATGCAGTTTCAGGAATGTCACTTTGCATTGTGATATCATTTCAGCCTCGTCAAGCATCATCTTACGAGTCTCTCCCGGCAGACCCATTATAAGGTGTACTCCAACGGGAATCCCTTTATTGGCAACTCTTTCAATCGCCTCCTTGCTTTCCTGCCATGTATGTCCGCGGTTAATGGCTTTCAGCGTTTCGTCATAACAACTTTCCACACCTAGTTCTATAGCTACATAACGCTTCTTTGCTATTACCGCCAGACTTTCGAGAAGATCTTCTGATATGCAGTCGGGGCGTGTGCCTATGACTATGCCACTGATAGCTGGATGACGCAAGGCCTCGTCATATAGAGAGAGAATGTGTTGTGTTTCTCCGTATGTGTTGCTGTATGCCTGGAAATAGGCAAGGAATGTGTCGGATTTGTATTTCTTGAAAAACTCTATACCCTTATCAATCTGCGCCGTCACGCTTTCGTGTGGATCGCAGTAGTCGGGATTGAATGTCGAATTGTTGCAAAACGCACATCCGCCAACACCCTTCGAGCCGTCACGGTTGGGGCATGTGAAGCCGGCATTTATCGACACCTTCTGCGCCCTGCCACCGAATACCTTGTTGCTGTATTCTCTATACGTGTGGTATCGGCTTCCCATTTTACTTAGCCCTTGATATTATATCCAAAGCCATGTTTAGCTTCTCCTCCATTGGCTTAGCGGCATCAATCCATTCTATGTGTGTGCCACGTTTCTCCATGCCACGGAACCAGGTCATCTGTCGTTTTGCGAATTGATGGATAGCGATTTCTAGTTCATCTACCATTTGCTTGTATGGCATTTGTCCTGTAGCATATAAAGTGAGGTACTTGTATTCTAGTCCGTAATAGATCAGATCTTCCGCTGGAATGCCACGATTCAGAAGAGTGTTAACTTCATCGACCATACCTTCATCGAGACGAGCATGCAGTCGTTGTGTGATTTTTTGTCGACGTAAGTTACGGTCTATGTCAAGTCCGAGGACAACAGGCTCGATATTGGGTTGTTCGGAATCGTCCACAGGATGATTGGCGTAATAATCCTCTATTTCTATTGCGCGTATTGCGCGTGGAATAGTATCGGTATCAGTGGTGTTGTGAAGTGATTTGTACTTAGATAGGATTGTGGCGAGTTCTTCGAGTGTTTTGCCGTCCAGGCTCTTCCTTAGTTCTTCATTAGGTGGTACGGCGGTATGTCTATAGCCTTTAAGTACGGCTTCGATATATAGACCTGTTCCACCGCATAGGATAGGCAATTTACCGCGTGAAGTAATATCATTAAAACAATTGATGAAGTCGTTTTGGAATCGATAAACGTTGTATTTTTCTCCGGCATTGCAGATGTCGATAAGATGATATGGAATAATGGTCCCATCGACGGTGTAATCGGCTATATCCTTACCAGTGCCAATGGTCATGTCACGGTATACCTGTCTGGAGTCGGCGCTGATGATCTCAGCGTTAAGTTTCTTAGCTAAATGAGCGGCAAATGTTGTTTTGCCGCAAGCAGTTGGTCCTAGAACGACAATGAGGTTCATTGTTTATGTAGAGGTGTTGTTGTTTTATTATTCTCTACAACATTCCCTTGTGTGTTTGAGAAGAAATGGAAGAATCCCTTCTTGATAGGAGTGTTATTGATAATAGGAATTAAAACAGACGTGATGATTATACTGAACAGGATGACATTGTAGGCAATAGCCTGTATGTCGGGACCTTCGACCATTCCATATTGTGATGGGAGGCCGGCAAGGACTGCAGTCGCAAGTCCTTTAGGCACCATGAGTGAAATCATTGTGTTGTCGTATGGCGAAACACGTCGGCGAACAATCAGTTTGGTAACAAAAGGCCTAATGGCGAATAGTGCCATGACAATAGATAGGGCAATTCCCATTGTGTATGTCTGTTCGATTGGTATGGAAATGCCAAGATAGACGAAGAAGAATATCTTCAGGAGGAACACGATCTCTTTGTATAGCTTCTTTTCTGCGTCAGATATCACGCCAACGTTCTCTATGCTAAGATGTGAGGTTATCTCGTTTAACTGATGGACAATAGTATGTTGGTTGCCAAGAACAATACCGAATGCGAGGGCTGCAATTGGTCCGCTAAAATCCAGTCCTTCGGCAATGCCATATACGATGAACATGAAGGCGAAAGTGGCAAATTGAGTGTTTGAGTAGGTCTTTATCCATCTCAAGAGACGCAGCCAGATGAGTCCGCTCACCACACCTATTATGGATGCGAGAATAACAGAAGATATGAGGCTACCAATGATTCTTCCGATTTCGAAGTCACCGCTATCATAACTACGAAGGATGCCGAGTACGGTGATGATACAGAGCACCGTTGTAAGTGCAGATTCGATAATAAGTATAGATGCGGCTTCCTTGCCTACTCGAAGTATTCCTATCATTGGGATTATTACAGAGGACGCTGTTCCGCCGCAAATAAATCCCATGATTGCGCTAGCGAGAGGAGAATATCCATAACCTTTGTACATTATGCAGAATACAATGCCTGCGGTAACGAAGAAGAATCCACCTGTCAGGGCGAGTGCCTGTTTTGCGGATCTTATAAGTGAAGTGAGTTGAAGTCCGACACCGCCATCGAAAAGGATGATGATAAGCGCTATGGAGGTTAGGAGGTCACCGGCAGAACCGAAGCGCTCTGCATCGACAAAATGGAAGACTGGACCGATGATTATGCCAAACAATATGAGTATGAGCACATCAGGTATCTTTGTCTTGTCGAATACATGTGTCAGAAGATGGCCCGCAAAATAGAGCAATCCCAATGCTATGATGGCTGTAGTCATTCCGGTCTGTTCTTCTAAGGTTTTCTAAGTGCAAATGTATGTAAAAAAAAGATATGTTGTAGGCAATGTCCAAATTAAGATTTTATGTATACCTTTGTTCCATAATTATGATAAGAAAATGGATGACGACTCAAGAAATATGTCAATAGCGGCATATGTTTTGCCCATAGGATGGTTATATGCTTTTTTTGCGTCTCAAATGTGTGGGTTGAGAAATCCTTTTACCGTATTTCATTTGAGGCAGGGTTTTGGTGTTAACCTTATTCTTGTCTTCGTATGGGTGCTATTTAAGTTTGTTGATTTGTGGATATTGGAGCAAGTTGTCTGGGTTGTCATGGTTCTGAGTGTTATTTATGGTGTATTAGGTGCCAAGGATGGTAAACGTATATACCAGTTGTTTCTCGGTAAGAAGTTTGATGAGTGGTTCACATTTGTCAATTAGGCATTGTGAAAAAGAGATAGTCTAGCTCATCCCATGTATATCCTTTGCTTATATTTAGAGTACTGACATGACACCATTGAAGCAGATAGACATACTTAAGAAAGAGTATGAATATGTAAAGAAAGAGTTTCAACGAGCGACAGAGGTTATTGGTGTCGGTAGGAAAGTAAAGCGAGGAGAATGCTGGTTTCCCGTAAATGTAGGAAGGAGTTATTATAGTTCGCTGAATGATTACACAGTAGAGCTTACACGGCGGACTGATCAGGATATCGAGCATCTGTTTGAGTATGGTAAAAGTGTTTGTCTTTTTACTCTGTCTGCAGATGGTTCTATAAGTTATCTACCCTTTTCGGGTACAGTTAGTTTTGCGTCGTCAGACGTTATGGCCATATCGTTGCCATCTGTTGATGCCTATTCGAAGTTGAGCGCCTTGGACAATGTAGGTGTCCAGTTGAATTTTGATGAGACATCGTTTAGTCTGATGTTTGAGGCATTGAAGAAAGTTGCTGAGTCAAAAGACAATAGATTGGCCCATCTGAGGGATGTTTTTCATGGTAATATAGAACCAGAGTTTTCGGCGGAAAGTTCAGCGCCGATAAAACTTCCGTGGCTCAATGGTTCGCAGGAGCAGGCTGTAAGAGATGTGGTGAGGACAAAAGATGTCTTGGTTGTCCATGGACCTCCTGGTACAGGTAAGACAACAACATTGATAGAGTCGATATCAGAAGTGTTGCGTCGTGAACCTCAGGTTATGGTGTGTGCTCAAAGTAACACGGCAGTAGATTGGATATCGGAGCAGTTGTCTGACAGAGGGATTTCTGTATTACGAATAGGAAATCCAGCGCGAGTGACGGACAAGATGCTTGAGAATACTTTTGAGAAAAGGTACGAGTCGCATCCTGAGTATCCGACATTATGGGCTATACGTCGAGATATACGTACACTAAGGGCTAAGCATAATTCAGAAAGAACATCGTCGTTCCATCAGAAATTGTCAAGATTGCGAGATAGGGCAGATGAGATAGACATGCGAATCCGCCAGTCGCTTTTTGACGGTGCTAGAGTAATTGCATGCACGCTAGTAGGTTCGGCTAACAAGTTGCTCTTCGGACAAAAATTCAATACGCTATTTATTGATGAAGCAGCTCAGGCATTAGAGGCTGCATGTTGGATTGCCTTGCAAAAGGCGAACAGGGTGATATTGGCCGGTGACCATTGTCAGTTGCCCCCAACAATCAAGTCGCCAGAAGCCATGAGAGGAGGACTAGGCAAGACATTGATGGAGACCATAGCGCAAAATAAGCCTAGTGTAGTGAGGCTGTTGGATGTTCAATATAGAATGAATGAGGAGCTCATGAGGTTTTCTTCCGAGTGGTTCTATAAAGGAAGACTAAAGGCAGCTCCAGAGGTGAAGAATAGAAGTTTGTTTGATGAACTTGATGCTCCATTGATATGGATTCCAACAGATATGGATGGAAGTGACGATCAGCCTGAAGAGAATGGTGAGAATGAAAATATGAGGGAGGCCTTTGTTGGATTGAGTTATGGCAGAGTAAACAGAGGAGAGGCGAAGCTTACAATTAAGACACTGTGCGATTACATAGAGAGTTTTGGCAGAAGCAGATTTATTGAAGATAGGGTTGATATAGGAGTCATTTCACCATATAAGGCACAGGTGCAGTATTTGCGTTCATTGCTCAAAAGAAATGCATATCTAAGACCTTTAAGGGGGCAAATCACAATAAACACAGTAGATGCATTTCAAGGTCAGGAGCGAGATGTGATATTGATATCATTGGTTAGAGCCAATGATGATGGTCAGATAGGATTCTTGTCGGATTTGAGAAGAATGAATGTAGCGATGACACGAGCAAGGATGAAATTCATAATAATTGGATCACAAGAAACGCTGTGCAAACATACTTTTTATAAGAAATTGTGGGAGAGGTGTGAATATTTGAAAGAAAGAGACTTGATGTTTGGCAAATAAATTGTATTATCTTTGTTGTACAACGAGGAGAAGCAAATGAACAGATTTCTTTATATAGTAGCCATGATGTTTGTTTGGACGACAGCTAGTGCCCAGTGGGATGAGTATGTGCCTCCATGCGAACACAAGGGAAGTCAAGATTTGTGGCAGGTTGTTGGTTTCAGAGAGGGATTGGCTTCATGGGAGAAGTCAACTCCAGATAGAGGGACTGTAAGATGGAGTGATTCGTGTGTGGAGATAGACTGTGAGAATATTGTGATGTATTTTGATGTCAGGAAATATGAGAAGGTAGGACCAAACTATTTCAAAGTATATCGCGAGCAATATGACGAGTTGTATGACTATATGGAAGTAAGGCAAGGGTTTGGCCAGCATAGGGAGAAATACATGATAATAATGGGGAGATTGGATGAAGATGGAAACATACAAAACACGGCAATGGTAATATGTAAGCCCATGAAAAGAAATGGTGTGCAGCATTTTAGACCAGCAGTAGGAGGAATGAGATGAACAGGAATAGGAAGATAGGCATATTTGATTCCGGTTATGGAGGCTTGACGGTGTTTGAAGCGATAAGACGTGAGATGCCGCAATATGACTATGTGTATCTAGGAGATAATGCGAGAGCTCCTTATGGAACCCGATCATTCGATATAGTATATGAATATACGCTTCAAGCGGTAAAGAAGCTGTTTGATTTAGGTGCGGAATTGGTTGTATTGGCTTGTAATACGGCATCGGCAAAGGCATTGAGAAACATACAACAGAACGATCTTCCGATTATTGATCCGTCTAAAAGAGTTTTAGGTGTCATACGTCCGAGTGTAGAAGCCATAGGCAAATACACCAAGAGCCGTCATGTTGGTGTCTTCGGTACTCAGGGCACCGTAGATTCAGATTCATACACAATAGAGATAGGAAAGTTGTGGAGTGACGTAAAGGTGTTTCAGCAAGCTTGTCCTATGTGGGTGCCTTTAGTAGAGAATGGAGAGTATGATAGTGACGGAGCTGATTATTTTGTCAAGAAGTATGTTGATATGCTCATGTGGCAGTCGGCAGATATTGACACAATAATTTTAGCATGTACACATTTCCCTTTGTTGCTTCCCAAGATAAGAAAGTATATACCAGAAAATGTAACGTTACTTGGTCAAGGAGACTTGGTAGCCATGAGCTTGAAAGATTATCTTAAGCGACATGATGACATGGAGAGGAGACTTGGCACAGGAGGGAATGTAGAGTTTTTTACTACGGAAAGTGTAGGTAAGTTTAGTATGACGGCGAAGCTGTTTTTTGATGGAGACTTGACAGTCGAACACATAACACTACAATGACATGAAGGTCGATTTGGTTGTTGAATCGGATGGTAATGGCGGCTTGTTTGCATATTTAGATGGGACGCCGATAGTGACTGCAGGTGATGATGTAGATGAAATAATGACAAACGTGTTGTTGGAACTGGACAAATACAACAGCGCCAATCACGATGAAGAGGCAATCGAGATTGGCGAGTTAGTTTTCTCTTACGGTGATGAGTAGCCGCTATTCCTTATACCATGAAGCGTATAGGTGGTAATTGTCAGCTATACGTGTTATTGTACAAGCCTTTTTTTCTGGGCTCAATTCTTTGATTTTTTTTGCTGGAACACCGGCGTATATACTGTTAGGCTCTGTTTGTGTGCCAGCAGTTATAAGCGCGTTGGCAGCCACTATTACATTGCTCTCAATTACGGCTTGGTCGAGAACTGTTGACCCCATGCCAATCAGTACATCATCTTTGATTATTGCACCATGGATAATAGCATTATGTCCGACAGAGACGTTATTGCCCATGATGACTTTAGATTGCTCGTATGTAGCGTGAAGAACAGCTCCGTCTTGAATGTTGCAGTTGTTTCCGATACGGATCGAGTTGACGTCACCTCTTAGAACAGCTCCGAACCATATGCTGCAGTTGTCTCCTATCTCGACATCACCAATGATAGTAGCGTTAGGCGCTATGAAACAATCCCTTCCGATTTTTGGGGTTTTACCTCGTAGAGGCATTATTATTGGTTCTTGCATGATCCTTGAGATATCTGTTGTTGAATGTAATGAGTAAGGACATCTATAGCCTTCTCGTTGTGGCCACCTTGTGGGATTATCAAATCGGCAAACCTCTTTGACGGCTCGATGAACTGAAGGTGCATCGGTTTTACCGTCGTAGAGTAGTGGTTAAGAGCCATCTCAGCAGTTCTTCCTCGCTCAACCATATCACGGAGAATAATACGAGATAGACGGTCGTCTCCATCAGCATCAACAAAAACCTTTATATCCATCAAGTCTCGTAGTTCAGGATTTGTCAGTACAAGTATTCCTTCGACAATAACCACATCCTTAGGTTCGACGTGAATGGTCTCTTCTCCGCGAGTGCATGTTAGGTAAGAGTATGTCGGTTCTTCGATAGGTTGTCCACACCTCAGCTGTCGTAAGTGGTCGATTAGAAGCGAGAACTCGATAGCGTTAGGATGGTCGAAGTTAATCTTCTTACGTTCTTCAAGAGGAATATTGCTATTGTCATAGTAATACGAATCTTGTGATATTATTGAAAGGTTATTTCTTCCAATACGTTCTATGATTCTATTTACTACGGTTGTTTTTCCTGATCCGGATCCTCCGGCAATACCAATTACAAGCATATGTGGTGATTTTTATGTGCAAAAATAACTAATAGTTCTTTAGTTTTTCTTCAAGTGCATGCATTTCATCGCGGAACTGAGCAGCAGCGATAAAATCGAGTTCTTTGGCCGCTTTTTTCATGTTTTTCTGAGCAGTGGAAATAGCCTTCTCGAGTTGTTCTTTGCTCATGGTAGTTGGAGTCTCTTCTGCGGCAAAAGGTGTTTGTGTGTCAATGAATGCATATTCTTTTACCTGGGCAGTCTGTGTCAGCAGATTGTTGGACAACTTCTTGTTGAGCGCCTTTGGGGTAATGTTATTGCGTTCGTTGTATGCGATTTGTTTAGCGCGTCGTGCATTAGTTGAGTCGATAGTAGCTTGCATTGACGGTGTTATCTTGTCGGCATACATTATCACACGTCCGTTAAGGTTTCGTGCCGCACGTCCAGCAGTCTGAGTAAGTGATCGTTCGGAGCGCAAGAATCCCTCCTTGTCGGCATCAAGTATTGCAACAAGAGACACTTCAGGTAAGTCTAGTCCCTCTCGAAGAAGGTTGACACCAACCAGTACGTCAAATTCACCAGCACGTAGTTCTTCCATTATCTTGATGCGGTCGAGGGTGTCGACATCAGAATGAATATAGGCCGTACTGATACCCATTCTAGTCAGATAATCAGTAAGTTCTTCGGCCATTCGTTTGGTCAAAGTTGTGACAAGAGTTCTTTCCTTTATCTTGATACGTTCGTTGATCTCATTCATGAGGTCGTCAACCTGATTGAGGCTTGGTCGGACATCAATGATAGGGTCAAGAAGACCAGTTGGACGGACTATTTGTTCGACATATATGCCACCGCTTTGTTCCAGTTCATATTCAGCAGGAGTAGCGCTAATATATATTATCTGATTAGTCATTTCTTCAAACTCCTCAAATTTGAGAGGTCGATTATCCTTTGCTGCAGGAAGTCTGAAGCCATATTCGACAAGAGACTCTTTTCTAGAGCGGTCGCCACCATACATAGCATGAATCTGCGGTATAGTCACATGACTCTCATCGATAACGATCAAGAAATCCTTTGGAAAGTAGTCGAGTAGGCAGAAAGGCTTTGAGCCTTCAGAGCGACCGTCGAAATACCTCGAGTAGTTTTCTACGCCTGGGCAATAGCCCAATTCCTTTATCATCTCAAGGTCATATTCAACGCGTTGCTTTAATCTGTGAGCTTCAGCGGTCTTCCCTTCGTCTTCGAATTTGCGGACCTGTATGACGAGGTCATCTTGTATTTGTCGTATGGCTTGTTGAGTGCGCTCTTTAGATGTGAGGAATATGTTGGCTGGGAATATCTTGTAAGAGTCACTTTTCTCAATAGTGGCATTACTGATTGGGTCGATAGTTTCTATGCTTTCTATTTCATCTCCCCAGAAAATGATTCTTATCGCATAGTCTGCATAAGCCAGATAGACGTCTACGGTGTCACCTTTGACACGAAAGTTTCCTCTGTCGAAGACAACCTCGTTGCGACTATATAAAGAGTCGACAAGCAGACGTAGAAAATGTGTTAGTGTTATCTGTTGTCCAACCTTTATGTCGATAACACCAGAGTAGAAATCATCAGGATTACCTAAACCATAAAGACAGGAAACGGAAGAAACGATAATTATGTCACGTCGTCCTGACATCAGGGCCATAGTTGAACTGAGGCGAAGTTTATCCAGTTCCTCGTTGACTGCAAGGTCTTTCTCGATATAGGTGTCTGTTGATGCTATATATGCTTCCGGTTGATAATAGTCGTAGTAAGAAACGAAATACTCAACAGCGTTGTTGGGGAAAAACTCTTTGAACTCACTATATAACTGAGCAGCAAGAGTCTTGTTGTGGCTGAGAATAAGAGTCGGACGATTTGTCTGTGCTATAACATTAGCTATAGTAAATGTCTTTCCGGAACCAGTTACGCCAAGTAGAGTCTGATGCTTTGTCCCGTAGTTTATGCCATCAACAAGTTCTTTTATTGCTTGAGGTTGGTCGCCAGCCGGTGCGTATTTTGATACTATCTGGAACTCCATTGTCGTGAATTAGCATATACAGAAAAGGCTGCGTAAAGCAGCCTTCCTGAATGTTATAGTAGAATAAAATTATCTTCTTCTGCTACGTTTAGCGTTACGGTCATATACCTTCTTGTTTCTCATGTAGTTCTTTCTGTTGTACTTAGAAGAACTTGTCCATGTCTTATCCGCGAATTTATATGAGCATCCTATCATAAGAGTGTAGAACGCGTCGAATTTCTTAGATCCCAAGTATACGCCGTCATACCCCTGCTGTCCGAATGCGTCTTCAAGTTCATCCTTGATGTTGCCAGGCTTGAAGAGTCCATTCTTTTGTGCTGTGCCATCACCACTATCATGGCCATCGAGTAAGTCGGAGTTACCAAGAGGCAGACGGCCGTTGAATTCGAATGTCATACCCCATTGACGCTTGATAGTCCAACGCGCACCAATGCCACCTGAAACAAGGCAAGATATTGTCATCTCGTTAGGGTCGCCAATTCTTGGGTCTTTATTACCCTGTTCAGCGATAAAGTTGTTTTCTGGCTTGAAGAACATGGCGCCTATACCAGCAGAAACATATGGTTCAACGGTACGACGTGCGTCATAGCCCATGATTGTATTTAGGAAAGTGAAGTTTACACCTCCAGAGAAATCGAAATAAATGGTTTTGAACTCCTCGCCCCAGCTAGACTTGCCGCCGAGTTTTCCTCCGTCAAAATCAAGACGTATATCAAGGGGGCGAATAATCTGCTTAGTGGCGCCTATACCACCACTAAATCCGAAGCGTCCGCTTTCTTCAACGTCGCCGCAGAAAAAGTTTGCACCAAGTCTTGCATTTGCATAGAGACCTTCCAGTATCTTTGGAACCTTCTTGCGCTTATTGTATTGTGCGTCGCAAGTAATAGCTATTGTCGTCAGTGCGATTGCTAATGTAAAAAGATATTTTAGCATCTTATCAACTGTAGTTTGTTCGAAATGTTTTAATTACAAAGGTCGTTATTTTTTACGTTTTCGCGAAATTATTAATAGTGCTTTTTTGCTAATTAATAACGACACATTTGTATGACACTAATTTTTATACCATATTTGCATAAAAAAAGTTGCCTCAAAGGTAATCATTTTTTTTTGTAAAACATATACATGTAGTTTTTTTTAAGCGATAGTTATATTTTAACACATAAAATAATAGTGCAATGCATATTTATAATAATGTATCTTTAAGGTCATATAACACCTTTGGAATAGATGTCAAGGCACATTGTTTGGTAGAATGTGAGAATGTGAATGATGTAGAGATGATAGCAAGACAATCAGGAGATGGCAGAAAGCTTGTTTTGGGAGGAGGTAGTAATGTCCTGTTGATGTCAGATTTTGATGGTATCGTCATTTGCCCTAAGGTTAAGGGATGTGAGATTATTGATGCGCGTGGTAATGAGGTGATTGTAAGAGTTGGCTCTGGTGTTGTATGGGATGATTTTGTCGCTTATGCTGTTGCTCAAGGATTATATGGTGTAGAGAATCTGTCGGGGATACCTGGTAATGTAGGTGCGTCACCTGTTCAGAATGTAGGTGCCTATGGAATGGAGGCGGGTCAGTCGATATGTAGGGTAGAAGGATATATGATGGGTACTGGAGAGCGCTTTGCCTTATCGGGGAGTGATTGTAGGTTTGGATATAGAGACAGCATATTCAAGCATGAGCTAAAAGGGATGGCAATAGTGACGACCGTTGACTTTAAGCTATATAAAGATGCTCCGGTGCAATTAGGTTATGGTCCAGTCAAGGCCGCAGTGGAAAGTATGGGCGGTGTTACTCTGCAGAATGTTAGAAAAGCCATTATAGACATACGAAATAGCAAGCTCCCTGATCCTGCGGTAGAGGGAAGTGCGGGTAGCTTCTTTAAGAATCCTGAGGTTGATAGTTCTTTCGCCAATGAAATAGAACAGAAGAATCCTAATATGCCAAAGTATGATTTAGGGAATGGTATGGTAAAGATTCCGGCAGGTTGGCTTATAGAGCAAAGTGGATGGAAGGGCCGTGTATTAGGAAAGGCCGGTGTGCATGACAAGCAAGCTTTGGTGTTGGTGAACAAGGGCGGGGCAACAGGTTCTGACGTCATGAATGTTGCCAATGAGGTAAGCAAGTCAGTATATGAAAAATTCGGCATACGACTCGAGATGGAGGTATGCCGAATAGATTAAATTTAGATTTCCTTTATTTTTCTTCAATAACGAATCCTATAGATTTCAGGTCCTCCCAATACTTAGGGTAGGATTTGGAAACTACGGCGGGATCGTCAATTTCTATTGAACCTAGTTTTATTGCTGCAGGGGCGAACGCCATTGCCATGCGATGATCTTTGTAGGTTAGGATAGGTTCGTTAGATGGTGGGCATGTCTCGCCGTCCCATGTCAGGTCGTCAATGTCATTGCTCTTTAATACGAATCCGATCTTCTTGCATTCGTTAATCAATGCGTTGATGCGATCAGTTTCCTTTATCTTAAGACTCTCCAGTCCAGTGAAGTGGAATGTCACGCCAAGGCAGCAGCAAGCAACAACAAAAGTCTGCGCAATGTCTGGCTGGCTGTTGAAGTCATAATCCAAGTGACGAGTTGGTGCAGATGTCGATTTCGGCGTTAGCGTGCCGTTGTCGTGGTCGTAGGAAGTTGTTACGCCCAACTTTTCTGCGATTCGTCGACCTTCGGAGTCCCCTTGTAGGCTGTCAAGAAATAGACCAGTGAGTTTTTCGCAAACGGCAGGCGCCAAAGCCGCTATCTCATACCAATAAGATGCCGCGCTCCAGTCGGATTCCACGTGTGAAGGTATGTGGGAGTACTGTCCCTCGGGTATAGATATCACCGTATCATTCCATTTGCCGATGACACCGAACTGTTCCATCGTCTTCAGTGTCATATTGATATAAGGCTGTGAGACAATCTTACCAGTGAGTTGTATGGTAAGTCCACCTTTCATCATTGGAGCGATCATCATCAGAGCTGATATGTACTGACTGCTTATGCTTCCAGGGAGACTTATTGTTCCGCCACGAAGTTGCTTGCCCTCAATTTTGAGTGGAGGGAAGCCCTCGTTTTCCAGATACGTAATATCTGCGCCCAATGAACGTAATGCATCAACGAGGACAGCAATAGGTCGCTTCTTCATTCTTTCGGAGCCAGTGATGATATGGCAGCCGGGAAGCACAGACAGGTAGGCTGTAAGGAAACGCATAGATGTTCCTGCGGCTCCGACGTCAACAAGAGAGCAGTCGCTCTTCAGTGCCTTGAGCATAACAGCAGTGTCATCGCTATCGGAAAGATTTTCGGGTATATTAGGGTTAGCAGACAGAACATTTATCAGCAGCAGTCTGTTGCTAATGCTTTTTGATGCAGGTAGCTTTATTGTGGTAGACTTAAGTTGTGGTGCAGTAACTGTGTAGACCATATTACATGTTTAGATAATTGCGGAATACGTCTGTTATCTCTTCTTTTGTTCCGATGTTGTTGATAGAGATATCTCCGAGTGAAGGAATAAGAGTGAAGTTTATTCCATTGGCATCGTTTTTCTTGTCGTGAGTCATGAGTTCCAGGAGTTCAGGGAAGTCCTTCTCAGAGAAGTCGAATTTGCCATATAATGAGTTGATGTATTCGTATATACGTTTTGCGTCATTGTGGTCGAGTCCGACCTTTGTCTCACTCAACATTAATTCGCATACCATACCGAATGCGACAGCCTTGCCGTGAAGGATAGGGTGAGGGTTATGTCGCATGGAGAAAGTCTCGAAAGCATGTCCGAATGTGTGTCCGAAATTCAATGCCTTGCGAACACCCTGTTCCTTAGGGTCTTCTGTGACAAAGTGATTCTTCACGACTATTGAGTCGCATATTAGCTGCTGCAACTTGTCGTAGTCAGGTTTGTCAAAGTCAAGAGACATTAATGAGTCGAGTGATTTTGCGTCGAGGATAAGAGCATGCTTAAGCATCTCTGCGAATCCGGACAACAGGTTGTCCTTATCGAGAGTACGCAGGAACTGACTGTTGATGACTACAGCCTTAGCTATAGAGAAAACTCCGATTTCGTTTTTCAGTCCGCCAAGATTCATGCCGGTTTTGCCTCCGAGTGATGCGTCGACCTGCGCTAGAATTGTCGTTGGTATGTTGATGAATTCTATGCCGCGTTTGAATGTTGATGCGCAAAAGCCTCCTAGGTCGCAAGGCATGCCACCACCTACATTCACGAGAATTGATTTACGTGTTGCACCGTGGCTGCTAAGGAATTCCCATATCTGTACGGCGGCTTGTACGTTTTTGAAGTCGTCGCCCTGCTTGATGATAATAGTCTGTTCGCTAGAGAATTTTGATACTCCGCTGATGAGGTTGAGACAGTGTTTTTGCGAGCCTTCGTCAGCCATGAGAAATACCTGTTTTGGAGTGTAAGGTGCAAGTATTTCTTCTAGATCAGCTAAGAGATTGTCTGATGAAAAAACGTTGCAATTTGCTGCTATTGTTTTCATTGTATGTCGTTGTTTCGTTTACAAATCTGATTAAGTTCTCTAATGAATTCGTGTCGTTTTTTTCTTTCAACCATGGTCAATCCAATGTATTTGTTGGAGACGACATCGTCGTGTTTCCTGTATGTTATACGTGCAATACGGATGAACAGGAATCTGTGGTAACGTACTTTGACTATGTTGGCTTCGTTTGTGGATATCACCACTTGTCTGTGTGATGTGGTAGATATGAAACGAGACTTGAGTATCTCGACCCATCCGTGTCCAAGAGTTATGTACAGTTCGTCGATGCCTCCAAACAGTGCGAACAGCACTACTATTAACCACAATACGAAAAATGCTGGTGATAGTGACTTTAGTGCAGGAAAGCTGCCGAGTATTGGTAGCATGAGTAAAACTGTCAGAATACCTAACGCGGCTTTTGTGACAGTAGTTGTTGTTCTTATGCTCTGAGAGTTACTATACTGCATGTCCTTCTTGAGTGAGAATTGTACAAAATTACATAAATTATATGATATGTACGGATTGTAGGTCTATTTTGTTTTGTTTGTGTTGCTCTTTATAAATATAGTTCTTTTAGAATAAAAATTGGGGAGGCATGTTATATGTCTCCCCAATGTGTGTTGTATGCTATGTCTTAGTATGCTCTCTTAGTGAATTCACCGTTGACATATACTTCTCGGTACTGAAGTGAACCGTCTTCCTTGTATATGTACTTTTCACCGTTCACAAGTTCTCCCTTTACGAATTCGCCCTTCTGGTCGATCTTGCCTTTGAGGTTGAACAATGTGTATGTACCTGTTCCAGTGAACTTACGAGGAGGTGCTGATGTGGCGTTGACAGGTATTTCTACTGCGCTGACGAACTTGCCGTCGGTGCCATAGTTGCGTTCGAGTATCTTATGGCCTTCGTCGTCGTATGCTGTAAGTGTGCCTGTTATCTTGCCTTCAGTCCATACGCCTTCGTACATGACTTTGCCATTCTCGTGATAATATATCTGTTTGCCTTGACGGCGTCCATGATCGTCGTAGAAGAACTCGCAAGCTTTGCCTCCGTTAAGGTTGTAGCGCACGTAGTTTCCTTCCCAGTGGTCAACATTCCAGATGCCAGCCTCGGTAAGCATTCCGTTAGCGTCGTACATCTCGGCAGGCCCCTGGGTCTTGCCCATGTTGTATGTAATCTTGCTTCGTACACCACCATCTAGGCCATATGAAATCCAAAGTCCATTCTTCTTGCCATCGGTGTAGTTTCCTTCATCGATCTTGCCGTTGCGTCCTTCAACACGCCAAAATCCTTGACGGACTCCGTTTATGATTTGGTTAGTCTCTGTCTGCTCGCTGTCGCCTTGTGCTATGGCAGGGCTAATGTAGCCAAAGAGAGCGGCCAATGAGACTAATATGGATGTAATTTGTTTCATAGTTCTTATTTAGCACGTCAAATATATGAATAAAAATTTAAAAATGCGAAAAAAGGTAGCAATATTTTAAAAGTTTATTTTGAATCATGTTTGGGGCAGGTATGTTGAATATCGGTAGTTATAGGCTGTATTGTATTCCTGATTTTACGATTTGTAAGATGGTGAGGTCTTCGACTTACGATTTGTGATTTGGTTATGGTCGTTTTATCCTACGCTAAGGGTATCCTATTGTTCCATGGTTGTTCCGTTGTTCTTCCGAATGTGCGATTGTAAGTGATGTTTGGGGTGTATGGTTACGGATTATAAGTAAAGTTGTTGTTCCGCCGTGTTCAGGTTGAAGGCAGAGGTGTAAGTTTGATTCCCGTTACTGAGCAGGCTTGGATGCGAATATGTGCCGTTTTTAAATTTATATATGTATATTTTTGCTGATTATTGGAGTGAAAACGTTGTTTTGATTTTTTAAACTACTATCTTTGGCGTGGAAGAAAGACTTTTTATAAATGGGAGAAGAGAAAAAATCGAAATTGCGCCAAAAACTCAGGCTTGCCATTATTGTGGACAAGTCGTTTGAGGAGTTGTTCTCAATCAGGTTTACCTTGGTGAGGCTGTTCTTTGTGTTTGCTGCATTTTCGATAATGTTGATAGCGGGTGTGACAGTGCTTATAGCCTTTACAGGTCTTCGAGAGTATATACCAGGTTATCCTACTGGTGAGGAAAGGCACATGATAATGAATAATCTGCAGAGAGTTGATTCGTTAGCGTTGGAGGTCAAGTTGCGAGATGCGGTGTTGCGAGACATGCGAAATGCGATAAGTGGTGAACTGCCGCTAGAGGCCTTCAAGCAAGATTCGTTGAGAACGGAAGCGATAAAGAAGCATAGGATACTTACTACTGAGATATCGGAGGCTGACAGTCTGTTTAGAATGCAGGTGGAAGCCGAGGACATGTTTAATGTGGATGATAAGACCGCGTCGACGGACACGAGACTTGAGATGATGTTCTTCTTCCCTCCTATGAAAGGAATCATATCGAATAAGTTTGGTGACAAGGAGGAGCACTTTGGTGTAGATATCTTGGCAGCGGAAGGAACGCGAGTGTCCAGCATTCTTGATGGCACGGTTGTCTTCTCGGAATGGACAGTAGAGACTGGATATGTGATAGAAGTGCAGCATGACAATCAGATAGTGTCGTTGTATAAGCATAATGGCAAGTTGCTGAAAAAGGCAGGTCAGCGAGTGACAGCCGGTGAGGCGATTGCTATTGTAGGTAACTCGGGAGAGTTGACGACAGGAACTCATCTGCATTTCGAGCTTTGGTATTCGGGTGTACCATTGAATCCGGAGAATTATATTTCGTTTGAATAAACACAAAGATGAAAAGAATAGCTATTTTAGGTTCGACAGGTTCCATAGGAACTCAGGCATTGGATGTTGTAGAGATGCATCCAGATATGTTTGAAGTGGAAGTCCTGGTTGCGGGGAATAATGTAGAGCTGCTTTCGGAGCAGGCAAAGAAGTTCAAGCCAAGTGTCGTTGTCATCGGCAATGAGGCAAAATATGAGGAGCTGAAGGCAAGACTCAGCGGAGTAGATGTGAAGGTTATGGCAGGGCAGGCAGCGATATGTGAAGCGGTTGCCATGCCGATGATAGATACGGTTCTGGTTGCTCTTGTAGGGTTCAGTGGTTTAAGGCCAACAAAGTGTGCTATAGATGCGGGCAAGACAATAGCGTTGGCCAATAAGGAGACGTTAGTTGTTGCTGGTGAATATATCATGGGAAGTGCGAAGTCGAAAGGCGTATCGATACTACCAGTGGACTCTGAGCATTCGGCTATATTCCAGTGTTTGAATGGAGAGAGACATTTGGAACCAGAGAAGATAATATTGACAGCTTCGGGCGGTCCTTTCAGAGGATGGACGGAAGAGATGCTTAAGGATGTCACTCCTGCAGCAGCCTTGAAGCATCCAAACTGGAGTATGGGAGCGAAGGTTACTATAGACTCAGCATCGCTGATGAACAAAGGTTTGGAGTCGATAGAGGCGAGATGGCTGTTTGACGTAGGAGCGGAGAAGATAGATATTGTAGTGCATCCGCAGTCGATAGTACATTCGCTTGTAGAGTTCAAGGACGGCTCATTGAAGGGTCAGATAGGTGTTCCGGACATGCGTTTGCCAATACAGTATGCCTTGACATATCCAGATAGAGTAGCCTCTCCAGTAAAGAAATTCAGCTTTATGGATCATGCCAACTGGACCTTTGAACAGCCAAACAGGAAAGTGTTCCGCAACTTGAACATCGCATTTGAGGCGATGAAGATGGGCGGCAATGCGACCTGTGTGATGAATGGTGCAAATGAGATAGCGGTAGCGGAGTTTCTGAAAGGGAATGTTCCGTTCCTTAAGATGCCAGATATCATAGAGAAGACGATGGAGAAAGTAGCCTTTGTCAAGTCGCCATCGTTTGAGGATTATTTCGAGACAGACAGTGAAGCGAGACGAGTAGCTCAAGAACTTGTTTTACAAATGAAGTAGCGAAAAAGAGATGACGTGGCATCGTATCAATTTATTAAGTAGTTATATGGCAGTACATAAAATAATATCGGTATTCATTTTGTTAGTGGGCTGTTCTGTGTGGTATCCTGCATTTGCGCAAAGTGATGTTTATGCGGACGGCATTTTAAAAGAGACTCTTGTAGTACATAATGCAGCCAGATATACGATAGACAATGGCTTGTTGAGTAACTATGCGACCTGTGTAGAGAGAGACCGTGAGGGAAGAATCTGGGTAGGAACCAATGATGGTGTCAACGTCTTTGACGGATATGCATTTAGAAGTTATGTGTCGGATCTTAATGACAGCGTGTCATTGAAGGGGAAGAGAGTCAGTTCCATCTGTGAGGTAGATGAGGTCACGATGCTTTTAGCCCTTATAGACGGTGGCCTTGAGGTATATGACAAGAGGACAGACAGTTTCCAGAGATTAGTAGTCAGTGACTCGTATGACAATGCGACAGAGTTTGGCAGTGCCTATAGTATATGTGAGATGAATGGCAGTGCGTACGTGGCGTATGAGAACAACATCATAAAGATAAACGGGGCCACCCACGAGATGACTAAGATTGTGCTCGATTCAAGGCGTAGGCACAGTGGGTTGGGAGTAGATGTAAAAGATCTTGAGCCGGTGCCAGGAGGCAGGTATATAGCCATAATGCAGGGGAGAGCCTCGTTTGGTATTTTGGATACAAGAACCGACAAAGTCAAGCTCAAGCATTATGACAACATGGTTTTCAGCGGTATATGTCCGAAAGACGAGAGATACGTGTATTTATGTTCTACCAAAGGACTCTATGTCTATGATATAGTAGAAGATGAGATGACGCAAGAGCCATTCATGAAAGACGTCCTTGTGCAGGCAATGATAAAGGATACTGGCAATGGTTTTTGGGTAGCGTATGACAACAACCACGTGGTTCATTGGTTGCCAAAGGAGAAGATGGTCATGGAGGTGGCTAATCTTCAGTATTTCCTGAACAACCAGAGCTATGTCAATGCCATGATAGAGGATGAGAATGAGATATTGTGGCTTGTGACAAGTAATTCTGGTCTTTTAAAGCTTGACGTTAAGCGTCCGAAGATATACAACATAGCTATAGAATGTGATGATGTACCGCTCAACTATACGACAAATGACATATTTGCGAGTGGGTATAATGAGGTGTGGGCAGCCTGTGGAATAGACGGCATAGCCAGATTGGACACAAGGAAGAAGACAATAGAGAAAATAGCCGTAGAGCGAAAAAGTGTACACTCCATATATAAGAGACGTAACGGAGATGTTATAATAGGAACAACGAGAGGTCCATGGAAATACTTGCCAGGCAATGCGGAACAATTTGAGGAGATAGTAGTAGAGGATGATATTATTGCTGCATCTGGGGACAGGTGTGTTGTAAATGCCATTTGTGAGGACTGTCTCGGAAACCTGTGGTTTGCAACTCAGGTAGGCCTATATAAATATAATGGTCTCGTAGCCGAGAGGTATCCTTCAGCTTCTCATGGTCCGGAGAATGTGAATGCAGTCTTTGAGGATGTTGATGGCAGGATATGGGTAGGAACGGCAACAGGTTCGTTTGTTAAGGATGCTGGTAACAGTTTCTTTACTGAAACAAAGGCATGTGAATTGAACAAAGGAGAGAACAATGCGACATTTTGTTTCTCTGATTATCCGGAAGGAGTATATATTGGCACTTCAAATGGAGTATTGGAGTATGACAAGAGCACAGGTGAGATCAGTCAAGCGTCGTTCAACAGCAGTTTTGGCAATACAAAGATATTCAGCATAGCGTGTGACGACAATAATGTAGTATGGATAAGTACAACTAGAGGAATCGGGTATATAGATCAGGGGAAGAACCAGTTGTATCTTTTCAATTATCATGATGGTTTGACATTCCATGGCAATGAGTGTCAGAAGTTCAGCAAGTATGGCAATAACATATACGTAGGAAATGCCTTGGATCTGAACCTGATAGTTACTGACCAGATATCGTTTAACACGACACCTCCACGAGCATTTGTCAGCAGTGTCTCTTATGGTCAGTCGGGGAAAGAAGGTCAGGTGATGATGGAGACAGACACGACGTTTTCGATGAGATACCTGTTGAAAGCATCGTTGAGGATAAAAGTTGCGTCATCAGACTTAACGATGCCTAGTCGAAATGAGTTCATGTATAGAGTGGACAATGAAGACTGGACATATCTGAAGAAGAATAATGAGATATTATTGTCAGGCCCAATGCCAGGGACATACTGTATAGAGGTGAAGGCGACCAATGCAGACAAGACGTGGTCGGACACCTCAGTCAAAGTATATGTGACAATCATTCCGCCGCTATGGTTGAGCAATGCGGCCATAATATTCTATATTATTGTGATGTTATCTCTCACATGGTTCTTGATAGACATACGCTTCCGTTCGATGAAGAAGAGGATGAAGCAGATAGAGAATGAGGCGAGAGCGAAGAAGACGGTAGAGGACCAGCGCAACAGACTAGCCAAGCTTCACAAGGATCAGGAAGACAGTATTAGATATGCTAAGAGAATACAGGAGTCGCTGATGCCTCCGGTGGCCAGTTTTGAGCGAATATTTGAGAAGCTGTTTGTGTATTATATGCCGCGAGACATAGTGAGTGGAGACTTCTATAGCTTCTATCATAGAGATGACAAGACCTTCATCATAGCGGCAGACTGTACGGGACATGGTGTGCCAGGAGCATTTATCTCTATATTGGGTGTAGATCACCTTTATAATATCATCATGAGACAGAAGGAGGATGACCCGGGAGTGATATTGACATATCTGCATAAGGATTTGCACAGCACAGTCTTCAAGAGAGAGAACTCATCAGAAGAGTTTAATGAGGGCATGGACCTCACGATATGCGTAGTGCATCACAAGGAGAAGAAGATCATGTTTGCGGGTGCGATGAATGACCTCTATGTCATAAGAGACAATGAGATATTGACATATCATGGTGATCGTCATTCTATCGGAACAAACAGTACAATAGGTGAGGTAGACGACAAGCAGTATAACAGTCAGCTTATCGAATGTCAAGCGGGAGACATGTTCTATATGTTCTCGGATGGTTTTGTAGACCAGTTTGGCGGTCCTGAATTCAAGAAATTCAAGCACAGACGCTTTAAGCAGCTGCTTCTGTATATCCATAAGTTGCCAGCAAAGGATCAGAGAACGATGCTTCACAGAAGATTTACGGAGTGGAAGTCAGGTGGAGAGCAGACAGATGACGTTTCGGTTATCGGTTTCGAGCCATGGGCATAAAGCTATAAGTAAAGAATATAGGCGTATATAATATAGACAACAAAATGAGAACTATTATTTCGATTTTGTACCTCATAGGTATGTGGGTGTACACATTTGGTGTGAAGGTAGCTTCGCTATTCAATGAGAAGGCACGACAGTTGACAAAGGGAAGAAAAGAGACTTGGGAAAAGCTGAGTCAATATGACAATAGTGAGAAGAGTATTTGGATACATGCAGCGTCGCTTGGAGAATTTGAGCAAGGTCGTCCGATAATAGAAGCGATCAAGGCTAAATATCCGAACAAGAAGATAGTGTTGACATTCTATTCGCCATCAGGATATGAAGTCAGGAAAAACTATAATCTTGCAGATCTGATATGTTATTTGCCAGCCGACGGGCCGAAGAATGCGTGTCATTTCATCAAGGCGATCAATCCAGAGATGGTGTTCTTCGTGAAGTATGAGTTCTGGCATTTTTATCTAGAAGCGTTAAAGAAGAGAGACATTCCGGTATATGGAGTATCGATGATCTTCAGAAAGCAGCAAGCCTTCTTCAAGTGGTATGGAGGTTGGTTCAGGGATATGCTTCAAGTGTTCAAGCATTTGTATATACAAGACCTTAATTCGGCAGATCTGCTTGACACGATAAGAGTAAAGAACTATACGGTAGCAGGAGACACTAGATTTGACCGAGTACGCAAGATAGCAGAAGCGTCGGCAGACGTTGACCTTGCTGCTAGATTTGTGAAAGGAGCCAAGACAGTCATGGTAGCCGGCAGTTCGTGGGAGCCAGATGAAAACATCTATCTGCCATATTTCAACAATCAGGCAAACGACAAGGGTAACGATTTGAAATTGATAATAGCTACCCATGAAGTAGGCAAGGAGCGAGTAGAGAAATTGCAGAAGCAGATCAGTGTACCTTCATTCTTCTATACCAATCCACCATCAGATCCAGAGAACTACAAAGTAATGATAGTAAATACCATTGGTTTGTTGTCGGCCATCTATAAATATGGCAATGTAGCATATATAGGCGGTGGTTTCGGAGTAGGCATACATAACACATTGGAGGCAGCGACATACGGTATGCCAGTCTTGTTCGGTCCGAACCATAAGCGATTCAAGGAGGCGATAGATCTGATAGAATGTGGTGGCGGATATTGCGTCACATGTGAGGCAGACTTTGTGAAGATCTTTGAGACATTCAGGAATGATGAAGAGAAGCTCAAGGAGGCGAATGAGGCGTCGGACAAGTATGTCAAAGGCATGTGTGGAGCGACAGATTGCATCATGAGAGATCTTTTCTGATAAAAAAGAGAATAAAATTGAGAACCTTGTTGTGAAACATCAAGTATAAGCAAGCAAAACAACAAATAAACTAAAGACATGAAAAAGTATTTAGCAGAAATGGTGGGTACTATGGTACTCGTGCTCATGGGATGTGGAGTTGCTGTTGCTCTTGGATGTGATTCAACAGTAGGTGTAAATACGGCGTCAGTAATCGGTACATCAATGGCGTTTGGTCTTGCAGTAGTAGCAATGGCATATACAGTTGGTGGTGTAAGCGGGTGTCATATAAACCCAGCGATTACGCTAGGTTGTCTTTTGACAGGACGTATCAGTGGTAAAGATGCAGCGATGTATATGTTGTTCCAGGTAATTGGTGCATTTATCGGTGCAGGCATTCTTGCAGCCCTTGTAGGTTGTGACAGTGGACTTGGAGCAAATGCCCTTCAGGCAGGAAATGGTATTACAACAGCGCAGGGTGTAATTGCGGAGATTGTATTTACTTGTGTATTTGTTCTTGTAGTGCTAGGCACAACAGATGAGAAGAAAGGAGCAGGAAACTTTGCAGGACTTGCAATAGGTTTGTCACTTATACTTGTTCACCTTGCATGTATATATTATACAGGTACATCAGTTAACCCAGCGCGTTCGATAGCACCAGCAGTACTTGCAGGCGGTGCGGCACTTTCGCAGCTATGGATCTTCATTGTTGGTCCATTTGTAGGTGCAGCGATAGCAGCATGCATCTGGAAAGTTATTGGTTCAGATTGCAAGTAAGCTAAATAAACAGATAAAGATATAATGTCGTCGGTAGAGATAAGTCTATCGACGACTTTTTTTGATTTTATGACGCGGAGATTTTGTTTATAATTCATAATAATATATATTTGCAGTGTGAAATAATAAACAAAACAGATAAAATATGGTAATAGATTCACTAGAAATCCTTTCAGCCTTTATAGTATTGTTTGCTGTAATAGACATGCTCGGTTCGATGCCGATAGTAGTTTCGATACAAGAAAAAGGGATAGATATCCAGCCGTTAAAGACATCGTTGGTAGCATTTGTCATCCTTGTGTCGTTTATGTTTTTGGGGGAGGCATTATTAAAACTGTTTGGTGTTGATATCAACTCATTTGCGGTAGCTGGAGCGGTAGTATTATTTATAATAGGATTAGAGATGGTATGTGGGGTAGAGATATTCAAGCAAGACTCACCATCGGGAGCATCAGCGCTAGTGCCATTAGCATTCCCGTTGCTGGCAGGTCCGGGAACATTCACGACGCTGCTATCGATGAGAGCAGAGTTCCACACGGTAAACATTATTATAGCATTAGTTTTGAATATGTGTTGGGTATATATATTACTCAGGTCGTCAAACCTTGTAAAGAGGCTGATGGGGTCAGGAGGCATATATGTCATAAAGAAGTTCTTTGGCATTATAGTATTAGCGATAGCTATAAAGCTGTTTACTAGTAACCTAGCCAGTTTAATGGAACAACTGTCATAGACAGATTAAATATATAGAAAAGAGAAGATCCGATGTAGCTAATAAAGGTTGCATCGGATTGTGTTTATTAGGGAATGTCGTAGAAAAGTTGCCAGAAGGATTAATTGTTTATATTTTTGTGAAAGTACCAAAACAATGATATTATGAGGATATTTCAGATACGCAGGATGTTTAGAGAGTTTTTTAACCTTGAAGAAGACAAGGTAGAGAATACCGAAGCGGTAGGATCGATAGTGCAGGGAGTGCAGTTTAAAGGCATGAACCTATTGATTCTCATCTGTGCCGTGTTTATAGCGTCGTTAGGTTTGAATATGAACTCAACAGCAGTCATCATAGGAGCTATGCTCATATCTCCGTTGATGGGGCCGATAATGGGAATAGGGTTAGGTTTTGGCATACATGACATGCCGTTGATAAAGAGATGTGCCAAGAATCTCATCGTTGCAACTGCGTTTGCACTTATCACGTCATGTGTCTATTTCCTCATATCACCTATCAACGATGCCAGGAGTGAGTTATTGGCCAGGACTCAGCCGACGCTATATGACGTATTGATAGCCTTCTTTGGTGGATTTGCAGGTATTATAGCGACATGTTCTAAATCGAAAGGAAATATCCTGCCAGGAGTAGCCATAGCGACGGCCTTGATGCCACCATTGTGTACTGCGGGGTATGGTCTGGCGACGATGCAGTGGAAATTCCTTGCCGGAGCTTTCTATCTGTTTGTCATAAATGCTGTTTATATTGGTCTGGCCACATGGCTTGGAGTGATAATACTCAAGCTGCCCCAAGTTGATGCCGAATGGCAAATGAAGAAACAGAGGATGTGGATAGTAGTTGTCATGTTACTCATAATCACTCCAAGCGTGTTCACCACAATAGGCATCATACAAGACAACGTGAGGGATGCACATGTGAGTGCGTTTGCTCATGAAGAATTCGGCAACATAGAAAAGACACAACTGATGAGCTACAGATATGTAGAGAATGACGAAGAAAGATATGTAGAAGTGGCGTTGCTCGGGGAGCCTATTGACGAGCACCGAATAGAGGTGATTGAAGCTAGCATGAAGGCATACAAACTGCCAGAAAACTGCAAGTTGAAAGTGATACAGGGCATTGCCGCGCAAGAATCAAACATAGCAGAAGTGTCGGGAACGATAGTGCAGACCATGGTTCATGCGTATCAGGAGCAGATATTGAAGTTGAAACAAGAGAACGACAGCCTGAAACATGTGATAATAGACTTGAGAGAAGAGTTGAAGGTGATTATTGCAGAGAAAAACGACAGTGTGCCGGCAAAAGAGATGCAGTGATACAGTTGCAGACCATGCTGTTGGCGGACGTAGGGGAGTGTTTTGTGTGTACACTTCTTAAATGAAATAGTCGAGGTTGCAGAAGAAAAAACGACGATTCGAATTCATATATAGAATTATTTACTTTATTTTGTAACTCAATTTAGATAATAGACATTTCAGCGCTGACAAATCATATTGCAGAATAGCAATAGGCACATATCTGCATAAATCAGCGCATTTGAGATGCCAAAGGGAATAACTATGAAAAAACTAAAAGCGCTAGGCCTATTCTGTTTGGCCAGTACCATGTTCATGGGACTGCAATCCTGTGAGGAAAGCTACGAGGAGTATGTCATATCTGGAAATACTCCTGAAAACCCTGAAAATCAAGGTAATCAAGGGAATTCTGGTGATACAGGAACTCAAAATCCGGGAAAAGAGATTCCAGAAGACTTGTATTCCGAAAGCTTTGCGAGTTGGATTGATGGAAGGCATGTATATGGTGATATATTCTTTTCTCCATTCACGAATTATTCTGGCGATGCCTATTATGCAGGCATGGAGGTGAAAATATATAGTAGTATATTCCAGCTAAAGAAAATAGAATTTGATGGATACTATGGAAGTCAGGCAACACAGTTGGAAATAACGAGTGCTGTATTCGAAGGTTGGGGTGATAGCGTCAAAGATGTGCCAGGCAGAGTAGAAATAAAATCTGCGAATTGTGCTTATGTTTACCCTACTGAACCACTGGAATTTTACGAATACTATGACCTGAAATTGACATACCGTGAGGTAGTGTACAACGGGACGTCGAAGTCGACGGTCAACACGGACTACAAAAAAAGCAAAGATTTTTACAATTCCACGTCTGATGTGAATAGCTTTGGGCACATCACTGCTAAATACCCTCATGATGTATTATATCTCAAGGAGTATCCTGAGATATTTTATTCATCTAGCCTCAATCTAAGCTCGCTGTTTAATGATGGGAAGAAGCCTCTTTTCAGATTTACAAATAGGGAGACGAATACAAGTGTTTATGCAGAAGGAGAGATGAGAGTTGGTGATGAAGTGAAGACACCAGACACGTGGTCGGAAGTCGCTCTTGCGCTAGACAAAGTAGAGCTTCAGAAGGGAGCCAATTATAAGATAGACATATATGCATATACAGAAGGCGAACCATACGAAAAATTTGTACAGAGCAATCAATCGTTGAACTTACAATATGTTTATGTCAGCAAATACGACTATAACTTTGAGGCAGTGGAAAATATGAAAGTAGAAATTTCTGTGTTGCATAAAGATCCTGAAGACTACGACTATTTCCGCTATTCATTCGAGTCGGATAATGATATAGACACCGACCTTATGACAGTGGCGCTGGATTTACAAAACACATGGTGGTATACCGCCAATTTCCCTGATGGCTGGGTGAGCAAGGCTTATCGTTCGATAAGAAACGAGATTGTTGATTTCTCAAATGAAGCATATAGAGAACAAAGTTTCCTTGAAGATAGAAAGTTGCCTGCTTATAAATATGGCAACTATCCTATAATGTTCAATTATACAATTCCAGGGCGAAACATAGTGACATCTACCAGTTCGAAAGACGTCTACTATTATCCAGTGAATGAGGAAGAAGACGGAGAAGATATAATTGTCGATTATTTAACACGTTAGCAATGTCAGTAATGAAACAATATTTAATGTCACTAGCCATAATGATGGCGATGATGTGTAGCAATCTCTCAGCGGTTGTTGCGCAGAACAACACTTCAGACGGTGGCAATTCAGCATCGGGCAAGGTGAAATACCCTTGTTGGGAGAAAGGGTTCAAGTTGCGTATAGATGCCGATATTACATATTCTACGGGAAATGGTTACCTTGAGCAAATTGCAGAAGGGACTCTTTCGCTAGATTATCAGATTAATACACTTTTGCAGGCAGGTGTTTTTGCAGGTAGTATGATTGAAACGTTTCATGAAGGGGTTATGATGGGCATTCCTGTAGGTTTAGATGTGAGAGCATATGCAGGTCGACACACACGACGCATACGTCTATTTTATGCTGCGCAAGTTGGAGTCATGGTGAAAGGCTATGATTTTAATGGCGATGTATATTATGATATTTCTAGGGATCGAATGGAAGAGTCGTATGATGGAATCCCTTGTAGTTCGAGATATTGGACAGATTCCGACGGCAGTCTTTCTGTCAGGCCAGGCTATTTATTCACTAAGTTCTCTTTAGGCTTTGAATGCCGCAGTGGTTTTCATCTTGGTATAGCTGCGGCAACATTTGGTATAGACAAACAGATTGCAGTCCATAAAGAATATTATTTTAACAACGGCACAAGTGTTAGTGGGAAAAGCATGAAAGCCTCGTGCACGACCCTTAATGATTTGATGGTAGGATTGACAGCGGGTTGGAATATTTCCATCACACGTCCTAATCGTAGTCTTTACAAATAACAATAGAACGCAATGAGAAAACATATAATATCACTTTTCGCCATATCGTCGTTCCTGTGCGCTTGTGGAACAGACCTTTTAAACAACTACCCAGAAGAGGTTATAGAGATAGATACTTCTGTACCTGAGGTGTCGTCTCTCAAATTAACTGCTATAGTCACAGATACGACATTAAACGTAACGATAGACAAAGATAGCTTTAAAGGAAAGGAGAATGCATTGCCTATTTCTCGTAGAGGCATCTGCTACTCCTTTACAGAAAGCAATCCAAGGCTTGACAACAGCGAGGTCGTTGAAGCGGAGACTGGCTACGGAAACATTAAGGGTCAATACTCTGTGCCGGACATAACGTACAAAAATTTGAAACCTGGCACGAAATTGTATATATGTTCATTTGCAGAGAATGCGCGTGGGATATCATATAGCGATGTACAGGAGGTAAGATGCTACGATGCTTTTTCACGTCTAAAGTTGGTCAACAGGTTAGGATCGGGCAATAGTAGTATAAGGGAAAACTATTCTACATCGGCACATCTCATCATGACAAACACCATAGTACTTCAGGTGCCAGGTGACATTGTAGTGGAGCAGGGAGTTTGCTACAGTGAAAAAGAGAATCCAACAATAGACGATGCTCATGCGGTATTGTATATGGCAGACGGCTATCCTACGGAATCGGGCATAGCAATAATCAATGGGCTCAAGCCATCTACGACATATCACTTAAGAGCTTTCGCCAAGCATTCAGGCGACAATATAATTTACTCAGACGACCTAGCAATCAAGACACGTGATGGCATTCCTTCGTTGAGTATAAAAGGTTTTGGAGGAGTGTTTAAAGGAATGATCAGAGAAGACGGAGGCAATATATATTTGCAGCGTGGTGGCTTCTGCTATTCAAAAGATCACATGCCAACAATAGAAGATGCTTATACGACCCCAGTTGATTTTGAAAGCAGAGAGGTGTCGTGGTCGATGTACGACGTAGAAGACAAGCTAGAGAAGGGCACGAAGTATTTGGTACGTTTCTTCACCTTTGAAGATCCGTTGGAATATGACGAGAATGGCAGTGCCAAACCACTTCCTGCCGTCACATCTGAGTATTTAGCAACGAAGGAAATATACTATTCAGATCCAATGGCATTCGAGTATAATTAGAACAGAGATGAAAGTAAGGTTACGGCTATTCTGCTTTAAAGGTTAAATACATAACAAACATTGTTTAAGAGGATTGTCGTAAGTGTTTTATAGAAAAAAAGAAAAGTCTATTGTTTTTCTCGGAAAAATGTGCAATATTTGCGATGTAAATAAGAGCAAATGAAGATGAATACAAATATATGGTGGTGGCGCCCATCTCTGTAGACCGGAGTGGAGCGATTGCCTATGTGTTATTCGAAGAGATATAGAGAACAAAGGCCTGCCGAACTCCGGTAGGCCTTTAGTTTTTATTAGTACAAAGAAGAATAAATAGTTAGAGATGAAATATACTTACACGACTACAAGCAAGAACCTGTTGGCAGATTTGTATACGCCGGTGGGGTTGTATATGAGGCTTAGGGACTTGTATACGCAGAGTGCTCTTATGGAGAGCTCGGACTATCATGGAGGTGAGAATGCGCGATCATTCATATGCATTGAGCCTATAGCCTCGGTAGCCATTAATCATGGTTATGCCACATGCACTTATCCGGATGGGAAGACAACCAAGAAGCCGATCACCAAGGAGTATCAGAGTGATGCGGCGATAAATGAGTTCTTAGGTTCATTTGATATAAAGAACGAAGGAAGTGTGCAGCATCCAGGCCTGTTTGGCTACACAGCATTTAATGCAGTGAGATATTTTGAGAATATCAATGTAAAGGATGAGACAGCAGACAAGAATGATGCTCCAGATATGTTGTATGTGCTATTCAGAAGCGCTATAGTATTGAATCATTTTACCAACTCACTGACAATCGTGAGTCTTGTCGGAGAAGGAGAGTCGTCGAAGCTGGAGAGCATTGAGAAGCAGATGAACCGCAACGACATCAGAGCGTATGACTTCCACCCGGTAGGTGAGACAACAAGTACGTTGACCGATGAGGAGCACAAGGCTAATATCAGAAAAGGCATAGCCCATTGTTTGAGAGGAGATGTGTTCCAGATAGTGTTGGCACGTAGATTTAAGCAGAAGTATGAGGGTGATGACTTCAAGCTCTATAGAGCATTGCGTAGCATCAACCCATCGCCATATCTCTTCTATTTTGATTTCGGTGGATTCAGGATCTTTGGTTCTTCGCCGGAGACCCACTGCAGAGTAACATCAGACAGGAAAGCATTCATTGACCCGATAGCGGGAACGACAAAGAGGACGGGAGATCCGGAGAAAGATGCTCAGAATGCGTTGTATCTCAAGAACGACCCTAAAGAGAATGCAGAGCATGTGATGCTTGTGGATTTGGCAAGAAACGACTTGAGCAGAAACTGTCATGACGTGCAGGTAGATTTCTACAAAGACATGCAGTATTATAGCCATGTGATACATCTGGTAAGCCGAGTAAGTGGTAAGTTGGATGAAGGAGCAGATCCTGTCAAGTCGTTTATTGACACATTCCCAGCAGGAACATTGTCGGGTGCGCCAAAAGTGAGAGCTATGCAGCTCATTAGCGAGATAGAGCCACACAGTCGTGGAGCGTATGGTGGATGCATAGGCAGTATCTGTTTTGATGGTTCGTTAAACCAAGCCATAACGATACGAACATTTGTAAGCAGAAACAACGAGTTGTGGTTCCAGGCAGGTGGTGGTATTGTAGCCAAGAGCAACGAGGAATATGAGTTGCAGGAGGTGAACAACAAGCTAGGTGCGCTTAGAAAAGCCATTTTCCTGGCAGAAGAGATGTAATCAATCAGATTAAAAAGAAGGTTATGAAAGTTGTTATAATAGATAATTACGATTCATTTACATATAACCTGTCGCATCTTTTGAAAGAGTTAGGAGCGGAGGTGACAGTATATAGAAACGACTGCTTTGAGATGGGGCAGTTGGAGGCTTTTGACAAGATTGTCTTGTCGCCAGGTCCTGGAATACCATCGGAGGCAGGACTTTTGCTAAAGGTGATAGAGACATACGCAGGCAAGAAGCCAATGTTGGGAGTATGTCTTGGTCATCAGGCGATAGGAGAGTATTTTGGAGGCAAGTTGACAAACTTGTCGGATGTGTTCCATGGTGTTCAGACTCCAGCGACTATTGTTGGTGACGACTATATCTTTGAGGGTTTGCAGGACAAGGTACAAGTAGGTCGTTATCATTCATGGGTAGTTGACAATGCAGGATTCCCAGATTGCCTAGAGATAACAGCAGTAAGTGACGAAGGTCAGGTGATGGCCTTGAAGCACAAGAAGTTAGATGTGCACGGCATACAGTTCCATCCAGAATCGGTACTTACTCCAGAGGGTAAGACGATAGTAGGTAACTGGTTGAGAAAATAATTAGTAACTTTGTAGAGTTGAAAATCTAAAAATATAAAGACATGATAAAGCATATTGTACTTTTCAAGATGCGTGACGATATTGACGCAGAGCAGAAGATGACCGAGTTGAAAGTCATCAAGGCAGGCCTTGAGGCATTGCTAGGTATCGTTCCAGGTTTGCGTTCTATGGAGGTAGGTATCAACTGCAATCCAGCAGAGAAGTTTGACTTGGCGCTCATTTCCACATTTGACAACATGGAAGACTTGAATGCATATGCGGTTCATCCTGACCATGTAGCAGTAGGCAAGCGCATCAGAGCCATGCTTGATGTTAGAGCATGCAATGATTTTGAATTCTAATAAATAAATCGTCATGGCGGGTATATCGTTTTTCAAGGTGCCACAACACCGTGTCTTCAACTACCAGCCGCTCTATTACGATCCGGAGAAGGAGCGTAGAGAGCAGCGTAAGAAGGAGCTTGGTTTAGCGGACGAGGAAGAGGTAGAAGGAGCGACCTATACCACTGGTTCTCTGATAAGGAGTGGAGGGATGCGAATGCGTCATTCTCAGTTCACCCAGAAGATGGAGAGTCAGAAGAAGAAGTCTCAGCTTATACTGATAGGCCTGATAATAGGTCTGAGTATTGTTGCGTATTATATGGTGCGGGACTACTGGGATGAGTTCTACAATGTGATATTCGGATAAAAAAAGAGACAGGAGCAATAATGGCAAATATCATACATCTTCTACCTGATGCGGTGGCCAACCAGATAGCAGCTGGTGAGGTCATCCAGCGTCCGGCATCTGTCATTAAAGAGTTGGTAGAGAACTCAATAGATGCTGGTGCTACAGATGTGAAGGTGGTTGTGAAAGATGCCGGTAGAACCTTGATACAGGTCATAGATAATGGCTGTGGCATGACAGAGACAGATGCCAGACTGGCATTTGAGAGACATGCGACATCGAAGATAAGTGACGTTACTGACCTGTATAGTCTTCATACTATGGGTTTCCGAGGCGAGGCGTTGGCTTCGATAGCGGCGGTAGCACAGGTAGAGCTATTGACACGCAGAGCTGAGGATGAGCTAGGAGTGAAGATAGAGATTGCCGGTTCGAAAGTAATCAGCCAAGAGCCGACAGTCACCCCGGTAGGCAGTCAGTTTTGTGTAAAGAACCTGTTTTTCAATATACCAGCGCGCAGAGCGTTTCTGAAGTCGGACAATGCCGAGATGCGACATGTGACTCAGGAGTTTCTGAGAGTAGCGCTAGCTCATCCGGATGTAGCCTTGTCGCTCACAAGCAACGGAACGCCGTTGTACACCTTGATGCAAGGCAACATGAAGCAGAGAGTCTCTGCGGTAGTAGGCAGAGCCCTGTCGCAGGAGTTGTTGCCAATAGAGGTAGAGACAGACATGGTTACGATAAGAGGTTTTGTAGGTACGCCAGAGACAGCACGCAAGACATCGAACGACCAGTTTTTCTTTGCCAATGACAGATATATGCGTAATCCATATTTCCACAAGGCGGTTATGGATGCGTACAAGAACATTATAGCAGCCGATCAGAATCCAGCCTATTTCATCTACATGAATGTAGATCCGAGAAGTCTTGATGTGAATGTGCATCCTCAGAAGACAGAGATCAAGTTTGAAGATGACACGGCAATATGGCAGATCTTGAATGCGTCGGTCAGAGAGTGCCTAGGCAAATATAATATCATGCCGTCGCTAGATTTTGACACGGCGGATCCGATAGATATCCCTACATATCAACCCAATAAGAGCATAGATATACGTGAGATACCGCCAATGATGCCAGAAAGCGGTATTCCATACAATCCATTTGAGCACGAGAACAATAGCAGAGTATCATCTGGCGGTTCGTCGTTGTGGAGTGGTGGTGGAAGTCACAAGCAGAGTGTCGAGGGATGGGAGACCTTGTATTCCCGCATGTCGGCAGCACCTCAGCAATCGGTGCCAATGGGGCAGGCTGTATATTCAAGCAGAATGACACCACAGTCAGCTGATCAGCAGTTGTTTGTTCCCGGTGAGGAAGGCATAGGCATTTCGGCTGACAGATTTGTGCAGTATAAAGGCAAGTATATTGTGGTAGTCGTCAAGGCTGGAATCATGTTTATAGATCAGCATAGGGCTCATGAAAGAATACAATATGAGGCTATAAGCAAGCATATTGCGAAAGAGAATAACCTTTCTCAGCAGTTGATATTCCCAGAGATAATGGCATTGAGCGGTGAAGACGCATGCATAGTGGAAGAGATGACAGAAGAGTTGAAGAGAGCAGGCATGGATGTGGAATATGATGCGGAGAAAGGTAAGTTGAATATTAAAGCCATACCATCGCAGATAGAGGCGGCGGAAGTGGCGGGATTCATAGAAGCATTGATATATGACGTGACAAATGGAGAGGTTGACATACATGGGAATCTGATGGATCATATATGCAGGACCTTAGCGTCAAAGAGTGCAGTCTCCTATGGAAAGACACTTACTCCAGAAGAGATGGCCTCGTTGTATGAAAGACTGTTTGCCTGCAAGTCACCATCGTTGACTCCAGGAGGCAAGGTAGTGTTCTCAATCGTTGAGAATGAAGAGATAGAGTGTAGATTTTAATAGATAGACAATATATGTTCGGACAGATGCAGATGACCCCGGCGGTAAAGAACCTGCTGATAATAAATGTGCTTGTGTTTGCTGCGACTTATGTTTTGGGTTCGCGCTTAGGTATAGACCTGTATGCATGGTTGGGTTTGCATTACTGTGCAGCAGATAATTTCCATTCATGGCAGTTCATTACGTATATGTTCATGCATGATGGAATAACCCATATATTCTTCAATATGTTCTCCGTGTATATGTTTGGCCGCATGATAGAGATGGCCTGGGGAACAAAGCGATTTCTGGTGTTTTATTTCGTGACAGGTATCGGTGCAGCAATAGTTCAGGAGCTGACCTACTATTATCAGGCAACAAGCATAATAAGTGATATAGACGCCTATTTGAGTGCCCCCAATGATGAAAGCTTCTATGCATATATAGCACAGTATGTCAATCCGGAGTTCCAGCGATACTATGAAAACATGTCGGCTGCAGGTGACATGGATGCGGTAAACAGGATGATGAGGACGGCTGTTGTTCAGTTGCAGGAAGAGTATATGAGTCATTTCAATACAGTAGGAGCATCGGGTGCCTGCTTCGGAATCTTGTTAGCATTTGGCATGATGTTTCCTAATGTCACAATCATGTTGCTCATACCACCTATACCAATCAAGGCTAAATACTTTGTATTGATATACGGCCTGATAGAGTTGTTTGAGGGCGTTCATAACTTCAGCTTTGACAATGTAGCACACTGGGCGCACCTAGGCGGTATGTTGTTTGGTTTCTTCCTTATCAGGAAATGGCAGAGGGAGGGTCAGATCTGATGGCATCTATATGGCGAGAAATAAAATGGTCGTTTATTGACGGCAACCTGGTGACAAAGTTGATATACGTAAACCTTGTTGTCTTTCTGCTCGTTGTGCTTGGTGATGCGTTGGCAAGCATGAATATGCCGCGCCTTGTCAGTTACCTATGGATGCCAACAGAGGCCGGCAATGCGATAAGGAAGCCATGGACGCTGTTCACGTATATGTTTACCCATAGAGACATAGTACATATATTCTTCAATATGCTCAACCTGTATTGGTTTGGTCATATTATGGTAGATTTCATGGGAGAGAGATGCTTTTTGCGATCCTATATCATAGGAGGGTTAGCAGGAGCCGTAGCCTGTCTGATATGGTCGGCAGTCAATCCTATCTATGGCAATATGCTAGGAGCGTCAGCCTCGGTGTTGGCGATAATGACAGCCGTTGCCACGACATTCCCCAATTACCGCATAGATGTAGTATTTGTCGGTCAAGTCAGGTTGAAATACTTTGCATTGTTTTTTGTTGTGCTCTATATGCTATTAGTGCTAGGTGGTAGCAGTAATATAGGTGGCAATGTAGCGCATATAGGAGGTATTGTGGCAGGATTCTTGTTGGCAAGATATTGGCAGAGGACAGGGACTCCGCAGCGTAGTTATGACTGGTCGGTGATCAAGGGGATGTTTGGAAAGAAAGAGCGTAGTAACATGCGAGTTGTTTATAATCGTCCGTTGACCGATTATGAGTTCAATGAGCAGAAAGCCAAGCGTAGCAGGGAGGTGGACCGCATACTTGACAAGATAAAAGAGTCGGGTTATGAGAGTCTGACAAGCAGTGAGAAACAGACATTGTTTGAAGAGAGCAAGAGATGATAAGAAAGATACTCAATACGGTAAAGTTCATTGTAATGCTAATCATGTCGTTAGCATTATTGGTATGCTATTATCAGTCGCTATATCCGCCAGCAAAGATAGGGGTATTAGCATTTTCTGGTTTTGCATTTCCATATTTATGGGCATTGTGTGCAATCTTGTTTGTTCTGTTGCTAGTGTTTCATTCGCGTATATCGGCCCTTGTGACCTTCCTGGCATTAGTCGCCACATTCTCGGGTGCAATGTCGATAGTCAGTTTTATTCCCAACACACCAGCGGTTACGGAAGGCAAGCAGCTGAAGATTGTGACATTTAACATCTGTCACCTGTCGAAGGCCGCAAACGGGAAAGATATAGCCATAGAGCAGATGAAAGAGCTGTTGGCGGATGCCGACATCGTCTGTTTACAGGAGGCGTCAACAGGCAAGATGATGCAAAATGAATTGAACGGAAGTGATTATGCCAAGACCTTCGGCTTCAAGTATCAGGTGCAGGACCGATATGCAGACAGATCGGCTCCAGTTGGAACGACAGCGCAAGTCATCTTAAGCAGATATCCGGTGACGAAAGAGGCACCGATAGATAATGAGATAGATAAACATCTCATGCCTACGGTAGTTGATGTGGAGGGGCAAAAGGTGCGACTTATCAATTGTCATCTAGAGTCGATACGTTTGCTACCAGATCAGATTGAGGCTGTAAATAAGATTCAGCGAGTTGATATACATGAGAGAGCTAAGACAAAAACAGAGATCAAGACGACATATACAAAGATGAACAATGCGTTCAGGTATCGTTCGATACAGACAGACACCTTGGTTAGTCTGATTAAGTCGTCAGATATACCGGTTATTGTGTGTGGTGACTTCAACGACACACCGATTTCATATACATACAGACAGATAACAAGTATCTTGGAAGACACATTTGACAGATCATTCATGTCGATAGGACATACATATAATGGAGATCTTCCGAAGTTGAGAATAGATTATATTTTCCATTCAAAAGACATCAAGTCGATAGATTACCGAGTCAACAAGCAAGATATAAGTGACCATTACGCGGTAGTCTCAACAGTGATGTTGCCATAAAAACAGATGGTTGTCAGGCAGAGCCAAACAACCATCCGAACCTCTGTTTTATGCTGATGTCTATTAGTAGTTATTCAATTCCTTAGTATTAATAGAAGAAGCGCCGCTAGTGTTGAAGTGAGTTCTTTCAGCTACGCCAACAGCGGTAAACTTGCTAGCTCCGCTACATTCAACATTTACTTCCTTGCACTTAAGAGTCGATTCTATCTTGCTAGCTCCGCTGCAATCGTAGTTGACAACATTGCCAGTGAATCCCATATTGATGTTGCTAGCTCCGCTACAACCAATCTCAGCATTGTTGCCTGTGAAGTTAATTCCAAGTTTAGTAGCCCCACTGCAGTCAACGTAGAAATCAACAGCATTGACGTCGATGTCGCCCTTGGAAGCTCCGCTACAATCTACTTTAACATTGCCTTGAGCCTTGATTCTGCCAGAGATATTAGAAGCTCCAGACAAGTCAGCGTCAAAATCTTTGCAAGACAAAGACTTAAGTTCAATTTTGCCAGATCCTGACAGTTCGACCTTAAAGTTGTTGTTTATATCGATGTTGCCACATGATATCTTCACATTGCGGCTAAGATTGAAAGAGTTGATTTCAGGAGCATATATTGTAAGCAGAATAGGCGCGTTAATTTTCTTGAGTTCGCTTTGGTCAACCTTGAGCTTGTTGCCAGAGAGGGAGATCTTAGACTTCTCGAAAATTTCTTCAGTAGATCTAGCCTTTACACTATAGTTGTCGCTCTGTTCGTAAGTTATGATGCCATAGCCATTATATTCAATAGCGTTGAAGTCTTTGAAATCAAATTCGTGCATAACGAATTTTGTTGTGTCATAATCCTCTGAAATAGTATATACATCAGTGTTGATGCTGATGCAAGATGTAGTTGAGATAATAGCGATGACAGCAGTCATCAATAATGTGAATCTTTTCATGATTAATACTTTTTGTTTTCTGATGCAATTTTACAAGGATAACGTCAGACAACAGCAAGTGTAACATCAAAACCATGATTTTTCATGTCCGATTGTCAAAAAATTGGACAGGAAGGAGATAGGAGGGTGCATCAGAGGTCGATAGCCATTCTGAATTTCACGGCATCGAAAGACGAGTTGCGGAAAGAGATGAAGGCAGTCATTCTCAGTATATCGAGGACGTTGCCAACGCCATAGCCAAATTCCGTAAAAGATAGATTACCATTGATAACGGCGTTTTTCAGATAAAGCTCTTCTTTAAAAGACCAGTCCTCGAAAAGCTCTATCTCTTTTAGTATCAGTTGTGGTGTTATATAGGCAGTTCTGACAGATGTGTACCATTTGTTGGTACTCAGTTCATAAGGTCGGAACATGACAAAGCCAATATATCCGTCGATGTCAGAGGACAGAGCAAAGAGCTTATTAGATCCGCAGAAATGCTTCCATTGACTGAAACGAGTATTGTCGCTATTGAAGAAGGCGCCACCTTCGATTTCCCATTTCCAGATAGCATCATTCTTGAGAGCCAATCTTTGAAAAACAGAAACGTTTATGTGAGAGTATCTTGAGGCGCCGCTCAGGCCCTTTTCAGCTCCCAAGCTAAAAGAAGGATATATGGACCCGAGGCAGATAGGAAAACCATTGTCGTTGGTAAAGCCCAATGTACGTGGAGTATAGACCGCCTTGAATGACAACGTCGTCTGTCTGCCGTCGCTTATTGAACAATGGTCAATAGAAGAGTTTACAGGTATGTTAGGGTTGAACAACTTCTTCTTATGAAAGAGGGATAAGTTGCTGCGGTTATGTTCAGAACCTATATGTTCCGTTGTCAAGGCAGACGACAGTTCCAGTCCGTAAGTAGGTTTTGTGGTATAGCACACATGAGCGAAAGTGCGGTCGTAGAGAACCTTATAGTTACCGTTGTATAAGAACGCTATTACAGAGTTAGTGAATCGTTCTTCGCCTATGTCACCCTTCCAGTCGGCAAAGTCTTTACCTGCGTTTATCAGAATATGTTGTTTCTTTGTGTTGAGTTGAGTCAGGAGTTCACCGGTCAGACGATCAGCGCTAAAAGCGTAACCCAGTTTAGCCTTTACCTTCCAAATAGACGAAGTGTTGTTCTTGTAATAAGTAACACTTTGCTCAAGTCCGGCACCCGTTACAGGATGGTAGAAGATGAAATTCTTGTCGAGTGCAGAAAACAAAAGATAGCTATTGTCGCTTAAGTTATGCTTTTTTGCTCCGAAAATAGAAATGTGGGCTATTGTGGAAGAGTCCGTTTTATGTATATATGAGCTATCCTGTCCATTGGCCATCATGGAAGTCAACAGGGCAGCAAATAAAATATATATACGTATGTTTCTCACTTATTTTCTTCCAAAATCAGCAGGAATCTCGCCCCAGACTTCAGTAGGCCATTTGACGATAGGATTTTCTATCTTGTTGTTTTTCAGCCAAGTCTCGGCACGCTTAACAAGGTTCATCAGTTCAGCGGTACGGGGCGTCAGTTCGAGTTTAGTCCTACACTGTCCAGCCTTCACCCATCCCTGAGCGATAGCAGAGTCACTATATATAGTTATATCAGGAGCATTGTGTTGCTTAAGGAGACCGAGGGCGTGGACGATAGCCAGAAATTCACCGATGTTATTAGTGCCAAGTTCGAACTTCATGTGGAAAATCTCCTTGTTATCCCAGAGAGAAACACCTCTATATTCCATTTTACCAGGATTGCCCGAGCATGCAGCATCGACAGCGATAGCCCTAATAAGAGGAGTGGCAGAAGGAGTAGCAGTAGCTTTGTTGTCGGCATTCTGTTTAGGTGTGAATTTAGGTGCTCCCGCCTTAAAAGCCTCATCGGCCTCCTGTTGGCTGTCATAACCCTTGTATCGAGCACCTACATAGCCGATTACAAACTTCTTGACAACTTCCCAGTCGGTGAACACGCCCTTTTCGCGTCCTTCCCAGACAACATAATACTTTGTTTTTTTTGCCATTGTATCTCCATCTTTTAAAAACAAAAATAGTCATTTTTGTATCAATAACCCTTTAAAAAAGGTAAACAACAACATAATTCTTTTTACAAGTGCGAATAATGATTGTTGATGTAGTAAAGGCGTAATATGCGTATAATCAGAAAGAAAAATGAGTGTGGTGTATATTTGACGTAGTTAAAATAAAGGCGTGGCGTAGTTTTGAATTAACGCTTTTTTGCACTTTGTGGTGGTCGGAATCTACTTTTGTCATGTGCTGAAACATGAAAGCATGTTAGGCATAAAACCAATCTACTACAAATTAAATTATCTATGAAACTAACACATTTGATGATGATGGGTGCGTTTGCACTCGGCTGTTCGAATGCGTCGGCCCAGAACTACCAGTTGGTATGGGAAGACAATTTTGACGGATCTACACTAAATCCTTCCGTATGGAATTATGAAAAAGGCACAGGCGATTGGGGCTGGGGCAATGGAGAGCTTCAGTATTACACAGATCGCACCGACAACGTGAATGTTGCCAATGGCCTGATGACAATCACATGTAAGAAAGAGGAATACAACGGAAGCCATTACACCTCCGGTCGTATTCAGAGCCGTAACAAAGTGATGGCCAAGTATGGCAAGATAGAGTCGCTCATTAAGGTTCCTAAAGGAGCGGCAGGAGTATGGCCAGCCTTCTGGCTTCTTGGCACAGGCAATGGTGGTGGGTGGCCACAGTGCGGTGAGATAGACATCATGGAGATGATGTGTACCAATGATGCAGCCACATGGAACAAAGCCCTGACCACATATCACTGGAACACCAATGGAGTTAGTGGCGCGTCGAATCATGGCATGTATGGAGATGGCATTAACGTCGGAGAGCAGCTTGGCAATGCCTGGAGAATATATGGTCTAGAGTGGACTCCAAAGGCAATGACAGGATATGTAGCCAATGCAGATGGCAGTAACCGCCAGAACATCTGTACGATAGACATCAGCTCGCGTAAGGGCGGTATGGAAGCGTTTACCGACTATGAGTTCTATATCATATACAACTTCGCTTTTGGTGGTACATACGTAGAGAATCAGATAGACAACAGCTTTACTAAGGACGAGATGCAGGTTGACTGGGTCAGAATCTATCAGGACAATACAACATATCCTACATCATCGATCACCGACAACAGCTATTCCTTGAAAGATATACCAGTTGTAAACACAGACTATGTGAAAGTGCTTTCTGACCGTACATTTGACGGTTCAGTAACCGACCTCAGCACGTCAGCCTTCAACATTTGGGAGAAGACCCTCAATGCAGCTGCAGGCACAGCATTCGAAGGAGAGAACAGTTTGTCATTGAATGTAGGCAATGTAGGCTGGTATGGTGGTGGATATGTGTATAGCTCGTCGGTATACAACTATGACAAGCTGAGAAACTACACATTGCATTTTGCATTGAAAACCAACAACACAACACCATTTACCCTCACTTGTGGTGGAAAGTCAATACAGTTTACTCCAACAAAAGCCAATGAATGGGTAGAATATAACCTTCCATTGAGCAGCACATTCCCAGGACTGTCATTGGGAACAACAGCCAACTTCGACATCCTTTCTTTTAATCAGGGAGATGGCGAAGGAGCCGGCACAGGCCGTACATTCGCTTGGGATGATATCTATTTCTATCTTCCAGGAGGAGCTAAGGAAGCCAACTTGTCGGTTTCTTCTCAGAGTAACAAGATAAAGGATCAGAATGCTACAGCAAAGATTACGGTAAGCGGTAGCAATGTAAGTGGCAATGTGACACTTACCTGTTCAAATGCCAATTTTGTCCTTACACCTTCAACCATCACACCAGTAAATGGCAAGTTCAATCAGGAGGTTACAGTCAAGTATACAGGTTCCACTTCAGCTTCAGCAACAATCACAGCCAAGAGCGGGTCTTCGGTAGCATACGGCAAAGTAAACGCAGTGATTAGTGGAGTAGAGAAAGTCACAACAGACTACATCACATTGTCGCGCGAGCAGGTACTTGATGGTTCATCATTAGACTGGAGCACACAGACATTCAATGTATGGTCGAACGAATGGACAGGTAACCTGACAATGACACCAGGCAATACAGCACCATTTGAGGGAGACAACTGTATGTCGTTTGTTGTAGGAAGTGAAGGATGGTATGGTGGCGGTTTCGCGGTAAACCAGACATTAGACTATGAGAATCTTTCGAAATACAAGTTGCATTTTGCTCTTAACTCAAGCAGCACTCAGCCTATTTCAGTTACAGTGTGTGGCAATGAGACACGCATAGTTCCTAAGGCAGCCAATGTATGGAGTGAATATGAGATAGACCTTTCGCTTTTCGGTTTGAATCTTGATGTAGCAAATTCAATCGAGCCATTTTCTTTCCATCAGGCATCGGATGAGGCAGTAAGAGAAGGTCGTCAGATAGCCTTTGACAACATCTATTTCTATATACCTGGCGGTTCTGGCATTGCTGCAGTATCAGCAACAACACCAGGCACAATCAGCGGACAGAACGGAAAGAGTAGTTTCCGAGTTTCAGGAAACAACCTTACAGGCAATGTTGTCCTTTCTTCTTCAAATCCTGACTTTATCCTCTCTTCAGCATCTATAGCGCCGGTCAACGGCAAGGTAAACCAAGAGGTGGTGATTACCTACAAAGGTTCTACAGCAGCATATAGCAATATAAAGATCAAAAGTGGCAACCTTGTCAAGACAATACAGGTAGCAGCATTTGGTGCAACAACATCAACGGAGTGCAACCTTGTTCCATCATTTGTTGACGGTGGCACATACTATGCAACGACTTGGGATTGGATTCAGATCACAGGTCAGGAATTTACAGTAAATGCTAATTCAGCAGAGATCTATCTTCCACAGTCGACAGTTGGCGACTATCAGGCGCAGTTCTGGATGGATCCTGCGAAGACACTGTCACTTGCTAATGGTGAGACATATACAGCCAAGGCACTTGTATATTCAAACAAGGCAGTTACAGTTCGCATGAAAGTAGTTCCTCGTGGTGATGATGAGAATGCCCTTGTAAATGAGAAATTCCAGATAGCGGCATACACACTCACACCAATAGAAGTCAAGTCGGTTGCTGGAGAAGGCATGGCAGATATGCGCATCTTGTTTGACTTCGGTGGCAATCCAGAAAAGACAACAGTTGACATCTATAATGTAGAGCTAGGCCTCGCATCATGCTATGGTGAAGACAATGACGATGATGACCAAGTCGTTCCAGATCCAGAACCACAGCCACAGCCAAAAGAGCTAGTAAACGTAGCCCTTGGTAAGACAGCGACAGCGAGTGGTGTAGAGTCGGCAGCCTATTCGGCAGTCAACGCCGTTGATGGAGACGAGAATACACGCTTTGCGTCAGACTTTACAGACAATGCATGGTTTGTCGTTGACCTGGCAAAGAAATATTCAGACATCGAGAAGATAGAGATAGTCTGGGAAGGCGCCTATACGACATCATTCTGTATTGAAGCCTCAGTAGACAATGTCAACTGGACCGAGATAAAGAGTGTAAATGGTCAGTCGCTCAGCAACTTCCCATACACTCAGACCCTGGATATCAACAATGCAACAGCACGCTACATACGTTTCGTGTCGACCAAGCGAGCAACAGAGTGGGGCAACAGCTTCTATGAGTTCCGTGTGTTGACAGCCGACAAGGGTGAAGAAGTAACAGTTGGTGGTGGTGACAAGCCTAAGCCACAGCCTACGGAGCTTGTTAACGTAGCCCTAGGCAAGACAGCGACAGCGAGTGGTGTAGAGTCGGCAGCCTATTCGGCAGGCAACGCCGTTGATGGAGACGAGAATACACGCTTTGCATCGGACTTTACAGACAATGCATGGTTTGTCGTTGACCTGGCAAAGCAATATTCAGACATCGAGAAGATAGAGATAGTCTGGGAAGGCGCCTATACATCATCATTCCGTATCGAGGCATCAGTTGACAACGTCAACTGGACAGAGATAAAGAGAGTAAACGGTCAGTCGCTCAGCAACTTCCCATACACTCAGACCCTGGATATCAACAATGCAACAGCACGCTACATACGTTTCGTATCGACTAAGCGAGCAACAGAGTGGGGCAACAGTTTCTACGAGTTCCGTGTGTTGACAGCCGATGAAGGCAAAGACGTTGCAGCAGGCCGTGATGAAGATAATGACGATCAAGGTTCTGTAGAATCACCTGCTAACAGTGGTGAGGGTGTTACAAATGAAGGATTGCGTTACGCTTTCGATATCAAGCAGAATGGCAACGATGTAACAGTGACATTTACAGCTCTCAATGCAGGTGATTTTGCAGGTCTTGTGCCATTCATGTGGGACAATACAAATGGATTTACAGAGCATTTCACAGATACCTACACATTCTCATACCCAGCGGGAACCAAGATGCGCATAGCATGCAAGTGGGCTTATGCAGGAGGCATGACTGTTACTCCGTATATTGAGTATACAGTAGCCGGCAACAAGTCGCTCTTTGTAGAAGAAGACGCAATGAATGATGTAGTAGCGACATTTGCAGTCTATCCAAATCCGGCAGTTGACTATGTTATAGTAAACGGAAGTGTTGAAGGACAGGTAGTCAACGTATACAGCATGTCGGGCAAGTGTGTATGTTCGGTGCCAGCACAGGATGGTGAAACAAGAGTTTCGCTTGCAGGCCTTGGCAGAGGAATATATGTTGTAAGAATGGGCAACGACACTGCAAGGATAATGAAAAAGTAATTGTTGGTTAACATAGATTGCTGTCAGCAGTCTTATATGTACGCTTCCTCAGACTTACTTCTGGGGAAGCTTTTTTCTTAAATGTGAAATAATAATAACCCAAAAAGAGAATTTGTGTGCATGTGATATTTTATTGATAAACAATGCGATAATGAGGTATGACGTATTGTTGACGTATTTGAAAAATGGGTGTGGTGTAGTTTTGAATTAAGCATTTTTTGCATTGTAGGTAGTTGTGTAGATATTTTTGTCACATTGATTTTTGAAGATAACTCGGACTCAAACTAAACTTTTTACCATGAGAATAAAATTACTATCTTGTTTTACGGCAATGATGCTTTCGGCAGTTTGCCTTAATGCTCAGAACTATGAGCTCGTCTGGAGTGATGAGTTCGATGGCACAGAGCTTAACAGAGAAGTCTGGAATTATGAAACCGGAACAGGTACCGATGGTTGGGGCAACTGGGAAAAGCAGTATTATACCGACCGTAAAGACAATGTAAATGTTGCAGATGGCAAGTTGACTATCACATGTAAGAAAGAGGCATACAATGGTAGCCAGTATACATCAGGTCGTATTCAGACACGCAACAAAGTGATGTTCAAGTATGGTAAGATTGAGTCGCTCATCAAGGTTCCTATGGGTGCTTCAGGTGTGTGGCCAGCGTTTTGGATGTTAGGCACAGGTCATGGTGGTGCTTGGCCATATTGCGGTGAGATAGACATCATGGAGATGATGTGTAAGGCAGACAATGCGACATGGAATGAAGCCCTCACTACATACCACTGGAATATTCAGGGTGTTAATGGTGATTATCAGCATGGTTCACATGGTTTAGGATATAAGTATGGTGAGGAGCTTGGTGCTAAGTGGCGTGTCTATGGTCTTGAATGGACGCCAACACTCATGACAGGTTATGTATGCGATGCAGATGGAAGCAACCGTCATGACATCTGTTCCCTTGACATCAGCTCTCACGAAGGAGGTATGGAAGCGTTCACCGATTATGAGTTTTATATTGTCTATAACTTTGCATTTGGTGGCACATATGTAAATAATGAAATAGATAATTCATGGACAGGTGACAACATGCAGGTAGAATGGGTACGTGTATATCAGGACGTGGATGTACCTTCATCAACGAATGCAATTGGCAATTTCACCCCTCAGGTCAATACTGATTATATAAGAGTGCTTTCCGATAAAGAATTTGATGGTTCTGTTCTTGATCTTAGTGCTGCGCCATTCTATATTTGGGAAGGCACAATGAAAGCACATGAAGCAGATGCTTTTGAAGGAGAGGGAGTCATAGGTCTTGAGAATTGTGGCGAGACATGGTATGGAGCAGGTTATAACTATAGTGCTTCTACAATAAATTATGACAACCTTAAAAACTATACACTTCATTTTGCTCTTAAGACCAATATGACAGAGCCATTCCAAGTTAACTGTAATAAGGGTAATGTTCAGATTACACCAACCAAGGTTAATGAATGGGAAGAGTTTAATTTGCCAGTTGCTACTTCGTTCCCAGGAATTGTGCTTGGAGAGCGATCATCGTTTGAGCCTTTCACTTTCAATCAAGTAGGTGGAACGAAGATGAGTGGCAGAACATTCTTTATAGATGATGTGTACTTCTATTGTACAACTCCAAATACAGAACCAAATATAGTAGTGTCAGGTCAGAAGGGCAAATTAAAAGACAAGGGAGCCAAGGCAACGGTGAAGATCAGCGGAAGCAACCTTGCTAGTGATGTTGTAATTACAATGTCAAATGCCAATGATTTCAGATTACTTACAGACAAGATTACCCCTGTAGAAGGCAAGGTGAATCAAGATGTAGAGATTGAATTTATTGGTACATCATCTTCAGCTACCAAGTTGACCTTTACTTGTGGCGAACTTAAATCCTTCGCGACTATTGTTTCCGATATCAGAGATGTAGAGCGTCTTACAACCGACTATATTATCCTTTCGCGTGATGAAGTAGTAGATGGTTCTTTCCGTGATTGGACAGGTGAGACAATTGATATATGGGCAAACGAGTGGACAAATGGTCCTACAATGTCAGCCGCAGAAGGCGTGACACCATTTGAAGGCGACAATTGTTTGGCGCTCAAAGGACTCGGCAAAGGTTGGTATGGTGGTGCTTTTGTTGTCAATCAGAAGCTCGACTACGAGTATATAAATCGTTATACTTTCCATTTGGCATACTATGCGTCTACTACATATCCTACCACAATAAAAGTGTTTGGAGCAGAGATTCAGTTGAAAGCAGACGAGGCAAACACATGGCAGGAATTTGAGTTCCCAATGTGGAAGTACAATTTGGATCTTGATGTGATGAGCAGCGCCACTCCATTATCTTTCAGCCAGGGAGCAGGTGAGCCAGTAGAGGCTCAGGATGGTAAGATAATAGCCTTTGACGATGTATATTTCTATATACCAGAAGGATCAGGCGTGCCAGCAGTATCATGTTCATCAAATGTAATAATTGATACGCGAAGCACAACAACAGGAAGCATCCGTATATCGGGCAGTAACCTTGGTGTAGGTGCTAAGTTGTCATTGGTAAGTTCAAATCCTAATTTCGAGCTTTCTACAACAAGCATCACAGCTATTGGCGGTAAGATTCAGCAAGATGTAACAGTAACCTATAAGGGAGGCGGCATTGAATATGCAACAGTTGTTGCCACATGTGGTGACATTCAAAAGGTGATATCACTTTCGTCATTCTCTGATGTAGCATATTCATCATCATGCAACTTGGTAGAAGGCTTCACTGATGGTGGTAGATATTATGCCAATACTTGGAATTGGGTGCAGCTTACTGGTTCGACAACAACGATAAACGGTGACGGTGCAGAGTTCTACATGCCTTATGCTACAACAACTCAGTTCCAGTCGCAGTTCTGGCTTAAGCCAACAAGCACATTGGCACTCGAGGCGGGTACTAAATACTCGGTAAAGGCAACTCTCGTGTCGGATAAGGATGCTACTCTCACGTTCAAGATTGTAGAGCATGCAGATAATGCACCAGCATTTCTTGAGAAGAAGGTCAATATGCGTGCAGGTGTAGCGACAGTAATCAACTACACAGGCATAGCGATAGAAGGTCTGAACAATGAGAGCATCTTCTTCGATTTCGGTGGCAACCAGGCAGAAACTAAAGTGACAGTCTACAATGTAGAGGTAGGTCTTGCAGAATGCTATGGTGATAACATTAGTGTTGTAGAAGATACAGCAATAGAGGTTATAGAGAAGCAGAGCAATGCAAAGGTATATGCAAGTGGTCGCTTGATCTTCATTGAGAATGCGGAAGGTGATGCGCAGGTATATGACATGCTAGGTCGTTGTATCTACAGCGGTTGTGAGTCGCAGATATCAGTAAACAATGGTGGTATATATATCGTCAAGGTAGATGATATTGTCAAGAAGATAGTAATAAGATAAATTAGTATAGAAGGTGCATGTCGGTTAACCATTGATATGCGCCTTCTTTTAGAATAACAAACCTTATAATTAATTGAAATATGAAAAAGAGTTTACTAATGTTGGTTGCATCAACAATGATGTCAACAATGGCTTGGGCCGAGACTTACGATAAGACAGAGCTTACAAGTGGCGACAAGACTATTGCACTCTCATGCCTTACAGATGGCAATGGAAATTATCAGATGATAATTGAAGGAGAAGGCCTTACTGGTCTTGGTGGATCGTTTGCCTTTAAAGATGGTGTAGGTGGATATGATGTCCGTAGCAATATGACAGTAAGTAGTGACAACACTTCAATTGTATGCAACTGGACTTCTACATCAAACACATATCTTCATACTCCACTTTATGTTATGATGCCTGGTGAGGTTAATTTCGGTGAGTTATCTATAGACTGGAAGACAGTTGACGAGTTGGCAGGTGTTGGCGCTGGTTCTGGTTCAGGTTCTGAGGTAGAGACACCTCAACCAGAAGCACCTCAAAGTTCTACAACAGGCAATATCAGACATTTCGCTTCTGCGACAATGCCACTTCGTGGTATATATACAATTACAGCTGACGCATCAGGCATTACTTATACTGTAACAGGTGAAGAAGCTATTAATTTCGCAGAGATACAATTTGTTACTGGAGGCGGTGTCGGAATGACAATTTCTGAGGATAAGAAGACTGCAACTTATAAGCAAACAGGAGTAACAGCAGGCGCGGATGTATATTTCCGTTTCTTGATTAATGTTGGTGACATGGCAGGTAATGAGATGACTGCTGAGACTCTATCGAAGACAGATGCCAATATCTTCTACTACAAGTATGAGGTAGAATCTACACCTGGTGAAGGAGAAGGTGGTAGCGAAGAGACACCTGAGACTCCAGCACGTGTAAGCCAGTTGACAGGCGACATCAAGCATTTTGCACCAGACAATGCAACAGTTCGTGCAACATATAAGATTACAGCAGATGCAAGCGGTAATGTGACATTTACTGTATATGCTAATTCTGTTGATTTTGCAGAGATACAGGTTCTTGACAAGGGCAATTATGCAATGACAGCTGCTTCTGACAAGAGTTATGCATCATATACATTTAGCGATATAGATGTAAATACAGCTCTATACTTCCGCTTCTTGGTACGCGTTGATGATATGCCAGGTAATGAGATGACTGCAGAAACTTTGTCAACAACAGACGCAAAGGTATTCTACTATGTATATGAGGGTGCTACACCTGCAGAAGGTGGTGAAGGTGAAGGCGACACTCCAACAGCTATCGGCATGGTTACTACAAGCGGTGTAGCTACAGTCTATGACATCACCGGTAAGATCGTTAAGAAGAACGTTGATGCTAAGAGCGCACTCAATGGCCTCAGCCGTGGTACATATATCGTAAAGACAGCCAACAGCACAAAGAAGGCTGTAGTTCGCTAAACTAGCCTACGTAATACAAACACATCTTTGAAAAATAGAGACAGGCTGAACCTTAAATAGGTTCAGCCTGTTGTTTTTTTGTACTGATTATGTTAGGAGAATGAGATGATATAGTAGTGGTGATTTATTATCAACAAAAAAGCCGTTAGCCCCAATCTGTAGCTAACGGCAAATGATATATACACGAACAAGTTATTTAACAGCGTTTTTGAATGCAGAGCCGAATATTACGTAGTTAGTGTTACCCGCGATAGTACCCTCGTTCTGTCCCCACAGGAATGGCCAATCGTCGTAGTTCTCGAAGTGGTCGGGGTGACGGAAGAGAAGGCCTGGAGCCATGTTGCCAGGGATGAACGAGAAGTCGGCTCTGTTGTTGCCATAGAAGACAGCCTTTGGTCGTGCAGCACCTATAGCGGCAACGAGTGAGTAGTTGTGGTATTGGTGACAACCGAAGAGCCAGTTGGCTGCTTTATAGGTGTCGTCTTTCACAACGATATCAGGGTAGTATTTATTGGCAAAGCAAACTGTTGTTCCAAAGCTTACAACAGCCGTACTGCCAGCCCAGTTGCCCAGTCCTACAGGAATGCCATAAGGGTTGTCCTTCTCAAGGCTGTCGATATACTCCTTATATTTGATGACGTAAGGTCTGAGCTTCTCCTTGTATTCATCGTTCATATATGGAATAGCATCGAGTGCGGTCTGAATAGTGTAGCTCACGTTGTTGTCGAGAGCGTTCCATATCTGCGACATGAACTTGTCAAGATACTGCGTTTCGTGAGTAGCGCCATACAGTTGCAGATTGGCAGCCATATCGCCATAGCCTTTAAGTGACAGGCTATCATGTTCTCCGCTTAAGAATTTGTCGCTGTTGTATGAAGTTATCAGCTCGTTAGCCTCCTTCATGAGTCTCTTCGACTGCACAAGCGCTCTGTTGGCCAATTTGTCGTTATAGCCTTCAAGAGCTCTGCTGGCAGCGGCAAACATTGTCGCAGCGCGGAAGTCGAGCATCGGGTTGCGTGTAGTGAAAGCCCACAGGTCATCAGGTGTGCCACTACGTTTGCCGTCGGCCGATACCTCGTATGGTTTGAGACTAGGGTCGTAATGATAGCCATCAGTAAGAGATGCTGCGTCACCGAGATGATGATAGTTGTCGAGAACAGAGTTGGAGAGAGTAGAAGCCATGTGACCAATCTGTTCAGCTTGAGCAACCAGGTTTAGAGTGCCATGTTCTATGAACTGAAGCATGTCGGGAGTGCCGTCAGGACGGTGAAGGTCAACATAGCGCTGTTTCTGGTCAATAAAAGTCTCGTCTCTCCCGCTGCGGAAGAGTTCCCATGTACGTACAAAATTCTGCACTACACTTATGTTTGAACCTGTCTCTATGTCAAAGTCACCTGCATCGAAGAAGCCACCGACATTGAGCCCAGGAATAAGTTCATAAGGCTTATACTTAGTGTCTGTTGTAGGACCCTGGAAGTGCAAATCGAAGTGGTCGCTAGGAGGAGCCTGTAGATAACCCTCTTTGAAAGGTTCACCATGCCAGATGCGATAACCCTCGTTTACAGTCATGTGATTCATGTGGATAGGAATCCATACATCGGTAGTGGCGTCGGTTATCTTGTCGTAAACATGGTCATTGATGATAAAATTGTTGGTCTTTGTGTCGCCATACTGAATGTAGTAGATACCCTCTTTGTCGAGCTTAGAGAAGTCGAACTTCACATAGTTGTATTTGTAGTACATGCCCCATATGTCGATCTTGCCGGTAAATACATTCTCTACGCTGCCATCAGTATTCACTCTATACACGTCGGCAGTGCTTCTGACAACGTCGTTCTTGTCGAGCTCTATGACTGCCACCTTAGGCTGTGAAGGCTGGTAGCCAACCTGCGAAAAGCCGATGTTTGGTTCACGTATCCATCCCTCTATGGCATGAGGCTCAACAGTCCAAGTCACCACCTTGCCGGTCTTTCCTGCAGGCAGCTCACTTCTGAGCACATACCAACCGTTTTGAGCAATCATGCGACCATCGTAGAGGTTGAGTTCAGCATCATCCGATGTCACCTTTATCATACGGTCAGGCGCGTCCATTGCTACAACCAGTTCATGACCTTTCTCCATAGGCAGAGGATCGACAAAACGGTCAGTGCCACGGTCATCGTAGGTCTTGAAGCCCTTGAACTGCTTAGGTTTCTCTGAGTTTGGTCGAGTTACAGTTTCGCTTGCCGCATAACGAGGGAAGCGGTTGAGGCGACCATCCATCATGAAGGTCTTCTGCCAGTACTGTGATGGGAGGAATTCGATGTTGAGACCGGCAGTGCCTTCAAGTTCTGCGGGAACAGGCTTGTCGAGTATCACAGATATCTCTACAGCGTTGCCTTTACCAGTTACCACGATGCGGCTGTCGAAGTCATATTCATCATATCTCAGTCCGACAGTAATGGAATTGTCTTCAGTATTGACCTCTCTGCTAGTTGTCTTAGGCACGAGGTCCCACTGCTCTGGTGTGTTGTTGAGTCTAACAGCACCGCCCTGTACTGTTCTCACGCCATGATGGATGATCTCTATGCCAGAGTTCTTCTCATCGTTGAAGCCACCGTTGAAATTGTTGCAGTAAACGAGGACGTTGACGCCCTGTTTCTCGAAATACTCAAGCTCATTCAGTTTCAGGTCCTGATTGAGCGATTTGTTGCCGCATGCCGTAAAGGCAAGGACCGTTACTACATAGAGGATATTCTTCTTCATGTGTAGATCTTTTTCGTTTGTTATTGTAGATTTATACTCGCTTCTTTGTTCGATATGCGAATTGTAATGATACAAAAGTAAAAAATGTATCGGATCTACAACATAAAAAAAGATGCAAGCGACATAGAAAAAGAAACAAAAAGCTCTATTTCACCTGTATCTTGTTGCTAGAGGACAGTTTTGATGATATCGACTTCTGGTCGGTTACTACTTTGCCTGTTGCGAAATCAGGAGTGTTGTATGAATTGAACAAGCGGGAATAATACTCTTTAGGATTCCTCTGTGGAAGCATGAAAGGCTTGCTGCACACACCGTTTTCGTCACAATGAGCTATGTATAGTCTTGTGAACAGACCGTCGTCGCGTCGAGAGGAGAATACGAACCATCGGGAGTTGTTGCTCCAGTTGTGGAAACTCTCAGTGTCATCGGAGTTCACATTGTCGATGCGGCATAACTTGTTGTCGGACAAACGAAGAAGCCACAGGTCGGCCTCTTTGTGCCATATAGGGAATGTGCCGTAATCGCAAGCAGTGAACATGATGAAACGTCCGTCGGGCGACGTGCGTGGCAGGGCTATGCTAAGATGCTGGTCCCTAAGGTCGACGATGGTGTCGATACGATTGCCAAATGTTTGTGTCTCAGCGTCAAAGTCGATAGAACACAGGATGTAATGCATGTCGGTTACCTCAATGCTTTGGCTGGCGTAGTCTTCGCTACAATAGTATATTTTCTTGCCATCGGCAGAGAAAGACGGGAATGTTTCGAATATGGTGTCTGTCTTGTTGATGAGGTCAGAAGTGATGATATTGTGATTTTCGGTGTCATATACCACAACATCCGATTCAAGGTCGAGCACCTCTATTCGTTTGTCTTTTATCATGTTGAATGTCTGTCGGGTGCTGTTCGACGAACAAGCCACAAAGCGTCCGTCAGGATGCCATGAAGGATATACCAGGGAGCCGATGATCTTATCACATTTAGTGTTCACGACCTCTGTCTTGCCGTTGCTGCGAACTACGGTGCCACCATTGTCGCCTCTTACATGAAACATGAACTGCTCGTTACTGCCTCGGTTGGCGGTGTGGCAGTTGACGCATGACCCAACAAGTTCACTGCTGACGAATATGTCTGTCTCATCGAAGTTGCTCAGGTTTCGTTCATATAGTCCCATCATGTTAAATACCCTATATCCTGGCTCAATACGTCGGTATGTAAGGCCATAGGCGTCGAGTGAGTCGTTGCTTACATGGATATAGAATGGCACGAAAGAGAGCCACTGTTTCTTTATCTTGGCTCTTACCTCTACCTTGAGCGAGTCACCCTTGGCCTTTTGGGTCAGCGCATGCCAGTCGTCAATGTCGAAGTCGGTAGCTAAGCCCTGAGAGTTTATAGATGTGCCGTCGGCTGAACTTACGATGACATCGACGAGCGAGAAAGAGTTGCTGGCCATGCTGAAGTTGAGCGGAGCAATGCCGGCTGGAATCTCTACACCGATATAGTCGGGATAGATCTCAGGTGTTGTTCCTATCTCCTGTATGTTGTGAGGCTTCTCGCTGCATGCGATAGCCAGGAATGATGTCAAAAGGGCAAAGAGATGCTTGTTCATGGATTCTTTATATTAGTGATTCAACATATAACCCATGACAGTCTTTGAGAGAGGAGGGTTTTTGAGGCGTTGATCGTTCTTGTTGTTAGTGTAGATGTTGGCAAATGTCCTGTAGTTTTGGATCACATCAGGAGAGAGGTTCCAAGGCATGTTGTCGAATGAGTCGTGAGTTCTTCTCCATTCATAAGCAAGGGCCTCTTGATATACCCTAGGGAAATGAGTATATGATGCTTTCTTGACGTTTCTAGCAAATGATGAAGCAAAGACATCTGTCTTGCCGCTCAATATCTGATAGCATAGAGCATAGTCGAGAGCGAGGACGTTGCTGTTGTTCTGGTCAAAGTGATGCCCGGCAATCTGGTCGGCTATGTTGTCGTTGTAGTTGAAATCCTCCTGGGTTCTTAACCTGCGCATCACACCATAGAACGGATGTGCGTTGATGATGTCTTCATAGCCAAGCAGTTTCTCGTTTTCGATAGCCCACTTACGATAGGTATATGTCTTTTTGAGAATATTGATGTATTTCCTTGCAACCTTATAGTCGCCGTTGATGATGCACATCTCGGCAAGGCGCATGGTGAAACGGCCACTCATCACGTCGGTCATTATGTTTTCTTGAGCCTCAAAGAAGGTGCGTTGAGCAATGTTGACCATACCGATGCGCAAATATATCTCTCCTGCGAGGGCTATTGTCACATTGTCGTTAGGGAAAGGAGGTATCAGTCCGTCAGGACCATGTTGCTCAAACTCAAACAGGCGGTCAGATAGCTGTCCCGTTACCGCAAGGGCAAGATTGAGTGACAAGGCTTCAAATACCGATCCGTTTTGATGTTGTGAGGCTTTGTCTATTATCTTGTCCCATTTTTCTGTTCTTACCAGATAGTCATAGTGTATGAGCTGATTGCCTAGTTTGTTGTATGCTTTATACAAGGCATAAGGCGCTATCAATACGATAACGGCCATCTCGATGAGGAAAATACGCGAAAACTGACTCTTGCGAAGCATATCGACCTTGGCGATGATGAATGGAATAAACGTTATCAAGGCAAGCACCAGGATGTTCATCCATCCAATGAAGTATTTCACACGATAGAAGTAAAGGCCGGTTGCTATGCGCCAAAGTTCGTACGACGACAGACGGTAGGTTACAATCACTATGATGGCTGTTAAAACTGTCATGCCTGCCAATAAGATGCATGAGCGACGCCAGTTGCCGTTGCGCATGAAATGTATTAACACGGCAGATGTTGCGAAAAGGTAGGCACCTATGGAGATGGTGACGAAGAGCAGGAGTGTCCCGATGGCTGTAGTGACTATCAGCGCTTTTTCGCCTTTTATTCTTGCCAAGGCGGCTACTGCCGCTAATGCTATCGTTACGCTGACTACGTATGATATCATCACATTGCCGTCGCTCATGTGAAGCCACATTATGATGGCTGGCAGAAAACTAAGCGGGTAGTGGCGGTCTTGGGCTCCCATTGTCTTGGCTATGCTCCACGTAAATTGCTGGATGGCAACATAGAGTAGGGCGATAATAGCAGCTCCAAGCCACATGGAGGTGAAGAACTGGGTGAGGAAATCTCCAAGAAATATAGCTAGTCCCCCGAAGGTGAAGAGACGTTCGAATATGAATTCTTTATCAAAGATAAAAAGGAGAAACTCTTCGTGAAATGACATCAAAGAATATTGCCACAATCTCCAGAAGAGCAGTGCTGCAATGGCAAAAAGCGATGTCGAAAGCCATTTGTAGGCAGATGGTTGTGATATGTTCATTTTGTTCATGCTTTATTGGCTGTATGACAGCCTGTCGTTGCCTGTGTAGATCTTTCTCATTCAGGCTCGGCAAAGATAAGTAAAACGTTCAAAAGTAAAACGATACATTGGTCATAACATGCAAATTATATTAGTAATAAAATATGCAATAATATGGTAAGGGTGGCTCCTGACTTGTTTGAATGACGCGTTTTGAGAAGTGAATTACATGGCTGTTTGTGATAAGTTGATAAAAAAGGCTATCTTCGCGAAAACATAAATAGAATATCATGAATCGTCTAAATCATCTTTTAGCTGCAGTCCTTTGCGTAGGTGCCTCAGGATTGTTTTCACACGAAGCCGTAGCGCAGAACCCTTTTCTTCCTCTGTGGGAGTATATTCCCGATGGAGAACCATACGTGTTTGAAGATCCTGACAAGCCTGGTGAATATCGAGTATATGTCTATGGCTCGCACGATTCAGCGATAAAGGAGTATTGCGGACGAGAGCAGGTTGTTTGGTCAGCGTCGGTCAATGACCTCCAGAACTGGCGTTATGATGGCGTGACGCTTAAGGTTACACGCGACCGTGATGGCAAGATGCTTCATGAAGATGGACGAGGAGATATGCTCTATGCACCAGATGTGGCAGAGCGTGTCGAGGCCGATGGTTCAAAGACCTATTTCCTTTATCCAAACAATCAGGAAGGTGGCAGAAATGGCATGGTGGCTGTGTCAAAGCGCCCAGACGGACCGTTCGAGGTCATCAACTGGAGTAAGGAGAATCCTCGTGCGACAGTGGGCGAACTAGGTTTCGACCCGGCCGTATTCATCGACGATGACGGTAAGGTATATGCATACTGGGGATTTGAACATTCATACGCGGCAGAACTTGATCCTATGACAATGGCAACAATAAAGCCAGAGACGTTGGTCGATGGTCTTGTGCCAAGCTGCAAGGATGATGATACATTCAGATTCTTCGAAGCGTCATCGATGAGAAAGATCGACGGCAAATATGTGTTCATCTATAGCCGTTGGACACGTGAAGGGGAGTTCGATATGCCTAGCATCAACTATACCCTTGCTTACGCTTACGGTGAGTCACCACTTGGACCATTCACTTATGGCGGAACTATCATTGATGGACGTGCACGCACAAAAGATGTGAAGACTGGCAAGACATTTGCAGCAGCGACACCATACGGCAATACACATGGCAGTTTGTTTGAGGCTAATGGTCAGTGGTGGGTTGTATATCATCGTCAGACAGGTCTGTCGGAATACAACAGGCAGGCTATGGCGGCACCGGTTGAGGTGAAGGTAGAAAAAGGCAAGGGAGGCAAGGTGACAATAAGCGAAGCAGAATATACATCTGAAGGCTTTGCAAAGAACGGCCTCAATCCATTGCATCGTACAGCGGCTGGTATAGCTTGTTACTATACAGGTCCTAAACCTGCGACACAGAGCTATCCTAACTTCATGCACTATGGCTCATACATGGAACCAACACGCATAGACAGCGCTTCGATGCAGAAGCCATATAGCATCAAGATGCCTGTGACACCAGTGGTAAACAACACTGCAGGATCCATTGTCGGATACAAATACTTCGACTTCGGCAAGATGAACAATGATGGCGTGTTGGCAATAAACATGAAGCCAGAGGGTGTTGATGGAACGATAAAGATAATGCTTGGAGATCCGGATGCGAACAATGGTGGAAAGCAGATAGGTGAGATAAAGTTGAGCAAAGAGATGGCGCAGAAGGCGACTGAGATGTGTTGCAATGTGAGCGGCTTGAAGAACAAGAAGGGCAAGCAGGCGTTGTATTTCGTCTTTGAGTCGGCAACAGATGGCAAATCGCTTTGCGAGATATATGATTTCATATTCAAGAACAAATAATATAAGTTAGCATGAAAACAAGATTGGTGATAGCTTCGTTGTTGTCTTTAGGGGTGAATGCGTATGCGCAGAATCCATCCATTGACGTTATGTACACACCAGATCCGGCACCTTATGTGCATGGCGATAAGGTGTATCTGTTCGTTGACCACGATGAAGATGATGCTATTTACTTCAAGATGAAGGATTGGGTGCTCTTCAGCACAGAAGATATGGTCAACTGGACATATCTCGGCACGCAGGTGACAACAGCGACATTCGCATGGGCAGCGCAAGGAGATAGGGCGTGGGCGGCGCAAGCTGTAGAACGCAACGGCAAGTGGTATTGGTATCTGTGTTGCAACACAGCCGACGGCAAGGACGCTTTGGCTGTTGCAGTAGCCGATTCTCCTCAGGGACCTTGGAAGGATGCTATTGGCAAGCCATTGGCAATAGGTCATGGATTCATCGATCCTACTGTCTTTATTGACGATGATAATACGCCATATCTTTTCTGGGGTAACAAGGGCTTCTGGTATGGCAAGCTCAACGAAGATATGGTGTCGTTTGTTGACGGGTATAAGGAAGTGCCAGGCTATACCGACCCCAAAAGCTTTGGTGAGTTGCAGTCGAAGATGGACTGGAGCATCGGACGCGAGAGGATGATGACTCAGTATGAAGAGGGACCATGGGTGACAAAGCGCAATGGTATCTACTATGCTGTTTATCCAGCGGGTGGCGTGCCTGAATATATGGCTTATTCAACAGCACCAACTGTCGATGGACCATGGACATTCAGAGGTCGCATAATGGACGAGGCTGAGAACAGCTTTACCATACATGGCGGTAATATCAACTTCAAGGGGAAGAACTATATGTTCTATCACAACGGGATCTTGCCTAATGGAGGTGGCTTCCGTCGTTCGACAGCCATAGAGGAGTTCACATTCAACGAAGACGGTTCGATACCTTTCATTCCATTCACAAAAGAAGGTGTAAAACCTGTTGGTGTCTTGAATCCATATAATCGTGTTGAAGCAGAGACGATGGCGGCATCATGGGGTGTGAAGCTTGACCACATGGCGGGAACTGACCATTACGTCACTTCGGTACACAATGGTGATTGGGTGAAGGTTCGCAACGTAGATTTCGGCGACGCGAGTGGAGCTGCTAAATTCATGAAGGTCACGGTGACCAATGTCAAGGATGAAGGAGACGTGGAGTTCTATCTAGATAAGCTTGATGGACGTCCATTTGCCAAGGTTTCGGTGGATAAGGGACAGACTGACAAGGTGTTGACGGTGAAGAGCAAACTCTTGAGTGAGCCGACAGGTGTCCATGACGTATATGTGCTTTTCCGTGGAGGCTATGAAGAGCTGTTTGACATGGATTGTTGGCAGATAGAAAAATAGTTGACAATCTCAATATACAAGGCAGGAGGATATCGAATGGGGAACAAGACTACTTTTACAGATGAAGAAGTGAAACGCTATTTGCGTCACATTGACCTTGAAGGTGTTGGACCGGAGGGACAAAGGAAACTCAAGGAGGCAAGTGTGTGTGTCGTCGGTGCAGGCGGTTTAGGCTCGCCGGTGTTGCTATATCTCGCCGCAGCGGGTGTTGGCCGTATAGGCATAGTAGATGGTGACAATGTCGATCTGAGCAATTTGCAGCGTCAGGTGATCCATTCTACATCTGCGGTAGGTACGCCCAAGACTGAGTCGGCCCGCAAACGCATCGAAGAGGTCAATCCGCATGTCACTGTGGAGTGTTACAACATGTTCCTCACAAGAGAAAATGCAGAAGAGATTTTGTCGAAGTATGATTTTGTCATAGAGGCGACCGATCATTTTGCGTCGAAATATCTCATCAACGACGTTTGTACAGAGATAGGCAAACCTTTTAGTATTGGTGGAGTCCAGCAATATGGAGGTCAGACAATCACGTGCATACCAGGGAGCAGAAGCTATAGAGATGTATTTCCTGAGGCAGAGGACAACAGAGCATGTCAGTCATGTGCGGCATTAGGCATTTTGGGTGTTGTTCCGGGAATTGTCGGAACGATACAGGCAACGGAAGCAATAAAGTATATACTATCGTTGGGGCAGCTGTTGACCGACCGGCTGTTGATTTTTGATGCGAGAGTGATGTCGTTCAACGTGTTACAGTTTTGAAAAGGGGATAGAAAGAGCAACGGCAGCCAAGAGGCTGCCGTTGTTGTTTTGATATGATGTGAAAAAAAACAAATCAGTAATCGTTACGTTTAGGATTACGAGGAAACCATCCTTTGCGAACTCTGTCGCGTTGCTCAAAGACTTCGAGTATAGACCAGAAGCAAGAGAAGGCTACAACGCCCAATATTGCCGATACGAAGAGTGTCTCTACATAGATCGACAGGGCAACGAAGATGAGCCCGGCAATGAGGAAACACCACCAGCTCTTAACGCCCCAATAATACTCGGCTTTGATGACGATAGGATGGAAAAGACCTATGACAAGAAAAGTGATAAGGCCTAGAAGAAGACCTGCAACATGATAGTTTTCAATTATGTCCATTGTTGTATTAATTTGGCTGGCAAGTTACTAAAAATAATGATGAGGAACGGTAGGTAATATAAAAAAACAATAAAGACGAGAATTTGGTTGGAAGTAGAATTTGGAAATAGTATTTTTGTAGGCTATGAATGACGTAAACTGCACATACCATATACCTGTACTTTTGAAGGAGTCTGTAGATGGCCTTAACATAGATCCAAGTGGCACCTATGTCGATGTGACATTTGGTGGTGGTGGCCATTCGCGTGAGATACTCAGAAGACTGGGACCTAATGGCCGACTGATAGCTTTTGACCAGGACGAGCAGGCTTATGCTAATAGGCCAGATGACGATCGACTGATTTTCGTTCGCCATAATTTCAGATATATAGCTCAGTTTCTACGGTATCTTGATATAGACAAGGTCGATGGCATCTTGGGCGACCTTGGCGTCTCGAGCCATCATTTCGATGCTCCAGAGCGTGGCTTCTCATTCCGCTTTGATGCTCCGCTCGATATGAGAATGGGACAGGGAATGACAACTACCGCGGCCGATATAGTCAATAATTATCAGGAGAGGGATCTGGCAAGGGTGTTGAGTGACTATGGTGAGATAGACAAGGCTATGAAGCTGGCTAAGGTGATATGCGCCAAGCGAAGCATAAAGCCTATAAAGACTACATTCGAGCTCAAGGAGATCGTCGCAGCGACAGTCATACCGCCTGAGCAGAACAAGTTGCTTACAAAGGTGTTTCAGGCGTTGCGTATCGAGGTCAATGGTGAGATGGATGCTCTCAAGGAGATGCTCAGCAGAACTCCTGGACTGCTGAGAGAGGGAGGGAGACTTGTGATCATTGCATATCATAGTCTTGAAGACCGAATGGTGAAGAACATCATAAAGAGCGGCGATGTAAGTAAGGCGGCTCCAGAGAGAGATGATATATACGGACATGTCGATGTGCCATTTGAGGCGGTAAGCCGGAAGGTTATCGTCCCAAGTGATGAAGAGATAGAACGTAACAGCCGTGCTAGAAGTGCAAAGCTGAGAATAGCAGAGAAAATAGGAGAATAAATAGCGAAAAGATGGGTAAGTTACTAGATAAGACAAAAGAGGTGACCAGCACTCTCATTTCAGGGCGACTTGAGATGCTCGGTTTCGTGTCTCCTAAGTTCTGCGTGTTTATCGTTGCACTGGTGTTCCTCTATATCACAAACCATATCAGCGTGGAGAGGGATCTAAAGCGCATATCGGAGCTGAAAAATGAGATAAAGGACTTGAGGTATGAATCTATAACGACATCTTCGGAGCTCATGAATATGAGTAAGCAGAGTGAGGTTTACCGAAGGGTGCAAGCTGAGGGCATAGGCCTTAAGGAACAGACGGAACCACCAAGAATTATTGAATAGACATAGGGTTATGGCAGATAACAAGAAGACCATATTTAATAGAGCGTTAGCGTTCTACCTATTGATCATTGTAGGCATGATTGCTGTTTTTATCAAGGCATTAGTGCTTAAGGTGGTTGAGGGCCCTATATACGTAAACAAGCAGCGAGAAACGACTAGGTCGGATATCCGAGTGCCTGCCATGAGAGGAGATATATTGGCCAAGGATGGACGTACTTTGGCTTGTTCTGTCCCTTATTACAAGGTCATAATGGATCCATGTGCTGCAGGCCTGAAAGACAAGGTGTTCAACGAGAAGATAGATTCACTTGCTAGGAAACTTTCTGCATTTTATGGCGACAAGAGTGCAGAGGAGTATAAGAAAATGATCACCAATGCAAGAAGAAGTGGCAGGCAGTATTTGGTAATCAACAAACGACGTATTAGCTATACAGACCTTAAGATTGTTAAGGATTTCCCTATCTTCAAACTGGGCAAGAACAAAGGCGGATTCATGTATGAGGAGAGTAACATGAGAAAGATGCCTTTTGGAATGTTGGCTGGCCGAACAATAGGTAAACTCTATAAGGATAAGGAACGTGGAGGTATGTTGGGTCTGGAACTTACGTATGATGAAGAACTCAGAGGTAAGGACGGCATCAGCAATGAGGTCAGAATAGGTGGCCGTTGGGTCCCTCGTGAGATTGTCGCACCGGAGGACGGCCGTAGTGTGGTTACAACAATAGATATCGACATACAGGACGTTGCCGAGAGTTCTTTGAAGAGTCAGCTGGAGAAGTATGATGCCGATCATGGTGTGGCGATATTGATGGAGGTGAAGACCGGAGCTATCAGGGCGATAGTCAACCTTCATAAGCAGGATGGTACATATTCTGAAGACTTCTTCAACTATGCCATAGGTGAGGCTTCGGAACCTGGCTCGACATTCAAGCTGGCGACGACAATGGTGTTGCTTGAAGATGGTATGATAAAGGATGTTGACAAGGATACTATCAACATCTTCAACGGTGCATATAATATCAAGGACCGTGTGATGCGAGATTCACATAAGGAGGATAATCCTATTGTGAGTATAGCTAAGGCGTTCGAGATATCGTCTAACATTGCCTTCTCTCGTCTGGCGATTAAGCATTATGGCGATGATCCGCAGAGGTTTGTTGACCGATTGCGCGATCTGGGTCTTAGTGATTCGCTTGGTATAGAGCTTTATGGTGAAGGAATGACACATATCAAGAACTATCGCGAGCAGGATTGGAGTGGAATATCGTTGCCATGGATGTCTATCGGCTATGAGGTGATGATAACTCCTTTGCATCTGCTTACGTTGTATAATTCTGTGGCCAATGGAGGAACTATGATGCGTCCGATGTTTGTCGAGGGTATTATGGACCATGGTGAGATGGTTGAGGTGAAGCGCCCTAAGGTGTTGAGAAACTCAATAGCCTCTAAGAAGACGATTGAGACGGTGAAGAAGATGCTCGAAAGGGTTGTCCAGAATGGTACGGCTAAGAATATAAAGGACACGAAGGGATATAGGATTGCCGGTAAGACGGGAACTGCTCAGATAGCGGTAAGTGGTAAGGGCTATTCAGATAAGGGCGCGAAGAAGTATCTGGCGTCGTTTGCTGGTTATTTCCCTGCCGATGAACCGATGTATAGCTGCATAGTTTCGGTCTCAGGACCAAATAATGTCTATTATGGTAATGTCGTTGCGGGAACCGTGGTGAAGGACATCGCAGACCGTGTGTATGCGGCTGAGTTCAGAAAGGGTGAGCTGAGACAGAAGGAGCCTAACCTGATGGCAGAGAACTATCCTTATTCTAAAGGGGGTAACCTGCGTGAACTGAAGAAGGTGTTCAGTAAGCTTAATATAAGCCATAATGTTGATGTCTCTACTCAATGGGTATCGACAACAGCACAGGAGAATAATGTTAAGATATCTCCTCGTGCTATGATAGACGGTGTGATGCCAGATGTCAGAGGTATGGGTGCGACAGATGCGGTGAACCTGCTTGAGAGCAACGGTTTGAAAGTTCAGTTGAGTGGTTACGGAAGGGTCTCGACGCAGTCAATTCCACAGGGGACAAAATTTGTGAAGGGTAGTACAGTATTCATTGAATTAAAGATATAAACATATATTTTATGTATATGAAAAAGATAAAGGACATAGTGTCATGTCTGGATGGTATCCAGATATTTGGCAATGCTGAAAAAGAGGTAGATGGTGTAGAGCTTGACAGCAGAAAATGCGGAAGCACATCTCTCTTTGTCGCTCAGAAAGGTGTTTCGGCCGATGGCCATGATTATATACAGAAGGTGTTGGAGCAGGGCTGTAGAGCTATCTTGTGTGAGGTGGCGCCAGCTACTTATCCAGCTGATGCTACAGTCGTTGTCTGCCCTGATACTCATGTGGCTCTTGGACTTGTCGCTTCGGCGTTCTACGATGAGCCATCTAAGAAGATGAAGATAGTAGGTGTCACAGGTACTAATGGCAAGACTACTACGGCGACTTTGCTTTATAAGCTCATGATGAAGTTGGGCCATAAGGCAGGCCTCTTTTCTACTGTTGCCAATTACATAGGCGATAGCAAGGAAGGTGCTAAGCAGACAACACCCGACGCTGTCACTCTTAACAAGCAGATGGCTAAGATGGTTGAAGAGGGCTGCGAATACTGCTTTATGGAGGTGAGCTCGCATAGTGTTGACCAGCATAGAATATCTGGTCTTGACTTTGATGGAGCCATATTCACAAATATCACTCACGACCACCTTGATTACCATAAGACATTCGACAACTATATCAACGCTAAGAAGGGTTTCTTTGACGGCTTGAAGAAGGGCGCGTTTGCCATCACCAATATCGATGACAAGAATGGCATGAAGATGCTTCAGAATACATCGGCCGACAAGAAGACTTATTCTTTGCGTGCTATGGCGGACTTTAAGGCTAAGATTCTCGAACATAGCTTCGAGGGCATGGATATAGATTTTGACGGTGAAGAGGCGTTTATGCAGTTTGTCGGTAAGTTCAATGCATACAACCTTCTCGCTATATATGGTGCTGCGGTTTGTCTTGGCTTCGCTAAGCATGATGTGCTTGTGGCATTGAGTTCGCTTACTCCTGTCGACGGACGCTTTGAGGCTATCCGCTCGGCCGACGGTAAGACTGCTATTGTTGACTACGCTCATACGCCAGATGCACTCACGAATGTCATTTCAACAATCAACGAGATACGTAAGGACAGTCAGAAGCTTATCTGTGTTGTCGGTTGTGGTGGTGACCGTGATAAGACTAAGCGCCCTGAGATGGCTAAAGAGGCTGCAAAGGGATGCACCAATGTGGTTTTGACAAGCGACAATCCTCGTAGTGAAGAGCCAGAGCAGATATTGGCTGACATGAAGGCTGGACTTGATGCAGAGGATATGAAGAAGACTCTTGTGATAGCCGACCGACATGAGGCAATTCGTACTGCGTTGACTATTGCGCAGTCGGGTGATATAATATTGATCGCTGGTAAGGGTCATGAGCCTTATCAGGAGATAAAAGGCGTGAAGCATCACTTCGATGACCGTGAAGAGGTGAGAGCGATATTCAATATCTAAGAATAATACAACAAGAATAATACAACAACAATGCTTTACTATTTATTTCAGTATTTGAAGGAGTTGGGAATGCCAGGCGCAGGCGTTTTCCAGTATATCTCTTTCAGAGCAGGTCTCGCTGCTGTTATAGCCCTTATCATGGCAACAGTAATAGGACGCCACGTCATTCACCTTCTTCAGAAACAGCAGATAGGTGAGATTGTCAGAGACCTTGGTCTTGAGGGACAGTTGCAGAAGAAGGGAACACCAACGATGGGTGGTGTGATCATTATAGCATCGATATTATTGCCGGTTCTGCTTTTCAACAAGCTTGATAATGTATATGTGATACTTATGGTCATAGCGACTTTGTGGTTGGGTACAATAGGTTTCATCGACGACTATATCAAGGTGTTCAAGAAGGACAAGGAGGGCTTGGCTGGCCGATTTAAGATCGTGGGTCAGGTGGGTATCGGATTGATAGTTGCCGGTACTATGTATTTCAACAATGATGTCATTGTAAGAGAAAAGACATCTGTTGAGGTTATCTCTGAGAATGTTCAAGATGAGAGTCAGATTGTCATCGAGACAACAAGTCAGGATGTAAAGGCTCCAATGACATCAGTGCCTTTCTTCAAGAATAATAAGTTCGACTATCGTTCTGTATTCTTCTGGATGAGCGAAGACAATCAGAATGCTGTAGGATGGCTCTTCTATGCTCTCGTTATCATATTTGTGATAACTGCAGTTAGTAATGGCGCTAACATGACTGATGGTCTTGATGGATTGGCGGCGGGTGTGTCGGCGATAATAGGTACAGCATTGGGTATATTCGCTTATGTATCGAGCCATACCGAATATGCCAACTACTTGAATATAATGTATATACCAAATTCTTCGGAGCTTGTTATATATATAGCGGCTTTCATCGGAGCAACCATGGGATTCCTTTGGTATAATTCATATCCGGCACAGGTGTTCATGGGTGACACAGGTAGCTTGACTCTGGGTGGTATCATAGGTCTCTTTGCGATACTTATCCGTATTGAGCTGCTGTTGCCTATACTTTGCGGTATCTTCTTGGTGGAGAATGTTTCGGTTATGATCCAGGTGAGCTACTTCAAGTACACAAAGAAAAAATATGGTGAGGGCCGACGTATATTCAAGATGGCGCCTTTGCATCACCATTATCAGAAGAAGGGCTATGTAGAGCCAAAGATCGTGACTCGTTTCTGGCTCATTGGCCTGATATTGGCAATTATCACACTTGTTACACTTAAGATACGATAAGGTTTACGCACAAATAAATAATACGGGTATGAAGAAATTGATAATACTTGGTGGTGGTGAGAGTGGTGTCGGAACAGCTCTGCTGGGACAGATGAAGGGATTTGAAGTGTTCCTTTCTGATAGCGGTCAGCTTAAGCCACAACATAAGGAGGAATTGGAGAAGGCAGGAATAAGATATGAAGAGGGAGGACATACAGAAGAGAATATTCTCGTGGCCGATGAGGTTGTGAAGAGCCCTGGCATTCCTGAAAAAGCACCGATTATCAAGAAGCTTCGCGAGAAGAATGTGCATATCATCTCTGAAATAGAATTTGCTTCAAGATATACTAAGGCTAAGAAGATCTGCATAACAGGTTCAAACGGCAAGACAACAACAACTTTGCTTACTCATCATCTGCTTACTACAGCAAAATATAAGGCGGAGTTGGCTGGTAATGTAGGAACAAGTCTTGCTCGTCAAATTGCTGCTGGCAATGAGCCCGACTGGTATGTCATTGAGCTTAGCAGTTTCCAGCTTGACGGCATGTACGATTTCAAGGCTGATATAGCTATTCTGAATAACATCACTCCTGATCATCTTGACAGGTACGAATATAAGTTTGAGAACTATATCCGTTCTAAGTTCCGCATTTTGCAGAACCAGACAAAGGCCGATGCATTCATTTATAATGCTGATGACCCTGTGACTGCTGAGTGGTTGCCAAATATGAGTGTTGGCGCGACACCATATGCTGTGACAACAAAGAAAACTGGCACACCGGTATATACTAAGGATGGGGTGATGCATGTAGCTGTTGACAAGTCTAAGAACTTCACGTTTATGACTGAGAATCTGCCTATCAAGGGTCTTCATAATATCTACAATGCTATGCAGGCTTGTACAGCGGTACAGCTCGTTGGTTTGACTGACGAAGAGATAGCATTGGGACTTAAGTCTTTTGTCAATGCTCATCACCGACTGGAGTTTGTTAGAGAATTTGATGGTGTAGAGTATATCGATGATTCGAAGGCTACAAATGTAGATTCTGCATGGTATGCTCTTGAGTGTCAGAAGAAGCCTGTGGTCTGGATCGCTGGTGGTACAGATAAGGGTAATGACTATTCGGCTCTTAATGAATTGGCAAAGGCAAAGATTAAGACATTGGTTTGTCTTGGCGTTGACAATGCAAAACTCATAAAGTCATTTCAGGGCATAATACCTGTCATACTCGAAGCAAAGAGTATGCAGGAATGTATCGACAAGTGTCGTGCTGCGGCACAACCGGGAGATGTTGTTCTGTTGTCTCCTTGCTGTGCAAGTTTCGACCTCTTCAATAGCTATAAGCATAGAGGCGATTTGTTTAAGGAATGTGCCAACAATCTTAAATAAGATCAATAGTAATGATTGAGAAGCTGAAAAGATATTGTAAGGGAGATGGCTATATGTGGGGAGCAATAGTGTTTTTGCTCATCACATCTATATTGTCTGTCTACAGTTCGTCAACTACACTTGCATATCAGTATGGAAATGATATAGCTACGCTCATATTCCGTCATGGCTTGATGTTGGTAGGAGGTGTGGTGATTATGACGATTTTCAGTAATGTCTCGCCTAAATACATAAGCGGTTTCTCGACCTTTGCGCTGATAATAGGCCTGTTGGGCGTTGTCGGTGCTCTGTTGGGCGGCAGTGAGATCAATGGCTCTGCTCGATGGCTTAAGGTGGGAGGTTTCACAATCCAGCCTTCAGAGATGCTCAAGATAGCATTGATGGTCTTTGTTTCTAAGCAGTTGGCTATAAACAACACAGAACCTGATCGTGCGTTTTGGCCTTGCATCATGGCTATAGGTATATCATGTGTTTGCGTAATGATTGAGAACCTCTCCACCTGTTTGCTTATGGGTATGTCGTGCGTGATTATGATGTTTATCGGACGTGTTTCATTAAGTAAACTGTTGGGTACGGGTGCAATCATAGCAACGATTCTTGTTGGTGTCATATTGTTTGCCGATTCTGCTCAGAGCTTTTTCCCTAGAGCGATTACCTGGAGAGCCCGAATAGAACGCTACCTAGGTAATAATGAAAATGTTGGTAAGAGTGATGACTATCAGGCAGAACAGGCTCTTATGGCTGTGTCAACAGGTGGTATCTTTGGTAAGGGTCCGGGCAACAGCTATAGCAAGAATTTTCTGCCTATGGCAAACAGTGACTTTATCTATTCGATTATTCTGGAGGAGTACGGTATTTGGGGTGGCGGTTTGATAATTATCTGTTACCTGATAATAATGGCTAGAGCTTTGCTGGTTGCCAGACGTTGTGAGAAGGCTTTTCATGCTTATACCTTGCTGGGCCTGGCTCTGCTTCTGACACTCCAGGCTATGATAAATATGTTTGTGGGTGTGGGTCTTATGCCGGTAACTGGTCAGACTCTGCCAATGGTCAGTCAAGGTGGTTCGTCAAACCTGCTTACTGGTTGCGCATTGGGTATAATGTTGTCTATTACTGAACAAGCTAATAAGAAGGCTGCAGAAGAGACTAGCGTGGCTAAGCAGGGTGAAGAGGATGAACTCTACGATGAAGCGGAAGCCGTAGAGTTATAAATATGAATAGAAATAGAATATAAGCAATTAAATATAAGCGATATGCGAGTAATAATAAGTGGTGGTGGTACTGGAGGACATATATTCCCAGCCATATCAATTGCCAATGCTTTGAAAGAAGCCGACCCTTCAATAGAGATATTGTTTGTTGGCGCTCAGGGAAAGATGGAGATGGAGAAGGTTCCTGCTGCCGGCTATGAAATAGTTGGTTTGCCTGTTGCTGGTTTCCATAGAAAGCTCAATCTTAGAAATATAGGACGTAACCTGTTGTTCCCTTTCCGCCTTGTGTCTAGCTTGATAAAGGCTAGCTCGGTTGTCAAGAATTTCAAGCCAGATGTTGCCGTTGGTGTGGGTGGTTATGCTAGTGGTCCTGTGTTGCAGCGTGCTGCTAAAAATGGAGTGCCATGCCTTGTTCAGGAACAGAATTCTTATCCTGGCGTGACTAATAAGATATTGGCTAAGGATGCTAAGAAGATATGCGTCGCTTATCCAAATATGGAGAGATTTTTCCCTCAGGAAAAGATCATTATGACTGGTAATCCTGTCCGTCAGTCTCTCCTCGCTCCTGTTGACAGGGCTGAGGCTCTCAAGGCGTTCGGCCTGGAGGAGGGTAAGCCTGTCGTACTGGTTATCGGTGGTAGCCTTGGAGCAAGATCTATCAACCAGGGAATACTTGCTACGCTTAACGACCTGCCTGATGATGTGCAGCTGTTATGGCAGACCGGTAAGATATATTATGACGGTATAAAGGCTGAACTCGATAAGAATCCGCGCAGCAATGTTCATGCATCTGACTTTATCAAGAGAATGGATCTGGCGTTCGGAATAGCTGACATAGTTATTTCACGTGCAGGCGCAAGTAGCATATCTGAATTGGCTTTGTTGGGTAAATCATCTATTCTGGTCCCTTCTCCAAATGTGAGCGAAGATCACCAGACAAAGAACGCTATGGCTCTTGTAAACGAGAATGCCGCTCTTATGGTTAAGGATGCTGATTCACAGACATTGATCAAGGAGAGTCTTAAGGCATTGGCAGATAAGGATAACCTGGCAAAGCTCGGTGAGAATATCAAGAAGTTTGCTCGTCCAAATGCTGCTGCTGATATCGCCAGAGAGGTGATGTCATTGGTCGAGGGCAAATAGCAATTGTTAGGAGAGTAAAGATATGGCAGAGTACAAGAATATTTATTTCATAGGAATTGGTGGAATAGGCATGAGTGCCATCGCACGCCATTTCAACGCTATCGGCTACAATGTGGCTGGTTATGACAAGACGCGTACAAAGCTCACTGAAGAGATTGAGGCGGAAGGTATAAGCATAACTTACGATGATGATGTTGATACCATAGCGGAGATCTATAAGGACAAGGAGCTGACGAAGGTTGTTGTTACCCCTGCCATACCGCAAGATAACAAGATATTGAACTTCTTCCGATCGGGCGGTTATGAAATGGTGAAGCGCGCGGTTATGCTGGGTGACCTGACTTCCAAGTCTGATGCTATATGTATTGCTGGAACACATGGTAAGACTACCACATCGACTCTTACTGCTCATATCCTGAAAAACTCTTCATTGGGTTGCTCTGCCTTCCTAGGAGGTATATCAACAAACTACGAAACAAACTACTGGTGTAATACCGAGTCTAGTTTTGTGGTTACCGAAGCTGACGAATATGACCGTTCTTTCTTGTTCTTGCACCCATATCTGTCTCTTATTACTGCTATGGATGCTGACCATCTTGATATCTATGGCACAAAAGAAGAGGTGGTCAAGGCTTTCAAGCAGTTCGCTAATCTAACAACTGTTGGCGGCTCTCTTGTTTATAAACTCGGATTGCCAATAACTGAGAAGGATGTCGATGAAGATGTAGAGCTGTTTACCTATTCGAAGGACAATACCGATGCCGACTTTTATGCCTTTGACATAAAGCTTAGCAATGGTCGTTATAAATTTTCTATCTCAACACCTTTCGGAATCGTCAGAAATGTCACTTTAGGTTTGCCTGGAAAGCATAATGTAGAGAATGCGGTGGCTGCCGCTGCATTGGCTATGCTTGCTGGCGCTGACGAAGATGAAGTGCGTAATGCGATGAAGTCTTTCAAGGGCAACCGCCGTAGATTCCAGTATAGAATAGAGGGAAAAGATGTGGTGCTGATAGATGATTATGCACATCATCCTGAAGAGATAAAAACTATGCTTACTTCTGTCAAGGAGATGTATGACGGCAGAAAGGTGACGGTGGTGTTCCAGCCTCATCTATATACACGAACAAGGGATTTCGCGTCGGGTTTCGCTAAGTCTCTTTCAATAGCCGATAGAGTGCTGTTGCTTGACATATATCCTGCTCGCGAATTGCCGATAGAAGGTGTCAGCAGCAAGATGTTGGCGGAGAAGATGAAGGGTGTTGATGTGAAGCTGACCGATAAGGAAAAGCTTATGGATGACATCCTGGAAAAACCTCTTGACGTTCTCGTTATGATGGGCGCCGGCAACATTGATGCTATGGTGCCACAAGTAGAGGCTCGTATAAAAGAGATAAAGGGTATCAGTTAAAGGAGTAAATTAAAAAACATTTATATTTGCATCGATGAAAGAGGCAAAGGACAGTGGTCGTAGTGTGTGGATGAGGTTGTTGCGATTTATAATCGTGATAATCGTAATGCTCTATTATCCAATCGTTATGGCTTTTGTCTCTGCTGAAAAGTCGGAGATTGAATGTAACAGTGTGGTTGCGAAAATCGACAACCGCTCTGATGATGTGATGATAACAAAATCCGACCTGGAGCAGATGGTTCTTCGCAGTTGGCCGGCCATAAAGGGCACTAGACTGGACGAGATCAACCTTGACGAGATGGAAAAGACTATTGAACTTTCTCCTGTAGTCAAAAAATGCGAGATGTACACAACTCCTGGAGGTGTGCTTCATGTAGAGGTTACTCAGCGTGAGCCACTGATGCATGTGTTTGCGGGAGGCGGATCATATTACATGGACAGCGATGGCAATAAGTTCATTGCCCAGCGAGGGATGAAGGCTAATGCTATAGTAGTTAACGGTCATGTAAATAGCGCGATTGATGATTCGGGACTGATAAGTCTTTGCCAATATATAAAGAACAATTCATTCTGGAAGGCTCAGATTGAACAGGTCTATGTGACAGAAAAGGAGGAGTTTATGCTTGTGCCTAGAGTCGGTGACCACATAATAGAATTTGGTAAGCAAGACAGGATGGAAGAGAAATTTGAACATCTGTTGGCTTTGTATCAGAAGGGATGGAAGCCTAAAGAATGGAACTTGTATAAGAAAGTGAACTTGAAATATAAAGGACAAATTATCTGCACCAAACGATAAAATATGGAAAATTACGTAATAGCACTTGATCTTGGAACTAGTAGTACAAGTATAATTGCAGGTCTCATTGATGCAAGAGAACCTTACGGTGTTAAGGTTATTCATCAGGAGACAGCTCCACAGTCACTTGGCATCAAACGCGGTTCGATATATAATGCAGGTGAAGCGCAGAAGATGATCAATAACCTTATCATGGGTGCAGAGAGAAAGATAAAGAAATCTCCTCAGGTGAAGAAGTGGTACATAGCTAATGTCAGCGGTTTGAACTATAGATGCGAGAACCATAGATATGATATGAACACATCGTCACAGACTATTACAGAGGTGACTCTCAACATGCTTAAGAATGAAGCGCAGAACAGAACTGTGATCTCGATGGATGAAGAGATGCTTCGTTTCGTTCCTACTGGCTATTCACTTGACAGCGCTCCTATTATCAATAATCCGGTTGATTATATCGCTAATAAGACCGAGGGTTTCTTCCTGGCTTATATCGCTAGCAAGGAAGCTATCAACAATATCAACCAGGCTATGCCTAAAACATCAAAGCTTAATAAGGTCTATACAGCGGCTTCTGCAAAGAGTGCTGTGTTGTTGAGCTCTGAAGATAAGAAGAGTGGTGTCGCTTTTGTTGATCTTGGCGCAGGAACGACAAATATCGCTATCGCATTTAAGGGCGCTATTCAGTATGAAGTGTCTATCCCTTTCGGCTCTAATGCCATTACAACTGATATAGCTCAGGGAATGGAAATGAGCGAAGAGAAGGCGGAGGTTTTAAAGAAGGCTTACGGCCTCGCTGCTGAGAAGATGAACAATGACCGAATTGTCAGATTGAACATTGACGAAGAGGACGTTGAATGTGACATGAATAGGCTCGACTTCATAATACGTGCTAGAGCCGAAGAGATAATTAGCTATGTCGATTCTGCTATTATGCAGTCTCGTAATCGCTCCTATGTGAAGAATATCGTGCTTGCCGGTGGTGGCGCTGAACTAAAGGGTATAGCTGACCTGTTCACTGAGAAGACTGGAATACCTACTCGCGTGGCGGTTATGCCTAAGACGTCGATTGATGCTACTGAAGATCTGGCATTGGCAATGGGTATGGCATCCATCTTCGCACGTGAGAATAAGTCGTTGTTTATAGACAACAAGGAGAGCAATACTCCTTCATTGTTCGATCAGGATCCGCAGCCAGTACAGCCTAAGGTTGATGCACCGGTTGCTGAGACGGCTCCTCAAGAGGATAAGGCAGAAAAGAAGTCATCGTTTCTTAAACAACTCATTGGTAAGGTGGGTGATATGATAAACGATGGCCCAGATTTCAATGAGGAGAAAAAAGACTAGATATAAAATAATCCGAAATAGAACCGAATAGAAAGCAATTATTATGGAAGTACCAACTATAGATATAAGTAGCGGCATCGCAGAGGATCTCGGTCCTCAGATGTCTAACATTATTCGTGTGATAGGCGTCGGCGGTGCAGGTGGAAATGCTGTAAACAACATGTATGAGGTCGGCATTCAAGGTGTTGACTATATCATCTGTAATACAGATAAGCAGGCGTTGGAGCACAGTAAGGTGCCAACTAAGGTTCAGATAGGTAAGCGACTTACTGAAGGTCTTGGTGCGGGTAACAAGCCTGAGAGAGGACGTGATAGCGCGATAGAGGATATCGATGAGATTAAGTCTGTGCTCGAAGGTGCCAAGATGGTCTTCGTGACAGCTGGTATGGGCGGCGGAACAGGTACTGGTGCCGCTCCCGTTATCGCTAAGCTTGCTATGGATATGAATATCCTTACTATCGGTATCGTGTCTATCCCTTATGAATGTGAAGGTGGTAAGAGAATTAAGCAGGCCATTCGAGGCATTGAGGAGATGGAGAAATGTGTCGATTCATTGCTTGTTGTAAATAGTGAGCGTTTGAACGACATGTATGGAAACCTTCCTCTTCGCGCATCAATGAAGAAGGCCGATGAGGTTCTCGCTATGGCGGCTAAGGGCCTGGCTGAGATAATAACTGTATATGGTGGTATGAACGTCGACTTTGCCGATGTTGATTCGGCAATGAGACTCAGTGGCGTGGCACTTATTGGTACAGCAACAGCAAGTGGTGAAAACCGTGCAATGGAGGCCGTGAAGAATGCTATCCATTCACCTTTGCTTAATAATAACAAGATTAAGGGATCTCAGCATATTATTGTCAACATGACATCTAGCGATGAGTATGAGGTTACTCAGAAAGAGATGGCTCTGATAACCAACTATCTGAGAACAGAGGCTGACTTCAAGGATAACGATGATGAAACAGAGGAAGACTCACTTATCTGGGGTTCCGTTTATGACAATAATATGGGCGAGGAACTTCGCGTTACTGTTGTTGCCACTGGTTTCTCTACTGAAGCTATTACAGGTAAGCCATTGGAGAAGGCTGAGCCAGTAAGATTGGGCAGCAATGGTGAGATAATATCTTCGAAGGACGAAGATGAGGAGGCCGCTCATGTGATCGATCTGACAGATCCTAAGAAGCCTGGAGAATATACTGAGAAGATAAAGAGGTTGTATGACCCGGGTGCAAATACACCAACTGAGACATATTCAACTAAGAATCTCGCAGATCCTACTATTGTGTCTTTTGAGAGTTTGAAGTCGGAAGAGGTTATAAGCAATATTGAAAACATACCTGCTTACGCTCGTAGGTCAGGTAACAAATAATGTGTAACAATTAAAAAATTAAATATATGAGCTTATTTGATCAGATCAGTAAGGATATCATGGCAGCAATGAAGGCTCACGATCAGGTGCGTCTTGAGGCATTGCGCGGTGCTAAGAAGGAGTTGTTGGAGGCAAAGACTGCTAAGCCACAGGGAACAGAACTTGAAGATGCAGAAGCTGTTAAGGTTTTGAAGAAGATGGTTAAGCAGCGTAAGGATGCAGCAGATATATTTGTAGGTCAGAACCGTCAGGATCTTGCCGAAGGTGAACTTCAGCAGGCTGCTGTTCTTGAGACTTATCTTCCTGCCGCTATGACAACAGAACAGCTCGAAGCTGCTATCAAGGAGATTATTGCTCAAAGTGGTGCAACAAGCATGAAGGAGATGGGTAAGGTTATGGGCTTGGCTAACAAGGCTCTGAGCGGCCAGGCTGATGGCAAGGATATCTCTGATTGCGTTAAGCGTCTTCTTGCATAAGTTTATCCTACAATAAACACATAATATGAAGCAGTTGAGACTTGGTGTCTCGACTGCTTTTTTTATTTGTTGTACTCACAAAAAAAGGCTGAGATCATGTTGATCCCAGCCTCGCTTGTCTATAATGATATGTCTGTTACATTCTTTCTGGCACTTCAATGCCGAGTACCCAGAGCGCGTTCTTGATAACCTGAGCTACGGTCTGGCATATCAGTAATCTGTTGCCACGCTTCTGTGCATCTTCCTCCTTGAGAATAGAGAAGTCATGATAGAACTGGTTGAACTCCTTAGCAAGATCGTAAGCGAAGTTGGCGATAAGTGCAGGACTATATACAGAACCTGCCTCTTCAACTACGATAGGGAACTGCTCAATGTGGCGGAGTATCTGTATCTCCTTAGCATCAAGAGCTCCAGCGTTGGCTGTTGTTGGTATTTCAAAGCCTGCGTCCTTTGCCTTGCGGAGCACTGACTGAATACGAGCGTATGCATACTGGACGAATGGACCTGTGTTGCCGTTGAAGTCAATAGATTCTTTAGGGTTGAATGTCATGGTCTTCTTAGGGTCAACCTTAAGTATGAAATACTTTAAGGCTCCAAGAGCCAAAATGCGGAATACATTTTCTGCCTCAGCAATGGTATATCCCTCGAGCTTGCCCTGCTCCTTGCTCATCTCACGAGCTGTGTCGATCATGTCCTGAACGAGGTCATCTGCGTCAACAACTGTTCCCTCACGGCTCTTCATCTTGCCTTCTGGGAGCTCAACCATACCGTATGAGTAATGAACGAGCTCCTTGCCCCACTTGAAGCCGATGCGATCAAGAAGAATAGAGAGAACCTGGAAGTGATAGTTCTGCTCGTTGCCGACAACATAAATCATCTTGTCGATAGGGTAGTCACGGAAACGGAGCTTTGCTGTTCCGATATCCTGTGTCATATAAACACTTGTGCCGTCCTTTCTGAGAAGGATCTTCTTGTCAAGACCCTCGTTTGTGAGGTCTGCCCAAACGGAACCGTCGTCCTCACGATAGAATTTGCCTTCCTCAAGGCCTTTGAGCACAAGTTCCTTGCCCTCTTTGTATGTGTTGCTCTCGTAGTATATCTTGTCGAAATCTACACCGAGGAGCTTATATGTCTCATCAAAGCCTGCATAAACCCAAGAGTTCATCTTTTCCCACAAGTTGCGCACTTGAGGGTCTCCTGCCTCCCATTTTACGAGCATCTGGCGTGCTTCCTGCATGAGTATCGACTTCTCCTCTGCCTCTTCCTCGCTTAAGCCCTGTTCCTGGAGACGCTTGAGTTCTGCTTTGTATTCCTTGTCAAACTTTACGTAGTAGTCACCAACAAGGTGGTCGCCCTTCTGGTTGAGGCTCTTGGGTGTGCATCCTTCGCCCCACTTGAGCCATGCGAGCATTGACTTGCAGATGTGGATGCCTCGGTCGTTGACAATGTTGGTTTTTACAACACGATTGCCATTTACAGAGATAAGGCGTGACAAAGAATAACCTAAAAGATTGTTACGGATATGTCCGAGGTGAAGAGGCTTGTTGGTGTTTGGTGAAGAATACTCTATCATTACGAGTGGAGACTTCTCATCTGCCTTCTTGAAACCGTAATCCTGGTTAGCGGCAGCTTCATTGAGTATGTTGGCCCAATATGCCTTTGCAAGTGTGATATTGAGGAAGCCTTTTATTACCTCGAAAGATGATACTTCATCAACTGTGTCAACAAGTGCTTCTCCGATCTCCTTGCCAGTAACATCTGGAGCTTTCTTCGAAATCTTGAGCAATGGGAAAACTACTACTGTGTAATCTCCATTCTGATCCTTGCGAGTGACGTTGACCTGAATTGTCTTGGCGTCAACTTTTGAGGCATAGAGTTTTTCGATAATATCAGCAACCGCCTGCTGAAGTTTCTGTTCTATATCCATTTTAATTACGATTTGCTATTAATCAAGGCACATGACGTCCCTTTTGCAAAGATAGGCATTAATTGCGAATTATAGGTTTGAGCCACATGTTTTATCAATATTTTACTATTTTTGCAAAAACCAAATAGAGAAATATTTAGGGTATGGCATTCAAATCAATTTCACTTTTTTGTATGGCATTCTTTACGGTTTCGGCAATGGCTCAGAAACAACCGGTATGGAATGATCCTTCAGTCAATCAGATTAATCGTAAACCAGATGTGTCTGACTACTTTGCTTATGAGTCATTTGACATGGCTAAAACAGATGTCTCACCTGTTGTAAATGCAAAGGCTAACTCTGCCCGTTATATGTCACTTGAAGGGACTTGGAAGTTCAATTGGGTGGAGAATGCTGATGAACGTCCTGGCAATTTTTATACGACTGGATATGATGACTCTTCCTGGTCATCAATGCCGGTTCCTGGAATGTGGGAACTGAATGGGTTCGGTGATCCTATTTATAAGAATATCGGATATGCATGGTGTAATGAATGGCCGACTAAGGAACCTTACGTTGATGTTAAGGCTAACCATGTTGGTTCGTATCGCAAGTCTTTTGTCATTCCTGGCAGCTGGAAAGGTGAGAAGATATATATGCATATAGGTTCTGCTACTAGCAATGTGACTGTGTATGTCAATGGTAAGTTTGTCGGATATTCTGAAGATTCCAAGGTGGCTGCCGAATTTGATGTTACTAAGTATGTCGTTCCGGGCAAAGAGAACCTTTTTGCTATGCAGATAATGCGTTGGTGTGATGGATCATATCTCGAGGATCAGGATTTCTGGCGTTTCTGTGGTATTGCACGTGAGACTTATCTCTATGCCCGCCCTCAGAATCATATCGATGATATTCGTATAACTCCTGATCTTGTCAATGGATATAAGGATGCCACACTCAATGTTAAGCTTACAACTACAGCTCCTGGCAAGAAGGTTGTGCTTTCACTTGTAGATGCTAAAGGTGATAATGTGTTGGAGACTACTCTTACTACCGGTAAGGATGGCAAGGCGGAAACTACTATTGATGTTAAGGAACCAGAGAAATGGACGGCTGAAACGCCATATCTATACCGCTTGTATGCTACACTCAAGGATGGCGATAAGGTGTTGGAGGTCATACCTCAGCGTGTTGGATTCCGCAAGGTTGAGATAAAGGATAAGCAGGTGTTGGTCAACGGACAGCCTGTGTTGTTCAAGGGTGTTGACCGTCACGAACTTGACCCTGATGGTGGCTATGTTGTGAGCGTGGATAGAATGGTGCAGGACATACAGGTTATGAAGCAGCTCAACGTTAATGCTGTTCGTACATGCCACTATCCCGACGATCCTCGATGGTATGAGTTGTGTGATGAATATGGCATCTATATTACTGCAGAGGCTAATATTGAGAGTCATGGTCTTATGTATTTCCCTGATCGTCAATTAGCTAAAAATCCATTGTTCCATGATGCGCATATCGAACGCGAGGCACATAACATCAAGGTGCTGAAGAACCATCCGTCTATTATTGTATGGTCACTCGGAAATGAATCGGGATATGGCAAGAACTTCGAAGATGCCTACGATTTCGTAAAGGCCTATGACAATACGCGCCCTGTGCAGTATGAGGTCGCTGGTATTGATGGCAAGACTGATATCTATTGCCCTATGTATGCCGATTATAATTGGAGCGAACAATATGCTAAGGATAGCAAATGGACAAAGCCTCTGATACAGTGTGAGTATTGCCATACTATGGGTAACTCTGGCGGTGGCCTGAAGGAATACTGGGACTTGATTCGCAAATATCCAGGTTATCAGGGTGGTTATATATGGGATTTTATCGATCAGGGTCTTCGTGATAAATCAAAGGTGACTGGTAAGCCGATTTATACTTATGGTGGTGATTATGGCCGTTTCCCTGCGTCTGACAATAACTTCAACATCAATGGTATGATATCGCCAGACCGTGTGCCAAACCCTCACGCGTATGAGGTTCAGTATTGCTACCAGAATATATGGACGACAATGACTGATGCAGAACATGGCGTACTTGAGGTTTTCAATGAGAATTTCTTTGTTCCTATCCATAACACTGTCCTCAGATATACCATAGAGGTTGAGGGAAAGAAGGTGGCTGAGGGTATGGATAATATATCCAAGCGACGCGTAGTTCCTCAAGGTTATCAGACAATCATTATCGAAGATATTGCCGATGTTATGGCCAATGAGGAGTATAAAGGCAAGGAGGTAGTATGCAATATAAGCTATCAGTTGATTGATGATGAGCCATTGCGCAAAGCCGGTGATGAGGTGGCTCGTGAGCAGTTTGTCTTGACTGATTATAGTTTCCCGAAGATTGATGATGTCATTTCACAGGGTTCTGATCTGCCTGCGGTAAAGAAGGACAGCCGTGTGGCATATACTGTCGTCTCTGCTAATGGCGTTAAGGTGACGTTCAACAATGACAATGGCTTTATCTCTTATATTGATGTCGATGATGTCCCAATGATGTACGACGGGGCGCAGCTTTTGCCTGATTTCTGGCGAGCACCTACCGATAACGATTATGGCGCTCATTTCCAGGAGAAGTTTGCTGTATGGCAGTACCCTGATCTCGCGAAGACGTCTTTTGATGTCAATAGTGAATGGGGCAATCAGGTCGTCACTGCAACCTATGACATAAAGGCGGCGCAAGCTAAGCTTATGGTCAAATATATAATGACACCAGAAGGTAGGCTTGTCGTTACTCAGTCGATGACTGTCGATCCAGAAGCGAAGGATATGCCACAGTTGTTACGTTATGGTATGAAGATGCAGATGCCAGAGGCGTTCCGCCAGATTGAGTATTATGGCAAGGGACCACGCGAAAACTACATTGACCGAAATAACTCTGAGGGCTTGGGCGTGTGGAAGCAGACTGTCGCTGAGCAGTATTATCCATATATCCGTCCACAGGAGAGCGGTAATAAGACGTCTGTTCGTTATTGGCAGCTTACTAATGAAGATGGCAAGGGATTGCGATTTGAGGGCACTGAGGCGTTGGAATGTCAGTCGCTCTGCTATACTGAGGATGATTTGTATTCAGGTGTAAATAAGGACCGCACACAACGTCATTCGGGTGACCTTACTCCACGTAACTTCACTGATGTACATATAGCGTCGCGTATGATGGGTCTCGGTTGTGTCAATTCATGGGGCGCATGGCCTCGTCCTGAGTACCAGATGCCATATAGGGATTATACATATACTTTCATCATTTCGCCAGTCAGATAAACTAGAATTTAAATGAAAGATAAATCCCCGGGAACTTGATTGCTCTCGGGGATCTCTTTTTATTGCTATTGTGGTGTGTCCACCATCATGTCTATCTAGTCTACTTTATGAAGTGTCATGCAGTCGATGCCTGGCATCACATAGCGGTCATCATAGAGGCGAACAATGTTGTTGCCTGGCTTGAGCTCTATTGTAAGTGTAGTTTCGGTCTGGTCGGCATTATAGCGGATTCGGTTCCCAATGCCACCGTTAACAGACATAAAGAATTGGTACCCACCAGGATTGCTGTCCCATTCTTTTATCTGTATAGCATTTTCTGTAGGGGCGATCTTCATTGTTACCTCATATTTGCCTCCTTCTTTGCTATAGACATCAATCCATCGCAGATCGTTGCCTGGTGCATAACCGAGATTAGAAACCTTGGCACCACCATCACACTTCTCGTCTTTCTCATAGAAGGCAGATCCTACAGCAATAGGGCTCTTCAGCTCCTGGTATTTGCTGAGGAATGCTGTCTCGGCCTCATATATTGAACGCTCGTTTCGCTGTGTTGCGGTTAACTTATATATGCGTGTGCCATGTGCTGGAACAGTGACTGCCAGAGCTTCTTCTGGCATGTCAACATCTCTGCGTTCATAGAGGTCGCGTGCTTTTACTGTTCCTTCGAGGTCAACATCAGAATATCGCAATGATAGATTCTGCTCTTCATCAGATGAGTTGTAGAGGGCCACGGCACGTGTCAGTCCGTATCTTGTCTCGACATCCTTTACAAAGGCGTATGCTCCGTTGCCATAGTTCTTGACTACATAGGCTTGTAATCCTAGTGTGTCCTGGTTGAGTGCAATGAGTTCTGGATTTGTGATGAGTTCTATTGTCTCTGGCTTCAATGTTCGCATGTCGCAGCCTATGAGCAGAGGTGACGACAGAATACACCACATTCCGAAATGTGTCTTGTCTTCTTCGGCCGAGAGTGTACGTCCTACTTCAAGCATGTCCATGTCGTTGTAATGTCCGCGTGAGGCATAGGCTGAGAGATAGAGGCTCTGGTCTATGATGCCACGGATAGAGGGCCATGAACAGTTGATATCTACCGACATACGCCATGATGTCGCTACATCGCTGACCCATGTGCCTGGGTAGTCCCAGCGACATACGTTGAGGCGAAGTCCCTTGATGCCTGTGTTTTTCATGGCTTGGCTGATCTCGGTGAAGCGTTCTTTCTCATCAAGACCATAGCTATAGAAGTTCTGCCATGTTGTCCCTCCACAGTAATCGACTTTTATGAAGTCAAAGCCCATCTCCTTGAAGAACATGTCGCAGTCTTGCTGGTCATGGCCATATAGTCCAACATAGTCGGCGATGCTGTCTTTACCCCAATAGTTGCCGCATGTGTTTGTTCCTGCATCACTGTAGATGCCGGCTTTGAGACCAAGTGAATGAATATGGTCAACTACATATTGCATGCCGTTAGGGAATCTCTTAGGATGTATCAGAAGGCGTCCTGTCTGTGGATCTCGGCCACCGAAGTAGCCGTCATCTATATTGATGTATCTGTAACCCGCCTCATCGAGTCCTTTTTCAACTAGGGCGTCTGCCTGTCGCATGATGATGTCCTCGTTGATGTCAATGCCGAAGGTGTTGTATGAGCTCCAGCCCATGGTTGGTGTCTCATATTCGGCTTCGATTTGTTGTGTTTGTTGTGTGGCGCATCCGCAACATAAAGTCAATGCTGCGATTGCTACATTGATGCTTGTTCTCATGATCATATTATTTCAAGTATTTGTTCAGCATGTATCTTTATCTCTTTTGTTCCTCACCATAGTTAATCTTTACTCCAAACATGTCAACTACGTTAGGCAGATTCTTGTTCGTGCCTTCTGTTGGTTGCATTGTCCCGTCAAGAATGCCTTCACATATCTTTGCGACGTCATTGACGCGTGTTGGTGTCTCTAGGTTGTTACCCCAATAGTGGCCAGGGTAGAAGTGGTGTATGTCATATTTGTTGATAAAGCGTGTCAAGCGGTTGCATGATGCTATCTCTGTGCTGAGGTTTGTAAATACAAGCAGATTGCCTGAGCCGAATGCATCACCACTGAAGCCATAATGGGCTTCTTTATCTATGAATGTTGTGGAACCGGGTGTGTGGCCTGGTGTGAATACAACCTCTATCTCACGTCCTCCAAGGTCAAAGATCTGTCCGTCGGTGAGATATCGCTTTACGCCTTTGTAGTCTTTCATGAAGATGGGTGCATTGACCTCGTCTGCGGCATTGATCCATATAGTGTCCCACTCGTTGACTGACGCACCTGTATGGTCTGGGTGTACGTGTGTGGCGATGAGTGTGACGGGTTTCTTCACTATCTCTTCTACAATCTTTTTCAACCCAGGTATATATGTTCCTGCATCTAGAAGGATTGCCGACTTCTCGCCTTCTATCAGATAGATTGATTCATTAAACATCAGGTGGCCGTTGCCATGCCATGTGTGTTGGTCTATCTGACGTATCTCTACATTGCTGTCTTTGAAAACAGTTGGCTCCTTGAAGTTGCTTTGTGCACATGCAGATAATGTCATCAGTATCGTCGCTGCGGAATAGATTAGTTTATTCATGTCTTGAAATTTTATGTTCTGGTGTTTATAGTCCTCTGAGGCAGTTTGGCAGATTTCCGTGCTCGCGATGATGGGCAACGCATGCGCAGCATTTGCCATGTCGAGGACAATCTTTTGGACATGGGCAACTGATGTTGCTGTTGTGAGGACATACCTCTCGTTTGATTTCGTTTTCGTTAGTGTTGTTCATATCATATAGTTGTTAATGACTACTACCGCAAAGTTATGTATATTGACGAAAAGTGCAAGTGTGATAACGACTTTCGATGTGTAGAAAAAACGAAAAAGGGAGAGCGTTTGCCCTCCCTTTGTCATGTTTGCATTATGATGCTTAGATTGTCATCTTTATAGCCTTGCCTGTAGTCTCGTTCTTGATGATAAACAGTCCCTTCTTGCCTGCTATGGCACGAACTTTCTGCTTGATTTCATCGATGCCAGATGCCTCGACTTTGCCTACGAGTACACCTGTGAGAGTATAGACTTCATAAACGCCTTCTGTTACGTAAAGGATATCCTTTATTCCATCACCGTTGTCACTAAGTATCTTGATGTTGTCGATATTACAGTATGGACCGTTTATGGTGACACGAAGAGTCTGTTCGCCTGCTTCAAGATTTACTTTTAGTTTACCCTTGACGGCTGCGTAGCTGTCCCAGCTGCCGTTGTTTGGCACATTGATCTTGTCCGTAAGGTCAATGATCTTGCCGTCTTTTACAAGAGATATTGTGAATCCTGAGTTGTCTGCACCTGAGGCTACCATTGCTGAATAATAGTATTCTCCTGCTTCTGCCACATTGACGGTGTATTCTGTCCATTCTCCAGCTGCAGTGTAACCAAGGGCATGACCACCAACGCATTGAACGATGTCAACACCTTCGTTGTCGCTGCGGTATTTGGCGTTGCCTTCGTCAGTGCTGTCGGAGTCGTGGAATGACAATCCTTCACCTCCCTTGTCGAAGTTCTCTGCCTCAATGGTACCAGGTATAGCGATGACGCTCTTGAATGGCTCACGTTTCTTGCTGACAACGATGTTCTGCTGTGCTACAACCGACAAGTTGCCGTTGGCATCTGTCGCTACCGCTGTTATCTCAAGCGTGCCGTCTGTTGTAGGTGTGTATTCCACTTCGTATGGAGCTGCTGTTATGGTCTTTTGAGCTACTCCATTGGCGTAGATTGTCACATCCTTGATGTTTGCCGATTCGCATGTCGCCTCTGCTGTGATTGTTATCGCTGTGCCAACAGTGGCCTTTTCTGTGTCGGCTTCTACGCTTATCTTGATGTCTTCGTTGACGTCGATATGCGTCATTGTGAAATTGTCAATGTTGCAGACATAGCTGTCGCCCTTGCCGATGGTGAGACGTATGCGCTGAACACCCTCTTCAAGTTTAATAGCCGAGCGGACATGGATGGTAGTATAGTCGTTCCATCCGTGGTTAGGCACTACAATGTCCTCTGCAATGCTGGTCAGTCCTTCTGCACCGCTGAGGTCTAGGCTGAATGTCGAGTTGTCTGTGTTTGACGAAGCAATGATGTCGATGTCATAATATCCTGCCTCTTTCACGTCGATGGTATATTCTGTCCATTCGCCTGTCAGTGTATATCCGAGAACATAGCCGCCATTGCCCTTTTCGATATCTACACCGCCATCTTCACGATAATCCTTGCCTGTTCCCTCTTTTGTCTTGTTAGAGTCGTGGAAGGCTGAACCATCACCTCCTTCGTCAAAGTTCTCTGCCTCTATGATGCCCGGAGCTACAGCCATATCACCATTAAATGGTCTTCTTGGTGGGTTGACGTTGACACCCGACATACGGGTGTATGTGGTGCCGTCGGTTGCATAAACGATAGCCTTCAGATTAACATATCCTGCCTTGTCTGGAGTGTAGTCGAATACGTATGGAGCAGCTGTCATTGTGCTTGCCAACTCGTCGTTGATATATAGCTCAACTTTGTTGACTGTCTTTGTGCGCATACGTACATTGACTGTCAGAGGCGACTCTTCATCTTTTGTGAGATAGAGCGATTTTGGCTTGATATAGATTGATGCCTCTTTCTTCATGCCTGGGAATGGACTCTTGGCTGTCTTGGCCTTGTCTGTTGCCATATACTCTCTGAGCCATGTCATGGCAGGACGGTCCTTGCTGTTTTTTATGATGCCGGAATTGCCGTCTGTTGTCCATGTCGCACCATAGATATAACCCCATAGAGTGACACCGGCAACATAGTCCTGCTCCCACATATACGCTATCTGGTCTTTATATTGCTTCTCCTGCTTTGAGTCATCTGAAGTGCCTATGTCATATTCTGTGCTGTACATAGGTATCTGAAGCTCGCCCTGTATCTCTTCCATGGCGGCCTTGAACGTGGTGAAGTCTATGTCGGTAAGGTCATGCGACTGGCATCCGTATGCGTCGATAGGAGCACCTGCATCGCGAAGTGTCTTCACAAGGTCGATGAATTCAACTTTCTGCCACTGGAATGTGTTATAGTCGTTGTAGATGAGTATGGCGTTTGGCCAACGTTCCTCTGCCATCTCAAAGGCTTTGATGATCCAGTCATAACCTGTTGTTCCATCACCACCCAATGCGTTCTTGAATGGAGCAGGAGCGTGACCGACTATCGCTTCGTTGACAACGTCAATCATCTCAAGATCTGGATATCTCTCTTTGATGGCGTCCATCCATTCCACAATCTCTTCATACTGCTCTTCTGTAGATAGTCCATCCATCCATGTAGGATACTGTGAACCCCAGACTAGAGTGTGGAACTTGAATGGAAAGTTGTTGTCCTTTGCATAGTTGTATGCATTGTCACAACCGCCCCACGAATAGTTGTCTCTGCTGCCTTCGATAGACGCCCACTTCGATTCGTTTTCTGGAGTGATCTGATTCCACAACGATGAGAATTCATAGCCAGTGCCGTTCACTTGACCACGCGTTGTGATGTTACCTAGGAATTTGTCAGGATTGGTAGATAATTGCGCGCATACACTACCTGACATAGCCAAGCACGCCGTCAATAACAATAAGGGTTTCATTTTAATTATTTCTGTCTGGATAAATCGATTGGTCAACTTATCCGTTGGTTTTCATGTTCACGCTGCAAATATAATAACTTCTTTTAAGAAAATTGTGTCCTAATGTTACAATATGCTAATTCATTTGTTCCCTTCTTTCACATAATCGACGGCTCTGTTGATAAAGTCATTGAATGCCTTGGTGGTCTGGAAGATTTTTGCGACACGTTGGGCAAGGTTGGGCTCCATGATGAATTGGTCGTCAACATTGGCGGTAAGACAGTAGCTCTTCAGACGCATCCAGTCTGCATATGGCGCATCGGCATCATATTCACGTGGCACTTTCTTTAGAGCTCCTTCCATATCAATATGAAAACGTCTGTCTGCGACGTTGATGACGTCTTTCTTGAAGTCGTCCCAGCCATAGCTTATGTCTTCACGGAGCACTTTTATTGCTTCTGTGTCATAACAATAGTTGCCAGAGGCCAGCATGTGGGCATCTGGGTAGCTGTCTGTGTCGCCTGTGCCAACATGGAAATAATATCCGGCGTGCATCGACTTCTTGCCGCCAGGTGCCAGGAATACTCCGAAATGGGTCTTGTATGGTGTCTTGTCGTTGCTGAAGCGTGTGTCGCGATATATCCTGTATGTGCAGTCTTTGAGCGTGAGATGTGCTACGTCATTGTCAAATGTGCCTATCTCTTTAATCAGTTCATTGCAGAATGAGTTCCATCTGTCCTGAACTTGTCGGTAACGCTCTTTGTTGTCGTTGAACCATTCTCTATTGTTGTTTTGCTTGAGGTCGTGTAGGAAGTTTAGTATGTCTTTCATGGCCAAGATTTCATTTTTTGTTTGTTACAAAGTTATTTGTTTATTGAGTATTTGCAATAGAAGGGCTAATGAGACTTTGATTATTGAATGCTATTTCATACATTTACTTCTACTAAATATGAATACAATAAATATCATTCCTATGAAAAAGTTTATAATGTCATTGTTTGCGTTGGCTCTCGTTGCGCCTGCCAATGCACAGATCTTGCGCACAACTGTTGAGCAGGGTGAGATCGAGGGTGAGCTCCACGAGGGCTTCGCTCTTTATAAGGCTATCCCTTACGCTGAGGCTCCTGTTGGCAATTTGCGCTGGAAGGCTCCTGTCCCTAAGTCTCCTTGGCAGGGTGTGTATAAGGCCGAAAACTGGGGTGGAAGACCGTTCCAGAAGGATGATCCGAACCAGGGCGGCAATGCTATACCATTAAGTGAGGATTGCCTCTACCTTAGCGTTGAGACTCCTGCTAAGAGCAAGGACGACAAGTTGCCTGTCTTTGTCATGATTCATGGCGGTGCCTTTGCAACTGGCTCATATAGCGGAACACAGGAGAGTTTCGTGAAGGAGGGTATCATATATGTGAGCATAGAATACCGTCTTGGCGCCCTTGGCTTTATGGCTCATCCTGAGTTGTCTAAGGAGTCCGACAAGGGTATCTCTGGCAACTATGGCATATATGACCAGATATGCGCTCTCAACTGGATCCACAACAACATTGCTGCCTTTGGTGGCGACCCTGATAAGGTTACTATCTGTGGTGAGTCGGCCGGTGGTATATCGGTGAGCATTTTGTGCGCATCACCTCTCTGCAAGGGCCTCTTCAGAGCTGCAATAAGCGAGAGCGGTGGCAATTTCTGCCCTGTGGGCGATGGCGCTATGAGTGCCAACATGAAGTCATATAAGGCGGCTGAAGCACAGGGACAGAAGTTCCAGCAGACTCTTAAGACAAAAAACATCAAGCAGATGCGTAAGGCTAGCGGTAGCGCTATCATTGAAGCTACTGGCGGTGAGCAGTTCTGGCCTGTTGTTGACGGCTATGCTATTGTCGACGATCAGTATAAGCTCTATAAGGAGGGTAACTACAATGATGTCGATGTGTTGATTGGTTACAACTCCGACGAGGGTAGTCTCTTCGTTTATCAGATGGCTCTCGAAGCATATAAAGGTATGATAAATGCTCAATATGGCAGCTGGGCTGAAAAGGCGATGCAGGCCTATCCTGCAACAAACGACAAGGAGGCTCTCTATGCCGTGCAGGATATCTTCCGTGACAATGCTTTCGGATATAGCACATGGGCATGGGCTAACTTGCAGACACAGACTGGCAAGGGTAAGGTTTATATGTACTATTTCGACCAGGCTTCACAGAATAGTATCTTGAAGAATACTCGTGGCGCTACTCATGTGGCTGAGATGCCTTTCATCTACGGATGGGCTTGGGGCCCTATGACTGAGGCTGAGAAACACATGGCTCAGATAATGCCTCAGTATTGGATTAACTTCGTGAAGACTGGCGACCCTAACGCTGACGGACTCCCATATTGGACTCAATATAAGCAGGGTGAAGCAACAGTGATGTATATGCACGATGGCTTCCACCTCACTCCTGCTCCTAATCAGAAGCAGATGGATTTCTGGGAGGACTATTTCAAGGGTATGCGTAAGTAACGTGACATATTGCTGAAGCATTAAAATACAAAGCCCACATGCATTAGTTGCATGTGGGCTTTTGCTTTTGGTGTACCCCACCAACTTGCTGTAGAGCCTCTGCGTGCACCGTCTTCAACCCGTCTAGTCTTCAAATAGCCTGGTTAATCATTATGAGCCCTCTGGTGCGAAAGCATCATGGGGCTTTGTTGTGTTTGGTGGGTGTCAAAAAACATTATGTCGTTACTTCAGTAGGTTTCTGCCTTCTGTGTCTTCCAGTATCCTCATTTGCTGAATGGCTATCTGGTTGAGTTTCACTAGGCGTTCGGATTGTGGTATGCCATCATTGATGAAAACAGCATTGAGGTTTTCCATGTTTGAGAGGCAGATGAGTTCATTAATCGTGGCGTAGTCGCGTATGTTGCCCTTCTTTTCAGGATTGGCCTCGCGCCACTGCTTTGCTGTCATGCCAAACATGGCTATGTTCAGTACATCAGCCTCATCGGCGTAGGTCATGGTGGCCTGTTCGCGTGTTACCTCGACAGGTATGAGATGAGCCTTGATGGCATCAGTATGAATGCGGTAGTTGATTTTTGAAAGTTCTCGCTTGGCTGTCCAGCCAATAAGTTTCTGCTCCTCTGTTTTTAGCCTCTGATATTCCTTGACTAAAAGGAGTTGGAATCTTGGACTTATCCACATTCCAAAATGATATGCAATATCTCTGTGGGCATACGTTCCGCCATAGCGACCAGCACGAGCAGTAATACCTATAGCTCCTGTACGCTCTATCCATGATTTTACTGACAACACGAAGTTGTTACTGCCAGCAGCATTTCTAATTGTATCGAATTCGGTACAATTAAAATTGGGGTTATAGAGCATTTCCCATTCTCCAATATACTCAATGGTGCTTTTTAGACTCATCCACTTGAATATGATATGTTCTTGCATCTGGCTATGAGCCATATCGGTCAACGAAATGTAGTCTTCGTTTTCTATGCTAACTATAGCGATTTCAGTGTTATCTATCTTAATCTTTGCCATGACATGTGATTGTTATTTAGCAAAGTTACTTATATGTTTTCTAAAATTAGCAACCCCACCAACTTGCTGTAGAGACGGTGCGTGCACCGTCTTCAACCCACCTAGCCTTCACTCCACCTGCTAATCATATACCCATCTTCAACCTTCTGCTTATCACTTCATGCTGTTGAACAACTTTATGGCGTCGTCCATGATCTCTTTGTGGTCAAAGGCTAACTGTGGCAAATCAGATATAGGAAACCACTGTGCCTTGGCTGCATCGTCAAGGCCTGTCACCGCCTTGGGCGCATCTATGGTTGATAGATAGGCAATGGTTATTGTTCTGCCTCGTGGATCACGGTCAACCTTGGAATATGCTCCTAGCTGCTTTATATTGGTCACGTCAAGTCCTGTCTCTTCCTTGAGCTCACGCATAGCACATTGCTCTGCTGTCTCGTCCATGTCAAGGAATCCTCCCGGAAAGGCCCAGCAGCCTTTGTAGGGTTCGCCACCTCGTTCTATGAGAAGCACTTTAGGAGTTGACTCTTTGGTGATGACAATGCAGTCTGTTGTGACTGAAGGTCGTGGATATTGATATGTATATGCCATAGCTGCTGTATATTATGAATGGAGTTCTACATCTCTTCCGAATGGTGTCAACGACAAGCCGGCCATCTTGAAGTGTTGCTTGCCAAATGGTATGCCAATGATTGTTATGCAGAGTAACAGACCGAATAGGATATGTGAGAGGCAGGCTACTAAGCCGCCACATATTATCCAGATGATGTTCATCGGTATCCTGATGCATCCAGGAGGTGTGTCGCCTTTCTTTATCTTGGCTCCGAATGGCCAGAGGCACAACAGTCCTATCTTGAATGTCTGCAATGCAAATGGTATGCCTATGATGGTTATGGCTAGGGCTAAGCTGCCTGTGAAATATCCGATGGCTGCCTCAAAGCCTCCTAGTATCAGCCATAGTATGTTACCGATGATTCTCATATCTCTCTGTCTTTTTATTTTACCCAAACGATATAGTCGTCCTTGCGAGGATTCTGTGGCTTGAGGGCATCTGGTGCAGCATAGCCTAGAATGCAGTTTCCTATGCCTTCATATTCACCAGATATGCCTAGCTCCTTAAGTATCTTTTTGCCCTCTTCAAGCTCAAATGTCTCTTTCGCACGATGTATCCAACATGACCCTAGTCCAAGGCTCTGGGCTGCAATCATCATGTTCTCCATTACTAGCGATCCGTCATATATGCGTGTTCCGACCTCTTTTTTCGCAAGGACAACGAGAACTACTGGCGCTCCATAGAAGGGGTCGTTGTGTCCCGATGTGGTGGTGAGGTTCTTGCCTACGACTATCTCTAGGTTGATGCGGCTAAGACGGTCGCGCATCTCTTTGTTGGTCACTGCGATGATGATTGGCGACTGGCTGTTCATGCCTGTAGGTGCGTATGTGCCGGCCTTGGCTACCTGTTCAACGAGTTCTGTCTCGACAGGCTTGTCGAGATATTTCTTCACGCTTCGGCGTGCTATGATGTCTTTTATTGTGCTATTCATTATATGTGTTGTTTTTGTTTCTTTACCATGGAAATGTCTCTGGGTCGTTGAGCGCGTTCGAACGAAGATTGCGGTTGAGCGCGTTGATTGTCTGCATGTCGTCGGCGTCAAGTTCAAACTTCATTATCTCCAGATTCTCCGCGAAGTGGTTTGGCTTGGCACGTGGTATGGTGATGAGCCCTCGCTGCACTATCCATCTGAGCACTATCTGCGATGCTGTCTTGTTGTGCTTCTTGGCTAATGACTGCAGTGTCTGGTCACCAACAACGTCTATGTCTCCTTGTCCGAATGGTCCCCAGGCTTGCACCTGTATCCCAAGCGAATGGTTGTAAGCTATGTTCTCCTCCTGCGACATGAATGGATGCACCTCTATCTGGTTTATCACGGGCCTGATCTCTGCATACGCGAAGAGGTCCTCAAGGTGATGGCGGTTGAAGTTGCTTACGCCTATGCTATGCACTTTGCCTTCGCGTACATACTGCTCCATGACCTGCCATGTGGTCTTTACACAGTCTTTCACTGGCCAATGGATGAGCAGCAGGTCAAGATAGGGTGTCTTGAGCTTGCTCAAGCTCTCGTCGATGGAGCGACTTATCGATTCGGCTCCTTCGCGCATTATGTTGGTTGCAACTTTCGTGGTCAGGAATATGTCTTCACGTGCAACTCCGCTCTCTATGATGCCTTGGCCTACCTCGGCTTCGTTGTCATAGCCTTGCGCTGTGTCTATATGTCTGAATCCGGCTTCGAGGGCCTGGCGCACGTTGTTGGTCGCTACGCTTCCTTTCAATGTCCATGTGCCTACGCCTATCTGCGGTATCTGTTTCCCGTTGTTTAGTGTTATCATGGTGATGATGGGTTTATTTGTTTAGCAGATGCTCTACGGCAAGCACAAGGAACATATAGTGGCTCGAGCCTCCACCTAATACATATTCTGTCTGTTGCCAGAGGAATGGGAAGGTGAGCAGTTCTGGGAAGTCTGGTCGTATGAGCGCTGTTCCCGAAATGACTCCTCCTGGTATGTAGCTCCAGTCTGCTCGGTTAAGACCATAGCCTACGGTTGCCGACTTGGCTCCTACTCCCGACGCAAATGAGGCTTGGTTGCTTCCTGGATGACATCCGAGTACGAAGTTGAGCGCATCGCATACTGGCTCCTTGGAGAATAGCTCTGGATATGCATCGGCCAAGAAGAAGTTCTCAAATCCGAAGCGTTGTATGTCCCATCCTGCTCCCCATATAGATGGCTCGTATGGCACTCCGTATGGTGTCTTCTTGACGGTCTCCGACAGTTTCTCGCTGTATGTCTTGAGCGATTCCTTGTATGCCTTGCACCATGAGACGGTCTTCTTGTCTTTGGCGTTGCGGAGCATCTTCTCTACTCTCGCAAGATACCATGCTGCTCCTCTGCCTCCACCGACAGGGGTGTTGATGATGTAGTCTCTATACTCCTGCTCTTGCGTTGTGAGATAAAGCTCTGCAGCGGCCTGTGCCTTGATCCCTCTGAGCCATGCGTTGGCGTCTGTCTGCGAGAAGATCTTGCGTGCTATGTCAAGACATTCCTTGCTCAGTTCTGGGTTGAAGTCTCTCAAGACGCGTGCTGTGGCTGCTAGTTGTGCCGCTGTCGAGAGCTCGCGCATTGGGTTGTTCTCTGTGAATATCCATCTGTCATCTTCTGTGCCGGCTATGTGGTCGGTCATGGCTGCCGCATCGCCTAGAAGCGCATATTGGCGCAACGATGGACAGATGATGCCTCTGTATAGTCGTCCTAGGGCTTTATATCCTCCGACAATGCTCAGGGCTCCATGCTCTATCTGCTGCAAGATGTCGTTGCGGCCGTCTGGCTGGTGTATCTCGCATGTCTTGGTCGCCTGGTCAATGGCGGTGACGTCTATCTCTGGATGGAAGGCTTCGTATGCTAACGACAAGATGTAGCATTCTCCTGCCTGCGACTCTATGCGCAGGTCGAAGTCGCCGGCATCATGCCATCCGCCAAGATTGACGCCTTCTACTTTGTCACCGGCGTTGAATGGCGATAGTCCTTCTTTCTGGTCATAGCCGTCAATGTGGTTGCCTGCTGGTGCCATGCGTGCATCGTCTATGTGGCACCTGTCATGCCATACGCGGTATTTCTCGTTCACACGCATATGACACATCTGTACTGGCAGGAAGTATTCTACGACTGGTTGCCAAACACCTCTCTCATACACATCATTGGCTATGCGGAATGTTGCCGATTGACTGTCCCCATATCTCAGTACGTACATGCCTTCTGCGTTTATAGAGCTGAAGTTGACTTTGTAATACTTATATCTGAGGAATGTTCCCCACTCTGTTGGTGCTATTTCTGTTACTGCCTCTTCACCATTGGCGGTCAACTTGTATAGCGTTGCTTTGCCTTCGGCTGACGCTTTCTTGTCAACTTCTATTATGGCCTCTTTGTGCTGGTTGGTCTTATATCCTATCTGAGAGGTCTGTATCACTGGCTTATATTGCCATCCCTTGGTGATGCTTGGCTTTATGCGCCATCTTACGGCATTCTTTGTCGCTCCGGCTGCTATCTCGCTTCTGAGCACAAACCATCCGTTGTTGTGGTTCATGCGTCCGTCATAGAGCTTCAGGTCCGAACCGTTGAGCGATTCGATGGTCACTCTGCTCATTGGGTCGTCTGGACATGAGGTGAAGCTGCGGCCTGTGGCGTATGGCTCGGCTACAATGTTGTCGGCCACTATTGGTGAATAGACTTCTGGCTGGCCTTTGAGGTTGTCAAGGTCTGCCAACGGCTTGCCCTTAGGGTGAAAGTCTCCCAGATGTTCCGTTACGCTTCTCCCTGTCGCTACTGGTCCGTTAGGCTGCTGTGGATAGATGCCTGACTTGGCGTCCATGAGCCACGGCTTGCCGAAGAGCAGACCTGGGAAGAACTCCATGTTAAACCCTACCTTTCCTATGTATTCGGTTGGCACTGGCGTGTCGAGATCTACGGTTACTATCATGCCTTCACCATCGGCTTCTAGTCGCACTGTGTATTTCAACTGCAGGTCTGGGTATATCATCGGATTGAATCCGGTGAGATGTCTCGACGAGTCCGGATAGCATAGCGTTGTCTCTATGTTGTCCTTGTTTACTGTGCGCGACAGCTGTTTTGGTACTGCCTGCCACTGTCCTGGCGTTGGCTCAAGACGTATGTCGCCATTGGTGGCTATGCGCTGACCATTCATTATCAGGCTTATACCGCCCTGGTGACCTTCTGGATAGAAGTCGCTGAACGCCATGACGTCGATGCCTTCGCAGTTGAAGTAACCCGACTCGTTGATTTTGAATTGTTGCGCATACGATGTTATTGCCATCAATATCGTTGCGCACAGTAATGTAGCCTTTTTCAAAGTAAAAGATAGAGTAAAGATAGAGTAGATGTTGGGTGTTATCTTACAACCTGTGTGAATTCTGGCTTTGCGCCTTCCGCTTTGCTTGTTGTGACGTAGATGGTTACTGTTGCTTCTTCACCGTTCTGTCCTGCGCTCTTGACTGTGTATTCATAGTCTGTGCTGTTGGCTGTCTCTCTTATCGCTACGTCGATTGGTGTGCCGAGTGGGAACTGATAGTCACCGCATGCCTGGTTGAATACGTCAATGTCAGCATCGGTTACTGGCTTGTGCTCCATGAAGGCTGGCAACATATCTATCTCTCCCTCCTTATATCCTCTCTCTATGAGGAAACGGTTGAGCTCCTCTGCTGCAGAAGCTACTCTTGCTGTGCGCACACCATAGCCTTCTGTTATTGTTGCGTTAGGAAGGGCTGCCTTCAAGTCATTTGTGCTGGCCTGCAATCCGCCGCTGCCAAAGGTGCAGAATGTGACGATGTTCTTGCCCTCAAAGCTTTGTGCCTTGACAAGTCCTGCTATTGGCTGTGCGTATGTGCCAAACCATACTGGGTAGCCGAGGAAGATGCAGTCGTAGTCGCTGATGTTCGACTTCAATGGCTTGATTGTTGGAGCCTCACCTGCTTCCATCTCTTTTCTGCAGCGTTCTATGGTCTGCATGTAGTCGCCGCTATATGGCACGTCGAGCTCTATGGCTTCAATGTCGGCGTTGAGCTGTGTCTTTATCTCTTCGGCTACTGCTTTTGTTGCTCCCGCTTGTGAGTAATACAATACGAGCACTTTCTGCTGATGAGCTGTTTCTTCTGCTTTCTTTTGTGTTGTGCATGCTACGAGTCCTAGGGCAGCACACATAATTGTTGCGAATTTATTCATGATTATATGTTTTTGTTTGTTCTGTTTTATTCTTCTGGTGTAAATAGTGGATCCCATGCTGGTAGCTTGATCGGCTTCTGGTTGAGCACGTCCAAGATCTTCTTTGTGGCGTATTTCTTCTCAACAACAAGGCGGAACATATACTCCTCAAACCATTTGTCGGTCATGATGAGATGCCCGTTATATCCTGTGCTGGCTCCCCATGAGTTCTCTACCATCCATTTTGTTGGCTTGCCGTCTTTGTCAAGATCTACCGCCATGAGTGTCATGGCATGGCTTGAGGCCGATTCAAATGTTCTTATCCTGTCGGCTTTGTCCATGCTGAATGTTGTTGAGAACAACGACTCATAGTCGTAGTTGTCGGTCGAGAGCACTCCGGTGTTTCTGTTGTAGCACTTGCCTACATCACACGAGAAATACATCATCGTGCTGTCTTTTATTGATGCTATGGCGGCTGCCTTTATGTCTTCTATTGGGAGGTTTACGAATGTCCAGTCCTCTCCGTCATACGCATGTCTGTCAAGGTCTATTGTGTATAGCTTGTAGTATTCGCGTGTCGGGTCGTTCATGAGCATCACATAGTTGTTCTTCAGGTCTAAACCTACCATCTCGTTATAAAACTCCTTTGGTGTGTAGGTCTTTGTCTCCTGTGGGTCGCCGTTGATGTCCTTGCGTGTCCATGTGAATTCCATTGGTGGCTCACCGAGGCATATTGCCAGTATGTGATATATGGTTTTCAGCATCTCGGTCTTCCTGCTCTCTAGTGCCGCTTTCTTCTCTCCCTTGGCGTATGCCTTGCGCAGCTCTAGGCCATATTCTCTCAGCTTGCTGCTTATTATCGAACTCATCTTCGAGGTGTTGTTGGCACTGAAGCTCTCTGTCATTACCTCTGCTGGCACTACGCCATATTTGGTTATGATGTCTTGTATGCCTGTAAATTGACCTCCGTCCGACAATGGGTTCTTGAATAGCCATTCTACAGTCTTGTCGTCCATGCCTTTGTTCGCATTGTCAATGGTGGCTTGCAGGAAGAGGTTGGCCTTCTCTAGCTGGTCGTAGAAGAAACAGTAGCTTTGCGAAAACTGGAATGCCCCGAGGTTGTATTTTGCTATCGCCTTTGCTCTCATCACATTCAACCCTGTGAAAAGCCAGCATCTTCCACTGCTCTCTTGGTCTGTGATGCCTTTCGATTCTACTTTGTTGCTGAAATATGTGTCACTGTTGGCTTGGTTGTTGGCTGTGAGTGCCAGGCTGTTGATACTGTTCGATGCAAGGGCGTTGCGCAAAGCCTTGTCTGCGGTAGTTGTCGTGTTGGCTTTTCTAATGGTGTTGAGCATCTCCGCACTGATGCCTCCCTCTCTTTGTGCTGCTATACTGGTCGATATAGCAATGGCACATATGCATGTTATTATTTTCATATTTTTGCAAAGTTCTTAAACTTATTTTGCAAAAATACAATTTATATGCACTTTTGATGCATAATTGCGTTACCTTTGCATTATAAATTAAAGAATTTTTAATGTTGGCTACCAAGGCCGACATTCTGCTGTTTCAGAGTCAAACTTAATCACAAATATAAACTATGAACCAAAACAAATACCCTCACTTGACGAGCCCTATACAGCTCGGTAGGGTTACTTTCCGTAATAGGATCTTCTCTGCTCCTATGGGTGCCACAGATATTACAGCCGATTGCTGTCCTGGCCCACGTACACAAGGTTTTTATGAACTTCGCGCTAAAGGTGGCGCAGCGTCTGTTACTGTTAGTGAACTTGTGGTGCATCCTGAAACCGATGCTAGCCACATGCTCCATCTCAATCTCGAAACTGTTGGTTGTCTCGCTGCTCATACCTTTGTAGCCGACGCTATTCGTCGTCATGGCTCTGTCCCTAGCATCGAGCTCTCTCATTCGGGCCAGTATGCTGGCACTTATATGGCCGACAAGAATAAGAAGGCTAGCCTTTGCCAGTGGGGTCCAAGCGATGGCGTGCGCCCTGATGGCCGTCCTGTGAAGCAACTCTCTAAAGAGCAGATTGCCGATATTGTTAAGGCCTATGGCGACAACGCTGCTCTCTGTAAACGCGCTGGCTATGAGATGATTATGGTGCATGCCGGTCATGGATGGCTCCTCCATCAGTTCCTCTCTCCTTATCTCAATCATCGTACCGACGAATATGGCGGTTCTTTGGAAAATCGCATCCGTATAGTTCGTGAGGTGCTCGCCTCTGTACGTGCTGCTGTAGGCGAAGGATTCCCTATCGAGGTGCGTCTTAGCGGTAGCGAACTCTTCGATGGCGGCTATGGCATTGAAGATGGTATAAAGATCGCACAGGCTGTCGAAGAATATGTCGACCTTATCCATGTGTCTGCTGGCTCCTACCAGTTCGGCTTCTTCAATACTACGCCTCCTATGTTCGACCCTCATGGCGTCAATGTATGGTTGGCTGCAGAGATTAAGAAGCACGTGAAGAAGCCTGTGGCTACTCTTGGTGCTCTTAGCGACCCTGCTCAGATGGAACAGATTATAGCCGAAGGCAAGGCCGATGTTGTCTATATGGCTCGTCAGCTTCTCGCCGATCCTTTCTTGCCTAATAAGGTTGTCGCTGGCATGGAAGATAGGGTAGTGAAGTGCCTCCGTTGCTATACTTGTATGGCAGAGCGTCCTGTCACTTTCACTCGCCGCTGCGCTGTCAACCCTATTATCGGTCGCGAAATAGAAGGTATGGAGGTTACTCCTGCTTTGCGTAGCAAGAAGGTGCTCGTTGTCGGTGCTGGCGTTGCTGGACTTAAAGCTGCGGTTACAGCGGCTCAGCGTGGACATAAGGTGGTCCTTTGCGAGAAATCTGATAAGGTTGGCGGTATACTTAAGTCAGAACAGGCTATACCTTTCAAGTATGAGATGTATCAGCTCGGTCTCGTTCTCGAACGTCAGGCTCTCGATGAGGGGGTTGAGATACGTCTGAATACTAATGTCACTCCTGAATATGTCGAGAAGGAAAAACCAGATGCTGTCATCCTTGCTGTCGGTTCTAAGCCTTTCGTCCCTCAGTTGCCTGGTATCGATTCAAACAATGTCGTGATTGTAAACGATTACTACCTCAATAAGGAGAAGGTTGCCGATGAGGTTGTCGTTCTCGGTGGTGGCCTCGCTGGATGTGAGTGCGCTGTCCATCTGGGCATGGAGGGCAAGAAGGTTCATCTTGTCGAGATGCGCGACACTCTCGCTCCTGACTGCAACATACGCCATCGCCCTATCTTGATGAAGAAGGTGGCTGAATATACTACCGCTCATACTGAATATGCAGGTCTGCGTGTCACTGCCGACGGACTTGTCTGCAAGGATAAGGATGGTAACGAGGTCCTTGTTCCTGGCAAGACTGTCATCTGCGCTGTGGGCCAGAAGGCTAACCGCGCCGATGTCGATGCGCTCCGCCTCTCCGCTCCATTTGTTCGTGAGGTTGGCGACTGCATCCGCCCTGCTAATATCACTAAGGCTATCTACGAAGGCTATCACGCCGCTCTCGATATCTAATAGCCTGAGAGAATAAAAACTAAAGAGACTGACCTGCTCATGCAAGTCAGTCTCTTTTTTTCTACTGATACGATGCTAATCCAATATGTCCCGCACACATCTCCTCTATGATATTACAATTCTCTTCCGCTCAAATCATACATCTTCTCGTCACGTATAATCACTAGCTTGCCGTTAATTAGCTTCTTTACTGCCTTGGCTCCTTCGACTGTGATGTCCTTGATTGCTGTCGGATTATCTGTTATGCAGTATGGATACTCGCTGTTTGTCTTCGAATCTGTGTTTTCAACGAATGTGTAGTCTGAGTCGTTGTTCTTGTTGCAGATGGCATAGACAACTTTCGTGTCATTGACAAATAATAGGTCGCCCTCGGTCTTGAGTTTGGCATTCTTGACTTCTCCGCCCGATATCACACTACCTGTGCCGTTGTTTGTGACTATGGCTTTGCCGTCAATTAGGCCCTTGCCGACAAAACAGATGGTCTGAGTGCCGTCCGCATTGTTTTCAAACAAACCGCCGCTGATGGTTGTCGAAGCGTTTTCGTCGCTCCATACTGCTCGACGATAATCTTTTTCTGTCTCTTCAATCTCTAGGCAGTCGTTTGTTGCTGTCACGTCTCTCAATATTACATTACCTTCATGTATGCCTATTGTGGATTTGTTTGTGGCATTGGAATAAGTGCCTCCTATCACATTCAACGTGCCGCTAAGATTGTGTAATACTCCGCCTGTCGATGTGCATTTGGTGAGTGTACGTGTGTGTTCGCCAGAGCATAGACATGTGTACCTCGATGTGCCAGAAACGTTTTTGTTTTCTATGTGTGCGCCACTGATGCTGGCATCTCCATTGAAACACAAGACTTGCGTTGAACTCGATGTGAATTGGCCATCTGTGATGTTTACTGTCGCGTCTTCACTGCTCCATATTGCTCGGCGATAGTCAGGGTCGAAATATTCCTCCTCGATGTTCGTGACTACCGAATTGATGATATTAGCGCTTCCGGCTATCATGTCTATCGTAGCTGTGTTCTTCGCACCGGTGGCGACGCAATCTACCATCTTCAATGCGCCGTTGTGGTTATATACCGCTCTGCCGGCTGAGGTTATATTGCATCCTGTTAAAACTCTATTGTAGTCCCCATACATGGCACATGCACGATGGATAGAAAGACTGACGATTGTGCAATTGCTTAATGTGGCGTCTCCGTTGAAGCAGAACACTGAATTTCCACCTTGTGTCAACTCGTAATAGCCTCCGTTTACGGTTACTTGCGTATTCTCGTCACTCCACACACAACGACGATAATCTGTGTCTTCCTCAGGAATACTCTCCATGGTGTTCCTTATCGTTCCTTCGCCGTTTATTGTCAGAGATCCCGACTGTACACTGAATGCACAGTGGTTGCCTACTGCCTCTATGGTGTGCCCATTGAGGTTGACTGTGATCTGCTTGTTCTTGTTGATTATTGCTTTGAAATTGCTTTGCGCTGTCCCGTCGTCGTTGTTCGTGAGCTCTACGTCTGCCAAGATATCTACCGTGGCTGTTCCACCGTCTTCTACCTGACGGACTGCATACGCAATAGATTCATATTCTGTGTCGCCTATCTTGCAGACACTCTGTGAAAAGCTTGTTGTGGCTATAGCCGTAATAGCCAAAAGGGAGAATGTTTTTTTCATACACTATAATTCAATTCTGTAAATTCACTGCTTAATGATCATGCTCGCGACGTGAATTCTAATCCGTTGCAAAATTAACATGTCTCCATGCAATGTACAACCGTACAAGGGGTTATATTCTTTTCGTAGTGTCGGTTTCTTTGGACAATATTGACTTTTTTTCTTCCGTGACATTGTTTATTGCTTATCAAAAATAGACTATATTTGTATTCCTGTAAATATGTAGTTTAAATATATGCGATCTATATCGGTCTTTCTTGTTTTGTTTTTTTCTCTCTCTGCTTTCGCACAGGCTGATAGTGATGATGATGCCTATTTCGACAGCATATACTGCCTTATGGAGCGTTCCTCGTGCGACACTACAAGGCTTTTCTATCTCGATAAACTTGCTCAGGAACATTACAACGTTGACTCTGTGATGCGCTATTCACAGATGTTGCTCTCCTTGGCTAAGAAAAAGAAGAATGCTAGCTATGAGGTGTTCGCCGAAAGTTATCTCTATTGGGCATACTACTATATGAACGATTACGTCTCTGCCTTGCAGCATGCTTTTCGTGGAGCTTATGTCTCCGATTCTACTCATGAGACATCGGGACTGGCAAAGAATTACCATAATATAGCTATTGTATACTCTACACGTCTCATGGATGCCACTAAGGCTGATGACTACTACCACAAGGCTCTCGATCTGTATAGGCAAAGAGGGGATAGCTCGCTCATGTGCGATGTCTTGCGCGATATTGGTAATAGCAATTATCTCTATGAAATGTTCGATAAGGCTGAGGAGTGTTATCTTGAGGCCCTGCATATCGATAGCATTATAGGAAATAAAAGCGGCGTAGCTGAAGACCACATGGGAATGGCTTCTACTGCTCTTGCCCAGTGCGAGGTGTCCGCCGAAATCGATGTCAATGTGCTTGAAAAGGCGAAGCGCGAATATAAGAAGGCTCTCGATATCGCTGCCGATGCCGACTATGAGTTCGTTAAGTATATTGTCTCGTCTGAGCTTCCCGAGATACTGATGACGGAATATACGTTGCCTGGTCATGCCCGACAGGCGTTGCTGGATAGCTCCCGCGTGCTTATCGATCGTGGATACGAATATGTCGATCGCTATGGCTATGATAGCGAACGATTCGTTTTCGATTTCAACAAGATATGGTATCTGGCATTGTCTCGTAAGTTTGCCGAGGCACAGCATTTCGCCGATTCTATCAAGACTCTGATCGAAAGCGATCCCGTATCCTACAAGGATAATAACTATCGTCTATATAAGACGCTTACTCGTATGTATAAGGCGATGGGCCGATTCGAAGAGGCTCTTTCTTGCAGTCAGTTGAGCGACTTCTATTACCGTCAGGAACGAAAGAAGGACTACGCTATAACCGCAACGCAAAGTATGGCTCAGGCAAAGTTCGATGAGCAGATGCAGATACAGAAAAACCGCGAGACGCTCCTCGAAGCTGAGGCTAAGCAACAACGTATGTTGACCCTGTTCGCTGTGGTGTCACTGCTGATAGTGTCACTTCTAGCTGCTGTCGTAGTGCGTTTCTGGTTCGCTAGCCGTAGGGCTAATGAGGCTCTCGACTTGAAGAATTGTGAACTGGAACAGCAGAAGGAGGAGATAATCGTTCAGAACGAATGTCTCGAACAGCAGAATGAACAGATCGAACAGCAGAAACGTAGTCTTCTTAATCAGAACGATATTATTACCAAGATCAATGAGGAGATGACTTCTAGCATCAACTATGCTAGCGTCATTCAGCGTGCCGCTATGCCTTCCGATGCTCTTATGTCTAAGCTTTTTGGTGACAACCTGGTCCTCCTAAGGCCGTTGAGTATCGTCTCTGGCGATTTCTATTGGGCTGCTCAGGTCGGACACTATAAGATGCTTGCTGTGGCCGACTGTACCGGACATGGCGTCCCTGGCGCGTTCCTTAGCATGTTGGGTATGTCTATCCTCGGCCACCTGGCTACCGCTATCGGTAATGTTGAGGGTGTGACTGCGGCTTCCGTACTCGATGATGTTCGCGGACTTTTCAAGGCTTCGCTCCACCAGAATATAGGTGAGGAATCAACTTCCGATGGTATGGATATGGCTCTGCTTCTTATCGATTTACAGAAGAATATCATTCACTATGCTGGCGCTTACCGACCTATGATACTTATTCATGATGGTGAGGTGGTGAAGTACGAGGCCGACCACATGCCTATCGGTGTCCACTACAATGAAAAGGACCATTTTACCAACCATATCGTCGACGCTCAAAAGGGTGATGTCGTTTATATGTTCAGCGATGGATTGACCGATCAGTTCGGCTATGACCCGTCTTCTGCTGTTCATAAGTTTACCGCACGACGCTTGCGCTCTTTGCTCGCCGATATACATAAACTGCCTTTCGGCGCACAAAAGGTTAAGATTGAGGCTACTATCGACAACTGGCGTCTCGGAAGCATGACTGGCGATCAGAATCTTTATGAACAAACCGACGATGCCGTGATCGTGGGTATCAGAATATGATAAAAAAAGAACGAGACTTCATTTCTGAAATCTCGTTCTGAGCGGAAAGACAGGGATTCGAACCCCGGATACCTCGCGGTATGCCGGTTTTCAAGACCGGTGCATTCGACCACTCTGCCATCTTTCCAGTATGTTCGTCAGTCGTTCCTGATTGACGATGCAAAATTATGCATTATAACTTAAACTTCCAAATAGTTGGCGAATAATTTTTGCCTAACTTGGCCTGCACCCCCTTAAGTCCCACCTCTTAATTGCACTGACGAGATAATTTAAACGCCTTATATTCTCTTATTTGCTATTTTAAGACTATATTTGCGCGTCAAAAACATTTTTATTGGTGTAATAAATTTCAATAATTATGACACAGAATCCAGATTTCGACCAGATTCGTCCTTTCCGCGATGAAGAGGTGAGCGCTGCTATTGACAAGCTTGTCAATGAACCATACTTCGTTCGTATGATTCCAGCCCTCTTCCCTGGCACACCAGTTGAAGCTATCATAGCGAAGCTGCGTTCTGTAAAGTGCATTGAGGACTTCCAGACCGGACTCATCATACCTTTCCTTGATAATGTGATAAAGACCTCTACCTACGGCGTTTCCGCTAGTGGCATTGAGAATCTTGACAAGAATAAAAGCTATCTGTTCATCACTAATCACCGCGATATCGTCCTCGATTCCGCTTTCCTCAATGTGAAGTTGCATGAGGCTGGATTCAAGACTACCGAAATTGGTATCGGTGATAACCTTCTTATCTACGACTGGATTACCGGACTGGTTAAGCTTAATAAGTCGTTCGTTGTTAAGCGCGGACTCCCTGTTCGCCAACAGATGGAGGCTTCTGGCACTCTCTCTGCTTTCATCCGCGATTCTATCGTTAATCAGAACCAGAATATTTGGCTCGCTCAGCGTGAAGGCCGTTCAAAGGATGGCAACGACATGACTCAGGGCGCTGTGCTCAAGATGCTCAACATAAGCGGTAAGTCCTCTTCTATGGTTGATAATATCAAGGAACTTAACGTGGTGCCTGTAAGTATCTCTTACGAATTCGACCCTTGCGATTATCTTAAGGCTTATCAGTATCAGCTTAAACGCGATGATCCTGACTACAAGAAGTCGCAGAAGGAAGACCTTACCCACATGTCTATGGGTATCACGGGTAAGAAGGGCCATGTGCATTTCTCTTTCGGCACTCCTATCACTCCCGAACTTGAGCAGATTACTGACCCTAACAAGAACGTACAGGTTCAGGCTATCGTCGATATCATAGATAATCAGATCTATCACAACTATCACCTCTGGCCTGGTAACTATGTCGCCTACGATGTGCTCGAGAAGACTGACCGATTCCGTGCTAATTACACTGATGAAGATATGAAGGCTTTTATGCACTATGTCAATGAGCATATCAGCCGACTCGAGGATGCTGACCATGCGTTTATCTACGACACTATCCTTAAGATGTATGCAAATCCTGTTTACAACTTCCTTAAGGTAACGGAGTAATCCCTTTTCATAAATAATAGTATTGCTCTATGGCAAGATTCTTTGTTTTCATATTGAGCATCTTACTTTCCTGCGGTGTACTTGCACAGCAGCAGGATAATTCTGTGCGTGCCGTTTCACAGCTGTCTGCCTTGGAGAACGATGCTTCACGTATCGCCGCTCTGGTCGATGAGAATCAGTACTCTTTTGAACATCAGAACTGGCGCGAGCGTGCGGTTAAGGTTGTCGCTAATGCTTCTGTTGCTGAAATCGACTCGTTCAAGCCTCATTTCTTTGGTAAGATGTCGGTGCCTGAGATATCTACAACGATATTCTATTATCTGCGTTATATGGGTAACCGCACCAGCATTGACTGGATTGCTCGCAGAACGGATAAATATGAACAGGTAGAGGCTTTTACCGATATCATTCCTTTGCCTCTGAAAGATGTGCATAAGTTGTTGCGCCCTGCCGTGGTCCACGATATGTACGGATTCGAAGTGGCCGATTCTATTTCTGGCAAGCGCCTGTGGTGGATGCCTGATGTTACTATAAGGATGATGTTTGAGACATTGGCCGACGTTCGTGGCTCACACTCTGATAAGGTCAATGCTGAGAAGATTGTATCAAGCCGCTTGCGAGCCCTTTTTAGCTATGACGACGCTCTTACTTCCGACATGTCTGCACTGCCTCGACTTTATTCTGTGACTAGCAGCGACAATATGGTTCGCGTACTGACGTACATGACTGTCTATAACGACCTCACTAGCCATTGCGATGGACTTGTCATCCATCGAAGAGAAAATGGCGCTATCGACGTGTATGAACTGACCGACGCTACCGACAAGATAAAGAGCCCTGAGCGTGTCAAGGTCGGACCAGAGAAATGGTACGGCGCTGTCTATTATGCTCTCGTCGAGTCTAAATTCGACAAGGTGAACTATTATACTCTTCTTGGCTATAAGTCTAATGACGGACTGGTGAAGACTCGTGTCATTGAGACTCTTTTCTTCGATAAGCGTAAATGTAAATTTGGCGCTCCTATCTTCGAACATGAGAAGGCTACTTATCACCGACGTGTGTTCCGTTACTCTGCTGGCGTTAATATGATGCTCCGCTATGATGAGAAGCGTAAGTCGATCGTTTTCGACCATCTGTCGCCTAACAACTCTATGTTTATCGGTGAGTTCCGCTATTATGGTCCCGATTGGAGCTATGATAGCTATATGAAATCTGGTAATTGCTGGCAGTTCAAGGAGGATATAGAGTTGCGTAACCAGTAGTGAGACTGACAACAAAATAAAAATACCGATTGAACATAACGCTCAATCGGTATTTTTTTGTTCTGTATATGCGCTTAATCTACGCTTATCTCTATTGTCTCGGCAATGTTGTCTGATGCAGTACCTACATATACGTTGTACTTGCCTTTCTCAACTTCCCAGGCCTTTGTCTCTTCGTTCCAGAACGCGAGTTTCTCTACTGGTATCTCGATCGAAACCTCTGCCTTCTCTCCTGCAGCAAGCTTGGTCTTCTTGAAGCCCTTGAGCTCCTTTACCGCACGCAATACTTTCGAATCCTGCTTGCCGACATAAACCTGAACAACCTCTGCTCCCTCACGGTCGCCTGTGTTGCTTACTGTTGCCTTTACGCTTATTGTCTTGCTTGAATTCTTTGCGCTGATGTTTGAAAGCTCAAATGTTGTATAGCTCAAACCATAACCGAAGGCGAAGAGTGGCTTGATGTTCTTTGTCTCATGCCAACGGTAGCCTACGAGGATGTCTTCCTTGTAGTACTCTTTGTGGTTCTTGGCTTCGTTCTCTGCTGCCAAGCCTGGGAATACCTCCTCCGACTCAAAGCTGTGTGCTGCGTTGTCGGTGAGCTTAACAGGGAAGGTGTATGGAAGCTTGCCCGAAGGGTTTACATCACCACAGAGCACATCGGCTATTGCGTTGCCTGCCTGGCAGCCACCATACCATGCCTCTACGATTGTTGGTACATTGTCTATCCATGGCATTGTTACTGCGTTACCGTCAACAAGCACCATAACCATGTTCTTGTTAACTGCAAGTATGTCGTTGATGAGCTCGTTCTGGCCAAATGGCAGATCCATGCTTACGCGGTCGCCTCCTTCACAGTCCTGCTGATGTGCCTTTGTCAAACCACCTACATAGATTACGAGGTCTGCATCTTTTACTGTGCTGAGAGCTGCTCTCTTGAGGCTGTCGGCATTGAGCTTCGATGGCAATACCCAGCCATAGATCTCTGGACCGCTTGCATAACCCATAGAATATGTGATGTCTGCCTTTGTGAAGTGGCTCTTGATGCCTTCAAGTGGTGATACCTCATGGAATGTCTTGAGCTCTGATGAACCACCGCCCATCATGCTTCGTGTGGCGTTTTCACCTATAACGGCTATCTTCATTGTGGTCTCCTTGTCAAGTGGCAACACTTTATTGTCGTTCTTGAGGAGTACAATGCCTTCGCGAGCTATGTTGAGCGCTGTCTCGATATGCTCTGCATTGCCTTTCCTGCCGTGCTTGAGTGTCTTGGCCATGTTTGTCCTATACATCATGCGGAGGATGTTGCTTACCTTGGCGTCAAGGGTCTTGACATCTATCTCACCCTTCTTGATGGCCTCAAGATATGGCTGCGCAAGATAGTAGTTGTCGTATGCATTCTTTGTCGACGCTGTCAAGCCGTTTGTCCATGTGCCCATCTCGATGTCAAGACCGTTCTCTGCCGACTCCTTGGTGTCTGTAGCTCCACCCCAGTCGGTGATTACACATCCGTCAAAACCCCACTCGTCTCTCAAGATGCTGTTGAGTTTTGCGTTGTGACAGCAGTGCTGACCGTTATAGAGGTTGTACGAGCCCATGATCGACCATACATTGCCCTCTTTAACTGCTGCTTCAAAGGCTGGCAGGTAGATCTCACGCAATGCTCTTTCGCTGACTTCTACATCTACTGTGGTTCTCCATGTCTCCTGGTTGTTGAGGGCAAAATGCTTCACGCACGATGCTACGCCGTTCTTCTGCATTCCCTTGATATATGGTACTGCCATCTGACCTGCGAGGAATGGATCTTCACCCATATACTCAAAGTTACGCCCGTTGAGTGGTGAACGGTAGATGTTCACGCCTGGACCGAGCATCACGTCTTTGCCTCTGTAGAGTGCCTCTTCTGCTACTGCATTGCCATATTCGTATGCAAGGTCTGGATTGAATGACGATGCCAACGCTGTCAGTACAGGAAAGGCTGTCGCTGTGTCATTGGTCCAGTGCGAATGTCCCCAGTCATCCCAGTTGATCTCCATGCGTACTCCATGAGGACCATCTGAATACCACAGTTCAGGAATGCCAAGACGTGCTACACCTGGTGTAGAGAACTTCGACTGCGCATGGCACATGGCTACTTTCTCTTCTAGAGTGAGTTGTGGAAGTACCTCTGTTATTTTCTGCTCAATTTCTGCATCTGTCCATTGCTCTGCATTCTTCTGCTGAACACAGCTTGCTAGCGCAATGACTGATAATGATAATAGTATTCTCTTCATTTCTTATTATTGATGTTTTTCAGTTGTCTTATTTGAACTGTTTGATGGCTTCCATATAGTCAAAGCCTGCCGACGATAGTTTCGCGATGAGCTCGTCTTTGTCTATGTCAAGACTGGCACATAGCTCTTCTAGTGACTCATAGTTGTCTCTGAGCTGTGTGTTGATATAGCTCAGTAGCATAAATGGATCTTGTGGTAATGACATGTCTTATGTGTGTTGTTTAATACTGTTTTTCACCAAGGCAATGTATCGCTGCTTCGGCACTGCTTAGGCCATCGGCATTGGCTACTATTCTTATGTTGCCTATGTCTCCGTTGCTCTGCACTACTACAAGGCATTTGCCATAGAAGGCTTTTCTGTGGTTGTCCTTGAAGCGTTCCATGCTTATCGGTGAACCGTTATCTACACCGGCTATGAATCCTGTGCCCTCAATCTCGAAGTGTATGTCGTTCTCTGCTGTCGGACAGAGGTTGCCGTTCTTGTCGAGCACTTCGACTGTTATGAAGCTGAGGTCTTCTCCGTTGGCTCTTATTCGCTCTCGGTCTGGTGTCATCCTGATCTGCGCCGGACGACCGGCTGAACGAATGACTTGCTCCTTGATGACTTTCCCGCCTTTTCGGCTGACGGCTCTCAACTCTCCTCTCTTGAACTCTAGGTTCCATAGTGCATGGAGTGTTGTGGTGTCTTTGCGCTGTATGCCCATCGACTCACCGTTGAGGTATAGCTCTACTTCATCTGCCTGGTTGTAATAGCACCATATATCTACATCCTCACCGTCTTTCCAGTTCCAGTGTGGGAAGAGATGAAGCACTGGCTTGTCATTGGTCCACTCACTCTGATACATGTAGTAGATGTCCTTGGGGAATCCCGCAAGGTCTATCACACCGAAATATGATGATCTTGCTGGCCAGCCGTATGGTGTTGGCTCGCCGATATAGTCGAAGCCTGTCCAGATATACTGTCCGCTGATGAATTTGTTCTTCTTTACTATCTTGAGCGTGTTCTCATGGCTGTTGCCCCATGGCACATGGCAGTTGTCGTATGATGAACATGCAAACGACTGGTCATAGAATGGCTTGTCCCATCTCTCTGGCCATACGAAGTTTCTGCCACTTGGCATTCGGTAGTATCCGCGTGTCATAAGGCCTGATACACTCTCTGTCACGATAAATGGCTTGTGAGGGAAGTTCTTTGGTACATCCTCAAACCATGCGTCGTGATAGTTGAAGCCTATGATGTCAAGTGTGCCTGCCTTGAAGAGGTGGTTGTTAGGATTTGGCTCGTTGTTGCCGGCTGTTACCGGACGCGTAGGATCGAGCTTGTGAACCATGTCGCATAGCTTCATGCAAAGCAGTGAGTTTACACTCGCCTCTTCTCCATTGGCTAGGGTGCTGTCATCTCTCTTCATGTTGAGCAGGAGGTTGGCGGCCGCTATGTCGAGCGTGTCGGCGTTGGCGTCGGTCCATTGCTCCAATACCTCATTGCCTATACTCCACATAAATATCGACGGATGGTTTCTGTCTCGCATTATGAGGTCTGTAAGGTCTTTCTCGTGCCATTCATTGAAATAACGGGCGTAATCATGGGCTGTCTTTTTCTTTCTCCACATGTCAAATGCTTCGTCCATAACAATGAAACCCATGCTGTCGCATAGATCAAGGAGCTCTGGCGCTGGTGGGTTGTGCGAACATCTTATGCCGTTGCAACCCATCTTCTTGAGTATCTCTAGCTGACGCTCTATGGCTCTCTTGTTTATTGCTGCTCCAAGACAACCGAGATCATGGTGCATGCAGACTCCGTTTATCTTGATGTTCTTGTTGTTGAGTATGAAGCCCTGGTCTGCATCAAAATAGAAGTTTCTCACACCAAATACTGTGGTGTATTCGTCTATGAGCGTCCCGTTCTCATATATCTTGCTGACAAGCTTATATCTGTATGGGTCGTCGATGTTCCACAGATGGGGCTTGTTGAGGTCTATGGACTGGGTTATGGTCCTCTTGCTCTGGTTCTCTATGTTTATGGTGTTCTTGGTTGTCGCTACACACTTGCCCTTGGCATCTATGATATTCGAGATTATCTTGATGTCTGTGTTGAAGGCTCTATTGCTGACAATGGTTATCTCTGCATTTACGTGTGCTTTGACGGAATTGACGAGTGGGGTGGTGACGTATGTGCCCCAGTTGTCTATGTGTATGTCGTTGGTCTTTGTCAACCATACGTTTCTGTATATGCCGCATCCGCTATACCAACGTGAGTTAGGCTGTTCTGTGTTGTCCACACGCACCGCTATGGTGTTCTCTCCTTTGTGCAGGTGGGGCGTGAGATTATATTGCGCTGTGGCATATCCATACGGACGATGGCCTATCTTCTCTCCGTTTATATATATCGTTGAGTTCATGTAGATGCCATCAAATGTGATAAACACCTGTTTCTCTAGGTCTTCACTTGTTACATCAAAGGTCTTCCTATACCATCCTAGTCCACCTGGTAAGGCTCCGCCACCTGTCCCCGAAGGATTGCTCTCGCTGAAGTCTCCCTCTATGGCCCAGTCGTGTGGCAGGTCTAGCACTCGCCATTCGTTGTCGTCATAGTCTTCTTTCTCGATGTCTATTTCGTTCAATGTCGAGTCGATGAGCTGAAATCTCCATTCTTTGGTGAACTTGCTCATTGTGCGTGGCGATGTGACTTCCTCACACGAACTGAGGAGGACCGCTGCAATGATGCCTAATGTTAATAGTCTGCCTGTCATTTTACTTTCTGTCTATATATGCCAAAGAAACGAGTCAACATCTTTCATGTTGTTGGCTCGTTTCTGAAATATAATCTTTTGTGCGTCGTGGACCTAGAGTTTTATATGTATTTGTTCTCCGTTATAATCCACCGTCTGGCCTTTCGCATCCTTGCTGAAGCCTATTGGCGCATCCTTGTCAACTAGTACTACGTTGAATGTTCTCTCTTTCGCCATTCCGTTAAATTCTCCCTTGCGCTGACCTATTACGAGTGTCTTCTGCGACTCGTCGTATGTCAGCTCTATCATGCTGTACTGTCCCTTCTCGTAGTTGTAGTTGGTGCCTTCATCTTCATATAGTGTGAACTTGCCGTTCTGGCCTGCATATACGAAGATTGTGACCTCTTTTGGCTGAACCTCTGTTGCATATTGGATGTCTGGACCTACAGGGATTATTGCGCCTTCTCTTACATACAGTGGTATTCTCTCGTATGGTGCTGGAGCGTCAATGGTCTGCTCGCCTCTCTGATATGCTCCTGTGTAGAAGTCATACCATCCTGTCGATGCTGGCAGATATACCTTGCGGCTGCGTGCGCCATATTCATATACTGGGTTTACAAGTATTGATGGACCGAACATGAACTGGTCGCCGATGTTGAGCACCTGGGCGTCTTTCTCGAAGTCCATAACGAGTGGACGCATGATTGTGTAGTCGTCAAAGTGTGTCATGCCTGCCAATGAATAGATATATGGCATGAGGTTATAACGTAGCTTTGAGTAGTACAAGATCGACTTGTATGTCGGATGATTCTCGGGCGCTATGTTCCATACCTCACGATATGGCCACTGGCCATGTGCTCGGTATAATGGACAGAATGCACCAAACTGATACCATCGTGCCTGAAGCTCTTTCCACTCTTTGTTGTCTGCATTCTCCTTGCCTGTCTGGTCATAAAGCTGCTGACCGGCTACATATCGGCTCTCTACACTGAAACCACCGATATCCATTGTCCAGAATGGTACACCCGAGATCGAGAAGTTCAAGCCTGCCGATATCTGGGTCTTCATGTCTTCCCATCTTGTGCCTATGTCACCGCTCCATGTAGCTGTCGAATATCTCTGCAAACCTGCAAATCCGCTTCGTGTCAAGAGGAATACTCGTGATGAGTCGTTCACACTGCGCTGACCGTTGTAGATGGCATCGGCATTCTCAAGGGCGTATGCGTTGAAGTATTCTGTTGATGGACCGAGCGCTGTTGGTCCACACAAGGCCTTGCGGTAGTCCATTGGTGTGCAGTCTCTTACGTTTGGCTCCGAGGCGTCCATCCACCATGCGTCAATGCCAAACTTATAGAGGTGCTCGTTCATCTGGTCCCAGAAGAGCTTGCGTGCGCCTTCTGCATATGCGTCATAGAACGAACCGATATATCCTTCGCCAATCCAGTCTCTGATCGAGTCTTTTACGGCCTGCTGATACATCCAGCCCTTTTCATCAAACTCTTTGTAGTGCTCTGTTGTAGCATAGAACTTTGGCCATACTGATATCATATAGCGGAAGTTCATGTTGTGTATAGAGTCTATCATCATCTGTGGATCAGCAAATCTGGCTGGGTCAAAGTCGTGCGCTCCCCATGAGTCTTCTACCCAGTACGACCAGTCCTGTACGATGTTGTCGATAGGTATCTGACGTCTTCTGAACTCTGCTGCTACCTCCAATATCTCGTCCTGTGTCTTGTAGCGCTCACGGCTCTGCCAGAATCCCATAGCCCACTTTGGCATCACCTGTGCCTTGCCTGTCAATGTTCTGTAGCCACTGATCACTTCATCAAGATTGTTGCCCTTGATGAAATAGTAGTCGAGCTGCTGACCCATCTCACTCCAGAATGCGAGTTTGTTCTGCTCTGCGTCTGGCACTGGTGTTAGGGCTCTCAATGCACAGTATGACTCACCACCGTCTGGTATCCAATCGATGTGTATCTTATATCTCTTGCCGGCTTCCATGTCAAACTGGAACTTGTGGCTGTTTGGATTCCATGCTGTACGCCATATCTCTGGAACGACTTCCTGGTCGTTGATATATATCTTCTGATAACCTGCATAATAATGAAGGAACCTGTATGTGCCTGTCTCCGATGGCTCGAGATATCCCTCAAAGGCTACTGTTGAACCCATGAGTGGGAAGCCCTTTGGCAGTAACTCTTTGTTGGCTTTGATGTTGTCGAAGTACAATATTGGCTCTGTGCGCTGCAATACCTCTGCTCCACTCTTTGCTGCTGGTGTCCAGATGCTGCTTAAGCCGCCTTCGTTGCCGTCTTTGTCATATACTTTGAAGGCTTCGTTGAGCTGCGCATAGTCTCGCTGGTCACCAAAGCGTGTGAGCGAGTAGTTGTCCCACAAGATACCATAGTTCTTGTTCGATACGATAAATGGGATAGATACCTTTGTGTTGTACTGATATAACTCTTCGTTCTTGCCTTTGTAGTTGAACTCATCGGCCTGATGCTGACCAAGTCCATAGAAGGCTTCGTCGTCACTCGACTCCCATACCTGTCTGTATGTTAAACCATCCTTGCCCTCTACATTGATCTTCTCAAATGTACGGCTGTCCTCGTTCAGAATAGCATGGCCATCCTGGTCGGCAAACCCTACTTCACCTGTGTGCTTGTTGACTGTGACGCTCAGCTCCTGGGTGTATAATACTATCGTCGAATCTGTCTCGTCAAGCTGTTTGTACTTGACACGATTCTCCTGTGGCACTATTATAAGGCTCTGCGCTGTGCTGAATTTCTTCTCTGGCGTTGCCGACACTCTTATGATGTTGTCGCTCACAACTTCCAGACGTACCTTCTGACCACCATCTACGTTTACAACAATGCCGTTGTCAACGTCATAGTAGCTCGAGTTGCATGCCGATAAGGCTAATGCTGTTAATGTCAACAATGATACTCGTTTTGCCATTTGTATATGTATTAAGTTCGTGTTGTGTTTTTCACAAAGGTACTCTCTAGTCGTTTAACCGCGCCTAATAAATGTTTCGCCTATGTGCCCTTTTTGATAGGGGGATGGTTGTTAAATGTTTCGACGTAGTGTCTGTTTTGTTTATAGGGAATGAATTACTACTGCCTTAATAGCTTGTCAGTCAATAGTGTATGCTCTCTTAGGCCGTTTGGTAGCAGATCGAGGCTTGTGGCTCTCATCGGACAGATGTCTATGCCGCCTCTGCGTGTGTATATACAGGTTACCATGAGATCCTCCGGATGGAATAGTCTCCACAATCTTGTGAATATCATCTCGCATATCTCTTCATGGAAATGATTCTCACCTCTTATACTTATAAGGTATTCCAATACACTCTGCTCGGTTGGCAGCTCTTTGCCGTTCATGTAGATATATGCTGTTCCCCAGTCTGGCTGATGCGTTATCTTGCAGTTGCTTCTTAAGAGATGTGTCATGACATTCATGATGCCTCCCTTACCGCTTGTCTTCAATAGCTCTGGTGTCTCTGTGTATTTGCTTATCTCTACATCACACGCCCATGGCATGTCCTCCAATAGCATATAGTCACTTAATGCCGATGGCACTGGGTTCTGTGTAGGGGCAAAGATACACACCTCTACGTCACCGCCTACGCACTTCGACAGGTCTTCTTTTATTATGCCGGCTACTATCTCATAGCCTTCAATGGCATTGCAACCATATCGCTCCATGTTGAATGAGTTGAGGTATAGCTTGAGCGACTTGCTTTCAACAAGGTTTTCTGTGTGCGCGTCATACACCATCTTCATGATGCCGACAACAGGCAGTCCGGTCTCCGTAAGGAAACTTATCTCGTATGCATGCCATGTGTCATATCCTACAAATGGCAGCTTGTCTTCTTCTAGGTTGTATTGCTTGCGATTTAGATGTCGAGGTACTGCTACCAGTATCTCTGGTGCATAGTGTTGCGGATAATCAACTCTGTGCCCAAGTACAGTAGATTCTATCATAGCCTATTTATTACGTTTTTCATGATTCCGATTGATGCAAATATAGCTATTTGTTGCCTTCGTTGTATTATGAAACGTTCAAAAACTATGACTCTATACGCCTTCTTTGTCTCCAAAAAGGTTAATGTGTAGTCTTGGGGTATATCGCCAGCCGTTCTTAATGGCCATCTGTAGCGCTGCTTTGTTGCTCTCTTCTATCTCACTGTGTCTTTTGCCCATTGGCATAATCACAATGTCGTCTGGCTTTAGCATGCTAAGCACATCGGCAAATTCCTCTTTTATCTCTTTCTCGTCACTCTCTTGACTGACGACAAATTTCACCTGTACGTCATTGTTGCATTCCTTGGCGCTTGCGATGAGCTTTGTTATTGGCTCTTTGTCGAATATCAGCTCTTTATGACGTTTGGTCGCGACGGTCTCTTTCTCGTTTACTGCCGCAAGTTTTTCTTCTGTGGGTATGCTCGACTTGAGTTTTGGCGATATGCTCATGAGCGATGTCCATCGACTTACCTCTTCGTCATATATTGTTCCGTTGGTCTCTAATGTGGTGTGCCAGCCCTCTTCTCTGCATCTTCTTAACAGCTCCCCGAGTGGCTCTTTCTGTAATAGTGGCTCTCCTCCGGTTACTACTACATGACTCATTCCGCCCATGTTGTCTCTGAGCGTGGCTATCGCTTCTCCTACACTTATGGTTTTGGGCTCACCGCCTCCAAATGAGGTGTGCGCCGTGTCACACATGCAGGCCTTGCCGTCACGTCCCGTCCAGATGCATCTCAGGTTGCATCCTTGCAGCCTGACAAACATCGAGGGCATGCCGACGAGCTTGCCTTCTCCTTGCACTGTGCCCGATGTGCCGAGACCTGTCGCGCCCTGTGCCGTGGGGAAGATACCTTCTCGCGATAGTATGATATCTTCGCTCATTATAGAAGTGGTCTGTATATCGACGTGTCTGTTACTCCCGCCTCTTTGAATGCTCTGGCTCTTAATAGGCAACTGTCACATGTCCCACATGGCTTCTCACCTCCTCTGTAGCAGCTCCATGTCAATGAGAAATCTACTCCTAGCTTGTTGCCGAGCTTTATCTCTTCTGCCTTTGTCATGTTTACAAATGGAGCATGTATCGTTATCTTCTTGCCTTGTTCCGCTCCCATCACGGTGCCGAGGTTGATGGCTTTCTCCATCGCGTCGATGAATACCTGGCGGCAATCTACATAGCCTGAGTAATCTACTTCACTTACTCCTATAAATATATGTTGCGCCCCTATGGCCTCTGCCATCGATGCGGCAACCGACAAGAATACCATGTTTCTAGCTGGTACATACGTCATAGGTATGTCCGTCCTGTCTGCATCACCGTCTTCTACAGTCATGCTCATGTCGGTAAGCGAGGATCCGCCCCACTCACCAAGATTCAGACTTACTACTTTGTGGCTCTTTACACCCGCAGCCTGGGCTATAGCTTTGGCGCACTCTAGCTCTTTGCTGTGTCTCTGGCCATAGTCAAATGATATCGCGTGAAGTTCATAACCCTCGCTTTTCGCAAGGTATAGGGCTGTGCTCGAGTCAAGGCCGCCCGACAATAATACAACTGCTTTTTCCATCGTTTAGTTTTGTTTATAGACAGGAGTTCACGAACTGTCTGTGTTGTGCTGCAAAGTTACTATTATGAAATATGTTATGCAACATGTTTCTCAAAATAAACCATTCATAAGTTGCTTTTTATCATGTTTTGACGTATCTTGCATACATCGAAATCACACATTAAACAGCTATACTATGAATATGGAGAAAATTTACAACGGCAAGGTTGCTGGAGAGCAATCTTTCTTCGCCCCAACAGGAATGGCGAACATTAACAAACCAATCATCAAGAGTGACAAGAATGTCTATGATTATGCAAGTCTCGGTAACATCCATCAGAATCATCAGGCTGAATACACTCGCAATGACGCACCGATAGCATTCTAAGCTAAGAACTATTACGCTGGATCCCAATCGCCAGTGAACGAATTAAAGCCTCGTCTCTTATGAGTCGAGGCTATTTTTTGTCTATTGCGCTTGCCTCTTGCTTTTCTCGTAACCATATTTTACCTTTGTGGTCGTCAAACTAACATATTTTAACTATGAACAAACTTAAACTAATTGTCTTATCAATCTTTTCTTTGGGCGCGATACTTGTTTCTTCGTGCAAGGATGATGATGGAACAGAGCCTGAACCTGTCAAACCTCCTACTCTTCAGGCTCCTGCCGAGAGCTCTCTCTCCTTCGCCGTTGATGGAGGCTCTTCTACTGTTAACGTGACTCTCGTGGGAGATGTCCCTGTGGTGTCCTCTGGCGCTTCTTGGTGCACTGCCGAACTTACCTCTTCTTCCGAAGATGGCGTTCATACGATAACAGTCACTGTTCCTGCCAACACTACTATCTATTCTCGTTCTGGTGTAGTAAAGGTGTCTTATTCTGATAGCTCTTATGGAATTTCTGTAAAGCAGGATGGCGACAAGGTTAAGATGGGTTGTGAACTTAAAGGTGTTTACGACCTAGGCCTCGGATGGAATCTCGGTAACCAGCTTGATGCTTGGAGCGGCGGTGATGACGAGACTTGCTGGGGTAATAGCAAGGCTACTCAGGCTACTCTCGATGCTGTTAAGGCGGCTGGTTTTACTTCTGTTCGTATCCCTGTGACTTGGATGAAGCATATGGGCGCTGCTCCTGATTATACAATCGAAGAGGCTTGGCTTAATCGTGTCGCTGAGGTTGTCGGTTATGCTGAAAAGGCTGGACTCAAGGCTATTGTGAACATTCATCATGACGGATCTGCTGATGCCGCTGACAAGTACAACGGTTGGCTGCAGATCGGCCGCGCTACTAAAGATGCTGATCTGAACGAACAGATTAAGAATCAAATCAAGATTGTCTGGACTCAGATCGCTAATAAGTTCGCCGATAAGGGCGACTTCCTCGTGTTCGAGGGCTTCAATGAAATCCACGATGGTGGATGGGGCTGGGGCGATAACCGCAATGATGGCGGCGCTCAGTATAAGGTGTTCAAGCAGTGGCTCCAGGTGTTCGTCGATGCCGTACGTGCTACTGGCGGCAACAACGCTACTCGCTACCTCGGTATTCCTAGCTACGATACTATCTTCGATCTCGCTATAGAGAACTTCGTCAATGAGGATGGCAGTTCCGATCTCCCTGCCGATCCTGCTAACCACCTTATGGTGTCTGTTCATAACTACGATCCTTACGAATACGCAATCAACAATACTTATACTCAGTGGGGACACACCGCTGACGCTGATAAGAAGGTAAATGACGGCGGCGAACCTACTATACGCAGCAATTACGCTAAACTTAAGAAGTATTTTGTCGATAAGGGTGTCCCTGTTTATGTGGGCGAGTTTGGTAGCGTTCGACGTGATAACGCTACTGATGAGGCTTTCCGTCGCTATTATCTCGAATATGTATGTCGCGTCGCTCGCGAAGCTGGTGTTAGCATGGTTGTCTGGGATAATGGCTCTGACAAATCTGGCAAGGAATCATTTGGCTTGTTTAACCATGGTACTGGCGTCTTCCTCAACGATGACTCTAAGGCTGCTGTTGAGGCTATGGTTAGAGGATATTTCGCCGATGATGAGCGCTACACTCTCGAAACAATCTACGATCACGCTCCTTCTGCAAAATAAATTGACTTTTTTATAATCAATCTCATCGAGGCTGGCCTGCGGGTCAGCCTCTTTTGTTTGCTCAAACCGAACGCACTCTCTGATTCTATTTCTGTCTTTAAATTCGTGTTCTGAACTAAATCCATGCCGGTTAACTTTCATTAACCATTGCCCTGTAAAAAAGTC
>JAKSLH010000007.1 GCA_024401335.1 Bacteroidales bacterium
AGGTAGCCGCCACTTAAAACAGGGAAGGACTTCAGAGGTTTCTGAGGCCCTTCCTCTTTTTTTGTATATATACAAGATCTCTGATACCCTACATCCGCTGTTTTTTCGTAACTTAGCACAAATAAGTTTTTACTATATGATTCAACAGGTCGAATTCTCTCTCTCTTCTAAAAAGCGTGGATGCCATCTTGTGACATCTGAGGTTCTGTCTCATTTGCCTGAACTGCCTGCAGCCGGTATTCTTAACCTTTTCGTGAAGCATACTAGCTGTGCACTTACTATCAACGAGAATTTCGACCCCGATGTACGGGTTGATATGAATTCGATATTCGACCACCTTATTCGTGAAGATGAAGCTTATTACCGTCATACCGATGAAGGCTCCGACGACATGCCAAGCCATTTTAAATCGACAATGACTGGCGTCTCTATTACTATCCCTATCACCAACAGCAGGTTAAATCTTGGTACTTGGCAAGGCATTTATTTATGCGAATTTCGTAACTTTGGAGGTGCGCGACATATTGTCGCTACTATCATAAGTTAACCTCTGATGAATCTGACAAACTATCATAGTCATTCTACTTTTTGTGATGGACATTCCTCTATGGAGGAGTTTGTCGTTGAAGCTATCAATCAGGGTTTTTCATCTTACGGCTTTTCCTCTCATGCTCCACTTCCTTACCATACCCGTTGGAATATGGATGCCGAGAATATGAATGCCTATCTGTCTGAATTCAAGCGTCTGAAAGAACTCTATTCATCAGAGATTGAACTGTATCTGGGACTTGAGATCGACTACCTTACGGAGTCATATAATGCTATGTCTGAGTGTTTCAGGTCTCTTGATCTTGACTATCGTATTGGCTCTCTCCATACTATCATCGGCCCTGATGAGATGATACTTGAGATAGATTGTTCCCTTGACCGTTTTACCGATATAGTCGACTCTCATTTCTCTGGCGATGTTGTGAAAGTCACAAACCTTTATATTGACCGTCTTATGCTTATGGTGGCCAATGGAGGGTTCGATATTGTAGGTCATGCTGATAAGATGCACTCTTTGTCTGAGCAACTTATGCCTGGCATTAGTTCGCAGTCATGGTATCAGTCACGTATGAAGGAGTATTTCTCGCTCATTGCTGAAAAGGGCTATATGGTCGAGATGAACACTAAGAAATATAACGACAAGGGCCTCTTCTTCCCGCATGTGTCGTGGTATCCGTTCCTTCGCCAGCTTGGCGTTCCTGTCGTTGTCAATTCCGACTCTCATTATATCGACAAGATAAATAATGGCAGGGCTTCTGGACTTCAGTTGCTCAAGTCATGTGGCTATGAGACTGTTAGGGAGATGCATGGCGGTAAATGGGTTGATGTGGTGATTGATGTCTAAAGCGTTGTTTTCTATGAAAAAATATCTGTTCCTTCTATATATCCTTTGTTGTAATGCCGTCTGCGTATGGGCGGCAGCCGACAGCTATTCCTTTAAGCATATTACGATGGATATGGGCTTGTCTCATAACCAGATAAACGACATCTATCGTGACAGCAAGGGCTTTATGTGGTTTTCTACAGCTTCTGGCCTCAATAGATATGATGGCTACGAGATAAAGGTCTTTCTCCATACTTCTGACCCTACATCTATTCCTGGTAACTATGTGGAGTGGTGCCACGACTTGACTGGCGAAGTGATGCTTGTCAAGACAAATACTTTCTATGCCTTATTTGACAAGTGTTCTGAGACGTTCAGTCCTGTCGATGCTCTCTTGTTCGATGCTGGTGTTTCAACTCCTGTGACATGTGTATATGCCGATGATAAATCCAACCTGTGGATGGCTTGCGACAGTCTTTGTTATGTCTATTCTTACGACAAGGGGGCGTTGCTTAATCATGACGGAAGATCTATGATGCCCTACAATGGCCGTGTGGTATCTTTCTCCGTTAATGGCGACTCTATGTTGATCGTCTATGAAGATGGGACAATAGTTCGCTGCACTAATGGTTGCTCTTTTGATGTGGAATCGGTTGTCAAGGCTCCTGTGACGAAGGGCAGACACTTTGTCTTTGTCGATAGGGACGGCGACTATTGGATGCGTACTGTTGACCAGAAGGGTGTGTGCTATTATGATGTTAATGCGGGCAAATGGCATAATTGCTCGTCGTCGGACGACTCCTACTATCAGATATCCGACTACAACATAACGGGAGTGGCGGAGGACGGCTCTGGCCATATATGGATTGTGAGTGACCATGGAGGTGTAAATGTTGTCGACAAGACTACGCATGGTGTGACCAATATCCTTAGCCGTAAGAATGATGAGCGTAGCATAGCAAGCAATGGCATTAAATGCATCTATTACGATTCTGAAGGCATTATGTGGGTTGGTGATGTTCGTGCGGGCATATCTCTCTATAACGAATCGATGTATAAGTTCGATGTTGACATGTTCAACTATGAGGATGTCGAGAAGCAGTTTGCCGCTCAGGTCAATACGATAGAGGAGGACCGAACTGGCAATATGTGGTACGGTAGCAATAGCCATGGCCTTTTGTATGTGAATAGCAGCAGTCATCAGAGAAGGCTGTTCCGTCATTCAGCTAATAACAACTCTATACCATCTGACATCATTGTTGATCTTCTGGCCGATTCTAAGGGTAACCTGTGGATTGGCACATATCTAGGTGGCTTATGTCGATACGACGGTAACCGATTTGTCTCATATAAGGATATGAAGGATGTGCCTGCTGCGGTATCTTCTGAAAACATATGGGTGTTGGCGGCCGACGCTGATGACAACATTTGGGTCGGTTCTCTTGGCAATGGTGTGGCTAGATACGACGCTCAAAGAGCTAAATGGACTGAGTATCATATATCGGAGTCTGTTCATGCTACTGAGTATATTTCACAGATATTCCCTGCAAAGGACGGACGTGTCTACTTCGGCACTGCTGCTGGTGTTTATGTGCTTGATGCTGCCGATGGTGCGTTTGTCAAGGTACATAGTGACGGCATGGAGGGTCTCGACTCGGAGAATATTAATGACATTTATGTCGATAGCCGTAATCTGTTGTGGATCGGTACACGAGAGGGTCTGTATGTCTATGAGACAAAGAACTTCAGAATGATAAGCTCGTTTTCGGTGGAGAACGGATTGCCGTATGATGCCATATCGGGTATTATCGAGGACTCCGATAAGAATATGTGGGTGACAACAATACGCGGCATTACTAACATCATAGTCAATCCTAATCCTCGTTCTGAAGAGTATGCTTTTTCTATATACAACTACAACGAACAGGACGGGTTCCTCAAGGGTGCTGTAAACATACGCGCTATCAAGAAGACGTCTTATGGCGAGATCATTGTTGGTGGTGACCCGGGTATCGTAAGGTTCCGACCAGATAAGATAAAGTACAACAAAGAGACTCCTGTTGTATGCTTTACTGGTATATCGGTTTTCGGAAAACCGGTGAATCTGCCTTGCGAACTGCCTTATTGTAACGAGATATCACTCGACTATTCTGACAATATGTTCTCTGTGTCGTTCTCGACATTGAGCTGCTTGTTGCCTGAGAAGGTGTCGTATAGCTATATGCTTGAGGGGTTCAACAACCAATGGATAAATGCTGAGGGTCACTCGGTCAGCTATACCAATCTTGCTCCTGGTAGATATGTCCTCAAGGTGCGTGCGGCCAATTGCGATGGCTTCTCTGATGATACGGCATCTGAATTGGTTATCAGGATTCTTCCGCCATGGTGGAGGACTATTGGGGCCTACGTGGCGTATGTCCTGCTTGTCGTTCTTATGCTGTTCCTCATCCGTCTGCAGATATCGCGACGCGAGAAGGAGAAGTATAGGTTGAAACAGATAGAGGCTGAGGTGCAGAAAAGACATGAGGTTGACGAAGTGAAGCTTAGCTTCTTCACTAATATCTCTCACGAACTGAGGACTCCGCTTAGTCTCATCATATCTCCGGTTGAAAACCTCATATCTAACACTAACGACGCGACGCTCAAGAATAAGCTGGAACTTATTCACCGCAATGCTCAGAAGTTGCTCAATATGGTCAATCAGCTGCTCGATTTCCGTAAGGCTGATGTCAACGGCATGCAGATTAACATGAGCGAGGGCGATCTTGTCGCATTCGTGAAACAGAGTAGCCAGGCGTTCTTCGAACTGTCGGAGCGTAGCGTGAAGTGTGAATTCTCCTCTGCTGTCGATTCACTACGTACAGAGTTTGACAGGGACAAGATCGCAAAGGTCATGAACAACTTGCTGTCCAACGCCTTTAAGTTTACACCCGATGAAGGTAGGATTGACGTGTGGGTAGGCTTGAGTGCCGACGGCAAGCAGGCGATAATCAAGGTGTCGGATACTGGCATTGGCATAGATGATGTCCATAAGGAACATATCTTTGAGCGTTTCTATCAGGTGCCGCAGACCGACTCGTCATTGGCCGGTAGTGGCATAGGTCTTCATCTGGTCAAGGAGTTTGTCTCAATGCACAACGGAACAGTTGCTGTGGGCGACAATGTGGGGCAGGGTACCGTTTTCGCCGTTATGCTGCCTGTTATCCGTTCTGAGGAGAGTGTTGATGTTGTTGATGATGAAGCGTCGGAAGCTGTTATAGCCGACAACGGTAAGCCGCAGATATTGGTGGTCGATGACAACGCCGACTTCCGCGACCTTCTGTCCGACACTCTCGAAGATATGTTTGATGTTAAGCAGGCTAAGGATGGAAGAGAGGCGTGGACAATAATCGAGAAGTCTCTTCCTGACCTGGTGATAGCAGATGTCATGATGCCTGTCGTTGATGGTAATGAATTGTGCCGCATGATAAAGAACGACGTGCGTACATCACACATACCTGTAATAATGCTTACGGCAATGACGGCGACTGAACATAAGATAGAGGGTTTGACTAATGGTGCCGACGATTATCTGACAAAGCCGTTTAACCCTCAGATATTGAGGCTTAGGATAAATAAGCTGATAGAGCTTGGCAAGAAACGACAGACGGTGTTCAAGCATCAGATAGATCCTGAACCGAGCGAGATAACCATAACGCCATTGGATGAGAAGCTTATACAGAAGGCTATACAATATGTGGAAGATAACATATCTGATACTGAGCTGTCGGTAGAAGAGATGAGTAGGAACCTTGGCATGAGCCGAGTTCATCTGTATAAGAAGCTGCTTACCATAACGGGGCGCTCACCAATAGAGTTTATTCGCGTAATACGTTTGAAGAGAGCTGCCCAGCTGCTTCGTGACAAGCAGCAGAATGTGTCGGATGTGGCCTATGCGGTAGGATTTAATAACCCGAAATATTTTAGCCGCTATTTCAAGGAGGAATTTGGTGTGCTACCATCTGTATATCAGAATAGTGCAGATACAGTGGGCACGAGTTTCAATATGGATAAGTTATAGTTTGTGAATAAATAATTTGCGTTTTGTCGTCAATAGTGGAGTTTATTGGTTATCTTTGAACATTAAATCGTTTTATATGAAGACAGCGGAGATGCACACATCAAAGGGTGTCATGAAGATAGAGTTCTATGAGCAGGATGCCCCAAATACTGTAGCTAATTTCATCAAGTTGGCAAAGGAAGGGTTTTATGACGGACTTCATTTCCATCGTGTGATACGTGGTTTTGTCATCCAGGGTGGTTGCCCTTATTCTAGAGAGATAGGCGATCCTATGGCAGGTATGGGCGGTCCAGGATACAAGATCAAGTGTGAGACAGAAGGCGGTCATCAGTATCACGACAGAGGTGTTATCTCAATGGCTCATGCCGGTAAGGATACTGGTGGTTCACAGTTCTTCATTTGCTACAATCGCGAACAGACACAGCATCTTGACGGCGTTCATACTGTTTTCGGACATGTTGTTGATGGTCTTGACGTCATTGATAAGATTAAGAAATGGGACAGCATCGACAAGGTTGTCATTAACGAAGAATAAAATAAGGAAAAACATATCATAATATGGAAATAATAGGAAATTTGATAGAGAAGCGTGATGTTAGACAGGCTTCACCTACATTTACAGTACGTGAATTTGTTGTTGAGGTGGTTAATCAGCGCGACCCTCGTTATAACGACTACCTTCTTTGTCAGTTGACTGGCGATCGTTGCTCTTTGCTTGACCAGTTTAATATCGGTGAGGTTGTGCAGGTTACTTTCGACCTTCGTGGTCGTAAATGGCAGGCTCAGGATGGCTCGACACGCTATATCATGTCACTCAACGCATGGCGTGTAGATCGTCCACAGGCTCCAGGTCAGAATATGGGTGGATATGCTGCTCAGCAGGCTTATCCACAGCAGCAGGCTTATCAGCAGCCTGTTCAGCAACCAGCATATCAGCAGGCCGCTCCACAGCAGCCACAGGCTCCTGCAGCTCAGCCAGTGCCAGGTGCTACAGACGATCTTCCGTTCTAAACGTGTTCTCATAGAATAGGATTGGTATGTCATGTGCCAATCCTATTGTCTTTTTTTTGTAATAACTTGAAATGAACCCGACAGAAAACAATATAACTCAAGCTAATATAAAAATATGTTCTTTGGCTTCTGGAAGCAATGGTAATGCCTATTATATTGCTACCGACACAGAAGCTATTCTTGTAGATTGCGGTATTAGTTATAAGCAGATAATAGGACGTGCGAAGAGCCGTGGCGTAGATCTACGCCAGGTGAAGGCCGTCTTTATCACTCACGAACATTCTGATCATGTTCGTGGTATGCGTGTGTTCTGTCAGAATTTCAAGGCCGACTGCTATATGACCAAGGGTACGGCCCTCAAGTGCAAGGCTTTTTATATGCCTGTTGTTCCGCCTAAGGCTATACATTATAATGAATCGGTGACTGTCGGTGCTTTTACCGTTCATTGTTTCGAGAAGTCGCATGACGTTGAGGAACCATGCAGCTTCCGCGTTGAAGTGGGTGGCTTGAATATCGGTGTGTTTACCGATATAGGCTGCTCGTGTCAAGGGTTGTGCGACAATCTGGAGAAGTGTCATGTGGCATTCCTTGAGTCAAACTATGACGAGGCTATGTTATGGGCTGGCAAATATCCTGCCTATCTGAAGCAGCGAGTAGCATCCGACGAGGGTCATTTGTCCAATGTGCAGGCAGCTGATATTGTGAGGGCAGTCAATCCGCCACATCTGCATACGCTGATACTCTCGCACTTGAGTGCCGACAACAACCGTCCGCAGATAGCGTTGAAGGCTTTTGCTGAATTTGCTGATCGCTATAAGATAATGCATGCTAGCCGTTATGAGGCCGGCGAAGTGTTTTATGTAACCGAGACAGGATGCTCGTCTAAGCCCAAGCCGATAGTAATCCCTGATCGCCTTGACCGCCCAGAACCAAAGATATAGTCGGCGTGAGCTTGGAAATTGTGTTGCTACTTAGCTCCTTATTGAACGAATACAATGGTGGTATATGACGTCATATGCCACCATTTTTTTTATTATAAGATGATGTCGATTTCTTCGCAAGTAATCCTCCTGTGCTTTACTGCAAGAGGACCTGTTTTCTTTTCTATAAAATATTCCCTTAAAGCAGACCTTCTGGGGCGAAATCTATACAGAAGGAACGTTCTGGTTCGATGAGAACAGCTGTCTTGAAGCCCCAGAGTGAGGCGAGCTTGGAGAGCTTGCACGCGTTGACGGGAACTGGTTTCTCTGCAAAGTGTAGGGCGCTCTCTTCGGTTAGGAATGCCGCTATGGCTTCGTAGGCAGTGCCGTCAGCGGCGTGGCGCTTGACAATGGTCTTGCCGAAAACAAGGTCTTTCTTCTCCATCAACTGACCTTCTTCAGGCATGTTGCCGATGAAATAGACCGTTTTGTTCTTCATGTGCATGGCTGCCTCTACGACTGATGTCTTGCCTTTCTTTGTCGCAGTAAGAATGCGGAAGGAGTCGAAGAGGTCGGTGAGGGCCGAGAGATCCTCGCGTGTGACATCAAAAGAGGCGTCGGTAACGCTATGGATGCTTATGCCATCAACAGGGTTCCATATTGTGAAGTTGACTGCGGCACCAAGTGAGTCTTCGACGTAGCGGAAGTCAACATCGGGATGCTTCTCGCGGTGTTCCTTGAGCCATGCCGCAAGGGCGTCGTTGGTGAGAAATATGTGGAGTATGTTGTCGTAGCCAGGTATGCCGTTGGCAACGATGATGGCTACGCGTGTTTCGGCATGCTTGAAGAGCTCGAGTGTTTCAACCTTTACGTTAGTTTGCATAATGGATATGTATTGCTCGTTGTTTTATCTGATTATCTTGACCATGACTGGGAAATGGTCGCTAAAGCCGTTGTGGTAGGTTCGGCCTATATATGTTCTGAAGGGCTTGTAACCTCCATACTGCTCGTCGTTTTCACGTATGAACCATAGGTCGCAGACTGAGAAGATTGGACGTTGCTTGCGGCACATGACGTCGGAAACGATGATGTGGTCGATGGTGCTCCACTCACCACGGTATTTGTATGACGACTTCTCGGTGTCGCCCGAGAGATTGATGTATGGTGTGCCGCTGCTTTGGGCACCGAAATAGTCGGTCAAGGCTGCGGCCTCGGCGGCGTCATTGAAGTCGCCCATAAGCACGATGTTGGCATCTGGGTTGACGCTTCTTATTGAGTCGCAGAAGTTGCGTGCGCACGACGCTACGTGCTCTCGTTTCCAGATGGTCTCATACTCGCCACCATATTTTGATGGCCAGTGGTTGACAAAGATATGGAATGTGTCACTGTCGAACTCTACCTTGGCATAGAGTATGTCGCGTGTGAAGAACGCTGTGTCGGGAATTGAAACGACAATAGGCTTGGAGTCGATGATCTTGATGCGTTCTTTGTCGTAGAGCATGGCCACGGCTACTCCTCGTTTGTCTGGAGTTGGGTAACATAGGCCTTCGTAGCCTAGTCTCTTGAGCCCGGATGCCGAAATGAGATAATCGACTGCCTTCTGACCTTCGATTTCGCATAGTCCGACAATGGCTGGTAAGTTCCATCCGTTTGCTGAGGTGATGACTTTCTTTATGCGGTCGGCTTTCTCATACATACGTCCCATCGACCAATGATAGCCTCCCTCGGGCGTGAAGTCGTCGTCGTTCTTGAGCGAGTCGTCATCGGCATGGAAGAAGTTCTCGATGTTGTATGACATGATGACTAGCGTGTCGCGCTGAGATGTATAGCTGCCTGTGGATACTGTTCTTTTTGTCGAACCGCAGCCCCAGCATGTTAGAAGTGCTATCGCGATAGAGATGATGGATGTCTTATTCATTGTCGTCGGTTGTTAAAGGGGTGAATGTATATGCTCCTATGTCGGAGGTGTTGCCGTGGCAGCGTGATATGCCGTCATAATCGGTCGATAGCTGCTGAGAATGTGATATGTCGGCCGCGTCTCTGAGTGGCGAATCGACAGTCAGATGGAAGTCGCATGAGTCGCGGTTAACGAAGCCTGGCTCCTTGCCAACGATTACCGCCTCAAGGCGAGGATCGTCGTTCTCTTTCCATTTTGAACCGAGACGCATATAGCAATGGCTGATTAGCGTGTTGTCGGCGGTAAACGTGTCATCGAGGTCAAGCTCGTTGGCTGTGTTGCCTACGACGACAGAGTTGATGATGGAGAGCCTTTCAAGCGCTGGATAATTTTCGCCTGCATGTGCCATGATGGAAGCGTCGAAGCGTGAGTCCCACTTGAAATAGTTCGACATGGTGCAATGAAGCAGGGCGACGTTGCCGCCATAGATGTCGAGCAGGGCGTCTCCACAGTTGTAGAGAAGGCTGTTGGTTATCGTTGTATTGGCTGCATAGCTTCTGATGGCGTTGTGCATGGCGTCTCTGATGACGGTGCAGTCTAGAGTGACCATTGTGGCGCTGTCGGCCTGAATACCATAGGAGCTGTTGGCTATCTCGGTGTATCTTATTGATGCTTTGCCACATGGTTGCATGATAGATATGGCATGCCATTGGCCAGGTATGTCGTTATAGAATTTGTCGGTCCTCGATGCTCTGAAGACTATCCGGTTGTCGAGAGAACCTTCGCAGTTGAGAGTACCATAGACTTCGATGGCGGCGTTCTCGTTCATGTATATCGTTGCGCCATGAGCTACGGAGAGTGTCACGTTGGCGTCGATGGTGAGTGTGTCGCTGATGAGGTAAGGCAGGCCGTTGTCGAACGATGTGTCGGTCGAGAGATGACCTGATATACGTCTTACGTTCATGCCATAGGCCAGCAGATGAGCGCTCCATGTGTTGCTGCCGCCAATGACGATTATGTCATCGTCTAGCTGGTATGTCTTGCCGTCGGTCTCTTTGGGGAAGACGTTGACAAAGACATAGAGGCTGTCGCCGCTTCTGAGATGTAGGTTGCTTAAGGATGTGGTGTTCGAACCGTTGATGTTTACGTTGAATGATGATGTGTTGCCGTTTTTGAGGTATATCTGGTCAAGCGTCATGTCTTTGCCAGAACGGTTGTAGATCATCAGTTTTGCTGTTGTTGTGGCTATGCCTGTAAAGACGGAGTCGAAGGAGAGCGTGTCGGTCGAGAAGGCGATAGATGTGCCGTCACCTCTATATGAGTAGTCGCTTTCGCATGCGCAGAAGAGAGCCGATAGCGACACGAAGAATATGAGTAATGACTGACGCATTTACTTAGATGGCTCAAGTTTTACGTTGATGTTGACTGTCTCACTGCGTTTTTTGCCGCGTGTATCAACGGTCATCTTCTGGCTGATATAGCCACGGGCACCACACTGTATTAGATAGACGACGTCGGGGTCGGCCTTGAATCCGAAGAGCCCGTCGTCATTAGGACGAAGCTTGAGGTTGGTGCCGTCGGAACCGATGATTTTGATGTAGGCTCGTTTTAAGAGGTTGCCATCGCTGTCGGTCAGCTTGCCGTCGCACATAAGGACTACGTCGGGCAGGATGAACGAGTATATCTTGTCAATGCCGGCTTTTTGTCGTCCGCTGGTGAATAAGCCCTCCTCTTTGTTGCCTTTGAATACGATGCCGAAGTCGTCGCCTACACTGTTTATAGGGAGTCCCATGTTGGTCACCTCGAAGCGGCCTGTCTCGGTGCGTGTCGCTTTGTATATGTCGAGACCGCCGAAGCCTATGTGGCCGTTTGAGCTGAAGTAGAGGTCGTCATTGTCACGCACGTAAGGGAACATCTCGTCACCGCGTGTGTTGACAATACCGCCGGCGTTGACAGCTTCATTCCATGTGCCGTCGGCATTCTTGGTGGTGTACCAGATGTCTTTGCCACCGATGCTGCCTTTCTTGTCGCTAACAAAGTAAAGTGTCTGTCCGTCGGGTGAGATGGCTGGGTGGGCGACCATCATGGTTGAGTCGCCTCCAGGGAGTACACGTACAGGGTCGCTCCATACGCCACCGCTGCGACGTGACTCGTAACATTCTGCGTTGTTTTCCCTCGTGGGGTCGTAGGGACAACGGGTGAAATACATTGTCTTGCCGTCAGACGTGAGAGATGGTGTGCCGTCGTCATATTTAGAGTTGAACGGCTCGCCGAGGCGTTCGGGTTCTGTCCAATCGCCACCGCCGTCGATCTTGCTCATGAAGATTGACGAATTGGTCTGGCCCGTCACACGGTTGATCTTACTGCGTTTTTTGACGGAACGCATGGAGGTGAAATAGACTACATCATAGTCGTCGCCGACATAGGCCGGACTATAGTCTGACGACTTGGAGTTGAATGCCTTCATAGGAAGAACGATATAGCCGGTGTCGGGAGGATTCTTGAAGTCGTATTCCTTGAGTGCCTTTGCATTGGCACGCACCTGCTCACACGACTTGATGCCTGCCTCGGCTATGTTGGCCTTGGTTGATGCAACGGTCTTATAGAGGATGTAATACTCCTCTGCCTTGTCTGGCTGGCCGGCCGCGAGGTAGCAGTCTGCTATGTAGAGGTAGAGGTCGTTGTCCTTGTATTTGTTCTTCTGGGCAACCAGATATTGAGATGCGGCTTTCTTGTAGAGGCCTTTCTTGCGGTAGCATTCTGCGAGGAAGAAGGCATATTGTGCCTTGTTGGTCTTCGCCTTCTCGCTTTTTACAGCCTTGACGAATAGCTTTTCGGCGCGGTCGTATTCGCCTATTTCGTATGCTTTCTTGGCTTTGATGGCCTTCTTGGCTCCACATGCACAAAGGAACAACGATAGGACGAGTATGGGTAGAATGCGTTTCATAAATGCAAAGTTACTCTTCTTTCGCGAAAAAAGAACTACTTTTGCCGTTAATAACAACAATAATATGAATCGTTTCAAGGCTGTTTTCTTCGATATGGACGGTGTGCTGTATGACAGTATGCCTAACCATGAATTTACGTGGTGTCATTCCTTTGCCGACTATGGCATAACATTCAATCCTGAAGATGCATATATCAATGAGGGACGTACAGGTAAGGGTACTATCAACCTTGTGTTCAATAAGCTGTACGGACGAGATGCAACGGATGCTGAGGTGGCCGCTATCTATGGCAGGAAGACTGAACTGATGAAGACGTGCCCTGTTGCTCCGATGATGACTGGAATGAAAGAGCTTGTGGAGGCTTTGCGAACTAAGGGTGTGAAGACCTACGTGGTGACTGGGTCGAAGCAGCCTACGCTCATGGATAAGCTTTGGAATGAGTATGGCTTTGATAGGGAGCATATAGTGTGCGGCGCCGATGTCGTGAAGGGTAAGCCCGATCCTGAGCCTTATCTGATAGCTCTCTGGAGGTCGGGGGAGAAGAAGGAGGATTGTGCCGTGGTCGAGAATGCTCCGATGGGTGTGATGAGCGCTAAGGCGGCTGGACTGTTCACTATAGCTGTGAATACTGGCAAGCTGGAGGACCATTACCTGACCGATAACGGATGCGATATGCTGTACGGCTCGACGGAGGTGATGTGTAGAGAGTGGATTGCTGATTTGTGAGCCTGGAAGGGGAGTGAAGGTGAATTTGTTTGTCGCGGGCTGATGGGGTAGCGTGAGGATATTAAAAAAGATTAATCTATAGAATATCAGATAAAAAAGAGTAACTTTGTCTCAAATTTAATTATTTCTCGTAGTAAAAATGGAATTGCAGGCACTTACAGCAATATCACCGGTAGACGGTCGATACAGAAACAAGGTAGATGTCCTTGGTGAATATTTTTCTGAATACGCGCTCATCAAGTATCGCGTTCGTATAGAAGTAGAGTATTTCATAGCTCTTTGTGAAATTCCTCTGCCACAGCTTGCAGACATAGACAAGAACGTCTTTGAGACTCTTCGCAACATATACCGCAATATCACTCCAGCTGAGGCTCAGCGCATCAAGGATATTGAGTCGGTGACTAACCACGACGTTAAGGCTGTTGAGTATTTCCTCAAGGAGGAGTTTGATAAGCTTAACCTACAGAAATATAAGGAGTTCATCCATTTCGGTTTGACTTCACAGGATATCAACAATACATCTATTCCATTGTCGCTCAAGGAGGCTATGGTAGATGTATACTATCCAGAGATGGAGGCCCTCGTTGCTGAACTCGACCGTTTGGCAACAGAGTGGAAGGATATCTCGATGCTTGCTAAGACACACGGCCAGCCAGCATCTCCAACTCGCCTTGGTAAGGAGATAAAGGTGTTCGTTAACCGACTTCGTGTGCAGCTCGATGCTTTGAAGCAGATTCCTGTCCCTGCTAAGTTTGGTGGCGCTACAGGTAACTTCAATGCTCATAACGTGGCATACCCTAAGAACGACTGGATCGCTTTCGGCAACAACTTCGTCAACAATACTCTCGGTCTTGACCGTGAACAATATACTACTCAGATCTCGAACTACGATAATTTGAGTGCTGTGTTTGATGGCTTGAAGCGTGTCAATGTCATAATGATCGACCTTTGCCGTGACTTCTGGATGTATATCATGATGGAATACTTCAAGCAGAAGATCAAGAAGGGTGAGGTTGGCTCTAGCGCTATGCCTCATAAGGTGAACCCTATCGACTATGAGAATGCTGAGGGTAACCTTGGTATCTCAAATGCTATCCTCGAACATCTCGCTGCTAAGTTGCCTGTAAGCCGTTTGCAGCGCGACCTTACCGACTCGACAGTGCTCCGCAACGTGGGTGTGCCAATGGCTCATACTATCATCTCTATAAAGAGCATCATGAAGGGCCTTTCTAAGGTTCTCCTTAATGAAAGCGCTATCGAGCGTGATCTTGAGAATAACTGGGCTGTTGTCGCTGAGGGTATTCAGACTATACTCCGCCGTGAGGGTTATCCAAATCCATACGAGACGCTCAAGGAGCTTACACGTACAAACACTAAGATAAATTCTGAGTCGATAGCTGCCTTTATCGAGACACTCAACGTGAGCGAGGATGTGAAGAAGGAGCTTCGTGCTATAACTCCTCAGACTTACACTGGCATCTATCGTGCATAGTCGATTGTGCCTCTAAAGAGAATATTCTCCTAATCTCTGATGCCGATGTGAATGACGTGGGTGTTGGAGATTAGGATTTTGATTATATTAACAGGAATTATTTTCAGATGCGTTACTTCTTTCAGGTCATAGGCCGATACATAACCCCATACTGGTCGATGGTTGTCTTGAGCTTTTTGTTCAACATCCTGTCGGCAGCCTTCTCTGTGCTCTCTATGGCACTTATGATACCTATCCTTGAAATCATTTTCCAGCAGAGCAGCGAGGTGACCGATCTGATGCCTTGGTCACTCGATATGGGTGCCATAAAAAATAATTTCTATTACTATGTGACTAGCATTAAGCTGAATTATGGTCCCGGTTCTGCTTTGCTCTTCTCGGGCCTGTTCATGGTTATTGGTACTTTCATTAAGTGCGGAACGGCTTACCTGTCTTCATATACCAATGTGGGTATCCGTAACAATATCGTGCGCGACATACGTAAGCAGATATTTGCTAAGATTGTGTCGTTGCCTGTGGGCTTCTTCAGCAACGAGCGTAAAGGTGATATCTTGCAGAGGGCTACGGGCGACGTGGCCGAGGTGGAGTCGTCGGTTATGTCGTCTATCGACATGTTCATCAAGAATCCTATCCTCATTATTGTCTATCTCATCTCAATGATTATAATGAGCCCTGAACTGACTTTGTTCGCGTTCCTGTTGCTCCCTATCGCGGGCGGCATCATAGGACGTATAGGTAAGTCGCTTAAGCGTAAGTCAATGGAGGGACAGGAGAAGATGGGCGTACTCCTCGGAATACTCGATGAGACAATGACGGGCCTTCGTGTGGTAAAGGCTTTTAATGCAGAAAAGCGTGTTACTGAACGTTATGCCTATGAGTCGCAGGAGTATTGCAATATTGCTAAGAAACTGACTCGCAGACGTGATATGGCGCATCCGACAAGTGAGGCGCTCGGTACTATAGTCGTTATCATTGTGGTGTGGTTCGGAGGTACGCTTATCCTGAATGGTGAAAGTGGATTGTCGGTGGCCGCATTCCTTGCGTACCTTGGTATATTCTATCAGATAATAAATCCGGCTAAGCAGTTCTCTACTGCGTTCTATAGCATACAGAAGGGTATGGCTGCAATGGAGCGTATCGACAAGATCTTGCTTGCTGATGACAAGATATTCGAGAACTCTGAGGGCATGGAGATTAAGAGTCTCTCTGAAGGTATAGAATACCGCAATGTTACTTTCTCATATACTGGTGAGATAGATGTTCTGAAGAATGTCTCGATGACAATACCTAAGGGTAAGATGGTGGCCTTGGTGGGCCAGAGCGGTAGCGGTAAATCTACTTTTGTCGATTTGTTGCCTCGTTTCTGGGATATCAAGGAGGGTCAGATTCTTATCGACGGACATGATGTTAGGGATTATCGCCTTCACGATCTTAGAGGCTTGATGGGTAATGTTAACCAGGAGGCTTTGCTCTTTAATGATACGATATTCAACAATATAGCTTTTGGCGTTGATGATGCTACTCAAGAGCAGGTTGAGATGGCGGCTAAGGTTGCTAATGCTCACGACTTTATCTTGGCTCAGGAGAATGGCTATCAGACTGTGATTGGTGATAGAGGTTCGAAATTGTCGGGCGGTCAACGTCAGCGATTGAGCATTGCTCGTGCTGTGCTGCGCAACCCTGATATCCTTATCCTCGATGAGGCGACATCGGCACTTGATACAGAGAGTGAACGTTTGGTGCAGGATGCTCTCGAGAAGCTGATGTCTAACAGGACTTCTCTTGTTGTGGCTCACCGCTTGTCAACTATCAAGAATGCCGACATGATATGTGTGTTCCATGAGGGTAGGATTGTTGAGACGGGCACTCATGAGGAACTGATTGCTAAGGATGGATATTACAAGAAACTTAATGATATGCAGGCTCTTTAAGTCTTGTGCTTTGTGGTACTATGAAGGAATCTAGATCTATATTCGAATCGGCTATGGCTGGCGTCCGTTCTGTGATGTCGGCATTCGCTTTTATCAGACAAAACGGTATGATGAAGGCGTATGTGTGGATTGGTATAGTGATGATTGTTCTCTTTGTAGGTGGCATGGGCGCTACATGGAAAATGCATGGCGTGATAGATGGCCTGATATCCGACTATGGCAATTCGTTCTTGCAGAACTATTCGTTGCCTTCCTGGATAGGAACGGCGGCTGGTTATGTGGCGGCGATATTGGTTACTTTGCTTGCACTGGTCCTCGTGTTTATGCTGGCTGGATACGTGGCTCTTATTTTGCTTAGTCCTGTGTTTAGCTATCTGGCTCAGAAGACTATAAGGATATTAACTGGTCATGAGGCGGAATCGTCAGTAAAGGTGCTGTTATGGGGCATCGTTAGAGGTATAGCCATATCGGTTCGTAACATGCTGATGCAGCTGGTGGTTATTCTGTTGCTTTTCGCGTGCAGCTTCATTCCGGTAGTCGGTATTGTCTGCCCGTTCCTGATTTTCATTGTCGATGCTTTCTTCATTGGTTGCTGTATGGCCGACTACTCGTTAGAGGTGAAGGGCCTCAATGTGGGAGAGAGCATCCGTTTTGAACGCCAGAACCGAGCTCTTATGTCGGGCCTCGGATTCATGTATGCCATGGTGATGAAGATACCTATCATAGGTATATATATAGTTATTCTTATTGCACCTGCATCCGTGGTGGGAGCCGCTATGGAGCTATGCGATGAGAATAGAAGCAGTTTGGAGCTTATAGACGATAAGGATTAGTCTTGTTGTTGTCGCGTAATATAAGCGCTCTTTCTAAGTATGACTCTATGAATAAAAAAATCGTTACTCTGCTATTGGCTTTGCTGCCTATTGTGTCTTGGGCTCAAGATGACAATGAGCATGAAGCGTTTGATGATGCTCTTTTTATTAGGGTGCCATATCAAGGACTGGGCTTTAATGTCGATATGCATTATGGCGTGGGAACCAACTCTGGTAAATTGACCGATGTCGGGGTCGCTGCGTTCGAAATGGGTTTTGACGTGGCTATGGTTTTCAGAAATGTGTCGCTTGATGTGAATGCCGATATGTCATTCGGCAGAGCCCACGAGGATCTGTTCCATAATGATGCTGTGCTGGCTTATCATCATGGGTATATGTTGGGCTGTTTGGGGTCTTGCCTGGGGTATAGGTTTAATCTTGGTCGTGATATATGTAGTTTTTTACCCGATATATATATAAAGCCTGCATTGGGTATTACTGTGCCTTATATCGACTTCATGGACGAAGAGGAGGAGTGCTACGATGATAGGTTCGGCTGTTATGGTAAGTTGGGTAAGATGCTGAAACTGGAGATAGGTAGTAGTGTAGAGAATTTCATCACTGAGAATTCCAAGAATGGTAAGGCCTTTCGTCATGAAATTTCTTTTGGCTTAAGATACTCCTTGCAAGAGGTTAATCTCAATAGGATAAATGATAAGATTACTGGCTATCAGCAGTCGTTCTCGTTGTTCTTTGGCTATGGCATAAGCCGTGTGGGAACTAGGGTGAAGATATAGAACACTGTTTGATTGTAGTGTATGAAAATAACAAAGGGCGCTCAACTTAGGTTGGACGCCCTTTGCGGTTATATGCCTGACGATTTATTTCATCTTCAAGAATGGCATGTTACCGTTGCCACCATAGTACTCAGGAAGCTTGCCGTCCCACTTCTCAATAGCATACTGGTCAACGAGAAGCTGGTTGAGTGACATGGCTACTACACGGTTGTAGTATGCCTCACCATCACCCTTGATCTTGAGAGCCTTAGCTTCACCTTCGGCCTTGGCTATTTCGATCTTTGCCTCTGCCTCTGCCTCCTTTACCTTGTTCTCTGCCTTGAGGGCGTTCTGCACAGCCTCGTTCTTTGCGTTAATGGCTGCTGCAAGTGATGCTGGTGGAGTGATCTGTGATGTGAACTCTTCTACGATGAAGCCTTCCGATGAGAGGCTCTGCTCAAGTCTCTTACGTACTTCTCCTTCAAACTCACCTCGGTTTGCCATGAGGTACTCTGATGTGTATTGGTTCGCACATGTGCGATATGCCTCATAGATACAAGTGCGGATATAACCGTCCTCTATCTCAGAAAGTGAACGACGATATTTGATGAATACGTCGATGGCCTTTGTCTGGTCTAGACGATAGGCGAGGGTAGGATCCATGGTAAACTCCGATGCGTCTTTTGCGTTGACAGTGAACTTGTCGTAGTTCTTTCGCTGAACGAATGTAGGGTATTCGAAAATCGACTGAGTAATAGGATTATACCATACCCAACCTTTGCATGTCTCGATAACACCGCCATGAGTCTCTTCATTGCTTGACCACTTGAGGAAGCGGATGCCCACAGAGCCTGAGTCAATTGTTGTGCAATTTGTCATGGTAAGAGCAGTAATTGCAGCAAAGAATAAAAGTTGAACTTTTTTCATCTCAAACTGTTTTTGATGTTAATGTGTAGTGATTTGTTTTGTTTTTGTCTTGATTTTAAACTACAAATATTTATTTATTATGTAGGTTGTTACGAAGGTAGCAAAAAAATCAATACATTTGCACCCCGTAATATTAATAAATTATGCTTACATTATTTGAATGCAAAATACGCTATGTGAAGCCTGATGAACATAGCGGCAAGGATAAGAAGGTGACTGAAGCCTATCTCTTTGATGCCCTTACATATACAGAGGCTGAGGAACGAGTATATAAGGAGATGCCAGAATATATAAGTGGCGAGTTTGCAATAGCAAGCATCCGCAAGGCCAAGTATGCAGAGGTGTTGCCTTCAGAGGATGGTGACAGATGGTATAAGGTAAAAGTGTCGTTTCTTTGGGTAGATGAGGCATCGGGCCGAGAGAAGCGCATATCACAGATCATACTTGTTCTAGCATCAGATATAAAAGATGCGGTAGATAAGACAATTGCTGGCATGGGCGGTGAAGGAGATGAGTCATTTGAGGTAAACATGGTTATGGAAACACCAATCATGGATTTCTTCCCATTGTTCGATAAGGATAAGCTCCCAGAAGATAAGGAAGTGGCTCGTCGCCCTGCAACAGAGGCTGATGCTGATCTTCCAAAGCTTCAGTAATAGTATGATTTCAAAGTAAGACCTAATCTATAAATGTAATACTAATGAGTAGTAACACACGTCATCCGAACGGACTCTATCTGCTCTTCGTGACCGAGATGGCTGAGCGATTCAGCTATTATGGCATGCGAGCGTTGTTTGTCCTCTACCTCGTTGCTGCGTTCTATGACAGCAGCATGGCTTCCCAGATTTATGGCTCATATACGGGCCTCGTATATCTTACTCCACTTCTTGGCGGTTATATTGCCGACCGTTACTGGGGTAACCGTAAGTCGATTATATTTGGTGGACTTATAATGGCTATCGGTCAGTTCCTTATGTTTGCTTCGGCATGCTGCGTTAAGCAGTCTATATTCTCAGAAGCAGGTGCTATCGATGCGAGCGTTGACAATTCGTTGTCTATATTCTTGATGTTTGCTGGCTTGGCTTGCCTCATCTTCGGTAACGGCTTCTTCAAGCCAAATATCTCGACAATGGTGGGCGACCTCTATGAGCCAACAGATAGCCGTAAGGACTCGGCTTTCACTATATTCTATATGGGTATCAACACTGGCGCTTTCATCGCTCCTCTTATCTGCGGTAGCGTTGGCAACGGTAACTGGTCTGATCCAGGTGCTTTCAAGTGGGGCTTCTTCTGTGCTGGTGTGGCAATGGTGCTTTCTATAGTGGTGTTCTACCTCTTCAAGGATAACTACCTGAAGACTCCTGAGGGACTTCAGATTGGTCTCGCTCCATCAAAGAGCGAATTGCTTAAGGAGAAGAATGACGCACGTCTTGAAGATGCAAATGCTACTGAAGAGGTGAAGAACTCACCTGTTCGTCTTTGGGGCTGCATCATAGGTGCTATAGCTTTGTTCTTCCTCTTCTCGATGGATGTCCAGTCGTTTAACGACTATATATCTGCTGCTATCTATGCATTGTCTGTAGCACTGCCTGTATTCATCATTACCGACCGAGGACTTACTTATGTTGAGAAGTGCCGTATCGGTGTGATATATATAATAGCAGTATTCGTGATCTTCTTCTGGAGCGCATTTGAGCAGGCTGGCTCGTCGTTGACTATCTTTGCTGATCAGCAGTGCGACCGTACATTGGGTGACTGGGAGATGCCAACAACTTGGTTCCAGTCTATCAACCCTATTGTCGTGGTCACTTTCGCTCCTGTGATGGCAACTCTCTGGGAATTCCTCAACAAGCACAATGCTGAGCCATTCTCGCCAGCTAAGCAGGCTATCGGTTTGGCTCTCCTCTCATTGGGCTATGTGGTTATCGCATTTGCAACAAGCGGACTTGAGCCAGGTATGAAGGTCTCTATGTTCTGGTTGTTTGCTCTCTATTTCATCCATACTATCGGTGAGTTGAGCCTTTCTCCAATCGGTCTTTCTATGGTCAATAAGCTTTCGCCAGCGCGTTTGGCTTCTCTTCTCATGGGCGTATGGTTCATGAGCAACGCTGCTGCTAATATCTTTGCTGGAAAGCTTGCGACACTTCTTCCTGGTGCCGATGGTGATGTGAAGAATTTTATGGGCTTTGAGATAACTAACCTCTCAGAGTTCTTTACTCTCTTCGCTATCATGGCTGGTGTCGCTTCGGTTATTCTCTTCGCACTTTGTCCACTCCTCAAGCGTATGATGAAGGGTGTTCAGTAGGCGTGTAGTGTAAAAAAAACTGAAATACCAAATATTTTAGAAAAAATCTGAAACCTTATCTATGGATGCGCGTAACTATAGGTGTATTTCATAGATAAGGTTTTCATTTTGGATTGATTGGAAAGGGTTGAACGACGAGATGTCGGGCAACCTGATTTTTTTTGTCTTGTAGTCAAGAATTGACGTTTTTTGAGGTTTTTATGTTGGTATTTCATATAAAAATACATTTGTCCTCTTACGAAAAAAAATAATCCACTACCATTTGCTCATAATGTACGAACTTGCACTCGGTTTGAAAACAAGTTTAATTATGAGATATTCATATTTTATATTTTCAATTGTATCTATAGTTCTGTCGGCGTGTTCGGGCAATGGCATTATGCAAGAAGATAACAAGGAGGATGGTCCTCAGTTTACAACCACTAGCCCTGTCGTGCATGACCCTGTAATGGCCAAGGAAGATGGCATGTATTATATATATTGCACAGGTAATGGTATTACGCAGTTGACTTCGCCCGACATGAAGAGTTGGACTGTTCAAAAGCCGGTGTTTGATGAGTTGCCTGCTTGGGTTACTAAGGAGTTGCCTCCTGCTACAATACATATATGGGCGCCAGATATCTACTATAAGGATAATAAGTGGCATCTTTTCTATTCGGTGTCGGTGTTCGGAAAGAATACGTCGGTCATAGGTCATGCGACGGCAACGAGTCTTGCTAAGGGTGACTGGAGCGACCGTGGTATGATTGTGAAGTCTCAGCCGAATCGTGACATGTGGAATGCTATAGATCCGAATGTTGTAGAAGATAACGAGGGACAGGCGTGGCTGACTTTTGGCTCGTTCTGGAATGGTATCATGCTTGTAAGGCTTAAAGACGACTTGAGTGGCATAGCTGAGCCTCAAGAGTGGCATCAGATCGCTCATCGACATAGGACTGAGACTCTAAGCCCTGATGACGCTGGCGACGGAGCTATCGAAGCGCCATTTATATTCAAGAAGAACGGCTATTATTATTTGTGGACATCGACAGATTATTGCTGTAGAGGTATGGAGAGCACTTATAAGGTCGTTGTGGGTCGCTCGCAAAACATTGAAGGTCCATATGTCGATGCCGAAGGTGTTGACATGATGAACGGTGGAGGTACGGTGGTCATAGAGGGGGACAAACAGGAGTGGCAGGCTATCGGTCATTGTGCTGTCTATTCTTTGAATGGTGAGGATGTGTTCTTGGCTCATGCCTATGAGTCGGAAAAAGGTACACCACGTCTCATTGTTCGTAAGGTGTCGTGGGACGATGGTTGGCCTGTCGTGAAGTGGTGAAATGCTAGTTGCAGTATCGTGGATTAAATAATAATCAGACGATGAGTGTGAATTTTTAGAATATTATGAAACTTATTTTGTTGATACGCGTAATTATAGGTGTATTTCATAGATAAGGTTTTCATTTTGGATTGATTGGTAGGGTTGCCGACGTGATGTCTGACAACCTCTTTTTTTTGTATAGACTTTCAAAATGACTATCTTCGCACTACAATAAAAAGCAATATATCGATGAAGAGAACACTCTTGTCTGCGGCATTACTAGTCTCTGTTGCTGCTGTCGGCCAAATCAAGGAAACTCCGCTGTTGAAGATTGGTGACAATGTCATTTCTAGTCAGGAATTCGAATATATCTATGCCAAGAACAACGCCTCGGCTCAGTTGCCTGTGTCGAAAAAGGAGTACTTTGAGCTTTTTGTGAACTATAAACTTAAAGTCGCAGAGGGCAAGGAGATGGGACTTGATACAACAAAGCAATATAAGAATGAAAGCTCTTATTATTTTGAGGAGCTGTCCCGTCCGTATTATGAAGATACAATAGCTCAAAAGGCGGCCATAGAAAAGGTTAAGTCGCGTTTGAAGTTGGAGGTTGATGCCAGCCATATACTTATGCGTGTGCCTGACGATGCGACGGCTGAAGATACTTTGATTGCTTACAAAAAGGCTGAGGGGGCAAGAAATGAGGTGTTGACAGGTGCCGATTTTGATGAGGTGGCTCGCAGATTGTCCGAAGACCCTTCGGCAAGCGAGAATGGCGGACGACTGGGCTATTTCTCGGCGATGCAAATGGTGGAGGAGTTTGAGGATGTCGCGTTTAATACTAAGGTTGGAGAGGTGAGTGGCATATTCAGAACTCAGTTTGGATATCATTTTATTAAGGTACACGACCGCCGTAAGTTCCCTGGCGAGGTGCTGACTGCTCATATCATGAAGATGTTCCCAAGGAATTGTTCCCCCGATGATGAATTGCGTTTGAAGCTGTCCATAGATAGCGTGTATGACCTTGTGAAGGCTGGCGGTGATTTCGCTGAACTGGCAAAGAGGTGTTCGGATGATAAGCAGACGGGAGCAAGGGGTGGACAGATGCCTTGGCTGTCGCAGAGTAGATTGAATCCTAGTTTTGCAGAATATGGTGTGCAGGCTTTTGCAATAGATGAACCTGGCGGAGTGTCAGGGGTGTTTAAGACGGCCTTCGGATGGCATATCGTGAAGCTTCTAGAAAAGAAGACTGAACGTTCGGATGCTGAATTGGAGAATATTGTACAGTCGGCTATGAGGCAGGGGCATAGTATAGGTTCGGCCGGATACGCTGCGCGAGCAAGGGATTTGGCAAAGGAGTATAAGTTCAAATGGGACAGCAAGGTGCAGGATGAGGTCGTTGCTGTCATGATGTCGTCTGAGCCTGATAGTGTGAAGGAACAAAGACTCTCGGAGATAAAGAAGCCATTGGCTACGTATGGGAAGAATAAGAAGCTGATGGCATCAGATAAGACGGTGGACATGTGTTGGAGTAGGGGGCAGGCTCCTTGCAAGAATTTCTCGTCTATACTGCAAAACGTGATTATGGATTATGAGAAGACCCGACTCATGGATAAATATGCCGATTTCAGATATACGATGCGAGAATACTATGACGGTCTTATCGTTTTCGAGATGAATAAGAAGATGGTGTGGAGTCATAAGGATATTGATTCTACACAGCTGGAGTCTTTGTATATGCAGAATGTGTCGCGTTATGGAAGATACGGCAAGTTTATAGGAACTATATATTTCTGTGATGATGAGGAGAAGGCTTCGATTGTAGAGAAGATTGCAGCTAGCGATCCTGCGAAGGCGGAGTCTTTGGCATATAAGGTGGTGAAGGGAGAACAGTCTAAGGGTGGCTTGTATGACGACTATATATGGCCTTTGGTGAAGTCGAAGTATGTGGTTGTTGTGGGTGAACGTATTGATGCTGAGCCGCTGCCGATGGATCAGGTGAAAGGGCAGCTCATCTCTGACTATCAACAGCTTGAGGAGAAGAAATGGGTGAAGCAGTTGCGCGATAAGTATAAGCCTAAGATGGTTGGAAAATTAAAGTGATGTCAGAAATGGAATACCCTAAGTTTCATACTACAATACCTGTATTTACGCATGATGCTGACTGTTATGGCAACATCAAGACACGCCGTCTGAGTCAGCTTGTGTCTGATGTGGCGACAATGCACACTAAGGTGCTTCATGTAGATAGAGATACTATGTTGAAGGATGGCATTACTTGGATGCTTCATAGTGTCTATATGAAGATAGAGAAGATGCCTCGTTCGGGTGACGTTATGGAGATCGATACATATCCTTGCGGCATAGAGAGGCTGTTCGCTTTGCGTTGCTTCGACATAAAGGATAAGGAGGGTGATTGCCTTGTGCGTATGTCGTCGCGATGGATGCAGATCGATGTTGAACGCCGAAGACCAATAAGGCCGACATCTGTTATCGTGGCTTTGAATGAGGGACTGTCGTTGCCGGAGAATATGACAACTGGTTGTATTGATGCAAAGAACTTCCCTGCCGACGTGAATGAGGTGAGGCGTTTCGTGGCTACTTTCGACAATATAGATTTCAACGGCCATGTGACACAGTCGTCATATATGAAATGGATGACCGACTCACTGATGTTCGGTTTCTACAAGGAGCATGTCTTGTGTGAGGCGGAGGTGATATACGAGCATGAGATAATGCCTGAGGCCGATGTGGTTGCCTGGATAAAGGTGGTTGAGGATGGTGATGAGGTCGTGGCCTATCACAAGTTGACCTCGGCCGACGGGACAATAGAACATTGTCTGGGGAGAACGGTCTGGAAGAAACATGCAATATAAAAACAAAAGCTGCGCCATTAGGTGCAGCTTTTCGTTTCTTATAGCTTTATGTCTGATTATTCTACCTCTTGGGCTATGAGGGTGGCCTGAGTGGCCTCGAGTATGACAACTTTTACTAGGTCGCCTTTCTTGTGGCCGTTGGCTGGGAATACCACTGCCTTGTTTTGTGAGGTGCGTCCCATGAGGTCGGCACGACTCTTCTTCGAGTATCCCTCAACGAGCACTTCAAACTCTTTGCCTACGTCACGTTTGTTGCTTTCGAATGAGAGGCGGTTCTGAAGGTCGATGATCTCCTTGAGGCGACGTCCCTTGATCTCGTCAGATACGTCATCAGGTAGATGCTGCGAGGCGTATGTGCCAGGACGTTCAGAGTAGCGGAACATGAAGGCTGAGTCAAACTGGGCCCATTCCATGAGGCTGAGGGTGCCGCTGTGATCCTCTTCTGTCTCCGAGTGGAATCCGCAGAATACGTCGGTTGTTATGCCGCAGTCCGGTATAATGCGTCGTATGGCGTTGATGCGGTCCATATACCATTCGCGAGTGTAGCGGCGGTTCATGACCTTGAGGATTCGAGTGCTGCCCGACTGCATAGGAAGGTGTATGTGGCGACATATATTCTTGTGCGAGGCGATGACTTCAAGGGTCTCGTCGGTCATGTCCTTAGGATGCGATGTTGTGAAGCGAATACGCATGTCAGGGAAGGCCTCTGCTACGGCAGTGAGCAGACGAGGGAATGTGACAGGCTCTGCGCCTTCTGTGCAATACTTGTATGAATTGACGTTCTGTCCGAGAAGGGTCACTTCCTTGTATCCCTTGTCTTGGAGGTCCTTTATCTCATTGATGATGCTGGTCAGCTCACGTGAACGCTCGCGCCCGCGTGTGTATGGTACGATGCAGTAGGTGCAGAAGTTGTTGCATCCGCGCATGATGGATACGAAACCACCAACGGCACCGTGTCCGATGCGTTGTGGAATGACGTTGGCGTAGGTCTCGGTGGTTGACAATTCGACGTTGATGGCTTTTCCACCCGTCTCGGCCTGTGATACCATGTGAGGAAGGTCAAGGTAGGAATCAGGACCGGCAACGAGGTCGGCACCTGCTTCGAAGAGCTTCTCCTTGGTGCGCTCTGCCATGCAGCCAATGATGCCGACGATGAGCTTGCGGCTTTTCTTCTGAGAGACGATTTCAGACAAGCGGCCAAGTACGCGTTGCTCGGCGTTGTCTCGTACTGAGCATGTGTTGATGAGTATGGCGTCGGCTTTGTTGATGTCTTCTGTCAGTTCGTAGCCGATGGTCTGCATAACTGAGGCTACGACTTCACTGTCGGCTACATTCATTTGGCATCCGTAGGTCTCAATAAAGAGGCTTTTCAAATTGTCAGTATTGTTCATCATGTATAAATATTGCGACTGCAAAGATAGCTACAACGAAACAAAAAACCGCATATTTATACTTGCAAAACCATCAAAGATTGCTATATTTGCCATCGCTAAGAGGAACCTGCTGGAAGGAGAAGGTGGGGGAGGCTTGCTTACCATAGAAATATGATGGACAAGATTATAGTTATACTGATAGCGGTTATGCTGGGAACAGGAGGCATGGCGGCACAGAACAAGGTTAAGTTGGCTGAGGTGGAGTTCTCCTCGGTGCAGCTTGATTCACTCGCGCAGAACTTTCTGCACGACAATTACGAGATTCAGACATTGGATGGGTATCGCATCCAGCTGTACTCCGGTTCTGGCGCTAAGGCAAAGGCTGAGGCTCAACAGACAAAGCAGAAGTTCTCTGCAGCATTCCCACTAGAAAAGGTATATGTAGTATATAATGCACCATTTTGGCGCGTGCGCGTAGGCGACTTTAGATTCCGCAGTGAGGCACTGCCTCTGCTCGAGCAGATTAAACGACAGTTCCCCGGTAGTTACGCAGTACGCGACAATACGGTAAGAAAGAGATCATTCAAATAATACACAAGGCCATGCGTTGGATAACTCCAATGCGTGGCCTTGCTCGGTAATATACACTATACTTAAAACAATGAGTGAACAGATTAAGCACGAATGTGGTATTGTCCTCATCAGACTTCTTAAGCCACTGGAGTATTATCAGGAAAAGTACGGCACTTGGCAGTATGGCCTGAACAAGCTTTACCTCTTGATGGAAAAACAGCACAACCGCGGACAGGATGGCGCTGGCGCCGTTGCCCTCAAGATAGATCAGCCAGCAGGTAAGAAGTTCATCGCTCGTTCGCGTTCGAATGGCGCCAATCCTATTCAGGACGTTATCGATGATATCCATCAGTCGATAGCTAAGGCTAAGGCAGAAAATGGCGATCTTGTGAAAGATGCGAAGTGGGCTAAAGATAATATCCCTTTTGCTAGCGAGCTTTACTTGGGCCATTTGCGTTATGGCACATTCGGCAACAACAATATCGAATATGTGCATCCGGTGATGCGCGAAAACAACTGGCGCTCTCGTACTTTGGCTTTGGCGGGTAACTTTAACCTTACCAATGTGGATGAGATATTCAACGCCCTGATGGACCTTGGTCAGCATCCTAATGACTATTCCGATACCGTTACTATACTTGAGAATGTGGGACACTTCCTTGATGAAGAGGTGCAGCTCTTGTTCCGTCAGTATAAGAACGAGGGATTGCCAAATCCTGAGATATCGAAGTGCATAGAGAAGGATCTTGATGTTCGTAAGATACTCGAGCGTTCTTCACGTAAGTGGGATGGCGGATATGTCATCGCTGGTATGTGCGGCCATGGTGATGCTTTCGTTACACGCGACCCATGGGGTATCCGTCCTGCATACTACTATTATGACGACGAGATAGCTGTTGTCGCTTCTGAACGTCCTGTGATACAGACTGCTATCAAGGTACGTGCTTGCCAGGTGGAAGAACTGAAGCCTGGTCATGCTATTATCATCAAGAAGGATGGTACCGTTAGCGTTGATCTCGTGAGAGTGCCACAGACTAAGCGTTCGTGCTCGTTTGAGAGAATATATTTCTCTAGAGGCTCTGACCGTGACATATATAAGGAACGAAAGAAGCTTGGCTTCCTCCTCGCTCCTACATTGCTTCAGAAGGTCAACTATGACATTGACAATACTGTTTTCTCATATATCCCTAATACTGCGGAGACGGCGTTCTTTGGCCTTACAGAGGGGGTCGCTCATTATGTGAAGGAGACTCAGAAGAAACGTCTGGAAGAGGAACTGAAGGCGGGTACGCTGACACCAGAACGCATTGAGGCGATAATGCAGTCTCATCCGCGTTTCGAGAAGATTGCTGTCAAGGACGTTAAGATGAGAACGTTTATCGCTGCCGATACTGGACGTGATGATATGGTGGGTCATGTGTATGATGTGACTTACGGTATCGTGAAAAATCAGCAGGATACGCTTATCGTGATAGATGATTCCATTGTGCGAGGAACTACTCTCAAGAAGAGTATCTTGCGCATAATTGACCGTCTCCATCCTAAGAAGATCATCGTTGTGTCATCGGCTCCTCAGATTCGTTATCCTGACTGTTATGGTATCGACATGGCTAAGTTGGGCGACTTCTGTGCTTTCGCTGCCGCTATAGAACTGCTCAAGGAGAGGGATATGGCTAATGTCATCGATGATGTCTATAAGCGATGCAAGGAACAGCAGTTCCTTCCTAAGGAAGAGATTGTCAACTGTGTAAAGGATATCTATCGTCCGTTCTCTGTTGAAGAGGTGTCGGCTAAGATCGCTGAAATGCTTACGCCGGAAGATATTGACGCAGAGATAGAGATTGTGTTCCAGACTATAGAGAATCTGCATGAGGCTTGCCCTAACGACAATGGCGACTGGTACTTCACTGGTGATTATCCAACGCCTGGCGGTAATAAGGTGGTGAATACATCATTCATCAACTATATAGAAGGCCGAAACCAGAGAGCATATTAATAGTTGGCTTGTTACCAAAAAAATGATATCTTTGTGAGAGAGCCTGGAGATAGCTCCCGGCTCTCTTTTATTTTTGCGAATGAAGAATCTTATAGTTGACTTAGGTAATACGCGTGCAAAGCTGGCGGTGTATGACGGACTCCATATACTGACCGATGTTGTTGCAGTGGAGCATTCAAAGATGCTGGAAAGTGCTTTTGACCTGTGCAGGCAATGGGGTGTGACAAGGGGTATGTATTCGTCTGTTGCCCGCCCTGGTGTCGGTGAATGCTTTGCAGAGGCAATGGGTGAGCATGGTGTGACGATGCTTAAGCTGTGTGCAGAAAGCCGCCTGCCTTTTAAGCTGGAATATCCAACATTGGGTGCTGACCGTATAGCCGCAATAGTGGCAGGACTCAGAGAGTTCCCTAATCGCGAACTTCTTATCGTTGATGCTGGTACGGCAATCACATACGAATATATTACCGCCGATGGTAAGTATCTGGGTGGGAACATATCGGCGGGTCTGCAGATGAGGTTCAAGGCGCTGCATGCCTATACCGGATTGTTGCCAGAAGTTAAACCAGATGATTATGATGGCGAGATAGGACAGACGACAAATGGCGCTATTGCTGCGGGCGTTTTGGATGGTTTCAAGATGGAAGTAGAAGGATTTGCAAGGCGTTTCCTGAATGAAGCGAGAAAAAATAAGACAAAAAAAGCTATAATCTTGACGGGAGGAGACTATAAACGTTTGGTATTAAAGGTTAAAAGTTGTATCTTTGCGCGTCCTAATCTTGTGATGGATGGAGTCGCCGCAGCATGCGAATTGAACTTTGGCACACAAATTGGATAGGTAAGTATGAGAGAACAAATCTCATTAACGGAGTAAATAACTACATAACTAAGAATAACGATGAAAAAGTTTGTATTGGCTGCAGCTTTGCTCTTTACAACAGGAGCTTTTGCGCAGATGACAACAAAGCAGATTGTTGAGGCGAAGAAGTGGGACTTCAGCATCGTATCAGACTCTACTGAATGTATGAATAGCCTTTTGCGCTATGCTGATGACCTTAAGGCAAATAACCTTGACGCGGCATTCGAGCCATGGTTCAAGGCTTTCAATGAGTGTCCAAAGGCAAGCAAGGCAAAGCTCTATACTGATGGTCTCAAGATTGTAAAAGGTCTTTACAAGAAGACTAAGGACGAGAAGTACTATGACATCATTCTCAAGATATATGATCAGCGTGCTCAGTATTTCGGCAAGGACAAGAACTATCCAGCATCTTACCTCCAGGGTATGAAGGCTCTTGATATCCTTACTTACAAGACTGGTGACGAGGCTGACAAGACTGCTGTTCAGCTCTTTGAGGAGTCATTCAAGGGTGATGCAAAGACTGTTGATCCAGCATTCCTTCAGAAGTATATCCTCTCTACTGTAAACTTGTATAAGTCTGGCGTGTTTAATGCAGAGAATGTAGTTAACAACTATATCAACGCAGGTAACGTGATTACAGCTATCCAGAATAGCGGTAAGACTTTTACTGGTAAGACAGACGCTGAGAAGGCTGAGAAGAAGGAGAAGTTCGAGGCTAGCTTGGCTTCTGCAAAGGAACAGGTTGACCAGATCTTCGCTCAGAGTGGTGCTGCTGACGTTGAGACATTGAACAACGTATTCGGTCCACAGCTCGAGGCTAACAAGGATAACGTAGACTGGTTGAAGAAGGTTAATAAGTTCTTGTCGAGATCTAAGGGTGGTGATGAGAGCGAGTTGTTCTTCTCTACTTCTGAGTTGCTTCACAAGATTGAACCAGCAGCTTCTTCTGCTCGCGGTTTGGCTCGTATGAACATCAAGAAGGGTGATTCAAATGCAGCTATCGACTACTACAAGCAGGCTATCGAGCTTGAAGAGGAAAGTGCTGATAAGGCAAAGTACTACTATGAAATGGCTACTGTTCAGTTCTCATTGCACGCATTCGGCGCAGCTAAGAGCTCTTTGTATAGCGCTGCTAATTTGCGTGAGGGCTGGGGCGACCCATATATCCTTCTCGGTAAGGTTTACGCTGCAGGCGCATCAAGCGTTGGCAACGAGGACTGGGAGAAGAAGGCTGGCTACTGGGCTGCTGTAGATAAGTTCGCTAAGGCTAAGGCTGTTGATGAGACGGTTGCTGCTGAGGCAAATCAGCTTATCGGTCAGTACTCACAGTACTTCCCAACAAAGGAGGACCTCTTCATGCATGGTCAGAAGGTAGGCGATTCTTATACAGTGGGTGGTTTCATCGGTGAGACAACAAAGATCCGCGCAAAATAAATGATAGCGTTCGAAAAGAAACACATACTCAATGCAGCAAGTGGCACATTGGTGCTGCTTGCTGTCATTGTTTTACCATCGTGTATAAAAAATACTCACGAAGAGATACATGATGTTGAGGCTCATCAAGAGATCGCAACATTGGCCGTGAGGGATCTGCATACTATGGTGACAGATTCAGGGTTTTATAAATATGAGTTTGAAACACCTGAATTGGAGCAGTATGATAATGTAGAGGAACCTTACATCAACTTCCCTGTTGGTCTGAAGTTTAAGATGTTCGGTGAAAGCGGAACTGTTCAGAAGAGCAGAATCCGATGCAACAATGCAAAATATTACAAGGAAAAGAGTTTGTGGGAACTGAACAACGATGTTGAAGCGGTTACCGAAAAGGGAGATATTCTGAATACAGAACAGCTGTTCTGGGATACAAAGGCGCGTAAGATATATTCGGAGAAGTTTGTGAAGATAACGACAAAGAACCAGGTGATAACGGGTTATGGGTTTGAGAGTGATGAGAAGCTTTCAAAGTATGAAATAAAGCATCCTGGTGGTGAAATAGAGGTCGAGAACGAATAAGTTGAATTATGACAAGCAGTCTGATATTGATATGTGTGATGCTTTTGCTATCTGCCTTCTTTTCGGGAGGTGAGATGGCTTTTTTGGCATCTGACAAACTGGTCATGGAGATAAACAGGAAGCGATTCCCAAGGATGTCTAAAATAACGGACATATTCATGGCTAACTCTGGTGTGTTGATATCGACTATTTTGGTAGGAAATAATATAGCTATGGTTATTTACGGATTGGCATTCTCTGAGATGTTCGGTCCGTTCTTTACGAGCAGGTTTACTGACAATGCTACGGTGTTGCTGTTTTGTCAAACCATAGTTTCGACTATAATAATTATTGTGACTGCAGAGTTTCTGCCTAAGACACTCATTCAGATCAATCCGTCTGTGATGCTCAATGTGTTGGCTTTGCCACTTATGTTTTTCTACATATTGTTCTATCCTATAGGCAGAGGCATGCAATGGGCAGCTCATTTTTTCATTACTAAGGTCTTGAGGTCAAAGGCTCCGGCAACAGATGAACCTCTCCTGCCTGGAAGAGTGGACTTGGATAATCTGCTTAGTATGCAGGCTGACGTGGTGACTGAGTCGGATACCGACGTGAGTCAAGAGGCGAAGCTGATGAAGAATGCGTTGGACTTTTCTAAGATAAAGGTTCGCGATTGCTTTATACCTCGAACAGAAATTGCAGCTATCGATATTACCGAGTCGGTGGAAGAACTCGACAAGATGTTTATAGAGACTGGCTATTCGAAGATTCTGGTATATGAGGATTCTATTGACAATATCATAGGATATGTTCATGTTTCGGGTATGTTTAAAGATGCCAAGAGCATAAAGAGCATGATGACTCCTATCGTAGTCGTTCCGGAGACAATGAGCGCTAATCTTCTTCTAAAGCAGTTCACAGGACAACATAAGAGTATCGCTCTTGTCGTTGATGAGTTTGGCGGCACGGCGGGTATGATTACTATGGAAGATGTTCTGGAGGAGATATTTGGTGAGATTGCTGACGAACATGACACTGTGGAGTATGTCGAGAAGGTTGTCGGCGAAGGAGAATATATATTCTCTGGTCGTCTTGAGATTGACTATCTCAATGAGAAATATAATCTTGACTTGCCTGTTTCTGATGATTATGATACTCTGGCAGGACTTATATTGAACACTACCCAGTCGATACCTGCAAGAGATGAAGTTGTTAAGATTGACGGTTTTACAATAAGGATATTGGTAGCTGGCAAGGCGAAGATAGAAAAGGTGAAACTGATTAAGGAGTAGTGGACATTGTTCATAGAAACATAAAGTATCTGGCTGGGGTCGGCCCCAAACGAGCTGATGTGCTGGCGTCTGACATGAATGTGGTGTCATACGACGACATGCTTCAGTTGTACCCATATAAGTATGTTGACCGTAGCCATTTATATGCAATAAATGAATTGCGCTCTGATATGCCTTACGTCCAGATTAAGGGACGTTTTTATTCTCTGACAACAGTTGAAGGTAGGCAGCAAAGAATGGTTGCTCAGTTTACAGATGGTACTGGCTCTATAGAGATCGTTTGGTTTAAGGGCTTGAATTATATAAAGGGACAGATAAACTCAACTGATGAGTATATCTTGTTTGGCAAGCCTTCTGTGTTTGGTCAGAAACTGACTATGACACATCCGGAAATGGAGAAGGTTGTCGCGGCAACAATGGAGACATCTCCGTTACAGCCTTTCTATAATACGAGTGAGCGCATGAAGAACATGGGACTTAACTCGAAGGCTATCCATAAAATCGTAAGAAACATATTTGTTGAGGTAGGGGTTTCCGGTATAGAAGAGACGTTGCCTGAAAGCATTGTGAGGAAGTGTAATCTTATGCGCCGAGGTGAGGCCATTTGCCAGATTCATTTCCCTCAGAATACGCCTGCGCTTGAGAATGCTCGGTATAGGATGAAGTTTGAAGAGCTGTTTTATATACAGCTTTCGCTTTTGAAAAATAGAAATGTCAATCGTACTAAGTCGAGTGGGATTGTGTTTGGAAAGGCGGGCGCGTATCTTAACCAGTTTTATAAGGAATGTCTGCCTTTTGAACCTACTAATGCCCAGAAGAGGGTGGTCAAGGAGATGATGGCTGACATGTCGAGCGGTCGTCAGATGAACAGACTCCTGCAGGGTGATGTGGGGTCGGGTAAGACTTTGGTGGCTCTTATGGTTATGCTTATAGCGATAGGCAATAGCCGAGCCGATGGGGCTCGATATCAGGCTTGTATCATGGCGCCTACAGAGATCTTGGCTGCTCAGCACTATGAGAATCTTACGGGAATGCTTAAGCAGCTTGATGTGAGAGTGGAACTGCTGACTGGCTCGACGAAGAAGAAGGCTAGAACAGAAATACTGAAGGGTCTTCAAGAGGGGGGTGTAGATATCGTGGTTGGTACGCATGCTCTTCTCGAAGATACCGTTGTCTTCAATAATCTCGGCTTGGCTGTGGTCGATGAACAGCACCGTTTTGGTGTGGCTCAACGTGCGCGTCTATGGGCTAAGGCGTCTGTGCCTCCACATATATTGGTGATGACTGCTACACCAATACCTAGAACATTGGCTATGACGGTGTACGGTGATCTCGATGTGTCGGTGATTGATGAATTGCCACCGGGAAGAAAACCTGTGCAGACGGAGCATTATTTTCATAACAGTCGTAATTCACTCAACAGATTTATAAGGGAGCAGTTGCAGCAGGGCCGTCAGTGCTATGTTGTATATCCTCTTATAGAGGAGTCGGAACGTATGGACTTCAAGAACTTAACTGAGGGGTTCGAATATATGAAGGAGGCGTTCAAGGAGTACGACGTGTGTATGGTACATGGCCGTATGTCTTCTGACGAGAAGGATGAGGCTATGAGGCGTTTCGTGAGCGGTGAGAGCCATATTATGGTCGCGACAACGGTGATTGAGGTGGGGGTTAATGTGCCTAATGCATCGGTGATGATAATAGAGAGCGCTGAACGATTCGGATTGTCTCAGCTCCATCAGCTTAGAGGACGTGTGGGACGAGGTGCTGACCAGAGCTATTGTATCCTGATGACGGATTTTAAGTTGAGTCAGGAGACGAGAAAACGAATGGAGGTGATGGTAGGTACAACCGACGGTTTTGAGATTGCTGAGGCCGATATGCGTTTGCGTGGACCGGGAAATATAGAGGGCACGCAGCAGAGTGGGCTTCCTTTTACTCTTCATATATCCGATCTCGTTAAGGACGGACCTATTGTCACATATACTCGTGAGAAGGCGATGGAACTGTTGGCGGCAGATCCTTTGCTGCAGATGCCGGAAAATGCAGTGGCTGTGCGACGTATGAGTGATATAGCTAAAGAGAATGTTAACTGGAGCAGAATCAGTTGATGAGGTTGAGGTGTATATATATGGTCTTCGTTTCGCTTTGGGTGTATGCTGAAGCACTGGCGCAGGTTGGCGTTGTTGACGCTGACACTGTCTTTGTGGATCAGGAACTAGACCATGTGGAGGTTGTCGGCAAGAGAGGTGGCGGAGAGTATCAGGCAATAGATGCATCGAAGGCACTTGAGGTTGCTGGAGCTAGTGGGGGAATAGAAGGTGTTGTGAAGTCACAGATGGGTGTTGCCAGTAATTCTGAGTTGTCCTCGCAATATAGGGTAAGAGGTGGCAATTTTGATGAGAATATGGTCTATGTAAATAACATAGAGGTCTATAAGCCATTTCTTATCAGGAGCGGAGAACAGGAGGGATTGAGTTTTGTCAATCCAGATATGGTTGATCGTGTTAATTTTTCGTCGGGCGGTTTTGATGTCTCTTTTGCTGATAAGATGTCGTCTGTTCTCGATGTGAAATATAAGGTGCCTCATGCGTGGCATGGTAGCGCTAGAGTTAGCTTGCTGGGCGCATCGGCTCATATAGAAGGTGCGTCTAACAGGAAGGAAGATGCTGCCGTTGATTATTCGCATATTACGGGATTTAGGTATAAGACTAACAAATACCTCTTGGGCAGTATGGATACGAAGGGTGAATATGACCCTACTTTTTTCGATGTTCAGTCGTTCCATACATGGGTTATTGGTAATAAGGTCAAGGTAGATGTTTTGGGCTACTATGCTTCTAATAGATATAAATTGGAACCAAAAGACAGGGAGACGAAATTTGGTACGTTGACAGATCCGAAGACTTTTGTTATATATTTTGAGGGGAATGAAGATGATAGGTATAAGACGGGTATGGTTGCAGGTAGTGTTACGTATTATCCTAATGCAGACCATTCGTTGTCTTTGACTTCGTCGATGTATAGAAGTGAGGAACAGGAAAATTATGATGTGTTGGGTGAGTATTGGTTGCAGCAGGCTTCTAATGATGATGAGAAGATTGGTGTAGGTGGCTATCTGGAACATGCAAGAAACGAATTGTTCGGCGCTGTGTCAACTTATTCTTTGAGAGGAAGCGATAGGTTTGGGGCACATTCGTTGAGATGGGAGGCTAAATTGCAGGCGGAGCGTTTCAGCGATTATATGAATGAGTGGGAGTGTAGAGACTCCTCGGGATATCTCGCGTCGCCTAATGATGGCATTATAGATTTCGACAGATGTGTTTTGGCCGATAATGAACTGAAGAGCAGACGTCTTATGGCGTATGTGATGGATAATGTGAGGTTTGAATTGGGGAATGGATACCTCGGCTTGAATTATGGCGTGCGACTGTCGAGATGGAATGCCAATGGCCAGACTATCGTTAGCCCTCGTGTCTCGCTGAAATACTATAAAGATAGTTGGGAATATAGATTATGCATGGGCGTGTACGATCAGATGCCTTTCTTTAGAGAATTGAGAGGTGTTGACGGAAGACTCAATAAGACGGTCAAGGCTCAGGATTCATGGCAGGTGGTATGCGGAGCAGATCATTATTTCACGGCTTCCGGACGACCATTTAAGTTTACTGTGGAAGCATATTGCAAACTGATGAGGAACCTCAATCCGTATAGCATTGATAACGTGAGAATCAGATATATGGCGGATAATTGCGCTAAGGGATATGCTGCAGGTGTTGATTTCAAAATAAATGGTGAACTTGTTGAGGGCGTTGAATCATGGGCAAGTCTTTCATTGATGAAGACTGCTGAAGATGTGGAGGGCGATGGACATGGCTGGATAGCAAGACCGTCCGACCAGAGGGTAAATTTCACTTTGTTCTTCCAAGACTATATGCCTTCTAACAAAAGTGTTGGCGCTAATCTCAATTTTATAATGGGAAGCGGATTGCCTTTCGGTCCTCCTAATAGTCCTAGATACATGCAGAAAAGTAGGATGCCGGGATATAAAAGGGTAGACCTGGGACTTTTCAAGGATTTTGGCAAAACAAGGGATGGTGAAAAGAGATGGAAGATGGTGAATTCTTCTCGATTGGGTTTGGAAGTGTTCAACTTGTTTGATTTTTCAAATACCATTTCATACTTTTGGATAAGCGAAGTCGGTGGCGGTAAATATGCTGTGCCTAATTACCTCACGGCAAGACGAATAAACGTGAAACTCTCAATAGAATTTTAAATAAGAAAACATAATGGTAAAGGTAATAGCAACAAAAGAGGCCCCAGCGGCAGTCGGGGCATACAGTCAGGCAATCAGTGTTAACGGTATGCTGTTTGTTAGCGGTCAGCTGGGGTTGGACCCTGCAACAGGTACATTCGCAGGAAGTGACTTTAAGAGTCAGGCAGAACAGTCTCTTAAGAATATAGGTGCGATACTTAAAAGCGAAGGACTGGATTTCTCTAATGTTGTCAAGACATCGGTGTTCTTAGCCGACATAAATGATTTCGCAGCACTTAATGAGGTCTATGGTAGATATTTTGTTGAGCCATATCCTGCGAGATCTGCTGTAGCAGTTAAAAGCTTGCCAAAGGGCGGTCTTGTTGAGATGGAAGTCATAGCGGCGTATTAGTCGAAAACGTGATTGCAGCGCTCAATGATACATTTTATTTGCTGATAAGTCAAAAAATGTAAAAGCGAAATTTGTAAGTACGTGATAAACTATGTAAATTTGCGCGCTGAAATATGGACTATTTGTGTCCGTATGACTTTAAAATAGAAAAAATATAACAGTATAATAAAAAATGGCAGCATTACAAGCACTTAGAAACAAGGCTGGTATCGCAATTACAGTTCTTATTGCGATAGCGCTTTTGTCTTTTATCCTGACAGACCTTATGGGTCAGAACAGTATCTTCTCTAATAACGACGAAATAGGTGAGATAGATGGTGAGGCAGTAAAGGTTCAGGAGTATCAGCAGAGAATTGAGGAATATGAGGCGTTCACCAAGATGAACCAGGGTACAATGTCACTCACAGAGGACATTCAGAACCAGATTCGTGAGCAGGTTTGGCGCCAGATGGTACAGGAAAGAGCATTTAATAAGGCATTTGAAAATGCTGGTGTTGACGTTACAGCAGACGAACTTTTGGATATGGCTGTAGGTAACCACATCTCTCCAGCTTTGCGTCCACTTTTCACAAATCCACAGACAAATGCATATGACCGTCAGATGGCTGAGAATTTCTTGAGAAATAAGAATCAGGATCCTCAGGCTTCTTTCTATTGGTCATTCATTGAGAAGAATATCAAGCAGGACAGAAAGCAGAATAAGTATATGACTCTCTTGCGTAAGAGTTTGTTCTGTACTGATTCACAGGCAAAGGTAGAGGCAGATAAGCGCGCTAAGGAAGTTGATATGGCATTCGTTGGTGTTCGTTATGCTAATATCCCTGATTCAACAGTAGTTGTTAGCGAGAATGATATTAAGGCTCGCTACAATAAGAATAAGGAACTCTATAAGGTTGAGGCTGCTCGTGATATTGAGTATGTTTCATTCCCAATAAAGCCAACAGACGCAGACCGTGACGAGACAATTAAGGCTTTGGAAGAGCTTAAGGCGGATTTCGCTGCAGAAGAGACTGATGCTTATCGTTTCGCTCAGTTGAATTCTGAGAATCCTGCTGCAGAGCGCTTCGTTAATAAGGCTGCCTTGACACAGTCTTTGGCTCAGTTCGTTGAGACTGCAAAGGTAGGCGAGGTTTATGGCCCATACCGCGAAGGTGAGTCATATAAGATTAGCCGTCTTGTTGCAGTTGCACAGCGTCCTGACTCAGTTAAGGCTCGTCATATTTTGATCCGCGAAGATGCTAAGTTGGCCGACAGCTTGTACAATGTTGTAAAGAAGGGTGGCGATTTCGCTGCTGCAGCACGTAGATATAGCGAGGATCCAGGTTCTGCTATCAATGGCGGTGACCTCGACTGGTTCACTGACGGTGTTATGGTTCCTGAATTCAACGAGGCTTGCTTCACAGGTGCTAAGGGTGACATCGTTAAGGTTCAGACACAGTTCGGTACTCATATCATCAATATCCAGGATAAGGGCGCTTCTTCAGTGAAGTATAGCGTTGCTACAATTGACAAGTCTGTACAGTATAGCAACCGTACACATCAGGATGTTTATGCACAGGCTCAGACTTTCGCTTCATACGCTAAGGATCAGGCTAGCTTCAATGCACAGCTTGATAGCATGAACCTTGTTAAGCGTTATGGTAACGGTATCCGTCAGAATGCTCAGGGTGTTAATTCACTCCGCTCTGCACGCGATCTCGTTAAGTGGGCGTTTAAGGCAGAACTTGGTGATGTCTCTGAGGTGTTCGAGGCAAACGACGAATTTGTTGTGGCTCTCCTTGTTAGAGCTCAGGAAAAGGGTTATGCTTCTATTGCTGATGTGACTCCATCAATTAGCCGTGAGCTTAGAAATGAGAAGAAGGCTGAGGCTATCGCCGCTGCAGTTGCAGGTAAGTCACTTAGCGAGATAGCTGCTCAGTATAACACAAAGGTTGATTCAGCAAACAACGTAAGCTTCGGCTCTAACTCAATAGCAGGAGCTGGTAATGAACCAGTACTTGTTGGTGCAGTAGTTGCTTTGCAGAACGGCGCTCGTGTTGAGGCTTTGAAGGGTAATAATGGCGTATATGTTGCAGAAGTTTCAAATGTTGAGACAAAAGAAGCAGACATTGAGTCAGCAAAGGTTGCTTACATGCAGCAGTTCCAGAGCCTCGAATATCAGGTTAGCTCTGTTATTACAGACGTTGACGTTGATGACAACAGAATTAGATTCTATTAATATATAGATTCCAAGGAAATATACAGAGGCTACCCCGAAAGGGCGTAGTCTCTGTTTTGTTTACACGCATATCATATTACAGTCAGATTAGGATGGGTAAAGAGGCGAAAGATGTTCTTCTTGGCTTGTACGAAAAGGATGAACGTATATCTCGTATAAGGGACTATTGGAAGACCGCGGATAAGAATACTCTTGTCTTGAGGAGTCTTACGGCGTCTGCTCGTGCGATGACAGTTGCACTGGCAGGTCCTAGGGTGAATCTTGTCGTTTGCTCTGAGCGCGATGACGCTCCGAGTGTGTACTACGACTTGGTGAAGCTGTTGGGTGAAGATGTGGTCTATTTCATGCCGTCCTCATTCAAGCATAGGGCCGAAGCAAATGGTTACGATTCGAGAAATGTTCAGCTGAGGACAGAAACCCTAAGCAAGTTGATGTCTGCTATAGATGACAAGAAGTCTAGGCTGTTTGTCGTGACATATCCTGAAGTTATGTCCGAGAAGGTTGTCTCTAGACAACAGTTTTCTGATCGTAGCTTGACTGTTAAGACTGGTGACAAGATTAGCATTGCTTTCCTTTCTGACGTTTTGATTGAGTATGGGTTTGAAAGAGTGGACTTCGTGTTTGAGTCGGGCCAGTTCTCTGTGCGTGGTGGAATCGTTGACGTGTTTTCTTTCGCTGCAGATGCTCCATATAGAATTGATTTCTTTGGTGATGAAGTCGATTCTATAAGGCTTTTTGAATTGGACTCTCAGCTCTCTACCGATAAGGTCCGTGAGATTACTGTTGTTCCCGATATAGGACAGTCGGAGGATTGCTCGTTGATGTTTCCTTTGTCTGCGATATTGCCTGACGATAGTGGTGTGTGGATAGAGGAACCACAGATGATGGCAGATCTGGTGACACGATTTGCCGACAATGTGAAGGAAGGGGAAGAGGGTGGCAAAAAGGTTGCTAGCGCGATGTTCTGTAATGCAGAAGAGTGGTTCGCTGCTCTTGCTGCTAAATATATCGCCATTACAGATAAACCTATAGACGGAGATGCCTTGTCTATGGGTATATTGCCACAGCCTATTTTCAGGAAGAACTTTGACCTGCTTGAAGATGATATATATTTCAAGACTGAGAGCGGCTATAAGGTGAATATCCTTGCCGACAATACGCGTCAGCTGGAACGAATAAAGGATATCCTGAATGAACGCAAGCGTAAGTTGAGATATAACGAGATTCCATTGGCACTGCATGCTGGTTTTGTTGATACGAAGGCTATGGTGTGTGTGTACACGGATCATCAGATATTTGAACGTTTCCATAAGTGTACACTCCGTAATGAGAAGATGCGTAACGCTCAGCAGTCGATAACGCTTAAGGAGCTTAGCAGGCTTAATGTCGGCGACTATGTGGTGCATGTCGATCATGGCGTTGGTGTGTTTGGTGGACTGGTGACTACGTCGGCAAACGGGAAGGTGTTTGAGGCGATACGCATGACGTTCCGCGATAATGACACTCTCTTGGTGAATGTGCAGTCGTTACACAAGATTAGTAAGTACAGGGGTAAGGATGGCGTAGAACCTAAAATAAGCAAACTTGGAACTTCTGCATGGAGTAGGTTGAAGGAGAAGACTAAGAGCCATGTAAAGGATATTGCTAAGGAGCTTATCGCATTGTATGCTAAGAGAAAGGAAGAACAGGGTTTTGCGTATTCTCCTGATTCTTTTTTGCAGACTGAGTTGGAGGCCTCTTTCTTCTATGAGGATACCCCCGACCAGTATAAGGCTAATCAGGCGATAAAGGCGGACATGGAGAAACCTGAGCCTATGGATAGACTGGTCTGCGGCGATGTCGGTTTTGGAAAAACTGAATTGGCGGTCCGTGCGGCATTTAAGGCTGTGTGCGACAATAAGCAGGTTGCTGTGTTGGTTCCAACTACGGTTTTGGCTTTTCAACATTATAATACATTTAGTCAGCGACTGAAGGGACTGCCATGTAAAGTGGAGTATTTGAGCCGTTTGAGGAAGATGTCGGAGCAGAAGGAGGTCATTAAGCAGCTTGCTTCTGGTGATGTGAATATAGTTATCGGAACTCATCGCCTGATAGGTAAGGATGTCAAGTTCAATGATTTGGGCCTCCTTATAATAGATGAGGAGCAACGCTTTGGAGTGGGCGTAAAGGAAAAGCTTAGGGAGATGAAGGTGAATGTTGATACTTTGACACTTTCTGCAACTCCTATACCTCGCACACTGCAGTTCTCACTTATGGGAGCACGCGACCTTAGCGTTCTAAATACACCGCCTTCTAATAGACAACCTATTGTCACTGAGGTGCATACGTTCAGCGAGGATTCAATGAAAAATGCAATTAGCAATGAGGTGGAACGAGGTGGACAGGTGTTTATTATCAATAATCGTATTCAGCGCCTACATGAGCTTGAGCATATAATAAACCGTATGTTGCCAGAGGTCAAGACTATAGTGGCTCATGGACAAATGGACGGCGCCCAGCTTGAGAGTATAATGCTTGACTTCATGAGGGGTGACTATGATGTGCTCCTCGCTACAACGATTATTGAAAGCGGACTTGATATACCTAACGCTAATACGATAATTGTAAATAATGCTCATCAGTTTGGACTTAGCGAACTTCATCAGTTGCGTGGTCGTGTAGGGCGTAGCAACAAGAAGGCATATTGTTATCTTTTTGCTCCGCCAATGAGTGTCCTTACCCAAGAGGCTCGTAGACGCCTGAAGATTATTGAGGAGTTCTCTGATTTGGGTAGCGGGTTCTCGATAGCTATGCAGGATCTCGATATACGTGGCACAGGTGACGTGTTGGGCGCGGAGCAGAGCGGTTTTATTAGCGACATAGGTTACGAGACATATCAGAAGATATTGGCTGAGGCGCTTGTGGAACTCAAGCAGAACGAGTATAAGGATATGTTCGCAAACGATCAGGTGGCAGAGCCGGCCGGTGGGTATATGTTTGTCAGTGATACGGCTATTGAGACTGATGAAGAGATAATATTCCCTGTTGAATATATCAGCAGCATATCTGAGAGAATGAAGCTATATAGAGATCTCGATAATATCCAGGAAGAGGCGCAGATAGATGTCTTTAGAAGTCAACTTGTGGACCGTTTCGGCCCATTGCCTGAAGCTAGTGAGGAACTGCTGAACGTTGTCAAGATACGTCTCTCTGCTCAACGTCTGGGAATAGAACGTATAGTGTTTAAAAACAGGCAGTTGCTGCTGTATTTTGTGTCGAATAAGGAGTCCGCGTTTTACCAATCACCTGTTTTTACTGGGATTATCGGATGGTTCCAGCGTAACTCCAAGAGGGCAAAACTCAAGGAGAGCAACGATAAACTCATGCTGTTGCCGGTAGGCGTGACAAGTATGAAGGAACTTCTTGCTTTGCTGAGCGAGATCGAACAAAGTATGTGAATTTAGTGAAACATACTGCGTTGTTTGGCGTAAAAAGAAAAGAGGAGAATTTATAAATGATATAAATTTTATTCCTATCTTTGTAAATGTGAAATAAAAACTTGCAAGCAAAATGAACACTCTAATTACAGGCTCGGACAGAACACCGACAATTTCGATGCAGGACGGCGTCTTCGCAATAACAGGCCGCTCGTACATGGAGAACTCGGTAGAGTTTTATGCTCCCGTGAAGAGATTGCTCGAGGAACATCAGGGTCCTCTTCATGTAGATATAGGCCTTGATTTTTTCAATACAAGTAGCTCTAAGTGCTTGATGGACTTGCTTTTCATCGTTGACAAGAAGGTGATGGCAGGTAACGAGTGTGACATCAAATGGTCGTATAAGACTGATGATGAAGATATGCGAGATGCTGCGGAAGAATTCCGTGATTTGTTGAAACATGTGCATGTTGAATTAGAAGAAATTGACGATTAGCCGTGGTAGTCTTGTCCGAACAGTCAGAGAGGTGCCCGCATATAACGTTTGAGGGTGATACCTTGGTAGTAAAGGGCCGCTCGTATATGAACGATGCGGTGGATTACTATCGCCCTATACTAAAAGAGATTTCAGAGTTGAAGGTGGATTCTTTGCACGTAGTTGTCGAGATGGAATATTTCAATACAAGTAGCTCTAAATGCCTTCTTGAGCTTTTCAAGCGTGTGCTTCGTAAGCAGGAGAGTGGCATTGTTGCGGATATAGTGTGGAGATACTCGTCGAGTGCACCTGAGATGCAAGAAGTTGGTGAGGATTATCGTGATCTTCTCGATGGCATAAACTTTGACATCGAAAGCGTCGATTAGTCTTCCGCAATAATGTGATGAAAAAACTTCATAAATTTATACTTAAGAGTTACGCTGGCCCACTGGCTATGACGTTCTTCATCACAGTGTTTATCCTTGTAATGCAAGGGTTGTGGCGTTATGCCGATGATATAGTGGGCAAGGGTCTCGAAGTGAGCATAATGCTCGAACTCCTTTTTTACGTGGCTTTGCAAGTGGTGCCTATGGCTTTACCTCTTGCTATTCTTTTGGCTGCGTTGATGACATTCGGAAACTTAGGCGAAAATTATGAACTCACGGCCATAAAGGCTTCGGGTGTTTCGCTGTTCCGAATAATGCGTCCGCTGGTGACCCTGACTTTGATCCTGTCCGTTGTCGCTTTCTGGTTTTCAAATAATGTTTTGCCTGTTGCTAACCTCAAGTTCTATACTTTGCTTTATAGCGTTAGGCAGGCACGTCCAGAACTGGAGATAAGGGAAAAGGTCTATTATGATGGAGTTGACGGTTTTAGAATTAAGATAGACCGTAAGAATCCGAAGACCGGTATGATGTATGACCTTATCATTCATGATCATCGCGATAAGGTAAACAGAAATGTCAATGTGACAATGGCCGATTCTGGCAAGATGGATATCGATGACAAGCTGGGAGTCATTGTGTTGACACTTTATGATGGAACGACGTATGACGAAAAAGTGGCCTTCGGCAATGGACGAATGACTGACAGGTCACGTCAGATGTATAGGCATGATGAGTTCTCGGAACAGATGGTGATTGTCAAAGTCGATGGCCTTGACTTTTCGCGTTCTGATGAGAGCATATTCAAGACTAGTGATAGAATGAAGAATCTTGACCAGCTTGTGCATGATACTGATTCTTTGTACCAGGTTCGTGATTCTATAACTAGTGATCTTCATAAGATGTCATCATCGTATGCAATGCGAAAGACACGCCATCGCTATGATAGCGATTCGATTTACAGTGTTGTTATCGACACTATGAAGGTTGTCCGTGTGGATAGCATTGTCGACCTGCTGAGGGATAGCGAAATACGTACTGCTCTTGAGACGGCTTTGCGACAGGCTAAGAACAACAAGCAGTTCGTTGACGAACGTAAGACTCTTTATAATCAGGAACAGTTGAAGGTTAATCGACATGAGATGGAGCAACATCGCAAGTTTACTATGCCAGTTGCTTGTCTTCTGTTTTTCTTTATAGGTGCTCCGCTTGGTGCTATTATCCGTAAAGGAGGATTGGGAATGCCGGTCGTTGTTTCGGTGTTCTTTTTCATATTTTATTATGTCACCGATACGTTTGGTGCAAAATGCGCTCGTGAAGGTGTCTGGCCTGTACCTTATGGCATGTGGATGTCCACAGCAATTTTGGCGGTCATCGGTGCATTCTTGACGTATAAGTCGGCTACTGATTCGGCTCTGTTTAAGTCGGAGGCTTATCAGAAGATCATAGATAAGGTGGTTAAGGCTCTGAAGAAGAAAAAAAAGAATGTCGAGTGTTCAGAATGTGACTCAGAATAAAACTAAACTTGAAATACAAACTGTAATAGAAATGTCAGACAAGAAATTAGACACAATAGAGGATGCGATTAAGGCGTTTGCCAATGGCGAATTTGTAATTGTCGTTGACGATGAAGATCGTGAAAATGAAGGTGACTTCATCATTGCTGCAGAAAAGATCACGCCTGAGAAGGTTAACTTCATGCTCAAGAACGGTCGTGGAGTGCTTTGTGCTCCTATTACAATGGATCGTTGCTGTGAATTGGAACTTGACCACATGGTCGGTAACAACACTTCAATACTTGGAACACCTTTTACAGTTACAGTTGACAAGTTGGAGGGATGTACAACGGGTGTGTCTGCTCATGACCGTGCGGAAACAATAAAGGCGCTCGCTGATCCTAACTCTAAGCCAAGCACTTTTGGACGTCCTGGACATATCAACCCTCTTTATGCTCAGAATAAGGGCGTGCTTCGTCGCGCAGGACATACTGAAGCTGCTGTTGACCTGGCTCGTCTGGCAGGATTGCAGCCTGCAGCTGCTCTGATTGAGATAATGAACGAGGATGGCACAATGGCTCGTCTCCCACAGCTTATGCAGATTGCTGAAAAGCATAACATGAAGATCATTACAATAAAGGATCTGATCCGTTATCGCTTGCAGAAGGAATCGATAATTGAGAAGGGTGTCGAGGTGAATCTCCCTACTGATTATGGCGATTTCCATCTTATCCCATTCCGCCAGAAGTCAAATGGTAAGGAGCATATCGCTCTCATAAAGGGTACGTGGGAACCTGATGAGGCTATTCTTGTCAGAGTTCACTCTTCATGTATGACTGGTGATATATTTGGCTCTAAGCGATGTGAATGTGGCGAACAGCTTCATAAGGCGATGCAGACAATAGAGAAAGAGGGAAAGGGTGTTATTATATATCTCAATCAAGAGGGTCGTGGCATTGGACTTATGGCTAAGATTGAGGCATACAAATTGCAGGAAGAGGGACTTGATACCGTTGATGCTAACATACATCTTGGTTATGATGCGGATGAACGTGACTATGGTGTAGGTGCTTCTATATTGAATGAACTTGGTGTTCATAAGATGCGTCTTATGACTAATAACCCGATTAAACGTGTTGGTCTTGAGGGATTTGGACTAGAGATAGTTGAAAATGTACCTATCGAGATAACACCTAACATATATAACAAAAAATACATGGAGACAAAGCGTGACCGTATGGGTCATACATTGCACTTCCGTTAATAGAATAAGATGACAAAGGATATAGTCATAATTCCAACTTATAATGAGAAGGAGAATATAACTGCAATGATAAATGCAGTGTTCTCTTTGTCTCACGATTTTGATATCCTCATCATTGATGATGGGTCTCCTGATGGTACAGGACGTATTGTGAAGGATATGATGGCCAAATATGATGACTGTCTTTTCCTTATCGAGCGTCAAGGTAAGTTGGGATTGGGTACAGCCTATCTTACAGGTTTTAAGTGGGCTCTAGAGCATGGATATGATTACATATATGAGATGGATGCGGATTTTTCGCATTCACCAAGCGATTTGATTGATCTTCGTGACGCTTGTACCGAAGATGGTGCTGATCTAGCCATCGGTTCTAGATATATATCTGGTGTGAATGTTGTCAATTGGCCTATGGGACGTGTTCTGATGTCATATTTTGCATCAGTTTATGTACGCCTCGTGACAGGTATGAAGATTATGGACACAACAGCCGGATTTAAGTGCTATACACGTAAAGTCCTTGAGACAATAGATCTTGATAAGGTTAGGTTGAAGGGATATGGCTTTCAGATTGAGATGAAGTTTACCGCATGGAAGTTCGGATTCCGTATCGTCGAAGTTCCTATTATCTTCACCGACAGAAAACAGGGAACATCTAAGATGAGTGGCGGTATCTTTAATGAAGCTGTGTGGGGCGTGATTAGCATGAAGATAAGAAGTTGGTTCAAAAGTTATAAACGATAGTATAGTATGAAAAGGCTCATTAGGAATATCGAGATTATCAATGAAGGTAAGCGCTTCGAGGGGTCTGTACTCATCGAAAATGATGTTATTGCAGCTATATTGCCAGCAAATGCCGACAATGATGCTGACGAAATCGTTGACGGGCGAGGCAAAATGCTTATTCCTGGTGTGATTGACGATCAAGTCCATTTTCGTGAGCCTGGCCTTACGCAAAAGGCCGATATAGCATCTGAGTCAATGGCTGCCGTAGCAGGTGGTGTGACTTCATACATGGAGATGCCTAATACGAAGCCACAGACAACAACAATAGAGGCGCTAAATGAAAAATACGATATAGCGTCTCGTAAGTCGTTGGCTAATTATTCTTTCTATATAGGTGCTACTAACGACAATCTGGAGATAGTCAAGTCTATCGACTATAAAAGGGTTTGTGGCATAAAGCTTTTTATGGGTTCGTCAACAGGTAATATGCTTGTTGATAATGAGGAGACTCTGTCTGCTTTGTTCGAAGCTAAACCTGCTATTATTACCGCCCATTGTGAAGATGAGGCTACTATAAAGGCGAATCTTCAGGCGTATAAAGAAAAGTATGGAGATGACGTTCCATGGGAATGCCACGGAGAGATACGTTCGGCTGAGGCTTGTTACAAGTCTTCCGCTAAGGCTGCCGCACTGGCACGTAAATTTGGTGCTCGTCTGCATATCTTGCATCTGTCAACGGCCGATGAGATTGGCTTGCTCGACAAGGGTCCACATGAGGAACGAAAGATAACTGGTGAGGTTTGTGTGCATCATCTTTGGTTCACTGATGCAGATTATAAGGAGAAGAAGCAGTGGATAAAATGGAACCCGTCGATAAAGTCTAAGAAGGACCGAGATGCTTTGCGTGAAGCTGTTAAGGCTGGAGCTATTGAGGTTGTTGCAACAGATCATGCTCCTCATACTATAGAAGAGAAAACAGGTGGTAACTATTTTACAACACCATCTGGCGCTCCTCTTGTTCAGCATTCGCTTGTGACAATGCTTGAAATGGCTGAGCAGGGCATTTGGGATTATGAAACGGTTGTCGACATGATGTGTCATAAGCCTGCGCAGCTGTTCAACGTTGAAAAAAGGGGCTTTATAAGACAAGGATATAAGGCCGATCTCGTTATCTTGGAGAAGGCTGAATGGAAGGTTGCTAAGGGTAATATCTTGTATAAATGCGGATGGTCGCCTTTAGAGGATCAGACTTTCCATAATCGCGTATGCCAGACGTATGTAAATGGACATCTTGTGTATGATAAGGGTGTGATAGATTATTCTTGTCGTGGTGAACGTTTGACATTCAACAGATAGCAATATGAGGAATATTTTTGGTATATTGGGATGTTTATTTGTCGCTATCACTTTCGTGGCATGCGGCAATGGCGGATCTTCTGCCAATAATGAACCTGCGTATGCTGATACAATAACGTATATGGTTTATATACGTCAACAAGACCCAACGGATGATTATGAGGCGTTTTATCTTTCTGGATTAGACGCTGAAAAGTTGGTGGAGGATATATATTCATCAGTGTTCCATAATCAGGCGCAAGCATACGACTTCACTACGGGAGATCCTCTTTCGATAGATGATATAAAGACACGTGAAGTGGAATATCCTGATGTCTATTCACATGATAATGTGTCTGTAATACAGTTTACAGAGGCTTGGTCTTATGATAGTGAAGCTTTGTCGTTTCACAAGAAGGTCCTGAGCATCCACATAGGATATGGAAAACGTGATGAGACTGGATTTATTGAAACAAACTACCCGGGATTTATTATCCTAATGAATAACTAATGAAATCAGATAACTTAGAAAAACCACTTATGATGAAAAGAACAGTTTCTTTATTTGCACTGTTTTCAATGGCTGCAGTCGCAATGGCTCAGACTATTACAGTGTTGTATACGACCGATGTGCATGGAGCCATATTTCAATATGACTTCGCTCAGAATCGTGAGGTAAAGAATAGTATGTCTCAGACATATCAATATGTAAAGAGTGTTCGTGATACAACAGATAACGTTATTTTGCTCGATAATGGCGATTATCTGCAAGGTACTCCAGCTACTTATTTTTATAACTATGTGAATACAGTATCTACTCACATCGTTGCTGCAGCATATAATTTCATGAAGGTTGATGCTGTGTCTGTGGGAAACCATGACATTGAAGCCGGACATGATGTGTACGACAATATTCGTAAGCAGTTCAATATGCCTATGCTTTCGGCGAATATCGTTGATAAAAAGACTGGTGAACCTTATTTCACTCCTTACACTGTGATTGATCGTGGTGGAAAGAAGATCGCTGTCATAGGTCTTACAACTCCTCATATCCCTCACTGGTTGCCTGAATATCTTTGGGAAGGTATGGAGTTTGAAGATATGGTGGAATGTGCAGCAAAATGGATTAAGATCGTAAAGGAGAAGGAGACTCCTGATGTTATCATAGGTATGTTCCATGCTGGCTATGATTACACTTATGGTAACCAGACTGCAGATACTTATCGCAACGAGAATGCTTCGGTGCTTGTCGCTGAGCGTGTAAGTGGTTTCGACGCTATTCTTATGGGACACGACCATAAGCTTTATAACGCTAAGGTGAAGAATCCAGAAGGCAAGGACGTGGTTGTTATTGATGCTGGTACCGCCTCTCGCAATATTGGTCAGTTGACTATTACTTTCGATGCTAATGGAACTCCTCAGGTTGATTCTAAGGTTGTCTCGCTTACCAATACTAAGGCTTCAGCTGAATTCGATAGCCAGTTTAGTGTTCAACAGAAGGCATTGGTTACTTATACACAGAAGGTCCTCGGAACAGTTGATGTGAATATCAACTCGGCAGATGCTTTGTTTGGCAATTCGGCTTTTGTGGATATCGTTCATGAGACAATGCTTAAGTACTCTAAGGCTGATATAAGTCTTTCTGCTCCACTTCTTCTTGGAGTTACAATACCTAAGGGCGACTTGAAGATTGGCCAGATGTTCAATATCTATCGTTATGAGAATATGCTCAATGTAATGACCCTTACTGGTGAGGAGATAAAGAAGTATCTTGAGTATAGCTATAACCTTTGGGTGTCTAATCCATCAGAGACTGGTCATTTGTTAAATGTGAACAATCGTGGTCGTCTTGAAAAGAATTACTATAACTTTGATAGCGCAGCGGGAATTATCTACACTGTTAATCCTTTCAAGCCTTATGGAGAACGTGTAGAGATATCCTCTATGGCCAATGGAACTCCTTTTGATATGACTAAGATCTATAAGGTTGCTGTCAATAGCTATCGTTATAATGGTGGCGGTGGCCATCTGGAGCAGGGCTTGGGTTTGACTAAGGATCAGATCGCAGAGCGTCTTGTTGAGTCTGTTCGCCGTGATCTTCGCGGTATTCTTATTGATGATATTCAGGAATCTGGACATATCGGTCGCAAGCCATTAAACAACTGGAAGTTCGTACCTGAGAAGGACTTGAGGGATGTCATCTCTAAGGATTATGATATGATATCAAATAGTAGACAATATAAATAATCAGAAAATGAAATTATTAAAAATCGTCGGAGTGATCATTGCTGTCTTAGTGGCGGCAATAGCTGCGGTTCCTTACGCTTTCCGTGATCAGATTGAAGCGTGTGTTAAAGAGCAGGTCAACAATATGCTCGATGCTAATGTCGATTACAACGATTTTTCTCTGTCGATATTTAGTAGCTTCCCTGATCTGCGCGCAGGTCTCGAAGGGGTTTCTGTCATCGGACGTGGTCGTTTTGATGGTGATACTCTTGTGTATGCTGATAATCTTAATGCTGACATCAAGATTATGCCGTTACTTGATGGAGATATTATGATTAATTCTATCCTTGTTGAATCTCCTATTGTTCGCGCTATTGTTGCCGCCGATTCTACTGCCAATTGGAATATTTACAAGTCGGAATCCACTGAGGTGGCTGAGGAGGATACAACAAGTGCACCTGTTGCATTAAACCTAGATAAGGTGCTGATCACTAATGCAGATGTGGCATACATTGACTCGACAATGAACCTTATGGCTCATATTAAGGAACTTGATACTGAGCTGACTGGTGAGATGATTGGCGACCTTTTCAACGCTACAATAAAGCTCAATACTCCATCTCTTGATATCGTGATGGATAATATAAAGTATCTGAGTGGCTCAACAGTTGACTTTAATGCTGGTTTTGAAGCTGATCTTGCAAGTAATAAATACACGTTCAAGGAGAATACTCTCAACTTTAGCGGTGTGCCATTGGCATTTGATGGTTTTGTACAACTTCTTGACTCTTCTACTCTTGTAAATCTTAAGCTGGCTGCTAGTGAAACTAGTTTTAAGACACTTCTTGCTCTTATCCCTGACTATATAATGAAGGATGTAGAAGGCCTGAAGATGGATGGTAGCCTCGAATTATATGCCGATGTCAATGGCGAATATGTTGATATGCAGCAGATACCTGCAATCGATATGGCATTTAAGGTTAAAGATGGTGTCATTAAGTATCCTGATCTTCCTAAGTCACTCAATGACATTAATGTTGATGTGACAGTGAAAAATCCTGGTGGTGATGCCGACTTGACTAAGGTTGACGTGAATAAGTTGCATTTCGAACTGGGTTCAAATCCTTTTGATGCTAGCCTTAATCTTGTAAAGCCTATGAGTAATCCTACTTTCGAGGCTAAGGTTAATGGTACTATTGATTTGAACTCACTAAAAGATGCACTGCCTCTTGATAGCATGTCTCTTGCTGGCGTGATAAAGGCTAATCTTAAAGTGGCAACAGATATGGCTGCTATCGAAAAGGAGGATTATGAAAATGTTAAGGCAGAAGGTGTGGTTGACCTTAGCCAGTTCTCTTTTGAGAGCAATGACTTGCCTCAAAGTGTGAATATCTCGGAGGCGAAGCTTGAGTTTACTCCTAAATATCTCAATCTCGATCCTCTTAAGGCTACTCTTGGTCAGAGCGATTTCTATGCATCTGGTAAGGTGGAAAGCTACCTCCCTTATGTTCTTAGTGATGGAACAATAAAGGGATCTCTCACAATCAAGTCTGATTATATCAACTGTAATGAACTTCTTGGTGATTCTGCTCCAGCAGATACAACAGCTGTAGTGGCCGATCCAAATGAATCTTCTGTCGTGGAGATTCCTAAAAATATCGATTTCACATTGTCAACTGACATCAAGAAGCTTCTGTATGATAAACTTACTATTACTAACCTTAAGGGTGGAGTCGTGGTTCGCGACGGTATTGCAAAACTTAAGGACTTGAAGCTAAATGCTTGTGATGGTGAGTTTAATCTTGATGGCACATATAATACAGTGAATATCCAAAAGCCTTCCATCGATATGGTTATTGGCATGAATGAAGTTGATGTAAATATGCTTGCATCGTCATTCTCTACGGTCGATAGCCTATTGCCTATTGCCAAGAAGGCTCACGGAAAGGTGAGTGTCAATATGAGTCTCGTTTCTGAACTTGATCAGCAGATGTCACCTGTCCTTAAGACGATGAATGGTAAGGGTTCGTTTAGGAGTCAGAGCTTGTCTCTGAAGGAGTCCGATTTCCAGAAGAAGTTGTCAAAGGTTCTTGGTAGTAATAAGTTCAACGAGATGACAATGAAGGATTTCAAGGGTTCGTTTACGATAAGTGAAGGTAGCATCGTCCTTGTTCCTTTCGATTTCAAGTTGTTGAGCAAAAAGGCGACATTGTCCGGACGACAGGGCCTTGATCAGGCTATGGATTATCTGATGTCTGTTCCTTTTAGCCGTGAAGAGATTGCTTCTTTGGTCAATAAGACTGGTATCAAGATGTCAACAGATGGTGATGACATTCCTGTGGGCATTAAGATTCTGGGTACGCTTTCTGATCCAGATCTTAAGATTGATACAGATGCACTTAAGAAGGCTGTTGGACAAGAGGTGAAGGAACAAGTGAAGGAGAAGGTCACTGAGGTAGTTGACAAGGCTAAGGAAGAGGTGAAGGAGAAGGTGACTGAGAAGGTTGCGGAAGAGTTGAAGGACAATCCAGAGGTTAAGAAAGCTGCCGATAAGATTGGTAACCTCTTCAAGAAAAAAACGAAGTAATGTAGCTTTATGATAAAAGCCGGATCCCTTTGATGAGGTCCGGCTTTTTTGTTATTGTGATATCCTGCTTTTCAATGGAGTTTGTCAAACTCTGACTGCAGATTGTTATAGAACTCACCGGCAGCTCGTCCGTCCATCTGTACATGATGAAACTGCATGGATATGGGTAGTTTATATCTCCAAGGAAAAACTTTGCGATACTTGCCCCACGCCAAAAAAGGTTGGGTGAATTTGTCGTTAAATTGATTTACAGCGACGTCAAGATACATGTTTGTTACGCAACTGGTATATATTGGGGCTCCTTCGCCATCTATTATGTGCTCCCCGGTCTCCTTTACCCTACGTGTGTTGTTCTCATAGTATTGGTTGAATTCTTCCAGTGTGTCGCAATATGGAAGGTCACAGAACCTAAGCTCTCCATCTTCCCTGGCTATGATTGTTTGTATGGTCATCCTTTCCGATGTGAACAGTTGCTTCCCGTCAAGGAATGTGTACATCTCTTTGATTTTGCTGGCTGCCTTGACGATACAGTAACACATGAGCATATTCAGTTTCTTCTTGTGTTTCTTGCTGTATCTTATGACGCGTGTTACATCTAACGTGCTTACTACGGTGACCATTGGCATGGTGTTGTCTATCCAGCAGTCGTAGGCAAATTGTCGGTCTGCTTCTTGAGGAGTTACCTTCCTTCTCATACTATTGAACGGTTTTCTTTGTTTTGTGGAATTTGTTATTGCTCGTATGTATTCTCTTCGAAGTTGTCTTCGTCTTCTGTCTTGCTTGATTTTTCAAATGATTCATAATGCTTTTTTGCCATGTCGGCTATCGCTTGGTCATGGCCTGTGAGAGCTGCAAAAGGTGCAAATTGTGCCGCGCGTTGATACATAGACATCTGTGGATGATGTTTTGATACGTGATGTGGCATGTTGATTATATCGTCATAGTTATTCATGCTTTATGTCCTCCTATCTGTGCATTACGATCGCGTGCTGTCGCTCCATCTGAAAAACTTGTGCCTTTGAGAATGGCGTTTTTGCCAAAGCGTTGTTTTATGTTTATTAGCGCCTCTTGTATGCGTCGTTCCTTGTCTCGTTGTGCTTCCCTGTTCTCTTCCTCCTCTGCTTTGACGTTGTAGTCGGTAAACAGGTCTAGTTGTGTGGGAATACATTTCCTCTTTTGAGCTGTCTCTTCAGGAATTATGCGGTTTGCAACAATGGTCAGTCGTCTCACCATAAGTTTCTTGTCAACCATATTGTCATAGATGTTCAATATGGAGTCTATAATCTCTTTGCTCGATGAGGTGTGCTCGTTGAGTGTCGCTGTTCCATGTGTCGGTTTCGGTGCCAGGCGTCCGTAGTAGTCTCTCACAGTGACACCTGGATAATCTGGCCTGTTGTTGTTTGCTTCAAATGATTCGTAGTTGACAGTAAGTGTTAGTTGGTCGGTTACTAGCCGTTTGCTGACAAGGTCGAGGCTAATGGCGTCGGCCATCTCCATGACAACGTTTCTGGCTTTGGCAAACGTATATGGCTCTGAGAGCACCTGTCCGCTGCTCATTGAATTGGTCTCTGGCTTATAGGCCTTGATATAGTCCATTGTGCAGGGCTCCCAGCCCCATGCATGGTCTATTAGTAGTTCTGCGTTGACACCAAAGAGCTTGTATAGCAGTTCTTCATTTTCTATCGATGTACGCGCTAACTTACCCATAGTGTCAATGCCATATAACGCTAGTTTGTCGGCAATGCCCCTGCCTAACCTCCAGAAGCTGGTTAATGGCTTGTGGTCCCATAGCTGACGTCGGTATGCCATCTCGTCAAGTTCTGCAATTCGTACACCATCTTTGTCTGCTGGTATGTGTTTCGCAACTATGTCCATGGCTATCTTGGCTAGATACATATTGGTGCCAATGCCGGCTGTAGCAGTGATTCCTGTGTTCTTCAGCACGTCGCGGATCATCTTTATGGCTAGGTCATGCGCCGACATCTTATATGTGCTGAGATAATTGGTCACATCCATGAAGACCTCATCTATTGAGTAGACGTGTATGTCCTCTGGGGCTATATACTTCAGATATATCTTATAGATGCGTGTGCTGTAGTCTATGTAGAATGCCATTCGTGGAATGGCTCTGATGAAGTCGAGCTCCCAGTTTGGATGTTGTTTTATCTCGGTGTCATTGGTTGACTTGCCTGTGAAATGGTTTCCGGGAACTCGTCGTAGTCTTTCGTAGTTTACCTCTTTGACTCTTTGAACGGCCTCAAACAAACGCGCACGTCCACTGATGCCGTATGCCTTTAATGATGGCGAGACAGCAAGACAGATCGTTTTCTCTGTCCTGCTCTCGTCGGCCACCACAAGGTTTGTTGTCAATGGATCAAGCCCTCTCTCAACGCATTCTACAGAAGCATAGAATGATTTGAGGTCAATAGCTATGTATGTGCGTTGCTTGTCGGGCATGTGTCATTAGAAGTATTTTACAACATCATTGATCTCTCGTCGTTCTGGACGGTTAGGCTCTCCGTTGCGATATCCAAGTGAAATGACGGCCATGACGGTCTCCTCAGAAGGAATGCCGAGAAGCTGACGGAGTCCTTCACTGTCGCGCATGCCCATTATGAGTGTGTCAAAGCCCATGGCGCGAGCCTGGAGTATGAGGTAGGCGTTGCTAAGACCATTGTCGTATGCACCCCAGCCTTCACCGATCTCGTTTGTCGCTTCACCACGGAAAAAGCCTGATTTGCCCTGCTCAAATGTAGAGACGATGAGCACCGGAGCTCCTGCTATGCGGTCTTTGTTGGCTCCTGTGAGTTCACGTACTGCTTCCACCTTGTCTGGAGATACAGCTACATAGTACTTTGTTGGCTGCTGGTTGGCCCATGATGGAGCTTCTTGAACCGCTGTGAGCAGCTCTTCCACCTGTTCCTTCGATATGCTCTTTGTGGCGTCATACGAACGAACGCTGCGACGTGTCTTGATTACTTCGCTGAATGATACATCCGATTGGGTTTCTGTCTGTGCCCCTGTGCAAGAGAACATCATAAAAGCAGTCACAAGGCCTGCAAATAGAATTGACTTTTTCATCTTATAAGTATTAGTATTGATGAATGTATTATGAGTTTACTCCTTATTGGCAATACTGATATGCCAGTCGCTCGTCACCACTCCAGCAATGGATTATCCCGCAGTATCTGAATCCGGCTTTGGTTATGATATTCTGCATGACTTTGTTGTCCCGATGTGTGTCAATACGTATTGTCTTGTGCTTGCTAAGGGCATATTTCATGACTATGGCGAATATTCCTTTCTCCTCGCCACTACTGGCTATCCTGTGTATTGTCCCGTATGACTCATCGTTGATCCACGCTCCGTCGTATATGATTTTATATGTTGGATCCATCCCGCCGCGAAGTACAAATGTAGCAACAACCTTGTCTTCTCTCATGCACACGTAGCTGTCACCGCTTTCTATGTCACTCATCAAAAGGTCTTCACTCGGATAAGTCTCCGCCCATTGGTTTGGATTACCGGTCTCTGCCATGAATCTGCGTGCAATGGCAAATATCTCATGTAGACGAGGTATGTCTGATATACTCGATTTCCGTATGATTAATTTGCCTGTGTGTAGTGATGCGTTATTCATGCTATAAATATATGCAGTTCCAGCCATATTTCTACTCTCTGATGTCATTTTTCTTCTTCCTTTCTGAAGATTGCTTTGAACTGAGAAATGGTGCTTTTTTACTTTTGCTTGAACTATCTCGAACTATGTTTTGTCTCGTGTTGTATGATCGTGATGATAATAAGTGTCATTTTTTTAGCTAATACGAAATATAGTCCAATATAAGTGAATTTTCTATCTTTTTTCATGCCTCAAACACGCTAACTTTGTGGTCTGAAATCAAGTATAACGGAGAGAAAACAAAAGAAAACTCGAATTAATAATGAGACGAATTGTATTATCATTAATCATGATTGTTATGGCGAGCGCTGCGATGGCTCAACCATTGCAACTCAGCCTCGACAGCTGCATCAGTCTTTCAATAAAAAACAACAAAGACATCTCTATTGCACAGATGAATCAAGAGGCGGCTAAGTACGCCCGCAAGGAGGCTTTCACTCATTACCTCCCTCGCGTTGAAGCTGTAGGTACCTATGTGCGTAATCAGAAGGAAATATCATTGCTAAGCGACGAACAGAAGGAGATGTTGAGCGGCATGGGCACCACTATGGGAACTGCGGTCGGCTCTTCTATGAATGCTATGAACGAAAAGGCGACTGCTATGCTTCAGGGTATGGCTCAGCAGAACCCTCAGATGGCTCAGCAGCTTGCTCCATTGTTCCAGCAGTTTGGCGATATGGCCAGTCAGATGGCTACTGGTATGGTACAGAGCCTCAGTGGCGTGGGTGACGGTCTTGTCGATGCTCTTCGCACTGATACTCGTAATGTCACAGCTGTTGCTCTTATGCTTACTCAGCCTGTATATATGGGTGGTAAGATTGTTGCTTATAATAAGATTACTCATTACGCAGAACAGATAGCTGAGGCACAGGCCGACCAGAAGATCCAGGAGCTTATCGTTCAGGTAGAGACTGCTTATTGGCAGATTGTGTCTCTCGAGAGCAAACGCGAACTCGCTATCGGATATAAGAATCTTATCGATACTCTCGACTATAATGTTCAGCAGCTCATAGCTAGCGGCCTTGCTTCTAAGGCTGATGGACTGAGTGTTAAGGTTAAGAAGAATGAGGCCGACGTGACTATTATCCAGATTGATAATGGCCTGGCTTTGTCTCGTATGCTTCTCTGTCAGTTGTGTGGTTTGGATATAAACACCGACATTCATCCTACCGACGATGTTCTCTCTTCACCTGTCGGCGAGGTGGGTCCTTCGTCTTCTTGCGTTGAGACGGCTATGGGTAACCGACCAGAACTTAAGGCTCTTGGCCTTTTGTCTAAAATCAATGAGGAGAAGGTGAAGGTTGTTCGTTCTGAATATCTCCCATCGGTGGCTGTCACTGCTAACTATATGTGGTCCAACCCTTCCGTATTCAACGGTTTTGAGAATAAGATGAAGGGTATGTGGAATGTAGGTCTTCTTGTTAAGGTTCCACTTGTTAATTGGGGCGAAGGTGTCTACAAGGTTAAATCGGCTAAGCTCAAGGCTCGTGTGTCTGATGCTTCTTTGGTTGAGGCTCGAGAGAAGATTGAGTTGCAGACTACTCAGTGCGCTCAGCGTGTGACAGAGGCTGCTAACCGTGAGGTGACTGCTCAGCGTAGCATGGAAGAGGCTGAGGAGAATCTTCGTTTCGCTACTCTCGGAATGAACGAGGGACTTGTCCCTATCAGCAATGTTCTTATGGCTCAGACGGCATGGCTCTCTGCTAAGTCAACTGTTCTCTCTGCTCGCATCGATCGACGTCTTGCTGAGGTTAACCTTAAACGAGCTATGGGTAGTGTGAATTATTGATCCAATGCTCTTTCACAATATTAATTGATAATAGTAAAACATATAATATAATGAAACTCAAGAAATCATCAGTGGTAGCAATGGTGTTTGCTGCCTTCATATTGGCCGCAATGGTTGTCGTTGTTGCAATGGGCTTGTTCCTTCCTGAACGTTCGGAGACTATTCAGGGTGAGATAGAGACAACCGATTACCGTGTTTCAAGTAAGGTCCCTGGACGTGTTCTCGAGATACGTGTTCAGGAGGGCGATCAGGTTCATAAGGGCGATACATTGGCTATCCTCGAAGCTCCTGATGTTAGCGCTAAGCTTGATCAGGCTAATGCTCTTTTCGAAGCTGCTCAGGCTCTCGAGGATAAGGCTCGCAATGGCGCCTTGAAGGAGCAGATACAGGGCGCATACGAGATGTGGCAGAAGGCAAAAGCTGGTCTTGAAGTGGCCGAGAAGAGCTACAACCGCGTGTCTAGCCTCCTCAAGAATGGTGTTGTCTCTGAACAGAAATACGATGAGGTTAAGGCTCAGTATGATGCAATGGTTGCAACAGAAAAGGCTGCTCAGGCTCAGTATGAGATGGCTCTCAACGGCGCTCGTGCCGAAGATAAACAGGCTGCTCAGGCTAAGGTTAAGCAGGCTAAGGGTGCTGTTAGTGAGGTCAACTCTTACATCAGCGAGACGGTGCTTGTTGCTATGGCCGATGGCGAGGTGACTGAGATATTCCCTGAACTTGGCGAACTTGTCGGCTCTGGCGCTCCTATTATGAATGTTGCGATGACTGGCAATATATCTGTTATTTTCAATATCCGTGAGGATTACCTCCCTGGCATAACTGTCGGTTCTGAAGTCGTTGCTTATGTGCCTGCTTTTGATAAGAATATCAATCTTCGTATCAGCCGTGTGAAGAATGTGGGCAACTTTGCTGTGTGGAAGGCTACTAAGGCATCCGATGGCTATGACCTTAAGATGTTCGAGGTGCGTGCCCTCCCTGTCGATGCTTCCGACCTTGAAAATATGCGTTCTGGCATGAGCGCTATACTTAAACTAAACTAGGCGTCTGTTCTCTGTAAATACATCGCTCATGACATTGTTCCCAAAACATAAGAACATATGGCAGAAGATAATTATGCTTTGCGTCGATGATGTGAAGGAGTATATTCATCGTCCACTGGTGCTTTTCAGCTTGCTCGTGGCTCCTCTGATCTGTATATTCTTCTTTACTTCTCTGATGATGGCTGGCTTGCCTACCGATCTGCCTGCTGCGGTGGTCGATGAAGACGATACGCAGGTTACTCGATCTTTCATCCGTACTATGGATGCTATGGAACAGACCGATATTGTCGCTCATTTCCATACTTTCAGTGATGCGCGTGAGGCAATGCAGAGGGGTGAGATATATGCGTTTTTCTATATCCCTAAGGGAACTACTCAAGAGGCTATATCGAGCCGTCAGCCACATGTCTCTTTCTATACTAATGAGACTTATTTCATACCAGGCGCTCTTCTGATGAAGGATATGCGCCTGTCTGCTGAGCTGCTCGGACTTTCTCTCACTCGTGAGACTCTTTATGGAAAGGGCCTTACCCCTGAGCGTGCTATGGGCATACTTCAGCCTATCGTCATCGAAAAGCATCCTTTGGGTAATCCGCATCTTAATTATTCGGTTTATCTTACCAACATCATATTGCCTGGTATAATATTTATCCTTACCATGCTCATGTCTAGCTACGTGATTGGTATGGAGTGGAAGAAGAACCGTCAGCGTCAGCTCTATCGTGAAGTGGGCTACTCGCAGACTACTGCGCTTGCTGGTAAGCTGTTGCCTATAACGCTTATCTATTCGTTCTTCATCCTGTTTATCGATGTTTACCTCTACAAATACCTTGAGTTCCCTTGCCACACTGGCATCTTCCCTATGTTCGTCACTGGTGTGATGGGCGTATTGGCTTCTCAGGGATTGGCAATACTTGTGTTCGGCATATTCATAGGCCAGATGCGCTTTTCTATGAGTGTGTGCTCCCTGTGGGGTATATTGGGCTTGTCGCTCTCCGGATTTACCTTCCCGGTGTCGGCTATGCATTCTAGCCTTCAGACATTGTGCTATCTGTTCCCATTGCGTCATTACTATCTCATCTATGTTAATCAGGCGCTCAATGGTTATCCTATAGGATATGTGTGGAGCAATTTCTTTGCATTGCTGTGCTTCATGCTCGTTCCGTTCATTGTGATGCCTCGCTATCGCAAGGCGTTCCTGGTGACAAAATATAAGCCATAAACAGTTATGAGATATATAAGAAACATTCTACAAGTATGGTATGCTGAACTGATGCAGGTTAGCCACAACTTTGGCCTCATCATCTTTTCTGTCCTTGTGCCTCTTGCATATCCGCTTCTCTACACTTTTGTCTATACCGGCGAAACAGTTCGAGAGGTTCCTGTGGCTGTCGTTGACGAATGTCACTCTAGCCTTAGCCGCGAATTTGTCCGTAAGGTCGATGCTTGCTCTGAAGTCGAGGTGCTCTATCGATGCGATCTCGCTCAGGCTCAGGAACTGATGCGACGTGAAGAGGTCTATGCTGTTATGCGTATCCCTTCGAGCTTCGGTCGCGATTTGGCTCATGGACAGCAGACTTATGTGAGCCTCTATTGCGACATGCGTAGCATGCTCTACTATAAGGCGGCTTTGGTCGCAGCTTCCAATGTGTCGCTCGATATGAATGCCGATATCAAGGTTAATAACTATCTACGTCCTACAACCGACCGACAGGCTGAGATAATGAAGGCTCCGGTGACCAATTCGTATGTCGCTCTCTATAATCCTCAGAGTGGCGTGGCGAGCTTCTTGTTGCCTGCCGTTCTTATGCTTATCATTCAGCAGTTGCTGTTCTTGAGCATCGGTACATCAATGGGTGTCTTTCGTGAGCAGAATAGGGGAGTGGGCATTCCTCTTAGCAATCCGTTCTACCGCTCTCCTGTGTGCATTGTATTGGGTAAGACGGCTTTCTATGCTCCGTTGTTCGCTCTTATAGGTGTCTATATGTATGGTGGCGTCACATCGTGGTTCTCACTGCTTTCATTGGGCGACTATACAACGTTCCTGGCGTTTCTTGTGCCTTATGTGCTGGCATGCACTTTCATGGGTATAACGATGTCTATATTCCTCTTCCGTAGCGAAGACTCTATGTTGCTCTATATCTTCATGTCGGTGCCTTTGCTTTTCCTTAGCGGCATGTCATGGCCTGTGGCTTCAGAACCTATGTTCTGGCGTTGTATATCATGGATATTCCCTTCTACATTTGGTACACATGGCTATGCCCGTATTATGGGTACAGGAGCTACTATCAATGAGGTGGCATGGGAAGTGCGTAACCTATGGTTGCAGTGCGCTTTCTATTTTATGACGGCTTGTGCGGTCTATTATTATGAAGTACATCGTCTTGAGAAGAGACTGAGAAATAACGGCTGATAAAGCTTGATGTTTATGATATATGCAGAGGCTGTCCTTTCCCGGACATGTCCTCTGCTTTTTTTTTGTTCTCTATAGAGTAGCATGCCATTTCTGTGAGGTGCTAAATTCTATCCTGCTCTAAATTTTAACATTTAGAACAGCGTGAAATTTTGTAATTATTATAATTTTGTAAACAATTATGGACTATGCAGTTAGTCATAAACTGCTAACACATGCGTTTGTTAGTTTTTATGATATAACGATAGTATATGGCGTTGATATGAAATCAATTGATATTCAAGTAGATACGAGAAAAATGGGGGGGGTAGAATCCGCTTCTAGTCATCGTCATATCAGATATATAGAGTCTTCTGTTGGTGCAATTGGCATCGGCAGAAGACTTTTTGCGTTTTGAAGTATAATAAAAATCTATATCTATGGGAATAATAAATGGTAATATCGGGCGAACGGTCCTCTTGGGCTTGCTGATGTTTTTGTCTGTTGGCAATAATGCTAAAGCTCAGAGCAACTATCTTGAGTTTGTCGAGGCTAAAAGATACAAAAGCTCTTTCCAGTTCGGCGAGCAGTGGAAATATCTCACAACGGAGATTTATCCGTATAATTTCAATTATCTGCCAGAGACATTTCGCAGCAATGTGAGAAAGAATCTTCAGTCTATCTACATCTATGCTAAGATACACGGCGGTGAATACGACAAGATTGAATACCCGCTCTATTTCTATCAGACTAAGGATAGGGTGCTGACGGTAAGGGGTGCCGACAAGGTGACGCTTCTTAAAGGTCTTCCTATCGACAAGGAAGAAGACATCGATGCCGACATTACAATCAATGGTATCACAGCAAAGAACAAGTTCCTTGAGATATTGTCTGAACAAGTCGATTTGTTGTCCAACATCAACAATCCTCTTCTGATTCCTAAGCTGATGGACCGATTCAAGGACTACAAGGAGAAATACAATAAGGGATATGAATATTCATATACCAAGACTATTCCGATTTACGAGGATACGCGCAACAGAAAGATTCATTCTGTTTCTATCTACTACATTCGTCCAGCCAGTGGCGGAGCCGATGCTCCTTCCTTGTCTTCTGTCAACCTTCAGGAGTATATCGATCGCAATTCAGATGTAGAAAGTCAGTATCTTTCCGACATTCTTCCTCTGTCGGAATGCAAGATGCCTTTTGTGGTAATAGTCAACTATCTCAGCAAGAGAGATGACGACACTGTTGCCGAGGAGACATCTAAGCCTAAGACAGGGACGGGAAAGAACAAGAAAAAGGTAAAGACAGGAAGACCACATAAAGACTATTATTCTGATGAAGAGGATGACGAGGAATATGACGAGTATGACGACGAAGAAGATAATGAGGAAGAATATGTAGCATCATCGGCAAGAAGAAAACCAAAGCACAATGGCAGTGGCAGAGATCGCAATCCTGACAGACATCCGGCATCCAATGCATATATGGCCTCTGAATCGGCTGGCGAAGCAGAGGAAGCCGTTGTAGCAAAAGAAGAAGTCGTGCCTCAAGTCATCTCGGTTTCCCTTTCGTGTGCGGAGAATAACTTTGGCCAGCAATCCACCAACATGGATTCGAAGCTCAAGTCTCTGATGTCTGAGAAGTGTACCTTCGTCGAGGAAAACGAGGAGTGTGGCTTTAAGATTACGCTTAAAGGCAAGGCGCGTCAGGGTGCTGGAGACGAACATATTAAATATGCATTTGTAGATGTGGACATTACCGTGTATGATTGTAAGAAGAAGACAACAGTATACAGCAATTCCATAACGGCCAAAGGCGGGCATACATCGTGGCATCTGGCAGGCAAAGAAGCTTACAACAGTGCCGCGACTAAGATATACGAAGCGATAAAAACATACATAAAATAACGATTATGAAAAGACTTATATTGATATTGACGGTGCTCCTTTGGGCAGGGTTGTCTATGGCGCAGCAGAAGGCTGCATTGTATGCTACCGAAAGCAGTGATGCCAACTTGGCTAATGTGGTCAACAGCCATATATTGAAGAATCTCAACTTCGACGGCACATATAAGGTTGTGGAACGTACGGAGCAGATATTGAAGATGCTCAACAAAGAGCATGAGTATCAGCGAAGCGGAGCTGTTGACGACGAGCAGATAGCGGCACTAGGTAAGCAGCTTGGTGTAGATGTTGTTGTAGTAGTTGACGTAGCCTCATTAGGCGAAGAGGCATTTGTCAGTGCAAAGATAATCAATGTCACTACAGGCGAGATTGTCAGCAGTGGCAGCGAAGGTATGGAAAAAATTGGTTTTGCTGCAGCAAAAGAGGCAGCGGAGAAAGTGTCGAAGCAATTATTATTCCTGGATTAAAAAGCATTAGTTATATGAGACAAATATTGATGTTGTTGTTGATATGTTTGACAATGTCGACAACGGTTGTATTAGCGCAGAACAAAAAGGTTGCATTGCTAGAACCTCGTGTTGGTGAAGGCTCATCTGCTATTTCTGGTCTTGAGAAAGCTATGATACGAGGTGAGTTACGTAAGGCTATAGTTAATCATACGGGGTATGAAGCTTTTACTCGTACAGATGTTGACCAAATGATGCAAGAGCAAGGTTTTCAGCGTACAGGTATGGTGGAAGATTCACAAGTAAAACGTTTGGGCGAGATGTGTGGTGCCGACTATATATGCGTATCGACACTCAATAAATCTAATTCTGAATTTTATATAGAAGCGTACTTGATAAATGTCGAAACTGCTGCAATTTCTAATCCAGCATCGCAATTCGGAGAGCTTGTAGATGGCAAATTGTCAAATATGCTGCCTGTATGCCAAGCACTTGCCCAAGAGCTTTTGGGTACGTATTCTCCTATTGTTAATCAAAAAACTTCGGTAAGTCTGAAACAAGAATCAGCTCAAGTTTCTTCGTCTAAAAAACAAGCGCAACAAGAGGAACAGGCTCAACCTGTCCGTCAGTCAAGTCCCCAAAACGAGACAACTGTTGGAAGTTTATATACCTTTTCTGATGGAACAAAAGGTATTGTGTTCTTTTGTAATTCAGATGGACACGGATTAGTCGTGTCTTTAGACGAAGATATCATGCAATGGGATTCGCACACTAAAAATAGACAAGTAGTTGACATAACAAGTATTCCAAATGTTGATGACATTGGTAAGTACATGGTTATGGGGAAAGGGAAAGAGTATACTGAGGCCATTTTAAGTCAGAATGCAGGTTTTTGTCCTGCTGCAACATGGTGCGCGAAGCATGGAGCAGGATGGTATTTGCCTAGTGGAGAAGAAATGGGTTACTTGCTCCGAGATGCAAACAATACAGCCCGAAAGCACGGTGAAATCAGTAGAGCACTGTTGAAACATGGCGGTGTTCCTCTAGACGGCAGTTGGTATTGGTGTAGCTCTGAAAATGAAAAAAGCGAAGCTTTCAATATCAGTTCGTCGGGACGCTCGTCTTCTGAGGAAAAGATTACGCCATTGCCTGTACGAGCTATTCGTTCATTTTGATTAATACGGCATACTTAATATGAAATCGATATTGATGCTATTGTTTTTGTGTCTGACAATGTCGACAACGACGTTAGCGCAAAAAAAGACAATTGCATTGTTGGAACCACGTGGAGGTGAGGGCTCTACGGCAATTACAGGAATGGATAAAGCTATAGTACGAGGTGAGCTTCGCAAAGGCATTCAAAAACTTGATGGTTTTACAACCGTTACGCGCACAGATATAGACCAAATGATGAAGGAGCAAAATTTCCAGCGTACAGGTATGGTAAGCGACGAACAGATAAAAAAATTGGGCGAAATGGCTGGCGCCGATTACATTTGTGTTTCAACAATAAATAAATCGCAGACTCAATTCTATTTAGAGGCCTACCTTATTGAGTTGGAAACAGGTGAAATCTCTAATCCTGCAACGCAATATGGAGAGATGGTCAATGGCAAATTCTCGGATTTGTTGACAATATGTGAGAATTTGGCCCAAGAATTGTGCGGTATTACGCCTTCTAGACACTCGAACAACAGACAAAACAATTCAAGACGAAGTGCCACAGGTCAGGCCTACACCGAAACAGAGCTAGGTCTTGACCTTAAGATGGTGTATGTGGAGGGCGGCTCATTCCTTATGGGCTGCACCAGCGAGCAGTCGGATTGCAGTAGTAATGAGAAAAATGTAAGAAGAGTCACTCTGGACGGCTACTACATAGGCATGTTTGAGATAACGCAGAAGCAGTGGGAGCTTGTGATGGGGACATCGATATATCAGCAACAGACAAAGGCTGGCCTCTCTCAACTGTATGGTGTTGGTCCGGACTATCCTATGTATTATGTATCGTGGGAAGAGGCAATGACGTTCTGTCAGGAATTAAGCCGCCTTACAGGCAAGACGTACACATTGCCGACAGAAGCACAGTGGGAGTATGCAGCACGCGGCGGCAACCGCAATGACGGCACGAAGTACAGCGGCAGTCATAGTGCAGATCTGGTAGCATGGTATGACAGCAACAGCGGTAACAGCACACACATAGTAGGCGCAAAGCGAGCCAATGGCTTGGGAATCTACGACATGAGTGGCAACGTATGGGAATGGTGCAAAGACTGGTATGCAGACAGCTATCAGAGCTATCAGACGAACAATCCGGAAGGTCCTAGCAGTGGGTCTTACCGCGTGACCCGTGGCGGCGGCTGGCTCCTCAGCGCAAGTGTCTGCCGCGTTGCGTTCCGCTACAACAACACGCCAACGAACCGCAACGGCCTCCTTGGTTTCCGTGTTGTCCTTATTCCCTAGTTCAGGCAGTTTGGCAGAACCATTCTGTTTGAGCAAACAAGATTAATAAAACGTACGTAATATGAAATCGATATTGATGATGTTAACGTTGTTCTTGGCAATGTCGACAGCGACGTTAGCACAAAAAAAGACAATTGCCTTGTTGGAACCACGTGGAGGTGAGGGCTCTACGGCAATTACAGGAATGGACAAAGCTATAGTACGAGGTGAGCTTCGCAAAGGCATCCAAAAACTTGATGGTTTTACTACCGTTACGCGCACAGATATAGACCAAATGATGAAGGAGCAAAATTTCCAGCGTACAGGTATGGTAAGCGACGAACAGATAAAAAAATTGGGCGAAATGGCTGGCGCCGATTACATTTGTGTTTCAACAATCAACAAGTCGCAGTCTGAATTCTATTTAGAGGCCTACCTTATTGAGTTGGAAACAGGCGAAATCTCTAATCCTGCAACGCAATATGGTGAGATGGTCAATGGTAAATTCTCGGATTTGTTGACAATTTGTGAGGAATTGGCCCAAGAATTGTGCAATGCTACACCTTCGAGACACTCAAACAACAGACAAAACAATACAAGGCAAAGCGTCTCTGGTCAGAACTATACCGAGACAGAACTTGGTCTTGACCTTAAGATGGTGTATGTAGAGGGCGGTTCATTCCTTATGGGCTGCACCAGTGAGCAGTCGGACTGTGCAAGTGATGAACAAAATGTAAGAAGAGTCACACTTGACGGCTACTACATCGGCATGTTTGAGATAACGCAGAAGCAATGGGAACTTGTTATGGGAACATCGATAAATCAGCAAAAGTCAAAGGCTGGAAAATCTTTACTTAAAGGTGTTGGTCCGGACTATCCTATGTATTACGTATCATGGGAAGATGCTATGACCTTCTGCCAGGAGCTAAGCCGACTTACAGGTAAGACATATACATTACCGACAGAAGCCCAGTGGGAATTTGCAGCTCGCGGGGGTAATCGCAACGACGGCACGAAATACAGTGGTAGCCACAGTATCGATTTGGCTGCATGGTATTTCTACAACAGCGGTGGAGGTACACACTTAGTTGGCACGAAGCGTGCGAATGGCTTGGGGATATATGACATGAGTGGCAACGTATGGGAATGGTGCAAAGACTGGTATGCAGACAGCTATCAGAGCTGTCAGACGAACAATCCGGAAGGTCCTAGCAGTGGGTCTGACCGCGTGAACCGTGGCGGCTGCTGGGGCTTCAACGCGAGTCGCTGTCGTGTTTCGCACCGCGACGGCATCACGCCTACGAGCCGCAGCATCTTCCTTGGCTTCCGTGTTGTTCTTATCCCCTAGTTCAGACTAAACGGGCAGCATCATCCTGTTTGAGCAAAAAAAGAAATTGTCTAGTGCGATAGCGTAGGGTGCGTTAAGCCCCGAAGCTATGGCACTGGACTTGGTATTATTTCCGCCGAAGGCGGATGATTAACATCGTCCTGTAGCTCGAATGTTGATTACTAAATTGGCCATCCGAAAGATACTTTGTTGTTATTGTTATGCGTCTCCTTCCTTTCCTAGATTCTCTATCCCCTTTATAGCATTAAGATAATCCCTCTCCACATCGCTTATTGTACGTTGTTTATATTTCCTATATTCAGATGTCGCATGCTCCATGGCTTCTTCATCATAGGTGTCTCACGTTCTGCTTGTCGTTCTGTAAAGTCAAGATAACCAGAGACCAGTTGTCCCATAGAGTGCAGTTCCTTTTCGTTGAGATAGTTTTTTGCCGTACGACCAAGTTTCTTCAGGCGTTCGTCATCCATTGTGAACCCCCTTCTGAATATATTCCTTCAATCGTTGAGTAGCCCACTGACGAAATCTTGTAGCTATGATGCTTCGCACACGATAACCTAGGGCTATGATCATATCGAGGTTGTAGAAATTGGTCATATATGACTTCCCGTCTGAAGCAGCTCTCCTTCTTCAAATACCCATCACACTAACTAACATTTATAACATCTAACACTAACACAAAAAAACAGGCACCCATAACCCATTTATAAAGACATTTTATGCATAAAGTCATTTGTCTGGATGATTTAGATGCAATTTACCTCTAGGGGTATGCATATTTTTCTGTTATAACTGTTAGATGTGTTAGAAGTGTTATAACTGTTAGAACAAGGTGACTATACCATCACTATACCCTCAGTATACCTTTAGACCCTATCTTTACTTCTCCCTCTCTTTGCTTTATATCATCAATTTCTTATATTTGTATTGATACTGTCTAAAACGATATTGATATGAAATACTTCATAATAATCGACATGCAAGTCGACTTCGTGACAGGTGCTCTTAAAAACGATGCGGCTAAAGCTATTATTCCTGGCATTGTTGAAAAGGCTAGGGAATTGAAGCAAAAGGGATATACTATTGTCGCAACTCGCGATACGCATCAGATTAACTATCTTGATACTCAAGAGGGAAAGTTCCTGCCTGTGCCTCATTGTATAGAGGGAACCGAAGGGTGGCAGGTCGTCGCTGATATAATACCTTTGGTCGATGTGTTTGTCGATAAGCCTAGCTTTGGCTATCATGATTGGAATCTTGAGGATGTAGAGGCTATCGATATGTGTGGCACTTGTACAGCTATTTGTGTGGCCTCTAATTTTTCGATCCTTAAGGCTGCCTATCCAGAAGTGCCTATAACCGTATATCCTCAGCTGTGTGCCTGCCTGTCTCCGGCTACACATCACGCTGCCATAACGGTGATGAAGACTCAACAGGCTATAATCGCATAAATAAAAAGGGTGACTGTTTAGTCACCCTTTTTTGTATTACTTTTTTACCTCTTTGTCGTCTTTCCCTTTGAATGGTGCAGTGAACACATTCTTTAGAAGGTCGCAGAAAAATGACTTTATTCCGCTTACTACTTTATTTCCCATAGTTTATTTGTTTTATTGTTTATGCAAATGTACAAAAAGTTTGCTAAAGTACCGCTATTAGTTCTACCTCAAATATGAGTGTGGCGTATGGAGGTATTGTTGCGTAGCCAGATGGACCATATCCGAGGGTATATGGTATGATAAATCGGTACTTGTCTCCCTCTGTCATATACTGCAATCCTTCTGTCCATCCTGCAATGACTCCGTTAAGTGCAAATTCACTTGGCTCTCCTCGTTTTACAGAACTGTCAAACAGCGTGCCGTCGATGAGCCATCCTTCATAGTGACATCTTACTTTGTCTGTTGACTTAGGTGATTTGCCCTCGCCTGTTCCCTTGCTGATCACCTCATATATCAATCCTGTTTCGGTCACTGTAACTCCATCTTTCTTGGCATATTCTTGAAGATAGGCGATGTTGTTATTGAACTGTGTCTCCAGGTATTCCTGATAATCTATGGTGTTGTCTTTCTCTTTCTCGCATGAGCTGAATGATAATATACCGACACCGATTATCGCTGCTTTGATGATATGTTTCAACATGATATAGTGGTTTTGTGTTTGCACAAAGATACTCTTTTTCTGCAATACAAAAAAATTGCGTCAGGTTACCATCTCGGTCCTGACGCTGAAAAGTCAACTGCTTTTTCCCGTAATTTTATGTCGTATAATTTGGGTCTGGTTTTATTTCTTTAGTTCTATCACCATGGCTGTCTTTCCATCTACACTTATGTTGCTGAGGTCAACATTGCTGCCGCTGATGATGTCTTTGCCTGTCGCATAGTTGGCTAGGCACTCCGCATAACGTGCACTGTCAAGTGTCTGCTTGTCGGCGTTGTTGTTGATGACTACCATCACGCAGTCATTCGCTGTTGTGCGGAAATATACATATACCTCGTTCGCTGGCAAGAAGTGTAGTAGGTCTCCATGTCTGAGTGCATCACTTGTCTTGCGGTAGTTGAAGAGCTTGGCTACATAGTCATACATGTCGGCTTCATTGCCCTTGCGTGCCTTGAAGTTGTCTTTCGCATCGCCCTTCCATCCGCCGTCGAAGTCACGGCGTATCTCGCAATGACGGGCTCCGTCACCTTCCATGAGCACCTCAGTGCCTACATACCACTGTGCTATGCCTCTTACTGTCGCCAAGAAGGCGGTTGCCATCTTGAGGCTCTTGATGTTCTTGTTTACACAAGTGAATAGGCGGCCTGCATCGTGGTTCTCACCCATCACCAAGATATTGTTGGTGTTGGCGTAGAGATAGTCGTTGGCAAGCGAATTGTAGAGTCTTATGATGCCTTCGTCCCATCCTGGATTTTCGTTGAACGCTGCATGCAAAGCTGACATCAATGGGAAGTCCATGATGGTTGGTAGCTCTGAGTTGTATCCGTCGCGGTTGTTGGCGTCTTTCTGCCAGTAGGCTAGCTTCTCCGCCTGACTTATCCATGCCTCACCTACGATGTTGAAGTTCGGATACTCCTCTCGCACGCGGAGGTTCCATTCTCGCATGGCTTCCTTGTCGCTATATGGATATGTGTCCTGACGTATGCCGTCGAGACCTACTGTCTCTATCCACCAGATGCTGTTCTGGATGAAGTAGTTCTTTACGAGTTCGTTGCCAAGGTTCATGTCGGCCATGGTGTGGTCAAACCAGCCTTCTGTTGCTAGCTTGAGGTCGTATTGCGACGCGTGCATGTCTGCTACGGTCGACAGACGGTATGATGATCCGTGGTACTGGCCGTCCCACTGGAAGATCCAGTCTTTAGCAGGAAGGTCCTTCATCCACCAGTGGTTGGTGCCGCAGTGGTTGAACACCATGTCCATGATGACTTTGATGCCTTTTTCATGACACTTGTCGCACATCACTTTGTAGTCTTCCAAAGAGCCGAGTCGCGCATCTACATTGTAGTAGTCGGTTATTGCATAGCCATGGTACGACGATGCTTCCATGTTGTTCTCCAAGATAGGTGTCATCCACAAGGCTGTCATGCCAAGGTCGGCAATGTAGTCAAGGTGCTCTGTTACTCCCTTGAGGTCTCCTCCATGACGTCCGTAGTCGGCCTTTCTGTTTGCCTTCTCTACCATGCCTGGCATGTCGTCATTGCTTGGGTCGCCATTGGCGAAACGGTCTGGCATGAGCAGGTATATGGCATCTTCACTTGTGAAGCTCATTCGGTTGGCTGAGTTGGCTGCTCGTTCCTTGAGCTCATATTCGTGTTTTGTTATCTCTCGTCCGTCTTTGAAGAACTTGATGTCAAATTTGCCTGGCTTCACGTCGGCTGCAAGTTCAAGGTTGACGAAGAGGTAATTGGCGTTGTCTGTTACGACGGTGCCTGCTACCTTTACTCCCGGATAATCTACCTCAGCTGTCGCGCCACTTATGTTGCGGGCGTTGACAAGGAGCTGTAGTGAACTGTTGTGCATGCCAGCCCACCAGTTCTGTGGCTCTACACGATTTATAGCTAGCAATGGCTTCTTATGAGCCATAGCTGGTATGGCTGTTGCCAGTGCGATGAGTGCTAATGCTATCTTTTTCATAGGCCTTTATATTTTCTGATAGAGTGATCAATTGCGGTTGAACTGACGTACCTCACCATCGTTTATCGAGCAGTCGTTGCCATACACGTTGATGTCGAGCTGGCCGTTGCCGTGCTGCTTGATTGTTGTGCCCTGCGCATCGACTGTCACCTCTATGTCGTGGCCACGGAAGGTGAGGAAGAAGGTATAGCTCTTCCACTGGTCTGGTATAGATGGCTTGAGGTAGAGCTTGCCGTTGTATGCTCGCTTGCCGCCAAAGCCTTCTACTATCGACATCCATGTGCCTGCCATCGATGTGATATGGAGTCCTTCATGGGCCTCGCTGTTGTAGTCGTCAAGGTCAAGGCGCGATGTGCGTAGATACATCTCGTATGCCTTCTCTTTGCGACCGATACGTGAAGCGAGTATCGAGTGTACGCATGGTGATAGCGAACTCTCATGTACGGTGCGTGGCTCATAGAAGTCGAAGTGACGTGCTATGGTGTCTGTGTCAAATTCGTCTTCAAAGAGATATATGCCCTGCAATGTGTCTGCCTGCTTGATAAAGCATGAACGGAGTATGCGGTCCCATGACCAGTGCTGGTTGATAGGGCGCTCCGAAGCTGGCAACTGCGATGTGAGTATCTGCTCTTTGTCCATGTAGCCATCCTGCTGCATGAAGATGTTGAGCTTCTCGTTGAATGCATAGTGCATGTTGTTGTTGATGTCATGCCAACGCTCTGTCTCTTTCTCGTCGAAGTTGAGCTTCTTGCTGATGCGCATCCATGCCTGCTCATTGCTGCGTTTCACATATTCAATGCACTCTGCGGCATATTTCATACACCAGTTAGCAAGGCGGCTTGTGTACCAGTTGTTGTTTACGTTGTTCTCATATTCATTAGGTCCTGTAACGCCGAGCATTACATATTTGCCTCTCTCTTCTGAGAATGTGATGCGCTGGCTCCAGAATCGTGCAATGCCTATGAGCACCTCAAGACCATACTCCTCGAGATATTTGTAGTCAAGGGTGTGACGGATATAGTTGTGTATAGCAAATGCTATGGCTCCGTTACGGTGTATCTCCTCAAAGGTGATCTCCCACTCGTTGTGACACTCCTCGCCGTTGATGGTTACCATAGGGTAGAGCGCTGCACCATTGTTGAAGCCGAGCTTCTGCGCGTTTTCTATCGCTCTCTCAAGATGCTTGTAGCGATATACAAGCAACTGACGTGTTACCTTAGGATCGGCTGTCGAGATGAAGAATGGTATGCAGTATGCCTCTGTATCCCAATATGTTGTTCCGCCGTATTTCTCTCCGGTGAAGCCCTTAGGACCTACATTCAGACGGTCGTCTTCACCTGTATATGTCTGGTTGAGCTGGAAGATGTTGAAGCGAATGGCTTGCTGTGCCTCGATGTCTCCCTCTATCTTGATGTCTGAGTGCTTCCACTTGTTTGCCCACATGGCAATGTGCTCCTGCATCATTCGGTCATATCCCTTGTTCATGGCTTTCTGCGACTGTGTCTCAGCTGCTACCATGATGGTCTCTGGACTGTAGTTGAGCGTAGATGTGACACCGATATACTTCTCAATGGTGATGGTGCTGCCCTGTGTGCCGTTGATGATCACACGGTTGCCTATCCACGCCTCTTTCTTGATGAGTTCTGGCTTTACATTGAGCTCGTTGCTGTTCTCGTATATCTTGTAGCGCATTGAGAAGGCTACACGGAAGTCAAGTTTCTTTGTCTGTCCTACGAGTGTCGCCTGGCCGCCTTTGACGTCCATCTCTAGTATGTTCCAGAAGGCTTCGTCGTAGTTCGAGTCGGTATTGACAACTCCTCCGTCGATATATGGCACAAAGCCTATCTTGCCTGAGAAGTTGAGTGGCTTGACACTGTAGCGTATTGCTGCTGTCTCGGTGTCGGCCATGCTGAGGAATCGCTTGGTGCTTACCTCTATCTGCTTGCCGTCACTCATCTCTGCCTTGAATGTGCGCTCCAATGTGCCCTCTTTCATGTTGAGCACACGGCGGAAGTCGCTTACCTTGCAGATGAAGAGGTTGAGCATCTCGCCATCGATGGTTACGTCAATGCCGATGTAGTTAGGTGAGTTGAGCACCTTGGCAAAGTATTCTGGATAGCCGTTCTTCCACCAGCCTACACGTGTCTTGTCTGGATAGTAGATGCCTGCTATATAGCTGCCTTGGAGGGTAGGACCGGAATACTTCTCCTCGAAGTTGGCTCTCTGGCCCATCTTGCCGTTGCCAAGGCTGAATATGCTTTCTGATGAACGGTGGTTGTCAGGATTGAATCCATCTTCTATGATGCACCACTCGTCCGCAGTGAGATATTTCTTCATGATTTTTCAGTTGTCGTTTTATTTGATAGTATTTAGTTTCTCTACGTTCATCTCGTGAAGGCCGTTGACTACCATGTTGGCTCTGTGAAGAACATCTGGCGAACCGATGCCTACACATCGCATTCCTCCGTTGATGGCGGCCTCGAGTCCGGCTGCTGCGTCCTCAAACACCACACACTCCTCTGGCTTGAGTCCCAAGGCTTCTGCTCCTTTGAGGAACACCTCTGGGTCTGGCTTTGCCTTGCTTACCTTTGTGCCGTCGATGATGGCGTCAAAGAGCTCTACTAGGCCAAGGCGTGTCAATATCGTCATGGCGTTCTTGCTGGCCGATCCGAGTGATATCTTGATGCCGTTCTTACGTAGCTCCTTCAAGAAGTCTGTCGCTCCTGGCAACACCTCTTCTGGCGTCATCTTGCTGATGAGGTCTACATAGTTGGCGTTCTTCTCTGCTGCCATTGCCTGCTTCTCTTCCTCGCTCTTGCCTTTGATGCCTCCTACTTCGAGTAGTATCTCGAGCGATGCCATGCGGCTTACGCCCTTCAGACGTTCGTTGTCTTTCTCTGTGAAGTCAAAACCTAGCTTCTGCGCTAGCTGACGCCATGCTATATAATGGTATTTTGCTGTATCTACTATTACACCATCAAGGTCGAATAAACATCCTTTGATTTCCATTGTGTTTTTATGTTGTTGTAATTATTGTGTCCGTTTTATTGCCTACGCTATTTCTTCTTGCGTATGATACTTACCGCCGACGCTCCGCAGATGAGTAGAACTCCGGCTACCGCGAGCATCGCTGGCTGTGAACCTACCACACTGAGGATGGCTCCACCACACAGCGCCGCAACAATCTGTGGCATGCAGATGGCGCAGTTGAACAATCCCAGATATGCTCCCATGCTGTCCGATCCTTCAAGCGCATTGGTGAGCAGTGTGAATGGTAGGGCGAGCATCGCTGCCCATGCGAAACCTATTAATATGAGTGGAACGAACATCAGATACTGGTCGTGTACGAACATCGTGCCTATGAAGCCGAGGCCGCCGAGTACAAGGCTCACTACGTATGCCATCTTGAGCGACTTGAAACGTGGTATGGCCATCGCCCACACTACCGAACCGATCGCCTGCACCGCATAGAGTATGCCTACCCAGTTGCCTGCCTCCTGATATGCCTCTGATGTCACGTCGGTTGTGTTCCATACGTTGTCGGCTACCGCTCCTGGCATATATGTCCACATATATAGGAAGGCTGCCCAGCAGAAGAACTGCACGAGACTGACGGTCCAGAACTCACTTGGTGCCTCTTTCAGCAATGTGAGTATGCCGCGGCTCTCTTTCTTCTCCTCTTTCTTCGCAAGGTCTATGCCGTGGAATTCAGCATATTCCTGTGGCGGCATCTCTTTTACTCTTATTGTGGTGTAGATGACACACAAGATGAGGATGGCTGCTCCTACATAGAACGAATAGATCACGGTGTCTGGTATGACGCCTTCTGGAGCTACATTGCTTATGCCTATCCATGCAAAAAGGAATGGGAAGACGAAGCCGACTAGCGAACCTGCGTTGCAGAGGAAGCTCTGGATAGAGTAGGCAAGGCCCTTCTGCTTCTCGTTCACCATGTCGCCTACGAGCATCTTGAATGGCTGCATGGCCATGTTGATGCTTGTGTCTAGAAACATGAGTGCTACAAGACCAAAGGCCATGGCCGCTGCTACCGAGAGGTTGAATCCGCCTGCGTTTGGCAACAGGCACATGACGATGACTGCCACTGCCGAACCGATAAACAAATAAGGAATGCGTCGTCCGAAACGTGTCCATGTGCGGTCGGATAACGTACCAATTATTGGCTGTACTATCATTCCCATGAGGGGTGGTAGAACCCAGAAGAAGCTCAGATCATGTGGGTCTGCGCCAAGGGTTGCGAAGATTCGGCTTATGTTTGCGCTCTGTAGTGCATAGGCTATCTGAACTCCGAAAAATCCGAAGCTGATGTCTGTCAGTGCGCGAAACGACAAGTCGCGTTGTGCGTTGATGTTACTCATATTAGTGTTTTTCTCTAGTTATCTATGGTCTCCGAGAGAAAGAATGCAACTGTCGCAGCTGCCTACACTAATGAAAATGTCTTGATATAAAGTCCGATTGCAAAGTTAGCTGTTTTTTGTTTCTTGCAAAACCTGACCGACTATGCAACATGTGATGTTTCACGCTGTTAGATGCTCTCATCCCTTATTTCAAACGTTTGCGAAACACCTTGCGGATTATGTCATTTTTCTTGAAATTTTTTTTAGTGCGCAAATTGCAAACGTTTGCAAAAGACCGCCTTTGCCTGCTTTAGCTATCTCCTTGTCGATTCTCTCGGACGTAATGTAGGCGTGAAGACGCGTGTCTCATAGTCCAGTGGCATGGTGCCGCTCTCTATCATCTTTGTCAGCATCCTCATCGCCTCTGCTCCCATCTCATAGCCTTTCTGCTCTACCGTCGAGAGGGTAGGCGATACAATGTCCGACATCGGCCCGTCGCCAAACCCTATGACCGCTATGTCTCGTGGTACGTTGTATCCGTTCTTCTGCAATAGCTGTATCGCGGCTATCGCTGTCGTGTCGTTTATGGCAAATATGCCGTCTATCTCTGGCGCTATGGTTATGAGCTTGTCGCTGTTGGCGTTCAATGACTCGCGCGAATCGGCCTCTATTATCAATTCCGACTCTACTGCTATGCCATTCTCCCTGAGCGCAGTCATGTAACCGTCTTTCCTCTGTCTGCTTATCACGAGCGACTCGGCTCCTGTCAGATGTGCTATGTGTCGGCAGCCTACATCTATAAGGTGTCTCGTAGCTATCCTGGCTCCCTCAAAGTCGTCGGTGATGACTCTGTGCGATGGTATGTCCTCGCATACTCGGTCAAAGAACACCATCGGTATGCCGTCGTCCTGCAGCCTCTTCAAGTGCTCGTAGTTATGCGTGTTCTTGCTTATCGATATAAGGAATCCGTCAATGCGCGAATCGAGCATTGCCTGTATGTTTATCTTTTCTCTCTCCTCACTCTCGTTGGTTTGGCATATCATGGTGTTATATCCCGTAGAATATGCTATGTCATCTATTCCGCTGATGATCGATGAGAAGAAATGATGTACTATCTCTGGAATTACTAGTCCTATCGTGTTTGTCTTGCTCTTTCTCAAGCCTAAAGCTAAGGCGTTGGGGCGGTAGTTCACCGACGATGCAAGTTGCTGCACCTGTCTCTTCGTCTCCGCACTGATGTCTGGGTGATCCTTTAACGCTCTCGATACTGTCGAGGCTGATATTCCAAGCGTTCTCGCAATATCTTTAATAGTTATCTGATGCGATTTTATCATAGTTGTTAGCGTGTTCGTTTGTTTGGTTATGCACAAAGATAGACTTTTTTCGTTAATCATCGCAAACGTTACCGCAAATTTTGCTCTTTACGCACCGCAACCGATTTGTCACGCCTATCTTCTCTTCTCTATGTCTGCCTTCCTGCCTTCTCTCTATTCCGTTTCTTGCCTCTGCTCACTGCCATCCATCGCTTGCCTATACTTATAATATATACTTTGCTGTCATCCCTGTCTTTCTTGGTCTCTCTCTTCTGTGTGGTGTCATCTTCTCCCTCTCTCGTTATGATCTTTGTTGCTCTCTCTTCTCCCTCTCGTTTCCGACCTGGCTCCTTGCCTCTCATCTCTGCCATATACCATGCTCTCGCACATCCCATTGCTGTCTTATAACCCATCTCCTCCGCCTTCTTCAGCCAATACTCTCTTCTCCCTTCTAGCGTCATGTCCTCTCGCGCTCTCTCATTCGCTTCCCTCATCGCTTCTCTACACTCTAGCTGCAACTTCGTGTTGGGTTGCTTGCACTTGAACTTCTTGAATGTGAATAACTTGCCGTTTCTCTTGGTTATCCTAAAAGAACCGCCCCGCTTGGTCATCATCCGCCTCGCTCCTTTCAACGTTATCCCGTCATTCAATTCTATCCTCGCCATTTCGTCTTTCTGTTATTTTCCTGCGCAATTATGTACCCGCAAATATACTGATTATTTTCGAAACACGTACTTTCACTATACAAATATGCCTGCATCGCCTTACTCTCGCTTTACTATTATGCTCCTTATGTCTGCGATTTTCGATATATTGTCTCTTTATTCAATTATTTGTTGTAATTTCGCGCGGAAATTAATTAATCACATTATATGAGAAAGATTAGCTATGCTCTTGGCATGAATATCGCTTCACAGCTCAAGCAGTCGGGCGTGAAGGAACTCGATAGCAAAGCATTTGCAGAGGGTATCGATGCAATACTCAAAGGTACTGCTCCTGAAGTGCCTTTCAATGAGGTCGGTCCTGTCCTCAACAAGTTCTTTACTGAACTTCAGGAAAAGCAGGCTCAGGTTCAGATCGAAGGCGGTAAGGCTTTCCTCGCTGCTAACGGCGAACGTAAGGAGGTCGTTACTCTCCCTAGCGGTTTGCAGTATGAGATAATGACAGCTGGCAACGGTCCTAAGCCTAAGGCTACCGACAGCGTTAAGTGCCACTATCATGGTACTCTCATCGACGGCACTGTCTTCGATAGCTCTGTACGTCGTGGCGAGCCTGCTGTGTTCCCTGTTAATGGCGTTATCCAAGGCTGGGTAGAGGCTCTTCAACTTATGCCTGTCGGCTCTAAGTGGAAGCTCTTCATCCCTTATAACCTCGGTTATGGCGCTCGCGGCGCTGGTGAGTCTATCCCTCCATACGCTACTCTTATCTTCGAAGTAGAACTCCTTTCAATCGAAAAATAATCGGTCTATTATTGACCTATATCAATAAATACTAAAATGAAAAACTTTATTATGAAGGTTGCCATGGTGGCCGTAGTGTTCGCTACTGCATTCGCAACTACTTCTTGCCAGAACAAGTACGCTAATAAGTGTACTTTGAAAAATGATATCGATAGCGTAAGCTACAGCCTTGGCTACTTCGAGGCTAAGGGTATCATCCAGATCTTCCAGCGTATGCCTTTCGATTCTCTCGACACTAAGACTATCGCTAAGGCTTTTGTCAATAGCAATCTCAACGAAGACTACTTCAAGTCTCGTAAGGAACAGTTCGACACTCTCGACATCGAGTCTTTCAAGTATGGCTTCCATACTATGTTGACTTACCAGAAGGGTCAGATCGACGACGTTGTTGCTAATATGATCTGCCAGGCTCGTTTCGACGCTGTTCGCGCTCGTAAAGAGGCTGAACGTAAGGAACTCGCTGCTAAGACACTCGCTGATGGTCTTAACTTCCTCGCTGAAAACGCTAAGAAGGAAGGCGTTATTACTACAGCTAGTGGCCTCCAGTACGAGGTTGTTAAGATGGGCGACGGCGCTAAGCCTAAGGTTACCGACCGTGTTAAGGTTCTCTACACTGGTAAGCTCATCGATGGCACTGTATTCGACTCTACTGCCGATCGCGACAATGAGCCTGCTACATTCGGTCTCAATGGCGTTATCAAGGCTTGGACTGAGGCTCTTCAGCTTATGCCTGTTGGCTCTAAGTTCACTATCTACGCTCCTTCTGAACTCGCTTACGGCGAGCGCGGCGCTGGTGAGAAGATCCCTGGCAACTCTGCCCTCATCTTCGATATCGAACTCGTAGGCATAGAATAATCAGTTCTATCAATATAACAATATCCTTTAGCCCGACATGCCCACCCACGCATGCCGGGCTTTTTTATTCCCTCTTCCCGTCCCAATCATGCCTATTGTCATGTCCCGACGTGATTCATTTGTTCTATTGTGACTCATTTGTGATATATTTTTTTATGAACTGTTCAAGGATTGTCCATAGATTAACAAATATCCTTAAAAATATTTACATGATATTTGTCATACTCAATTCTTGCAAACGTTTGCGCAAACGATTGTGCAATCGGTTGCGGTGATTAGTCGGTTAACAGGTGTTTTGCCGCCTAAAAAAATGTTGAATTTCCTTGTTTCTCATTTTATATTTGCATCGTGGAAAAGAGAGAAAGGGTGCAGTGATGCATGCCTTCCACTTAATGAAAGGTCCACGATTAAAGTCCAAACAGTCCGATACTTATTATATATGATGTACACATATATGATTCGTCCGGCAAAAAACAGAAAACAATTAAATTTTAATTTATCAATCTTAAATCAATCTATCATGAACGGAAGACTATTCCTTAGAAGAGCACTTTTGATGGTGATTGGCATGATGGGCGTTATGACAGCTTACGCTCAGCAGCTCGCCGTTAAGGGTGTTGTTCGTGATGCAGCCGACAACTCTCCAATACCAGGAGTTTCGGTATTTGTCAAATCAACAACAAAAGGTACAATCACAGATTTCGACGGTAACTTCGCACTCAACGTCAATCAAGGTGATGTCCTAGTGTTCTCATTTATCGGTTACGCAAGTCAAGAATTGATGGCGTCAACTGATATGTATGTATCTCTCGTCTCTGACACTCAGGAACTCGACGACGTAGTAGTCATCGGTTACGGTACTGCTAAGAAGAACGATATGACAGGTTCTGTTACAGCTATCAAGCCTGACGCTATGAATAAGGGCCTTGTGACTAACGCACAGGACATGCTCTCTGGTAAGATCGCCGGTGTAAGCGTAACTTCTGATGGTGGTACTCCTGGTGGTGGATCTACAATCCGCGTACGTGGTGGTTCTTCTTTGAACGCATCTAACGATCCTCTTATCGTTATCGACGGTCTCGCAATGGACCAGTCTGGTGTTAAGGGCCTCTCTAACCCACTTTCAATGGTTAACCCTGCCGACATCGAGAGCTTCACAGTATTGAAGGATGCTTCTGCTACAGCAATCTATGGTAGCCGCGGTTCTAACGGTGTTATCATCATTACTACTAAGAAGGGTGACGCTAATAGCAGCCGTCCTAAGATCTCTTACAACGGTAATGTTTCTGTAAGCAAGATCCAGAATAGCATCGACGTTCTCTCTGGCGACGAGTTCCGCGCTAAGATTGAAGAGAAGTATGGTAAGGATAGCGACGCTTACAATCACCTTGGCACAGCTAACACTGATTGGCAGGACGAGATCTATCGCACTGCTCTCTCTACTGACCATAACTTGACTATCTCTGGCGGTATCGCTAAGACTACTCCTTATCGTGTGGGCTTCGGCTACACTAAGCAGAACGGTGTCCTCGATACTTCTGACTTCGAGCGTTATACTATGTCTATGAACATCAATCCTTCATTCCTCGATAAGCACCTTACTTTCAATGTAGCTGCTAAGGGTATGTTGGCTAAGTCTAGATTCGCTGATACTGGCGCTATCTCTGCTGCAGTATGGATGGATCCTACTCAGAGTGTTAAGGACGACCGCGATGAGTATAAGAACTTCGGTGGCTACTTCCAGTGGCTTACTAACGGTGCTTCACTCAACGACCCTAACTGGGCTTACAACTCTAACAGCAACGCTACAGCTAACCCTGTTGCTCTTCTCGATAACAAGGAGGATAAGGCTACTTCAAAGTCTTTCGTAGGTAGCATCGAAGGCGACTATAAGATTCACGGTTTCGAAGACCTCCGCCTCCATGGCAGCTTCGGTATCGACGCTTCTACTGGTAAGCAGACTACTGACATCACTCCTACTTCTTCTAGCAACACTTACTTCGGTTGGAACGGCTGGGAGCAGATCGATAAGTATAACATGTCTATTAATGCTTACGCTCAGTACAACAAGGATTTCAACGAGGCTAACCACTTCGATATCATGGCTGGTTACGAATGGCAGCACTTCCATAAGGAGACTAGCCGCGATGGTTGGGGTCTCTATCCTTCAACAAATAGCGACGCTTCTCTCGCTGGTACTCAGTACAAGCGTGACGATAAGGTTGAGAAGACTGAAAACTACCTCGTTTCTTTCTTCGGTCGTATGAACTACTCACTCCTCGATCGTTATTTGTTGACTGTTACTGTTCGTGAAGACGGTTCTTCACGCTTCAGCGATCACTGGGCTCTCTTCCCTTCTGTAGCTCTCGGTTGGAGAGTTAAGCAGGAAGCTTTCCTTATCGATGTTGACGCTATCTCTGATATGAAGGTTCGCCTCGGTTATGGCCAGACTGGTCAGCAGGAAGGTATCGGCGACTACAGCTACTTCGCTTCTTACAACGTAAGCTCTGGCGTTGGTTCTAAGTATCCTCTCGTTGGCGATGGTACTATGTATCGTCCTGACGCTTACAACAAGAACCTCACTTGGGAAACAACAACTACTTACAACGCTGGTCTCGACCTCGGCTTCTTCAACAACCGTTTGGTTATCAACGCCGACTACTACTATCGTGAGACTACAGACCTCTTGAATAAGGTTTCTGTTGCTGCTGGTTCTAACTTCCGCAACGAGGTTATGTCTAACATCGGTTCTCTCGAGAATCAGGGCTTCGAACTTGGCATCACTGCTCATCCTATCCATACTGATGATTTGCATTGGGAAGTTAATGCTAACGCTACTTACAACAAGAACGAGATTACTGAACTTATCAGCAACGACGAAGGCTACTATGTTCCAACAGGAGATATCTCTTCTGGTACTGGTAACAAGTGTCAGGCTCATGCAGTAGGTCACACAGCTAGCTCTTTCTATGTGTTCCAGCAGGTTTACGACAACAATGGACGTCCTATCGAGGGTGTGTATGTTGACCGCAACGCTGATGGCCAGATCACAGCTGATGACAAGTATTTCTATAAGGCTCCTACAGCTCCTTGGACTCTCGGTTTCTCTTCTAAGTTGATGTGGAAGAATATCGACTTCGGCTTCTCTCTCCGTGCAAGCATTGGCAACTATGTTTACAACGACCTTGAGGCTGGCACTAGCAACCTTAGCGAGGGTACTGGTCTTTGGAACTCTTCTTTCGAATACCTCTCTAACCGTCCTAAGTTCTCTTTCGACAAGAACTGGCAGACTTACGACTACGCTCTCTCTGACTACTTCGTACAGAATGCTTCTTTCTTGAAGTGCGACAACATCACTCTTGGCTATAGCTTCAAGAATATCGCTTCTGCTAAGATCAACGGACGCGTTTATGGCACTGTTTCGAATGTGTTCACAATCACTAATTACAAGGGTATCGACCCTGAGGTGTTCGGTGGTATCGACAACAACGTTTACCCACGACCAATCAACTTCCTCGTAGGTCTTTCACTTAACTTCTAAAAACCAATGAATATCATGAAACTCAAATATATTCTTCCTTCAGCTGTTTTGGCTGTAATGGGAATGAGCTCATGTGTCAACGACTTGGACGTGACTCCTATTGATCCAAGTACTGTGATGACTGTTGATGCTGGCGCTCTCTTCAACAAGTGCTACGCTAATATGGCTGTCGCTGGCAACGGTGGCGCTAACGGCGACTGCGACGTAGATGGTCTCGATGGCGGTACTACTGGTTTCCTCCGTCAGATGTGGAATGCAAACGAACTTACTACTGAAGAGGCTATCTGCTGCTGGGGTGATGAAGGAATCCCTGCTTTCAACTTCAACCAGTGGACTGCTTCACATCCAATGCTTAAGGGTTTCTACAACCGTCTCTATCTTGGCGTTACTCTCTGCAACTTCTACCTCTCTGAGGTTGGCGAATATGATGCTACAATGAGTGCTGAGGTTCGTTTCCTCCGTGCATTGTACTACTATCATATCATGGACTGCTTCGGCAACGCTCCTTTCTTGACAGAAATGTCTGCAGAAAATGCACAGCAGGCTTCTCGTTCTGAACTCTTCGCTTTCGTTGAGTCTGAACTCCTCGAGGCTGTTGAAGCTATGGCTGAACCTCGCACTAACACTTACGGCCGTGCCGATAAGGTGGCTGCTTGGAACCTCCTCGCTCGTCTCTACCTCAACGCTGAGGTTTATACTGGCACTGCTCAGTGGGCTAAGGCTGCTGAATATGCTAAGAAGGTAATGGACTCTAACTACGAGATCTTTACTAACGCTGGCGCTTACGCTGGCAAGCAGGGCTGGTCTGCATACCAGATGCTCTTCATGGGCGACAACTCTACTAATGGCGCTCAGAATGAAGCTATACTCCCTCTTCTTCAGGATGGTATCAATACAACTAGCTGGGGTACTTCTCTCTTCCTTATGGCTTCAACTTTCAAGGCTGATATGACTCTTGTTGGTGATGCTACTAACAACACTAAGGAGGCTTGGGGCGGTAACCGCGCTCGCCCAGAACTCGTAGCTAAGTTCTTCCCTAATGGCGACGCTCCACAGGTTGGCCTATGGGCTATGCTCGAGAAGGCTGGCGATGACCGCGCTCTCTTCTGGGGTAAAGACCGTAAGCTCGATGTTGAAACAACTTCTGAGTTCACTGAAGGTTACTCTGTATGTAAGTTCACAAACTTCTTCTCTAACGATGGTGCTCCTAGCGATCCACAGTTCCCTGATGCTGACTTCTTCTTGATGCGTAAGGCTGAGGCTAACCTCACTTATGCTGAGGCTCAGGCTCGCTTGAACGGTGGTGTGGCTCCTGCTGATGCTATCGAGGCTCTTAACGCTCTCCGCACTCGTGCTCACGCTGATACTAAGATTAGCTTCACTCTCGATGAGATCTGCGACGAATGGTGCCGTGAGTTCTACTATGAGGGCCGCCGTCGTTCCGACCTTATCCGCTTCGATAAGTTCGGTGGCAACAATTCATACAAGTGGCAATGGAAGGGTGGCGTTATGGCTGGTGCTAACTTCGATAAGCACCTCAACGTGTTCGCTATTCCTGATGCCGATATGAACGCTAACTCTAACCTTGTTCAGAACCCAGGTTACTAAATCATTATAAATGAATCGTAATATGAAAAAGTTATTATATAGCGCATTGGCCCTCGCTTGCCTTGGCATCTTCGCTTCTTGCGAGGACGATCGCGACGACAATCCTACTCTTGTTGAGGCTACAGAATTTATCCTCAATGAGCCAGCTTACGCATCACAGCTTGTTGACCTGGCTACTTCTTCTCAGATCAACCTCGTTTGCTCACAGCCTAACTGGCAGTTCCCATTGGCTGTTAGCTACGTGCCACAGGTCTCTCTCGATGGTAACTTCACTGTGTCTAACCTTCAGCAGGATGCTGATGAGACTGGCGCTGTAAAGGCTAACTACTATCAGTTCGACCCTACTACTTCTAATAACATCTCTATCAACTCTGAAGAGGTCGCAAAGGCTATCACTTACCTTAACAGTTGGAATAGCGAGGATGTTATCCCTTCATCTATGGCTATTTATGTTCGCGCTATCGCTACTCCAAGTACTCAGACTGCGCCAACAGCTCCTGTTGAGTCTTTAGCTATCGCTTCTAATGCGGTTAAGATGACTGTATCTCCTTACTATGTTGAGCTCGCTGATGCTCCTGTCGTAATGTGGTACCTCGTTGGTAACTTGTTCGGTGGTAAGTGGGGCTCTATCCCTGGTGAGACTGCTCTCCCTATGTTCATCGACCCTGAAGCTGCTTACGATAAGAAGGATGGTACTGGTGTGCTCACTTATACTAACTACTTCATTACTGGTGATTATGAGGGCAATGAGTGCGGTACTGCTGGTTTCAAGATTCAGCCTTCTAACTTCAACTGGGATTTCGGTATGACTGGCGACAACTCTACTAAGGGTTCTATTATCTACCGTGACGGTGGTTCTGATGGCGGTCATATCGTGGCTGAGGCTGATGGTTACTACACATTGACTCTCGACACTAAGACTCTTACAGGTAAGCTCGAGAAGTATGAGGGTGATGTTAAGACTTTCGCTTCTGTCAGCATCTCTGGTAGCTTCAATGACTGGTCTGATACTGAAATGCTCCCATATAACGGCTCTGGCGAAAACCACGCTTGGTATACTGTTCAGGAGTTCTCTGAGAAGGTTGAGCTTAAGTTCAAGGAGACTGGTTCATGGGACACTAACTGGGGCTTCGGTTCAGAAAATGGCGAGGTTAACCTCCGTGGTGTTGGTGTCGGCAACGGTAACAACATCGGTATCGAAGCTGGTAAGTGGTTGATCATCCTCGATGATATCACTGGAGTATTCAACATCATGGCTTTGTAAGATTAGTAGAAACACAAATGTGATCTCTGAGGTTGATTTGTTCAGCCTCAGAGGTTATAAAAATCAAAAGTAAAAATGAAGAAATTAGTATATAGCACACTCGCTTTGGCTGCCCTCGGTTTCTCTGCATGTGAAGATGAGAGCTACAACGATTGGGCTTCTCCAGTCATTAACGCTCAGGAGGCTGCTCAGAGTGTTAAAATGACAGTGGCTGATGCTGCTGCCATCAATTTCGAAGGCCTCACAGGCGACAGTGTTAAGGTGTTCGTTCCTTCTATCGCTGTCTCTGACGAAGCTGCTTCTTTCACAAATTATGCTATCGAATTTGCTAACGGTGTAGTCCTTTATGCTAACGCTAATGGTGAGGTTCTCGCTAGCGAACTTAAGGATGTCGTTGAGTCTATCTATGGTAAGGCTCCAGTAGAGCGCACTCTTGAAGCTACTGCTACTGCTTACATCTCTAACAACGGCCAGTCGGTTAAGACTGATCCTGAGAAGATAGCTGTTAAGGTTACTCTCGTTGCTCCTATCATCGAGGACGCTTACTATGTAATTGGCGACTATCCTGGTTGGGACTTCAAGGCAGCTGCTACTGCTAAGTTCTGCCGCGCAGATGAGAGCGTTAGCGTCTATGATGATCCTGTCTTCACTATCACTGTACCTGCTCCTACTAACGAAGATGGCGAGCGTGTCGATTACTGGTTCCGCTTCCTCTCTCAGTCTGCCCTAGACGCGGCTGACTGGTCTGGTACTATTGGTGCTGTAGAGAATGGTCTTTCTGACCTCGAAGGTTCTTTGTACTTCAAGGATGAAGGTGGCCATGGAGACGCTTGCATTAAGATGCTCGCTTCTGATGGTGCTAAGTTCTACAAGATTGAACTTAATATGATGGATTACCGCTACAAGATTACTCCTCTCTCTTTTGAAGAGTATATCTATGTTCCTGGTAATGCACAGGGCTGGAAGCCAGAGACTGCAGCTGCTCTTAAGCATGAAGGTGAAGGTATCTACAAGGGCTTCGTTGTGATGGATGGCGACTTCAAGTTCACTCGTGAGCGTGCTTGGGCTGCAGAATATAACGCTGGCGACTTCAAGACTGTTTCTGAAGGTCTCGACGTGAGCGCTGGTGCTGGTCAGAATATCAAGTACACTGGTGAGCGTGCTTTGTATCATTTCACCGTTGATGTGGTTAATGGCTCTATCGAGGCTACTAAGATCGAATATATGGGCGTAACTGGCGACTTCGCAGGCTGGAATGAGGGCGTTAAGATGACATGGGATGATGAGAATCTCTGCTTCGTACTCGAGAATGCAGGCGTGACTGAGGCTGGCTGGAAGTTCCGCGCTAACGGTCTTACTGATCCTGATTGGAAGATTAACCTCGGCGGTGATCTTGCTGATCTCTCTTATGGTGGTTCTAACATCGCTGTTGTTGGTTCTACTGTCAAACTCTATCCTTGCCGCACAACAAGCGACAAGTTCTATGCTACTGTAGAATAATATTTACTATTTTGATAACAGCTCCCTGCCTCTTCCGTATAAGGGTGGGGAGCTTTTACTACTCCATAACTAAAGAAATAATATGACTATGATGAAGAGATTTTTTGCATTGTCGTTTGTGGCTGCACTCTTTGTGATGTGCCAGTTCCTTGTAGCTTGTGGTGACGATGACAACAACAATGGTGCCGAGCAACCTCAGGTTCCAGAACTTACTATTAATCTGACTATAGCTCAGACTCCTGCCATCGACTTCACTAAGTCGGTAGATCAGTCTGTCTCTATATTCACTCCGTCTCTCTCTCTGAGCAGCGAAGATGCTCAGCTGAACCGCTACGAAGTGACTTTCTCTAATGAGAAGATTCTTAATGCTGATGCTCAGGGACATGTTACTGCCTCTGATCTTAAGGATGTTTTTGAATCTATATTCGGCGCCGATGCTGTAGGCCAGAAGGAGTTGCCTGTGTCTGTCGTTGCCGTCGTTGACTATGATGGCAAATCTGAACTGTCTAGCAGTGTATCTACTAAGGTTCTTGTTCGTCTCAATGCTGCCTCATATGCTACTGCTGAAAATGTCGGCCGTAAGGATATTATGCTCCAGGGCTTCTATTGGGATTCTCAGAAGGTGACTGGCTGGTCACAGATGCTCTCGCATGTTGAAGATGTTGCTAAGCAGTTTACTTGTATATGGCTTCCTCCTTCTGCATCTGCCGAAGGTAATGCTACCGTTGGCGGTAATAATGTGGGTTATCATCCTCGTATCTGGAATGATCAGAACTCTTGCTGGGGTACTGCCGACGACCTTAAGACACTAAATGCTAAGTTCCATGAAGCTGGCGTAAAGGTTATCGCCGATATTGTTATCAACCATCGTGCTGGTTATACTGATTGGTGCAACTTCCCTGTCGACGACTTTGGCTCTTTCGGCTCTTTCCAGCTTACTGGAGAGCATGTGTGCTCCGACGATGAGACGAATACTGGTCATAAGGCCGATGATGCATGGGGCGCTAAAGATACTGGCGACAAGTGGGATGGCGCTCGCGACCTCGACCATACTAACGAATACCTTCAGAAGGATATTATAGCTTATCTCAGCTGGCTCAAGGCTGAAATGGGATATGACGGTTTCCGTTACGACCTTGTTAAGGGCTATGAAGGGAAATATGTTGGCATATATAATGAGGCAACAGATCCTTACCTCTCGGTCGGTGAGTGTTGGGATGGCAATTATGACGTTGTCGCTTCATGGATAAATGCTACTGGTAAGAAGTCTATGGCGTTCGACTTCCCTGCAAAATATGCTATATTCAATGATGGTCTTGCTCAATCTAATTATAGCAAGATGACATGGAAGGAGAAAGATGTTGATCGCCCTGCAGGCATGATCCACAACGCTGAGTACCGATCTTATTCTGTGACTTTTGTCGATAATCACGATACCTACCGCGATAATAGCAAATATACTGGTGATGTACCTATGGCTTATGCAGTCCTTTTGGCCTCTCCTGGCATACCTTGTGTCTTCTGGCCTCATTGGACTTCCGATGCTGATGCTATAAATGGTCAGATTGCTGTCCGTAAGCTTGTTGGCATCGGTGCTGAGAGCCCTTGTGAGGTGACATCTAGTGGCACTTGCTATGAGTCTCTCACTATTGGTGAAAACGGAAGCCTCGTTTGCCGCGTTGGTAAACGCGCTTCTTCTGAAGCTCCTGAGGGCTACGTGCTCTCTTGTAGTGGCACTGGCTGGTATTACTTCATCTCTGAAAATCTTGCTGAATAAACAACCAATTAATTATACCAATGAAATTCAAATCAATTTCAAGATCTCTTGCGGCTTTGTTGGCTGTACTTGGCTTCCAGTGCTCTGCTGTAAGCGCTCAGGAGGTCTCTTCTCCTTCGGGTAACATTAAGGTGGCCTTCCGCTTGGCTGATGGCGTGCCTACTTACAACGTTAACTTTAATAATAAGACTGTTGTTGCTGATAGCCGTCTCGGCCTTAAGCTTCACAACACTGCCGATCTTATCGATGGCTTCGGTATATCCGATGTCCGTTACTCTAATTTCTCTGAGAAATGGACTCCTGTATGGGGCGAAGAGAGTGAGATCGACAATACATACAACGAGATGGAGGTTTCCCTCAATCAGAAGGCTACAAAGCGTAATATCATTGTGCGTTTCCGTGTCTACGACGATGGTGTTGGCTTCCGCTATGAGTTCCCTGAGCAGAACGACCTCGTCTATTTCACCGTATCTGAAGAATGCACTGAGTTCGCTATGACTGGCGACCACCGATCATGGTGGATCTCGGGCGACTACGATACTCAGGAATACGACTATACCGATTCTCGCCTCTCTGAGATCCGTAAGCTCAACAAGTCGGCTCGTTGCGACAATTCTTCGCAGACTTTTATCTCTGATGGCGCTGTTCAGACTGCCTTCCAGATGAAGAGCGACGATGGCGTATATATCAATATCCATGAGGCTGCCCTCGTCGATTATCCTGCTATGCACCTCGAGATAGGTGAGAATAACTTCACTTTCCGTAGCGTCCTCACTCCCGATGCTGCTGGTCTTATGGCTCATATCCAGACTCCTTGCCATACTCCATGGCGTACTATCATGATTACCGACGATGCTCGTAAGACTCTTGCTTCTCGTCTTATCCTCAACCTCAACGAGCCTTGTAAGTATGAGGATACTTCTTGGATCAAGCCTGTCAAATACGTTGGCGTATGGTGGGAGATGATTACCAACAAGAGCCATTGGAGCTATACCGACGATTTCAAGAGCATACATCTTGGTGTGAGCGACTACTCTAAGGCGAAGCCTCATGGCCGCCATGGCGCTAACAATGAGAATGTCCGCCGTCATATCGACTTCGCTGCTCAGCACGGCTTCAGCCAAGTGCTTGTTGAGGGTTGGAACGAAGGCTGGGAAGACTGGTTCGGTCATCAGAAGGACTATGTGTTCGACTTCGTTACTCCTTATCCTGACTTCGACATCAAGGCGCTCAACGACTACGCTCACTCTAAGGGCGTGCGTATCATGATGCATCACGAGACATCTGCATCAACTGTCAACTACGAACGTCATATCGATGCTGCTTATAAGCTCATGAACGATTATGGCTATACTGCTGTCAAGAGTGGTTATGTGGGCGATATTCTCCCTCGTGGCGAACATCATTATAGCCAGGCTCTTATTAATCACTACCTCTTCTGCGTTAAGAAGGCTGCCGAATATAAGATCTGCGTCAACGCTCACGAAGCAGTCCGTCCTACTGGTCTCTGCCGCACTTACCCTAACCTTATCGGTAATGAGTCGGCTCGTGGCACAGAATACGAGGCTTTCGCTGGCAATAAACCTCATCACACTCTCTGCCTCCCATTTACTCGTCTTCAGGGTGGACCTATGGACTATACTCCTGGTATCTTCGATACTAAGCTCTCTTTCCTCCCTTATTCTGACCATGGCACAGTGCAGACTACTCTCTGCAAGCAGCTCGCTCTCTATGTGACTCTCTACAGCCCTCTTCAGATGGCTGCCGACCTCCCAGAGAACTATGAGAAGCATCTCGATGCCTTCCAGTTTATCAAGGATGTCGCTATCGACTGGCAGAAGAGTGTTTACCTCGAGGCTGAACCTGGCGACTATCTTACTATCGCACGTAAAGAAAAGGGTGGCGAGCGTTGGTTCGTAGGTGCTATCACTGACGAGAATGTTCGTACTGCGACTATCGACTGCTCATTCCTCACTCCTGGCGTTAAGTATGAGGCTACTATCTACGCCGATGCTAAGGATGCCGATTTCGAAAAGAACCCACAGGCTTACACTATAACAAAGAAGATTGTAACTAGTAAGACTAAACTCAAGCAGTTGCTCGCACGCAGCGGTGGCGCAGCTATCTCTATTGTACCTGTTAAGTAGTTTTTTCAAATATTATTGTTATTTGCTCTTAGGGTGGGTCAGCAACGCTGGCTCACCCTTGCTTTTTACTTCTGATGAATATCATCTCTGTGTCGCTCAATACTCACTCTTATCACGTCGCTGTCAGTCTCTTCGACGCTTTTATGTGCTCGTTGACATGGTGTTTGCGTATGTTCGTCACCGATTTTTGTACGTTTGTCAAAAAGTTTGTTTAGTATCTCTTGTATGTCCTTTTTTTTGTTGAACTTTGAATTACCAATAACTTATGGACAGTTGTCCAAATAATACTAAATTAATAACTATTCAAAAAAACAAATGAAGAAGAAAGTTCTTTATCTGTCTGTAGCAGCCCTCCTTTCTATGGGTTTTGTTGGCTGTATCGAAGAGGATAACTCAGAGTATGCACAGCTTATGCGTGACATCAAGATCGAAAAGGAGCAGATCGCTCTCGAAACTCTCCGTCTCAACTTTGAAGAGGCTAAGGCTAGAAACGAAGTGTCTCTATTGCAAATCCAGAAGAATCTCATGGATGCTAAAGAGGCTTTGGCTGATGAAAAGTATAACGAGATGTCTTTTTATTCAAGTCGTTATGCAAATGCTATTACAGCTTTGGCTACTGCAAAGGCTGGTTTGGAGAGCTCTCAGCGTACACTCGATATCTTGAAGCAGTTCCCTAAGGACAATTCTGCTAATGAGGCTTTGATCGCTCATTACAACACTATGATCAACAACGAGACTGCAAAGATTGAGGCTTATAAGAAGTATAGCAACTACTCTGAAGACGTTAACAAGCTTTGGGCTGATTGGCAGGCTTTGGAAAATCAGAAGAATTTCGATATTCAGGCTCGCGATGCTGCAAAGGCTGTTGTCGATGGTATGATTATCGATGATTTCAGTAAAAACGAATTCGCAGTGTTTATCTCAAATGGTGGTAAGCTTTCTTGCAACAAATACGATCTTTCTAGTGCCTACACTCACACTAAGACTGTATCTGCAAGCGATTTTGGCTATTCTGTTAATGCATATTTCTCTAACGACTATTTGACTATAGCTTCAAAGCACTATGAGTATGATGAATATAGTGACATGAAGTTGTCTGAGACATTCGAGGCTACAACTAGCTATAGCTCTTCTTATGCTAAGGAGCAGTTCGACTATTATTTAGATTTATATGACGGTGTTGAATGCGAAATCGAGCTTGTTAAGAAGGTATACGATTTCTGCGTTAACTTCGACACGTATAAGGCAGAACTCTCAAAGGCTGTTGCTGAACGCAACAAGGTTAATGCTGAAAGAAATGAGGCTATAAGAACATGGCTTGAGTTGTGCGACGTTGTTTATGAGGAGTCAAATGAAGGTTTCGCTGCATATATCGCCCTTAATAATGCTAAGGCTGATTATAATGATGCTGCTGCTGTTTCTGGCTCAGTGTCACAGGCCTATGGTGAATATGTTCAGGGACTTGTTGCTGCTGCAGAGCAGAATATAAAGAGCTATAAGAACTTGATAGCATCTTTAATGGGTAGTGATGAGGCTGCAAGCTATCAGACTCGTTTGGCACAAGCAGAGGCTGCTGTTACAAGTTGCACTGTTGAGGTTGAGGCTGCTCAGAAGTTGCTCGATGAGGCTAAGGCTCAGTATGAGGCTTTCGTTAAGGGCGTAACTACAACACCTACTACCCCTTCTACCCCAGATACTACTGAGACTCCTTCTACTCCTGCTGAGTAATAAGTATTAATCTTTTAAGTGTTATGATTAACAAACTTATTGCTGTAGCATCTCTTCTTTTGGCGTCTCTTGTGACTTCGGCTCAGGCGCCAGAACAGAACAACTTCACTGTCGCTGTGACTGTTGGCTACAATAGTTTCGCTTCAGTTGAAGCTCAGGCTGGCACAAGCTCCGCTTATAGTGCGGTGGCGCCAAATACTAACTGGTCTAACAAGAAGCTTATGACTGGCTTCGAATTGGGTTGGTTTGCTGCTCCTAATATCAAGGTGTCTTTGGGTGGCGGTGTTAACTACACCAAGAATCCAGGATACTCTGAGATTCCAGGTACTTCTAGTGGTCTTCCTACTTATTACGCTGTTAACGAGTCGATGACATTCTGCTATGACGCTCATTTGGCTGGCGACTACTATTTCAATACTCGTGTTGAAAACCTTAAGCTCTATACTGGCCTTCGTGGCGGTTTCGCTTATTGTGTAGATGAGAAGACTTATGACAATTCTGAATACTATGGTAAGTCACAGGCTGAGGCTTATACTATTAAGGGCTCTATCGATTTCGGCGCTGATTATTTCATCGCAAAGGGCTTTTATGTAGGCGCTCAGGTTGATTTCGGTTCTTTCACTTATGGTCTTGTTAACTATAAGCCACAGGCCGGTTTGCCTAACCTTCAGGCTGATAACTTCGGATTCAGTTTCCTCTCTGCTCCTACTCTTAAGATCGGTTTCGCATTCTAATTGTAGTCGAGTATAATACTAATTTCAAGGGTGAACTTGCGTTGCATGTTCACCCTTGTTCTTTTTATCTTGTCTGTAATTCTACCCCTGTTTTTCATGTTGGAATATGGCTCAATCATGTTCTTCGCTTCGTAAACACCTCTTTTTTTATGACTTGTGTCCTAATAGTCATGCAAATAACTTACTGTTTAATTTTTCATTTAAAGTGTTTTTTGTAATTTTGTACGTCCTTAAAGGAAAGACTAGTTTATACCTCTATTACTGACCAAGATTTGAAATGAAAAAACATTTAATCTGTGCCATCGTGTTGCTGACTTCTTTGGTAGTCGCTTCAGCTCAAGATTCTGATCGTAAGAACTTGCGTCGTTTCAACAAGGCATATACCTATGCTACAGAAGGAAATAACCGTAAGGCAATAGATTTGCTTCAGACAGTTTATAAGTCAAATCCCGACGATATCAATGTTGCATATAACTTGGGTGTCTGCTATCTTAATATGAGTGGTAATCCTGACTCGGCTATGTTCTACTTCAATCGCGTTGTTGAACTTGACAATGGTGAATGGAGCGAGGCTCGTAGTACTCTAATGCTCGCTATCGCCCGTGTAAAGCAGCTTAAATATGATTTCGATGGCGCTCTTGAGGTTTACAAAGAGATAGAAAGCCACGATGCTGAGCGTGAATTTGCCGAAGATATCGCTCGAGAAAGGGAGATATGTGCCAATGCGAAATTGTTGGTCGCTAATCCGGTGAAGTTCAATGTGAAGCGCCTAGATGATAATGTTAACTGCCAGTTCAATGATTATCGTCCTGTATTGTCTAATGATCAGAACACTCTTATCTTTACTTCTCGTCGTAGAAATGGCACTGGCGTCTATTTCGATGACGGTGAGGGCGAAGAGATGAGCTATATATGCTATAAGGAGAATGGCAAGTGGTCTGCAGCTGAACGTCTCGATGATTTGTTCTCTTCTAAGGGACAGGCTACTGTGACATGTATATCTGGTAATGAGCTATATCTTGTTCGTGACGGTAATATCTATGTCTCAAAGAAGGATTCCGCTTCTGGCAAGTGGTTGCGTGCTGAAAATGTTGGTGCCCCAATCAATAGCCGTGATAATGAGAAATATGCCTATGTTACTCCTGATGGTAGTGAGATGTTCTTCTCTTCTGACCGCGAAGGTGGCTTCGGAGGTTATGATATCTACCATAGCTATAGATTGCCTAATGGTCTGTGGGGTAAGCCTTGTAATGTGGGCTCTTCTATAAACACTCAGTATGATGAAGATTCGCCTGTTATGCATCCTACAAAGAGAGTTCTCTATTTCAGCTCTAATGGTCATAACACAATGGGTGGTTACGATGTCTTCTATTCTATTCAGAATACTGCCGACTCTACATTCGAAGTTGTTCAGAATTTCGGATACCCTATTAATACTCCTGACGACGACTTGTTCTTTGTCCCTACATCGGTTAAGGATATGGCATATTATGCAAGTATCCAGTGGAATAAGGGCGCTGACAAGTTTACCGGCTACGATATATATGAGGCGGAATACGATGAGCCAGAAGTCAACAAGCTTGTTATTCTAAGTGGTGTAGTTTTCAGCGAAAATATTGCTGATATAAAAGTTACTGCTGAATGTGACGGTGAGACTATCGGTAGATATGTTCCTAATCAGGAGACTGGTAAGTTTGTTGTCATCGTTGAAGAGGGTAAGTCCTATACTGTGATTGCATCTAACGGCAAGACTGAAAGAACTGCAGAGGTCGCTACCAATGTCGGTGATAGTTATTACAAGCTTGGCCATACTGTGAAGTTGGCTGACTTCAGCTTTGTTGAGGAAGAAAAGAAAGAGGCTGCATTGGCCGCTAATATTGTCGAGGAACAGCAGCCTATCAACAGCACTGTTGCTAAGGTTACAGAAGATGCCAACGGTGGATATACAGTTCAGGTATTTTCGCTTCGTAAGCCTGTTAATATGAAGTGCGTTAAGTCTCTCGATCCTGATCAGATTAATGAATATCAGTATAAGGATGGTTGGTATGTGTATTCATACGGCCACTATGAGACATACTCTGGTGCTAAGAAGGTTCGCGATATGATTATCGAGACTTCTCCTTATATCGACGCTTTTGTTCGTAAGATATCTAGCTACGACAAGTTCCTCAAGTAAAAAGCATTGGTTCTGATGCTTAGCGGTAAACTGTGTTTCCTTAGAGCTGTTGAGCCTTCTGATGTAGAGATTCTATATCAGATAGAGAATGATGTTACTCTTTGGAATGATGGTTCTCTGTCACAACCTGTGACGCGTTTCAGCATCGAGGGGCTGGTTGCACAGGCTGATGCTGATGTCTACCAGACTCACCAGTTCCGCCTTATGATATGCGATCGTCTTACTAATGAGGAGGTTGGCTGTGTCGATTTCTTCGATTTCGACCCTCATAATATGAATGGTAGCATTGGTATAATGGTCAGAAAGGATTATCGGGGACGTGGCTATGGATGCGATGCTTTGATGACATTTGTCGATTATCTCTTTTCTCATCTTCATGTTCATTCTCTTGCTGCGACGATGAGGGCATCTAATGATGTCAGTCAGCAGTTGTTCCTTAAGTGTGGTTTCGAAAGGGTAGGGGTTCGACGTGAATGGGTACGCACTTCCTGTGGATATGAGGATGAAGTGCTGATGCAAAGAATATCATCTATATGAAATAATAAGAGGCTGACTATCTACTTAGTCAGCCTCTTGCTTTTTATATGTCTATATAGCCTCTTTATTGTTTCTTCGATATATAATTCTCAAGGCTCTGGCACACCTCAGTCGCGAACTCAATACCATGACGCATTGCGGTGATCATCTTGTCTGCGTCTTCTATGTCGGCTTTTTGTATTCCGTTCTTATACATGCCGTATGCTGTGCCTGCATTGAAGCTGTCGCCGGCTCCTACTGTGCTCACTGGCGCTAGCTTTTTGCCCTCCACATGCCTCTCCTCGTTGCCTACTAGTATGCTTGCCCCTTTGGATCCCTGAGTGCAGATGAATGTCTTGCAGTGTGGCTCTATATGCTTGTGGTAGGCGTCTCTCCAATCGTTTGTTGAGAACATTATCTCAAAGTCTTCGTCTGACCCTTTTACTATGTCTGCCAGCTTGAAGTTCTCTACAAGCGTTGGCATGAGTTCATTCACTTCGTGCTTGTGTGTGGCGCGGAAATTTACGTCGTAATAGAGTATTCCGCCGCGTTCCTTGGCGTGGATGAGGAAATCGCTTACAGGCTTTCTTATGATGGGATTGAGTGCAAAAAACGAACCGAAAAGCACTATGTCGCCTGCCTCGATGTCTGGATATACGAACTGAAGCTCCTGCGACTTGTAATCTTTGTAGAAAGAATATCTGGCGTTCTTGTTCTCGTCAAGGAAGGCGAGAGCTAGTGGACTCTTGCTGCCTTTGTGGTGATATATGCATTTGTTGTCCACGCCATTGTCAACAAGAAAATTGCATATTATATCGCCAACCTGGTCGTCACCTACTTCACTTATGAATGTGCATGGCACGTGACTTCTTCCGAGTGATATCAGTGAGTTGAATACTGAACCTCCTGGGTTGGCTCTCTGTGGCTGGTTGTCTGCACCGAATATGATGTCGAGCACAGTCTCGCCTATGCCTATTATCTTTCTCATCTGTGTTTCTGATTAGATAAAAAGCCGTAGCACCTTATGGATGCCACGGCTATGTTGATTGCTTGTTTTTCCGGATTAACCGCGAGTGTAGTTAGGCGCCTCCTGTGTGATTGCTACATCATGTGGATGACTTTCCTGCATACCAGACGCTGTGATGCGTGTGAACTTGGCATTGTGGAGCTGCTCGATTGTTGCAGCACCGCAGTAACCCATACCAGAGCGGATACCGCCGAGAAGCTGATATATCACTTCAAACAATGTGCCCTTGTATGGAACGCGTGCAGAGATACCTTCTGGAACGAGCTTCTTAACATCATCCTCTGTATCCTGGAAGTAACGGTCCTTAGAACCCTTCTGCATTGCTTCGAGTGAACCCATGCCTCGGTATGACTTGAACTTACGGCCGTTGTAGATGATAGTCTCTCCTGGTGACTCCTCGCAACCTGCAAAGAGTGAACCGCACATTACGCAGAAACCACCTGCTGCAAGAGCCTTAACAAGGTCACCTGAATAACGGAGACCACCGTCTGCGATAACTGGAATGTTGCCGTATCCGTTGTCTTTGAGTGTCTTTGCTACATCATAGATGGCTGTGAGCTGTGGTACACCAACACCTGCGATGATACGTGTTGTACAGATAGAACCAGGACCGATACCTACCTTTACTGCATCTGCACCTGCCTTTACAAGCTCGAGCGCTGCTGCTCCAGTTGCTATGTTACCCACGATGATGTCGATGTTTGGATACTTCTCACGAGCCTTCTTGAGTGTCTCGATAACACCACGGCTGTGACCGTGAGCTGTATCAATCACGATTGCGTCAACGTTTGCCTTTACAAGGGCGTCGATACGCTCAAATGTGTTATATGTAACGCCAACACCTGCTGCTACACGCAAACGACCCTTTGAGTCCTTGCAAGCCATTGGCTTGTCCTTTGCCTTTGTGATGTCCTTGTATGTTACAAGGCCGAGGAGCTTAAAGTTCTTGTCAACAACTGGCAACTTCTCAATCTTGTTCTGCTGAAGAATCTCTGCAGCCTTGTTGAGGTCTGTTGTCTGGTCTGTTGTGATAAGGTGCTCCTTTGTAGTCATTACATCGGCAATGCTCTTTGCCATGTCCTGCTCAAAGCGAAGGTCACGGTTAGTTACAATACCAACAAGATAACCATATTCGTCAACTACAGGAATACCACCAATCTTGTATTCCTTCATAAGTGCAAGCGCATCGCCTACAGTGCGATCCTTTACAATAGAAACAGGATCGTAGATCATGCCGTTCTCAGCACGTTTTACAATCTCAACCTGCTTAGCCTGCTCTTCAATTGTCATGTTCTTATGGATAACACCGATGCCACCTTCGCGTGCAATAGCAATAGCGAGACGAGCCTCAGTGACGGTATCCATAGCTGCCGACACAATGGGAGCGTTGAGTTTGATGTTGCGAGAGAAATTGGTGCTCATTGACACCTCACGTGGGAGTACTTCCGAATAGGCTGGTACCAGAAGCACGTCGTCGAATGTAAGGCCATCCGAAACGATCTTATCTTCAATGAATGACATTATGATGTAATTTTAATTTCTTCTACTAAAATTACGCGCAAATGTATGAAAAAGCACGCTATAAAAAAAGGCTTCGTTTGAAATTTATGACATTTTAATTAATCAATTGTTTGAATCCTTCGGTCATTAACTCTTTTTGTTTTTTGTCCGAGTCTTCATATATGATATATACTTCTATGCCTTCCATGCCTTCTATCAGTTTGATGGCTTCCTCCGGACCGAGCACCATGCATGTTGTTGACAATGCGTCGGTTGTCATGGTGTTCGGACCTATTACCGTTACGCTTAGCATGCCGTGCTCTACTGGTCGCCCTGTGAGCGGATCGATGGTGTGCTGCATTCTCTTGCCGTCGTGGGTGTAGTAGAACTGTCTGTAGCTTCCTGATGTCGATACGGCACAGTCGGTTATCCCTATTATGCTTTGTGAGGCTCTGTTCAACTCATTGCTGCCTTCTATTGGCTTGTCTATCGAGATCCTCCACTTGTTGCCCTGCGGATTGAGACCTTTGACGTGCAGCTCACCTCCTATCTCTACCATATAGTCTGTGACACCATTCTCTTCGAATACCGACGCAGCAACGTCAATGCCATATCCTTCTGCCAATGCTGCGGCTTCTATCATTGTCCTGCTGTCGTCTTTGATGAGGCGTTTGCCCTCAAGTCGTGTCTTGTCAAGGCCGACAAATGCTCTTACACTGTCAACTTTGGCCATGATGCTGTCTATGGTGACCTGTGAAATGGTGTCAGGGGTGTTGTCGCCAAACTTCCAGAGTCGGCTCAGTGGCTTTATTGTTATGTCAAAACGATGGCCTGATAACTCGTATATCTCTTGGGCTTTGTTATATACTGTGGTGAAGAAGTCATCTACTTCAACATCTTCATTCCTATTGATCTTGCTGATGATGGAGTTCTTGTTGTATGTTGACAGTGAGTTGTCGTATGCTCTGAGCTTTTCGAGCATCTCTGCTTCGAGGCTGTGGTCGTGTTTGTATGTTATGTGATATGTCGTGCCGAAGATATAGCCGGTCTCCTTGATATATTGGTCTTTCGCCTGCTTGCTTTTCTGACACGACGATAGACTGGCTATGATGCAGCATATTATTATGGATAATACAGTTCTCATTGACTGATGATTTAAAAAAAGGACCGTCTCTGTGTGAGACAGTCCTATGATTGTTTTGTCAGATGTCTTTCTAATAGTATGGATGGAGTGCTATAGACTCTGCTAGCATGTCGACAAACTTCTGGAGCTGTGAACCAACCATCATCTTTATCATCGGATTGAGGTCGGCCTTGAGGGTCACCTTGATTCGCGAGTTATATGGCTCTACCTCTTTCATCTGAACCCAGATGTTGAAGTTGAATCGTGTCGCGCCATCAGCGGTGTACTTTACACAAGCATTCTCCTCTCTGTCGGCAATGCGCAACCCAATCTCACCCATGTTGTCTATTGAAAAACGACAAGTGTCACGTGTCGCCTCCCAATTCTGAACCTTGTCCTGCGGAATAACTCCGTTGAAGTTCTGGAAGTCGGCAAGTTTGTTGTAGATCACACTTGCACTGTTGGTGACTACTTTGATTGCGCTTTCGTATTTTGTCTCCATTGTCTATTTCAAGGCAATATTATTATTTGCCCCACTCTGATGGGTTCTTACGCCACTCCTGAAGTGTTGCAACGTCTGCGTCTGTTACATAGCCCGACTGTACAGCTGCACCAATCATCTCCTGATAGTTGCTCAATGTTGTGAGCTCTACGTTTGCTGCCTTGAATGCCTCTTCTGCTATTGGGAAGCCGTATGTGAAGATTGCAAGCATGCCTACAACGTCACACTGTGCGTTGCGCAAAGCTTCTACAGCCTTGAGTGAACTGCTTCCTGTTGAGATGAGGTCTTCGATGACAAGAACTTTCTGGCCTGCCTTGATGTCACCTTCGATGAGGTTAGCCAAGCCGTGGTCTTTTGGAGCTGAACGAACATATACAAAAGGCTTGTTGAGGAGGTCGGCAACAAGAGCACCCTGTGCTATGGCACCTGTGGCAACACCTGCAACAACGTCGATGTCTGCATATTTCTCCTTCGCGAGTTCTGCAAATGCAGTCTTTATATATGTACGAACATCAGCGTATGAAAGTGCCTTGCGGTTGTCGCAATAGATAGGTGACTTCCATCCTGATGCCCATGTAAAAGGATTCTTTGGCTGAAGCTTGATAGCCTTGATGTCGAGGAGTTGCTTAGCAACTGTAATAGCGTACTTGCTCATCGTATTTTGAGTTTTATAGTTTCTGTTTGAATATCAAATGCAAATTTAGTTATTCTAGGGCGAATAGCGTGCTTTCGTTGTCGGTTTTTGCACTCTTCTTTTTTGAAGCTCTCTTTTTAGCCACTGGCTTGGATTTAGGTGCCCCAAATGTTACGCGGTGCAAATCTGTCATTCCATGGATAGCAATGGCGTCTCTATGTGCCTTCGTTGGGTATCCTTTGTTGGTCTTCCAGTCATATTCTGGATGCTCCTTGTCTAGGTTCATCATCAGTTCGTCTCTATGTGTCTTGGCTAAAACTGATGCTGCGGCGATCGACATGTACTTGCCGTCGCCTTTGACTATTGTCTGATGCCCTATCTCTCTGCCTGCATCGGATACGCCTATCGGACTTGTGTATGGCTTGAACTTGTTGCCGTCGACAATAATGTAGTCGGGTCTTGTCTTCAGCTGGTCGAGTGCCAGATGCATGGCTCTGATAGAGGCGTTGAGGATATTTATCTGGTCTATCTCATGGTTGTCAACCATGGCGACTGCCCAGGCCAATGCTTCTCTCTCTATTATGGGACGCAGTGCTTCTCTTTGCTTTTCTGTCAACTGCTTCGAGTCGTTGAGCAGGTCGTTTTCAAAACCTTCTGGTAATATGACTGCCGCCGCAACGACAGGTCCTGCCAGACATCCTCGTCCTGCCTCGTCACAGCCCGCCTCAATACGTCCCTTTTCTAGATATGGCATCAACATATGTCTACGCTTTATTCGTTGTATAACACATATAACAGGGTGCGTCCTACAGCTTCAAGAGTGGCTTTGTCGATATTGTCCGCAGTGTCGTTGTGCGTATGCCAGTGCTTGTAGAATGAAGAACTTGAGGATGGATCATATTGTATGATGTCGATACAAGGTATCTTGGCATGTTTATATACATAGTAGTGGTCGTCTGTGATGTAGCCGCCATTGTCGTTTACGAAATAGTTGCCATAGCCTATTGTCTGTGCGGCTTTCCATACCTTGTCGATTACGCTTTGTGCTGTCGACTTTGAATGATACTCCTGAAAGAACTGTGCTCCTTGGGCACCTACCATGTCCAGCAATATGCCGTAGCGTGCCTGGCAGTTCTCTCCTAACTCGCTCTTGGCCCAGTATTGGCTGCCAAGACACCAGGTGTCGGCCACATATTCCTTCATTTTGATGTGCTCAGGTGTGCCGTAATCTTCGGTGTCAAACAGTATTATGTCGATGCCGATGCCTGGCTTGCGTATCTGCATCTGTCGAGCTATCTCAATCAGTACACCAACACCGCTGGCTCCGTCGTTGGCTCCGTCGATAGGTGTGTTGTGGTATTTCGTGTCTTCATCCTGATCGGCAAACGGACGGCTGTCCCAATGCGAGCAGAGAATCACTCTGTTGGCTTTTTGTGGGTTGATCTTGGCTATCACGTTCCTTACTGGGAGCATCTTGCCTTCAAACGATTTGCCTTCGCCTTCCTGTATGGTTACCTCTGTGCCCATGCGCTCCAGTGTGTTCTTCAGATACGCAAGGCATTTGCTATGACTTTCGCTCCCAGGTACTCTAGGCCCGAATAATGTCTGTTCTTTTACATACTTGAACGCTGAGTCGGCCGAGAATTGTATCTCGCTGTCGGCCACTTTAATTTCTTTGACGATTACCGCGTTGTTTGTCTTGCTGCACTGTGTGAAGGTCATAGCTGATAATGTAGCTATGACAGCTGCGGCTAATTGTTTTTTCATATGATCAACTCTGTTATAACTTAAATATCTACGCCCCAGAAACTGTCTGAACTTCTGAAGTCGACTATCTGGACATGTGGGTATAGTTGTAAAGCGTGTTTCCTTATTACTTCGTATGCATCATTGGCCAGCACGTCGTCATCTCCAGGAAGTCTGTTGTAAACAATGGTGTGGAGATCTATGTCATGGCTTTTGCATACGTCAATGCTCATCAGGGCGTGGTTGATGCCACCGAGTTTAGATGTTGTCACCAATATCAGAGGTAGTCTTCGCGATGCTACGTAGTCTATGGTGAGCATGTCGTCGTTGAGCGGAACCATGAGTCCACCTGCTCCTTCTACAAGCACGATGCTGTATCTGCTCAGGAGGTAACGTGTGTCTCTGTCTATCTTTTCCGGGTCGATAGTTACGCCTTCAAGTTTCGCTGCCAGATGTGGTGACGCAGGTTTCTTGAACAAGTAGGAGCATGTGCGTCCCTCCTTGTCCTCTAACAGCATGCCGCATCCCATGACTTTTCTGTGCTCAACAAGGTCGTCGGCCACTGTTACACATCCTGTCTGTATGGGCTTCTGGGTGATAACTGAAACGCCTCTGTGTCTCAGGTATGCAGCCATTCGTGCTGTTACGTATGTTTTCCCGCTGTCAGTGTCTACTCCGCTGATGAAGTATGCACCATATCTGTGTTCTATCATTGTGTGTCGTTAATCTTCTTCTTCGTCAGAGTCTTCGTCGTCATCGTCGCCTCTGTCTTTCTTTTTCTTGTCTTTCTTCGACTTCTTGTCCTTCTTGTCGGCTCTCTCTTTTCTTTCGATGTTGACCTCTTCCTTTACTATCTCTTCTGCTGTATTGCCGGTGAGCTCCTCGTAAAGTTCAGAGGCGTCTGAATAGGCCTTCTCTGCTGCCTTGACTGCATCTTTGGCTGCTTTTTGGCCTGTCTCGCCTTTGCTTATGTTGGCTTTGCCCTTGGCAGAAGCCTTCTGCGCGTTGGCAATGGCCTTGTCTATTTTCTTGATGCTGTCGGCAGAAAGCTTGTCGAGTGCCTTCACGTCAGCAAGTGCCTGCTTGGCTACGGCCTGATCCTTGTCCTTCAGGTATTTGTTGAAGCCTTTTCTCTCTTCAGCAAACTCCTTGATGGCAGCCTTCTTGGTCTCGTTTAGATCCTTGATCAAGAATTCTGCCTCTTCAACCTGTATCTTGCCGGCTTCAATGAGTGAGTCGTTGATGTATGCTTTCCTGTTGGCCTTGCGCAATTTCTCCTTTGCGCTTTCGTATTTAGTTGTGGCTTTGAGCTTTGCTGCTTCCACCTTGTCTTGAGCGTTTGATTGTGCAAATGCGCCTATGGCTATAAAGGCTGCGATTGCTGTAACGATTATCTTTTTCATGGATCGTAATGTTTATGCGTTGATTATGCAAATATATATACTTGTACGTAATTTTTGTGCCAAGGTTTTGAAAAAGCCTGCGCTGATGCCTATGTTTGTTAGCTGAACAGTGATCCTATGGCTCCTATGATCCAAACAAGGAGATATATAAGGGCGCCTATCAGGAATAGTAGTACGAATATCGCTATCCCCATAATGAGGGCTTTGCCGTTGACTTCTTTGACGATTTTCTCGTCATTGTCAATGAATCCTTCAATTAGTATGAGGTTCTTCTTGTACGATTTCAAGAATATGTCGGCCAGGTCGCCTATGAAGAATGGTATGAGCCCTACCATGAAGTCAAGCAGTATGTTGCATATTATGGCAAGTGTTAGTGGTGTTGACTTTATCTTTGCTATGCTGATGTAGAGGTAGGGTATTGAGAACAACTGTGTTATGAAGTCGCCTACACCTGCCGGCAAGGCGAAGCCTGCGATAGGGTCCAGGTAGTAGTCGTCCATATATCTAGCTATCTTGCGGGTGAGCTGATATGTGGATGATGTCTCCATCTTTTTTCTGAGTTCAGTTGTCATGCCTGCCGTTTTTCTCAAATATAGTGTTTTGCTTTCATACTTGTGCTTCGTATGAAAAAAAAGTAGCCGAAAACCATCACGGCTCGGCTATTTTGTTTTACTCATAAATACCTTGATGTGCATCGTCACGAGCATCATCAAAATAAACCCAAAATCCAAAAATTAATGAAAACTCTATCTTTACTCAAGGCAAAATTATAAAGAAATAGAAGAGTCGCAACATAATGGTGTCATTTAGCGAAATAGGGGAAAAACATGTTCTTTTTTCGATAAAAAGCACTTCTGTTTGTTTGCGTTTTGGGTTCGTTTTGAGGTGTTTATGTGATGTGTTACAGCCCGATGATGCCGAAGGCTATTATGCCTATCGCTGCACATGCAAGGAGAGTATATATCATGCTCCATTTGTATCTCCTTGTGCCGTGAAGTACGACAAGGAATATTGCGATGGAGAGTGCAAAACCTATTGGTGACTGTTCGGCCTTGCCGAAGTTGGCCTCTGAAATGCCGAAGTTGCTCTCTATGTTGAGCGCACTGCCGATGTTGTCAATGTCAATGTCGGTGAGGAGGCATAGTGATGCTGACACGAGAAGTCCAACGACAGCGGGACGGAGTGTCTCGAATATCGATGTTGTTATGCAGTGGTCCTTATAGCGCAGTATTATCTTCGATACGAGAATCATGACGAAGAAGGGTAGCCAGATGACTCCGAATGTGGCTATTACAGAACCCAAGACGCCCATGAACCCCAATAGCATTGGCGTGTCTCCGAATGTCTCTATCATCCATGCGTCGTTGATGACTGATGTATATCCGCTGTATGTTGCTGCGTTGATTCCTATAGGGCCTGGTGTCATCTGCGAGATGGCAACGATGTCGGTGAATTCGCTTTGTGTCATCCAGTGATTGTCGCTCACGACCTCCGATTGTATGAATGAGATCATGGCATATCCACCGCCGAAGTTAAACAGCCCGATGTAGCTGAATACCCAAAATAAGCGTAGTAGTATCATGCTATCTCCCCTTTGATGATTTGATGACGGCTCTGACTACTCCCAGCAGTGCAGCTCCGATGATTATCCATGCCGGCGATACTCCGAGCAGCCATATCAGTATGGCCGCGGTTATGGTGAGGGCCAGCTGCCATACGACGCCTTCGCGCCATTTGCCTATGCCGGCGTTTCTGCCCATGGTGAACACCGGTAGCGTTATGAGGGCTACTACGGCAGGTCTGAGACCTCTGAAGGCGGCTTCTACCCAGTAGTTGTCCTTTATCGATGTGAAGCATATCGCTATGCCAAGTATGATTACGAGCGAAGGCAATATGGTTCCTATAGAGGCGGCTATGGCTCCTTTGACGCCGTTGGTCTTGTATCCGATGTGTGATGCCATGTCAACGGCAAAGATTCCTGGTGTTGCCTGTGATACTGCTACAATGTCGAGGAATTCGGGTTTCCCTAGCCAGTGGTTCTTGTCGACAACTTCTTTTTCCATGACCGGAAGCATCGCCATGCCTCCGCCCAGTGTGAAGCCGCCGATCTTCATGAAGGTGATGAAGAGTTCTTTGTTGGTTGACATAGGAATATCTTATTTGGTATAATAAAAAAAGCAACCGAATTGTTTCCAATCGATTGCTTTGTAGTGGGCGTTGACGGATTCGAACCGCCGACCCTCTGCTTGTAAGGCAGATGCT
>JAKSLH010000008.1 GCA_024401335.1 Bacteroidales bacterium
AATCACGCTTGGTAAAAACAAACCAATAGAGCAAAAAAACTATTGGCAGAAAAAACAGATATTCTATCGAATTGAAGAGCATAATATCAGACTGTACGTTTTATCCAAAAACAGATGTCCTTGATATTCCTAACGAACACAACAGACAAAAACAGGAAATCGCTTTGGGGCACAAAAAAGACTAATTCATCATATAATCTTCTTACTTGATCACGTAATACTTTCTTAGCATTTGTTTTCCCCTGTGATGCTGAATTATTCTGAAGTCTATATATATATGAAACAATGCTACTTGTAATTACATTTTTTGCTAAGAAAAGAGCCTTTTGATTGAATTGAATATCTTCGCATGTCTTGTATGACTCATCAAATTCTAAATTGTTTTCTATAAGAAAATCTCTTCTATACAAGAATGCCCATGGAGACATCATAAGTCTTTGATTAACATACAAATCACGACCTTTTATTGGTTCACTTGAATCGATCACACCATGTATGCCTTGCGAATAATTCCACCCGTCAAAAGCTTTCCAACAAAACGGCAACATATCTGGATGATAGATAGAGGTAAGCTGCATGAGTTTTTTAACTTCTGCAGACACCACCTGATCATCCGCATCAACCATCCAAACATATTCACCTTTAGCCATGCGGATCGCATTGTTTCGTGCATACGAGACTCCATGATTTATATCTCTGTAAATTACTATATTAGAATATTTTGCTTTAAGGTCTTCTACGACCGCTACACTATTGTCTGTAGAACCATCATCCCACACTATAACCTCGTATTCACAAATATCTAGTTCACTTTCAATAATAGATTGAATGCATTGCCCGATGAACTGGCTAGCGTTATACAGAGGTATTACAAACGACAATTTCAGCATAAATAGTAATCTATGAGTATTTCAAATACACATATAAAATCTTTATCGCATTCTTAAGATGCGTAAGAAAACTTACCTTAAATAGCCAGCCTCCGAGTCCGCAATGTACTGCTATCGTTTTATCATCCACATACCTTTTTAGACACGCCAAAACTGATGCCGGATATATTGTAACCCTATCATCTAACGTTTGTTTTTCATTTATATATCTATATCCGTATTCCTCTGCGACATTAGCCAAATACATCGTAATAATAACCTTATTATTAAACGTACCATCGGTATTTACAAAAGGTATTTTGTCGTATTTATGTAATGTTTTCTCTATAAGACCACTACCTTTCTCACTACCCATAATTGCAGACAGAATTGATAAATATGGGATATATTTTGAGTGATCTCTATTCCTATAGTGTTCATCCAATAATGACTTATAAGCAGAATCATTCGGATCTGCCAATAATTCTATTGCAGAGAAAAAAGAATTATCCAACAACTGATCAAATGGCTTTAGTACCAAAACATCTGTATCCAAGTATATCCCACCTTCAGTATATAACGCATAGAGTCTGATATAGTCTGCACAAAAGGCATATTGCCTGTTTTCATAGGCTTGTTCAACAAATGGCACAGAGTGTATATCAAAATTCTCTTCATTCCATAATTTAAACCTGTATCCTGGTAATTTCTTCTTCCAACTATTTATACAAATCTTTACGTCAATAGGCATTTCTTTTCCAAACCAAACGTAATGAACTATCTTGGGTATCATTTTTATATTATCTCTTATATAAAGCGATTGTCTTATCTGCAATTGACAACCAACTATACGAATCGTCTTTACCCCAATTCGACATCTCTTCCCCTAATTTGTCAATCGACTCTTTATTTAACACGATTCCCCTGATAGCCGCAGCTAGTGCTTGTTCATCATTGGGATCAATCAGAATACCATTCCCACCATCTTTTACCATCTCAGGGAATGCACCAACTTTTGTCGCTATAACAGGCTTGCCATATAAAGAACATGTAGATATAATACCTGTTTGAGATGCTGATTTATATGGCAACAATATGACGGATGAATTCTTTATAAAACACATCATCTCTGCATTTGACAAGAAATGATTGTATACTACTACATTTCTATATGACTGCAATGTGTCTAAACTCTTGTTATCTCCACTTCCTGCTATTACAATAGTAAACTTATCTTCTATATCAGATAGAAAAGGTAAGGCTTTAGCTAAAACATCAAGTCCTTTATAGTCTGCTAAAAAACCATACAATAAAAAAACAATTTTTGAATTATCTATTCCCCTACTTAATTCAGTCGGATGTTCATATAATGCACATGTTTCAAAGCGGCCAAAATGGATAACAGATACTCTACTTTTATCAACTTTATATTCAGATATCAATCGTTGATATAAATGGTGAGAGTGAACAATAATTTTCGAATTGTCTTTTATAATAGATTCAATTAACGGCAACCTGTCATGACCATCATGTGCGCCAATTTCATGAATTGTATGAATTAGGTTCTTATAATCTTTTAATTCATTGTGAATGTATGACACATAGCCCACCTGACCAACAACATTAATCGCGTCATATTTTTTATTCTTGATGATCCTCAAAGAAAACTTTAGAATTATCTTATTAAGCCATGGATGATTAATATAGTCCCAAATTCTCAATAGATGAACATTCACATTTGTATCTTTGAAGTAAGCAATAATTTCAGGAGCTTCTCTATACGTTAATCTATGAATGCCTAAATATTTAATAGTATTGGTGTATTCGAATCCTGAGTATTTCCCATCATCGTGTTGATATTTGACAATATAATAATAATCAACTTTTATTCCTTTTTGCCCAATATATTTAGCCAAGCACAAAGAGGACTCAGGATGAAAAAAAGAAACAATGGCAATTTTTCGCATTAGCTATTTATTTCTAATTACTCTACAAGGCACACCTGCCGCAACAACTCCAGCCGGGATGTCTTTTGTTACAACACTACCTGCACCAATAATTGAACCTTTACCTATCGTCACTCCTTTCAATATAATGCAATGCATGCCAATAAACACATCGTCTTCAATGCAGACTGGTGCATCTGTATTTCCAAATATCTCATGATGATCATCTCTGTCACCTATTACTGTTTCTGCACCAATATTCACATTCTTGCCAATGACAACTCTTTCATTAGAAACAATTGTGACACCAGACAATCCTGTATTATCGCCAACTTCTATACATGCATGGTCTGTTCCTGTTTGCAGAATACATTTCCTTACTCCACGTGGATTAAACAAATCACTTGAATTGAAAGTTACATTGTTGCCTATGCTTATTGTTGAGTATTTAAAGCGTTCTATATGAACAGGGCCATTAAAAGAATCATTCTTACCCAACTTCACCTTATTTAATGCACACCATACGCGACATGTATATGTATAATAATAATGAATGAAGAGTCTTTGTATGTTTCTAATCAATTCAAAGAAACGTGCGCTATAATCAGCATGTAACAAATCTCTTTTCATAACTATTTTTTACCATTTAATATGGACAACACAACCGGGGATATCTTTTTCAACATGTTCATGGTCAACATACTTATACCGCAAATTATCAGAGGGATAACGACATATCGCACAACATCCATACAAGGGTCTGGTTGCGGACTAATATATCTACTGATGAGTGAATGTAAACTTATTAATAGCGGATAATGAAACGCATATACAAAGAATGTGTACTGCTCCAACTTTTTACTCACAGACAAACAGCCCGGAGTTATTCGGTTCACTAAAAGAGAAATAATCGAAACTAGCGAACTTATTACCATAACAATATCAATAAAACGCGAAATATTGGGAGAATAGTCAATGAATAAGAAAAATTTCACGAACAAAGTAGTACAAGCAACAATCCTCCATATATTCTTATAACGAATTGCTATTTCTATTATATTGTTTTTCGAAGTCGCTAAATAAACTCCCAGACTAAAATAAAATAATGACGATATCCTCAATCCCGCATCAAAAGGCCAATACCAAAATATAACTGCAACAAACAGTAAAGAGATAATAATAACACCTAGACTTTTTATAGTCCAATAAATAATCGGCGAAACAATGGAAATGACAATCAGATCTCTAAGAAACCAAAACGGCAAATCAATAGGTCCTGATGAGTTATCTCCCCAACGATTTATGTCCCAGTATTGATGCCAGTTGATTGCACCAAGATTTTGCATTATTTCACCAACTTCACGATGATGTATTATTCCACCAATTAATGTTGGCAAAAACATCCAAACGACAATCAACAATGTATTCCAAGCAAAATACGGAACAACAAGTGTAAAAAATCTTTTTTTTATTTTCTGTATATATAACTCATTATCCCAATTGGACATATTGTAATACATCAAATAGCCTGATATTATAAAAAAAATAGGCACAGCCAGTAATATCACATTAAATATTAACTCAGACAAAAAAACACAAATAAAGTCCGCGACAGAATGATTCTCACCTAATTCTCTGAGAAAAAAAGGACTTCGGCCAACATGTATAAAAACGACAGCTAAGGCCAACGGGAACCTTATCACAGTTATTAAATTTGAAAGTTTTGATTCCATCTTATATCAACCATACACCAAATAATCTATCATACAACCGCTTACCTATACATTTCGGCAGCATATAATGAATCAAATACTTATCAAACTTCTTTTGTGGCAACGTGTCATGCACCAGTGTGTATATCTGCTCTTGTTGTTTCTCTGTGCCATTAGAAACTACACTTCCATAGAGCACAGCTTTTTGTCGTTCAAACCAGTAACGGAGGTATTCCTTGTCACTAAAACCGGAAGATAACAGTCCCGCGACACTCTGACCGACCAAGCTGATTATCTGGCAATATGCCTGAAAGTGCCTGTCGAAGTTCTTATCTGTCTGAAGCGATCCTTCTCTGATTCTGTAGTGATACGTCACATCTGGAATCATTGCTATTTTTTCAGCTTTGGCAGCAACTTGCAGAGCCCAAGGATTATCTTCATGAACAAGACCTTCGACAAATTGTATATCATTTTTCACTAGGAAATCCTTTCTGATAAGCTTGTTCCAGGCCATCATATAATATTTTCCTTGTAGATATTCCATCAGAGCATTATCTCGGCCTTCAATTTCCACATTCTTGTCATATACCAATCGTGGCACGCAATTGCTTTCTACACCGAAACAATCAACATTGCCAACCACCATTTCGGCCTCGCTTTTGTCTGCCATGGCAACCAACTTCTCAAGGCAATCGGGAGCCAGGATATCATCACTATCAACGAAAAGTATATATTCTCCTTTAGCAACTTCAAGTCCGCTATTGCGAGCTGCAGACAAGCCTCGGTTATGGACGTGACGAACTATGCTTATAAGTAGCTTATCCTCATATAAACCAACGATTGCCATACTATCGTCAGTACCGCAATCGTCAACAGCTATTAGCTCAAAGTCTTTGTATGTCTGACAGAGAATGCTGTCAAGACATTCTTTGAGGAAAGGCTGTACGTTATATATTGGGAGGATTAGGGAGATCATTTCATTAGCTATGTTTATGACTCAATAAGCTACTAACAATACAATCATATATTTTTGCAAAACAAAACTCTCTTCCTTTTTCAAACGCTGAAATTAGTAATACTATACTTAATGCGACACATGTCAAAAAAATAACATTTGTACCGAAAAGATCAATTATCATTTTATTATAAAATCTAAAATCAACAGAATCTGTCAATAAATATACAGAAAAACATCCCGATGCAAACCAATTAATTGATTTCATATAAGGAATTTTAGTATTCTTAAATATGAAGAAAAATGAAACAGCTGATATAATAACTAATGGATTATTATAAGACAAAATATTACATAAGTTACCAGCTAATAAACTTCCCATTCTATATCGAATGTATATGTATATGGATAGAATTGAAATTGAAAGCAAGAATAAAAGAGTCGGAGCCTTTTTACATAAAAAGAAACCTAGTGGATAACATCTCATGTACCTTCCTAAGGTATAAATAAACAAGAACAAAACAAACCTGATAGACTGGGAATGAAAAACAAAACCAGCACCACAGATATATACAAAACCAAATAAAAATAAGATTATTTTTATTTGTCTCTTTGATATTGAATTTAAGCCTTTATTAACTATAGGAGACAAAAGCATCAAAAAGAAATAATCGGTAAAAAACCAGTATTTGTCAAAACTTAATGGAAGAAGAGTTTCTAACAGGTGCCTACTATTATAGGCATTGCCATTAATCATTCCTATCAAAAATCCTAAAATACTAAAAAACAATATCTGTAAATATAAAGAAATAACCTTATTCGTTTTAAAACCGATTCCAAAATAACCACTTATAAAAACAAAACAATTTACATGAAAACAAATTAAAGAGCATAAAATGATATATGGTAAGTTTACTTCATTTACAAAAGATTCTCCATTTTGAAAAGGTATAATGTTCATTCCGTGAACAAGGAAATGCCATAATACTATAAATGTCATTAAAACTATTCGTAATAGTTCTATATTAGATTCTCTGCTTTTATATGCTGTATTACTCATTTCTATTAATCAAGTATATGAAATCACTTTTTAGCCTTTTCCAATAGAAATCGAAGTCACCTATCAATAGTATTTTTTGTCTATACCTTGATGCGTACCAAATCACATGCATCAGATAATTCAAAAAGGTTATAAACGGGAATGATTTCTTTATAGATAATCCTTTTGATTTAGCAAACTGTACCAAATTATCATTAACATACATAAAAAACGGGCCAAATCCGTTATCAAACACATTAAGAATTGACAAATGGGCATCCATATAGGCAATGTTAAATCTTCTAATTGAATTCGCAGTAAACTGATATCCGTTGCATGACCTCGTTTTTCTTATAACAATGCATTCTGCATTTTCTTTGACAAAAAGCATATTATGAGAAACACTACCTTCTGTCGCAGCAAACGAATCACAACTTCTCAGTATTGACAATTGTTCTTTTAAAGGTAGTTGTTCTGGATAAATTATGGTATATCCCATTTTTTGAAAAACCCTCTCAACGTATTTTTCACCAAAATCTCGTCCGTTATTCAATCTACTGCGTGTGAAATACACTTTCTTTGGAGTATTATCAGAATATGGAATTCGATTATATATGGTATCTATAAGGTCTTTATATTCTTTATAAAAATGATGTTCATCATCCATAGAATCACCAGGTACATACAACACTTCAAAATTAGTATCCTCATCAATCTGATTGAACTCTGAAGCATCTATATCCAAGTATTGCAACAGTTCTTTATAATTATCACTTAAGTGATTGGTATGCTGATGCAAAGTATAATAAATGAGGAAGCCATTTTCTTTCAATTGCTTACATTGCGCGCTTTTAAGAAACCAAAGTTTTCTAAAATTGTCTGTAATACAATGGCCCCATATTGATAGTAAATGTCCTACATATATTCCTTTCAGTGTTCCCTTGTTTACATTAGACTCTTTTATTTCTCCAGTTGGCAATAGAATACAATTCCTTCTAACATCAACATCTAGTTTATCTTCTCGACATGCCCATCTTGTCATTGGATCTGTAATCCAATAATTTCGAATGGTATCTACATAATCAATATTTATCTGATTCATATTATCTTCTATTTAGCCAATTTATTTAGTATCCATTTCACCACAGCCTCTGTAGCATGTCCTGTCTCGTTCAACCCTATCACTTCTCTATTGAATTTTTCTAGCTTTCTCAGATATTTATCATTGTCAAATGATAAGATATTATCGATTAGCTGTTCCTCGTTTTCAGCGTATGGAAATGGTAAATCTTCTGGATTTATATAAAATCCTCTGTCGTACTGATATCTATCACGACAGAGCTGAAATACAGGACGCTTTAACAGAGAGAAATCCATCTCTGCCGATGAATAGTCAGTAAGTAAAACGTCGCTATCCTTCATCAGTTCTTGCAACTCTGATTCATCGCCAACATCAATCATTCTGGGATGATCAAAGCAATATATTGTTTTATAAAAACTCCTCATATTGGGATGTGAACTGATACGGATATACCATTCACCACCAAACTTTTGAGCTAATGCGTCAGTCACTCTGTCAATTGACTCTTTTGTTCTGAATGCATAAACACTCTTTTCTCCATCAGCACGGAATGTAGGAGTATACAGCAAATACTTTTTATTGGATTCGGAACTTGGGGAATACGTAAGAAACTTGTCATTTCTTGGGAGTCCTTTTTCAATGATCTCTCCTGTGTATTGAAATGCCGTACGATAAATGTTGGTCCAATATCTGCTATCGCTAAGCATCAAATCTGTCCTCTGTGTATCTTCCTTGGCTGTTTCTATATATCCTCTATCCAAACACTCTTCTACATCAAACTCGACTTTCTTTATCCCATGTCCTCCATGCATTGTCTGTATATACTTCTGTCCTCTCTTCTTATATGGCCATAGGTATCCTGCGAAACGTGTGTTGGCTATTACGAACTTCGATGTTGCGATGAGATAATAGTATTCAAGTGAACCGATCTCTATTGCTTTAATGCCTTCTTTTACTATATCTTTATATTTCTTTGGCTCTTGAAAAGCATAATACACTTCCCAATTTTTGTCTTCAACTAGTTTCTCTGCTATAGCCCTTGGATTGCAATTGTATGATGCTCCGTTCCAACTGATAGAGATGACACGATGTTTACTTATTGGGAATAGCCTTAGTATATTCAAAATGAAAGGTCTGGTTTCCCTGTTCCATAAAAGTCGCTTGCAAAAATGGAAATCCATACCACTATCAGGAAATATGCGTTTTTAAGAAAACAAAAAAACGGTATGGTGCCATGAAAAACTTACCAACGCGATACGTCCATGAACCTATTATTTGACTTTCTTTATTTACTACATATTCATTTAACAATTTCAGATTGGCAAGGTCTGTTATATCTTCAATTAATTGCTTGGGGAGTAGTTCTTCAAATATCAATGACCGTTCTGATACTGTTCTTGGATCGCCTTTACCTGTTAAACCTGTCGCATCATACGAAGCTATTTTTTGAGAAAGATGTACAAATATCTTATCATTCAACAGACACTGAAGATTCATTTTTAAATCCGCCATTAATGAATACCTTTCATCATACAAGTTTTCTTCAAAAACAGTTCTCTTGTAAAACGAAGATTGGTGATTTATATTAGTATAAACGAATTCAGAAAAAGACAATTTGTCACTATAGTTTCTATTCCATAGCTTCGTTTCATCATAAAAAACTGCATCTCCATACAACACATCAGCCCTCTCTCTTTCAGAAGCATATTGTTCACACTCAAATACTTTCTCCAACGTCTCTTTCTCATAAAACCCATCCCCCGAATTCATGAAATTCAACCATTCTCCCTTTGCTTTGTCTATGCCTTTGTTCATGGCATTATATATGCCTTTATCTGGCTCTGAACACCAATATGTCACATTGTTTTTCTCTTCAGCTGCAACTTGTTCTATTAACTCCTTACTACCGTCCGTACTGCCTCCATCAATAATAATCCACTCAAAGTCACGCCATGTCTGACAGACTATGCTATCAATGGTTTTCTTCAAGCCATTGACATTGTTATAGTTTATGGTGATGATGGAGAGCTTCATATTCGTTACTTGTCAACATCCTCCTTCGAATTGCCATCTTCTGGGAAGTCGAGACGGGGCTGTTGATTTACCATCCGAAGAGATGAATTGGTGGGGGGGACAATTTGTCCCCCTCACGAAAGTGTCGAGTTCCGAATCTCGCTTGCGGAGCTTCTTAAAGTAATCTGCAGGATCCTTGCTATCGGTAAGGGCCTCAACGACATCAATAATACAGAAGTAGTATTTCTCTTCGTTAGCGTCCCAGTATGTTCGTATCTGTTTGCCAGCAAACTGTTGTATTTCTTGTGGCATACGTAATAAGTTGCGTTAGTTTATTGTTGAAGTATGCTATCAATGGTTTTCTTCAAGCCATTGACATTGTTATAGTTTATGGTGATGATGGAGAGTTTCATTTATACTTTTCAATGAAAGAATCAACATCATAGAAATAACGCTCCACATCAGCCAGTTGTTCCTGAGACATATTCCACCACTGAATCTTTTGAAGTGCTTCTATTTTAGTTGCATCAAAACGATAACGTATGACTCTTATTGGCACGCCAACAGCTATAGCGTATGGTGGAATGTCTTTGGATACCACAGCTCCTGCACCTATAACTGCTCCGTCGCCTATTGTCACACCATCTAATATTGTAACATTTGCACCGATGAAGACATCGTTTCCTATTGTTATTGGCTTGCGCTCCTCGACTTTATTGGTGTCTGACAGGGTCATCCCATTTTGTTTCATCGTGGAGTAAAACATTGGAGATGTACTTATTCCATCAGTTGGATGGATGCCCCACCCACAAACCAAATTTGGTCCAATAGAACAACATTTGCCTATTGTTGTCATTGAGATATATGCATTCTGTGCAATATATGTGTAATCGCCAATATGAGATTGACGGATATGGCATGGTGGATACAACTTCACACTTTTGCCAATATTGCTGGAAGAAGTGTTTTGCGTAATAAAACTGAAATGCAATGGTGCAGATATTGACTTCACGTCGTCTCGCAACAACACATTGGCCTCAGGAAGTGACGCTAAGACAATTCGGCGAATTACTGATTCAATAAAGCGTTTTATCCACATACGCATGATGTGACATTAGGACGAAGCATGATAAATCCCAGATCATGTCTGCCATATTTCAAGAGTTCCGTGCCATCGTCGGTTATCGTGAAAGGACACAAATCTTGCTGATCACAGAAACAAACATTGGGAATGTGTATATCCACATGTATAGTGTAACGTCCGGGTAGCAATATGCTGGAAGGATACGACAACTGATATAGCTTATTATCACTATTTTGCAATTCAGACAAACTCATCTCTGTGCAACTTATCCTAGCCTGATTGTATGACATAATATAGATGCTTGCTACTGTACGATTGTCAAAAACACAATTAGCTGACTTTGCAAATCCTATTTTGAATGTGAGGTTTTCAGAGAAAGAGAATATGCCTTTCTTGTTGCTATCTGTTCCATCAAATTCAAGACTTGAAATATATACACTTGATTTTGAACTATGCTGCTGAAAGCTCACTCTGTCGTTTATGCCACCAATGTACTCTGCTACTATCGTTTTTACATCTCCTATTCGTTTTACACTTCCATTCTCTAGCAATATGCCATTTCTGCATAGATTCAACACAGAATCCATATTATGACTCACAAACAACACCGTCCTTCCCCCATTCGTAGCCACATCATTCATCTTCCCTATAGCCTTCTTCTGAAACTCTGCGTCACCTACTGTCAAGACCTCATCTACTACCAATATCTCTGGCTCCAGAAATGCCGCTACAGCAAAACCAAGGCGCACTGTCATGCCAGACGAGTAACGCTTCACTGGCGTGTCCAGATATCTCTCTACTCCTGCAAAATCCACTATCTCGTCCAGCTTCCTCGTTATCTCTGCTTTCGTCATGCCCATTATCGAGCCGTTCATATATATATTCTCGCGACCGGTGAGCTCTGGATGAAAACCTGTACCTACCTCCAGCAACGATGCTATGCGCCCCTTGTAACGTATCGATCCCGTAGAAGGTGATGTGATATGCGAAAGGAGCTTAAGCAAGGTCGACTTGCCTGCACCGTTCTTGCCGATAATACCAACAACATCTCCCTGCTCCACCTGAAACGAGATATCCCTGAGAGCCCACACATAGTCTGAATCGCCCTTGGTGGTTCGGTCATTGGTCTCGCCAATCTTGAGATACGGATCCTCACGACGAAGAATAGATGTCTGAAACCAACGGTTTATATCGTGTGACAAGGTACCAGTACCTACTCGCCCGAGACGGTACTGCTTACCTACGTTGTTGAATTCTATCGCTATATTACTCATCGAAACAATAAAATGGGGCTACACCGTATCCATAAAATTCTTCTCAACCCTCGTGAATACTATCACTGAGAAGAAAAGAGTCACTAGCATGAAAACTGTGCTATATAATAATCCTCCCCAGTCGAACATGCCACAACCGAAACAACTATACTTAAAGGCCTCAAAGATTGGTGTCAATGGGTTTAAGGCTAATATGGCCTGATAGTTGGCTGGCGCTGTGCTCAACGGATAGATGACTGGTGTGACATACATGAAGAGCTGCAATCCAAATGCTATCAGGAAGTTCAGATCTCGATATTTGGTTGTCAAAGACGATACTATAAGTCCCCATGACAACGAATGAAACGCTATCAAGGCGATGTATAGAGGCGTGAGAACTATCTGCCACTGCACGCCTACACTAGTTCCCTTTACTGCAAAGAATATATAGACAGCCACAAAAAGCGCCATCTGAATGAGCATCTTGATGAGGTTGCTAGTGATGGCCGACAAGGGGACTACAAGACGTGGGAAATAGACCTTGCCAAAGACTCCTGCATTGGCAGCAAAGACATTGTTGCAAGCACTGAAGCAAGCACTGAAATAGTTCCACATCGTGATACCAGCCAGGTAGAACAGAGACTGTGGCACTTCATCAGTACTGATACCTGCCAACCCACCAAAAACAAACATGAACATGATGGTTGTCAGCACTGGCTGCACGAGATACCATACAGGTCCTAAGATGGTCTGCTTGTAGACGGTTACTATATCTCTCTTGATATACATGACATAAAGATCCCTGTATCTCCAAAGACCTTTCAAGTCAATATCTAGCCACCTGCTTTTCGGCTTTATCTCTATATACTCTTCCACAACAAGAAAAAATAGGCACTAGATTGACCCTACTATAGGTAAATCCAGTGCCTCTATGCTATTAGTCGTTTGACTTATGATTTATACAAATGCCTTGCATGTACCACTCATATAGACGATGAATGCCCTCGTCTATCTCTATCTTATGGTGCCAGCCGAGGCTATGAAGCTTCGATACATCAGTGAGCTTGCGCATGGTGCCGTCTGGCTTTGTGCGGTCCCAACGAAGTTCGCCCTTGAAGCCTATCTCGGCCATTATCTTCTCGGCACACTCCTTGGTTGAGAGCTCCTTGCCTGTGCCGACATTGATGTGACAGTTACGTATCTCGGTTATGCCATCGGAGTTCTTCGCCGCATTCTTATATGTATCCTTGAAGTCTACATTGAGCAACACATGAACACTCGCGTCGGCCATCTCCTCACTCCAGAGGAACTCGCGAAGTGGTGAACCAGTACCCCAGAGTGTTACAGCCTCTGGCGTGATGCCATAGTATGAAAGCACCTTGAGGATATCTTCTTCCGACGATGTCTCGTTGACAATGACTTTCACTCCATCTATTACCTTTGATACTGGTCGGAGTCCGATGTCCTTGCGAACTGCTGTCCAATCTCCTTCATTGAGACATTTGGCCAGATGTATCTTGCGTATCATCGCTGGAAGTACATGACTGTTCTCTAGGTGGAAATTGTCATTCGGACCATAGAGGTTGGTTGGCATCACTGCTATGTAGTTGGTGCCATACTGCAGGTTGAAACTCTCGCACATCTTGAGACCGGCTATCTTGGCGATAGCGTATGGCTCGTTGGTATATTCAAGGGCCGAAGTGAGCAGGCAATCTTCTTTCATAGGCTGCTCAGCATCACGTGGATAGATGCATGTTGAACCTAAGAAGAGCAGTTTCTGGACGCCATGCTTCCAGCTTTCGCCTATCACATTCTGCTGAATCTGAAGATTCTCATAGATGAAGTCTGCTCGATACTGCAGGTTGGCCATGATTCCTCCTACATGAGCTGCTGCAAGTACTACTGCATCTGGCTTCTCTTCATCGAAGAATTTCTTTACAGCTGCCCCATCAAGGAGATCTAACTCCTTGTGGCTGCGACCTACAAGGTTGTTGTACCCACGAGCCTTGAGGTTATTCCATATAGCAGACCCAACAAGTCCATGATGCCCTGCTATGTATATCTTTGAATTCTTATCCATGATAGACAATAATTACTTCACAATCCCCTTTTCAAGATACTCCGCAAGATTCATTCTCACCTTCTCTCCGGCCTTCTCTACAGCTACCTTGGCCATGTCGTTATCTACCATGATCTTGACGAGCTCCTCGAATGTTGTCTTTGATGGATTCCAACCTAACTTGGCCTTGGCCTTTGTTGGGTCGCCCCAGAGGTTGACTACGTCAGTTGGACGGTAGAAATCCTCGCTTACCTCTACAAGTGCCTTGCCGATAAGGTTCTCTGGGCCCTTCACGCAATAGCCCTTCTCGTCCATGCCCTCGCCCTTGAACTCGAGCTCGATGCCAGCATAGTGGAATGCCAACTGGGCAAACTCACGTACCGAATGCTGAACACCTGTCGCGATAACGAAATCTTCAGGTGTCTTGTTCTGAAGGATGAGCCACATGCACTCTACATAGTCCTTTGCATAACCCCAGTCACGAAGCGAAGAAAGGTTGCCGAGATAGAGCTTCTCCTGCTTGCCCTGAGCTATACGTGCAGCAGCGAGTGTTATCTTGCGAGTTACGAATGTCTCGCCTCGACGCTCACTCTCGTGGTTGAAGAGGATGCCTGAACAGCAGAACATGTTATACGCCTCACGATACTCTTTTACTATCCAGAAGCCATAGAGCTTGGCTACTGCGTATGGCGAATATGGGTGGAATGGTGTATTCTCGTTCTGAGGCACTTCCTCTACCTTGCCATACAGCTCTGATGTGGATGCCTGATAGACTTTACAAGTCTGCTCAAGATGGCAGGCACGTACTGCCTCAAGTACTCGCAATACGCCTGTTGCATCTACGTCGGCAGTGAACTCAGGAGAGTCGAAGCTCACCTGCACATGGCTCTGTGCCGCGAGGTTATAGATCTCTGTTGGACGAACCTTGTCAACAACCTTGACAATTGACATCGAGTCACCAAGGTCGGCATAGTGAAGATGAAAATGTGGCTTGCCTTCAAGATGAGAGATTCTCTCTCGATAGTCTACCGATGAACGGCGGATGATGCCGTGTACCTCATATCCTTTCTCTAAAAGGAATTCTGCCAAGTATGAACCGTCCTGGCCTGTAACACCTGTTATAAGTGCTATGTTCTGCATAATATATATTTTACTTTCTTATTTATCTTAAATATGATCTATACGCATTCTGCATATAATTCACATCATAATTGCCATCTCTCCCTGTGAGTATCAGCACATCAAAACGACTCTCAAGATTTGTCCGGAAACGTCTCATATAAGACGCCGCAGCATTGACGATGTTCTTTATCTTATCATGTGTTATTACGTCTACCGCATGAATTGGTTCTGTCATTCGGGTCTTGACCTCCACAAACACGATAAACTCGCCATCCTGAGCTATGATATCTATCTCTTTGTGCCCGACTCTCCAGTTGCGGTGTAGTATACTCATACCTTTCTTTTCTAGGTATGCTACCGCTACGTCTTCCCCTTCCTTGCCTTTCTCTATATGCTCTGCCATCAAATGCTATCTATTGGCATACATCGACTCGTAGTATTTCTCATACTCTCCAGAAGTAATGTTGTCCATCCACTCCTGGTTTTCGAGATACCACTTCACAGTCTTCTCTATGCCTTCCTCAAACTGAAGCGATGGCTCCCAACCGAGCTCTTTCTGCAGTTTGGTCGAATCAATGGCATAACGCGCATCATGTCCCAGTCTGTCTGTCACGTATGTGATGAGATCAAGGTCGGCTCCCTCTGGACGACCAAGCAATCTGTCAACGGTCTTGATGACGGTGTGGATGATGTCTATGTTCTTCCACTCGTTGAAACCACCTATGTTGTATGTCTCGGCTACCTTGCCATCATGGAAGATGGTGTCTATGGCTCTCGCATGGTCAACTACATATAGCCAGTCTCTCACATTCTCGCCCTTGCCATAAACTGGAAGCGGCTTGCGATGACGAATGTTGTTGATGAAGAGTGGTATCAACTTCTCTGGGAACTGATATGGGCCATAGTTGTTCGAACAGTTGGTTACGATTGTTGGCAATCCGTATGTGTCATGGAACGCACGAACAAAGTGGTCGCTCGACGCTTTCGATGCAGAATATGGAGAATGCGGATTGTATTTTGTTGTCTCGTAGAAGAAGTCTTTACCGTATGCCAGATGATGCTCCGCACTAGAGGCTGTAGTTGTGAAAGGAGGCTCTATGCCTTCTGGATTCGACATCTCCAGCGCTCCATATACCTCATCGGTCGAGATATGATAGAATCGCTTGCCCTCATATTTCTCCGGAAGTGACTCCCAGTAGAGCTTGGCAGCCTGAAGAAGCGAGAGAGTGCCCATGACATTGGTTCGGGCAAATGTAAACGGATCCTTGATTGATCGGTCCACATGACTCTCGGCTGCGAGATGGATGATGCCATCTATCTTCTTGTCCTGCATGAGCTTATAGAACGCGTCGAAATCGCAGATATCCATCTTCACGAACTCGTAATTAGGCTTATCCTCTATATCCTTAAGGTTAGCGAGATTGCCTGCGTATGTGAGCTTATCGAGGTTTATGATGTTATACTCTGGATATTTGTTGACGAACAGGCGAACTACATGACTTCCGATAAAGCCAGCACCTCCTGTGATTACTATATTACGTTTTGCCATTGTCTTTCTTCTATTAGTTGTTTGCCATATTCTTCATGCACATTCTCAACGAGTCTGTCCAATATGGTATCTTTATATCAAATGTGTTCTTTATCTTTGTCTTGTCTAGAACTGAATAGCTTGGACGGACAACCTTGCTTGGAAATTCATCTGAATGGCATGGCTGTATGTCGCATTCTTTGTTGCCTGCTATCTCTGCTATCATCTTTGTGAAGTCATACCATGAGCAGACACCCTCATTACTGAAATGATAGATGCCTTCGCGGCCTTCACACTTACGGTTCTCAATGATATCGAAAATAACTGCTGCCAAGTCCAATGCGTATGTAGGAGTCCCAACCTGATCAAAAACGACCTTCAATGATGGCTTAGTCGATGTGAGGTTGAGCATTGTCTTTACGAAGTTCTTGCCGAATTCACTGTACAGCCACGCCGTGCGGATTATGATATGCTTGCATCCTGTTGCAATGATATTCTGCTCGCCTTGCAGCTTGGTCTTCCCATATACTCCCGTTGGTGTTCCTTTCTGGTCTTCACCACAAGGTGTGTTATATGGGTCGCCGCCAAAGACATAATCTGTAGAGATATGCACCAGCAACCCTCCGACTTCCTTCATTACTATAGCGAGATTCTCTGGCGCCTTGGCGTTTAAGACTTCACAGAACTCCGCATCGTCTTCTGCCTTATCGACATTTGTGTATGCTGCACAGTTGACAATCGCCTCTACATTATTGTCATTGACCATCTTGCGAACGGCTGCTATATCAGTAATGTCGAGCTCCGCTACATCGGTGAACAAATATTTGTCTCTGGAGCCTTTCGACACAATTTGCATCTCATTGCCTAACTGCCCGTTCGCTCCTGTCACTAAAATATTCATCCTTTTCTATTTTGAAAATTCAGGATATAGGTCCATGTCTATGGAGAATGGCGAATCGAAGTCTTTCAGCAATTCATGCTTCATATCCTTTTCGCTCAATAACGCTTTATCTACCGGAATCTTCCAGTCAATGCCCAGACTGCTGTCCTTGATCGATATTCCGCCATCAGCCTGTGGAGCGTAGAAATTATCGCATTTGTACTGGAATACTGCCGTCTCCGTCAACACAGCAAAACCATGGGCAAAACCTCGAGGAATAAAACATTGACGATGATTCTCCTCCGACAACTCTACTGCGACATGCTGACCGTATGTCGGCGACCCCTTGCGGATATCCACCACAACGTCAAGTACAGATCCTTTGACAACTCTTACCAGTTTACTCTGCGCAAATGGAGGCGCTTGAAAATGCAATCCACGTATCACTCCGTATGTCGACATCGACTCGTTGTCCTGTACGAAATTGATTTTTCTAACCTTCTCCTCGAATTCTCTCTGTGAGAACGACTCAAAGAAATATCCTCGCGCATCACCAAACACTTTGGGCTCGATAATCACAACGCCATCTATTGCTGTCTTTATTACTTCCATTGAGAACTGTTCTTTACGCGTTTCTCTTTACCTCGTCAATGACCTTCAGCAGATACTGACCATACTGGTTTTTCAACATCGGCTGGGCCAACTCACGCATCTTATCCTCAGTTATCCATCCCTTGCGGTACGCAATGCCTTCCAGACATGCTATCTTGAGGCCAGTTCTCTTTTCAAGAACTTCAACGTATGTGGATGCTTCTGAAAGCGAATCATGTGTTCCTGTGTCGAGCCATGCGAAACCACGGCCAAGTGTCTGAACCTTGAGTTCCTTGTCCTCGAGGAATCGCTGATTGACTGTTGTTATCTCTAGCTCACCTCGTGCAGAAGGCTTGATGTTCTTGGCTACTTCAACTACCTTGTTCGGATAGAAATAAAGTCCTACAACAGCATAGTTCGACTTAGGCTCTTTTGGCTTCTCCTCTATAGAAAGGCAATTACCCTGCTTGTCGAATTCTGCTACTCCATAACGCTCTGGATCACTTACCCAATAGCCAAATACCGTGGCCTTATTCTCCTCCTCTGCATTGCGGACGGCCTCCTTGAGCATAGCACTAAAGCCTGCGCCGTGGAAGATGTTGTCTCCAAGCACAAGACATGCAGAATCGTTGCCAATGAACTTCTCACCTATGATGAACGCCTGCGCCAATCCATCTGGTGATGGCTGCTCAGCATATTCGAATCTTACTCCATAATCACTGCCGTCGCCTAGCAATCTTCTGAAACCAGGAAGATCATGAGGGGTCGATATGATGAGTATCTCTCGTATGCCAGACAACATAAGCACCGATATTGGATAATAAATCATCGGCTTATCGAATATAGGAAGCATCTGCTTGCTGACACCCTTTGTGATAGGATAAAGACGTGTCCCCGATCCTCCTGCTAATACTATGCCTTTCATGTTATATAAAATATATGCTATGTATCAATATCATTTCTAACGGATCTAGCTCGCATATAGCTTCGCCACTTCAGTCACACATAACGACTAAAGAACACCACAAAACTAAACCCAAATTCGGCATTTTGCGCGAACAAATGCCTACTATCTTTGCAAAATAAGTATTTTTACATCAAAAGACCAATAAAAACAAACAAAAAATAGTGGCTTCAGCAGGCCACTATTTGTCTTTATTTGAAAGAACAATACTTTCTACTCATATCGCTTCGACAATGTCTTCAGATAACGCCTTACCAAGACTCGGGTAAATGGAACATTTAACTTGTGCCACATCCTCAAGAACGTAACAGCCCAACAGTCACCCAAGGCTACCATCATATCCATATATTTGGCATAAATATCTCTATAAACATCTGTATCACTGTATCTCGACACAAGAATAACTCCGTATTTCCACAAAGCAAGACTCTTCTCTTCTCCCTCCGACTCTCCTCTCAGATCGTCCATGACATCCTCCAATATCAGTCCCCAATGCTTGTTGCTCTTCGCCTCACCCGACGATTTCATTATCGACTCGCCATTTCTGTAGTGCCTGTAGGTCACTTGTTGCACAAATGCGATGTCCACCATCTTCTTTGTCGCGAAATACATCCAATGCTGGTCCTCATGTATGATACCTTCTCTGAAATACAGTCTATTGTCTACAATAAAGGCTCGCCTGATAAGCTTGTTCCATGCATTGACTGGCAAGCAGTCGTTTATTCTCATGAACTCTCGCCTTATCCACCCGTTGTCGTCTATATACTCTACTCCCTCATATCTCTTTACCGAATAGAACTCATCATCATCTGGCAAGGTGACGGTGGCTCCCTGAACGGCATCTACTCCTTCATGCTTCAATGCTTCATTCGACAACAATTCTATACAGTCTGCCGTTATCTCATCATCACTGTCTATGTAATACACATAGTCTCCCGTAGCTATCCTTGTTCCCGTATTCCTGGCTCCCGACAGGCCTTTGTTCTTCTCGTGACTTACTATGCGAAACTCGATGTCTCCTTCATACTCTTCAATGACTCTTCTGGCTATTTCAACACTCTGGTCGTTACCACAATCATCGACAACAATACATTCCATAGGGCCCTTGTAGGTCTGGCTTATCACCGACCTCAGACATCTCTCTATGTATTTCTCTACGTTATATACTGGTATTACTATCGATATCTTCATTTCATCTCAATATTTGATTCTTCTCTAAGCCATAAGTCATAGACTCCCTTGCACTTGCCATACGAATTGTCTATCATCTCTACCTTCTTGCCTAGCAACATGCCCAAAACCGCCGCATGCAGTCTTGTGGAGCATATCTTTTCATATCTGGCGATAAACTTTATTCCACTCTTCAACATGACATCTTTCAGCCACTTGTTCCAACACCTGTCTGTGAATCTGTCCACATCGCCTCCAACGAGCCTAACGGCCTTTCTGGCTATCCAAAACAAGTACATCGCTCTTGGTGTCGAACACATCGATGGCCAATCGGCTACCGTAACTCCCGTTGCCTTATTGCCTCCGTCTCCTGGCACGGCTTCACTGTCGTGACGTTCTACGTACAACGTACCCTGACCTTTCTCTATCTTTATCGAATGCTTATCACAATATGTCCTGACATCAAACGACAACGCCATATCTGGAAGCAACAGTGTCTTTACGTTATGGTAATAACTGTCTATTATCGTCTTCGACTTCTCATCTCTTAAGCAAACAACAATCTCTCCCCTATGTTTCTCAAACGTCTCTATGTCTTGCATCATATAATCTTCGTCTTTGAAGAATACGCTCTGGGGCAACTGGATTATCTTGTTTTCTGGAAAATCATTCATCACTCTGTGACGGAATTCCTGATGTCTCACCCATAGGTCACCGAAGTTTCCTCCACCCATGAACAAGATTATCACATCACTCGATAGCTGCGGACGATTATAGTTCTCGATACTACTGGCATACAGACATCTGTGGGGAACTTTCTCTAGCAGGTCTAATGCCGACTGCCATATCATGACGTCTCCCACATTGGCAAAATATGGCAAATCAAGCAACATATAGTCGCCAGTCACCAATTCGCTTATAGCTTTCTGTAATACCTCTCTATTGCCCATATATCCTGCTACTTTATGCCCAGTCTCTTCACGATGGCCACAATCTTCTTCGGCATACTCGCTATCCTGTTCTTCATCTCCAGCCTGCGGTATATGCCGTCATATCTCTCTTTTTCTTCTTCTGTGAGCTGCTTGTTGGTGTCTTCAAACTGCTTGCTCAAGAATTCTCTCATGGCGTCGGTCTGCCAGCCTGCCTCTGCTCTGTTTCTTAAGTCTCCATACGACGTCTGCGGCATGAGCTCTGGTATTATTCCCTGAGAGATGAAATGTGACGAGTTGAAGCAGTACTTGAATGGACAATGCTTGCCTACTGGCTCAAAGACTATCGGCTTCTCTAGGTCCTCAAAGATATTCTGCTTCCTTCCATGCCCATAGCACGCACTCATCTCGCCTGAGCAGATGTCGAGCTTGGCCGACCACATGCCTGCATAGCAATACTCTGTTCGCTTCACCATGAAGTTCTCCAGCGTACACTCAAACAAGGGCGAATTCATCTCTCTAGCCTTGGCTATATACTCAGCTTCGCTATGACGCGTCATTATCTTATATGTGTTGTTGCTCTCGTCTCTTGTCAAGGCTACCTGCGGCAACGCGCCTACATGCTCCAGCGACATCTGCTTCACCTCTTCCCAGCAGTCCCAATACTCATCCGACAGGTTTATCTGCAGCAATATCGAACAGCCTGACTGCTTTACTCTGTCCACATTCTCCCAAAACGCTTCCAACAGGTTCTTTTCCTGCAGTTCTCTTACATGAAACGAAAACGAGAAGTGCAGTCTATCATGCATTCCCTCTGTGGCGTCCAACAGTTTCTGCATGGCGACCTTGAGGGTTCCATTGGTTGTTATGTTCACAAAATGTCCTTGTCTGAGTATCTCTCTTACTACATCGGGCAACTCCTTGGGAATCAACGTCTCACCACTGCCTGTTATCGAGATAAGGCTGACTCCGCCTAACCTCTCTACACTCAACGCCTTGCCTATGGTCTCTGCATCATATCTGAAGTTGGCCTTCTCATTCTTCCTTCGTCCCTCTTGCACTACATAGCAATAGCTGCACTTGAGATTACATGCCGTAACGGGTATCAAACATTCTATAAATCGTCTCATAATCCAACTCCTTTCATTTTCCTGAACGCAACAGTTTCTTTCCTAGCTCCACCATCATTCTGCGTTCTGCGGCATCAATGCCCATCGTCCATATCGCAACGCTGTTACATACGACAACCGTTGCCACTACAGCCACTATTCTCAACAGATTGGCCTCCATGTTCATATACACCATCATTGGCACTACAGCGCACACCAAGGCTACTCCCCATGTCTTCACCACGACCTTCGAGATATATTCTCTTGGTGAAACACCTAGCTGGGTCTTCAGGAAATATAGTCTGACAAATAGGGTGAACGTGCTTACTGCTATCGACACTATCAACGCGGCCTGAGGCTCACTCCCCATCTTATAGCATATATATGTCAATGGGAAATTGAGCAACGTTATGCCACCTACCCATATCTGATAATCTCTGACGTTGCCTGTCGCCTGCACTGCACATACTATGGTGTAGTTGAAACTTTCTACCATCGTCAACACTAACACCAACCTTGTCAGCAAGACGGCATACGCCGGAACTTCCTTTAGCCACAAATCTAATATCTGCTCTGTCTCTATAATCAATGGCAGACAGAGATATAGCAACAGGAAGAACGACAGCTTCCCTCCTCTCATCAACAGCCTCCTCATGTCTTCCATCTGCCCTGCCGCATAGCTCTTTATGATCTGCGGATTCATGGCCATGGTGAAGTTATTGGTAAACTGCATGACGGCGGCATTCACCTGATAGGCTACGGCATTGGCGGCGTTCATAACTGGACCGAAGAACACGTTTATCAGCAGTGTGACACCATGATTCTTGAGCATCGACGCTCCCGACCCCATGATGCTCCATGAGGTATAGCCTAGCATCTGCTTCATGATGTCTTTATCCATCTTGCCACTTATATCTACCTGCTCGCCAAAGCATCTCTTGCTATACCACACATAGAAGGCCAGCATCATTATCGCTACCATCATCTGCAACGCACCGAGCAATATCAGCCTGTCTGTCGATGACATATAGATGGCGTATGCTATGGCGCACTTGACCAACGCATCAACAATGCCTATATATCCATAGACATTCATCCTCTCATGCGATATTATCGTCGCGGTGAATGGCACTTGCAATATCGTCGTCATCGACATGATGATGACCATCTGATATACGGCATTACAAGCTACAAGCCTGTCCTCTGGAATATCTAGCAAGTTGTTTATCACAACGAGGCCGACGATCTCGCCAAGCACTAGCACAGCCAACGCTATGATACCATGTATCTTCAGCGACGTGGCAAAGACTCTGCCTACATTGCCTGCCGTGCCCTTGCCTAGCTCGTATGTAAGAAACCTCGATGTGGCCGACGCCATAGATCCGTTGACAAACGAGAAGACGACTACCAGTCCTGCAATGACGTTGTTGAGGCCATAATCTACCTCTCCAAGCGCATCAAGCAGCACACGAGAGGTGAACAATGTGACGATCATAGTCAACATCATTCTCGCATATAGGAACAACGTATTCTTCGCTATACGTCCTCCATCTACTTGCTTTATGTCGTTTCCGTTACTCAAATGTGCTTTTTCTTGATTGGCGCAAATATACAAAAAGCCTACAACATACTCGTCCTTTCATTGACTTTCTGTCGTAGGCTTAAGCTATTGATTAGTATAGGATATATATCCTACATCTGTCACTCTGAAAGCATCTCTGCCTTGTCACTGCCTGGTCTGTAGAGCACACCTGTGGCTTTGGCTCCATCCGATGAGAACTTGCGCTTCTTGACGTTCTTCCAGTCTATCTCATCTGTGCGCTGGGCTACTTTGACTTCTGGCAATATGGTGTGATCTCTGACGAGTATCACTATCGGCATCTCGCCTGCCTTTATCTCATTCCAACCTGGCGAATATGTCTTGCCTGTCTGATAATCTACCCACCTGTCCTTTCCTGGCAGATATACTGTGCGTGTCGTCTCCGACGAGAATAATGGGGCTACCATCATCGACTCACCAAACATATACTGGTCTTCTACCATCCATGCGCCTGGGTCGTCAGGGAACTCAACGAAAAGGGCTCTGACCATCGGCAGTCCCTTCTGCGAACAGAGGGTCGCCTGCGTATAGATATATGGCATAAGCCTGTATTTCATCTCTGCACATCTGCGGAAGTAGTCTGTGAACTCTTTGCCATACAGCCAAGGCTCTGTCGGTGGCGCTCCATGTACTCTCGAATGTGATGTGAGCATGCCAAATGGCAACCATCTTCTGTACAGCTCCTCCGGGCACGACTGCACAAAGCCGCCTATGTCATGGCTCCAATACGAGAAGCCCGACAGGCCAAACGACAAGCCGCCTCTCAACGTGCTGAGCATGGCATTGTCGGTGTTGGCAGCATCTCCTCCCCAGTGCAACGGATATCTCTGCGATCCTGCCCAAGCCGATCTTGCCCATATTATGCCGTCGCCTGTGGTCTCTTTGGTAATCTCAAACACGGCTTTGTTATATCTCACAGGATAGATATTGTGCTCATATAGACCGCTCTTGCCCGACGCATACAGGCCGTTGTTCAATGGCGCGGCTTCGCCGAAATCTACCTTTATCGCTCCTACACCCATCTTCAACAGTCCGGCGAGCTTGTCCTGATACCACTTCACGGTCTCCGGATTCGAGAAGTCCAGCACCGCATCTTCGTATGGCAACGAACCGTTCATGTTCTTCACTGCCAATCCTTTCTCTACCAGTTCATTGTAAAAGGCGTTCTTTGGTGTGAAATATGGCAACTGCCATAGCGAGATATGGAAGCCTTGCTTCAAGAGGTCCTTCACCATCTTCTGAGGGTCGCTGAAACGCTCCTTGGCAAACTGGTAGTCACACTGCCAGTCTATGCCATACCAGCCTGTGTCGAAGTGTATCACGTCCGATGGTATCTTGTTCTCGCGCAGCTTACTTGCTATCTCCATGCCCTCTTCCTGACTGAAATATGTGATTCGGCTCATCCACGTGCCAAAGCTCCACAGCGGTGGCACTGGCGACTTGCCTGTGAGACTGGTATATTCATCAAGTATCTTCTTGGGGTCTCCAAGGAACACAAACATATCCATCGTCTCATCTGCCATAAACAGCTTCGTGGTGCCTACATACGACGCTCCGAAGTCACATGTCATTGGCGCCGATGTGTGCATAAACACGCCATAGCCTTTGTTGCTCATGTAGAACGGTATAGGCTTATACATCATGTCTGTCTCTGGTCCCTGCGGGTCGGTGACAAACAGGTTGACTTTCTGACCTGCCTTGTTGAGCGATGTGAACGACTCTCCACAACCAAAGATCTTCTCGCCTGGAAGCAACGAGAGCATCGGCGCTATGCTGCGCGAATTGTCCGAACCTCTCTTGATGAAACAGAATGGCAACTGCTTCACCTGCGTGGTGTCGTTGTCCATCACATGTCGTGTCTTCTGTATCACCTTGCCTTCACTGTCTCGCAACACGATTCTCCATGGATATCTCTCTATCGTGATGCTGCCGGCCTTGCTCTTGTATGTCACCTGCTTCCCGTCGTTCTTGACCATGGTCCACTTGGCACTAGGCAGTTCTCCTGCCAACATCACCTCATCGGCTTTGTTCTCCTGGGCTACAACGGGCGACGTGTATATCCTTATCCTGACGGTGTTCTCTGTGATGAAGTCTATCTTCATCCCCAGCTCCGGATCATTGTCGTATGCCGTATAAGGGAAATCGAGCTGGTCCAGAGGAACAACCCATGTGCCGTTGGAATTGAACGCCTGACGGGGCGTAGTACGATGACGTTTCCATTTGACCTTGCCTTCACCACTCTTGACATCAAAAGCCGAAAGGCTATCGGCAAAGAAATAGTTGTTACTCAACTCTCCGAAGTCATCACTGACATCGTATGGCATGTTTAGCAGCGGTGTATGTGCACCGCCGATCTTCTGCGCTCCGGCTACCGAAGCCATCATTGTGGCCGCCATGAGCGCAAGGGTAGATTTTCTCAGATTCATATTATATCTTGATTGTGTTTGTTACTGATATGTACTCGGCAAAAATATAAATATTGATTCAACAATAACCGCCCTTTTTACTTCTATGATGTATCATATAACATTACATACACCAAAATTCATCAATCTTGTCATATCTCCTCCCCTCTTCATTTTATCCGTCATCTCCTACTCTTTTTTCCGCTCCCTGCAATTTACAATCTATAACCTCATCTAGCTATATCCGCTTACAATAGTCTTACCGGAGGAAGGCGAGAGGATAGTGAGAGGATAGCGAGAGGATAAAGCTAGGATGAAATCACAATCCCCAAAACCAAACTGTAAACTCACCATGCCCCATCAACTTACAATCCGTAATTATTCGCTTCGCAGTCGTATCTCGTAACTCGTAATAAAAAAAACAAGGCATGTCATCACGACACGCCTTGCCATTAATACAATTCTATGTATATATCAAAAAAACTTACTTCTTGTTTTTCCAGAGTGCTGTCATATCCTCAAGTGTCTTGCCCTTTGTCTCTGGAACAAGACGCCATACGAAGACTGCAGCAATGACACAGATGATGCCATACATGCCATATACGAACCAGTAACCAAGGCTGTTGGCCATTGGAACGAATGATGTCGATACTATCCAGTTGAAGATCCACTGGAAGGCTACTGCGATGGCTACCGCACCACCACGTATTGTGTTAGGGAACACCTCTGCTATGAGCACCCAGCAGATAGGACCCCATGAGAACATGAAGCTTGCTGAATATACCATGAGCGAGATCATGCAGTAGAGGTTGAGGCTTTCGTTGCCGAAGGTCATCGCTACACCAAATGCTCCAAGCGCCATGCCCAACGAGCCGACGATGAGGAGTGGCTTACGACCTAACTTCTCTACAGTGAAGATGGCTATACATGTAAATGCGAGGTTCACGATGCCATTGAACACTGTGAGCACCATTGGGTTCTCAAAGCCCATTGCGCCATAGATACGTGGAGCGAAGTAAAGAACGGCATTGATACCTACTGCCTGCTGGAATACCGAAAGCATGATACCAACAAAGATACAGAGCAAGCCGTATGTCATGAGTGGCTCTGTCTTTACTGTCATTGTCTCCTTTATCTCCTTGAGTATCTCCTTCGCCTTGCCTGCACCGTTGATGCGTGCAAGGATGCCTTCTGCTTCTGCATCCTGACCTACCGAAGCAAGATAACGTGGCGTCTCTGGTACAAAGCAGATGAGCAATGCGAAGAGGCCTGCTGGCACCATCTCGGAACCGAACATGTAACGCCATCCCTCTGCTATAGCCCACTCAGCATCTGCACCGTTGAGTATCTGGTTCAAGCCGTTGCCGATGCTCTCAATAGCTGGAGCTACATGGTCGCCAAGAATGAAGAAGTTGACGAAGTACACTACCAACTGACCAAAGATGATGGCAAACTGGTTCCACGACACAAGCATACCGCGTATGTTGCTTGGCGCTATCTCACCAATATACATAGGACATACCGCCGATGCAAGTCCTACACCGACACCTCCTATGACACGATAGATGTTGAATACGATGAATAATGTGAGGTTTGGCTCTCCCTTTGCGAGCACCATTGTCTCCGGACACATTGAGCCCCATGCTGAGATGAAGAACATCACACCTGCAAAGATGAGCGACTTCTTACGACCCCAGTTTGACGCGAGCATACCCGAGATAGCTGCACCAATGATGCATCCTATGAGGGCACTCGAACTGGTAAATCCATGCCAGAAGTCTGTATAACTGAAATCAGTAGCTCCCATGAAGAAGGCCTGAAGACCTTTCTCTGCTCCTGATATAACTGCTGTATCATATCCGAAAAGCAATCCGCCCAACACGGCTACAAGTACGATGCCGAACAAATATGAGCGACTGCCCTGTGTATTTTCTGTTGACATTGATAGATTTTATTTTATCGATTGGTTATTAAATAGTGGAGACGGAGAATACTCCGCCCCCACATGATTATTCTTTGGTCTATCGCTATCTAATTACTTAGACATTGACTTCTCAAGACGATACTTCCACTTAGCATAAGCATCAGCATACTCCTGTGCCTTGCTCTGGTTTGGCTCGATAACGTCGAGCTTCTCCAATGTAGCAAATGCCTCGTTGTTGTCCTTGTAGATGCCAGCACCCATACCGGCGCCCTTCGCTGCACCTACCGATCCGTCTGTATCATAGAGCTCGATAACTGCTCCTGTAACACCTGCAAGTGTGTCACGGAAGATTGGGCTGAGGAACATGTTTGCATGACCTGCATGGATCTTGCTTACATTCATACCCATCTCCTTCATGATGTCAATACCATACTTGAATGAGAATACAATACCTTCCTGTGCTGCACGAACAATGTGATGCTTTGAATGTACGTTGAAGTTCAAGCCACGGATTGAGCAGTTGATCTCACGGTTCTCAAGCATACGCTCTGCACCGTTACCGAAAGGAAGAACCGAAAGGCCTGCGCTACCGATTGGTGCCTTGGCTGCAAGGTCGTTCATCTCGTTGTATGAGATGCCTTCTGGTGCGATATTTCTCTTTATCCATGAGTTGAGGATACCTGTTCCGTTCACACAGAGCAACACACCGCAACGCACGTCCTTTGCTGTGTGGTTCACGTGTGCAAATGTATTTACACGGCTCTTTGGATCATAATCTACTGTGCCGTTCACACCATATACAACACCCGATGTACCTGCTGTTGAAGCGATCTCACCTGGGTTGAATACATTGAGTGAAAGTGCGTTGTTTGGCTGGTCACCACCACGGTATGTAACAGGTGTACCCTCCTTAAGACCGAGCTCTGCTGCAGCCTTCGATGTCAACTGACCCTGCTCTGAGAATGTTGGCTTGATCTCTGGGATGAATGCCTCAGGTATGCCATAGTAGTCAAGAAGGAACTTGGCTACCTTGTTCTCTGCGAAATCCCACATCATGCCCTCTGAAAGACCACTCGCTGTTGTGCTGATGACGTCTGTCATCTTCATCGCGATGAAGTCACCTGGAAGCATGATCTTATATATCTTCTCGAATATCTGTGGCTCGTTCTCCTTCACCCAAGCAAGCTTAGAAGCTGTGAAGTTACCTGGCGAGTTGAGAAGGTGCGAAAGACACTTCTCCTGGCCGATTGTCTCAAATGCCTTCTGGCCGTATGGCACCGCACGTGAGTCGCACCAGATGATTGATGGACGAAGAACCTGCTGGTTCTTGTCTACGCATACAAGGCCGTGCATCTGGTATGAAATACCGATTGCCTTAACCTCTGCAGGATTTGCTCCGCTCTCCTTCATGATTGAATTTACAGAGAGTTTGAGGTTTTCCCACCACATCTCTGGATCCTGCTCAGCCCATCCTGGATTAACAGCTATAATCTTAGCCTCTGTCTTTGGGAAGAATGTTGTTGCTACGCACTTGCCTGTCTCAACATTTACAAGGCTAGCCTTTACCGAACTACTTCCTACATCTACTCCTAATGTGTACATGTTGTTTTTTTATTTATTATAAAGATTCTCTAATTATCATTTCACTGGGAACACACTCCTTCATCGGCTCATCCGACGTCACAAACTCTGCCGCCCTGCGACCCATAGTCTTGAAGTCGGTCGAGAAGACCGTTATTCCCTTATATATGAACTGCTTCATCGGGGTCTCGTTATACGAGATGATTCCCGTATCAACTCCCGGCTCTAGCTTCTTCTGACGACACTGCTCCAAGAAGCGGCCTAGCATTCTGTCACTGACACTGAAATATGCTACGCCTGCATGGACATCAAACTTCGAAGAGTCTTCCTCTATCACGTAGTCTAGTGCATTGCGCTGACAGAAACTCACAAAGCGATTGAGCGACTCCTTTGGATGATTGGTATATTCCGGATAAAGGAAATGCACCTCGCGGTACTTTCTCAATCTGTGAAGCACCTTGTCGAGTCCTCGCTCCAAGGCATCACCAAAATCCTGATACAACACATTGCTGTTGCTCTTGTCAAACAGCTTCCAGTCTATGATAAGCAACTTGTCCTGTGGTATGAGGCTTAAAGCCTCCTGCGTACCCTCGCCATCAAAAGGCATGACAATATACTTCGAGTATTTTCCTATACTCTCCTCTATCAGTTTCTTGAAGATTAATGGCTTGTAATGATGGAAATTCACATCAGCTATCACATTCTGAGGAAGATTCCTCACAAAGGCATCATAAAGCACCTCCTTGTACGCCTTGAATGTGTCCAGGAAGACGAACACTTTGTTCACCGGATTTGACACGAAATAGCCCTTGTTAGGCACACTCTCTATCACTCCCTGGTCCTTGAGCATCGAATAGGCCTTGAAGACGGTATCACGCGACAACTGGTAATCCTGACACATCTGATTTACTGATGGCAGCGAATCACCGGCCGCTAGACTGCCCTGCGATATGGCATCGTTGACAGCATCCACTATCAGACGAAACTTAGGCGAATTGACCTTGCCGCTAAAATCTATTTTTATAATACCAGCCACTACTGTTCTGCTCTGTTCTGCTCTGCAAATGTAGAAAGAGTTTTGAAACTAACAAATAGTTTTTATTATTTATTTGCGTTCAAAAAACAAAGCAACCTGATTATCTTGCACTTACACCTTCCCATATTTCACTCTACCGGCATTACCTGTTTGTTCTGCTCTATCTGCATTTCATTCCCCCGACACCACTATTCATCAACATGAAAAGTAAATCATTTTGTCCCTCCATTTATTTTCCTAACTTTGCATGCAAACTTACTAGCATGAACAAACCATATTCTCAGTCTTGGATGTACCCGGCTATTCTGGCCGCTACGCTCTTTGCTGCCGTCTTTTTGTTCTTCGGACTCTATTATCCGCATCACCTTCATTTTCAAGAGCAATATCAGCTTTTCCTGTTCGATGCCTCATACATCAATGATATAATATCAGTTCCTGGTGGCATAGCCGATCTGACAGGCCGATTCCTTACGCAGTTCTTCTTGCTGGCTTGGGTTGGCGCCGCTATCGTGGCTCTTCTTCTGGTGGGCATATTCCTTCTCTCTTGGAGAATCTCTCCTAAGGGTTGGCTTCAGCCTGCAGGTCTGCTTCCTGCTATCATATTGTGGCTGTTCTTCTGCAACGAAAACGCTCTCCTTGGAGCCATCGTCGCCATACTCCTGACTCTGCTTGCCGACTGGGGGATGTCTGCTATCCAGCATAAGAGATTACGATTGGCTATCCGCATCATATCAGCCCCAGTCCTCTATTGGGCATTGGGTCCTTTGGCTATAATATGCGGTCTTCTGCCTCTGATTACTTCTATCCGTTCACGCGACAAAGTCGAGATATTGGCTTCGGCTGTCACTATTCTCATAATGGCAGTCATGCCACTTATTGCTCATTGCTCTGTCGCTATCCCATTGGAACGACTCTTCTTGTCGCCTCACTATTTCCGTCAGATACTCGACATCCCATATATCCTCTGGATGGCTGCAGCGACAACGGTACTATTGCCTCTGCTTCCTGCCACACGACAGAGCCAATGGAAGTCTATCGCTGTCTTGGCTCTGGTGGTCTGCTGCACCGGCTATGCTGTCAAGTCTTCTTTCAACAGGGCTTCTGAAGATGTGATGTCCTACGACTTCATGTGCCGCTTCCAGCAATGGAACCGCCTTATCGACACCGCCAATCAGAAGAGGCCTAGAAACTCGCTCTCATGCACTGCTCTCAACCTGGCTCTTGGCATGAAGGGGTTGTTGGCCGACCACATGTTTGAATACAACCAGAATGGTCTCGCAGGTCTCCTGCCTCCGTTCGACCGCGACCCTATAAGTCCTCTGACCACTGGTGAGGCATACTTCCAGCTGGGCCTGATCAACACAGCTCAACGTTTCGTCTTTGAGGCTCAAGAGGCTATTCAGGACTACCAGAAGAGCGGACGCTGCTATAAGCGCCTGGCGGAGACCAACCTGATATGCGGCAATTATGAAGTGGCCCGCAAGTATATCGACGCTCTGTCGAAGACTATCTTCTACAGCGACTGGGCCCGCGATGTCATGCCTCTGCTTGGCAACGACGAGGCTGTAGCCAAGCATGAAGTATATGGACGCTTGCGCTCTCTGATGCCCGACAAGGACTATATGTTCCAGGAAGGTGACTTCACTGAGGTGCTGAGCAATCAGGTGCTGGCTAACGGCTCTAACCGACTGGCCTACGAATATCTTCAGAGCGCATGCCTGTTGCAACGTGATATCGAGTCGTTCGTCTCTAACCTCAAGATGGGCGACAAGATACAGTATCAATATATGCCATATATGTTCCAGCAGGCTTATATTCTGTGGTGGAGCAGCAAGCATAACGCGCAGGACAAGACGCCTGAGTTTATCAGCCCTAACGTCATAGCGGGACTTAACCAGTTCTATGGCGCCACTCAGCAGCGACCTGTCAATAAGAATAGCATCGCGGCTCGTTTCGGCAACACTTACTGGTTCTATTATTTCATGCAATAATCTGAATGTTCCTATGAAGACATATAATATATTGACTCTGCTTCTTTTATGCTGTTTCGTCTCATGCAAGGAGACTATAAACAATGCTAAGAGCATAGCAGAACGACCTGCCATCTATCCAGATTATGTAGGTGTGACAATTCCTGCCAACATTGCTCCTCTCGATTTCTGCATGAGTGATGAGTCAGTTCAGCTTATCGACGTCGTCATAACCAACTCTAACGGGCTCATGCTTCACACTCAAGGCCACGAGTCGGCAGGCATCGAGGCTAAGGACTGGAACGAACTTCTATCACACAGCAAGGGCGACTCACTCCAAGTTGTGGTTTCTGCCAAACATAACGGCAGTTGGCAGACATATCTTCCATTCAGCATATATGTCAGCCACGACAGTATCGACTATGGCATCGCCTATCGTCTTGTCGAACCAGGATATGGTGTATATAGCAAGATGGGCATCTACGAATGTTGCTTGTCAAATAGCCAGCAGACCGCTATTATCGAAAACACTCAGTTCCAGGGCTGCGTCAACTGTCACAGCTTCAACCGCGGGAACCCTGCCGGCATGAGTCTGCATATACGTGGCGCACATGGAGCGACTCTTCTGCGTCTCAACAGCGAGATAAAGGCTTATAACACGGCTACGTCACAGACTCTCGGCTCTTGCGTATATCCTTACTGGCATCCTTCCGGAAGATATATCGCCTATAGCACTAACACTACTCGTCAGGTGTTCCACGTCCGCGACACTAAGCGCATCGAGGTCTTCGACAGTGCGTCCGACTTGCAGGTATACGACACGGAGACTAACACTCTGCTCACAACTCCGCTTCTGATGAATAAGGAGTCTATGGAGACGTTCCCTGCCTTCTCGGCCGACGGACACACCATCTTCTTCTGCGTGGCCGACCAGAAGCCAGCAGAAGACAACCAATTCGACAACATACACTATAGTCTATGCTCCATCGCTTTCAACCCTGAAAAAGGCACATTTGGCGACCATATCGACACTTTGGTCAACGCTGCCGCTATGGGCAAAAGCATATCCTTCCCTCGCCCATCCTACGACGGACGCTATCTGGTATATACTATGGCCAACTATGGCCAGTTCAGCATCTGGCACCCGGAAGCCGACCTCTATATGCTTGACTTGAACGACGGTTCTATCCGCCCTATGGATGGCATCAATAGCGACAATACGGAGTCATACCACAGCTGGTCGAGCAACAGCCGATGGATGGTCTTCTCTTCTCGACGTGACGACGGCCTCTTCACCCGTCCTTACTTCACACATATCAACGACGACGGCTCTCAGACCAAACCTTTCATGCTGCCACAGACCAACCCTCGCTGCTTCTACCGCGACCTGTTCTTCTCCTACAACGTTCCTGAATTCATCACTGGCCCTGTCAACTACGACAGCAACAAAGCCGTCAGAGCAATAGAATCACCCGAACGCATCCAGATGCAGGTCGCAACAAGATAAGATATAACAGAATCCGTTCTCTTCATTCAAGAAGACAACAATAAACAACAAATGGGCTGGCTCAAATCAATGAACCAGCCCATCTTTTATAATCTAAGTCTTACTTGTCAAATACCCTGCTGAATCTGTCAACACTTATCTTCACCGGCTCAACCATGAATTCCGGACGGTTGTAGCACTTGAGGCGGTAGGTGTTGTGCTCCGGGTCCTCCTGAGGCAAGAGGAACGGCTTATCAACCACTCCATCGTGGAAGTAAGAGAAATAGAGACGGCTATAATTGCCATCGCCACGGCGGCTGGAACACATGATCCAACGTCCGCTGCTCGACCATGACGGATAGGTATCGGCAAAGCCTTCGCTATTGAAAATGGCAAGATCTATGTCGGGAGAAGACGGGTCGAGCGACATGCAAAGGATGTCGGCATCACCATGTCTGGTATGAAAGCATCCATATTGTCCCTCTGCGAACAGCATATAGCGGCCATCGGGACTGATGCGCGGCAATGTGGCGCTCTTGTTTTTCGATGCTGCATCATAGACAAGCTCCTCCTCGCCGAAGCTGTGTGATGCGACGTCGAACGAACGACGGTAGAGGTTATACTGTATCTTCTCGTATGTAGATCGAATATCTTTGTCGGCCAGCTCATCAGGAAGTGGAACGGACTTGCAGTAGTACAGCGACTTGCCATCAGGCGACCATGTAGGATAGACCTCGAGAAGGTCAGGGTCGTTGCAGATGACGCTCACAGAATCGGTGTTCACATCGTAGAGTATCAGATCGCTTGCAAGATCATAAACCTCAATCTTGTCGGGATGTGACGTATAAAAAGCCTGACGAGTCAGATTAGTCGAGAAGGCCACGAGTTTCTCTGCAGGATGCCATGAAGGATAGACACCCGAAGATATGGTGTAGTCACGCTTGAGGTTGACCTTTGAGATCTTGCCGTCATTCACTATCACAGTACCAGCATTAGAGAGACGCACATGAAACAGCATATTATCGGTCTTATAGTTCTGGTAGCTATGGCAGTTGATGCACTGACCTATCTTTCTGTCGTTCATAGTGATCTCATTGTTGAAGATTTCAGATTCTTCAAACGTAGTAATGTTTCGCTGTGATATCGACATATAGCTCCATGCGACATATGTAGGATCTATAAGACGGTAAGACACATATTCATCGATAGGCTCATCTGCGACATGTATCTCAAACGGACGGAATGCGGTCCACTCTCCGTTCTTCTCTCCCCACACCTCGACCTTTAGGCTCTTGCCTTTCGAAGCGTCAAGCATGGCATGCCACTCATCCTCTGGCATCTGAACCTTCACGCCCTTGCCGTATGTCTGCTGCTGTCCGTCGGGTGTCGTGACACGTGCCACGCACTTGCTGTACTCGCCCTGAGGTAGCATGAAGTTGAGCGGAGCAATGTTACAAGGCACCGTCACGTCACAGTAGTCAGGGTAGATGGCAGGCAGGCTCTGGGTCTCACTGCTCGAGGCTGGCACATCCGGATGACGCACGCACGACGCTAGTAGCATCAGGGCAAAACCCATCAAATAGCACTTATATTTAATTGTATTCATCATTCTATTTCTGTATAGCCGTTATCTAATTTTTTTACCGAATATATTATAATACCAGTATGTATCGCCATAGTCATTACAAATCATCTCGGATATCTCTTTCAGAGTCTTGCCTCTACTTACATGGTTTTCTATAGTTGACCAGAAGCGCTGGTATCTGTCGTAGATCTCCTGGCTGACAGGAATCTTCATTCTTCTCTTCTCTGGCGATTTGTCCATGAACAAGATATATGCCTCTTGGGCATGAGTTGGGAACGTCTCCCCTTCATGTTGTTTCACAAACTGACGGAGTGATGGCCAGAAACAACGTGAATCACAACGTAGCATGGAATATAACAAGGCTTGCTCTGAAGCTATTCTGCTGTCAGCTTCATACCAGAACACCACGCTGTTGATCAGGTAGCTGATACTGTTCTCTACACCGGTAAGTTCATTTGGATAAGCCCTATGCAATTCACGTATGTTTTCTGTTACAGGAGCTGGTTGCCAATCAGAATAGAACGGAAGGCCATGCAGCTGAGCGGTATAACGATCCACCAGCGCCTTTTCGCCGTTAGCGTAGGCACAACGCGAAAGCGCCTTCAGATAAAATGGAGAGAATCCTGATTGGACAGCGCATTCAAAGGCCAAACGGAATCCTTCGTTCAGCAATCCATAGTTATAGTAGACAACTGGTGACGCTATCTCCAGGAAGCTCACATGCAAAGAATCGGGATTATAAATAGCACTATAATCATTTCTCATCTTAAATGAGTTCTCATGCATAGCTTCCTTGTTCATCAAAGCCACATTCTCCAGCATTACCATAGAGACCGTCGGCTTCGGATTTTCATTTACAACGTCGAGCACATCCTGCCATTTGTCGTCCTCTGCATAACGCACCATGCGCATCTCGTCGATGTAGTTGCTGTCACGGAACATCATAGACCATGTGAAGGCTATTCCGGCTACGGCACAAGCCATAGGGACAAATGCCTTTGACAAATATCGGCTGCATAGAGGGATGATTACAGAAACAGCTCCCAACAGCCAGAAAGGTATAGTAAGATGCTCACTGCAGTCGCTTGCCGTAATGAAGCGAGGCATTCCTGCCAGTGCAGTCACATCGTCTGATTTCATGTTTGAATATAATAACGTGCGCCATATTCCAGCTGCGAAGAGTATCAAGACAACACCCAATAGTTCGCGCCAGGTTGGCTTTTCAATAATAGCAAGGCATATCACAAAAAGTATTGCGAACCAGCCAAGCACAGGATAAGAGCAAAAGGCAATAATATACCATACAAGATGCCATTTGCGTGGTGTGTTGCGGGCAATCCACAACAATGTCAGCATGACAAGATAACCCACCGACTGCGAGAACCAGTAGCCTCGTATGGTGGAGATGTAGATCCAGTAGCCCAGATCGACGATCGAAGTCAGCAGAAAAGCGACAGGCAGCAGCATCAGCGCAGAGGCGTTACCCTGCAGGCGGAATGCTTTGGTGCCCACAAAGAATATCAGAGTCCATATGGCCATAAGCACCGATGCGCCAACAGCCGGATAACAGAACAGTTGTGTAAGCCATGCTCCAACATACCGCATCAAGCCGAATGGCCTAGACATGAGGGTCTGAAAGAATGGCGCGCCATAGAGGAATTCGGAACGGTCGTGCGCCGTATATAAGACCTCCCGGTTTAGATATAGTATGTATACAGCAAACAGGAAGAAAGCCGCGAGGCTCGCATAAATGCAGATGTCCTGTCTTTTTTTATCAGTGTTCATATTGTCATCAAAAAAAGGGCTGGCTCAACCATCTGAGCCAGCCCCATAAATTACAATGTCTCTAAACTCATCATTGTTTCAAGACAAAAGATGTTGGAGATTATTTTGCAGCCTTAACAGGTCTGATAGAAACACCAATGTTCTTGTCAGCCATGCTGTTGATAATCTTCTTAGAATTGTCAAACATACCATTGTTGAAAAGAAGGATGTTTGGCATTGAAGCGATGCTGCCTATTGAGCCGAAACCACCGGCATTCTGCTCAGCACTGTTAGGGAAAGTATACTTACCAGATACTTCACCTGAAGCATAATAACCTGCAGCGCCATTAGCGATCAATGTGTTCTCGTAGCGATAGCCAGCTGCTGGCAAGAAGATGCTGTTGCCGTTAGGACCTGTTACCTTATAACCAGCACCAGTATACTCCCATTCACACTCCTTAATCAACTCATTGAGCTGAGCAGTAGTAGGCATAGCCCATTCTGCACCCCAGTTCTTAGTAGCTGCATCATACTTTGCATCACCAATAATGCTCAAACCAGCAATGTCTGCATCGTGACCTTCGTTGTATGAAACGAAACCTTCTGATTCTACAATGAAATCAGCGTGGAGGTAATTGTCTGCATTGCTGTATACAGCTTCAGTGAAATAAGACCATGCAGTATCCTTTTCAGCAGTCGCCTTAGCCTCAGCTACGACTTTAGCCAAGTTGATTTCTGGATCAACTGGAACCAACTTCTGAATTGGGTCTGTGTAAGAAACCTTCTCTGCCTTTGCTACAACGTAAACATTGTATTCGTCTTCACCATAATCTTTGTCATTATTAGCGGCTTTGAGAGCATTATAATCAGCCAAGCCAGTAATCTCAAGAATATCAGCTACACTGACACCAAAAGACATAAGATACCTAGCGAGTGCAGGAGCATAACCTTCTTCTGTATGAGACATAAAGACTCTACCTTCTTTTACAGTATAGACTTTGTCACATTTAGAGTCCTCCTTTATATCTTTTTTAGATACGTAATTGCCTTCTGCATCCTTATATGAATGTCTCTCAATAACGATATCACAATCAAAGTCTGGACGAACGCTATCAACTGCAACTACCTGGATATTCTCCAACTTAGCAATCTGAACATTGCCTTTATCAGACTTCAGATTACCCTTGCATGAGTTAAACAAGTCCTTTACATCAGGGCTAGTACCCTGAGCATAGGTGTCAGCCTTTATGCTCAACTGTGTGCCTGTTACATCACCCCAGATAAAGCTTATGCCCATATCCTGTGCACTTGCAGCACCTACATTCTTGTCAGCCCATAGAGTATTTGAAGGCAAACCCAAGTCTACTGCGGCACCAACACTTGCAATGCTACTAGTGTTTGCATTGTATGGAGTGCCGATAGAAACTGTTTCATCATCATCATTACAAGCTACAAAAGCACCTGCAATAAATGTTGCGAACAAAATATTATTTAATCTATTTCTTTTCATTGTAATGCTTTTTTTAAAACCATTAAGAGGTTTATTACTCCTCATAGTAAATTGAATGAACAGTCATTGTACCTGAGTAGAGCATGAGGTCAAGGTCTCTACCCTCACCACCTCTTGCACAGTCATTTGCGATTTGTCCTGTGAGAGCAAGTTCCCACTTGCCATCAGCGCTCATCTGCTTCTTGATAGGCACATGGTCATAGTAAGTTGCACTCCACCAGCCGTTCATCACCTTCATGTCACAGTCGTCAGAAACGTCTGTCAACTCAAAGATAAGAGTCTTGCAGCCAAAGTATACATTATCATCGAGGTAAGGAAGATTTGTGAACAATGGTGATGCCTCAAACTTGCCGTCTTCTTCGTTTGCAGAAACAGCAGTACCATATTGGCATCTACCTTCATTGTCGCTGAAACGCATTGCTGCAGCATCCCAAGCGCCTGGCTTAAATGCTGGCTGCTCTTCAGGATTCTCTCCGTAAATATATACTTTAACAAGAGGTTCTGTGATTGTCTCGCACTCTACCTCGTAGTCAGTAACAAGAACAGTACCATCTGCGCAAGTAGCAGTGAGACGAACATTGTGCTTTCCAAGCAACATCTTCGACTTTGCATAATTGCTGACAAAAGCCTTACCGCTATTTGATTCAGTAACATAACCGAGGTTCCATTTAGCATTAACTGGTGCCAATGTCTCACAAGTGATTACATTACCATTTTTTCCGTCTTTAGAGTCTACAGATACAGTTGTAGCGCTCCTGAGCTCTTCGACTGTAATATGACCTCCATTGCTGATCTCTTCCTGTTCAGGCTCGCAGGCAGTCATACCACATACTGTAGCTATTAATAAAAATATCTTTTTCATATTGTTTACTAATTAATAGATTAATAGAGTGTCACATACTGTGTCTTAGAATCTGCAGCATCCCAGCCATCGTTCTGCTTGATCTTGCCGTTAGAAAGTAAGATCTGAGCCTGTGGCTTCGACAAGAAGCCGTCAGTTGCTTCATAACGTTCTGTCCAAGAGCAAGTCATGTGCTTCATGATAGCCTTTTCAGTACCCTTGTTAACGATCTGCTTACCTTCCTGAGCCTGAAGAGCCTTAGAAGCGATACCGCCCTTATTGCCCTTGCCAGTCCAGCGACGCAAGTCGTTGAAACGGAGGCCTTCGAATGCAAACTCCCAACGGCGCTCGTCCTGTACAGCCTTCAAAGAGTAAGCTGTCTGAGGAACACCTGCACGAGCCTGTACCTGGTTCATATACTGAGCATCACCAGTGAGCTCTGTAGCCATCAAGAGAACGTCAGCATAACGCATGAGGTAGAAGTCCTCGAAGTGGTCACCCTGCATACCGTTGTCAAGTGAGCTGCTTGAGAAGCCAGGAGCCTTTCTCCACCATGGGTTATCACCATCGCAAGCATCAAGAGTTACACCGTTGTACTTCTTTACACCGTAGCCAGAAGCCTCGCAGCAGTCCTTTACGAAATCATAGTTGATTTCCTTGCCTTCCTTTTCACCAGTAGCGGCCATAGTAGGACCATCAACACCGATAATCAAAGAAGCCTTCTTACGCTTGTCGATGTATGGCTTAGTAGGGTTGTTCTCTGCAATTGTCCAGTCGTCATAGATGTTGCATGAAGGAGTACCCTGGCCCCAGCCCTGTGTAAATGGATAAGTGTAGTCACGGTTACCATTGTTGCCGTTAACACGGAGAGCCCAGAAACATGAGAGGTAGTTACAGTACATACGTGGTGTTGAATAACCACCAGGAATAGCCCACTTAGATGCGTTCATGAACTGAATCTGGAAGAGTTCCTCTGGGTTGCCGTTGCCATTGCCAGGCATATCGAAGCAGTCTGCCTCGTCCATGTCAGCGATGTAGTCATAAGCATGGCCTACACCGTCCTTAGCCTCAGCCAAGAGAAGGCTGTTAGAGTACTGCCACAATGAACGGTAGTCCTTGAGAAGTCTGTAGCCGCTGTTGTTTACAACGTCCATAAGAGCGTCGATAACATCCTGCTTAGTGAGAGAAGTCTTGTCGCAGCCTTCCTGACCCTCTACGAGATCTACTTTTTCCACGTTACCAGTATAGAGCTCTGGAACCTTCTTGTAAAAGCCTGCCCAGAACATATATGCACGTGCAAGGAAAGCCTTTGCAACATAGCTGTTAGCGTGACCAGAACCGAACTCTACATTCTTGCTCATGAGGTTCATACCTGAGATGAAGTCAGAGAAGATCTGTGGATAAATCTTTTCTTCTGCACTAACCTGCTCCTCCATTTCTGGAGTCAATGTTGTAGAAGTAACCAAAGGTACATCACCGAACAACTGAGTGAGCCAGAGAGTGTAAAGACCGCGCATAAAGTAACCTTCACCGAGGAGCTGGTTGCGCTTTGCTTCTTTGCCTGTCCAGTCAACATTGTCGATTGTCTCAATCTGGTTGTTGGCACGTGAGATACCACCATAGAGGAGGATGAATGGCTCCTGATACTGGTCAACGCTCATCTCGGTCAAGTGATGGAGAGACTTGACCTTGTTGTCCTGAAGACCACCAGAGCCAAAGCAGTTGTCTGACATGACTTCCCACCAGTAGAAGATGTTCTGGTTGTCTGCGTCGCCGCCACCCATTGTATTCATGATACTGTAGGTAGCTGCATTCAAGGCCTCAACGTCTGCAGGCTTGCCAGGGAAGGTAGCCTGAGTCATTTCGGTAACACGTGGATCGGTGTCCAACATGTCGTTACAAGCAGTGAACGAAGCTGCTGAAAGCAAAGCCGCTGCTGTTAATATCTTGTTATTCATATACTACTAATCAATTTTAGAAATTAGAACTTAATGCTTGCACCAACAGTCCAAGTACGTGATGGTGGATACAAACCAAGGTCAATACCAGATGCCCATGAGTCAGCACCACCTGATGAACCTACTTCTGGGTCGAGGCCAGTGTAGCCTGTGAATGTGTAGAGGTCAGATGCCTGTACATAGAGGCGGAACTGCTGGAATGGCATAGCCTTAATAAGCTGCTTGAAGTCGTAGCCGAGAGTTACAGACTTGATCTTGAAGTAGTCTGCATCTTCCATGTAGCGTGTAGACACCCAAACTTCGTTGTTGCTGCCATAGCAGATACGTGGCATTGTATTAGAAGTGCCTTCACCATGCCAACGGTTCAAGATTGTTGTATCATAGTTGTGCTGATAAGAGTCAGCATATGAACGGTATGAACGCATAATCTGCATACCGAATGCGCCTGCACCGTTTACAGAGAAGTCAAGACCCTTCCAAGTCAAACCAAGGTTAACACCGAGAGTCACGTCTGGGTTAGGGTTACCGATTTCATGCTTATCGCTTATATCGCTATCAGCGTATGTGATAACGCCGTCGTTGTTCCAGTCATCCCAGATGCAGTCACCTGGCTGTGCGTTGTCAAGAACAGCCTTGCCGTTTGCACGAGCCTCGTCGATCTGAGCCTGGTTCTGCCAGATACCGCTGTATGACATACCACGGAAGTAACCGATTGGCTTACCAATCTCAGCACGATAGATATAGTCAGTACCCTGTGAGAGGATTGAAGCAGCACCATTGATGTAACCATTCTCGTTAGCGATACGAGTAACCTCGTTCTTGTTAGTAGCGAAGTTTACACCTACATTGTAGCCAACCTGACCGATCTTGTCGTTCCAAGAGATTGCAAGTTCGATACCCTTGTTCTCAACGTCACCACCGTTGATGTATGCTGGGTTAGTACCCTGGATAGCGATGTGTGGACCAGTGATCAACCAGTCCTTAGTAGTCTTCTTGTACCAGTCGAAGTTTACAGACAAGCGGCTGTCAAGGAAGCGTGCGTCGAAACCGAGGTCGATCTGCTCAGAAGTCTCCCAAGTAAGGTCTGGGTTAGGAACGATATTTGCAAAAGCACCTGTGTTAGGTGTACCAGAAGTAGAAGTCTCCATTGAGCTGTCGAACTTGTAACCGTTGTCACCTGCGTCACCAGACTGTGCGATAGTTGCGAGGTACTGGTACTTAGGAATAGAGCAGTTACCGTTCTGACCCCAAGATGCACGGATCTTGAAGAAGTCAACGATGCCCTGAGCGCCTTCCATGAATGCCTCGTTAGACATCACCCAACCAGCAGATACTGATGGGAATGAACCCCAACGGTGACCGTCTGCGAAGATTGAAGAACCATCACGACGTACAGTTACTGTAGCCATGTAAGTCTCGTTCAAGTCCCAGTTTACACGACCGAACCAAGATGCGAGATATTCGTCATCGTTTGGCTTGCCTGTAAGAGTGACGTCAGTTGCCTGAGTTACCTTGAAGTTAGAGAGCCATGCCGAATCCCAGCCCTTGAGAGTTGCGAGCTGCTCGCCGCCATCAACCTTGTTAGAGCCGCCGAGGTTTGTGCTCCATGAAGAAGCCTGATAGCTCTGACCAACCAACACGCTGATCTTGTTGCCAGCGAGAACAGGAAGATCGTATGAGAGTGTGTTTTCAATAGAGTAGTTAGAGCTCATCCATGCGCTCTGGCTAGCGTTGTATGCGCTTACTGTACCAGAACCTGCCGATGGAGAACGTGGCTCAGCATAGCTGCGGTATGCACCTGCACCCCAACCATAGTTGAACTGTGAACGGAACTTCAAGCCCTTGATTGGCTGGATAGTCATGAATGCAGTAGCACCTACATTGAGGTTGCGGCTTTCTGCCATAGAGTTGAATCCACCCTTAGTAAGGCCTTCCCATGGGTTGCTGAACCAGAAGTCATTCCAGCCAGTACCATAGTTTTCATGGTTGTAGACCTCACCGTTGTCAGCATACTGTGGCATAAGAGGAGTAGTCTGAAGCAAGCTGTGGATGTAGCTCCAGTACATACCGTCCTCAGCGAGGTCATGGCTTGTGTTGTACATGATAGACATGTTCTCACCGATAGTGATAGCATCGAACTCGTTGTTCTTAGACTTCAAGAGCACGTGATCGCTGTTGAGGCGGATAGTGTGACGCTTGTAGAAAGAAGCCTGGTCAGCACCCATGATACCTTCATTGTCAGTGTATGTATAAGACATGGCGAACTTAGACTTGTCTGAACCACCAGTCAATGTCAAAGAGTGGTTCTGCTGAAGAACGTTGTCGTTCTGGAATACATCCCACCAGTCAGTACCTTCCCAGCCAGCCTGAACCTTTGCGATGATGTCCTCTGGAACATAGTCAGCAAAGTTCATTGGAGCGCCGCTGTTGTTGAATGAGTTCTCATTCATGATCATCATGTACTGCTGAGCGTTCAAGAGCTGTGGACGCTTGTATACATTAGCCCAACCGAGGGCGCCATTGTATGTAAGCTCTACCTTGCCAGCCTTACCCTGCTTAGTAGTAACAAGGATAACGCCGTTGGCAGCACGTGCACCATAGATAGCTGCAGAAGCAGCATCCTTCAACACGTCGATGCTCTCGATATCGTTAGGGTTGATGTTTGCGAGGTCGCCGCCTGAAACACCGTCGATAACGTAGAGAGGAGCCGAATTACCGATAGTACCGATACCACGGATATTTACCTTAAAGCCCTTACCTGGCTGTGTAGATGACTGAGTGATCTGCACACCTGGAGTTGAAGATGCCATCGCACCAAGAGCGTTGGTAGTGTTAAGCTTGGCGATGTCATCACCCTTAACCTGTACTGTAGCACCTGTAACGAGCTTCTTCTTCTGAACACCGTAACCAACGACTACAACGTCGTCGAGAACGAGTTCCTGCATCTGCACTGTCATGCCTGGAGCGGCAGCCACTGTCTGGCTCTCGAAGCCTACGAACGAGAACTCAAGTTCCTGTCCTGCTTCAACACCTTTGAGAGTGAACTTACCATCGAGGTCGGTGATAGTTCCGTTTGTTGTACCCTTCTGGATAACGTATGCACCAACTACTGGCTCACCGTTAGGATCGAGTACAGTACCGCTGATTTCCTTGCTCTGCTGCATTACAGCCATGTCTGGAGCTGCGAATGCCATAGCACAAGGAGCACTGCCTGACAACATAACTAATGCTGCTGCCAAAAAGAGTGCGTTCTTTTTCGAATTAAAATTCATGTTTAGTACTATAAAAGATTGATTGAATTAATATAAGTTTCTTTTTCTTGTATTCATCCGACGAAGAATGAATTGTACGGCCCAGCCTCATAGGCTTCCCGTAGCGGGGGTTGACTTGCTTTCTTTCCTATACTTTTCGAGTTTTATCGTTTTGAACATAATTTGTTTTCAAGGTCAAAATTAGTTAGTTTTTTATTTTTTAACAAACATTCAGAGATAAAAAATAATACAAATGCAATAAAGTATATGTTTTTGATAAAATAATATCAGTATACAACTACCAATATATACATAAAAAAAACATATTAACACAAGCAAAATCGACCTAATTGCGTATAAACCATTAAATTATAGTGCTAAAAACAATATGTTTTACTAACAAATGAATAAATATACAGCTGATAAGACTGATAAAAAACATAAGTCCGCCACTACTTATTGATTTATATAGATTACCCTCAGATAATCTAAAACATGTAAAAAAAATATTATGCCCGCCCGACAACCATTGCGTCCGCATTAATTAACAATTGTTAAATGGAAACTCGGTTTTTATAGGAAGACGTCAATATGAATAGGGATTAACACTCAAAAAAAAAAACATTTAGATGAAACTATTATCAAGAACGCACCTTTGGATATATAATATAGGTGCAATAAAGCTAAATGCATATTTGAAGACGTATATAGAAAAGAAATATGCAGAAGGATACAAGGCACAAGACATGCTTAGAATGATGCTTGACAGTGTTGAACACTATGCAGGAGACAAGGTTCGCATTACAGATGTGGACATATCATTTTTCAAGGGATACATTCTCTACCTGAAAAACGAGTATGAGACTAGGCGGAAGCATCATGATGGGAAGCGAAGATTGAAACTTACGACAGCCAAGACATTATGTAACATGTTCAGTTCTGCAATCAATGATGCCGTAAGAAGCGGGGTCATTGACAAGAATCCGTTTAAGATGCTCAATTCTCACGAGAAGATACGTGCCGATAGCGAGTCACGATGTTATCTAACTATTGAGGAGCTTCAAAAAATGATCGATTGCGATTGTAAATCGGAGCCGGTAAAACGGGCTTTTTTATTTATGTGCTTCACAGGCATGCGAATAAGCGATGTCAGAAATCTCAAATGGGGAGATATAGAGAATGACGGTAAGGTGATGAGGGCCAAGATAGTGCAGATCAAAACAGGCAACATGTTACATGTGCCAATATCGCAAGATGCGCAACATTGGATGATGGACAAGGACCATAACATTGAGAGCGTCTTTAGCAGATTGCCAAGACTCACCGTAATGAATTACCAGATAAAGAAGTGGGCAAGGGATGCAGGAATAATAAAGAATGTCACCTGTCATGTAGCCCGGCACACCTTTGCGACCATGACCCTAACACTAGGGGCAGATCTGTACACGGTGTCGAAGTTATTAGGACATACAAACATCACGACCACACAGATATATGCAAAGATTGTTAACGACAAGTTGATAGATGCTGTAAAACTGACTGAAGGACTATTTAAATACTAGACAGTAAGTACTATAAATCTTTTATAGTACTAAACATGAATTTCAATTCGAAAAAGAACGCACTCTTTTTGGCAGCTGCTTTGGTAATGCTGTCAGGCAGTGCTCCTTGTGCTATGGCATTCGCAGCTCCAGACATGGCTGTAATGCAGCAGAGCAAGGAAATCAGCGGTACTGTACTCGATCCTAACGGTGAGCCAGTAGTTGGTGCATACGTTATCCAGAAGGGTACAACAAACGGAACTATCACCGACCTCGATGGTAAGTTCACTCTCAAAGGTGTTGAAGCAGGACAGGAACTTGAGTTCTCGTTCGTAGGCTTCGAGAGCCAGACTGTAGCTGCTGCTCCAGGCATGACAGTTCAGATGCAGGAACTCGTGCTCGACGACGTTGTAGTCGTTGGTTATGGTGTTCAGAAGAAGAAACTTGTAACTGGTGCTACAGTACAGGTTAAGGGCGATGACATCGCTAAGCTCTCAACAACATCTGTTCTCACAGCTATGCAGAGCCAGACTCCAGGTGTTACAATCATGCAGAATAGTGGTCAGGCGGGCGAAGGTTACAAGGTTAACATTCGTGGTATCGGCACAACCGGCAACTCAGATCCTTTGTACGTCATTGATGGTGTTGCAGGCGGTAGCCTTAACGACCTAAACCCTTCAGACATCGAATCTATCGACGTATTGAAGGATGCTGCATCTGCAGCTATCTATGGTGCGCGTGCCGCCAACGGCGTTATCCTCGTAACCACTAAGCAGGGTAAGTCTGGCAAAATACAGGTGTCATATGATGGCTATTATGGCCAGCAGTATCTAGCAAAGGCTCCAGATGCTCTCAATGCGCAGGAGTACATATACAGCCGTCAGCTTCGTTTCTTCAATGGTGGTGCCGACATACCAGATTGGCAGGGAAAACTTTCTGAAGATGTCTACCAGAAACTCTTCAATGAAGATGGGACTGTGAAGAAAGACGGATGGACAGGTACAGATTGGCTCGGCGAATCATATCACAAAGGCGCAATGACACAGAACCACTCTATTAATATAGCAGGCGGTAATGACATGTCAAAGTTCTCATTCGGTTTTGCATATACAACTCAGGATGGTATTTTTGGTGGCGAGACTCAGTCTAAGTTTGAACGTTACAACATTCGCTTAAACTCATCACATGCTATCTTGCGTTCAGAGAGTGGAAAGTTTGACATTATCACTGTAGGTGAAAATGTCAACATAAACCGTAGCAATCGTAGAGGTATCTCCCAGAGCTCAATGTATTGGAACAATATCCATGACCTCATGATAGCCAATCCATTGATGCCTGTTTACGACAAGGATGGTAAATACTATACCAACACAGAAATGTCAAATGATGGTTGGACACTCGGTTCTTCTGTAAACCCATTAGCAATTGCAGCTACTACTAGCCAGGGTTTGAACGAAAGCAACAACTGGAATGTAAACACAAGCGCTTATTTGGAAATACAGCCTATTAAAAACTTGATCTTCAAATCACAGTTTGGTTACCGTTTTGGATTCAACTCATATCACGCAATGACAAGAATCCATGCATCTGGCACAAACGAGGCTACCCAGGACAACGCATCACAGTCACTCAACTTGTGGTCAAACATCTCATTTGAAAACACTTTGACTTATACTTTCGACATCAACCAGAACAATATCAATGTCGTAGTTGGTCAATCAATTGAGAAAAACAAGTATGGCGAGCATCTTGACGCATCAGGAAACAACCTCCTTTTCGGAGACAGCTTCAAGCATGCATACCTCAGCAACTCTCAGATCAAGAAGTTGGCAGATATAAATGTTAACGGCAACCCATCAGGCGACAGCTCACTTGCATCGTTCTTCGGTCGTGTCAACTACAACTTCGCAGAAAAATATATGTTGCAGGCAACAGTCCGCGCCGATGGTTCTTCTAACTTCGCAGAAGGTCATCGTTGGGGTATATTCCCTTCTGCATCAGCTGGTTGGGTAATAACGAACGAAGATTTCATGGATTCAACAAAGGATGTAATGGACTTCTTAAAGATTCGTGGTTCATGGGGTCAAAATGGTAACTGTAACATTCCTAATTTCCAGTATTACACTCAGGTAGGTTTCGATACAGCAAACAGCTACTTCTTTGGAGCTGGTAACCATGATGAAGCTACAACAGGTGGTTCATTCAATACACTTGGCAACCCTGATCTTACTTGGGAAACATCTGAGCAGATTGACCTTGGTGTTGAAGCTCGCTTCATTGGTAGCCGACTTGGTTTCGGATTCGACTGGTATAAGAAAACCACTAAAGACTGGCTCGTTCGTGCTCCAATCCTAGGTGTTTACGGTATCGGTGCTCCATACATCAATGGTGGTGACGTAGAAAACAAGGGTATTGAGCTTGCAATCAACTGGAATGACCAACTTGACAACGGCCTTCGTTATGGAATCTCTGCAAACATGTCTTATAACAAGAATGAAGTAACAAAGTTGGCTAACTCTGAAGGTATTATGCATGGTCCAGGCGCAGTATGGCATCAGCTTGAGGGCGAAATCTATCGCGCACAGGAAGGCCAGCCTATAGGTTTCTTCTATGGATTCAAGACAGCTGGTGTATTCCAGAATGGTCAGCAGATCGCCGAATACGATAAAAAGGACAATATCCACGGTGGAAATGATAAGTTGCGTCCTGGTGATTTGATCTTCGTTGACACAAACAACGATGGCGAAATCGATAACAATGACCGTACATTTATCGGCGATCCTCATCCAGACGTAACAATGGGTATAAGCCTCAACCTTGGCTTCAAGGGCTTTGATTTCTCTCTCACAGGTGCAGGTGCATTTGGCCAGCAGATTCTCCGAACTTGGGCTAATCAGGACTTCCCAGTACAGAACCTTACAAAGAAGATTGTTAATGGTTCTTGGAAGGGAGAGGGCACTAGCAACAAGCTTCCTATATTCGATGGTTTTGATACTCCGAACTGGAAGAATATGTCATCAGCTATGCTTGAGGACGGTGATTACTTCAGAATCCAGAACGTAACACTCGGCTACGATTTCAAGACAATTTGGAAAAACAGCCCATTCTCACAAATTCGCCTCTATATTTCAGCAAACAACCTTTACACATTCACAAGCTATACTGGAATGGATCCTGAAGTTGGTGGCGAAGGTGGTTCTGGCAACTCATGGGCAGCTGGTATCGATACTGGCGTATACCCTAATCCACGTACTTATTTGGTTGGTGCAAACATTAAATTCTAATAATTGTCATCACTTCCAACAAAAAAGATTATAATATGAAAAAGATATTTTTAATGGCAGCTACTGCAGTCCTTGCCCTTACATCTTGCGAAGACTTCCTTGATTCACAAGATTATACAGGCAAGAACAGCACAAACTTCCCTACAACCAATGAAGACGTTGACAAGATGGTTGCCGCCGTATATAAGTCATGCTTCTATGGTCCATTCCAAGGTAATAACCTTGAGCAGTATTTCTCTGTAGCTAATATAATGTCTGATGATATGTTTGGTGGCGCCGGACTCGGTGACCCATGGTGGCAAGCAATCGACAAACTCATGTATGCACAGACAAACCAGATGTCCGACCTTTGGACATATGCATACGAGACTATCGCTCGCGCAAATTCAGCATTGAATGTTATTGACAACATCGCTGATGAAGATGCACGTAATCAAACTAAAGGCGAGCTTCTCTTCATGCGTGCGTATAGCTACTACAACCTTGTACTTGCGTTTAATAATGTACCTATAATCGAAAAGGCACCTGAAACAGTTGCTGAAGCACAGGAAGCACCAAAACAGGTTGAAGGCAAGGAAGTTTTTAAACGCATTGCTGATGACCTCTATTTGGCTACTTCTATCATGCCTGGAAAAGACAAAGGTTATGAATACAAGAGCCTTTGGTCTGGTAAACTTGCGTTTGGCAAGGTTAGCCGTTGGGCTGCAGAAGCATTCCTTGGCCGTGCATTCCTTTTCTATACAGGTTTCTATGGTGAATCAAGCATGCCTATGACAGATGGCAAAGCTATAGAAAAAGCTTACGTAGAAGAGAAGTTGAAAGATTGTATTGAGAATTCTGGCCACAGTCTTTTGAAAGATTATCGTTCTTTGTGGGCATACTCAAACAAGTATACTGCTAAAGATTACGAATATGTAAAGGATTTGAATGAAGCAGATTGCTATCAAGAAGGTAATGCAGAAGTGCTCCTCGCTATCAACTTCCAGTATCAGTCTGCATGGTCATCACAGCTCCATTTGACTAACCAATATGGTTTGTTCTTTGGTATCCGTTCAGATAATAACGAGCCTAAAGACTCTCGTTACTATGTTGGCAATGACGACTCTGTATATCCATTCGGTGGAGGATGGGGTTGTGGCACTGTTGCTACTAACTTGGTTAATGATTGGAAGAAAATTGAGCCAGATGACCCACGCCGTGAAGCCTCTATACTTGACATGAGCAAAACAACTCTTGATCCTGGAACATTCTCTGATGCTGTAGAGTTGTCTATGTATCATCAAAAGAAGATTACTTCAGTACGTTCTTCGGGTGGCAACAGATATTCATGGTCACTTGATGCAATGGGAGCTGATGCTGCAGAGACTGGTAACTATCAGGCTTCAAACTGCACACCATTGACTATCTATCGTTTAGCAGACGTTTATTTGATGTATGCTGAGTTGACCAAGGATGCAACATATTTGAACAAGGTACGTGAACGTGTTGGTTTGCCTGCTGTCGCTTACTCTGAAGAAGCGCTTCGTAACGAACGTCGTTGGGAGCTAGCATTCGAGGGTAGCCGTTGGGATGACCTCCGTCGTTGGGGCATTGCGGCTGAAGCTCTTTCAAAGCAGAATGGTCAGGCTATGTATAACCTAGGCAAGGCTACTACTATGACTTTCAACAACTATGCTGAACGTTACAATGCAACCAAGGGCTTCTATCGCATTCCAAAGAACCAAATTGAACTTTCTGGTGGCGTATATGTACAGAACAAAGGTTGGGAAGATGATGCTGCAAATCAGTTCGCAGGTTACTAATTCTTAATAGGTATAAAGATATGAAGAAATTAATTTTATCTTTGGCGGTTGTATTCGCTTCTGCATTCACTGCATGTGATCCTGTTGAGGATTTCACTGAAAATACAGCCAAGAACTTCACGGGTGATCAAATAGATGCAACCCTCGTTCAGAACAATGGTGAAAACCTTGTTCAGGTTACTGTTCACACAGATGGAACAGCCCAGATTTCAAATGGCAAGCAGACAATCAAGGCAAACTATGCTGACTTGATCCTGCGCGAAATGGGCGAAAATACTGTTTATGTTACAATGCTTACCGCTGATGGCAACATTGTTGAAAAGCAGTATAAGGTTAATGTTACTTCTATGCCTCATGAACTCCCTGTTCTCGAAACTATCGTATGGCAGGGTGAAGAAATAGGTGGCGGATGGTCGGGTACTCTTCGCTTCTGTGTTGGCCAGACAAATGAGGGTGTTCTACCTTATCTTCCAGATGAAACATACGACTGGATGGTCGGAAAGAAGATGAGTCTCGATATTAAAGAGGCTAGTGCAGATGCGACAGTTCGTATCACAACTGGATGGTGGTCTGTAAACTTGTGTGACGACATTCCAATTTCTGGAGCTCCATGCAAAATTCAGTTTGAGATGACTCAGGAATTTGCAGATGTTTGTAAAACTCAGCATTTGCTATTCACTGGTAATGGTAGCTATACTATCACAAAGTTTTATTTTGAACTCTAATACCTTATAGGTTAATGATAATGGGCTGACTCATTTATTTGAATCAGCCCATTTTTTACTTTTATTATTTATGAAAAAAAGAGTAGTCGAATACAGTCTCTCTTGTATCATCGGTGTCCTTGCTTACTTTTTCTGGGCTTTGCCTTTCAGAAGCGTACTCAATTATCACGAAGAGTTTCAGCTCTTTCTTTTAGATTCCGATTACTTTTTGTCTCATCTAAAACAGATGGGTGGTTTCTCTGTGTATATATCAGAATTCTTTGTTCAGTTTTACAACAATTATTGGATTGGTAGTATTGTTATTGCTATTGAGTTCTTTTTCATACATCAACTTACATTGACTATTCTAAAATCTTTTAATGTCTTTGGGGTTAATAACTACCGTATCCTCATATATTGTTTATCACTTGTTCCTACATTAGTTCTATGGCTTGTTTTAGGTGATGTCAATATAATGCATTCTCTGATAATTGCTGTTATTATTGCTTTGCTGTTGCTTTATGTTCTAGTTATAACCATTCATTCTGCTACCTATAGATTTATAGGTTTATTCTTAGCTCCAATTGCCTATGTCTGGCTTGCTGGTACAAGCCATTACCGTATTCCAAACTCAACGTTCTCTTTCGAACATGTATATAACCATAAGACTTTGCAGATCCTCGATTATGATTTTCTTGTTCGTACCAACCGTTGGCAACAGATAATTGAATCGTCAGAACAAAAACAACCTGACTTGCCTCTTACTGTCTGTGCAACCAATTTGGCTCTAGGAATGACCAATCAGATAGGACGTCGTGCTAAAGAGTTTTATCAGAATGGTACCGAGGGGCTTTTCCCTCCATTTACAAAAGAATCTTTTTCAACATTAACCACTGCCGAGGTCTATTTTCACCTTGGGTTAATGAATACTGCTCAAAGATATTATTTTGAAGCGATGGAAGCTTCGCCCAATTATTCGAAGAGTTGCCGATGTATTCGTCGCCTTGCAGAAACCAACATGATAAATGGTCAGTATGAGGTCGCACGAAAATATCTTCATATTCTTTCGAAAACTCTCTTTTATAAGAAATGGGCTTGTCGTACTTTACAATTGATTAATGCAGGTGACTGGGCTATATTACAACATCCATTGTACGGACGCCTTCGTCGTATGCGACTAAATGAGGACTTTCTGTTTAGCGATCGTGAGATTGATAAGATTTGTGGACGACTGCTTATGCATAATAACGAAAATGTTCTCGCTATGCAGTATATGTTGTTTTATACCTTGTTAGAGAATGACTACAATAAGTTCATACAATATATGCATCTTGTCAAAAACGAAATGTCTTATTGCCAAGAACTGGCTTCATTTGAAAAGTATGTTCAAAAACATTAATTCCTATTGATATGAAAGTTTGTTTAAAATATATTCTCTTTGTAACAGTCCTTTTGTTCTCTTCTTGCCATAACAAGCCAGACAATGTGACAAGAGTCGATCAGTTTCCTCCTATATTCCCCGATTATGTCGATGTTACAATTCCTGTTGGTATTGCACCGCTCAATTTTAATGTTGTTTCTAATGGTGATAATGTTCCTTGTGTCGATGTAATTGTAAAGGGCAGCATAGCTGGCGAACTACATTCTAATGGCTCTCTGGCTCAATTCGATATTGACGATTGGCAAAGTCTTGTTGCTTCTAACATTGGTGGACACCTTGCTGTTACTGTATGCGCATATGTCGAAGGCAAATGGATTCAGTACAATGATTTCTCTATCAATATAAGCGAACATCTTCTTGATGATTGGGGACTAACATACCGACGTATCGCTCCTGGATATGAGGTCTATAGCAAGATGGGCATATATCAGCGAGAACTTAGTTCATTCGATGAGTTCGCAATTATTGAAAACTCTAACGTTTATGGTATGTGTGTCAATTGCCACACCTCTAATAGGGCTAATCCCAACCAGATCGTTTTTCATGTTCGAGGTGATCATGGCGCTACGATGATACAACTCGATGGCAAACGTGAATGGCTTAAGGCTCTAAATGATAGTATAGGTGGATCTATGGTCTACCCATACTGGCATCCTTCTGGACGATATTGTGCTTTCTCTACTAATCAGACTCGACAAGGTTTTCATGTTTCTGACCTCAATCGTATCGAGGTATTTGACATGTCTTCTGACATACTTGTTTATAATCCCACTACTCATGAGATTGTTTGGGATTCTTTGCTGACGACTAAGGACTGGTCCGAGAACTGTCCAGTGTTCTCGCCCGATGGAAAGAAGCTTTATTTCATCACTTGTTGTCAGCAATCTTATCCTATGCATTATAAGGATGAGAAATACAACTTGTGTAGCATTGACTTCAACCCAGATGACGGCACATTTGGCGACAAAGTCGACACGCTCTTCAATGCCGTTGCCATAGGCAAAAGTCTAACCTGGCCAAAACCTTCATATGACGGGAAACACCTTCTGTTTACACTCATAGACTATGGATATTTCAGTATATGGCACAGAGAAGCAGAACAATGGATATTAGATATACAGACGGGCAAAGCGCGCCCTATTGATGAGATTAACAGCAATGAATCTGATAGCTTTCATAATTGGAGTAGCAACAGCCGATGGATAGTATTCACCTCACGTCGCGCAAACGGCCTCTATTCTCAACTATTTCTAGCATCAATAGATGAGAACGGACAGGCAACTAAACCATTCTTATTACCTCAGAAAAACCCTCTAGAGTATTACGAAAACACTTTATTCTCATTCAACACTCCAGACTTCACAAAAAAAAGAGTGTCATTTGATTCAAAAACAGCATACAAAGAAATACTATCAGATAATAGAACCCAAACTAAAGTCAGAGAGTAAATTTCAAACACGACATACCATAAATTCCGGAACGCGAGAAGTTAGGCCATTATTCCCGCTTTATAATAGCCCCAAATCAACTCTATCTTTTATACTAACACCTAAAACAAGAAAGCCTCTGCAACATTAGTTACAGAGGCTTTCTCTTAAAAATATAATCGTGTTAGTACATTTATCAGATAAGAGGTATGTTGTTCTTTGAACAAGTAGCACGCATGTCATCTGGCCAGATGCTTGCCTGAATCTCTCCGATATGTGCCTTACGCAAGTAATACATGCAGAGACGGCTCTGACCTATACCGCCACCTATCGAAAGTGGCAACGAACCTTCAAGAAGACGCTTGTGGAAATAAAGCTCCTTGCGCTGTTCCTGACCCTTTATCTTAAGCTGACGCTCGAGAGCGGCCTTGTCAACACGGATACCCATAGAACTTATCTCAAACGATCTGCCAAGAACGTCATTCCATACCAGAATATCACCATTAAGACCCTTGTATCCGTCGGAATTTTCTGTTGACCAGTCGTCATAGTCAGGAGCTCTACCATCATGTGGCTCGCCTGACGAGAGTTCGCCACCGATACCCATGATAAAGACAGCACCATACTGCTTTGTTATCTTATCCTCACGTTCTTTTGGAGTGAGGCCTGGATACATCTTCAAGAGTTCCTCTGCATGAACGAAATGGATGTCGTCTGGCAACTGTGGAACCAACTCAGGGTATCGTTCATATACAACATATTCAGTACGCTTTATGGCACCATAGATGCGACGAACTACCGCTTTGAGGAAGTCGAGATTACGATTTTCCTTTGACATCGTCATCTCCCAGTCCCACTGGTCAACATACAACGAGTGGATATTATCAAGTTCCTCATCGGAACGGATAGCATTCATATCTGTGTATATACCATACCCCTCTTCAATACCATAATCGGCAAGAATCATACGCTTCCACTTAGCAAGTGAGTGTACAACCTCCGCCTTCTGATCAGCAAGATCCTTGATAGGGAAAGTAACAGCACGTTCTACTCCGTTAAGGTCATCATTAAGACCTGTCCCCTTCATCACGAAAAGAGGAGCTGTAACACGACGCAAACGCAATTCTGCGGCCAAATTATGCTGGAAGAAGTCCTTGATAAACTGAATGCCCAACTCCGTCTGTCTTAGGTCGAGCAGAGGCTTATATCCCTTAGGTATATATAAATTTCCCATTGCGGTAGTACGGATAATATCAATTTGTAATTAAATGCACTGCAAATGTATCACTTTTTTACGTGATTAAACATAAACCACTGCTATTTTTTTAGAAGAATATAACAAAAAGTACTATTTCCAGTATTACACTTATAAAAATCGATACCAGAACACAACAAAAAAGGAACGCACATAGTACGTTCCTTTTGCTATTTAGACAATCGTCGATCGACCGATTATACCAAACCTGAGAAGCCGATGAAGGCAAGAGCCATGATACCGGCAACGATAAGAGCGATAGGCATACCCTTCATTCCCTCTGGAATATCCATAAGCTCGAGATGTTCACGAACACCGGCAAAAAGGATAAGAGCGAGAGCGAAACCTATTGCAGTAGCTATTGCATATACAACACCGCTCAAGAGAGTAGCCTCTGGAAGGCCCTGGAGGTTGTATGTACCGTCACCTACCATGATTGCGACACCGAGAATGCAGCAGTTAGTAGTGATAAGTGGAAGGAACACACCGAGAGCCTGATAGAGAGAAGGAGATACCTTCTTGAGGATAATCTCAACCATCTGCACGAGAGCTGCGATGATGAGGATAAACGCTATAGTCTGGAGATACTTTAGATCAAAAGGCTCAAGTAAGCACTTCTGAACAAGATAAGTAACAACAGTAGCGATGGTGAGCACGAAAGTAACAGCAGCGCCCATGCCAGCAGCTGTGCTGACCTTCTTCGACACGCCAAGGAAAGGACAGATGCCGAGGAACTGAGACAAAACAACGTTATTGACGAAGATTGCCGATATGACTATCAATATATATTCCATAACTTATGCCTTTCTTATTTTATTAACGATAGCGATAAGGTAGCCAAGCACGATGAAAGCGCCAGGTGCCAACACGAAAGCGAGAGCACCATATTCGCTACTCCACAAGTCAATGCCGAAGATGTTACCCGAGCCGAGAAGTTCGCGGCAAGCACCAAGAAGTGTCAGAGCGAATGTAAAGCCGAGACCCATACCGATGCCATCGAACATTGAGTCGAGAGGTGTATTCTTCACAGCGAAAGCCTCAGCGCGGCCAAGCACGATACAGTTAACCACAATAAGCGGAATAAACAGACCGAGCGAAGCGTAGAGTGAAGGCAGATAAGCCTGCATCAGCATCTGAAGCACTGTTACGAATGTAGCGATAACTACGATAAATGATGGGATGCGCACCATATCTGGAACGATTCTCTTGATTGCCGAGAGCACCACGTTACTGCAGATAAGCACGAAGGTGGTAGCCAAGCCCATACCCAAGCCGTTGACGGCCGAAGTTGTCGTACCAAGAGTAGGACACATACCGAGAAGAAGAACGAATGTAGGGTTCTCCTTGACAAGTCCGTTGAGTATTATCTTAAACTTATTCATTTCCTTTGTCAATTATGGGTTATTACTCCGCAACAGCAGTGGAATCATTCTCCTGTGCTACAGGTGTCTCTGGAACTGCAGGAGTAGCCTTCGACGTTGCACCCGTTGAAACGTTAGAACTAAACAGGGCATTATACTCGAGGTTGATAGCCTTGAGGAATGCACGGCTAGTAATTGTCGATGCTGTGATGGCATCTATCTCACCGCCGTCCTTGCTTACTGTAAGATTGCTCTTGCCTGGGTTTTTGCCAACCACGTTGCTCTTAGGATGATTAGCCTCATCCTTGAACCACTCAGGAGCCTGAGCACCAAGACCTGGAGTCTCGCTATGCTTAAGTACCTCATAACCGAGGATATTACCCTCTGCATCAAAACCCACAAGAACTGTCAAATCAGGAGAAAAGCCCTGCACAGCAGTCTTGACAGCTCTACCGAGCTGCTTGCCATTCTGTTCTGCAGTATAGACTACAAACTGCTGCTTATCATTGTTGATGGTATCTATCTTGCTTACAGAAAGGGCACCTTCAGCATCAGGGCCAAGGATAACCTTCTTGATACCATTTTCAAGGTTCTGCTGTTCGATAGCTGCGATAGGGTCTTTAGTGACCTCGTTCATCACACCAAGGAGAGCAGCTGCGATGATTGCGATACCAGTGAGCACAATCACCATATTAGGCAATGTTGATTCTAGCTTTTTCATTTCTTCACTACCTCCCCGAAGCGCTTTGGTTTGCAATAAGTATTGATAAGTGGAGTCACAATGTTCATGATCAATATAGCGAACGACATACCTTCTGGATATGCACCGAAGGTACGGATAAGCATTGTGATAAGACCGATGCCCACGCCATAGACTATCATTCCGCTATGAGACATAGGTGAAGTAACATAGTCTGTAGCCATGAAGAACGCACCGAGAAGCATACCACCGCTAAGGATATGGAACAAAGGAGAAGCGTATGTCTCAGGATCTACGCCATAGAGCAATCCACCAAAGACTGCTACTGTAGCGAGGATGCTGACAGGGATATGCCATGTGATGACCTTAGTGCAAAGCAGGAATATGCCACCGATGATAAGGCATATTGCCGAAATCTCACCAAGTGAACCGCCGATGCTACCGAGGAGAAGGTCCTGGGTAGAAGGAAGTCCTGCTATCTCACTGATAGGAGTGCCGCTCTTGACACTTTCCTTGAGGAGTCCAAGAGGTGTCGCACCTGTTGCACCATCAACCTCAGAAGAAGGCACAGGCCAAGATGTCATCTGAGCAGGGAAAGATACAAGAAGGAACACACGACCGAGGATCGCTGGATTAGCAATGTTCTGGCCGAGACCACCGAATGTCATCTTACCAATGCCTATAGCCACGAGAGCGCCGACAACAACAATCCACAAAGGAAGACCGGCAGGAAGGTTAAAGGCAAGTATCAGACCAGTAACCGCAGCTGAACCGTCGGTAACTGTTGTAGGAACTTTTAGAATGAATTTCTGAATGAGGAACTCAATGAGTACGCATGACACAATAGAAGTCAAGACGACCGACAGAGCGCCCAAACCGAAGAACCACACTGAAGCAGCCAAAGCTGGCAACAGGGCAATTACGACTCCATACATATTGCGCTTAACGGAATCATCGCCATGCACATGTGGGGAAGGAGCTACTGTTAATGTATTCATTATAATTAATTGATAATTAATAATAGACTATTGAAATTTGATATTATGCCTTAGGAGCTTCTGCTGCCTTTGCGGCTTCAGCGGCTGCCTTTGCGGCTGCTGCACGAGCACGCATGATGCCCATCACCTTAGCCTTGCCAAGACGAACATAGTCGAGCAAAGGACGGTTAGAAGGGCAAGTGAAGCTACAAGAGCCACATTCGATACAGTCTGCTATATGATTCTCTTCTGCCATGTCCCAGAGGCTCTTTGCAGACACCTTAGAGAGCAAGAATGGCTCAAGACCCATAGGGCAAACAGATACGCACTTAGCGCAACGAATACAGTTGGCAATCTCGCCTCGCTTCGACTCCTTCTTGTTCATCAAAAGGATACCAGAAGAACCCTTATGGATTGGCACATCAATAGTAGCGAAGGCACGTCCCATCATAGGACCACCGCCGATAATCTTCTCGCAGTCTTCTGGAACACCGCCAGCGGCCTCGATAAGGGCCTTGACAGGAGTACCAATACGAGCCCAGAAGTTTGAAGGATTCTGAAGTGGCTTACCTGTTACGCAAACTACACGTTCGATAAGTGGCTTGTTCTTCTGAACTGCCTCATATACGGCATAAGCTGTACCCACATTCTGAACTACAGCGCCTACAGATATAGGAAGAGCTCCACTTGCGACCTGACGGCCAATACAAGCATCGATGAGCTGCTTCTCACCTCCCTGTGGGTATTTCATCTTGAGAGGCTGAACATGTATGCCAGGATAACTTGCTGCAATCTTAGAGAGAAGGTCAATAGCGTCCTTCTTATTGTTTTCGATACCGATATAGGCATCGCTGACACCTATAGCCTTCATGAGGATCTTCACACCGATAAGTATCTCCTCGCTCTTTTCGAGCATAAGGCGATGGTCGGCAGTAAGATAAGGCTCACACTCTACACCATTGATGATAAGAGCCTGTGCCTGACCTGGCTTAACAGCGAGCTTCACCTGAGCAGGGAAACGAGCGCCGCCCATACCTACGATACCCATCTCACCGATCTTCTTGACAATCTCCTCGGCCGAAAGTGTAATATCACGCTTAATACCCGCTGATCGGTCGATAGTCTCGAGCCATTCGTCACCTTCTACAGCAATAGTGATCATCATAGCAGGCTTACCGTCATCACCAGTAGTAGCCTCGATCTTCTTCACCTTACCGGAGAATGGAGAGTGGATGTTGGCAGATACGAATCCGCCTGCCTGAGCAAGCAGCTGACCGACTTTCACGTCGTCACCAACTGCAACAACAGGCTGTGCTGGAGCACCGATATGCTGAGCGACAGGGATCTTAACCTCCTTGATATCCTCAGGCAGATGGAACTCCTTTATAGCATTTCCGGCTGAGAGCTTATTCTCTTCCGGATGAATACCACCTATTGAAAATGTCTTCAACATGATTTGTTAATTACGAATTACGAAATACGAACTACGAATTACGAAACGAAGTTCGGAATACTAACATCCTACTGCTGTACAGCCTGTGCATCGGCAGGAGCTGCAGGAGCTGGTTTCTGTTCTGCAGGAGCAGGCTTAGCAGGTGGAGTAAAAGTAGCAGCGATAGCCTGCTTAGGGCATTCGTTGATACACATACCACAAGCCTTACACTTCTCATTGTCGATATGAGCCACATTGTTCTCAATTGTTATAGCATCGAACTTGCAGACCTTAGCACATTTGCCGCAACCGATACAAGAAGCCTTGCATGCCTTCATTGCCACAGCACCCTTGTCCTTGTTGACACAGCTTACCCAAACACGACGAGCCTGGTCTTTTACAACACGACCCTTGTAGCGGATTTCTATGATCTGCTTAGGACAAGCCTTAGCGCAAGCACCACATGCTACACATTTGGCCTCATCAACTTCTGCGATACCGGTAACAGGATTAACCTTGATTGCATCGAACTGGCAGACGCTAACACAGTCGCCCAAGCCAAGACAGCCATAAGAGCATGCTGTATCACCAGCGAAATGAGTAGATGCAATAGCGCACGATTTAGCGCCATCGTAGTTAAGAGTCTTAGGACGCTTGTCGAGACATCCACCGCAACGCACAACGGCGAGCTTTGGAGCAGACTCAGCAACAGTCTTGCCAAGAATAGCAGCAATCTGGCTCATGACAGGAGCACCACCTACTGGGCAAACAAGTCCACTAAGATCGTCCGCCTTAGCAAGAGCCTCAGCCATAGCATGACATCCGGCATAACCGCATCCACCGCAGTTGGCACCTGGCAACACTTCTTCTACCTCACCGATCTTTGGATCTTCATAGACCTTGAACTTCTGTGAGACAAAATAGAGGATTACCGCTGCCACACAGCCCAACACAGCAAGAACTGCAATTGTTATTAAAACAGCTTCCATGGTTTTGTTTTTCTATTATTCTATTTTATTTCTTATTCTGAAAACGATGCTCTTGCGGAATTTATCACGCATCAAGTAGATTAAAAAAAAATAAGGTATCAGAACGCCGATAGCAGACAAGCCAACAGTGACGTCAGACACCCTTAAGACAGTAAGAACAACCATCACAAGCACCATCAAGACAACAGGGACCACATAACACAAAACAACGGCTACAATTCCCATTGACTCAGAGCCAACGACTGTAACCGATTGTCCAACCTGGTATGTTTCACCTTTATTTACAACAACCTCTATCATCTTGGATTTCTGATCGGAGGAGGAACATAACGAACGCGCTTCACACCCTGAACAAGCTGACTTGCTTAGGATCTCGACTGACATAAATTCGCCATCAAGTGATCGCACGACACCATCGTGCATTATCTCTTTACTCTCCTTCATTAGGGTCTTGTGAACATACAAAAATACAACTCCCATTTAAAATAGGAAACGAGCCCGAATAATTTAAAAAAGATATAAATAAGATAAAATGAGCAAACAACACCTTATAGTGCATTGTAACAATACATTAGGCACTTTACCGCATCATGTTGATATGTTGAAAAACACCTATTTTGCAAAGTTGACATTCCAAAAAGGCCTCACATTTGAACAATGGAGAATACATTATTTGTAAAAATATCTTATACCGAGTATAGAATATTAACAAAGGGTGCAGAATTAAAAAAAAAGAGAGTGGCAAGTGTCTGCACGGACTCTTGCCACTCTCCAATAAAGCATCAATATAAAACTATCTTAATCTATTTTCTTACCCCAATAAGTCTTATGGTCGCCCAAACCGGCATATACTATTGTTGCACGGCGAGGAGATGCTTCCCAATCGCATTCGCGCTTCACATAGAGCTTAACGCCATTAGCGGTAAGGATACCAGTAGTGGCATCAAACGACCACTTACCTCCCTTCCACACGCCGCTCGTAATCGTGCCATCCGCAGCGAATGTCATCTCACCTGCTACTCGTTGTTTCTGGTAATCGTATTTCAACTCGATATGCTCCCACTTACCAACGAAATCTTCTGCCGAGAGTGCAATAGCCGGTACGTTGCCATAGCGTTCAGGCAACACGAGAGGCCATCCATCTTCAGTCCACACGATGCTACGCACGTGACCCATCATGACGGCATTAGGTGCCCAAGTGTCTGACGAGCTATTAGGGAAGCGTGCCTGAGACGAGTAGAACCAGTTGCCCTTGCCATCATCGAAGACCGCACAGTGAGAGATACCTACCCAGCCGCGATCGCCGCTGAACTGATAAGGATGTGTCTCAATAGGGAATGCGTCACCTCCATTATTTGTGCAGTCAGTATCATACATATCTAAATATGGACCATCAATATTCTTTGAGCGAACTACTCGCGTATTATATGGCACATCGAGTGCATCGTATGCAAGGAACAGATAATAATAGCCATCATGATATACCACCTCTGGGCCTTCAGAAGCCTGCCAACGCGAAGTTGTCTTACGAGTATAGATACGCTTACCGAATGCCTTGATATCGTTATATGACTTACCCCATGGATTAGGAAGGGACTCAAGTGTCTTACCTGTAGCTGGATCGAGCTGAACGGCTGCAATACCAGAATGCCAAGAGCCATAGATGAGCCAGTGTTCACCTTCTGGTGTGATGATATACGAAGGGTCGATGGCGTTGAAATAATAGTAGGCCTGTTCCCACTTATTCTTAGTGTTCGCATACTGACCATCGCGATCTGTAGAAGAGCACAGGACATAACCCTTATCCTCCCATACATTGGTAGAAGGGTCTGTTGTTTCCATCACACCGATGAATGCTCGTTCTGTCCATGAATTGTCGGATGATGAGTTTGGCTTGCCGTCACCGAAATTGTTGTCGAGAATGATGCTATAGTACATGCGATAGAGGCCGTCGCGCACCTTACGAGCACATGGTGCCCAGAAACCATACTGAGGATTGGTAATAACAGGGAGTCCTTGAGCTGAACGGAACTCGTTGACTTTCTCAAGTATCCATGATGGTGCCTCTTTCATAGTGCCACCCATATATTCCCAGTCAATAAGGTTCTTTGAACGGCGAGCATGGAAATGTCCTCCCTTGGCATGTTCATTGCCAAAAGAAGCGTCTGTCTGGTACATATAGTAGTAACCGTCATCTGCCAGCATCACCGAAGGGTCGTGAACATTCGACAGGTTCCACTTGTCACGGTTATCCCACCCTGCTATATTGCGGTAGTCATCGGGATAGTCAGGACCAACATAGTCGTCGGTATTGGTAACCTCTGAAGTCGTAAATGAGACTGTCTCGGAGTATATATCCTCCTCGATGGAAGAGGTGAGAATAGCACACACATAATAAGTAGTGTTAGATGCCAGTCCGGGAAGTTCGGTCGAGAAAGTAGGATCAGTATATAAGCGACATGCGACAGACTTTGAACCTGACATGTCAGCATTTGTAGAATAACAGAATTTAGCTGAATGGTAGGCATCCAGAGAAGACATTGTAGCCGACACCTTAGCTGAATACGCAGCGACATCCGTCACCTCTGGCTTAGAGACAGAAATGCCAGATTGAGACCCCTTCATAGACTTATCGGGAGTCTGTTCTTGCTCGTTGCCATCATCTATCTTTTCATCTTCACCACAAGCCGGCATAGTAAAAGCCAATGCGCCAACCATAAGCAAAGAGAGAAAACGCTTTATTTCCATAACAGTATAGTTTAGATCGTTTTAAATTACAACGACAAAAGTAAATAAACAAGAATTAACCGAGGTGTAAAAAAGAGTTACATTGGTGGACAGAAGACTATTATGCACAAAAAAAGCCTCTCAGGACATTCTCCCGAGAGGCCTTTTCTATCAATATAGGTTATAAACCTTAGTTTACTCCCATGTCCTTCAATGCCTGAGCGGCCTTGGCATCTGCCTTGGCGCTTGCCGATGCATATTCAGCAGCATTCTTGAGCTCGCCCTTCACTTCAATGTAGAACTTGATCTTTGGCTCCGTGCCCGATGGACGAACACTTACCTTTGTTCCGTCTTCTGTGAAATACTGAAGCACATTCGATGTAGCTGGCATGTTGATGTCGCTTACCTCACCACACTTCACACATGTCTGCTTCAAGCTCTTGAAGTCCTTGATCTTGACAACTGGTGAACCTGCAATCTGCTTTGGAGGATTGCTGCGGAAGTTCTCCATCATTGCCTTTATCTCGTCTGCACCGCTCTTGCCTGGCTTAACTACAGATACAGCCTTCTCAAGCTGGAATCCGTAATCCTGGTATATCTTCATGAGCAACTCATAGAGTGTCATGCCGTTGTCCTTAGCCCATGCAGCAATCTCACAGATAAGACAGATTGATGCAGGCGAATCCTTATCTCGTACAGCGTCGTATGGCAAGAAGCCGAATGACTCTTCACCGCCACCGATATACTTCTCTTTGCCTTCCATCTCACGTATGCGGTATGCGATCCACTTGAAACCTGTGAACTCGTCATACAACTTCACGTTGTTCTTGTCTGCTATCTCGCGGATAAGCTCTGATGTAACGATTGTCTTCACGAGGAACTCGTTGCCCTTGAGCTTGCCGAGCTTCTTCATATTTGTGATGATGTAGTAGCAGAACATCATACATGTCTGGTTGCCGTTGATGATGATCCACTGGCCCTTGTCGTCACGACATACGATTGCCAAGCGGTCTGCATCAGGGTCAGATGCGATAACGAGGTCTGCGCCAAGCTTTGTACCGAGATTCATACCCATTGTCATAGCCTCAGAGTTCTCTGGGTTTGGACTCTTCACTGTTGGGAAGTTACCATCGATAACCATCTGCTCTGGCACCACATTGATGTTCTGGAAGCCCCAGCTACGCAAACAGAGTGGTATGATCACACGACCTGTACCATGAAGTGGCGAATAAACGATGTTGAGGTCCTTCTGACGCAAGATAACATCCTGATCTACCATAGCGCTCTTCACTGCCACGAGGTAGTCATAGTCCATCTCACCACCGATGATGCTGATGAGATCCTTGTTTGCCTCCCACTTCACATCCTCAATCTTAACCTTGTTCACCTCATCGATGATGCCTGTATCATGTGGAGCAAGCACCTGCGCGCCATCTTCCCAATATGCCTTGTAGCCATTATACTCCTTAGGGTTGTGCGATGCAGTGATGTTTACACCTGCTATTGCACCGAGCTGACGGATGGCAAATGAAATTTCTGGTGTTGGACGAAGGCTCTCAAAAAGATATACCTTGATGCCGTTTGCCGAGAAGATATTGGCTACTGTTTCAGCAAAAAGACGGCTGTTGTTACGGCAGTCATGACCAACAACAACACTCTGTACTTTGCGGTTCTTACATGCCTTGTTGATGTAGTTGGCAAAACCCTGTGTCGCCATACCTACAACATATTTGTTCATTCTGTTTGTACCTGCGCCCATGATACCGCGGAGACCGCCTGTACCAAACTCCAATGTACGATAGAATGCGTCGATGAGACCTGTCTTGTCAGAATTGTCAAGCAGAGCCTGAACCTCTGCCTTTGTTTCAGCGTCAAAGTTGCCACCAAGCCATGTCTTGGCAGTAGCTTCGCACTGAGCTAATAGTTCTTTATCCATATTATTGTATTTTGTATTTTTCAGTAAACTTTTTTCAAAGAAAACGATTTTCAGCGAAAAATAAAAATTATGTGTCTCTTTATTTATTCTCCATCAACCACAGCTCTGCGTCCTTGGCCGCCTTGCATCCACTGGCTGCTGCCGTTATGGCCTGACGATAACGTGGGTCGCATACATCGCCACAGGCAAAGACGCCTTCTATGTTTGTATGCGACGTACTGCCTTTCACTTTGATATAGCCCTGCTCGTCTGTCTCTATACCTGGGAACAGTTCTGTATTTGGCTTGTGACCTATCGCGAGGAAGAATCCATCGATGGCTATCTCTACTGTCTTCTCGTCAGCCTTGCCTTTGCGATATTTCAAGATGGCTTTCTCTACGCCTCCTTCTCCGTCAAGCCCTACTGTCTCATGTTCATACATCACTTCTATGTTATCTACCGTTGCCAGTCGCTCCTGCATAGTCTTCGATGCTCTGAGCTCGTTTCTTCTGACTATCAGATACACCTTCTTGGCTAGTGTGGACAGATACATGGCTTCTTCTATCGCTGTATCTCCTCCTCCTACTACGGCTACATTCTTGCCTCTGTAGAAGAATCCATCGCATGTGGCACATGCCGACACTCCACAGCCTGCATATCTCTGCTCATCTGCCAGTCCAAGATACTTGGCTGTCGCTCCTGTGGCTATGATAACAGCGTCTGCCTCTATCTCTCCATCGTCTGTTGTCACGGCAAATGGTCTCTTGCTCATGTCTATCGCACTCACCATACCTGAACGTATGTCTGCGCCAAACTTCTCAGCCTGCTCTCTCATCTGCATCATGAGCATATTGCCGTCGATCCCTTCAGGGAATCCCGGGAAGTTCTCTACTGTCGTTGTCGTCGTGAGCTGTCCTCCTGGCTGCATACCCTCATAGAGCATTGGCTTGAGATTGGCTCTTGATGCGTATATCGCTGCTGTGTAACCTGCCGGACCAGAGCCGACGATGAGTATCTTTGTCTTTGCTGTTGCCATGGTTTACTGTATTTATCTTGTTATTTCAATATCTTTCTTATCAAACGACATGCCGGTCACTATGCCTACTCCATTCTCTATATTTGAATGTATGGATGTGATACCGAAGACTGGCAATATCAGGTAGCTCTGGGCCAGACGTGCTGTATGAATGTAGTTGTAGTAGTCATACGTGTGATGATACAACAAGACCTCGATAGTCTTCCTCGAGTCTTTTTCTCTCATCACCTTGCTTATATCTGCTTTCATGATGTTGAATGTGATATTCCTTTGCTTGCCGTTTATCATCTCATCATTGAACAGACCTGCCGACGACGACTGTATTGTAGTTGTGAGTGTTGAATTTGCAATATAGAAAAGATAATCAGAATAATCACATTCGAGTGGTGTTATTCTTGTTTCTCCTGTACTCAGCTCTTCCTTCGCTCTAGCCACTATCTGATAGTAGTCTCGGGTCTCCTTAGGATCTCGCATAGTAATAGTGATTCCCATGATGCTATCTGTGCTGTTCCTAACAAATTCAGTGACCGATATATCCTTTATCTCCACTGGCTTGAGCATCTTTGTATAACCCGACGCATGCTTGTCGTTTATCTTGTCATAGATATCTATCTCTATCGAATCCCCATACTCTATGTTCATGCCATCTATGCTTGTCGCTATCTCTCCCTCTTTCACGTATTTGCTTATGCCGTCGCTTGGCGGGTTGACTGTCATTGTCACATATACTCCGTTGAGCGAACTGTATTTCGTAGTGTCTGTATATGACACGGTACCATAGGCTTTGACCGTGACAGTGCTATCTTTGTAGATGAACGAGGTAACAACGATCTGGCTGTGCGAGTTGAGGTCTATTACGGCCTCTGTCTCACAGCTTATCAATGCAATAAGTGTCAATATGTATATCGTTATTCGTTTCATCAGAATTTTATGCTGTATTTCAGATATGGCCATGGCCATGCTATGAGACTGAACTGCTTTAGCTTATATGTATTGTTGGCAGTGCCTATGCTGTTGTCTTGACTTGCGTACGTATTCGTCTGTTTCCAATAGACAAACATCGGGTTCTTGTGGGCATAGACGTTGTATATGCCAAAACTCAATACTCGCTCTGTTCGTCCTATAGGTCTTTTTATGTTGGCGCCTATGTTTAGCGTATGCGAATTTGGCAGTCGATAGGCGTTTCTCACTCCTTCTATAGGATATGAATACGCCTCTTTTTCATCTACAACGGTAAATCGGCTGTCTGGTATTGTCGTAGGCGAGCCTGTAGTGTACTGCCATGTGGTGTTAATATCTACTCTATTGTTTATTTTGAAGCTCAGGTTTATCGATGTCGAATGCGTCCTGTCATTGTCAGCATTCATTGTCAGGCCTTCGTTGATGTCATCAAATCTACTTCTGGCTTTCGACAGTGTGTACCCTATCCATCCCGACAAGCGCCCCGACTTCCTGTGAAGGAAGAACTCCAGTCCCTTGGCATAGCCATCTCCTCGGCTATATATGTCGTCCCAGTTGTCTTCCATAAACGATTCCATCATCAGCGACGACTTGTATGTCTGCTGATTCTTGTATCTCTTGTAATATGCTTCTGTGCTGAAATATAGCTGCTGACCTATGTGCACACTAGCTTCTGTTGACACCTGCCATGAGTGTGGCGTTGGCAGCTTCGTTGATGCAGGAAGCCAGATGTCCGCCGGTGAGGCAACAGATACCATGCGCATCAGCTGCATAAACTGTGTCATGTCGGAATATCCGGCCTTAAGCTGCACACGCTTACCTAGTTCATAGCCGACCATTATGCGCGGCTCGATTCTGATATACGGCCTTCTCATAGGTCGCTTGAGTATCGATGAGTGTATTCCTGCATTGATACTCAGGTCTCCTAGAGTAAGTTCGTCTTCGAAGTATATGTGGCTCTCTATACGGTATATTGATTTATCTTTTGTCTTGTCTGTGCCTATTGATGTGGAGTCCGACCTGTCAACGGTTGTTGTATATACCGACACGCCTGGATAGAATCCATGATATGTCATGTTGGCTCCATATCTTATCACTCCTGGAACAAATGGTGTGTACCAGTTGAAGTCTATACGCGCTCCTACATCATTTATACCGCTGTAATAGCCGTTGAGGAACTTCACCTTGTCATTGTCTGTATAATTTGTCAAAGTGTTCCTAAAGCGATAACGGCTGTAACTGACGGATGTGTTTGAGAATAACGATGAACCAAACACATGATTCCACCTTGCCGAAGCCACAACATTACCCCATCTTACCTTCTGGCTGTCATTGATTGATATCTTACGGGTATCTTTGTCATGGTATTCTATGTATATGTCACGGTAGTTGTAGCCATAACTCAGATTGTCATACCCGGTGAATACGCCTACGTAGAGCCTGTCCTTTTCTGATATGATATAGTTGAGCTTAGCATGTATATCATAGAAGTTAAAGGCATATTTCTGACTTTTATTGCGCTGTATCTGTGACGAGAAGAGATCAAAATATGTCCTTCGCGCCGACACGATAAACGACATCTTGTCTTTGATTATCGGTCCCTCCAATGTAGCGTTTGAGGCTAGCAGTCCGATGTTTACATATCCAGAGAATTTCTGCATGTTGCCTTCCTTCATCTTTACGTCAAGCACCGACGATAGTCTTCCTCCATACCTCGCCGGGAACCCACCTTTGATGAGTGTAGCGCTGTTCACCGATTCTGAGTTGAACACGGAATAGAGACCTGCCAGGTGATTCGGACTATATAGAGGCACGTCATCGAGCATCACCACGTTCTGGTCCGAACTGCCTCCTCTCACACTCATGCCACCGAAACCCTCTTCTCCGCCATTTACACCTGGTGTCCATTCTAGAGCCTTTATGACATCCGACTCACCTAGCAACGACGGCATGCTCTTCACCTGCTCCATGGTAAGTTCCACGATACCCGTCTTGGCTCTGTTCATGTCGCTCTCGCTAGCCATCACATCAATGTCCTCTATGAGCAGAGTAGGCTCTAGCTTTATTGTCATCATCGTGTCCTGCTTGAGATCCATGTAGATGGTCGTCGGCTTATAGCCTACGTATGATGCCCTTATCCCCAGTCGACCTTCTGGCAGCGTGATGCAGAAGAATCCATATCCGTTGGTGGCCTGCCCTATATATAGCAATGTGTCATACACGTTGGCTCCTATCAGCACTTCACTGCTCAGTGCGTCCTTGCAGTAGCCTTTTACCGTGTAATAACGGGCCTTTTCTGGGGCTATAATGACCTTATTCCCTCGGATGACATACTCTACTGGGAATCGCGAAAATATCTTGTCAAGAACATCCAGCAGAGTGAGCTTATTCTCGCTTATGGTCAACTTCTGGTTAGCATACACCTTGTTGCTATAGCTTATCGTTATGCCTGTCTGGCGGCTCACTATGTTTATCAGTGTGTCCGACGCTCCGCTATAGCCGTTCTTTAGGTGTATCTCTTCATCAAGTATATTGGTCTGGGCATGTAACGTGACTGCCGCCAATGTCATTAGCAGCACCCATAGCAGTCTCATCATTCTCCTTCTGCTATATCCGTATGTCCCGTTGTCGTTCATGCTGTTATTGGGTTATTATCTTGACGGCACCTTCACTGAGTCCTTCGCTATGTAGTCTTACGTTTATCGTCCCAGCCTCTTTGCCTGCCTGTATCAGCACCTGCGCCAGTCCGTTGAAAGCAGGCACCTTAAATCTCTTGCATTCCAGATCTCTCGGGTGTTCTTCTCCCTTGAAGGCTGGGTTACCATTGCCTACACCCAGTATTCTTCCCGGACCGTCAACTTCTATCTCTATTTCGTTGCATGCCGTTGGCACCATCTGCCCCCTCTTATCGCTCAACTGAACTGTAAGCACAGCTACGTCGCGATTGTCAGCTTTCAATTCATATTTGGCAGCTCCGCATATCCCGTTTATCATCCTGCTTCCTCGCTCTGTCCATGCGCTGACATCTATCCGTGTAGCGTCACCTGTGGTATAGACAGTCTTCTTGGCCACTTTCCTGCCATTCTTATAGCCTACCGCATCCAACCTTCCTGGCTTATACGTCGCCGTCCATTTCAGATGGCCGTTTTTCTCTACTCTCTGCCTGCCTTTCGACTTACCGTTGACTATCAGCTCTACTTCATCATAGTTGCTATATGCCCATATATCCACCGACTCTCCCTCATGTCCTTGCAAGTTCCAGTGCGGGAAAATATGAAGCACCGGCTTGTCAGTCCACCATGCTCTAAGGTAACTTGCTTCATCTTTGTCAAAGCCGCAATAGTCCAGTATGCCAAACTCCGATCCTACGGCCGGATATTCAAGAGGATTGCCCTCGCCTCTATAGTCAAAGCCAGTCCAATAGAACAGTCCCGCTGCCCATGGCTTTTCATCATAGAATTTCCAGCCTCGCTCAATCTTATTCTCGTATGTAGTATCTGTCCTGTTGATGCTTGGCATAGTACATTTTGTCGGATCATCAAAATACACTCCTCGCGTGCCGCATCCTGTCGTCTCTTCTGTACCTACTATTATCCATTCAGGATATGACTTGTGCCTGTTCTCTACGTCATTCTGCACAATGTAGTTGTAGCCAACAACCTCCAGCCCCTTTATCAGCTCTGCACCACCGGCATTGGCTACGGTCACCATTCTCGATGGGTCCAGTCTGTGGGTATATTCTCTCATCGAAGCGGCAATCTTGGTACCTCTCACGTCATTCTCCAGTCCCCACTCCTCATTGCCGTCACTCCATAGTATCACCGACGGGTGATTCCTGTCGCGTTTTATCATCTTCTCCAGCAGTCGCAGATGTTCCTCGTTTACGCCCATCAGTCGATTCTCGTCTATCACCAGTATGCCCTCTCTGTCACACGCGTCGAGCATGGCTGGCGTCATCGGGTTGTGCGACGCTCTATAGGCGTTGCACCCAAGTGCCTTGAGTCTCTGCAGTCTATACACCTGCAACGCGTCTGGTATAGCTGCTCCCACACCTGCATGGTCCTGATGCATGTTGACACCCTTGAGCTCTATATTTTTGCCGTTGAGGAAAAAGCCTTTGTCTGCTGTGAACTTCACATCTCTTATGCCGAATGTTGTCGTGTATTCGTCAACAACCATATTGTCAACTATGACTTCAGTCTTGAGAGTATAGAGATATGGATCGTCTATGTCCCACAGATGAGGCTTCTTACTGCTTAACTGCACGAGTCCCTTCTGGCGAGTTTCTTTGGGCATAAGTGGCGTGACGTCAAGAGCTACGTTCTGGACAGGTATCTCCATAAACACATTGCCCTCGGCATCAATGACGGTATGTCTCACATGACAATTATCGATGGCTTCTAATCCCGAATTCTCTATTTCAGTATCCACATGAAGGATGAACTTGTTGTAAGTCTCATCGGGGAAAGTGCAATATACGAATGTGCCGAATGGAGCTATATGCACGTTGTTGCTTTTCTTCAGCCATACGTCACGGTATATGCCGGCACCCTCATAAAACCACCCTTCCTCGAGTGTAGCGTCAGCTCTCACACAGATAAGGTTATTGCCACCAAAGTTCACATAGTCTGTTATATCATACACCTGCGAAGCATAGCCGCTATGCTCCTGACCCATATAGAAGCCGTTGAACCACACTGTCGCATTGCGGAATATGCCATCGAACTGCAGTTCTATATGCTTACCTTCGTCGTCCTTGTCTATGGTGAACTCTTTGCGATACCATCCTACACTGTTCTCTGGATATTTATATCCTACAGCTCTATATCCATGACTATGACTTGCCTCTGCCGCGTATGGCAGTTGTAGCACCCAGTCGTGTGGCAGACGCACATCCTCCCATCCACTGTCATCAAACTTCAATGAGTATGGTCCTTCGTTATGTATAGAGTTGGCCTTTGTCAGATAGTTGAAATACTCCGTGCCGTTTCCGAAATCTTTAGCAGGTGAACTGGCATCACCAAGACTGAACTTCCACCCTTCGCACATCAGTTCTGAGGTCCTCGCTGTCTGCGCGTTGGATACTGTAAAGACGAAGAAAGTCAAAAATGCCGATAATATCCTGATGTTCATATTCAAATCAATTATTTAAGTCGTTGGTGTATATAAACGAAAAAAGACGCCCTTGAGGGAGCGCCTTTTCTGCATATTCCATTATGGTCTTCAATTTCGGACTTCAAGGGAAAAGGCCCGTGAAGTTAATCAGATATTACCAAATATCCATCTGAATCAAGGGCAAAGTTATGCCCGAAGTGAATATTTAGCTCCTCAAGAACCTCATTGAGTGATTGGTGGTCAAAAGTTGTTGTGACTTTGATCGTATCATCTTTCACATCACTCTTCAATCCCTTTATCTCAGGGTAATATGTCATGAGTGTTGCGGTCACTGTGCTGAGGTCTGCTCGGTCAAAGCGTATGTGCATATTCTGCAGATCTGAACTTGTCGCGCCAATAGCTGGTGCGACAGTCTCTGTCCTGTTGCTGTTCTCTCCCCAATGCAGGAGAAACGCCTTGATGTCACCTGCCCAAACAAGTCCTATGACAAGCAGTGGCACCAACATCGCCGCATATCTCATCATGATCTTGCCGATGCTTCTATGCGACTTTGTGCTCTTGGCTACATTGTCCCACGCCTGCATCTTCCTGGCGTCTATCTCTCTGGCTCTATCTACCGCCTTCTTCTGTTCAGGCGTCATTGTGCCGTTGAGATAGCTCTCCAATAGTGAGTTTATGTTCTGTTCCTGTTTCAAAATAGAGGTTTTTCGTTCGTAATTAGTGGAAACATACTGCTTCGAAGATATTGCCGAGTTCTGCCTCTGGCAACTCCTCTGTCTCAGCGTCAAATTCAGCGGTCTTGCTAACCTCTTCCTTTGCAATTGTCTCCTCTGCTATGTTCTCCTCAGACGCAAACATCTGAGCAAATAGTTCGAATATAAATTCCATCTTATTGTTGCTTTTACTCACATGACAACCGACACATTGCAAACACGTATCCGAAAAACATTTTTTTCTTAAATATGATTATTGGGGTCTTTAGAATTGTCCACTTCCTCTATCAGTTCTCTCTGCAACCTTCTTGCCATCGGCACAAAGAGCCAATACGAAATAAGTCCACCCACCAAAGCACAGAGGCCCGACAGCAATAGCGTCAGTGTCGTCTCTATCATGTCCTTTGTTACCGTTATGCCGCACCATTTCAACACCTGCCTGAACGTAGCCTGTATCGTTGCTCTGAATATCGCAAAGCTTCTTTTTACTATGCCCTTACCTATCTGGCCTACAACTTTCTTGGCCTGCTTGATGACCTTGTGCTTTATCTGTGTCCCAGCCATTTTGACGGCCATATTGGCTAGCGACGCGTAGTTGAGCTGGTTCTCTCCCGAGTATTCACCCTTACGCTTGTAGAGAATATATAACTCCTGCGATATGGCAAACACCTGCAGCTGGAAATAGATGATATCCACCACCATCAGCGGCCACATGATCCAGCTCTGAGGCCATGCGCACATAGCGGTGACCGCCAGCACTCTCATTCCGTGGTTCCTTATGCGGCTCGTGGCTACTGAGGTTATCCGCTCCTGCCCCACCACTTCCAATGGCGATGTCTCATAGGTCCTGACAAGGTCCTCCTCACTCAGGTGCAGATATTTGTCCGATATATGACGTATGAATTGGTCTGGATCTTCTTTGTAGGTGTGCAGAAACCTGAGGCCGAGTATATTTTCAAATACCCAATTGTATATACCCATGCCCCAGTCTATGATGGCGTTTATCTTTTCTTTTACTGTATTGAAAAGGCTCACTACTTATCTGTTTTTACGCCGCAAAGATAACTCTTTTTGTATTATGGCCTATAGTATGAATACAAAACGGGCTCCGTTGGTGTAGCTTGTATCGAGCTTCACCTCACCATGCAACTTCTCTGCTATGATGCTGCAGATGTTGAGTCCGATTCCTGAACCCTTGACCTTAGCGTTGTGTTTTGTAAATCGCTCAAATACGTACTCCGCCATCTCTGGTGGCACACCTTCTCCTGTGTCGGTCACCGAGAATGTCAGCTTGCCCGGATTCTCTGTCGTAGAGCAGTGCAGACGTATCTCGCCCGCCCAGGTGTGCTTGCAGGCATTTGTCAGATAGTTCACGAGCACCTGACTTATGCGGCGTCCATCCGACTGTATGGTATAGCTATCGTCCACTTCTGTCGTGAAATGCATCTTCACCGCCTTCGGCTTTCTGAACTCTGCCGCCTGCATCGCGATTCGACATACGTTGTTGACATTTGTCTCTGCTATGTTCACTATATAGTTGCCATGATTGGAGTCTGCTATGTCCAATACATCATCTATCAGAAGACTCAGCATGCTATATGCGTTGGCTATCTGCTTGTTGTGCTCCTCCTTCTCCTCTTCCGACCATGTGCCGTCTGGCATGCCAAGCAACTGCGAGAAGCCCATGATGGCATTCAGCGGATTGCGTATCTCGTGTATCATGTTGTGCAGGAATTCGGTCTTCGCCTTGTTCGCCGCCAACGCTTCTTCTGTTATCTTCTTCTGATGCATCTCGGCAATCACATGTTCAGTCACGTCATAGTGATAACCGCTTAGCATATGGCCGCCCATGATAGGCTTGGCTGTACCTCCACATCTCACATAACGTTCTCCCTTGGTCGGGTGTATCCACAGATATGTATTCTCGTCTCTCACCCCCTCGGTTATCATCCTCATGACAGAGGACTGCACCGACTCTACGGCATCTGGATGCACTCTGCTATACCATGCGTCATACATCTCCTCTTCCGTGAGCGACGAGTCCTTGTCCAGACCGAGCAGCTCCCGCATCTTGCCATCGACATTCATGCGTGGCTTCTTGCCCATCACGAGACTGATGTGCCACATGCCCATGTCCGACGAGTTGACGATGTCCTTCACGTCTTCAAGGGCATCCTGCTGCGCTCTGCGCTCACGCTCATCGGCATCCACATTGGTATAGGCCACTGCTATGTCCTCTGGCTCTTCGTCTTCTGGAGCAAATTTGATGAGCTGTATCTCTACCCAAACATACTGTCCTGGAGTGTCTGTATATAGGAAACGGTGCGTATGTCGCTTCTTGCCTTTCAGCACCTGGCAGATGAAGTCTTTGTCTGTGTAGCAGAGCATAGCCTCCAGATGGTCCGGATGGCAATGTTTCCTCATGGCTGCAGTGAAGATGGTGCTTACCGACTTGGCCTTGTCGTTGATAGGACCCTTGATGTCTTCTGGCGCAACAGATGAATAGAATTTGTGACTGCAGATGTCAGTGTTGATGTTATATATCACCAGCAGATCGTAGTTGCTGATGAGGCCGTTGATGTAGTTGTCCTGCTTCTCTATCTTTTCGTCTTTCGACTTCTCTCCCTGTATGTCTTCTATGGTGAATATCGCTGTCTGGGCCCTGCCATCTACCACGTCTAGCACTATCCATTGCGCACGGCACCATTTGCGCGTTCTGTTGGTGCATCGGTATTCCGCCGACAGCGTGCCGTCTTGACCTAGACGTTCTGCCAGGTTATCCCAGTCAATGAGGTCGCTCATCTTGTCACGGTACTCTTTCTCTATGGCGACATCCTGATATACTTTCAGGGCATCCTTGGCATTTGTATGCATTTCTGTCAACTTGACAACGGAAGGGTGCACCTTCAGTATCTCATACGTGCATGTGTTCAGATCGACCAGAAATACCGAACTGTAATGCTTGGATATTGTAGATGTTATGCGCTTATATTCATTGCGCAGTCCTTGTAGCTTTACCATAGCTGTCTTGGTTAAGGGATGTTGTTTATACAAAGATAGCTATTTTGACTAATAATGCAACTGTTGACTCCAGAAAGATTGTTCATTCTTCAAATACCAGTTGCGTGCACTGTTAATTTGACCTATACGCCTCTAATTTAAATATACTTCCCCAACACCTTCTCCACTTGCCCCACATAATAGAACGGCAAGTTAATCAGTCGGAATGTCTTCCCATTGTTTGCTTTTACGTCGTCAATTGACAATGGTTGTGACCAGACGCGTATTGCTACATCGTGAGGCGCCGCATCCATGAATTGATGCAGTGATTTTAGTTTGGCATTGTGTCCCGACTTGACCTCTATAGGTATCACGAGCCCATTGTATGGATAGACAAAATCAACCTCTGCTTCCGAACCTACGCGGTCACTCCGCCAATAATCGCGGTGCGCCGACACGTCATTGCTTATTGCCAGCAATTCTTGCCCTACAATATGCTCTGCAATGCGCCCTCGCCAGACATCATTTATGTCAGCCACCGAGAATACGTCGCGCTGTATGCCTGCCACATAATTTACCATGCCGGTATCGAGCCACAATAGCTTCGGCCTTTTGCGCATATTGGTCATCATTGGCATCTGCACATTAGCGGTTGGATAGACAAGTTCGAGAAGCATTGCTTTGGATATTATCCGAAACGCTTCGCTCATCTCACGGGATTTGTAGTTGGTTCCCGCAAAGCCCTCGAATGATATTGCTTCGGCCGCACAATTCCATCCATTGCTAAGTATACTTCTTATCACCTTTGTTGTTGTGGCACTTGCGGTGTATTTCTCCACATCATCGCTGTATGACAGGAGCAATGATTCATACGTATCCTTTACACTAAGTATATCTCTGTTCTGTGAATATTCCACTATAGCCGCAGGCATACCTCCGCATAATATATATTCTCTGAAACGATTCATCAGGCGCTGATGTATTATTTCTGGTACGTCAACATCTTCTACCAACGCTTGGTCCATCTCATCACCCATTGCTCCCAGGAATTCTGTGAATGTACAAGGTCGTAATGCCATATACTGTACACGCCCAACGGGAAATGATATCCTTCGCACATCCATCAATGTCTCAAGCAACGACCCAGCTCCGATTACATGTATATGGTTGGCTTCCTCATAGAAGTAGCGCAGCATGGCCACTGCCTTGCCTGAATTTTGTATCTCGTCAATGAACAGCAAGACGTTTTCTGTGGCAACAGGCATCCCTTTGAGTATGAATGTCGCCCGTAACAGTTCGTTAACGTCGCTGTATATCTCAAACAACTTGCGGTCGTCTTCTTTTTCAAGGTTCAGATGCAAGAATGTGCTATATTCCTTGGCGAATTCCGTTACGAGCGTTGTCTTCCCCACCTGTCGAGCACCTCGCAGTATTAAAGGCTTGCGACTGGCTGAAAGCCTCCACTCTCTGAGTCTTTTAAGGGCGTTTCTGTTAAAGCAGTTCATAAATGTTGGATATTCAAATATTTACAACTGCAAATGTAATAAAAGTACGGTATAAACAGTAAATTCTTGTAATAAAAGTACGGTATAAATATCGAGATATTGTAATAAAAGTACGGTTAATTAATTAGCCATTTGTATATAGGAACTACATGGATTGCCTTCCCGTCAATATCGATTTGTCGTTCCTCACACCCTCATCCCTACCAGCGTCACATCATCCGTCTGCACACATTCTCCCATCCACTCTTCCAACGCCTTGCCTATAGCCTCTTTCTGATTCTCTACAGGCTCCTTGCTTATCCTCAGCAATAGCTGCTTCAAGCCGGCCGACTTCATTCTCTTGCCATGTGGATGCTCTACGTCTATATCGCCAAACTGGTCCGCCAAGCCGTCCGAACACATATATACCATGTCGCCTCTCTCCATCTTCATCTCGCCTCCCTCAAAGCTTATCTTGCTGCTCTTGTCGTCTCTGTCTCCTATGCTTCGCTTCGTGCCTTTTATCTCTTTTATCTCTCCGTTCCTCACTACATACAGTGGTCTTCTCGCCAATGCATATCTCATCTCCATGCTCTTAGGGTTATAAGTCACAAATGCCATGTCCATGCCGTCATTTACGCTCTCGTCGTCTTTCTGGCTAAGGAATTCTATGGTCTGCGCATCTAGCACTTTCAACACTTCACTTGGCTCTATCTTGTCCACATGCGAACATATCTCGTTCAATATCGTCGTGCCTATCATCGACATGAATGCACCCGGCACTCCATGTCCGGTGCAGTCAGCGCAGGCCAGCAGGATCTCGTCTCTGTGCTCTCGTGCCCAGTAGAAGTCTCCGCTCACTATGTCTCTCGGACTGAAGAATGCAAATAACCCTTCCAAGTCTTTGCCTTCACTCAGTTTCTCCACGTCTGGCAACATCGCGCTCTGTATCCTCTTAGCATAGTTTATGCTGGCAGTCATTTCTCTGTTGCTCTCGCTTATTATCTTGTTCTTCTCGTCTAGCTTCCCGTTTTGTATCGTTATCCTCTCGTTCTTCTCTCGCAATTCTCGCGTCTGCTTTTCTACCTCTCTTGCCAGTAGTTCGTTTTGTTCGCTCAGCATCTTACGCTTCTCTTTTTCGCTGTGTCTCTTCTGTCTCTGTATATACACTATACTACTAGCTATCAGCAAGATAGCTCCTATAGCTATAAACGCCAGCCTCCTGTTCTGCTTAATCTCGGCTTCCTGTGCCTCCATCTCGAGCTTGTCCATACCCATCAGGGTGCTTATCTCGTCAATGCTAGAGTTTCTCGTCTCTTGGGCTAGTGAATCGCCAAGCGTGAGCACCTCCTGCGCTATGTCATAGTCGCGCATGTAGTTTCTTCTCATGTGGTTGGCCTTGAGTTTTATCTTAAGCACTTCGAGCTCAGCTCCTGAATCATAGCCATGCAGATAATACGCAGCCGAATCTGCGTATGTGAAGGCTGAGTTATAGTCATTCCTTGCCATGCAGTAGCTAGCCATCGTCGAATAGAAAGTTCCCGCCAGGTTGTCGTATGCCTGTTTTGTGACGTTAAGTATCTGCCTCATTGATGCCACATGCTCTTCTGCCTTGTCTAGTTCTCCCGTCGACGTGTAAATCTCCACGTATGCGTCGTGTATGTAAAACTCGTACATCATATAGTTCTCGTCGGCCGACAGGTCGTCGGTCTTGGTCTTCTTATATATCTGCATGTAGTCTTCGAACTCATGCGCATATCTGAGTTTTGTCTCGGAATCCCTTGTTTTCAGTGAAGCAAGCATTCGCCCGTCAAAAGCGTCTCGTCTCTCAGCCGCAAGCAACGTCGGCCATTTGTCTGTTATCTCTATGCATTCGTTGTAGTAGTCTATAGCCTTCTCATAATGACCCATGTAGCCCTCTGCCGTGCCAAGACACGACAGAGCGTTGAGTCTGTTCACTATCTTTGTCGGCATCCTCATCTGTCCGTTTCTGTTTGTGTCGGGTTCTTCTGTCTCATAGCCGTGGCTGTCGTCATACAGTTCCTGGGCTACATTCATTGACAGTTTATACTTCCCTTGATAGCTGTATGATTGTGAAAGTATGAATTTGATATAATAATAGGTGTTTTTGCTAGCAGTCTCTTTCATGCCGGCTTCGCTCACACTGTCGGCCAGTTCTTTTATCCTGTTGTGGTAGCCCAAGTTGATATAGCTGCCAGCCTTAAGCTGCAGGGCAGATGTCTCATACTTCCTTATGCCATATTTCTTGGATCCCTCTATCAGTTTGTCCAAGTATGCCAGTCCCTCATTGGTGCTGTAGTTGTAATAGGCTATTTTGTATAATGAGTCAAGATATGCTATCTGCTCCTTTGTCGCCTCTCCCCATGCTGTGGTGGCGACAAATAACAATATCAATATGTTAGTGATTCTTTTCATACTTCTATTTTACGTTCCACATCCTCGTTTTGTTTCTTTATGCCAATAGGGGGGAGGATGGGGTTTGCCACCAGAATTATCGCTCCCGTTGCTATTTTTTGCAGAAAATGAATATATGTCGGCTATATCCAATATGCAAGGTTGGTCGTCCGTCGCCATAGGACGCATCGAGTTCAAGGAAGGCAATGCTATCATCGTCTTCAAGGATGAGACAGCCGGCACCGAAGACCTCGGCTCCATCTCGGCCATCAAGCGCATTTCATTTGGTAATGTCAGCGAAAACGACATAGCCAAGGAAGAAGACACACCAACAGCCATTGCAACAGAGCGCAAGGTAAGCGTCAGCGCCTATCCAAACCCAACAGCCGACCATGTCCATATCAGCGGCATGCAGGAGGGTCAGCAGGTACGTCTCTTTACGTCCGACGGCCGTCTGACACATGTCGGAACATCGGCAGATATCGACCTTTCAGGCATGTCATCGGGTGTTTATCTACTGCAGGTCGGCAAAGAGGTAATCAAGGTTATCAAGAAGTAAAAGACCAATCGGTGTAGAGATGGTGTGTACACCGTCTTATGCGAAATGTGGTTGAAATCAATGATTTACAAGACGGTGTACACACCGTCTCTACGGGGGGAACTCATTGCACCATATCTAACGGGATGCAGGGTGGCAGACAGTAAAAAATCAATCAGCATTCAGCTTGATAGCCTCCTGTAACTGATTGCAGATAGCTTGCATGCCCTTGATGGATGGGTGACCATTCTGCTTCTCGATATCATGGAGCTCAATAAGCTGAACATTATAGTGGGCACATACCTCGCGTGTCGACTCATTGATAGCCTCTCTTAATTCTGAATTGAGAATAGCATAAACCTTAGCCTCAGGGTAGATGCTCTTCAGCTGATCAAGCAACTTGGCCAAGGCAGGTCTGTAGGCCTTGAGATCCTCAGCTGTCCAGTCGGCATACTTATACTCCCCTATAGGAGAGTTGGCCCACGCATCATTTGTTCCTCCAAAAAGGAAGATGATATCCGGAGTGCCAAGCATCTCTACTCGTGAAAGGAACGACATCTTGGTAGCGTCCATTCCGCCATAGCCTGTGTTGCAAATGGTAGTGCCTCCCCATGAGTTGTTCTGTTCCAGCTGGTAGTTCATAGCCTGTATATACAGACTCCACCATGTCTGTGAAGCATCTACTACGTCGTTTTTGTCGTTAGGATAAAATGGCGCATACCCTTCTGGATTCTTGCCAGCGAATGTAGAATACGAGTCTCCAAGTATAGAAACTTTCTTCTGTGCACTTATCATGACAGTCATAACCATGAGAAGTGTCAAAGCGAATGATCTTTTCATTTTATTATTGTTTTTGGTTTGTCGTCGCGAAAATAGTGTTTTTCTTTCTGTGTTATGACACAAATTTAATTAAAAACCATTTCTTATATTTGCCGTATATAATAGAAACACAATTGTCTTTATGGATCTCGTCCATTATGCGGCTATCGATATAGGCTCCAACGCAGTGCGTCTTGTCATCAAGCGACTCGATGATCCTTCTAACGGCTACTTCTCTAAGGTGGTCGTTCTCCGTGTGCCTCTGCGTCTGGGACAGGACGCCTTCACCATCGGCGAGATATCTGAAAAGAAGATCCATGATCTTAAGGAGCTGCTGCGTTCCTATGCCATTGTGATGAAGCTCTACGACGTCAAGAAGTCCAACTTCAGAGCCTGCGCCACTGCCGCCATGCGCGAAGCCCGCAACGCCGGCGATGTCGTTGATTATATAAGGCGAAAGATCGATATGGATATCGACATCATACCGGGCACTGAAGAGGCCGCTATCCTATGCGCTGCTCACATGTCACATTGCGACAGCCGCAATATGGTGTACGTAGATGTAGGCGGTGGCAGCACCGAGGTCAGTGTCATAGCCGACGGTGAAATGGTGTCAACTAAGTCGTACGCCATAGGCACTCTACGCATTCTCAACGACACCGTCGATATCCATGTCTGCGACGACCTCATCCACGACATGCAACTCATAGCTATTGACTACCCTCACTCTACCATCGTCGGTGCCGGTGGCAACATAAGCAAGCTGTTCGACATAGCCGAAGAACGCGATGCCGAGAGGCAGCGCCTATCACCCGCTATGCTCCATAAACTCTATAACGAACTAGCGTCTATGTCCATCGAGCAGCGTGTTGACCATTTCAAGCTCAAACCCGACAGGGCCGACGTCATCGTCCCTGCCGCTCACATATTCCTCACCATAGCCGACGCTCTCGGCGCCGTATCTATCGAGGTTCCTTCAGTTTGTCTCTCCGACGGCATAATAGAGGATATTTACAGAAAACAGCAGAACGGCACAGATAAGAAGTGGTTTTAGATAAATTTTCTTATCTTTGCGTGGTTTTTGCAAAAATGAGAATAAGAAACATCATCGTTCTATTGTTTATGTTTGTCTCCCCTGTGATAGCGTTCTCACAGGATGACAACACAGTCTTCGGCACCCCTCTTCAGGGCGAAGGCATCGGCATGTTTCTCTCTCGCCACGGCCTAGACAACTCCTCTAAAGCTCAGTTCATCGAGCTCAACAAGGCCAAGCTCGGCAAAGACAACTCCCTACTCCTTGGTGTCAAATACCGCATTCCCGACAAGCAACGTGACGACATTGTCGTTGAGCCCCTCTTCGGTGAAGCCAATAAGGTTGTCAAGGTAGAAAACCGCAAGCTCAAAGACTGTGTCTATTACCTTGTCAGCGGTCATGGCGGTCCCGACCCAGGCGCTATGGGCAAGCTCGCTGGCCACGACCTCTGCGAAGACGAATTTGCCTATGACATAATGCTCCGCCTCGCTCGCCAGCTCATGGCATGGGGTGCGACAGTCCATATAATCATACAGGACGCTGACGACGGCATACGTGACGATCCGTATCTCGCCTACGACAACCACGAGACATGCATGGGCGAGGCAATACCACTCGACCAGATACAGCGACTCAAGCAACGCTGCGTCGCCATCAACAACCTCTTCGCCAAGGAACGTAGCAAATACTGCCGTGCCATATTTATGCACCTCGACAGTCGCAGCGTCAAGGAACGTATCGACATATTCCTCTACCACTACGCCAAGAGTCCTAAAGGCGAACGACTCGCCAATACCATGCGTAACAAGTTCGAGGCAAAATACAAGCAGCATCAGCCTAACCGCGGCTTCACAGGCACTGTGAGCGAACGACACCTCTACGTCCTTAAGGAGTCAAACCCGCCTGCCGTGTTCCTTGAGCTGGGCAACATACAGAACTCACAAGACCAGCAGCGATTCATCAAACCATCAAACCGTGAAGCCGTTGCCCAATGGATGGCCGAAGGCATCCTCGAAGAATATCAGAAGCATCATTGATGTGCTTAAGGCGTGATATTTAATTGTCTATAAGACTCTTCAATTCGAAAAATTGATTAATTTTATGCCAATTAAATAAAACTCCGAATATGAATACTAAAAATCTATTCTCATCTGCTTGTCTCGCAGGTTTGTCTGTTCTCGCAGTCTCTTGCGCAACAGATAAGGGCTGGAGCCCATCATCCACTAAAGTCATTGTCGATCAGTGCGGCTATCTGCCAGCCTACCCTAAAGTGGCATTTGTAACCGAAGCCGCCAACAACTTCGCTATCATCAACCAGAAAGGCGACAAGGTCTATGAGGGCAAGGTCGCAACAGCACAGTATTACGCTGAGGCCGACCAGAAATTCCGTCGCATCGACTTCTCTGACCTCAAGGAGACAGGTGTATTCCAGGTCGTTGTTGACGACACATTGGCATCTCTGCCTTTCCCTATCAATCACTCAGTATATACTGACATTCTTGCTACATCAGCCCGAGCTTTCTACTACAACCGCTCTGGCATGGCTATCGACAGCATCTACGGTGGCAAGTGGGCGCGTCCTGCTGGTCATCCCGACACAACAGTCATGGTTCACTGGTCGGCAGCCTCTAAGGAACGTCCTGAAGGCACTGTGATATCATCTCCTCGCGGATGGTACGACGCAGGCGACTATAACAAATACATCGTCAACAGCGGTATCACTACATATACTATGCTCCTCGCATGTACTCAGTATGCCAAGGTTACTGAAAAAGTCAACCTCAACATCCCTGAGAGCGGCAACTCCATCCCTGACCTCGTTGACGAGACACTCTACAACCTCCGATGGATGCTTACCATGCAGGATCCTAACGACGGTGGTGTTTATCATAAGCTCACAACCCTCAACTTCGAGGCATTCATCATGCCTGACCAGTGCAAGCAGCAGCGCTATGTCGTTGCCAAGGGCACAGCTGCCACTCTCGACTTTGCCGCTGTGATGGCCTATGCAGCCCGTCATATCGGTCAGTTCGGCCAGGAGAACGAACTCGCTCCTCTTGCCGACTCATGCCGTCAGGCGGCTATCTCAGCCTATGAATGGGCAATCAAGAATCCTGGCGTCGCATTCCGTAACCCTAAGGATGTCTCTACAGGTGAATATGGCGACGGCACATTCAACGACGAATGGTTCTGGGCATCTTCTGAGATGTATCTCATGACAGGCGACGAGAAATATACTTCAATGTCTTCATGCAACGCCACCAACAAGATCAGCACACCTAACTGGGGCGACGTAGCTACTCTCGGCTACTACTCTCTGGCCCTCGATGGTAAGGATAACGTGAAGGAAGAGGCAGTCAAGGCTATTGTCGATTTCGCCGACGAACTGGTATCTCTCGACAAGACATCACCTATCGCCCTCTCTATGCAGACATACGAATGGGGCAGCAACTCTACAGTGGCCAACACCGGTGTCGCTAAGCTTATCGCTTATAAGCTCACAGGCAATAAGGAGTATTTCAACTCAGCCCTCGACGACCTCCACTATCTCCTCGGACGCAATCCGCTCAACCGCAGCTTCATCACAGGCGTAGGCGTATATCCTCCTATGGACATCCACCATCGTCAGTCGGGTGCCGACGGCATCGTTGATCCTGTTCCAGGTTTCCTCTGTGGCGGACCAAACACTGTAGTACCTACCGACTGCGACCCTATAGTACCTCGTAGCCAGTTCCCTGCACTCGCCTATTCCGACGTGCTCTGCAGCTACTCTACCAATGAGGTAGCCATCAACTGGAACGCGCCTCTCGTATTCCTCTTGTGGGGTGTTGAAAACTTATAGCATTTTTGATAATTTAACCATAAAAAATATCAAAACTTGCTCTTAAGTTGAATACTATTCATACATTTGTCGTCGCAATTAAATAGTAAAGACTACAACATTGAAACTCATCGTTAAGACTCTCTATGGTGCAGAGGAGCTGCTCAGCAAAGAGCTTGAGCAATTAGGAGCTACCAACATCACTTCCCAGCGTCGCGCTGTCAACTGTGAAGCTGACAAACGAACTCTCTACAAGATTAACCTATGGAGCCGTTTCGCACTCCGCGTTCTCGTTCCTGTAGTGGAAGTGAAGGCACAGACACCTGAAGAATTTTATGCCGCTGTTTACGCCTATGATTGGCACAACGTCATCTCTCCAGACAAGTCTATCAAGTTCGACCATATCTCGTTCTCATCTCTGTTTCCTGACTCTCAGTACCTCGCCTATAAGGCAAAGGACGCTGTTGTCGACAAGATCCGTGATAAGGTAGGAGCCCGCCCATTTGTCGAGTTCGACTATCCTGATATAATGCTCAATGTCCATGCTACAGACGATGTTATCAATGTATCTCTCGATGCTTCTGGACCTTCACTCAACAAGCGTGGCTACCGACTCCTTACACAGGAGACTAGTGGTGAAGTGATAACTGCCGCTACCAACGAGGTGCTCGCTGCTGCTCTTGTAGAATTGTCTGGTTGGGACGCCGATTCCACTCTTATCGACCCTATGTGCGGTATGGGCACCATCTGCGTCGAGGCAGCAATGAAGGCTCGCAACATAGCTCCTAACCTCTATCGTAAAGAGGTGTTTGGATTTATGAACTGGCTCGATTTCGACGACAAGATGTGGAAGGAAATCAAGGAAGAAGCTAAACAGGTGCAGAACAAGTGCCGTCTCAATATCATCGGCTACGACATCAACACCGACGCTCTCGATATAGCTAAGCTAGCTACTCTCGAACTCGGTCTTAACCCTGATGTGCGTATCGTCCGCAAGAGCATCCGCGAACAGGAACGACTCACTGAAGATGGTATAATAATAACTGTTCCACCTTTCCGTCAGGAAGAGGGCAAGCGTGAACTCGATGATCTATATAAGGAGATAACTTACTTCCTTTCACGTAAGTATCCTGATCACGACGCTTGGATCTATAGCACTAACCTTAAGGCTCTTCGCGCTGTCGAATATCGTTCAGCCGTGAAATACCAGATCTACAACGGATCACAAGAGGGTAACTTCAACCTCTATCCGTTCTAGTACTCCCGATTAGTATCTTACAACTATATCGTTTTTGCTGATGCTGTCCCAGTTGAACACTGAGACGGCATCAGTTCTTTTTATCTCTTCATCTCTGTCTATGACACCCGCCAGACACAGCACATGACCTATAAGTCCCTCTGGCGTGTACTTCTCTCTCAGATAGCCCATGTCTGTACCCTGGTCTCGTTTGGCCAGTCTGTGACCTGTCTCACCCGACATCAAAAGAGGCAGATGACTGAACTGTGGGGTTGGGTAGCCCAGCTTCTCATATAGGTATATCTGCTGATGCGTAGAGTCGAGCAAGTCTCTGCCTCTTACAATCTCACTCACACCCTGCATCGCGTCATCTACCACAACGGCTATCTGATATGCAAAGTTACCGTCAGCTCTCTGTACAATAAAGTCGCCACAATCCCGGCTCAGGTTGCATCTCTGCTCACCATAGTGACCGTCTGTGAAGCACACCTCCTTGTCATCAACTATGATTCTTGTCGATGGCTCTCGCTCTCTTCTCTTCGTCTCCCTCTCCGCATCCGTGAGCGTTCTGCACCTACCGTTATACACCACCTTGCCGTCCGACTCGTGCGGTGCACGGGCTGCAGCTATAATATCCGCCCTCTTGCAGAAACATTCGTATGTCAGTCCACAGGATTTGAGTCTGTCCAGCTCTCTCTGGTATATGCCGTCTCTGTCACTCTGATATATTATCTCGTCGTCGCTCACCAACCCGAGCCAAGTCAGGTCGTCAATCACCTGGTCCGCATACACTCTCTTGCACCTCTGTCTGTCAAGATCCTCTATACGTATTATCCACTCACCTCCCCTGCTTTTAGCAGAGAGATACGACAAGACTGCCGAATATATGTTGCCAAGATGCATGCGTCCGCTAGGCGAAGGCGCAAATCTTCCTCTAGTCATACTGGTTGTTTTGGCGCAAAAATATTCAAAAAATCGCTATATTTGTATTGTCAATTGTAATCATACCCCATTACAAACGCTAAAACATGACCAACAACTCTATACTCAAGGCTCATCCCGACGCTCAGGGACTCATTTTCGACCTCGATGGAACTCTTATTGACAGCATGCCCATGCACTTCGCTGGATGGCAGACAGCATTCCGCATGTTCGACACCGAGATAGAACACGACTTCTTCTTCTCCTTCGCTGGCAAGGCAGCAGCCGAGATAGCGACGATCCTTATCGAACACTATCACTCACGCGCCACTGTCGAACAGATCGTCACCTTCAAGCAAGCCTATGTCTATGAACATCTGGCCGACGTTGATGTCATCGAGCCAGTCGTCAATGTAGTCAATGAATGTTATGGCAAGATACCAATGGCCATCGGCACAGGCAGTGACCGTCGCCGCGCCGAGATCATGCTTCAGAATGCCGGCCTACTCGACAAGTTCGTCTGTGTCGTCGGCGCTGATGACGTGAAGAATCACAAGCCAGCTCCAGACACCTTCCTACGATGCGCTGAACTCATGGGTGTCGATCCTACCAAATGCCAAGTCTTCGAAGACGCCGAGCCAGGCCTCACAGCAGCACGCACAGCGGGCATGATAGCGACCGACGTCAAGCCTTATTACATGTAACTTTTCGGTTCATCCTACGTAGAAGATTTCTGTTGCATAGCAAATAACACTCTAATATATTTATGGAACAGAAACTTATGGATCTGCTCGTGTCGATGATTCCGACCGTGCTCGACTATGGCAAGATGCTTATAGTCGCTTCGCTGATGCTAGTCATCGGCTTCTGGTTGATAAAAAAAGTCGTTGTCGCAGTCAAGCGCATGCTTGAAGTCCGCAAGGTCGATTCAACCCTCACACCTTTCATCGTTAATCTTCTTAATTGGGGCCTCAAGACTCTCCTCGTAGTCTCTACAATCTCTTACGTAGGCATCCCAATGACATCATTTGTCGCTATCCTCGGTGCTGCTGGCTTGGCTATCGGCATGGCTTTCTCTGGTACACTCCAGAACTTCGCTGGTGGCGTCATAATACTCGTCTTCAAGCCTTTCCGTGTAGGTGACTTTATCGAGGCTCAAGGCTATTCGGGCGTTGTCAAGGAGGTGCAGATTTTCAATACCATCCTTACCACAGGCGACAACCGCGTAGTCATCATTCCTAACGGTGGACTCTCTACTGGCTCGCTCATCAACTACTCAAAGATGCCAGAACGTAGAGTTGACTTCACCTTCGGCATCGGCTATGGCGATGATATCGACAAGGCTTATTCTGCAATCCGCTCTGTCATAGGTCGCAACGAGAAGATTCTGAGCGATGCAGGTCACGAACCATTCATGGCAGTCAGCTCACTCGGCGACAATAGCGTAGATATCGTCGTTCGTGTTTGGGTACGCTCTGATAACTATTGGTCGGTATTCTTCTATATGAACGAATTTGTCAAGAAGGAATTTGATGCTCAAAACATCTCTATTCCTTTCCCACAGCGCGATATACATATCATTAAGGACTAATCAACAATTGCAAATTAATTATTAAGATGAAAAAGTTTATTACTTATCTCTTCTGCGCAGCTTTGGCTGTTCCAGCATTCGCACAGGAAGAGGCTCCTGCCGAAAAACCAGCTCCTGCATGGAAGACTGGTGGCAACGGATCGTTTACCTTCAACCAGATCTCATTCAAGAACTGGGCTGCCGGTGGCAAGAACTCGGTAACAGGAACTTTCCTTTTGAAGACTTTCGCTAACTATAAGAGCGAAAAAGTCACTTGGGACAACACTCTCGATATGGGTTATGGTCTTACTAAGTATAAGAACGAGGACGTTCAGAAATCTGAAGATAAACTCCAGTTCACTTCTAACTATGGTTACGATGCCTACAAGCAGAAGTGGTACTACTCTGGTCTCTTCGACTTCAAGACTCAGTTCGCTAATGGTTACAAGTACGACGGTAGCCAGATCGTCGATACCGTATCTAAGTTCATGGCACCTGCCTACATCAACATCGCGGTCGGTATGCTCTATAAGCCATCCGATGTGTTCTCCCTCTTCATCTCTCCTCTCACAGGCCGTACTACTATTGTTTGTGACAAGGACTTCGCAACCGACTATGGTATAGATGAGGGCAAGAAGGTGCGTCTCGAGTATGGTGCTACAGTTAAGGTTAAGGTTGACAAGAAGAACATCGTCAAGAATGTTGACTACTTCCTTACTGCTACAGCCTTCTCTAACCTTGTTGAATCTCCAGAGAAGATCGATATCGATGCAGAGACAGGTTTCAACCTCCACGTCAACGATTGGCTCACAGCTATCGTTAAGTTCAACATCCTCTTCGATGATGATATCAAGTACAAGGAGACATACACTTACTTTGATGTAGATGGCGTAGAGTGCACAGGTGTTCGCAACCGCGGTGCTCGTGTTCAGTTCAAGGAACTCTTCGGCTTCGGTCTTGCATTCCACTGGTAAAAAAAACATCCTTATACAATACAACGCCATGCATCAGCCAGTGCATGGCGTTTTTTTGTCCACCTATTAGAGGCTGAGGTGGACAAATGATTTCATGGTGAAAATTGTGCACTCCCACACATCTAGCCATACTTTTCACACCGTTTCGCTGAAAGCACGGCCTTTAACACATGAAAACACTTTTATCCAACTTGTAAACATTTTTATCCACCCCTATGCACAAAACTATCTCTATGTTTGCATCGTTAAAATAGCATAAAATTACTAACGCTTAATTAATACTAATTCTATGAAATCAAGAAAACTGATGCTCGGTGCGATAAGCGCCATGGTTTTGGCTTCTGCGATGTTCGTAAGTTGCGAGGAGGATGACCTATATAAGGTTAATGCTCCTGCCGATTTACAAAATCGTATCGACGAAGCTGCAGCTAATGCAGCGACTAATGACAAAGCCCCAGAACTGACGAACATGCTAGAAGATGTTTATACAATTGGTAACACCGATTACTCTTCTGGATGGTGGTCGTCTTGGAGTAAATACTATGTTATTCCAGATGATACAACATGGAATGCTGTGTTTAATCTGCACATCAATCCTGATGATGCTACCAAGTATTATCAGAATTTCGCACTTGTTGTAACAAATGATGTGCCTCGTGGTGGTGATGGATATATAGAGTATGGTGCTATTCGCTACGATGCAACAGGCGACTCAGCTGCATACAACTCTCTGTGGGGTACACATCTCTACTTTAAGTTTGCAGAGAGCACACTCTCATTCAATCCTGTAGATAATGTAGATAAGGAAATACAGCAGCTTGGTGGTAAGGTTACTCTTAGCGTAACACGTACTAGCAATAGCTTCTCTATCACTATGGCTAACGCAAATGTTACTAAGACATACAAATGTCCATACGCTTTGGCTAATATAAACGCAGATCAGGCGAATAAGAACATTCGATGCTTCCTTGTTCCTGAAGGATCATATATTGATTTCATGCAGACAAATATCGAACCAGAAGGAGGCTGTACTTCGGCAAGCGACAAGATGCCTGTAAAGATGGTTGTTTCAGGAGTTCCTCAGTTTGTTGAGATAAGTTCAGAAATGAGCATCGATACTATAGTTAAGAATGTAGAGGCAGTAATTGAATTTGAAGAAGGAGTCACTAGTAAGGTAAAAGCAGAAGAATTGACATTTATGGCAATTCCAGATCTCGAGAATGTGGGCAAGAAGATCCTAGTTGTTTCTTATGCTAAGTCATTCAAGGGAGAGGCCGTTTCGACACCAGTTATGACATCTGTTGAGTTTGATGTTGTTAATCCTGTTGTAAAGCTAGAAGCTAGTGTTGCTGGTAAGATGTACTATATCGGAGGTGCAAAGTTCGTTACTCTCACACCAGGTCAGATTAGCGAGATAAAGGCCACTTACTCTGACGGTACTGTTGGCGTAATCCCTGTTTCTCTTTGCTCTTTGACAGATAATGTATTCTCAACAAAGAATGCTACAGGTGAAGCTACTCTTTCATATAACAACGCCAATAGTGTGGTATCAGTGAAATTGCCTGTAGAGATAGCAGCTAGCTCTCTTGCTCCTCAGGCAACACAGGTAGGTGCTACTGATTTCTCTACAGGATGGTGGCTTCCAGAAGGCACAACAACAGCCGATTGGGTTGTTGCTCCAGGTACAAGCCAGACAGTTAGTATGAAGGTCGGTTCTGATAACTTGGAATCTTGGCATAGCCCATGTACTATATTGCGCAAGGCTGATATGAATGAATACGCAGTAGTCCGTATGGACAATTGGGGATGGGGTGGTAGCTATGACGCTGCTGTCAAGACTTCAAACTGGGACTGGGATACATTCAAGTCGAACATAGATGGCTCTGAGGTAGCAATCACAGTTTCAAACAATGGTGATGGTACTGCAGATATCCGTTACTATGTAGTATATGCAAATGGTGAAGTTCACTTCCAGTATTATGACAACCTTGCTGTTGATGCAAATGATGTACAGTTCGGTATCGTAACAGAGGAATCATACCTCATATTCGACTAATTCATTAATTGAAGAATTAAACTTTTGAAAACTATGAAATATTCATTTATAGCTTTATGTGGTCTCTTGGCTCTCGCTCCTGTAGCTAATGCTGAAGGTGTCGTGGCTCCTGAGATGTTGCAGGAAGCTCAGTCAGGTAATATAAACGTATCTGGTAAGGTCGTTGACGACAATGGAGACGCCCTTCCTGGTGCTGCAGTATATGTTAAGGGTACTACTAATGGTACCGTAACAGATTTCGATGGTAACTTCAGCCTTTCAGCTCCTGCTGATGCTATTCTTGCTTTCTCTTTCGTCGGTTATAACAACAATGAGATTGAAATCGCAGGACGTCAGAATGTAGGTACAATCATGCTTCAATCTGATACTAAGGAACTCGACCAGATCGTTGTCGTTGGTTACGGTACTCAGAAGAAAGTTGACCTCACTGGTTCTGTCGCTATCGTCGATGCAGATGAGATGAAGAAAGTTTCTAACTCAAATATCTCTACCATGCTTCAGGGTAAGGTAGCCGGTGTAAACATCACTTCCGATGGTCAGCCAGGTGCCGATCCTGCAGTCCGCATCCGTGGTGTCGGTTCATTCGGTGACACATCGCCTCTCTACGTCATCGACGGTGTACCTATGGGTACTACTATCCGCGACTTCTCTCCAAATGATATCGCAACTATCCAGATCCTTAAGGATGCATCTGCTGCCGCTATCTACGGTTCACGTGCTGCTAACGGTGTCGTTATCATCACTACTAAGAGCGGTAAGAAAGAACAGCCTATGCGCATCGACTACTCTGGTTATGTAGGTATGGATAAGATCAAGGATGACGTCTTCGAGGTTATGAACGCCGAAGAGTATATCCAGCATTTCCGTACAGCTTGTGCAAACTCTGCTACTGTTCTCCCTAACGGTTATGTTGAGGGCAGCAAGGAATATGAAGAGTATATCAAGGGTGTTGACACCAACTGGTTCGATGAGGTATTCAAGACAGGTGTTCGTCAGAACCACAACATCAACATCTCTGGTGGTGGCACTGCTAGCACATACAACGTTGGCCTCGACTACTTCCAGCAGAAGGGTACTATCGAAGGCGCTGGTCCTAACTACGAACGTTTCACTGCTCGTGTAAACAACACAATGGACGTCAAGTTCATTCAGTTCAAGACCGGTATCGTATATAGCCACAGTGCTCAGGACAACATGTCAACTTCAAACGCATCTGAATATGTTCAGGGTATCTATGGTGGCAACAATCCTGTCATCCTCGACGCTCTCACTATGGCTCCTACTATCAAGGCTTACGACGAATCTACTTGGTGCCTCGATGACAAGGTAGGTGCTGCAAAGAACTATCAGTACGACGCGTATGGCTACGGCACATACTATGACGATGTTCATGGTGATATCTCACAGGTCAACCCACTCCTTAAGAACAACCGTCTCGTTCGTAACACAACTGTCGATCGCGTTGTCTCAACAGCCACTGCTGATGTCGATCTTCTCGACATGGTTGGTCAGAAGAACGATAACCACAAGGTTACATACCGTATCAACCTCTCTTATAGCAAGACATTCTGCAAGGACTACACATTCCTCGGTGCTTATATCTTGAGCAACCGTTGCTACCTTGACAAGTCTAACGAACGTCTCATCGAAGGCTACCGTCAGCTTACTGATGGTCTTGTTGAGAACACTATCACTTACGACGGCAAGATTGGTCTCAACCATGTAAACCTTGTTGTTGGTCAGACATTCGAACATGAGAAATACCACAACCTCACCGGTACTGGTATCAAGTTCCCTGAGCCATATTACCTCCAGGTAAACAACGCTAACGACCGTGACGCTTCAAGCTCACAGAGCGAACATGTTCTCGCATCATACCTCGGTCGTCTTAACTACGACTTCGATGGCAAGTATCTTCTCTCTGCTACAGTACGTCGCGATGGTTCTAGCCGTCTCTCATCTAACGACCGTTGGGGTACATTCCCATCAGTATCTGTAGGTTGGCGTCTCGACAAGGAAGGCTTCTTCGGCATCGACGAGTCAATCATGCATCTCTTCAAGGTTCGTGCATCATATGGTGTGCTCGGTAACGAGAATATCGGTGAATACCAGTACATGTCGGCTATGGCTCGTAACAACATGACCTATAGCTTTGGCGGCAGTGCAGTTACTGGTTCAGCTGTATCTACATTCGTCAATGAGGCTATCAAGTGGGAAAAGAAGAAGTCATTCAACGTTGGTCTCGACTTGGGTATGCTCAACAACCAGTTGGAGTTCAGTGCTGAATACTACAAGAACACTTCTGAAGACCTTCTCTACAACATCTCTGTTCCAACAAACGCTGGCGTATCAAACACAAGCGTAACAATGAACGCAGCTTCTATGGAGAACTCAGGTCTTGAATTCAATGTAGCATATCACAACTACAACAACCCTGTCAAGTACGATGTAAACTTCAACCTTTCTACTCTCAAGAACAAGGTTACTTCTCTTGGTATCGCAAGCGATGACTACCTCACTGGTTCTTACTACACTAAGGTAGGTGAAGAAGTTGGTCAGTTCTATGGCTACGTTTATGAGGGCATCTTCCAGTCTCAGGACGAAATCAATGCTCTTGCTAAGGATGGCGTACCATATCAAAATGGTGCTCAGCCTGGCGACTGCAAGTATGCCGACCTCAATGGTGATGGTCAGATAACAGACAAAGACCAGCAGGTTCTTGGTTCTGGTCTTCCAAAGATCAACTTCGGTCTTAGCGCTCGCGTTGAGTATATGGGCTTCGACCTCTCAGTATCTACTTTCGGTGCTCTCAAGTACAAGGTTAGTGACGCTGTTTACAACTCTCTCCACAGTTCTTATGGTGCAGGCAACAAGAGCAAGGACCTCCTCAATGCTTGGACTCCTGAAAACACAAATACAGATGTTCCTCGTGTAGCATTCGACGCTGGTACTGGTTGGAACGACCGCTTCAGCTCTCGTATGATCCAGGATGCAAACTACTGGAAGATAGCTAACGTAGAACTTGGATACAACTTCAAGGATGAGTGGTTCAACGATATCATTTCTGGTGTTCGTATCTATGTTTCAGGTCAGAACCTCGCTACTCTCACCAAGTATAAGGGCTACAATGTTGACTTCGCTGGTGGCACTTTCACTCCTGGCTACAACTTCTGCTCTTACCCAACTCCTCGCACATTCATGGCAGGTCTTAAGTTCTCATTCTAACCGTGTAACTTATTATTAGAATACAATATGAAAAAGTTAAATATATTGCTCGCATCTTTGGCTTTCGCTGGCACTGGTGTATTCACTTCTTGCGACGATCAGCTTGATGTAGAGAATCCAAATCAGCAGACTACTGACGCCTTCGGTAATACAGAGTCTGACCTTAACGAGACAATCATCGCTTGTTACAACCACAGCCGTATGGAAGGTTCTTACGCACGCGTTGGTTATACTATCGACCTCTGCCGTGGCGACGAGGTTTGGAACGCATCACAGGTATGGTACCTGCCTTTCGACAACTTGAATGTCACTTCTAGCGACGAAATCACTGAGTGGCCATGGCGTGAATGGTACTATACTCTCAATGTTGCCAACTATGTCCTCTCAAAGGTAGATGGTGCAGGACTTGACGAAGAGGCATACAACCAGATCAAGGGTCAGGCTCTCTTCTTCCGTGGCCTCTCTTACTACAATTTGACAGGTTATTACCAGAATGTCCCATTGATCACCGACTATGCTGAGTATTCTACACTCTCTGGTCTCTACAAGGCAAACAGTTCACAGGATGAAGTTCTTGATGTAGTTGAGGCAGATTTCAAGGAGGCAATGAGCATCCTTCCATCTCGCGACAATGGTGGTGAATGGTCAAAGGGTCGTGCTACTTGTGGTGCTGCAGCAGGCTATTATGCTCGCACACTCATGTTCCGTCATAAGTTCGCTGAGGCCAACGCAGTCCTCAAGGACATCATCGCAGGCAAATATGGCAAGTATGACCTCATGCCTAACTACGGTGATAACTTCCGCGAGGGTTCTGAATTCGAGAACAACATCGAGAGCCTCTATGAGGTTCAGTATCTCGACTATGGCAAGCAGGGTACTGACGACGAATGGACACCTGTCAACACAAGCTCAAACGCTACTCAGGGCCACGCTGTTGAGTCAAACCTTACTCCTGGTGTATTCGGTGGCTGGGCCGATCTCGCTGCTTCACCTTGGCTCTACAACCTCTTGAAGTCTGAACGTTGCGAAGACGGTACTCTCGACCCACGTCTCTACTGGACTCTCGGTACTTACGAGGCTGAATATGACACTTATGTTGATGGTCGTAACAACATGATGTTCCAGACAGAGATACCTGCTGAAGGCTTTGTAGTTAATGCAAACAATGGTGGTATTCCTATCGTCAAGAACACAGGTGCTCGTCAGGGTCTCTATAGCAGCGTTGTAACAGGTCTCCACTGTGGTGTCAACCTCCGTATGCTCCGCTTTGCTGATGTTCTCCTTCTCGCAGCTGAATGCGAAAACGAGGTAAATGGTCCAAACGATCTTGCTCTTAGCTATATCAACCGCGTACGCAATCGAGCAGGTCTCAAGAGCCTTTCATCTTCTAGCTTCAGCTCTAAGGATGCCCTCTTCGAACAGATCGCTAACGTAGAACGTCCAAAAGAACTTGGTTGCGAGTTTGGCCGTGGTTTCGACCTCATCCGTTGGGGCTTCTACTACAACGAGGGCCGTATGCAGCAGCTCTTGCAGCATAGTGCTTTCAAGAAGTCGTCTTCTTTTGTTGGTTCACTCTCTGACATGGAGTTGGAAGTAGCTACTAACGAAGATCCTGCAAAGCGTCAGATCGAAGTTGGCAAGGATGACAAGGGCAACCCTATCTATGACAACTACGATAGTTCATACAACTATCTCGAACAGGGTCACGAATATATTCCTGTTCCATTGGCTCAGTTGAACGCTAATCCTAATTTGGTTGGCAACTCTGCAAACGGAACAACTAGCAACGCTTCTGTTTACGCTGCTCATGGATATTCAATCCACCCTGTTGTAAAGTAATTATCGCGGGATAATTATTGATCTTCATAATTTGCCCCTCTTGCCAAAGGCGAGAGGGGCTTTTTGCATAACATACGCCTTTCGATATCGTCACGCGTATTCTTGGCTGCCATCTACACCTTTGCAGTAATGACAGAATTCTAATTTTCCTTCTCTTGTCATAGTTTATTGAATTAAGCCGATTGCCGTCGTCTATTTTTTATTAAAATATGTTTATATATTTGCTTATATACAAATAAATATATATTGAACCAAACTTTAAAGAACATGTTTTATGAAAAAAATTATTCCTCTTTTGACCATCTTCATGATGGCTTTGACAGCTTCGGCTGCAGATTTGCTCACAGAACTTACCACTGCTTTGGGCAGCGACATTTTTACAAATGCCGGCAGTTCCCAGATAATGGTAAATGCTGACGGAAACGTTGTGTTTGTCAACGGCGAGAAGACTGTTGTGCTCAACCAGGAGTACACGATTAGGAAATCCGCCTCTCGTTACTATTTCGAAGATCACGGTAGTACCATGTTTGTATTCCAAGTCGATGCCGAATCCGGCAAGGTTGTCCGCATTCGTGACAACTCTTCCGCTTCCTGGTTTGAAAAAACGAAAATGGAAGCATCGCTGGCACTCGAATCAGAGTTAGTCGAACTGCTAGGTACAGACATGTATGGCTTAAGGGAAGATAGTTATCCTTTTCCAGTCGGCCTGATCTTTGTATCAGACGGTCATGTTTACATATCGGAAGGACCAATGTTTTTAAAGGCAACGAATGCTTCGCTCATTGAGAAGGACGGTGACGTCTATAAAATTGGTGAAATCCTCATAAGCACCGTCAATGGTGCCATTGACAAAGTTGTCGCTTACGGAGACATGGAGTTCCAGAAGATTCCGGAAGACGAATCTCTTGCATCGCCATTGGAAGCCGAACTTGTCGCACTCATGGGCTCTAATGAATATGCGGCTTCAGAAGCCATCTCTGCTCCATTGGGCGAGATTTCGATACGTGTTTTCAATGGCATGGTATGCATGGTAAACAATGTCAACGGATACGAAATGATTGTTGCCGAGGGCATGTTAGCGTCGGTGTCTAAATCTGACGCCAACTATGTTTTCACCGTTAGTAACGGTGACGGTAGCGATGATGAATTAATCTTTGTAGTGGAAGATAACCAGATCACAAAGATTGAAATATCAGGAAGTTCTGTTGTGTTCTTGCCAAAGGAACAGCCATCAACGCCTACCGCTATCAAGGACATCAACGCCGGTTCAGAGAAAGCTGTTAAGACCATCGAAAACGGCAAGGTTGTCATCATCCGCAATGGCGAACGCTACGACATAGCAGGTCGCAGGTTGTAATTGACAGGTATGAAGACGCGGCAATGCCACGTCTCTACAACGATAAAACGATACGGGAACGGGCATCTCCAGTTGGGGGTGTCCGTTTTTTCATCTATATAGCTCCCACCTATCCTCTCAAAAAAATCCCCAGTATCCGCGTGAGATTGTTGCAAATCACCATTAGAAATAATAGCACGCAGATTCCGCAGATTAAATATTTAAGAAAAAGTGTAATTT
>JAKSLH010000009.1 GCA_024401335.1 Bacteroidales bacterium
CCTTGAGGTCCAAGCCTTTCAAGTCGGCTGGTGACTGAATCTTTTCTATATACATTTTTCCTTTTTTTTCTGAATGCAAAAATATTTCTTATTGCTAATAACATCACTACCATCATTAATGTTTTGATTACCATTTTTCAATTTCACCATGAGGCCACAATGATTTGTCTTGTTATTGCTACAAACATTGCATAATCTGCAATTACTATCACTTGTTTTGGGGAATTCAGATAAAAAAAGCTCTTATATCATGCTTTTCCCGCAAAAAAAACATACATTTACACATATATCAACAAATAAGTATTTGAAAGCATTATCGACATCTACTTCTATAATAACCAATTCATCGGGAAGATTGTCTTTTGAGAAAGATTATGACACTTGTCGTTTGTGAGCAAAACACCACTCGTATCATGAAACAACATTATCATATGTTATTGATTATTATAACGTTGTTTATAACCTCATGTTATCGACCTTCTAACTCGAATCTTTTCGACGAAAAATTCGAATGGGACGGGAAAACTGTATGGCTGGAACACAAACATGACAGTTTACATGTCATTCATCTTTATGAAAATGAAGATGAGTTATCTCAAATGGTTCTCCCATGGAAAATCTACAGATTCGACTACGGGGATCTCGACGGCGATAGCATTCCCGAAATTGCTGTTGGGGTTATTAAAAAGACTGTTTACGACCCAATACTCGAGAAACGACTATTCCTCTACCAAATTGCAGGTGGCCATGCCATAATACGATTATGGATGGGCTCCAGAGTGATACATAGAGTTCAGGATTTCTATATTGATAGGGACAAAACGCCTGCTCTTGTCCATACATTCGAGAAGGACAAAAATGGCATCATGCACGAAGGGGAATATAAATTGGGTAAATTTGGCTTACGACTTAAACAGTTTTTACGATAACTATTGAAAACACTCTTAAATATGAAATACACAAAAATCACTACTGGCTTTTTGCTCTCTTTATCGCTTTCACTGGCTGGATGTTCTTGCTCGGGCAATGACAAGAGTAACTCGTCAACCGACGGGAATCAATCTGACAATGAGGAGTCAGGAAGCAACAACGGCTACTTTTCTGGTGCTGCATACGAATGGTCGTTTGATAAAATCACCAAAGATTGCGCTGCTCCTAAGGGCACATTCGGATTGTCTTTTAATCTGGATAGTCTTTACAGTAACATCAGTTATGACATTGCCATAGATCATTATAGTTACGAAGAGTTACGAGTGCTTCGTAGCATCCCTTATGCAAAGCACGGACATTGGTTTAAGGAGGCCGATCTGTATGAGAAATTTAATGGCATCAACGAATATATCGAGACAACAAAGCCTATTATCAAACAATATGCAATAGACGAAAGAAACAACCAAAAAAGTGACTATTGGAAGCTCTGGGAATCTAACTATCCTCAAACATACAAGACTGTAAATCTGAACGATGAGGAGATTTCTTTTGTCAAACGTGTTGACGCTGAGATTGAAAAACGCTTAAAGAACAGATATATTGAGAGAGATGGACTGATGTTGCTAAATATTGATCTGGCAGAAAACATTAACTATCTGTGCCGTCCTAGTCAAGCTGCTATTAATATGCTACGTGACAACAGTTTCTGCATATCGGAAACTGGCGCAGAGCAGATGTATAATCCTTATGAGTATTATCATAAATTGCCTCACTACATAACTACCGACCTCTTCCTGTCTGCATACAATGCTTATCTGGCTTGGATGATACAAACTGTCGAAGAAGAAAACATATATCCATTGATATGTAATTTCACAAACATGATGTATGATCAAAGTGTTAACGAACTAAACTCTTGCACCGACGAATCTATAATGAAACTGGCCCAACATGCCGTCGTCTATTACGCAATAGCATGCAGATTGGCTACGGGCATTGACAAGGTATTGCCTGATGATTTGCAAGACATCTATAACGAAGAAATAGGGAAAATAGAAAGCTTCTCTGATGACAAATCTGAATTGTTTGGCTTGTTCATGTCTTATTCCACATTTAAACCTAGAGGTTTCTATACAAGAAACACTAACACTCAAAACTACTTTAAGGTGATGATGTGGCTCCAAAGCGCAAAATACAGAATCAACACAGACGATAACATAGTTTACCCTCTCTTCTTGTCTTTACAGTATGAGAGGGCTAGCTATTCCTTAAAAGCAGAAATAAATAAGGTCAACAATTTGCTGACTTACTTGATAGGCGAGAATGACAATTGTTCAATGATAGATATTTCCGAAAAACTTGCTGCTGATTTTGATATCACTAATGATTCTGACCTCAAAGATTCTGACAAACTGGCTTCTGTAAGAGATTATCTGCAAAATGAAAACGAACGATGCAATAGAATATTCAATAGAACAGAAGGCACTGAACCTATTGCTGAAGTCAATTTCATGCCGCAACGATATACTCCTGATGCAGAGGTCTTGATGTGGATGTGCGACATCGATAAAGAAAGTAGCAGACCATTCCCTGACGGTCTTGACGTACTGAATAGCTTTGGAAACAGGGCCGCTGAAAGAATATTGAATGAGACTGATCCCGGAACTGCAAAATGGAGCGATTACAATGCTTCAAGCGCAAGAATGAAGGCTAAGTTCGAGAACTATCCTGATTTCAACAAGTCTTTATACAACAAGAACATTGAGGCTCTTGTGTCTTTGCAAAATAATAAGAAAAAGCCCGACTATATGAATACTGATGCCTGGCAGAAGAAAAACGCCAATACGGCTCTGGCTTCTTGGGCTGAACTAAAACATACAACAATATTGTATGCTGAAATACCTGGCGCAGCAGAAGGCGGTGAAGGTGGTGAGGTCATATACATGCCTGAACCTGACGAATATTCAGATATAGTAGAACCCAATATTGAGTTCTGGGAAAAGTCTATCGAACTGCTCCACCAGACCCAAGGGGTGTTTATAGATAATGAGATTGATACTGACTACAATCACAGATGGCTCCTTTCTCATGCTGAGAAATATCTTGAGGCTACAAAAAAGGAATTGGCTGGCGAACCTGTCAAATTGAATCTACATACTGGCGAAGACTATGAATACTTTTGTAACTCACTGAATTTTGAAGATGGTACTAAGATCAACAATACTGACATTGCAAAAATCGCTGATGTCTATACGAGATTCGTAGATGGAGCTCCTGATAATGGTATTCTTCACGTGGGTCTTGGCCTTGTCAATAGCATCTTCGTGTTGGTGGAAAATAATGGTAATATATATCTGACAGAGGGTGCTGTCTACGATTATCGTTCCGCTGTTTTGAAAAACAGAACTAATGATGAAGAATGGAGAGAAATGTTGAATACAGATTACGGCTTGGGACGACCAAAATGGATGGAACCATATATCCTTTTGGATAATGACAGGGTCTGGATTAATCAAAATGTCGGAAATCGAAGTGTAAGAGGTTACGAGTTCGATGAAACTTCTACAGATAACGAAGGATGGTTTTATTAAGTAAATATTGTCATGTCATCACAGCTATTATATTCTTCGTACTGACAACTACGTCTTGCAACTCCGATAATGATGAAGAGCTGAGAGTTTTTATTGGTGGCGACGTGATGTTTGACCGAGGTATCGGAAGGGTAATCGACAACGAAGGTGTAAGCTTTCTTTTCAATGGTATAAGAGATGATCTTAAATCGGCGGACGCCGCCATTGTCAATTTGGAGTGTCCGCTGACTGATACTATTATCCCTCAGAGGAAACTTTACCAGTTCAGAGCTTCTCCTTCACTTGCTGACAGCTTACGGGAAAATGGAGTGACTCACGCTTGCCTAGAAAACAACCATACCCGAGACCAAGGCGAAAAGGGATATCAGCAGACAATCGACGTCTTGTCACGTGCTGGAATAGTAGCTGTAAGCTCTAATCCACTGGCCCCTACGGTAATAGAAAAGGGCACAAACAAAATAGCACTATTCAATGCCAACATGCTAGGCCCTAATCAATATGTGACAAACTGCCTATCTCTATTGATCAAGGCTATCGAAGATCACAAGAGATCTAATGATGAGGATAAGATTGTTGTCATCTTGCATTGGGGAGACGAATACGAACCCACTCATTCCCCAAGTCAAGAGAAAATAGCAGAGGAACTTGCTAATGCTGGTGCCGACGTGATAGCAGGACACCACCCCCATGTAGTTCAGGATACTATGTCCATAGGAGAATGTCATGTCTACTACAGTCTAGGCAATCTAATCTTTGACCACAACAAAATGGCAAGACATAAGTCGTCTTTACTCGAGATATCACTTAATGAGGGGACTCTTAATACAAAACTACATGATTTGAGGATCTTGCACTATAGACCTACACACTGACTGTATTCTTGGTTCAACGGTGGAGGAACCTTGACAATGATATCTTATTGCGCAAAACGACAGACGTATTATTATTCAAAAAACAAAAGCACTCTTGCATACTTTCAAAATTTGTATAATATTTGCGTATGTCTTCAATTTAACACCCTTATCAATGAGACTCTCAAACGGAACTATAGAAATCGAAATCGCCGACCATGGCGCAGAACTGACATCTATCAAAAAAGACGGCCTGGAATATCTATGGCAGGCTAACCCAGAATACTGGAAGCGTCATTCACCTGTCCTCTTCCCTATCGTCGGTAGCGTGTGGAACGGAGAATACAAGTCCTCTAACGGCAAGACTTACAAACTCGGACAGCACGGATTCGCCCGCGACATGGACTTCAAGCTCCTCGGAACAACAGGCAACAGCATACTCTACGCTCTTGAGAGCTCACCTGCAACAAAGGAACTGTACCCATACGACTTTCGCCTAGAAATAGGATATACCTTGCGCGACAATGAGATAGAAGTGCTCTGGAAAGTCATCAACCCTACTCAAAAACCAATATCATTCCAGATAGGCGCACACCCTGCTTTCTACTGGCCAATGCTAAGCGACATCAGCCGCAACGACCTCCCTGCCATGGAGGAGAAGCTACGCCAGACCGACAAACGTGGCTACTTCACCTTCGGCAAAAAGACTAAAGAGGCCTACGTGAACACTCTCATAGGAGCCAAAGGATGCGCGAATACTAAGGAACATACTCTCATCGTGACCAACAATAAGGGACAACTCCCATTGACTACAGAAACATTCGACCACGACGCTCTCATTTTCGAGGACCAGCAGGTCAACCAGGTCACCCTCTGCTCACAAGACGGAAGCCCTTACTTGACACTCCGCTTCGACGCGCCTCTAGTAGGTCTCTGGTCACCACCAACCAAGAACGCGCCATTCGTATGTATCGAACCATGGTACGGACGTTGCGACAGAATGGAATACGACGGACTTTTCGAAGACAAGGACTGGATACAGCACCTCAACGGAGAAACATCGTTCGAGGCTCGATACACTATTGTAATTGAATAAAGGCATACATAATATAAAGCAGACGAAATCACAATCATATTTCTTGCACATTCAATAACAAAACACTAACTTTGCACGTCAAATTGTGCGACAACAGAAAATGATATATAAGATTCGTCATATAATAGCCATAATAATTGCAACTATCGCATTGTCTTCGTGCAGCGAATACCAGATGCTTCTCAAGCAGCACGACAACGAATTATGGTACAAGAAGGCACTTGAATACTACGCTCAGCAGGATTATGCTAAAGCAGCCAATCTCTTTGGAGGCATATTGACAGCATACACAGGTACTTCAAGAGCCGACACAATAACTCTTGCATACGCTAACTGCTTGACAAAGATTGGCGACTACTACTCAGCAGCTCAATACTATCAAACTTACGTCAAGACATTCCCATCAAGTGAAAACTGCGAAGAATGCCAGTACATGTCTGGCTATTGCTACTATATGCTCTCACCTAAATTCGAGCTCGACCAGGCCGACTCACAGGAGTGCATCAACGAACTTCAGACGTTCATGAACCTCTACCCTAACAGCAACAAGATTGGTGAAGCAACTCGCATGATGAAGGAGATGGAGGACAAGATTGCCTACAAGGCATACAAGAGCGCAAAGCTCTACTTCGACCTCGGCAACTACATGGGCAACAACTATAAGTCAGCTGTCATCGTTGCACAAAACTGTCTGCGTAAGTATCCTGACACTAAGCACCGCGAAGAGCTTTCATTCCTGATACTCGAAGCGAAGTTCATACAGGCAGAGAGTAGCGTCATCCAGAAGCAGTGCGAACGTTATCGCGACACAATAGATGAATACTACACGTTCGTCAACGAATACCCACAAAGCCAGTATTCAAGACGAGCAAACAGCATACTTGAAGCATCTGAAAAGGGACTCAAGGCTGCAGAGAAGATAGCGCCACTTAGCGAGGACGATCTTGACTACTACCGTAACTACGGTAACGAGATCGACCGCAAGCGCCTGTTCGAAGCAGAACACAAAAACGAATTCAACGATTAAGAAGAAAATAGTAATAATACAAAATATTATGCCAGTAGATTTCAAGAAGAGCAACGCTCCACAGAACACATTGACCCAGAATGTGGTCGAGATGTCAGAAAAGACAGGTAATGTCTACGAGATGATCAACATCATCGCTAAGAGAGCAAACCAGATAAGCGTCGAGATGAAAGACGAGCTCAGCAAGAAATTGCAGGAATTTGCTACTTACACAGACAACCTCGAAGAGGTGTTTGAAAACCGCGAGCAGATTGAGATATCTCGTTTCTACGAGCGTCTTCCAAAGCCTGTAAGCATCGCTACACAGGAATTCAACCAGGACAAGATCTACTTCCGTCGTCCAACAGCTCAGCAGCAGCCTAAGCACACTGCTCCTGAAGAGCCAACAAAGACTACAGAGGAATAATCTTACTCCCAAGCATAAAAAATCAAGGAGGCACCATACCAGTGTCTCCTTTTGTTGTTTCTGCATATATACGCTATATCTTCTTTATTTCCACCACTTTTCAACCATAGCACAACGGAAATAATGAAGTAATATACCCTTATAGCTGAATCCTCTCTCATCCATCACAGCTGCACCTATCTGACACATTCCTACACCATGTCCCCAACCTGCACCACGCAGTACAAAGCCATCCTGTGTCTTCTCAACAGTAAAGGCTGAACTATATAAATGCGACTCCGACAACGTACGTCGTATCTCTAGCTCTTTACCTATAACCATCCTCATCTTGCTACCGACAATCTCTAGACGCATTATACGCCCCGACATGCCTCGCGTAAGAGGTATAAGTTCTTTTATCTCACCAAAATCAACTCCTGATCTGCGACGAACAAGATCCGACAGTTCTGCAGTGGTATACTTCACAGTCCAACGATAAAAATCCGATGTTTCCTGATCATACGAATTGAGCACTTGACGTAGCACCTTAGCATCCTGCGTATTGCAGAATGCATCCGGCGATGTCTCTATCCATCTGCGAGCATCTCCTTCTACCCTGAGGTCTATCTTATAGCCCGATGGCTTATGAGTATAATCTACAAACGACTGCAGATATCTATGCTCTGTCGCATCCCAACAGGTGTCATACGTCTCCGTCACGCCACCACAGCACTTCGAGAATCGCGCATCACATATCTCCCCATCCGACACCAACATCATGCCTCGAGTCTCGTCTATCGCCCTTCTTACTGCTGTCTTGCCTCTTTCTCCTTCTCCATTATTCGCCAATACATGTATCTTCTGAATAGTGTTTTCATACGCTCTCTTCAACACATCAGTATATGAATTCTTCTCTTTTCCACCTTCACCTTGCTTCACCGTCATCAGTCGTGTCAAGCCCTGATATCTCTGGCAATGATCGTCGGCACACACATCAAACAGGTGATGGTCGTCTCTGTCATACCATTTGACAAGTTCTCCTGGCGTTCTATATTCTATTCTACTTTCTGAATTCTTTCTCTGAAGCTGCGCAACAAGCCAGGAACGAGACACAATGGCGTGCGCCTTGAGGAGTTCCAGTCCCGACGTCGCACTCATCTCCGACGCGATAACGCAATAGAGATAATCCTCTATAGGCAACCTGTTCACAGCCCATATCTTGTCCCCATCAACAACGATACTCAATGAACCACTAAATGTCTGTTCCTCATTACGCTGCCAATGGAAATTCACTCCAATAACCACATCATGCAACGTAAATGTCGCATCTTCTGTCAAGGGTTCAAAAGTGAGCTCTCTACGTCTCTCTCCTTCCCACATCACATGCCCGCAGTCTATCACTGCCTCATGCTCTCCTGTAACCTCTCTGCCATCCAACGAGAAACGGCCGTTAAGGGCGAAACGCACCTTTTCGGACTTCATTATACCTACAGAAATAATAGGTTCAGTATTCTTGACCATCTCCATGATTATCTGCCATTAAACTGTTCAGAAACAAACCTGCTCAAATATTGATTTTATGTCGCATTCACAAATCTTCCTAAAGTGTTCTTCTACAGGAGTGATAAACACGCCTCCCACTTCTACCGATGCCGGACTGACCATCAACTGCCTGTCGTCTTCTGCACTATACTGCCATGGTCGGAACAACTTGCGTGGAACAACATACACGTCTTCTCCATGCATCATTACATTCACCATGTCATCTTTGCGGTCATGCAACTCCAGTATTCCCTTTATGGCTTGCTCTAAGGCTTCATTGCTCTCTGTCCTTACTCTATATACCAGTCGTCCGATATTGTCACACATGTCAACCTCTGCGCCATCACAAACTGCCACCGCTCTCTTCTGTCCACGCTCATAATCACCTAACATTGGCCAGCAAGAGGCCTCCGACGCCTGAAAATGCAGGTGATCAGGAGCCGACGCCCCACTGTGTGCCCCATTGAAGAACACTACCATCTGAGGCATCATACGGGCACATCTTCGCATATTATCCAGATATGGATATACACTCTGCGGCTCATGCCTCTTAAGCACTATCGTAAGATGCTTGGGGAATATAGGGAAAGGATTGACGAGGATACTGAAGTCGTCATCGACATCAAAGGCAAACTGCTCCTTAGGGCGGTTCTTCTCACACAGGAAACATGGTCGCTCAGCAATGGCCTTGCTCGACATGTTAGCTCCCGTAGATACCTTGCGTGCTGGGTTAAACTGCACTGCTATATGATACCCGTCTATGCAGAAATCTTTTCGTTCAACGCTCTTCAAGGCCTCATAGTTAGCACATGCCATAGGCCATACTTCCAACTGCCTTGCAACGAAATCATCTACATCAAACGACATCATCTCTGCTGCTCCATGTTCATAGCTACTCGTGCACACACCTCTATCGTACGTACAGAGTCCTTATAATAGTTGTTACAGTTCACATGCTCCTGATCGAGATGGGAATCGCTGTTACCACGCCAACGGCGGCAAAGATACAAAGGTTCAAATATCCTTCCTATATGATATGATCTTGCAAATAGAAGTCCTTGGGCATAGTCTTCACCATAGCTCACATTTGCAAACTGGTTCTCCCTGACAAGATTTGTCACAAAAGCACGTGGAGCACCAAGTCCATTCACTCGCAAAGCATTGTTTCTTCCGTTCTCATCAGTCCATTCCTGATGATCTATAGTTCCCGGAGGCAGTGGCTCAAGGTTAAAGTCTACCATATTATATGCCCCAATTACCATAGCACTATTCTCCTCACGGAACTTGTCAACAATCTGCTGCAATGTATTCTCACTTATATATAAATCATCCGAATCAAGCTGCACGACAAATCGACCGCACTTCGCATGATTAATGGCCTCGTTCCAGCATCCTCCTATACCAAGGTCATGACGCTCTGGCACAACATACACGACTCTCTCATTGGCATCGGCAAGGGCCTTCAATATCGACGATGTGTTATCTGTGCTGTAATTATCTACTACAATGACATTAAAAGGGAAATCCGTCTTCTGCGCTATAGCAGAGCCTACAGCGTCAGCTATCGTCGATTCACGGTTAAAGACAGGAATGACAACCGACGCCTCTACAGGGAAATCACCTTCGTATGAGCATTGCTTGACCTGACTTGGTGCGATATATCCGCCTATCGACTTGAGGTACTCTGTACACGCCTTCTCCATCTCAATCTGAACGATGCGGTTGCGCGGATCAACATAGTCAAACTGCTTCACTCCAGAACTTCTCAAGTCGCGCTCTGTCTTTGTATAAAGCATCTCTGGGAGGTGATATATATGACCGAAACGCGACAGCTTCAAGCGCATATCATATAATGCAGCATGTTCATACTGTACTTCCATAAGTTCAGCGGCTATACGTAAAGCAGATGATTTGACGACATACATGGAGCCAAAATCAAAATCATCTCGCAAGCTGCCTGCCTGATATATGATAAGTCTATGCGAATTGAGGATGCCACTCTTGAGCTCATGATAGTCCGAATAGACCATCACCGAACCGGTCTGCTGTGCAACGCTGACCAGTCGCTCTATATCCGACTGCTCTATTGTCACTTCATCGACGGTAGGTACTATGAGCGCATAGTCTTCTGCAACCATGGCCGCAGCCTTCATTATTCCCTTTGTCGATAGCATGTCCGGAGCTACAATATGATGAGAAGCTCCAGGTATCTGTGTTTGAGTCAACGATATGACATCATACTTACAATTCATAGTCGAATATATTTATATATCACTTCATTATTGCCAATGGCAAATATCTATTCATTCTCTTCTTCCTCAACGTCATATACAGTTTCAAACTGCACATCTTCATTAAGATCTACTATCATGGTCACCCCGATAGCCGACAAGACGATGTTTACCTTCTTTGAACTCAACGATTCTACTATTCCAACAGAACCTGCCATCGGTCCTGTGAGTATCCTCACTTTCTTTCCCTCACGAAGCAACCTGTTTTCTACTTCTATGGCAAGCATACTGTCTACAGTCTTACGCATGAGGTCTATCTCACTCTGAGGAATAGGAACAGCTACTCGGTTGTGACAGACAAAGTTCACAAAGCCCGGAGCTGCAAACACTTTTGCTCTCTCATTCTCCCAATCCACTTTTACAAAGCAATAGGAATGTATCAAAGGCATCTCTACTACCTTCTTACGGTCACTCCACCTATGAACTTCTCTTCTTATAGGAACATACGACTCCAGACTCACCTCTGTCAGATAGTCGAGCATCTTCTTCTCACATCTGCTCTTGGTATATACGGCATACCATTTTCTATCTATAGTCAGCGGCTTGACAACGTCGCCCGCCCTTCGCGATATAATAGTGCCTTTTATCTCTTTTATCATAAAGGGCTAATTCATAAAGTCAAACTCAAAAGGCTCATCACGATATTCACCTATCATAGAGTTTTCACACTTCAGTGTTCTCGTAGGATAATTACGCACTACGTTGTAGTTGTGTGTGGCCATCACTATTGTCTTGCCATCCTTATTTATCTGCACCAGCAGCTGCATCAATGCGTCCGTCGTGTCTGGGTCAAGATTACCGGTTGGCTCGTCGGCAAGAATCAGTTCTGGACTATTAAGCAAGGCTCTCGCTATGGCCACTCTCTGCTGCTCACCGCCAGAAAGCTGATGAGGCATCTTATAGCCTTTATGCACCATATCTACCTGCGAAAGCACTTCACGAATTCTTCTGTCGATATCGTTCTTCGACTTCCATCCTGTTGCCTTAAGCACAAAGGTCAAGTTGTCATAGACATTACGGTCCGACAACAGCTGAAAATCCTGGAACACAATGCCCATCCTTCTACGCAGATAAGGTATCTCTCTACTGCCTATATTGTTCAAGTCATAACCGACTACATAGCTGTCATCACCACTGAAAGGCAGTTCCGCATATAGGGTCTTAAGCAGACTCGACTTACCACTGCCCACTCTACCAATGAGGTATACAAACTCTCCCTTTTTAATGTCAATGTTAACGTCGCGCAACACGATATTTTCCTCCTGCATGACAAGAGCACCACGCAACTCAACGATATTGCCGTTCGCATTAACGGCTGGTATATCTTCCAAATTAGCCATAGCTAAGCGTATTATCTGTAAATCTTCCGTTTATTTAGTTCCTGCTGATATATCGCCGCGTTACGTGCATGTTCTGCATTTGTACGGGCAAAATTATGTCTTCCCGATCCGTCGGGCCTTGCACACATGAAGAGATATTCATGATCTGCTGCATTTAGCACCGCATCAAGAGCTGTTATCGACGGTATTCTAATTGGCCCAGGAGGCAATCCTGCATATTTATATGTGTTATATGGCGATTCAACCTCCTGATCTTTCTTTAGTATGCGTCGTAGCGTAAAATCTCCTAAGGCGTACTTCAACGTCGGACATGCCTGAAGCAACATACCCTTGCGCAAACGATTTATATATATGCCCGCAATTATCGGAAGCTCATCGACCTTGTTTGTCTCCTCTTCTATGATTGACGCTATTGTTGCCACCTCTACCTGATTGAGCTTAAGCGAATCGGCCTTGTGCATTCTCTTCTCGTTCCAGAAATGACGATACTCTCTGTTCATCCTCTCCATCCACTCCTCGCCCGAGGTGTTCCACATGAACTCATACGTATTAGGGATAAACATCGCTGGCAGTGTCTGACTGTTAAAGCCATACTTTCTCACCAAAGCCGTATCGGTCATCGCAGAAAGGATCTCTGCCGAATCGGCCTCAAGATTACGCGCTGCATATGAAGCTAGTTGTGGCAATGTACGCACATTGTTGAACGTCACCTTGACAGGCAACTGATTACCGCTTCGCAGACGGTTAATGAGTTCATTGGCCGTCATGCCGTCCTTTATAGCATAACGCCCAGCCTTTACCTTGCCCGTATAATGCTTGAAGCCGGCGATCATCCTCAACTGTGCCTCGTCAGTGAGCCACCCGTCAAGATTGAGCAACTGACACACATCATCGAAGTCCGACCCTGTAGGTATATACAACAAAGCATCCTGCTGACCGCGCAAGTCGATCACAGGACGCTTTATATATCTCAACGCCCACACTCCCAAGGCCACTATCACAACAGCTGTCACCGCTGCAATGACAAGCAATTTGCCACTAGGACGAGACGTGTTAAACTTTTTGATTGACATTACTACGTTCTTGGTTATAACGTAGCAAATGTAACACTTTTTAATCTCTTTTTGAGCGTTATCGGCAAATTTAATACTTCACCTTGAAGACAATCTTCTTGACCGGCTTCTGATCACCTATCATCATACATGGAGCATGAAGGTCTGATGGTTCAAGAACCGCAGCATCGCCTGCTCGCAAGATGACATTTGTCTGATGATCTGCCTTTGTGAAATAGATATCTTTCTCGGCGTTGTATTCAGCATCACCTATCATGTCTTTGGCATCACAATAGCCTATCATCTCTTCTCCTTCATAGATATACTGGACATCTGCATAGACTCTATGGCCCTCTAGACGAGCATTCTCATGCAACTTTGTCGTGTATGTCTGAAATATGGCATACACATCTCTGCCCTCCAGCTCAACAACCTGATTATTGCCTGGTGTGACTTTTGCAAATACCGAAGCTAAATCAGCTGTCTTAAGGTATTCTATCACTTTACCATATTTCTTTGGACAAGCCTGCTTCTCAAGCGTTGCCACTGTTCCAAATATTGCCATATAATAATTCTGTAATTTCAAAACTGCTAAAGGCTTTACCCCCCGAAGCAGTCTACGAGTTCACTAAATCAAATATCTATTGTTTTCTGCTTTGGCACCAATGTCTTCATTATAGTCCATGCTAGCAGATACGACATTGCACATCCACAGAATATTACCATATATCCTGCTGGCTTACCTGTCAGTCCACCAAAAACGAATGCATCACCTTGTGCCTCAGAATACGTAAAGAGCAATCCTGCCGACTTCTGTATGAGCATCGAGCTCACTCCTCCTGCCATGGTGCCAATACCTGTAATTGTGGCCACTGTCGATTTAGGAAACATATCGCCTATAGTCGAGAATAGGTTTGCCGACCACGCCTGGTGTCCTGCACATGCGAAACCGATGATAATGGCTGGCCACCATGCCGAATACGATCCTAGTGGCTGCGCAAATAGAGCAAAGACGGGCATGAAAGCAAACATAAGCATAGCCTTCATACGGCCCTGATATGGTTCCATACCTTTCTTCTCTACAAAATACTTGGGCAGATAACCTCCCAATATCGACACTGCTGTCACAATGAGATAAAGGGTGAATATCAGTATCTGTCCCATGCCAGATGATGAGGTATATCCAAACTGATCCGAGAAATATGCAGGTGTCCAGAAAAGGAAAAACCACCATACTCCATCGGTAAAGAACTTACCTGCTATAAACGACCATGTCTGCTTATATGTCAAACACTTCAGGAATGGTATCGTTTGTGCTTCTGTCTCTGCCGACTTGGCTTTGCCTGGCTGCTGGCTGTCCATCTGGATATATTCTCTCTCTGCCTGGTTCACATGTTTTGAATTCTCTGGCTTATCATACATGAATACCCAGAAGAACACCCAAACAAAGCCCAAGGCACCTATAATCACAAACGACATTTCCCAGCCATACTGCTCGGCTAATGTCGGTATTGTCAAAGGAGCAACAAGTGCACCTACCGATGCCCCGGCATTGAATATCGATGTAGCAAGCGCACGGTCTTTCTTAGGGAAATACTCCGCAGTCACCTTTATCGCCGCAGGGAAGTTTCCACTCTCTCCCAATGCAAGGACGGCTCGGCACGCAAGGAACAGATATACACTCAGCGTTGCCACTGCTGTAGCTGCTGCCGATCCTTTCTCCAACGCCTTCAACGCCTCTACATTGTCATAGCCTTCAATATGCATGGTGAGCCAGCCACATGCTGCATGCATACATGCACCGACCGACCACACTACTATAGCAACGATATATCCCTTTTTGGTACCCATCCAGTCAATAAACTTGCCCGCAAACAGACAGAACACCGCATAGAGAATGGTAAACACCGAAGTTATATTGCTGTAGTCATTGTCATCCCAGTGAAACTGTGGAGCGATAAAGTCTTTCCACGTAAGCGAAAGCACCTGTCGGTCCAAATAATTGACAGTGGTAGCCACAAACAGCAACATACATAGCCACCATCGCCAGTTTGTCATAGTTGATGTAGATTTCATAAATTGAATATAATATTTTTTTGACTATCCTCTGGCTGCTTTGATGATGTCTAGGCACTCTTTACATTTATTTGTTACATATGCCCAGTCTCCTGCCTTCACAACATCACTAGGGAACAGCTTCGAACCCATACCTACACAGAATACACCTGCCTTAAACCACTTCTCCAAGTTGTCTTTCTCTGGTGCTACGCCACCAGTGACCATAATCTTCGACCATGGCATAGGAGCTTTCAATCCCTTTACCATGTTAGGTCCATACACATCTCCTGGGAAGAGCTTCGTAAGGTCGCAGCCCAACTCCTGTGCCTTGCCTATCTCACTCACTGTGCCACAGCCTGGACAGTAAGGCACAAGACGACGGTTGCATACTGGTGCGATATCTTCATTAAACAATGGCCCAACGACGAAATTTGCGCCAAGCTGTATATAGAGTGCTGCCGTTGGTGCATCAACTACAGAGCCTATACCTAAAGCTAATTCCGGACACTCTTTGGCAGCCCACTTTACGAGTTCACCAAATATCTCATGAGCGAAGTCTCCTCGATTTGTAAACTCAAACGCACGTACTCCACCCTCATAACATGCCTTTACGACATTCTTACATACTTCAAGGTTGCCATTATAAAACACTGGCACCATACCTGTCTCGCCTATCTTGGCGAGAACCGCTACTTTGTCAAATCTGCTCATATTTAAATTCTATTCTTGTTTTATTGCTCACACGTCGTTATCTCGACACTCGGCCTGAACCATCACCGCCCATCAATGTCTCTACCTCTGCTATCGACACGAGGTTATAGTCACCATAGATGGTATGCTTCAAGCATGATGCTGCTACCGCAAACTCTAGAGCTTTCTGGTCATCTCCAACATATGTCAGCAAGCCATGAATAAGGCCACCCATAAACGAGTCTCCTCCTCCTACTCGGTCTACAATATGTGTTATATCATAACGCTTGCTCTGCTTAAGTGTGCCATCAGAGTACAACACACCACCCCATGTGTTATGGTTGGCATTGATAGCGCCACGGAGTGTGATAATCATCTTCTGGCAATTTGGGAACTTAGCCATCATCTGCTTGCATACTGATTCAAACTGAGCCGCGTCTACCTTGCCGTTTGTTGCTGCCACATCAAAACCTTCTGGCTTGATGCCAAATACTTTTTCACAGTCTTCTTCGTTGCCAAGGATTACGTCACACAGCTCAACAAGGGCTGGCATCACTTCACTGGCTTTCTTGCCATACTTCCACAGATTCTTGCGGTAGTTAAGGTCACATGATACCTTCACACCCATCTGACGAGCAACCTTGATCGCCTCAAGACATGCATCTGCTGCGCCCTGAGAGATCGCCGGAGTTATACCTGTCCAATGGAACCATTCTGCACCTTCTAGCGCCTTCTTCCAGTCTATCATGCCTGGCTCTATCTCTGCTATCGACGAGTTTGCTCGGTCATATACTACCTTCGAAGGTCGTGCACACGCTCCTGTCTCTAGGAAATATATGCCCAGACGGCTGCCACCAAATACGATGTCTTTCGTATCTACATTATGTGCTCGCAGATCCATGATGCATGCCTGAGCTATATCGTTCTGTGGCATTCGGGTCACAAAACTCACCTCATGACCATAATTTGCAAGTGATATGGCTACATTTGCCTCACCACCGCCAAACGTAGCATTAAACTCTTTAACTTGAGAGAATCTCAAATATCCTGGTGTCGCTAGGCGAAGCATTATCTCGCCAAATGTCACAACCTTTGCCATACTTTTTATTTCGTTTTATGTTATTATCAATCTATTTCTTTATCCAAGAAAACATGCTTCTTTTTTATCCTCATAGCCACGTCTATCATCGTAGCTTTTCAACAGTTTTCTCAAATATCAAAAATCAAAGAATCTCTTTGCATTATAATAGCTGATATCTTCTATCATCTGATTCATTCGTTCTGCCTCATATCCGCTATAAGGGAGTTCTCCGTTCTCTATGTCCTGACCTACGAGGTTGCATAGTATACGACGGAAATACTCGTGACGAGGATACGAAAGGAACGAACGCGAGTCTGTCAACATGCCGACAAATCGACTCAACAGTCCGAGCACCGACAGGGTGTTAAGCTGCTTCTGTATTCCATCTTTCTGATCTAGGAACCACCAGCCCGAACCCCACTGTATCTTGCCTGGCACACTGCCATCCTGGAAATTGCCAAGCATGGTCGCTACCATCTCGTTTGCACTCGGATTAAGATTATAGAGTATAGTCTTTGCCAACTTGCCTCTGCTGTCAAGACGATCAAGATACTTGGCCATGCTCTGGGCTGTAGCAAACTCGCCTATCGAGTCAAAACCTGTGTCCGGACCGGCACTCTTCATCATGCGGCTGTTGTTGTTGCGTATCGTGCCATAGTGGAACTGCTGCGTCCAACCTGCCTCATGGTCCTGCTCTGCAAAGACTACGAGCATGGCACTCTTAAACTTGAGCACCTCTTCCTTTGTCAATGCCTTGCCACCATATACCTTGTTGAATATTGCCTTTATCTCTTCTTCCGTATAATCCTCTGCATAGAACTCCTCCAGCCCATGATCCGACAACTTAGAGCCCATCTTTGCAAAGTAGTCATGACGGTTCTGCAGAGCATCAATGAAGTCATTATAGTTCGATATATTCATCTTTGCTGCCTCTGACAGTTTCTCTACATACATCCTGAAAGCTTGAGCATTCTCCACTCCCATAGCCTTGTCCGGACGCCATGCTGGCAGCATCTTCACATCAAAGCCGCTCTCTGCCACCTGCTTGTGATACTCTAGCGTGTCTATAGGGTCATCTGTGGTACAAACCACCTCTACATTATATCTCTTCATGAATCCGCGTGCGCTATACGAAGGATCATTCTGCAACTTGTCATTACACTCTTCATATATCTCACGCGCTGTCTGAGGATTAAGCAGCTTATTGATGCCAAAGCCGGTTGATAGCTCCAGATGGCTCCAGTGATAGAGCGGATTGCGGAAGCAGTATGGCATCGTCTCTGCCCATTTCTCAAATTTCTCCCAATCCGAAGCATTGCCCGTGATATACTTCTCGTCAACACCGTTCGAACGCATAGCACGCCACTTATAGTGGTCACCACCAAGCCATAGCTCCGTGATCGTTTTAAACTTATGGTCTTCTGCCACCATCTGAGGATTCAGATGGCAATGATAGTCAATAATAGGGAGATGTTCTGCATGCTCATGATATAGCTTCTTGGCTGTATCATTTGTCAAAATGAAGTCACGATTGATGAAAGATTGGCTCATCGTATTTTATAGTTTTGGTTTCAATCTGCTAAATTAAATAAATAATCTTCATTTTACATCAAAACATCAAACTCAAAATCCTCTTTCATTCGATATCCCAACCCCGTTGCTGCTGCTATCAGCTCACCGTCCTGGTTGGTTACGCGTATGTCGCAATATGGCAATTTCTTGTGGTTGATCACTTCTTTGCACTCTGCTAGCAACTTGTCACCTAGCTTGGCCGACTGAATGAAGGTTATTGTGTTCTGTATTCCAAGCGAAAGCGTACCATGGCAGTTGGCTACTGCTGCGAAGGTGAACTCTGCCAATGTATATATAACTCCTGCCTGACACACTCCTGCTATGTTTATATGGTTCTCACCCACTGTGAGTTCTGCACACGCATAGCCCTCAAACACTTCTGTTAGCTGGGCTCCTATGCTCTTGGCGAACTTGTCGCCTTCATTGAATTTATCCTTTAATGTCATGATTATATTATTTGCAATACACAAAAATACAAATAAAAAAATCCCCATCTCTAAATGACGGGGATTTCTTTATCCTACCTTTTGTCTCTGCAACACGTCGGCCGCATCGCATTGACTGGTATCTATTGTTCTTAAAGTGATCTGATTACAGATATTCTGCTCTTAGGGCCTCCAGGTCCGCATCTGTGTCCGGATCATTGAATGCATCCTCTGGCATATATTTCTGTATATGTTCTGGCAAAACATACAACAGATCGAGAGGGATATATGTCTCTAGATTCACCTTGTAGTCCGATATGTCACCATCCACATGGTTACGAGCGTCATCTATAGCCTCACCTAATATCTTGTCGAGCACTGTAGCTGGTATGTCCTGAAATAGGCCATTCTGATTCTCTCCTTTCTCGAGCAACGCATCGACGATTATCTTCAAATCAGGATCAGTGAGGTCAAAATATGTCTCGCGTGTGTCAATAAGATCTTCTCCCTGATGTATCTCATAATGGAAATTAATAACATGTTTTGCCATAGATATATCACATTTTAGTTATTATCTCATTTCATTCCTAGAACACTCTCATCTTCGCCTTCTGGCTCTTGTCGCCGCATATTGCTTCTACAATATATACGCCTTTCTGGTCGCCGAGTGCAACGACGGTCTTCGTCTGCTCTATGTTCTGCTTCTTCACGAGTCGGCCAGACATGTCATATACATTGACCATCGAAGCATTGCCGAGCATATCTGCCGATACGCTTACTACAGCGTCTCTGTCGTCATTCTGGCATATCATGATCACACCATTTATGACATTGCCAATAGCCGTTGCACTTCCCTGCTCTGGCTCTCCCTCTCCTTCTTCTGACTTAAGGTTCTTGAGGCCTATCGCAAAGCGGTCGTTGATGCGCATGCCTGCAGGGGCTTCAAACTGATACTCATCAACATCACGCAAGTTAACTGCCCTATCTGCAACGAAGTCATAGAGCACAACCTCATCTGCTTCGCTGAACTCATCTATGTTTGTGGCCTTTATTACTCCTGCTGTAGCGCCTGCGGCCAACTGCACACCAAATGGCACGAGTTCTTCGCCTACTTCTTCACTACGAGGGTACACTGCGATGGCTTTGGCATTCATAGCATCCTTGAGCGAATAGATCTGGTTATATTGTTTTGTCTCAAAACGCTTCATAGCGTCGCGCTGTATCGACTCGAGTGAACCTCCTTCGCGGAAGAGCATTGCTGTCTCATCCGAGAGGCCTATTTCCGATTCTACAGTAAGTCGAAGCACATCTCTCACCGCCTTGACTGCCTTGAGGCTAGTGCCTGCAGCAACAACTGTCGATTCAGTTGGCTGTTTGAACACTATCTTTGGTGTAGCATATTGACTTGTCGTTCTCACGAAGAAAGCCTGTTGAGGAGCAATAGCAGTAACACTCTCACATGGCTTCGATGCCTGACTAACCTGCACTCCATCGCTCACACTGTATGTAGTATACTTGTATGAACCTGAGTCAAAGCTTCTGAACCACATTATAGGCTCAACATGATCGAATGACGCAAAATCCGATTCAAGGTCTAGAGCTGCCTGATATGGATTCGAGAACATATGCCATGCATACCACTTACCTGTCATCAATGGAGCTGACATCGTCACATCACCTGTGGCTATTGTACCTATCTGAGTAATAGTCTTACTTTCGACATTAGCATCAATCATGCCTACTGTCGAGCCATGTATGCCGTCAGCAAACCTACCTGAAGCCGATGAATTATATTTCTCAGTATTATAGTCATAAAGTCCAAGATAATCAGAAGGGTTCCAGTTCTCTATTGTTCCTTCTGTCGTTGCCGAACCCACATAGTTCAAGATATTTGTCTTGAGAGTGCGATTGACAGTGAAGTTACCATTGTAATTAGTAGAGCCGAAGATCAAGTTCGACGACTGGTCATAACGCTGATTGATGATCACATGACCAGGATTAGTGTTGTCAGTAACTGTGAGGGCGTCAGTATTGAGAGTACCGCCATTGATAGTCAGAGTAGCCTGATTACCATCGACAACGACAGAAGTCAAACCTACGTTATCGGCAGTGCCAATCACAGGATAGTTATGAGCACCAGCGCCGAGGCTAGGAATGAAAGCCATGACAGAAGGAACTAGGCCACCAGACCAGTTGTCATCGTCGGACCAAGCAGAAGACTTCGAGCCAGTCCATCTATCAACTCTCTTTGTATAGCCAAGAGTGAACAGATGAGCATAAGGTCCATCATTATTAACAGAGATGCCAGTCTTGTAATAAACAAGTTTGTTAACAGCATCAATGCCAGCTTTATTATTAGCCTCATCGCGGTCATAGACAGTCCATCTCATACCATCGTAGTGAGCCAAAGAGTAGTAATCGGCGAGAGCAGGTTCGAAGTTATCGCTATTATCATAGTTCAAAGTGATATAGACATTACCAGCCTGTTCACCAGACTTAGTGACCACCTTCCAATATTCGCTACTGAGATTACCATAGAGTTCGCTACCGCTACCTTGTGTAGGCTTAACATTGAAATATTGAACACCGACAACATCACCAGACTTATTAGGTCCAATCTTAGCATAGCTATAGACTCCGTTATTGCCGACAGGGAAAAGATATTGCTTAGTGATGTCAGTCTTATTCGCCGCAGAAGGCAATGTTCTATAGAGCATACCGTCAACATAACCATTCGTGCGATTGAGAGTGTTGCCTTTGAGCCAGAGGTGATTATTGTTGGCCAAAATGACAACACCATTTTTCAAATTCAGTTCATTAGAGACTTCAACGCAACCATTGGTAACATTCACACCATTGCTATTATCCACAACAAGATTACCAACGACAGTTGTGCCAACAGTATTGCTGAGCAATTGAAGACCAGATGTTCCAGTAAACCTCAAAGTTCCATCGACAATGCTAAAAGAACCACCATTGTTGTTCTCGATATTGCCTTTCACTTCAAGAGTTCCAGTAGGAGCGAAGTTGCCACCATTGTTCAATATGGCAAATGCGCCAGCATCATAGGCTGTAGATATAGTTGTACCACTACCTACAAACGATGACGTAGAGCTCAAAAAAATATTATTACCCAAAGTCAGAGTACCATTATTGATGACATCACCAAAGACTTCAGAATACTGCAAAGAAACACTACCATTGGCATCAATCTCAAGTGATCCTTTTTGAGGATCATCTTCATCTTTTATGAATGAATTGCTCACTACAGATAGCTGACCATTTACATGAACAGAACCACTATGCACCCTCAGCAAATTTTGCACATTAAGATTACCACCATCCATGATTGTCAACATAGCAGGTGATTCTAACAATGTTGATTTCAAATCTATATCATACGCCTTAGCTTCGCCAGAACCAGCAGACACTACTGGATAGTTACCATTACCGACATTGAACCAGAAAACAGTATTATTGATAGTCACATTATAGTTACTTTCAATCTTGACAACCGATCCTGCATCAGGGACCTGTCCGTTGAGCCAGTTTGCAGGATTCTCCCATTTCTGGTCATTAGCCTTACCAGACCATTGCTGGCCAAGATTCTTTAGTTTAGCTTTTATTTCTTCTATCTGAGTTTCCTTAATACCATAGGTAAACATCCAAGGCGAATCGTTTGTCGGTTTAAAAGTAGAACCAGTGCCACTACCCTCATCTTCATTGATAACGGCGAATTCACCATTAAATTTACCTTCCTTTTTGGCATAAGCATCTTTCATCTCTGTCCAACCAGTATTAGAACTACCATCGTACTTAAAGATACCTGACAGGATACCTTTTTTACCCGAGTCACTCAGTTCAAAATCGACAAGATTTCTATCAACTCTTGCTTGAATTTGAGCACCATAACCAGTTGAATATCCATTGTTTTTTACTTCCCAATACTCTTCTGCGAGATACTGGTATATATCAGAATTAGAGCCTTCAACGTTTGACTTATGATTATAGTATCTTGCTTCCCACTGGGTATTCGTGCCATTGCCCTTACCATACGATCCCAACCTCTTATTTCTTACCTTTACAGTACAATACCCAGACCGAGCACCGTCACCTATAGGCATAAGAGTCACTTCATTGGTTCTAACGTATCTGATAAGCCTTCCATCGATATAGCAGTGCAACTGATTAGCTAAAGCGCCACCAGCGTCACTTCCTGGAGTAGCGACAGCTGTTTGCTCATCAACGCCAGATTTTGTAACGGAGACATAGTTGTTGGCACCAATATGAAGAACGCCATTGGTCATTGTCAATTTGTTAGAGACTTCTATGTTGATGCCATCGGCAACATGGACGCCTTGATTATTGTCTATGACTGTGCCATTTGTTCCGCAGGAGGTGTTATTCAACACTAGATTATTAACCGAGATATTTTTGTAAAAATTCACTTTCTGCATTTTATCGCCGTTAAATGTCAGGCTTCCATTTATAGTTCCATCAGCAAGACCTTTCACATCTACATCACCTCCCAAAACCACAGATGAATTATTCCCCTTTATCGTAACAACAGACGAACCTAACGACACAAAATCCCCCTTGACAACAAGTGTATTATTGCTTCTATTCGGACTACCACCCATTGCCATATTCTTATTGTTGATGAAATCTCCTCCGACAGTAAGCGACAATTGCTTCCCTGCAAAATACACACCATTGTTGTTTTCGAAACTACCGCTAACCACCAAAGCTCTGTTATCCTCTTCGTTGCCAACATATAAAGTTCCACTCGCTCCAACAACAACACTTTTTGCCTTGCAATCACTTGCATTTAGTGATATTATGTGATTAATTTTAACGTCATCCCTTTCATCTGGATAAGTTCTACCTTGGGGGTTAGTCACATTAGTCCAAACATCTCGATTGCCAACGACCCAACGTCCATTTGCCTTGGAAACAAACACATCCGCATATACAGAATCATTGATAATAAACCCAATAGAGACCAACACCATTATATATCTTGCAATACTCTTCATTTTATATATAGTTTAATCTTCATGTCTTTTATAGAGTCATTCATTTTAGTCTTAATTATTTTGTAAGGATATACAAAATATATAATCAATACGATGAGCACTCATTTTTGTTGCGTAATATAGTGTTAAATCACGACTGATAATTGCAACAATTCTTTCAAATCATTTAACATTAAAAGATTCCAAGAAATTTTGCTTGAGGTACTCTTTTATCTTGTTTTCGTCGAAACCGAGCCGTTTTTTCACCTCATAAATCTTCGAGTCAACGAGGTATCTATACCAGAAACATTGCAAGACATACCAGCGGTGGTTTCTATCGAGGAAGCCTCCGTATATAATATAACGGCCAAAGAAATTAAGGAACGGCCTGATATATAGTGGCATTCTAGCATATTTCATCTTAAACCAGCGTTTACGTTGCACTGCTGTACCCCAGAACTTAGGTTCTACCTCATAACTCTGATCACCAAGTCCATACGCCATTGAGAGCATATTGAGAGCTTCCCTGTCAGCATATTTGTTGTGCTTCTCGATCCACCACGACAAGCTATTGAGGTTATCATCCACCTGATCGCCCTTTACCTTAGTTGTTCGTCCATCAGTTATCACCAGATGTTCATCCATAGGTTTGTTCTCGCTACGCCCATGCCCCTTGCGAATAAGCTTTAGCTGAGGGGCCGGGTGCCAGCTTCCATGATAGAGTGGCTTGCCTAGGAAGATAATGAGTTTGTCGACATAGATGCCGTTGACATCACTCGGGATGCTCGGCAAAGCATCGGCTACATTGTTGGCTAGCTCGCTAGATATATATTCGTCAGCATCGACGCGCCAGATCCATTCGGTGCTGATGTCGAGGTTGTCAATGGCCCAATTGAACTGCTGCGCCTGGTTCTTGAACCCATGCTGCACCACACGAGCTTCCATCTCCTCAGCATATTGACATGTCCGGTCGGTGCTGTAAGAATCAACTACAAGCACATATTTACACACCTCCTTCACAGAATGGATGCATCGCTTGATATGCTTCTCCTCGTCCTTAGTAAGTATAATAGCTGTTATATCTAGTTTCTCCATATATCATCTTATCACTTTAGCAGGGTTACCACCGACAACAGCTCCCTGCTCGACATCTTTATACACCGAAGCCGTGGCTCCAACAATGGCTCTGCTGCCTATCTCAACACCCATACCTATGTAGGCTCGGGTACCTATCCATGCGCCTTCACCTATTGTGATGTCGGCTACTATTAGTCCGGCATCGGCAGTGTTGAGGCTGTCGGTGCGATGGCCTGCGGTGCAGAGATAGGAGTATTGTGAGACGATGGCGTTTTTCTGAAGGATGACGCGAGCCTGATTGTAGCAGATGACATCGGGACCTAGGCAAGATCCTTCAGCCATCTGGAGGTTCCAAGGAGCCCATATCTTGACGGAAGGATAGACATTAGCACCACGAACTATCTGAGCGCCGAAGAGGTTGAGAATCATACGACGCCAACCAGAGAAGATGTTGGTGACAAACGGCTTGAAGAGGAATATGGATGCGATGATCCAGATAGCCCTGCGCATCTTGCAACCAATCGTCACATTCTCAATATCTTGAATTGCGTTCATTTTTTTCGGAGTACAAAAAATATCATGGAATGGGAGAATATTCGCGTCACTCAATAACTCTTTCGCGAATCTTGACTGCAGGATTCCCTTGGTATATTCCCCATGCCTCCATATTCTTAGTTGCTACACTTCCTACGGTCAATATAGCATGAGACATAACGGTGACGCCAGGGCACACAACGCTTTTTGCTCCTATCCAAGCACCATCTTCGATGGTTATAGGTGCATTGCGATAGTCGAACGACGATGACTTATAATCGTGGTTGCCAGTAAGAAGCATAGCACCTTGAGAAAGACAAACGTCATTACCTATCGCAACTCTATCGAGATTGTCAATCCACACGCCCTCACCTATCCACACATCGTCGCCAGCGACAAGGTTCCATGGTGATTTTACAATAACATTGTTCTTAATAACCATACGAGCACCAATCTTAGCACCGAATAGCTTCAGAAGAAATATCTTAGGGGCCGCGAAAGGATTCCATGAAGCACGGACAAATAGTGCATTGACAAAATACCACAGGGTACGCTTGACCAGCGAAGCACCTTTTTCGTAATTGCCAGTAGAGAATGTGTTCAGTTTCACATGCGTCATAATCGGTAATGAAGATTTAGAGTTTTATAGTAACGTGTTCGAAATGTCACATCAAAAGTTTATTATACATATCCACAAACTGTTCTGCGACAACATTTGTAGAATACTTTCTTTCGACAAGCTCTCTTCCATTTCTTCCCATTGTTTCAAGTTCCCCATCACTTTTCCCAAAGAAATCTCTCAAAGCATTAACAAGCGGTTCTGTACCTATTTCAGTCCACCACCCACAATTTTCAGTCTCTAGTTCTTGCCAAGGAGTACCCTTAGTGGTAATCACAGGTGTTCCACAGGCTAGAGCTTCTGCCACAACGATACCGAAGTTCTCAGAGTATGTAGGAAGAACTAGAACATCGGACTCGCGAATAAGATTGTACTTTTCTTCACCATATACACCACCTATAAAGCGAACCTTATGTTCGAGTCCATGCATCTTCGTATAGTCCATGAGTTCTTCTTTGTAATGGGGAGTATTGACGTCGCTTTCGCCTGCTATAACTAGTTCGCATGGAAGCGTTGATTCCATAAATGTTACAAACAGGATATGTTTATTATTGCAGAACAATTCGAAAGCATCAATTAGATGTTTGATACCTTTTTTCTCATGCAACCTACCCAAATATAAGATGCGGTGTCGTCGATTCCCGTATTCTTTAGCTACAATTGCAGATATATCTATACAGTTAGGTATAACGCATACATTAGTGTTATAACCAAGCTTTAGCAGGTTCTGCCTCTCCCCCTCCGATGTAGCATGCAGCACATCTGCTATTTCAAGCGCTTTACGTTGAAACAATTTAAGAGCCCAGAACTTTTTCATCCAGTAGTGTCTCTTCATTATCCAAGGCTCCATCATACCATGTGTGGTATATACAACACGATATCCAGCATCCTTAGCCCAGATCGCAGTCATCGCGCATGTCGGTATCCAACACACGTTTGTGTGATAGACATCGGGATACACCTCATTGAGAATCCGCAAGAACTCATTTCTTGTCCCTCTTTTGGGGATATACCTCACACTAAGATAATGCATCACACAAGGGATCTCAATACTCTCTTCATCTTCAGTATGCGCAGTGAGCAGATGCAACTCGATCTTGCCATACATCATACGCGCATACGACTGAACATAGCTCAGAACGCCTGCACTTGACCTGTCAAGATCTGGGAGATAGAAAAGGATACGCATAATGTTAAAACTCTTTGAACACCTTTCTCATTGATTCAACATACTGTTCTTCAGTATACAAATCACGAGATTTTTGATAATTATCGCAACCTATTTGCACCATCTTCTCACGATCCTTATCAAGAGAGCATATAAACTGATACACCTTATTTAAATCTATACTGTTCTTATCTATCACAAGACCAGTGCTACTGTCTGCTATATCTGGAATTCCAGCGTGATTCGTGGTTACGACAACCTGGCCGTTTCCATAGGCTTCCAAAATAGAGATAGGTTGGCCCTCATTAGGGTATCTTGTAAGAAGAACAAACACATGACAAAGTTTGAGCAGTTCTCTCTTCTTTTCACCGCCAACAACACCATGATAAGTCACGTAGTTCTGAAGCTGATACTTCTCTATATAATTGTTGAAATACTCTTCTTCTTGAGCATATAAAGGCAAAAACTTACCAGCAAAGTTAAAATGGATATTAGTATTACACTCTTCCTTAGCGATACGCGCCAACTCAAGGACTTCTCGGTATCCTTTTGCTTCTATAAAGTTACTGAGATACATTACCTCAATTATTCCACCTTCTTTAACACCACGGACTTTCTCTTCTATCTCAGACTTCGTCAATGTGAACTCATCGTCCACACAATTCTTCACAACATATATCTTTTCTTCTGGCACCAACCCACTAAATATCCATTTCAACGAATCCCCCAATACTATAGCACCATCAATTTCCTTCATTGCACTATAATTAAGCTTACGTTGCAGACTTCCACAATGTTCATCAATCAAAGTTCGATAATAACCACCATGCAAATGTATTATCACTTTTGCTTCTTTCCATTTAATGACTTTAAATAAAAGAAGATCTCTCCAATTACCTCCAACAGTCTGTGATATGGTAAAATAAAAGATATCAGTCTTAGCTCTCACAATTCTCCATATCGTCTGTAAAATATTCTTATTATCGCTTATGTCGATCGCCGACAATTCGAAATCCACGCCAATAGAAGAACGATATAAAGTCTGTACGGCTTTTGTCAAGCCATGCATAGGAGGTGGAAACTGAGCTAAAAAATGTATTTTCTTGATCATGCATTGTCAATTAAGACCAGGCTACCAAATGAGCCTTTACCATATATTCAATAGTATGTTCTCTTATTTTTTGTAAATTTCGTTTACTCACGTTTAGAGACAACATCTCATCTTGCATTAAAGCCTCTATTTTAATTTTCAATTGGTCAGGGCTTTCTGTGTTAACAATCCATTCTTTGTCAACAAGCTCCACTCCTGCAACACATTTATTGGTTGTGATAACAGGAAGTCCAAAGGCCATTGCCTCATTAACAACTAATCCCCAGATATCCTCGCGCGTTGGGTGAACAAACAAATCTGCAGCTTTGAAATAATCTGACAGTTCTTCTTTCGTTTTGAATCCTTCAAAATGAACTTGAGTAAGCCTTAGCTTTTCTTGAATATCCAAATAATCGTCAGTAGGAGTTCCTCCAACAATATAAATGCCAATATTCTCATCCATATGCTCTGCTGTTTTCAACAACACATCGAACCCTTTTCTGTGAATAAATTGTCCTACTGCCAGTATCATCTTTTCTTCTTTTATACCAAGTTTCTTTCGAATTGTTTTTTTTTCTGAAGGCATAAGAACACATTCAATAACATCTTCATCTTTCAACGAACTAAACGGATAACGATAGATAGAATCAGACGCACCATAATAATTCAGATATTCATCAGACCCCGTACTTGGACTAAAATAACCTATCGCACCTCCAATAAAGAATCTTTTAACATATCGTGCAATGAAACTTTCATTATATGATATCATACCACCGTCCGTTTCAAACCAATATGGTAGTCCTTTTAGCTTGAGATATAACAAAGCCAACAATCCAGTATAGGTATGATATGCGGAAATAACAACTTTATCATATCCATCAAGCATCTTTAAAACATTCCAATTAATTCGCTTTTCATCAAGTTGTTGGTCGTTTAAATATATTAACTCAAATGCTAAGTCTTTATCATCATTATAATTGAAACAAAGTGATGAAGAACGCTTAGACTCAACAAGTACTGTTAAGTTGACGTGCTTACCTAATTCATTATAAAAATCGACTCTATAAGGAGTTGGTAGGTTAGTAAGAAACAGTATTTTCATTTTCACTATAAATGAAGAATTCGCAAAATTTTATTTACTCCCAATATAAGTACAACCAAATATTTCAATTTTACTTTCCCATGATATTTATAAAAAAAATCATGGAATCTATGTTTAGGGACACTTATATAAATACTCTTATTATAACTTGCAACCTTACTGAAATCTATGGTACGGAATTGATATGGTACCAACTCAATAAATCTACTTCCTCTATTGGTGTTTACAATCAAAGTAGAACAACCTGTATCATCAACGTAATCGGGATAGATAATAGCTCCCCCCCAAGTATCTGCACATGTCCAATCGCTCCCACTACTTAAGTTTTTAGCCTTACAGTTGTTACAAGATTGTCGCAAATACAAATCATGAATAAATCCTCTTAAAAAAGGATTGGCGTCCAAAGTTTCAGTTATATTTTGTTTTGAAGTCTTTATATCAAAACTATACTTTGACCAACCATAGGTTTTGTCTCTGAAAGACACATTCTTAATTTTGTTTTGTTCATTTGTTTTTAACTTTGTTTTCAGCTCATCCAAGTAATTCTTCCAAACCATAGGACTTGGAACACCATGACAAACAAAATCCAAACAATATAAGTGTTCATAATCCTTTCCTAAGAACAACTTCAGTCCTCTAACTTGACAAGGAGTTCCTGAAAAAAGGACTATTTTTCCCTCTTTTAAAAACTTTTCAACCAAAACAAAAGAGTTTCCCATTACACTCTGTACATATTTGCTTCCCCTAAACTTGTCAATATCCTTATAATCTTCAATATAACCATGTATTACATTCCAATTTTCATCAAACATTGCCCCAAAAACAATTCCACCTAACGAAAGTATTCTTTCAGCAATAACAGAAAAAACCCCTCCTGATGTACTACATCTACGAACTTCCAGATCAGGGTGTTTGAAAGCCAAAGTTTTTAACGGAATAGCTGATGTACCTACATTTTTAATGGGGCAAGAAGCCTCGCAAATGTTACAGTTTACACATTTTTGTAAATCTACTGAAGGGTACAAAAAACCTTCGTAATTACTTTTCAGATCAATACAATGTAAAGGACATTTCTGTACACATGCACTGCAACCACAGCATTCATCCTCTTTTTTGATTTCTATCATAATTCAAGAGAATCTTTTATAAACTGTAAAGAATCTACTCTCATGGCATCGATTTTCTCGTCGATTTTTTTCCAGTCTATCTGTTGTTTAGAATGATTAATTTTATCATCGGAAACCATTCTCCCTTCAAGTCCAAATATATTCAACAACATTTGAATCCTTGCGTTTCCAGCCTTTTCATTAGACATGACGTAAAAGTTTTTATGAAACAAAATCGAAAAGACACATCCATGGAAAGAATCTGTAATGAAAATATCACAATAATATATCGAAGCTAACCAATCTTCAACACCAATTGAACGACTAAAATACCTCTTCAAAACATTTTTCTCCACCTTCGAAAAAATGATTTCTGAATCTACTGGCAACATGTTATTTAGCACGTTAATTTTCTTCTCATTATTATGATCAAGTAAATAAACAAATGAATGCTTTTTGTTTGTTTTATAAGGAATCCCCCCTATTATTCTTTTATAAAAAAAGGAGTCAAACAACAAAGTAGGATCTAGTACACATTTGACATTCTTATTTCCCAGATATTTATGATACAATGTAATACCTGTATTCTCTCTTACTGAAATACTATGAAAATCCTTTACAAGTTCTCTTGCGATCACAGTTTCTGAATCTGTAAAATCCCAATAATCTACCCCAAATGATGCTGCGTAAGCAATTTTCTTTACTCCTCTATTATTATTAGTTTTTAGAAAATACCTATTGACATTATATACTCTATCCTCTCCCATTGATGGTCTCCATACTTGGTCACTTCCTACAATCAACACATCAATTTCATACTTATCAAGATCATCTTTTGAAAAAGGAGATTCAGATTTAACACAATTAATATTACGAGTAACGAATCTATAGTTTTTAGATAAAGAGTATAATGTTTTTTTTATAAAATCTTTTATTGATTTGCATGGCAAAGTCATTACAACAGTATCACAACCTATTTTTTTTATGGCATTCTGAAGGGCATAAGCTTGTAATATGCCACCAAAATTGTAATGAAACGGCAAAGTGACAATACCTACTCTCATATATTTAGTATTTTTTTTATTTCTGATGAATATTTCTGATGATAATCATTCCATGTGAAATTCAAAGCAGATTTTCGCGCATTTTCAGACATACTATCTAACATGTCTTTGTTATTAATAATTAATCTGATTAAATGTTCTAATTCTTTTTCGGACAATGCATCATATATGAAACCATTTTCACCTTGTTCGACTGCCAAGTCACCACCTGAAAGGTTTGATATTAAAACAGGTGTTCCAGTACTTAATGCTTCTAAAATCACCATAGCAAACCCTTCGCCTAAACTTGGCAAAACAAATAGGTCGGATTTCTGATATTCTTTAGCAAGAACATCTCTTGTTGCGAAACCAATAAAATGAATATTAGAGCTACCTCCATATTGTCTAACAATGCTATTGTCTGCTTTATAAGATCCTGCCAACGTTATGTCAACTTCCTTCTCCATCTTCGAAACCACATTCAATATGTGATGCAATCCTTTTCTATACGAAATTTGCCCTACAAACAACAGATGCAATCTTTCGTCTTTTTCCCTTTTTGTTTTTTTTGCATAATCAAATTTATCGGTATTAACACCATAAGGGACTTGAATGATTTTCGACTTATCAATACCACAATACATTATGCTTTTCGAAACTATCTCAGAAGGCGAGAAAAAGTAATCAACATATTTCAATTCATTCCTGATAACTTTTTCATATTTAGCATTCCACAAATAGCGTTCCTCGACATAGAACCAATCATGGTGATAAATGGCCATATCAGTCTCAAAGTTTTCCTTCATAAAAGGACGCATAGAAATTGAAACATCCATTATTGTCTTAATTCGTGGAGCCTTTTCTTTTATCCTTTGTAATCCTTTTCTTGATATTCCGTCATACACTATTATTGCATCAACATCTTCACTAATTGCAATCTGAGCTACTTTATCTGCAAAATGATTACTCAAAGAGAGATTTAGCCTGAAAGACAGCCAAGATAAAAAAGGTATTCTCGATATCAATAATACCAACAAACCCCATATTTCGTAAATCTGTAACACATCGTCATCTAACAACATGCTACAGCGCCTATCATTGGCTTTTTTCAAATTACTATTGCCAAGCAAACATTTAAATCTCCCTGTAATAGAAGTTGGCTTGTCATATACTGTTGTAATATACTTATGAAGAACTCCTATCCTCTTTAAAGCTATAGCTGTCTCAAATGAATGTTGCTTACCTGGATGAGCTAATAATACCTTCATGCTTTCCTAAACTAACATTAATATATTTTAGATGTATGTATTTTATCAATAATGGCATGCAAAATAGTAAGAATATTTCGATTTGGCCAAAAATATAGCTAAATCCATGTGACGACAAATTAGGTAGATTGTATACAAAGCACATATATATTATCATATATAGTGTCGATACCTTTGCTCTATTCCATATGAAACCAATGAGATAACCAGTAAAATAAAAAACAACGAACCCAAAATAGCCAAATGCAGAGAATGCTTGAAAATAACCAGTTTGTGTTGTCACACCATGAGTGATCTTCTCTATATAATCATTATTATAATCAAAAACCATTAGTGACTTCTTACCTTGCTCTCCAAATATAAATTTAGGGAAATACCATGTGACTATATCATTCCAAAGAAATAAGCCATAGTTGTAGTTCATATTGTCTTTACAATACTTTATTAACAAAGCACCATTACCTAAATCCATTCCATGAATCAAATCAACATCATAATACGACGAAAGATAATTATCAATGTAGTTGATTTCAATTTTTTCATCATCATTTCTATGTAAATTTCCCCTTACAATTCCAATACTCGCTTGACCAATAGTTCCAACAATAAAAAAAAGTACAATTAATTTTTTAATAATAGATTCGTATTTAGGTTTTAGCAGAGTCAAAAACAGCCCAGTATTTAAGATCAACTGAACAGTCACTGCTCTTCTAGCATTAAAAATAATCCTATATAAATAATAGACAGTCCCCAGTATTAATATCACATATGCAATTCTAGAATTCTTATAACGTCTCAACAAATAGTTAAGTGCAAAATAAAAAGAAACGTCTAAGTAAATGACAAAAAAATTAAGTACCTGAAACCTTGAATTCTTTCTAAAGTCTGTTGCGATATTTTGGTAATGTGATTCGATTTCAATATAACTATAATAAGCACATATAATACCTATCACAAACATGACAACAAACAACCACTTTGATTTCTTCAAACTAACATCATAGCAACAGATAAAATGTTTGAATTGAGCCCGATCGAACCCCTTAGCAAAAGCGATTGTTCCAGTTATCATGCAAAAGGACAGGTCCCACAAAAGATATGAATCATAGTAAGAATCAATTGCAATAAATGACATTTGAGGCAACATCATTAACATACTTGATAACGTAAAAATAAATGGCGCTTGAAAAACTCCATTTTTACGTCTGTAAAAATCAAATAATATGAAGAAACAGATAACAGAAAACAACAAAGGGAAGACAAGATACCAATTCATATTACTAATTGTTAATCCCCAAAAAGTTCACAACTAACAATCACAAAGCTAATAGTCTATTCAAAGACTTTTGAATATATCTGTTTAAATAAAAAAGAATTACAGAAATGAAAAAAGACAAAGCAATTAGTATAAATGTATTATCCAAATGTCCATTATTAAAACGGTATAATTGTATATGAATCAAATAGATTTCGTATGAAAGATTTCCCGACACATATAGAAAAAGACTTCTATGAATGATTTTTATATATGAAAAGAATATAATAAAAAAAACAGCGTATGAAAGCTTGATTCCTAGTTGCACAACATTAAAGAACGGCGTGTCAAGCTCTCTAACAAATGGAAACTGTTTGAAACGAAGTAAAAATGTCCCTATTGCTAATGCACCCAATGCAATAGTATATTTATTTCCAAGATGGGAACCTAAAACCATTCCTCTTTGAGACAAAACAACCCCTAAAAAGAAACTTAATCCTTGCTCTGCCTGTAGAGGGAATGGAAGGAAAACAGAAATAGTTCCCAACACCCCAATCATTATCAGTCTATATCTATAAAAATATTTAGTTGTGAGCCAAAAAACAAAATAACAATACACAAGATAAGACACATACCAGTATACTGTTTTTATACAAGTAACTGTCAAGAATAGATCTTTATAGGAAATTATGTCTAAACATTTTAAAGACACCGCCACAATAATATTGGGGATAAAAATCCTAAAAAACCGCTTCTTCCAAAAGTTGTCCAACCCATTCTTTTTGTATGATTCATTTAACCCATAACCAGACATCAATAGGAATATTGCGACACCTGTTCCACCTAGTGGAGTCAATATATTACTCCATTTCCCACAAAAATGATGTGCAACAACCATTATTATTGCAAATCCTCTAAGACTATTGGTATATATCCTATCCCCAAATTCTTGGACGTCCATTTTTATAGTTACTATAGATAGTATCAGAAAAAAAATTATAACAACAAAAACCTCTATCATATCACTTAGTAAGTTAAGATATCTGTAAAAAGCCCTAACTATTATTATCAATATAGCCTATTTAACGTGAGTTCGATGAAAATCTGTATTTTTATATTGAATTAGGCAAATGCAAACTATTATTAAACCCATGAGATCTTAGTTCTAAATTATTTCCCAAACAAAAGAATTTGTATGGCACAACACAAAACAATTTCATAATCGTCTAATGACATTTATACCTAACAAGCCAAAGGCTTTAGGGACTACTAAGAACACCATCAATATATCCAATACCACATACCCTATTGTAGCACCTATCATTCCCATTTCACAAGACAGATAATAAGAAACTAGTGTTGATATACATGCGGATACTGTTCCGCATATGGTGAACCTGTATGGTTTGTTCATTGCTCTATATACTATTTCGCTTGTCCACCAAACGGCATTAAATAAAACCCCTATCATAAATACGCACCAAACGTTATCAGATACAACCAATTGATCTTTGGTCCACCATGCATATACTCTTGGTCCTACTAAACATAAAAAAACAACACCGAAAAATGCAGCTACTAAAACTATCTTCATAGAATTGTTAAACATCTTTTTTGCCTTATGAATATCTTTTGCTCCCACAGCTATCTGAAATTCAGGGAAAACAGATTGGTTTATCAGATTGTATATCTGGTTTACTGATCTGCATAATGTTCTGACAGTGTTAAAAACAGCGACAGCCTCCGCACCTAGAGCTAACCTAACAACAAAAGTTGACCCTTGAAAATATATGGCCTGCCATATAGGAGACAAAAGAAATCCAAACCCCTTTTTTAATATATCTTTTGCAAGCTCCTTTGAAAAAGAGGCTTTATCCATTACACCTATAAGTTTCAAACCCACTATAGCATAAACAATTTTATAAACGAAGGAAACAACCATAATTGATGATGCATACGCAACAACACCTCCACCTTTTTGTAAAACAAATATGCCAACTATTATACAAGTCAAACTTTCAAGAGTACCTATATTTATCGCAGATGCCGCCCTTTCTTTTGCTCTATAAAACGCTTCGAATATTTGATTGTAGAAATTCACCAACTTGCTTCCCATCATAAAAACAAGAGAAGCGATAGCATCAGAAGGGGGAATCAATGATTTGTTCAAAAAGCCACCATAATAGGCCAATATCATAACAAAAAAACTAAGAACAATTCCAAACAGAACCGCCCAAGACACAATCGTTAAACCTGTTTTAAAAACAACAGCTGCCTTTTGTTTATCTCCTCCTGTATAAGCTAAAACAAAAGAATTAGAAGCTGCAGTTCCTAGTCCAAGATCTGAAAAAGCAAGTACACTCGGTATAATAGCCAACGTAAGCCATTCACCATAATAAGCGGCTCCCCAAGCAGAAAGGAAGAAAGGCACAAGCAAAAGTTGCTCAGCGACACGTACTCCCTTAGATCCTACAGAGGCTATTCCGTTAAATATTATGTTTTTCTTAGTTGACATTCTGGTTTTTATCTATTCTCTCGACAAATTTGTCAATCAAATCTTTATCATCATCTTCTCGCACTTTAATAAAAGATATATCTGTTTGAAACAGATCTAACCTATTAATTCCTTTATCATTATAAGGTGATGATATGCATTATTATTTCACCCACCTAAATACTTTTCTAAACTTAGAGCATTGTAATTCTCTTCATATTGTGCAAAATCACTGTACATCTGCTTCCATTTTTCACTACGACCAAGACTCTTCGCAAGATTATTCATACAAACAGTAAACTCATCGACAATTGGCGTGATGTCACAGATCAATTTATCGACAGTTCGTTTTGTATAATATGAATTATAAGTCGGATTAATTGATTTGCCAGTTTCTTTCAATTCCAATAGTTTATCATAAATGACAGCCTGTTCAATGAATTTGACATCCCAAAAGAAAGGAGAGATGCTATTGGTTAATAGTTCATTTGTTTTTATAAATGCTTCCTTGGTTTTATCACTACCCCAAATAGGAATATAGTGTATATTTTGTAATGAGGTTTGAATTTGTCCGCAAATTGACAAAGGGATATCAAAGGCTTGTGGTGAAACAATATTGTCAGGTTGTTCCTTAATCCTTAACAACGTATATTTAATAACAGAAAACTCATCATAGAGCAAAGCCGAGTTTTTGAATATCTGATCCTTTGCACTAATCTTGTTTAACCTATATTGTTTTATTTCCAATAACAAAGCAATGACAGCACTTGCCAAACCTCCACTAAAAATCGCAAACAAAAAATCATTGGATATCCAAGGGCTATTAAGTACAAGGATATTCATCTCTATATTTAAATGAACGGCGTACGTTAACAATATCGTCAATACCAATATCAATAGCAGAAATTTGATCGTTTTTACATTTTCTTCCATATATCACCTATTATATAGCAAATGAAGTATACCCTAAAATTCCTCCACACAAAAACTATTCAAATCCCCATTGAAGCATGCAAACCCACCACCATCATACCAATCATCCGCAAATATAGCAGCAGGGTGTTCTTCGCTATTCGTTTGCTATTTGATGAATTATCGGACATCTTTTTTATTAATCAAATAAAAGCTTAGATAATACAGTAGCCGTTTCATTCAAAAGATTGCCATCCATTTGGGAGACAAAGCATTTTACAATATATCTATAACCTTCCTCTGGGTTAATTTCCTTGATAGAAGCAATTATTAAAGTTTGATAAATATCGTCAGACATATTGTATGCCGAAATAAAAGCATCACACAAAGCTTCTAAATCACTATCATTCAAGCGCCATGATATAAGAAAGTTCCACATGGCATCTTGATGATTATTATATTCAGCTGCAGAAAGAGCTGAATTATAAAAAGCATTAGAATGCCGAATATGTATATTGTTATCTTTAAGACGCTCTGTTACTTTCATTTTTAATAATAAAGACGCAGACATATTCTTGATTTTATCAACATACATGTTTTCGAACTTCTGGGCCTCTTCGTATTTGCCTTGACTAACAAGACAATCTGAAATAAGAATATCTATGTTTTCGCAACATTCAACATTTAATCTTTTTGCCTTTTTGTAGAACAATTCTGCGAAGTAATAACGTCCAACTAAATAACAACATCCCGCAACCTCTTGATTCCAATAACATTGATCCTTATAAACAGGGAAGAACTTTGATGAAACTTTATAATGTTGTAAAGCCACTGCAAGATCATAGCATCTAAGTCTGTTTGCAAGATTATAGTACATGTGACCTTTTGTCTCATTGTCATTTACTGTTTCTAAATATCTATTTAGAAAACTCTCATATAACGTTTTGTCATTATCCTTAGTTGAACTAATAAAAAGTGCGAAGACAATATATTGAGACAACTCAATTCCATTTACTATAGAACAATCAAATAGTTTGTTGAGGTTTTCAAGATTTTCGTTTTGTAGAGGCAAATCCATTATAAAGTCACGCCAGCAATCGGTAGGCACGATACCGAAATTACCATCATTCACATTCTGCAAAAGATACTTTGGAGCAGAAGTAACTACCTTACGTGACAGCATAGCAATGACAAATACACTATTCAGCAACTCTTGAGGGCAATCATAATCCCTTAATTTCCTATAATATAAAAAATCCTTCTGTGATATTGACAATGGTATTTTTATGTTGTATTCATTACTCTCAAGAAACATAGAGCCTTCTGTAAGACTTCCTTCATAATTGATATGAATCTCAGAAACTGCTAAAGGATCATCAATTTTCACTGGGCCCTCTAACAATGTTGAAGATAGGCTCGCAAGATGTGCATTGAAATGACTGTGCTCAATTGAAGAATCCGAACACTGAAGACTGACACATCTCGTTAGCGTGACATCTATTTGCAACCCTATATTTGTTAGATAATCTCTATCAATTTCATTGGCATCAGTAAATGTCATCGTGATAGTCTGTTGGCTTTTTTCTTTCTCTGAAAGAGTATCGTATAGAGCATTCATCCACCGTCCCCAAAATCTTTTCTGAGTATTACTGTAATATACGAAAAGAACTGGCAAGTCAACTTTACTATAATCCTTGATGCGCTCGACAGACATTTGATATTTGATCAGACCATTCTCTGACAAGTCTTTTGTACCTTTTGATTGAATAAAAAAGAATCTTCCTGTTGTCTTATTATTATCAACGACCTCTATCAGCATATCAAGGCCATAATCAGACTCAGGGCGACTAATTGTCCACTCTTCTGGTATTAACTTAGCAGAAATTTGCCTTACTGCATTATCGCCTGTAATATGATTATCTGGTCTAATTGCCATATCGAGATAATACGGTTATGTATTCCTTCATCATTATACAAATGGTATATTTATATCCATCGACAATATTATTACCCACCATAATCCTCAATTCTTCAAAAGGATTTAGGTCTTACTTAGTCTTTATTGAGTACATAAAAAACTGTATCTCACAACACATCCTTCGATATCAAATACACATATACCTCTTCATCAAGAAAGAACAAGCCTCGTGATTCTAAAATATCATTGAGACCATCTTGTGTGAGTCCTGTTTTTGACAAACAATTCTTAAACTCAGTTTCGTAATCTTACCATCTTTCATCTGCCGAAACGCTTCGTTCAAGCATGATAATACGATGACGTGTTTCTTGTTCACAACCGCTATATTGTCTTATTACTTATCTGTTTAGTTTTGCACCTTATCCAACAATGCATCATAAACTATCTCTCGACTCTTTAATTTTAAATATATTCCTCGTCCAAACTTACTTCCCCATTTTTTCTTCAATTTAGTTTCCGCTGTCCTATATGAACCATTATTATTTGGATGACATGATGAAACAACAAAACATCTAACCTCATCATTATCTGATAATATTTTGGCACTATATAATTTTTCTATTGTACTATCCAACTGCTGTACCGCCTTTCCTACTTCTGTTCCCTTTAATTCTACAAACAAATACCGACAGCCTTTATATACAAACAAGTAATCACAACGAGACACTTCTGTCCCTTGGAACAGGACACCGTCAACCTTTATTTTTTCGGTATTTTCAACCGTGCCACTTCTCAGTCGGAAACTTTTGCCCATTTCACTTACATCAAAGCGCGAATTACAACTACACTTTGAGAGTTCAAACCTCTGGCGCAAATCTGTACCTGTGATTCTTAATTCATCAAAACATCTACAACTCATTTCTTGTGGCAATATAGGATATCGGTCAATGAGTCAGTTATTGCCAGTGTATTTTCTGACACACTGTCAAGATGCTCTGCACCAACATTTCGCAATTCCTCATTTCTAATGTCTTTCGCTACGCCATCAGAAGAGAAATAATAAGAACTAACATCTTGAAAATCTATTAGCCATTCACCTTTCAATGGACTAACATCAAATGGCAAATCATTCTTTCTAATAAATTCATTGGCATCATAGCCCATCACAAGATTGTCTACCGCAGTCAACACATACGGACTATGAGTAGTAAGAACCAAACTCTTATTTTGATACTTATTGAAAACCTCAGCTAACCAATTGATCATTTCAACCTGATTCTTTGGAAAAAGGTTTTGTTCTGGCTCTTCAATAATAAATAAATTTTCTCTCTTTTTCTCAATATTCGACAACAATACTGCGACGAGTGGACCAGACGACTGTACTCCACTTGAACCTAACCTTAATGGCATTATCTCATTCTGTCCACCCATAGAGAATGATGGATTATCTCCATTCAGATAAAACAATGCCCCATTGAGGAAAGGTGCACTATAGCTCCGATTCTCTTTGCGCGCTTTATCATACAAACTGCCAAAACGTTTAATACATTCTGACATATTAATTTTGTCGCTCTGAAGTGCCATCATACTGCCGTATAACTGGGTCATCAACATACGCTCTGTGGCAATATATACCGATGATCCGTAATCCTCCATATTCGACAATATCTTCAAGAGATTTTCAAGCGTTTCGCTATCAAGTGTCTTTTCACGAAGTTTCTCTATTACACTTGAATCAGACAACGCCCTATAATCGGGAGGAAGATTGTTTGTATCAATTTTCCCCTTTGTTATTCGCCAGTATTTCTTTCCGTTAGAATAATCAATATATGTGTTATTTAAAAGCTCATAATCTACGTCGTACTTTCTCAGCATATCGACAAACAATTCATATCCTTCGCTTCCAATCATCGAAATCTCAGGACTATTCATTATCGCCAATAATTTTGCAGCAGTACTCTTTCCAGCTGACGTATCACCGATAAAAATATTAACCCTTCTGATGTCAAGTTCAGCACTCTTTATCGGACCGAAATTCTTAATTATTAACCTCATAAAAATTTACTGGTTATGAGTTTATATTATGTATATTATACATTCCTTATTAATTTTCCCGTAACGCTATAGTGTTTGCTGATCTTTGTTCCACAAATATTTGTCGCGAAGATACTGGCGTGTTCGTGGCTTATGGCCTGGTCGTCGATCTCGGCCCCGTTGATGAAGCCATATAGTTCGCACCAGAAGCAGTCGAGCAAGGTCAAACATCCCGTCTTCTTCAACATACCTATCTCTCTCAATAGCGCGTGAGAATATCATCTTCTCCGACAGACGTAATATATGCATCAATATCACTCTTCAGATGTCTGCAATGTAATTCCGTCATGCAATTGACTATCACCTCCATGCCTTCTTTCTCGCGCGTATCTATCAGTGCTTGTATATATTCTGCCTTGTCTTCCTTGAGCACCTTCATCGGCAACATGCCAAACTCCATCTGCAACAGGTTCATCAATAGTCTGCATGTGCGGCCATTGCCATCTGCCCACGGATGAATGGTTACAAGCTCGAAATGTGCCCAGAAACTCAGTTCATATATTGATGCAATATCACCAGGGTCAATGGATTTTCGACGACGATTCAACTCGTCGCAGAAAGCGGCAACCTTCATCGGCACCTTTGTGAACGACATATACGATTTACCGCCCAAACCAGCAGTGACATTTACCTTACGGAACTCACCCCTAGCCGCCGAAAAATCTCCCACTACAGTATGGAATTCGGCACCTGTTCGCGCCATCACCTTTGAAGCCAATAGCACTAGCCATTCGGGGGTTATCGCCTCATGACGCATTATCCACTGACGACCATAGTCGTAAGCTGTCTTGAGGTCGAGATTCATATTATGCTCAATAATGGAACGCTTGCTGGACGTAATGCCTTCATCAAACAGTAATTGCGCTTCAACTTCTGTTACCGTTGATCCCTCTATTGCTGTAGAGTGAGTGATTATGGAGTAGAGATAAAACTTCTCATAGTCAATCTGCTCCCATATCCCCAGACTCTTGTGTCTCAACACCAACTCCTGCAAATTCTTCCTATTTTCCTCCTTCATCGCGTAACAGTGTTACAGTTTTTTCTGCTCCCTACTCTCCCCTTTCAACCTATCAACTATATTCCAAACACTTTGCACCTTCTCTGGTCGAGGTATTCGAGATAGAATTGGCGCTGTAGTTCAGCGATTATTCAGTTTTTTTACCTTATAAATTTTTCAATTGCTTCAATAAACTCCTGAGAGTCGAGGAAGTAGCTCGGATATGCTTCGCGAAGCTCTATCATCTTAGCTACAGACGTGAGTAATACTGCCGTTGTGTTGTTGTCTATCTTACCTTCCATACTGGTGAAGAGATCCGTCGCCTTCTGTATGTCTTTTTTGCCATATACCTTATATGTCAATCGACTCTTGCTATAGTCAATATATAGCACACAGAGCGCATTGTCCTCATTAACAATAGAGTCGGTTATTGCAGTTACACGAAGTGCCTTCAACTTGTCAAGAAATTTGCTCGATGCGTCAAGACTGTGATATTCTGCCAAGAAACGGTTTTTATCGTAATCTACAAATGCTTCATTGACATTGCAATTCTCTGTTCTCGCCAATATAGCACTAACAAGTTTGAAAAAATGACGCCACTCTGGATTGTCATCCGTGTTTGCCTTGAGACTTGTTTTTACTATCACACCTGCAGTCTCTACAGCCATCGCCCATGAATGTTGCAGTCTGGTGCGTATTTGTAGCTCTATTTGTAATCCATCGTAGTTATTGTCTTCAGAATGATACTTATATACAAAATGAATACTACGATAACCGCTGCATTTAGGCGAAGATATGTAGTCATTAATCTTTGTCAATTCAAAGCCTTCAAATGTTGACTTGCTGATAGCTTCTTCTGCGGCATGCACACTATCGACAGAAGCAAACACATATCTGATGCCGCCTATGTCTTGCAGTCCTCCTAGACGCATCTGCGGATTAACCTCTAATTTTCCAAGTATAGAAGTCATACGCTTGATACGCTGTGAACTAAATTCAAATGCTATATTATGGCTGGCAAATAATGCATTGAGCTGCGCTTCAAGTTCCTTAAGTGGATGGAAATGCAACATACGCCAGTCATTGACACGAGCTAAAGCCTCTTCGTGAGAAAAGAATTCTGCCTCTTTATCGCATAGAATTACTCCATCTTTATTCAACGAACTTCGAGTGTATTTCATATCTAATGAAGAATCTTACTTTGTACACTACCGCTTATGTGTCCCCCAAAATCCATCACCTCCCTCCGGGTATAGCTTCGCCACTTCAGTCCCAATCAAAGGGAATGAAGGCGGGAGAAAATGATTGTTTATGCAAATATACGTTATTTGTGGTTTTCGTGTTATATATTTTAAGGGTTTATTTGCTTTATTCCACTTGCCCTTTTTCAAAATCTACTAGAATATGACTGACGCTGACGTCTATGGTCTGTCAACAACGCTGTCAGTAATCTATTGGCTGTTCTTGCAACATATAACTGCTATAACACAAAAACATGCTTCGACAAGATGTTTACATCAATAACATTCTGTATCTTAGCAGACACAAACATTCTTTGAAAAATGAAACACCTCACTTCTCTTTTTCTTGCTCTTTGTGCAGCAAACGGCTGGACAATGGCACAGGACGCTGAAAAATTGACCGGCACCGTTATCGGCTCTGCCGAGAGCGTCGATTACAGCACGGGACTGTCTTCTACTACCGTCAACACATGCGCTGACGCTCTTGACGGCAATCTCGAGACTTTTTTTGCAAGTTATGACCGCTCTTTCACCTGGGTGGGCTACGACCTGCTGACTCCTCACGTCATAACTCGTGTGGGTTGGTCGCCCCGCAATGACGGACTTGGCGAGGACCGCGTGGTGCTGGGTATGTTCGAAGGCGCCAATAACGAAGATTTCTCCGACGCTCTTCCTATCTACATGATCAAGGAGAGGGGCTCTATAGGCTCTATAAGTTATGCCGACATCGACGTGACGAGGGCTTTTAGATACGTGAGATATGTAGGCCCTAACGACGCTCGCTGTAACATTGCCGAGATAGAGTTCTATGGCTATGAAGGCGAAGGGTCTGACGATAAGCTCTATCAGCCAACTAACCTGCCGGTGGTGGTTATCAACGTGGAAAACGCTGCCATGCCACAGGACAAGGTAAACGACCTCGTGGCGAACATCAACATCATAAGCGACAATGGTACCAACGTGCTCTCTAAGCCAGGAACAGTGCGCCTGAGAGGTAATGCCTCGATGTCGTTTCCAAAGAAGCCTTTCAGAATAAAATTTGACAAGAAGCAGCAGGTGCTCGATGCACCAGCCAAGGCAAAGAAATGGACGCTCATAAACAACTATGGTGACAAGACGCTCATGCGTAACATCATAGCATTTGAGATAAGCCGTCGCCTGGGCATGGAATATACTCCATACTGCCAGCCTGTTGACGTGATTGTGAATGGCGAATATCAGGGATGCTACCAGCTGTGTGACCAGATAGAGGTGAACAGCGACCGTGTGGACGTGGAGGCACTGGACAAGGAGGTGACCGACGCTGAGGATATAACAGGAGGTTATCTGATAGAGATAGATGCCTATGCATACGAAGAGCCAGAGGGAGGTTATTTCTGGTCGAACAGGAACACACCTGTGACCATCAAATATCCGGATCCTGACGATGACATATCGGACGATCAACGCACCTATATCAAGACGCACTTCAACAAGATGGAGTCGGCAGTGTATAGCAACAGCAAGGACCTTTTCGACCTGCTCGACATAGACAGCTTCCTGAAGCATTTCATTGTGGGCGAGATATCGGGCAACACGGACACCTACTGGAGCACTTACATGTATAAGCACAGAGGTGACGATCATTTCTATACCGGCCCTGTATGGGACTTTGACATCGCTTTTGACAACGACTACCGCACATATCCGCTGAGCAGCAAGAAGGGCTACATATATGACTGCGGCAGTGCCTCGTTTGCCGGCGACATGAAGACGTTTGTAGATAAGATTGTGAAGTATAACACAGAGGCTATGACAGCACTCGAGAAGCTATGGGCTGATGCTCGCAGGGACAATGACCTGAGTGGCGAGTCGCTCTCGGAGTATATCAGGGAGATGGCAACTGTGCTCGATGCCTCACAACAGCTTAACTTCAAGCGATGGAACATAATGAAGGAGTCAGTACACATGAATCCTGCCGTCTGGGGCTCATACGACAATGAGGTGGCGCATGTCATCGACTATATCTGCAAACGCTTCGACAAACTCGATGCTATTCTTAAGTACTTCCCTACTCCTATTGCCAACATCACTGTTGACAACAATGACATGCCGACAGTGATATATAACATGTCGGGTGTCGTCGTAGGACAAGGGTCGGTGGATAACTTGCCAAAGGGCATATACATCATGCGTCGTGGTAGCGAGGCTCACAAGATCATCGTCAAGTAAAATTGTCTAATCATTATAAATAAAAGACATGATTACAATCGAAGGAATAGACCCAATGATGATAGCGAACAATCTGACACCATCAGACCCTATACATCCTGGTGAACTAATAAAGGACGAAATAGAGAGCCGAGGATTGAAGCAAAGATCTCTTGCTCAAAAGATGGGTGTATCATATAGTGTGTTAAACGAAATACTGAATGGGAAACGTCCGGTATCAACGGAATACGCATTAATGTTTGAAGCGGCATTAGGCATAGATGCCAATATATGGTTGAAAACACAAGCCGACTACAACCTGCAAATGGCAAAACGCAACATATTGTTTGTAGAAAAACTAAAGGAAATACGTAGAGCTGTAGCAGTGCTCTAATAACAGTCAAGTAAACATTACCCCATAACAAACAGAGAGAGCCCCCGGAAGGAGGCTCTCTCTTTATTTAATGTATATGGGGTTTATCCCATGATGACTTCAACGGTATGCTTGCCTTCGGCATGCTTCACGATAGTGCCGCTGACAGCTTTGCCATCGACAACAACACTCTTGACGCCTTTCTGAACTCCCTGTGGGTTCTTGATAGTGATGTCGTATTCTGCTCCACGAAGCACTCGCTTGATCTTATACTCCTTCATTGAAGAAGGAATACATGGATCGATCATGATACCATCGTAAGTAGGCTTAACGCCAAGGATGAACTGAGTGATTGTGTACCAGTTCCAAGCTGCTGTTCCAGTAAGCCAAGAGTTCTTTCCTTCACCTGGCTTAGCAGCATCTTTGCCGGCTACCATCTGCGAATATACGTATGGTTCAACCTTATGGAGTGTCTGATCTTTGATAAATGCTGGACAGATCTTTGTATAGTGTTCCCACGCATCGTTACCACGGCCGGCTACTGTCTCACCGATGATGACCCAAGGGTTGTTGTGGCAGAAGATACCTGCATTCTCCTTGTATCCTGCAGGATATGATGATATCTCACCCATCTCTACGTGATATGTTGTGTATGCTGGCCAGTTGAGAACCATACCATGCTCACAGTCAAGATATTTCTTGCAAGAGTCAAGCGCCTTGTCTACAAGGCCTTCCTCGAGACCGATACCGGCCATTGTGCAGAAACCCTGGCTCTCGATGAAGATCTTGCCTTCTTCATTCTCGTTAGAACCTATCTTGTTGCCATAGTAGTCGTATGCTCGGAGATACCATTCGCCGTCCCAGCCATGCTTCTTGACAGCCTCGACCATTGAGTCGATGCACTTCTGAGCACGACCAGCCTCGTCGGACTTCTTGAGAACATTGCAGAGCTCAACATAGTCGCGTCCGCAGAGCACGAAGAGACCAGCTATCATGAGCGACTCTGCTTTTGTGCCTTCTGTCTTGTTCTCTGTCGTCTGGAAACTCTCATTTGGATCCCATGAGAAGCAGTTGAGGTTAAGACAGTCGTTCCAGTCTGCTCGCCCGATAAGTGGAAGCATGTGAGGACCGAGGTTCTCTACTACATGATTGAATGATATGCGGAGGTGATCGAAGAGGCTAACCTCTGTGCCAGGCTGATTGTCCCATGGTACCATCTCATCGAGGATAGTGAAATCACCTGTCTCCTTGATATAGGCTACTGTTCCGAAGATGAGCCACATTGGATCGTCGTTGAAGCCGCCACCGATATCGTTGTTTCCTCGCTTGGTGAGTGGCTGATACTGATGGTAGCAACCGCCGTCAGGGAACTGTGTTGAGGCTATGTCAATGATGCGCTGACGTGCTCGGCTTGGCACCTGATGAACGAAGCCTACAAGGTCCTGGTTGGAATCACGGAAGCCCATACCTCGACCGATGCCGCTCTCGAAGAATGACGCTGAACGAGAGAAATTGAAAGTGATCATACACTGGTACTGGTTCCAGATGTTGACCATACGGTCGAGACGCTCATCGCCTGATACAACTGTATACTTATCAAGAAGAACATCCCATGAAGCGCGGAGCTCAGCAAATGCAGCATCAACAGCAGCCACTGTAGAGAACTTCTCGATAACAGCCTTAGCCTTCTTCTTGTTGACAAGAGTGCGGTCGGAAGCCTGTGACGAGATGAGAGCGCCACTCTTCTTGCGAGCGATCTCAGCATCGTCGAACTTCTCATCCTGCTCGTTCTCGACATAACCGAGGAGGAAGATGAAATCTTTGCTCTCTCCTGCCTTGAGTTCTACTTCGATATAATGCGAAGCGATAGGGCTCCAACCATGTGCAAGGCTATTAGAAGGCTTACCAGCCATTACACACTGAGGAGCAGCGAACTCATTGTAGAGTCCAATGAAGCTCTCACGATCGGTGTCGTATCCTTGCACTGGCACGTTGACTGAATAGTAGGCATAGTGATTGCGGCGTTCCTTATATTCTGTCTTATGATAGATGACGCTACCGTCGATCTCAACTTCACCAGTAGAGAAGTTACGCTGGAAATTCTCCATATCGGTAGCCGCGTTCCAGAGACACCACTCCTGGAAAGAGAAGAGCTTGATCTTCTTAGTAGCGCTTGTAGTATTCTTGAGAGTAACCTTCTGAACCTCAGCCCATGTCTTGAGAGGAACGAAGAAGAGAACAGACGCCTCGATGCCATTCTTGGCACCTGTGATGCGTGTGTAGTTCATACCATGACGACACTCGTAGGAGTCAAGCGGTGTCTTACATGGCTTCCAACCTGGCGACCAGACTGTACCATTGTCATTGATGTAGAAATAACGGCCACCATTGTCCATTGGCACACCATTATAACGATAACGAGTGATGCGGCGGAACTTAGCATCCTTGTAGAATGAGTAACCACCTGCGGTGTTGGAAATAAGTGAGAAGAAATCCTCGTTGCCAAGATAGTTGATCCATGGCCATGGGGTCATCGGGTCGGTGATGACATACTCTCGGTTCTTATCGTCAAAGTGACCGTAAATCTTGTTCTCCATTTATATTAAATTAATGTGTTCCTGAATAGATAAATATATCATCTTTTACGGACGCTAAAATAGAGAAAAAAGAAAACCGATTCTACCGAAAAACAATCATAATGTAATACTATTCTGCCAATCCTCTTTATAGGTTAGCTTAAGATGACGCCCCTGTGTCTCCATCTCGTCCATTGACCTGTTGATGTCTTCTACCTTAGCAACGGCTTCATCTATCTTCTCCTTGAACGATGAATGTTTTACGGTTATCATGTATTTCATACCCCAGTGAAGATGAAAATAGACCTCAACGACGTTCTTACGGTCTACGGTGTAATAGGAGACCGACGTCTCTTTTGTTATTAGCTTGAGATATGCATCGATAGCACTCTCGGAAAGCTGCTTGAGCTTTGCTGTCTTACGGCATTTGAGATATACTTTGTTCCACTCTTTCATCCATCCTTCATACTGAACTGATGCTTGAAGGAGCAAATCGACGACCTCCTCGGGTGTCATGAAGACTGCATTGAAGAGATATCGACTATAATAAAAGAACTCTCCCGTATGACACTCCTCGCCCTGACGAAGGTTCATGCAGAAACGCACTTCAAGTGAGGATACCTTGATGCGATAGTAGATGTTGCTAGAATAGACCTGCTGAGGCTCCTTCTCGATGACCTCGCAGCACGCCTTGTCGCACAGCAGGTCTATAACATCTCGACCGTCGAGACGATATTCGGAGATGCCGATATTCATCTGACGATGGAGTTCGCGTATGTTGTTTGCAATATATTCAATACGCAAGTCGTCGGCGCTGCCTGTTTGCTGCAGAGCGCCGACGATTCGTGTAGCTAATGCTGAGTTTATGTCGATACGATTATTCATCGCCTCCCATGCCGCCGCCCATTGAGCCGCGCTGACCTTCGCCTTCATCCTCGCCACCATTCTGGCCAGGACCGCCTTCGCCTGGACGCCCCTTCATCTTGTCGTTCTTCATGTTACCGAAACTCCAAGCGATCTGTATCATACCACGACGGCCACCTCGCCACGACTCGCTATCTTGTCTGAAGCCAGCACCGCTAGTCTTGCTACGCCACTTGCGTGAATCGAGAAGGTCGCGACCGTTGATGGCAAGAGTGAGCTTGCGGTCGAAGAAAGTCTTGCGGAGACCCATGTCGAGGTTGTAGTTGGCCTCACGCTTACCCTGAGTGATGACCTTGGCAGCGTTGTAGTTGAAAGTTGTCTGGAACGAGATCTCCTTTGGCAACATAATAGAAGCAAGCACCTTAGCATTCCATGAGAAGTCGTCGTCGCTGTTGACAACAACAGGATATGTCTTTCCATCGGAGAGCTTATAGTCGAATGTGCCACCCTCGAGCTTATAGTAGAAGAAGTTGAGCGTAGTTGTAAGATCAAGACGTGTAAATAGTCGGTTCTTCACGATAATCTCGAGACCAGAGTTGAGGTCCTTAGACATGTTCTCAGATGTAGTATAGCGCACACCATTGTCCATATAGCTGATACGCTGCATGACATCTGTCGATGGACGATAATATGCCGAGAGAGAGAGTGTGTGGTTGTCCCATGTCTTGATATAGTTGAACTCGAGGGAGTTGCTATATGTAGGTGTCAACTCTGGATTACCAAATGAGATATTCGTAGAGTCTGAGATGTTCTTGAAAGAATTGAGCTGACCACCCCATGGACGACGCAAACGACGAGTGTAGTTGAGCTGCAGCTCCTGGTTCTCATCGATATGATAGCTCAGATAGGCAGTAGGGAACATCTTGAAGAAACTCTTGGAGAAAGTCTCGGATGCGCCTCCCTTGAACTCGGCAGCGTAATCCTTGCTCTCTGCATCTACAGTCCAGCCCTCGCCACGGAGACCAAGCTGATAGCCGAAAGTCTCGTTGATGCGGTGCTGCCAGTTGAAATAGACGGCATGCACATTGGAGTCGTAGATGAAGCGGTTGTAGAGCTTCTCATTGAGAGCGAGATCGGAATCGCTAATGTTCATTGCTCCTACAGAAGAGAAGTCGAAAGTAGTTGTTGGAGAGTTCTGATGAGAGAAGTCGCCCTTGTAGCCTGTCTCTATCTTAACAGCGTCGGAGATAGGCTGCTGATAGTCGAGCTGAACCTCCCAGTCGTTGTGCTTATTGTCCATCTGCTGCTTCTGAACAGAATAGGACTCTGACATGCCGACAAATTCAGAAGAGAAGTCACTGCTATTAGGAATATAGCTAGATAACTGATTGTATTTAGTATCACCCTCCATGTTGAACTGGCCGCGTGACACAGTAAGGTCGATATCATGACCAGTAGCCCACTCATGACGATAGCCAAAGTTGACATTGATCATGCGCATATTGTTGTCGCTAGTATTAACACGGCTGCGCTCCATAGAGTAGCCCAGAGTGTTGAAGCCAGGATAGTCGGCGCTCTTATAGATGTAAGTAGTCTTATTGTCGCCATCACCGTTCATGCCCATGAAGCCGACAGTGAGGTCGTCGTGCTGAGTGATATGCCAAGTGAGACCGGCGCGACCGAAGAGGTTCATGCCGTTGTTCTTACCTTCGTTAGTAGAATTCAAGAAAGACAAAGCAACGCCATTGTCGTCGAGGTTGTCGCGATCGGAATAGCCACCGCTCTTCATCTTACGCTTGCCGACACCAATGTTGGCATAGGCGTCAACGATGCCGCTAGAGAAGTTGATGTTGGCACCCAAACGGCCACCGCCAGTAGTGCTGGCATTAGCCTGAACACCGCCGTAGTAGCCTGCCTTGCGGTCGCGCTTGAGGACGATATTGATGATACCAGCCGAACCCTCGGCAGAATATTTAGAAGATGGATTGCTAATAACCTCGATATGGTCAATGCTCTCGGCTGGCAACTGCTGAAGGATATCACCGCGGTTGTCACTTGTCATACCCTGCGCCTTGCCGTTGATCCAGATCGTTACCGACGATGATCCACGCAACGATATGTTTCCCTCTGCATCTACTTCCACCGAAGGGACATTCTCAAGAACTTCTGATGCTGAACCGCCTACAGACGCGATATCCTGATCGACATTGAAAACCTTCTTATCGATATCGAGCTTCATAGACTGCTTCTGTGCTACGACAGCCACCTCAGCAATCTGCTCTGAGTCGTCTTCCAAAGTTATAGCCTTAAGACGTACAGTGTGGTTGTTGGCAGAAGAGACAGTAACATTTCTGGTCACCGTCTTGTAGCCCATGAACTGGACGTTTAACACATAGGAACCATCCTTGACATTAGCCAACTGAAAGGCACCATCGAGATCGGTAATCGTACCTTTTACCATTGTTGTGCCGTCTGTCTTATACAAAATAACATTCACATATTCAAGAGGCTGATTGGCGCTATCAACAACGCGACCCTCAACCGAACCTGCCATTGCCATTACACTAACTGCAAACAAGGCAAGCAAAAGAAAGAGTTTTCTCATCTGTCTATATCTGTCGATTAATCAATTATTATAATTTTCGCAGTCGCAAATATATACATAATAACATTGACCGGCAACCCCGTTTGTCGACAAAAGACGGCTTTTTGTCGACAAATAGACATATTCCGCATCCAACTAAAACAATACTTCCTCACAAAAAAAAGCAGGCCTCCCCAAAACGGGTAGCCTGCTATATCATTTGTCGCAGAACGACGTCTCTTACTTTCTAAATACGAAATGCTTAGCGATAGTCTCGTTGTTATAGACACATGCCAATGTCTCAGCGAACATATCGGCAACAGAGAGGATCTTGATCTTCTTGCACTCTCTCTTCAATGGAATAGAGTCGGTCAGGATAACCTCAGTGATCTTAGAGTTCTCGATATTGTCGTAGGCAGGACCAGAGAGAACGCCATGAGAAGCGAATGCTCTAACTGAGAGAGCGCCCTCGTCCATCATCTTATCTGCAGCGGCAGTAAGAGTACCCGCAGTATCGATCATATCGTCCATGAGGATTACATTCTTGCCCTTAACATCACCGATAACACGCAACTCGCCAACGACGTTAGGACGTGGACGATACTTATGGCATATAACCATTGGTACTCCAAAATGCTTTGAGTAGTTATGTGCTCGCTTAGAACCACCGGCATCAGGAGAAGCGATAACCATATTCTCAAGATTCAAGCTCTGGATGTATGGAGCATAAATAGTAGAAGAATAGAGGTGGTCGACAGGGATATTGAAGAAACCCTGAATCTGATCAGCATGGAGGTCCATTGTGATAACACGGTCAACACCTGCTGCAGTAAGAAGGTCGGCAACAAGCTTTGCACCGATAGCCACACGAGGCTGATCCTTACGGTCCTGACGCGCATAACCGAAGTAAGGCATCACAGCGATAATCTTAGCAGCAGAAGCTCTCTTAGCTGCATCAATCATCATCAACAATTCGAAAAGGTTGTCGGCAGGTGGGAATGTACTCTGGATAAGAAATACGTGTGAACCGCGGATAGTCTCATCGAACTTTACAGTATACTCTCCATCGCTGAAGTCTATCTTGTGAACTTGTCCGAGCTCCTGTCCGAATGACTGAGCTATTTTTTCTGCGAGGTAACGGCTGTTCGTACCTGAGAAAATCTTGATGAATGACTGTGGTTGCATTTGTGATGCTATAGTTTTTGGTTTGTTTTTTGTTTCTGTGGCAAAGGTAGTAATTATTACATTCTGTGTATCGCGTCCCTATCGAAATATCTGTTAAAATACACGCGTTTATAGCCACAAAAGTTCACAATTATGCGGGTGTTCTGTTATGGTCTGTACTTTGCATCGATAAGGAACTGCTGAGCGTCGGACATATCAAAAAGGTCGGCTATGGTAGCATCCTTATGGTTATCCATATAGCTGCACACAATGTTATATCCGCAATATAGCGCTGCGCGACCCGGAGACTTGTCGCCAAAGAACACCGTGAATGGAGCCTCGTTGACGAGCTTATTCTTATCGAGAGGGTTTATGCTATAGAGGAGCTTCTGCTCTGCCATGAATCCCCACATGTTCTTCTCAGCCAATTCGCACCATTTCCTTTCGTCATCGGTGAAACCCATTATAATCCACTCCTTCTCCTTTGGGAAGCAAGCGGCAGTGGCATACATCACCTTTGCCTGATAGATCATGGCCGACAAGACATCGTCTTTCTCGCTCAAGTCGGGCTTGTTGGCATAGATAAGGGCTTTGACAAGGTCTATTGACATATTCTCGGGATTCTTGTTCTTGCATGCATATACCGGCATCTCAAGCCATGGATAATATCGACAGTCACTACCAAGATAATGTTCTATACTTATAGATATATAGGCACTGTCAACAAATATCTTATTGTTGAAGCCTGAAAAATGACAATAGAAATGTTCTGGGATAGTGATATCGGGCATGTAATAAGCAAGGCAGCTCACGGCATCACTAAGTCGCTCACTCTCTCTCTTCAGACTCTTCGCTGCTACACTGTCACATGTAGCTATCACCTCAATGTTCTCCTTTATACCCAAGAACTGATCAAGATTCTCAACAAACTCATCATCTCCTACATGGCCTATGCGTAGCTCACGTGCACAATAGGCATCAAAATAGTCTCCATACTTCTCCGAAAGACGGCTTATCTTTGCTTCTGTCGACGCATCCTGCTTGCTGAACAAGTCCTGATAGAAAGGCACTATCTCAACATTCCTACGACAACTGCTGGTATCGGGATGCTTAAAACGCGACTGGCAACCCGAGAGGGCAAGAACAATTATACCTATAAATAAAAAACGTTTCATATAGAATCATTCAATATTATGTTACTTCACATAGTGCAAAAATACAACTTTTAGCAACAACTATCAATCAATGAGATAGCTTGTTGTAAAATTGGAACATTTATACTCAAAAACTGCACGAAAACGAAGATATTACAAAAAATACAAGATTTTATTATGGAATATCGAAACTATATTGGTTACTTTGCGTAATAGAAAGCAACAAAGGGAAACCGTGACGGCGAAACTTTGTTTACGATTACTTAACATCTTTTTGATAGCAAGTAATGGTAAAAGCAGTACTTTTGCAAAGTAGATTTTTTTCATAGATTGGAATTTTGGTTAAGGGTCCCTGATAAAGATCTCGGATCCAAGGAAAGGGGACTGAAGTGATTTCAGACCCCTTTTTCTATTTATCCCCCCCTCCCCATAGTAATGCTTACCTCACAGTCTACCCCCCCCTTTTTCTCATCCCTTTTTTCTCATCACACAAAAGTCGTACTTTCGCTGTACCATCCCTGTAGGAACACGCATACATAACGTATACATAACGTATACATAACGCTTACATAAAAACACCATATTTATTCCTTTATCCACCCAATTGAGACAAAAACACACCTTATAATTATTATCATCTAAGGATTTTTACGATTATTTACATAACTTGCGTCTCGAAAACAAATGACTACAAACATGAGACACAAATCACATGGTGCGTTACTCGCGCTCGCATTCTCCTTATTAACCTCGCAGCATTCTATCGCTCAGGACAAACTTTACCATGACGAATTTCCTATCAGCGACGTCAAACTGCTCGACGGACCGCTGAAGCATGCTCAGGACCTTAACGCTCATACTCTCCTAAGGTATGATGTCGACCGTCTCCTTGCTCCTTTCCGCAAAGAGGCCGGACTCAAAGAGATCGCTCCGCTCTTCCCTAACTGGGCCGGACTTGACGGTCATGTTGGCGGACACTATCTGAGCGCTATCTCTATGTATGCCGCTATGGGCAACAAAGAGTGTGAAGACCGCATGCTTTATATGATCAACGAACTGAAAACATGCATGGAAGCTGCCGAAAAGAGCTACCCCGACTGGGGCAAAGGATACCTCGGCGGTGTACCTAACAGCAACAAGATGTGGTCGGACTTCAAGAAGGGCGACTTTGGCACATTCAACAGCGCATGGGTGCCATTCTACAACCTGCACAAGATAGAGGCCGGACTGCGTGACGCATGGCTCTATTGCGGCAACGAAGATGCCAGGACCCTCTTCCTTGCCACCTGCGACTGGCTCATTGACATAGCTGCCAACGTGAGCAACGAGAAACTTGAGGAACTTCTTGGCATGGAGCATGGCGGAGTGAACGAGGTGCTAGCCGACGCCTATCAGATGACAGGCGACAAGAAATATCTCGACGCGGCAAAGCGCTACTCGCACAAATGGATACTCAACCCAATGAAAGAGCATAACGGCAAGCATCTTGACAACATACACGCCAACACACAGGTGCCAAAGATTGTTGGTTTCGCACGTGTGGGCGAACTGGCCAACGACAATGACTACAAGGAGGCAAGCCGATATTTCTGGGACGAGGTGGTAAACCGACGCAGTCTCTCACTCGGTGGCAACAGCCGACGCGAGCATTTCCCTAGCAAAGAGTCGAGCATAGACTGGACGCAGGACATCGACGGTCTCGAGTCGTGCAACACCAACAACATGCTAAAACTCACAGAGGACCTGCACCGCATGGATCCTGACAACTCGCTCTACGCCGACTATTTTGAAAGAGCGACATTCAACCACATACTCTCAACACAGCATCCGGAGCATGGCGGATATGTATATTTCACATCGGCACGTCCTCGCCACTACCGCAACTACTCAGTGCCAAACGAAGCCATGTGGTGCTGTGTAGGTACAGGCATGGAGAATCATGGTAAATATGGACAGTTCATCTATACCCTAGCCAAAGAGAAGACACTGAGCGTCAACCTATACGCCGCATCGGAGCTTAACTGGAAAGCCAACGGCATAAAGCTGCGCCAGGAGACGAACTTCCCTTATGCAGAGACCAGCAAGATAACAATAGCCGAGGGTAACGGCAAGTTCACACTACGCCTCCGATACCCTAGCTGGGTCAAAGCCGGTGAGTTCGCAGTAAAGATCAACGGCAAGAACATCACCTCGAAGAAGTGGGTTCCAGGCACATACGTTGACATAGAGCAGAACTGGAAAGAGGGAGACGTTGTTGACATAGCATTCCCAATGCACGCCTCGATAGAACACATGCCTAATGTGCCTCAATACATATCGATATTGTATGGACCTATCGTCATGGGCATGAAGACAGGTGACGAAGACCTCGCACTGCTCCTCTCAGACGACAGCCGTTTCGGTCAGCTCGCTGTAGGCAAGAAACTGCCTGTAGATCAGGCTCCATACCTCATCGCCAACAAGGTGGAAGACATAGCCAACGACCTCGTAGCAATAGAGGGCAAGCCACTACACTTCACGCTCAAGACACGCATGGAGAACAAGATAGACAACGAGCTTCAGCCATTCTTCGAGATACACGACAGCCGCTACATGCTCTATTGGCTGGCGTTGAGTGAAGACGGCTATAAGGAGTACATCAGCAACCTCCAGAAAGAGGAGAAGGCACGCATGGAACTCGAAGCCAGCACAACAGACAAGGTGCAGCCAGGCGAACAGCAGCCAGAGAGTGACCATTTCATGGAGGCAGACGAGACTTCGACAAAGGGTGTCACCAACGACGTGCCATTCCGCGATGCACGCAACGGCGGCTCATTCAGCTATCTGATGCAAACCAACGGACGCACCGACCTGAGCATCCGCGTTCGCTATTGGGGACAAGACGAATGGCGCACCTGCGAATACGATCTCTTCGTCGACGACACGCTTGTCGCCTCTATTAACAACTCACGCAAGTGGCGCAGCTCTCAATGGAAATACGAGACTTACGATATTCCTGCTGAGGCTCTCAAGGGCAAAACACAGGTTCGTGTCAAGTTCGTAGCTAAGCCACACCGTCAGGTGGGCGAAATATACGAAGTGCGTCTGATCAAGAAATAGCTTGTCCCGTATGGACAACACAATAAAGGGTGGTCACCAATAGATGACCACCCTTATTTTTACATTCAACACAAGATACATCAAAGCTTTTTCCGTTCTTTCCAATACTCAACGGCTATATCAGAATAGGAATAATAGGATGTGGCTTCCGAAGGAAGAAAGTCGGTATGAAACAACATCTCTGTTGACTTCTCTTCCAAGACATCTGTTTCTCCACTACCACCCCATTCACAACCGGCATTGTAGGCCGTTGCTGCCAATACGACTTGTTGCTCTTCAGTCAATCCTTCTATATGGTAGTCATATTGGAATAGTTTAATGAATATCGCCAGATAGACCGACTGCCAGAACCCGTCACTTAATCGCGACAGACGAGCCTTACGCGCATAGGATGTGTCATCAGTATCGAAAAAGGTCTCATAAGTTACTGCGAAGTCTGTCTGCATCCATCGCTTTTCTAGAGCCTCTGCAAACGACGGCTTCATCTGAAAACGACCTATCGAGAAGTTGAAGCCGGAACTACCAAGCGCCACATATGAACCATAGACAACTGCTGTCTCTATATAGTCTTGGCAGGCGCCATAACGCACAAGTTCAGGAAACACGACGGCCTCAGCCATGTCACCATCAACGCCATAGGCATCGAACACTGTCGTCCACCCCGCCCTCTGCCGCTCACAATAGGCAACGGCCGATGCCCATCCTTCAACATGATCTTCCTTAAACGAAATGGCGTCCCCTGCAACAAGAGGAGACGCCATCACTATATATGTCAAACAACGAATCACAACTTATATGTGCACTTGCTGATTACCACAACATTAGGCTCCTTCTGTTCAATAGAGTACCACACCACAGCGTCGGCTGTCTTCTCTATACACATAGGAGTAACAACATCACCCTCTGGCAACATCAGACAACGACCCTTAGCGTTAAATACTACATTACGCTTGCCATCTTTCGACGCAATTACCTCATCCTTCGGAGCCTTAGCTGCCATATACTTGCCTACCTTATAGCCTGCAGGCATCTTTTTCCAGTTGTTCTTTCCAACATACTGGTAAACAGATGTACCGTCGGTCTTAAAGAGACCAAGCGATTCATACACATTTGCACCAGTTACACCAACAACCTCTGGCCACGCAAAAGACTCGCCATCGGCTATCTTGACAGTCTCCGCTATTGCCATATCATACATAGGAGGATAACCAGAAGGGAACTCCTGATATGCCGACATAAGGACGTTGCCTGCTTCAATCACCTGGTTGTATGGTTCACGCATTACAGCACATTCTGGCAACACTTCATCCTTGACTGCCTTGCGATTGAGAGCTATCAGCTTAGGCATATTAGCCTTTATCTTGTCGAGATATTTCTGCAGATAACCAACCCAGCCTTGAGCAACACTCTCACGGCTCTTTGCTATCAAAGCCTCTGCCTCTGCAAAGAGAGCACTTGCGTCACCCTTACCTGAATAGATCTGCTTCTTCAAGGCTGCTATCTTCAAGTAATTTGCCTTAGCTGCATCCTGCATCTTAAATCGAGTATTATTGAACTCAACCAATAGACTCGTCATGTCGTCAATATACTTTTTCTCCTTCTCTTCGAAAGCACGCACATCAGCCATAGCGGCCTGACGACGCTTATTCTCTTCAGCAACCTTCTGACCATACTTTGAAGATTCCTTCATGTCAATAGCTGCCATAGCAGCCTGCTGCATTTCTTCACCAATCTGCTTGTCGAGAGCTTCTGCGGTCTTCCTGTCTGCAGACGAGAGTGTCTTACGGAACTTCTCTACCTTCTTCATGAGAGCATCATTCTTCTTTTCCATCTCTCTCTCATCCTTAGCGTCAAAGGCAGAAACCATCTCTTCAATAGTCACACCACTATATTTCTTTAGCTCTGCTTCATGCTTACGCGCAACCTGTTCTGCCGCCTTCTGCATCTTCTTGGTTCTGTCTGCCATATACGCCTCTTCACCCATGCTGTTAATCGCCGCCCTGTTACGTTCAAGTTCCGCCATGACATCATCACTCATCATGTTACTACCCATCTCGGCAGCTATCATCTTTGCACTTATCTTCTCGCGATCAGCATCTGTACCATTCTTGCCACAAAGGATATCCCACTCATTGTCTGTCAATCCGTAAATATCCTTGTACATCTTCTTTACACGCTCATCATGCTTCTTTCTGAACGCTTCCTGATCGGCCTCTGAACAAGTGTTCTGATTGTCAAGTTGTTCTGCACGCATCGTAACAGCCTTGATGGCACGATAAAAGGCTATCTGATCATCTTCCGTTGGATTCGCAAGCTTAGCAGGTGATGGCAAAGCAGGTAGAGCATTCAGAAGAGCTTCTGGCTGTGATGCTTTGCTTGGCTCTACAGGATCATCCCAGTTGAGCTTGCTTATGCGACTGCCCTTGACGATATCACTACCCTGAACCACACCATTACCGTAGCTCATGCGTGATTCGATATATTCTTCATCAGTCTCATCTGTAGCCGTATATTCATACGACGAATCTTCTGTAGTCTGATACTGTTCCTCTTCTGTTTGATTCTGATTAACACCGACAGCTTTGTTGACCGCTTCACCTGCCTTATTAACAGCCTCTTCTGCCTTCTCCTTTAGTTTCTTGAGAAAAGCCTGTGCATCGGCTTCTTGAGGGATTAGAAGTAATGCGCCAAACAGCGCAGCAATCATATACTTTTTATTCATAGCTTAATTATTTGTTTGTTAGCGATGTAAATATATCGAATCCATGGGAAAATACAACACTTTTTATGTTAAAACGAATCATTTCACCATCAGAACAACTCGTTTTCAGTTTTTGCCGACATTAAAACCGTAATAGACCTACTAATGTGATTAACGTATATTTTCTTTCCCAACAATTTTCATTATCTTTGCGCACGTTTAAGAAGACTAGAACAGACTAGTCCCGTAGTAACTTAATTATTTATGGAACTCGCAACAAAGTACACCCCAGCCGAAATCGAAGAGCGCTGGTATCAGTATTGGATAGACCAGAAGCTTTTTGCCTCTAAACCAGATAACCGTCAACCTTATACCGTCGTCATTCCTCCACCAAACGTGACAGGAGTGCTCCACATGGGCCACATGCTCAACAACACCATTCAGGATATCCTTGTGCGTCGTGCGCGCATGATGGGAAAGAACGCATGCTGGGTGCCAGGTACTGACCACGCATCTATCGCTACTGAGGCTAAGGTTGTGAACCGTCTTGCTCAGCAGGGCATCAAGAAGACCGACCTCACACGCGACGAGTTCCTCAAGCATGCTTGGGACTGGACCAACGAACATGGCGGCATCATCCTCAAGCAGCTTCGCAAGCTCGGTGCTTCGTGTGACTGGGACCGTACAGCGTTCACAATGGACGAGACACGTTCGGAGGCTGTCATCAAGGTATTCTGCGACCTCTTTGACAAGGGTCTTATCTATCGTGGTGTGCGCATGGTCAACTGGGACCCTAAGGCACTCACAGCACTCTCTGACGAGGAAGTAATCTACAAGGAGGAGCACAGCAAGCTCTTCTACCTCAAATATATGATTGCCGGTGAAGATGGCAAGCCAGACGGCAGCGGCAAGTATTGCATCGTTGCAACTACACGTCCTGAGACTATCATGGGCGACGCGGCAGTGTGCATCAACCCTGCTGACGAGAAGAACCAGTGGCTCAAGGGCAAGAAGGTTATCGTGCCACTCGTAAACCGTGTCATTCCAATCATCGAAGACGAATATGTAGAGATAGGATTCGGTACCGGTTGCTTGAAGGTGACACCTGCTCACGACGTAGCCGACTATATGCTCGGTGAGAAATATAACTTGCCTATCATCGACATCTTCAACGATGACGCCACACTCAGCGAGGCTGCAGGTCTCTATGTTGGCCAGGATCGTTTTGATGTACGTAAGCAGATTGCCATTGACCTTGAGGCAGCAGGCCTTATGGAGAAGACTGAGGACTATGACAACAAGGTAGGCTGTTCAGAACGTACTGGTGTGGCCATCGAGCCAAAGCTCTCTATGCAGTGGTTCCTCAAGATGGAGCACCTTGCTAAGCCAGCTCTTGAGGCTGTGATGAACGACGACATCAAGTTCTACCCTGCAAAATACAAGAACACATACCGCTACTGGATGGAGAACATCAAAGACTGGTGTATCAGCCGTCAGCTCTGGTGGGGCCACCGCATTCCTGCATATTATCTGCCACAGGGTGGATATGTAGTTGCTGAGACTGCAGAGAAGGCTCTCGAGCTTGCAAAGCAGAAGGACGCCAGCATCAAGATGGAAGACCTCCGTCAGGACAGCGACTGCCTCGACACATGGTTCTCATCATGGTTGTGGCCTATATCACTCTTTGACGGCATCAAAAATCCTAATAACGAGGAGATAAACTACTACTACCCTACTTCTGACCTCGTAACAGGTCCAGACATCATCTTCTTCTGGGTAGCCCGCATGATCATGGCAGGTTACGAATACCAGGGCAAGATGCCATTTAAGAATGTATATTTCACAGGTATCGTTCGTGACAAGATCGGCCGCAAGATGTCGAAGTCACTCGGCAACTCGCCTGATCCACTGGAGCTCATCGAGAAGTATGGCGCCGACGGTGTACGTATGGGTATGATGCTTTCTGCACCTGCAGGAAACGACATTCTCTTCGACGACTCACTCTGTGAGCAGGGACGTAACTTCAACAACAAGATATGGAATGCATTCCGTCTCGTCAAGGGATGGGAAGTAGCCGACATAGAACAGCCAGAGGCTTCAAAGATAGCTGTCAAGTGGTTTGACGCACTCCTCCGCAAGACATCGGCAGAGGTAGCTGACCTCTTCACAAAGTATCGTTTGAGCGAAGCGCTTATGGCTGTGTACAAGCTTTTCTGGGACGAGTTCTCATCATGGTATCTCGAGCTCATCAAGCCAGCTTATCAGAAGCCTATTGACAAGGCAACATTCGACGCTACACTCGGCTTCTTCGATGAGTTGCTCAAGTTGCTCCACCCATTCATGCCATTCATCACTGAGGAGTTGTGGCAGCACATCTACGACCGCAAGGATGGCGAGAGCATCATGCTTGCACGAGTATCAGAGGCTACAGTAAGCGAGGAGGATGACAAGTTTATCGAAGCATTCAACGCAGCGAAGGAAGTCATCTCTGGTGTTCGTACGATACGCAACCAGAAGAACATTGCACAGAAGGAGACACTTGTGCTCCAGGCACTTGCATCTAACCCATCTGAGGCATTCAACAGCTGTATCACAAAGATGGCCAACCTCTCGGCTATCGAAGTTGTCGCAGCAAAAGACGACACAGCCGCTACATTCATGGTAGGCACAGCGACATACAGTGTACCACTGGGCAACCTTGTAGATGCTGAGGCTGAAATACAGAAGCAGGAGGCAGAGCTCAAGCACCTTGAAGGCTTCCTCATGGGCATACAGAAGAAACTCTCTAACGAGAAGTTCGTTGCCAACGCTCCAGCAGCCGTCGTTGAGATGGAGAAGAAGAAGCAGGCAGATGCCGAAAGCAAGATTGCAGCTCTCAAAGAGAGCCTTGCAAAACTCAAGAAGTAACAGAGTATAATGCAATACGACAAGGCTGTCGACCATTTTGGTAGGCAGCCTTTTTTAGATAAAACAGACTCAACCCAAACCCAACCCAGATGAAAACTAATTATCGCTGGCATATTCTAGGACTTCTTACAGCATGCCTATGGGGCAGTACGTTTGTAGCAAGCAAAGTGCTGCTTAATGCCGGTCTGACACCAGCCGAAATAATGTGCCTACGCTTTATCATAGCATGGGTACTCATGCTGCCGTTCTGCAATCAGCACATAAGGACTAACATGCGAGATGAGCTGCTGTTCGTTGTTCTAGGCATGAGTGGCGGATCACTCTATTTCCTAGCAGAGAACACGGCAGTAAAGATATCGAGCGCGACAAGTACCGTAGCTTTGCTAGTATGCACAACACCAATAGTCACCGCGTTGCTCAACCGCATTGTCTATCGTTCAGAGCATCTGTCATCACGCTTCCTCATCGGTTCGTTTGTAGCCCTGATAGGAGTTTCACTCGTTGTGATGAACGGCGTCTTTGTGCTCGACGATGATCCGATGGTGATCATACTAAGTGTCGGAGCATCCGTCATGTGGGGTATATATAGCCTTGTCATCCGTCAGATGGAGGGGCGCTATTCATCGGCAGTCATCACACGCAAGGTGTTCTTCTGGGGTGTAATAACGATGCTCCCGATATGCCTCTACGACTACATGCAAGGAGAATCATCTCTAACAATAACAAAAATAACAGAACCAACTGTGCTTATCACGCTGGTGTTTCTTGCCATCATCGCTTCACTCATCTGCTTCCTCGTATGGAACATAGTGATACGACGCATCGGCATAGTAACAGCCGGTAACTACCTCTATTTCAACCCCGTCACATCACTCTTCGTGGCATATATAGTGCTTGATGAACGAATAACATCGCTAGCCATATTAGGATGCATACTAACAATTGCCGGAGTTTTCCTATGTAATCGCAAAAACAAATGAAACAAAAACCAGCATAGTTCGTATACCATTCACATAAACCAATAAAATACGAACTAACAATGGGAATGCTCAAAGAATTTAAGGAATTTGCCATGCGTGGCAATGTTGTTGATATGGCTGTCGGTGTTGTAATCGGTGGCGCATTTGGTAAGATTGTATCTTCACTCGTAGCCGACGTAATCATGCCTCCTATCGGTCTTCTTCTCGGTGGTGTCAACTTCACAGACCTTAAATTCACTCTCAAAGAGGCTGTAGATGGTGCAGAAGCAGTAACACTCAACTACGGCAATTTCTTACAGGTAATTGTAGATTTCATCATCATTGCATTCGCAATATTCATGATGATCAAGGTCATCAACACACTCACTAATCTCCGCAAGAAGGAGGAAGAGGCAGCAGCTCCAGAGCCACCTGCAGCTCCAGAACCTTCAGCAGAAGAGAAGATACTCACAGAGATACGTGACCTTTTGAAGAACAAGTAAATCAGCTTTTTTCAATATGACGAAGGGCATCATACCAAGAGGCATGATGCCTTTCTTTTTTTACGCAAGGCATATAAAAAAGACAAGGGACCATATGTTGCCATATAGTCCCTTATATATAAAGCGTCAAGCCTTACCTAAACAATCATTTCTGTATGTTCTTGCGAAGCTCAGACAGATAATCCTTCATCTCCTGAGTATCCCTCTTCTCAACGATATTGCGAAGACGCTTCATCTGCTCCACGACCTGATCGATCTTGTCGGGAGTATATGGGCTGAAGAGTATCTCGGACAAGAGGTAGTCGTCTTCCGAAAGCACACCCTTAGCGGTCTCGTAATGCTTAGTAAAAGTAGTACCCGGAGCATCAGGGAATCGCATACTGGCCGCGAAAGCCATAGAAGCCACGAAAGGTATCGAAAGCGAATAGGTCATCGTCTCGTCGTGTTCATCAAAGGTATATTCATGAAGATTGAGTCCGAGCGAAGCATAGAAGTCATTAAAGAACACCTTACCCATATCGTCGCCCTCGCTTATGACAATCGCATGGTTCTTTCTGAGTTCACGCAGATTGGCGAATGTCGGTCCAAACATAGGGTGAGTAGAGACATAAGGGTGACCAGACTTCTCATAGAACTCCTTAAGGCCATTCTTAACGGATGCGATATCAGAAAGCATACATGAAGGCGAGAGATATGGAAGCACATCTTCGAAAGTCTTCAAAGTATATTTCAGAGTAACGGCATTAATCAGCAGTTCAGGATCGAAGTCCCTCACCTCATCAAGAGTAGTAAGGCGACGAGTGTTGAACACATACTGCAGACGACGCACGTCGACGTCATAGATAGCCACTTCATGAAGCAAGCACATAGAGTCGGCAAAGAACGACCCCATCTTGCCTGCACCGACGATACAGATTCTCATCTTACTGTTTCTTTGAAAGTTCCTTCATGATATTGTTCTGTGTAGCGATAGACTCCTCATGGATATCCTCGTACACCTTAACGACAAATTCAGGATTAAGTCCAGCCTTCTCAGCCTTTTCACGACGGTTGTTGAGCACTTCATCGTAGCGGCGTTCCTGAAGGATAGTTATGCCATGTTCGAACTTGTAGCGACCTATAGCTTCAGAGATCTTCATACGCTTAGCGAGAGCGTCGAGAAGAGTATAGTCGAGCTTATCGATCTCACCACGAAGCTCCTCGAGAGTCTGACTTGGTGTGCCGTCGAGAGCATGGCTACGTATCACGAGTCCATCGAGAATCATCTTAAGGTGAGCAGGAGTAACCTGCTGCTTAGCATCGCTCCATGCCTGTGCAGGGCACTCATGGCTCTCGATGATAAGACCGTCGAAATTGAGGTCCATAGCCTCCTGCGACATATCCTGAATAAGGTTGCAATCACCAGTGATATGTGATGGGTCGGTGATGATAGGCAATTCAGGGATACGACGGTGGAGCTCAATAGGAATCTGGAACATAGGGTGGTTGCGGTACTTAGTCTTCTCATAAGTAGAGAAACCGCGATGAATAGCACCCAGCTTCTTGATGCCAGCTCTATTGAGACGTTCGAAAGCTCCGATCCACAATTCAAGGTCAGGGTTTACTGGATTCTTGATAAGCACAGGGATGTTTGTGCCACGAAGAGCGTCGGCAATCTCCTGTACGGCAAATGGGTTGGCAGTAGTGCGGGCACCAATCCAGAGGAGGTCAACACCATATTTGATAGCCTCATGAACATGGTGAGCAGTAGCAACCTCAGTAGAGACATACATGCCAGTCTCCTTCTTTACGCGCTGCAACCATACGAGACCTTCAGAGCCCACTCCTTCGAAAGCACCTGGACGAGTACGAGGCTTCCAGATACCTGCACGGAAGATCTTAATACCATTTTCGGCAAGTCCACGAGCTGTATTCATCACCTGCTCTTCTGTTTCTGCAGAGCAAGGACCAGCTATGACGAGTGGACGAGTATTTTCTAAACCAGGGAGCGTTATCGGCTCCAGTTCCAATTTTGATTCCATTGTATATTGTTTTTTTATTATTCAGAAAAAATATGATTCGACTATTTCATTGCCTTGATACGCTTGAGAGCCTCTTCAAATACAGGCACCTTAGCGCAAAGAGATATTCTCAAGAAGCGTTCACCCTGCTCACCGAAGATGAAACCAGGAGTGATAAACACGCCAGTCTGGTTTAATATCTCGTCGCTCTGAGCCTCAGCGCTAGCCCATTTCTCATCAACACGAGCCCACACGAAGAGACCTCCCTGTTCACGGTTAACCTTGCATCCAAGTGTCTCCATTATCTCGAAGGCATATTTCTGTCTCTCGCGATATTCCTTGTTAATCTTATCGAACCAGTCCTTCTTAAGGCTCAGCGCCTTTGCGGCTGCCACCTGCATAGGACGGAACACACCGCTATCCATATTGGACTTAACCTTGAGCACTGTAGCGATAACCTCAGCATTTGATGCTGCCATACCGAAACGCCATCCTGCCATGTTGTGAGCCTTTGACATAGAGTTGAGCTCAATAGCAACATCCTTAGCACCTTCAACAGCAAGGAGGCTTATAGGATTGTCGTTAAGGATAAAGCTATAAGGATTATCGTTGCAGATCAGAATGCTATGACGACGTCCGAAATCAACGATCTTCTTGTAGAGCTCCATTGTTGCAGGAGCGCCAGTAGGCATGTTAGGATAGTTGATCCACATCATCTTAACGCCAGTGAGATCCATCTTCTCGAGTTCTTCGAAATCAGGTTCCCAGCCGAGCTCCTCATACAACTTATATTTGATTGTGCGTGCGCCAACGAGGTTAGCAACCGACGAATATGTAGGATAGCCAGGATCGGGAACAAGCACACCGTCACCTTCGTTGATGAAGGCCATCATGATGTGCATTATACCCTCCTTAGAGCCTATAAGAGGAAGCACTTCGTTGGCAGGATTGAGTTCTACTCCATACCACTCCTTATACCATGAGGCATAACCTTCTCTCAATTCAGGAATACCGACATAGGACTGATATCCATGCACGTTAGGCTTGCGAGCCTCTGAGGCGAGTGTCTCAATAACCTCATCAGCTGGAGGCATATCAGGACTACCGATACCGAGATTTATAATATCTACGCCCGACTTACGCATAGCATCGAGTCGGCGATTATTGCGCGAGAAGTAATATTCCTGTACTGTACTTACGCGGTTGGCTGGTGTTATTATCATAGTTCTAATCTTTTCTATTTTAATTAGTCTTCATCAGACTGACGTCCATTCTCATATTCTCCGAGAACTATCAGTTTGCCACACAATGGCCTTACTGCATCGAGAGCCTGAATATAACGTGTATAATTGCTAAACGAGAGGTCAACATAGAAGACATATTCCCATTCATGTCCGACAACCGGATTTGACTGTATCTTCGAGAGATTCAATCCATAGAAGGCAAGTATCGTCAACACCTTAGAAAGGCTGCCAACCTCTTGGGCCTGAGGAAGCGAGAACACAATTGACGAACGATTGATGCGGTTCTGGGCACGAAGGTCATCAACCTCTGTACGTCCTCGGTCACTCACAACCAGAAAACGTGTAAAATTCTTCTTGTTGGTCTCAATGCTTGGCTTTATAATCTCAAGGCCGTAGAGTTCTGCGGCTATGGCAGGAGCAACAGCTGCCACATTTCTGAGTTGCTTATCGGCAACCTCTTTAGCCGAGAGAGCGGTATCGACACTCTCTACAAGTCGGATATGGGGATAACCACGGAAAAACTGTTCACACTGGAGCAATGCCATAGGATGTGTATGCACCTCAGTTATCTCATCTATCTTTACACCAGGCAACGCCATGAGATTGTGCTTAATGCGCAACTTGTATTCACCTATGACCTCAAGGCCCGAATCCTTCAGAAGAGTATAATTACCCTGCAAAGAACCTGCTATGGTATTCTCTATTGCAACAATGCCATAAAGCGAACGGTCTTCTTTCACCTTATCAAAGAGCTCTTCAAATGTATCGCATGGAACAACCTCCACTTCACTACCCTTGAAGAACTCGCGTGCAGCAATCTCATGATTGGCTCCCGCTACGCCCTGAATGGCTACCCTCTTAACGTCTTTCATCGTTATTTGTCATACAAAACAAAAGCCCACCTTGTTCGGGTGGGCTCTGTAAGTTTCTTTATATCGTTATTTTACATACAACACCCACCCTTTTCTTGGCGATAGCCAAAAAAGTAAAAGTAAAAACCGATATAAAATCGTGTGTTGCACATAACATTGTTAATTTATTCTCTTTTCGTGTATCAATTTTCACAATGCAAATTTACTAAAAGATGCAATACGTTGTTCATTTTTCAACAGAAAAGTTATAAAAAAACAAAATCGAAGTAATTCTTAAGTCTATTTACTTCCAGAAGACGAACACGACAGCCATCACGAGGCAGAAGAATGCCGCGATATGGTTCCAATGGATCTCAAGGCCGAATGATATCATGCTATAGACCACAAAGACTACGAGAGTGATAACCTCCTGAATGATCTTGAGCTGAGCAAGAGTAAACACGCCACCATTGCCCTCGAAACCAAGACGGTTGGCAGGAACCTGGAGCGAGTATTCGGCGAGAGCCATCAGCCAAGACAGCAGGATGACAACATACAAAGGTGTATTGTCCTTAATAATTCCAAGTTGTTGGAGCTTAAGATGCCCATACCAGGCAAAAGTCATGAAAATGTTAGCGACGACGAGCATCGCAATAGGCAAGAAATACTGCATATCTGTTTTATCTTATTGTTTTTTCTTTCCAAACGCTACCTTATAGTTATAATATCTGTCCATCACATTCTTCACGTAATTGATGGTCTCTGTACCTCGACAATAGCCGTGCTTGACGACAGGGTCGGAATAGAACTGAGCATTAGCCTTCTGCAGCAGAGCGACCTCTACATTAGCCTGCCACACATCGGGCTTCATCCCCTGTTTCTCTGCCAATCGTATAGCATCCATGATATGTCCGAGACCGATATTATAAGCCGCGAGAGCAAACTTGACACGTTCGTTCATATCAGGTACATACTTTATAAGTCGCTTATCGAGCCACATGAGATACTTAATACCGGCCTCTATGTTCTGTTCCGGATGACTTATATCGTCAACACCAAAACGCTTAGCCGTCTCCGGCATGAGCTGCATCAGTCCTCGAGCTCCAGCCCAGCTCTTAGCCTCAGGATTGAAATGCGACTCCTGATAAACAACAGACGATATCAGCAGCCAGTCGTAGCGAGAATCGGTTGCCAGCTGACGTATGATTTCCTCATAGTCATCCTTATAGGTGTCGGCTGTCGTCTTCTGCACGTTGCTATGATGCTCGCGAGGATCGATGACATATTTGCGATATATCTGCTTGAAACGCTGCGTGGTCTTAAACTCCTTGAGCCATTCATCGATATCGGCCTTAAGGTTGACCGCATTGGTTCTCACACCCCAAGAAAGGTCGTATTCAGGTGTGACACCGGTAGCGACATCGAGATTTGGGTAATACCACTTGTTAGCTCTAGCTATATTCTCAAGAGCGAGAGTCTGCCTCACCTCCTCCTCAGACACTAACTGGATGATCTGTTCTACATCATAATGCTCTATCTGCTGAATGACGATATCAGGACCCTTCATCGTATCGTTGATGTTCTCTATCACTGTCTCATAGAACGAATTCTGAAGCAGGGCAACAGTATCGCCGCAAAGCGCAGAGAGAGAATCTTGCAGAACGAGGTCTCTATCGGCCTCTACCCTCTGTACAAGTACCACCCTGCTTTTGCCAAAGGGCTCAGCAAACGCCATTCGACCTTCATTGACAGTATCAGCGATAAGCGACGTAGCAATGATATCGACCTTGCCGCTATTGAGCAGATCGACATTGTGTTCATAATCGTTGCCAACGACAATCTGAAGTTCGACGCCCAGGTGTTTGGCATATTCCACCGCCATATCATACTGATAGCCCACAGCGACATCCTTGCATACGAAATAGTTGACTGAGTTATAATCGGTCACCACACACAGCTTCTTGCGGCTACAGATGCTGTCGAGATCAATGTCGGCTACACCAAGAATGCTCGGTGTACGACGGCGGCTGCATCCCAGGGAGAGGAACACGAGCAACAACACAAAAAACGAATATAGGCGCATTTTCATAACAAATAACTTATGACGACTGTAAAGATGACCGCAATGCGGCAGAATTGCGACGAATATATATAAAAAAGAGGAGACCGCAAACGAGTTGAGTCTCCTCTGAATATCTTCATCTATTCTTATTTCACACCGAACTTATAGACTGTTGTCTGAGTATAAGTCTCTCCTGGACGAAGAGTTGTCGATGGGAAAGAAGGCTTGTTAGGCGAATCAGGATAATGCTGTGCCTCAAGGCAGAAGCCACCAAACTGCTCGAACTTCAAAGGACCGCGGCTATAGCGGCCATCGAGGTAGAAACCAGTATAGAACTGGAACGCTGGCTCTGTTGTAGAGAACTGAAGAGTACGTCCTGACTCTGGTTCATAGACCTCAGCAGCGAGCTTAAGACCACCCTGGTTGCCATCGATAACGAAGTTGTGGTCATATCCATCTTCAAACATGTGAACTCTCTCACCGATGTTGTGTTCGAGGGTAAAATCAAGTGGAGTACCCTTTACTGAATCGACCTCACCAGTAGGGATATTGCCTTCACCACGAGGAGTGTAGTTGGCAGCATGCATCAAGACACGAGTGTCGTAAACCTTGCCTTCACCTCTGAGGTTGAAGTAGCTATGGTTAGTAAGATTGACAACAGTAGGCTTGTCGGTCTTAGCCTGGTAGTTGAGCGAGAGCTCACCGTTGTTGTTGAGTGTGAACACAACACTAACAGAAAGTTCACCAGGATAGCCATTTTCCATGTTAGGGCTCACATAAGACATCTTGACACCAACACGTCCTTCTGCCTCAAACTCCTCACCCTTCCACATCTTTGTATGGAATGAGTTGACACCACCATGGAGGTGATTAACTCCGTCGTTACATTCAAGCTGGTATTCCTTGCCATCGAGAACGAACTTACCACCACCTATACGGTTGCCGAAACGGCCTATTGTAGCGCCAAGGAAGAATGTGTTGCCTGTATATTCCTCCGACAAATAAACCATAGGATCATCAAAGCCCAAAGCGACTTCACCTAACTTACCGTCTTTATCAGGAACAACGATACTTGTGATTGTGGCGCCTATATTAGTTATCTTAACTGTCACCCCATTATCGGCCTTCAATTCGTAGAGGAGAACATCAGCTCCATCATACTGACCTACATTTGTTTTCAGTACTTTCATTGTAAATAGAATTATCTGTTTTTGACTGGCGAAAATTAAGATATTTTTACAAGAAATCCAAATCAACACCCCTTACATTTATCTTCTCTCCAGACAAACGACCGATTCGACGTGATGAGTATGAGGGAACATATCAACTGGTTGCATCTTAGTAACCTTATAATCCTGATCCATCATATTGATATCTCGGGCCTGTGTAGCCGAGTTGCAGCTCACATAAACGATACGTTTAGGGCTGGCAGCCAGTATAGTCTTGACAACATCTTCGTGCATACCAGCGCGAGGAGGATCGACAATCATCACGTCTGGCACACCATGTTTAGCGATAAAGTCCATAGAAAGCACATCCTTCATGTCGCCGGCATAGAAAACCGTATTATCGATACCATTGATTGAAGAGTTGACCTTAGCGTCTTCGATAGCCTCCGGAACATATTCTACACCAATCACCTTCTTGCACTTACGGGCCACGAAGTTAGCTATCGTACCAGTGCCTGTATATAGGTCATAGACAACCTCATCACCCTTGAGATCGGCAAACGAGCGAGCCACCTTGTAGAGTTCGTAGGCCTGCTCAGAATTAGTCTGATAGAACGACTTAGGGCCGACCTTGAACTTGATGTCCTCCATCTGCTCCATAATATGATCGTTGCCAGCGTAAGTCATCACGTCGAGATCACCTATGGTGTCGTTAGCCTTAGGGTTGATGACATACATGAGCGAAGTGATCTGAGGGAATGCAGCAAGAAGCTCTCCCAGCATCTTCTCACGCGCCTCCTTATCTTCCTTGAAGAGAGAGAAGAGCACCATAAGATCGCCTGTAGAAGCAGTACGAATTGTCAGGTTACGGAGGAAGCCCTGCTGGCTTCTGAGATCGAAGAATTCGAGGTTATGCTCGAGAGCGTAGTTTCTCACCCACATGCGGATAGCATCAGAAGGGTCCTTCTGAAGATGACACTCCTCTATATCGACAACCTTATCGAACAGTCCAGGGATATGGAAGCCAAGTCCGGCCTGTCCCATACCGTCACCGTTCTGCATCTGCTCCTTTGTAAGCCATCGCTTATTAGAGAAGGTAAATTCGAGCTTATTACGATACTTCTGATTAAGAGCAGAGGCCAGGATAGGCATCTGTTCAGGAAGTTCAACTTTACCGATACGCTTGAGGTTCTGAAGCACCTCACGAGCCTTGAACTCGAGCTGCTTCTCATACGGAATGCTCTGCCACTTACAACCGCCACAAACACCGAAATGCTTGCAGAACGGCTTTACGCGCATGTCTGAATACTTATGGAAAAACACTGCGTCGCCTTCATAATACGACGAACGTTTCTTTGTGACCTGTATGTCGACCACGTCACCAGGAATAGCTCCATTGACAAACACTACGCGGTCATCTACTCTGCACAACGCCTTGCCTTCTGCGGCAACATCGGTCACCTCTACATTCAGTAGAAGCGGCTTTTTATTTCTTGATCGTCCCACTTCTGATATCTATTTCTTTTGTGCTTGCAAAGTTACACAAAATATATTGGAAAATCACTACAGCTTGACACCTACGAGAAGAGCATCATCAGTCTGTTCGTAGAGGTTATTTGACTCTTCAACTCCGCCCATACGCCAATAGGCGAATTCAATGCCGATACGTTTCTTCTGCTCATTGGTAGGCATGTCACATATGGAGGTAAGCAACTTATAGAGACGCTTGGTTCCATATTTCACTATACGCATGTTCTCATCGTAACCGAACTGGTCTGTTATACCGTCGGTATAGAGATAAACGGAATCGCCCTTCTGCATCATAATCTCGTGATCTGTAAAAGGCACGTTATCCATGACGCTGTCACCGATAGGCATTCTATCACAAGGCCAAGTCAGCTCTTTGCCATCTCTGATGACGACAAGTGGTCGCAAAGCACCTGCATAGTGCATCTTCATGGTCTGAGTATCGAGCATTATGACTGCCAGATCCATACCATCCCTGTCATCGACCTCAAAACTTGCTCCATCTCTCATGTTGATATCCAATGTGTTGCCTGCCATGTTCTTATGAAGCGACACCTTAACCATCTTCCTCATTTCATCGAGGAACTGTCCCGCATTCGGTTCGCAGCCCTCCTTTATCAACTTAGGCGATAGATACTCGAGTGTCTGCATACCGAGCATACTCAGGAAAGCTCCTGGCACACCATGACCGGTGCAGTCGCCTACCACGAGGACTTTGATGGTTCCTATCACCGTTGTCCAGTAGAAGTCGCCCGACACTACCTTAAGCGGACGCAGTGCGACGACACTCTGGCCCCATATCTCCTGCATAACACTTTCGCTAGGCATAACAGCCTTCTGTATGTAGCTGGCATAGTTGATGCTCGATGTGAGCTCATTGTTTGTTGCAGTCATCTGTTCGTTTCTGCGCTCGAGCTCTCTGTTCTGCTTCTCGATATGAACCTGCTGCTCCTTCAGCTCCACATTCTTGGCATCGATCTGGGCATAGGCCTTTCTTCGCTTGCGAGATGAGATGACAATCTGAATGATAATAACGAGCAGCAAAAGGAACACAATACCCATTGCTCTATAGTGGATCTTGAGTGACGCTTCACGCTTATTCTCCTCTACCTCACGAGCTTTAAGCTTCTTGTCGAACTCACTCTGAGCCAGCCCCTGAGCAACCTCAACAGCGAGATCGACCCTGTTGAGTCCGTCACTCACAACACGCACCTGCGCCATATAGTCGAAAGCCTTTTTATAGTCACCCATACGGCGGTAACATTCGACATAATTGAGAAGGAGATGATTCTTACCTTCACGATACGGAACACCATCTTCCTCCATCCTTACCGACAGTGAGTCGAGCATGAAGAGCGCTCGTTGGTATTTATTCTCAACAATCATACGCTGAGCCTCAACAAGATCTATACTGAACATCTCTGACTCATAGCCATGTCGCTGAACAAGCTTACGACTCTCATCTATGAACACACGACACGAATCGAGAACCTCGGGCACTCTGTTTTTAGGGCACATATTACGGGACACCTGCATCAGCATCGTACTAGCAAGCGAATAGCCTGAAGAATAGAGGCATATATAGTTATAACGCTGCTTTGACGAGTTGTAGGCCAGAAGAAAATACTTCTTAGCCACATTGAGAAGCGAGTCATTAGGATTCGTATAATAATCTATCGAATAGCGATCGTATGCGGCTCCACCCATACCTAGATAGTCATTACTAATTCGGTCGGAGAAATCACAGCTCACATCGAGTTTGAGTGCCTCGTAGTAGAAGCTATCAGCAAGAGAATAGTTGCCTGCTTCGAGGCTACTCTCGGCCATATTTCTATAAACGTCAGACAGATAGACATAATCCTTCTGCTGCTTTAGCATCTCCATCGACAAGCCATAATAGGAGTTCGCCTTCGAGAAGTTATTGAGCATACAGAAAGAGTTGCCCAAATCTGAGTAAAGCCTCGCAACAAACTTGTCACTATGTATTGAATCAGCAATAGCAAGTGCATCAAGAGAATAGCGAAGAGATGACAAATAGTCACAATAATTATAGTGTGACCAAGCAACATAACGCAACGCATGAATCTCACACTCCGGATTACGCACCTTACGCGCAAGATCGAGCATCAAAAGAGAATAGTGATAGGTGGAATCGAGATTATAATGTTCATAGGCCAATTCGTCAAGAGCCTTCAGCTTCTCCTCGTCGTTCTTCGCATTCACATATTGTTGCCTCAATTTCTCGAGTTCAATATCTTTGTCGTTAAGTTTGCGTTCATTGGCCCCTGCCACAAGGCATACCAACAGCGAGAGAAAAGACACCACATATCTTGCATTATATTTCGACCCGTTCAACATACTTGATATAGTTCTTAATGTTTGTTAGCATTTGTTCACATTTTACGGACACCTTCTATATAGGTTACATACACAACAGAGAATTGAAGGCACAAAAAAAGAGCCACCCGAAGAGTGGCTCTAAGACGTTATGTATTAATCGCGGAAGTTATTTTACAAGCACTGTACCAGACCCTTCTGTGAGACTCAGCTTCACCTTTGAAGCATCCTTGACTGTCAGAGTCGTAAGGTTCACACCGCCGGTCTTGGTGTCGTCGGCATATACAGACAACTTATCACCCTTTGCAACGATGCCGGTCAGATCTACGGTCAGCTTAAGAGGCTCCTTCTGGGCACTTATGGCTGCAACGAACCACTTGTCGGCCTTTCTGCGGGCGAGAACAACATATCTGCCAGGGTAGCCATCGATAAAGCGCACCTCATCCCATGTTGTTGGGACATCTCTAAGGAAGTCGAGACATACCTTTGGAGCATCGGTGAGATTGTTTGGAGCAAGGGCGAAGTTCTGTATAGGATTCTGGAACAATACTGATGTAGCCAATGAGAATGCGTCGGTTGTGCGACGTATATTGCCGCCAGCATTGGTTCTGTTCATTCTCTTGTTCAAGAAACTACCGCCATACTCCATGCAGCCAACCGAGTTGCGTATAAAAGGATGAAGGCAGTCATTGAAGGCTTCATGGTCGCAGAAATCCTGACTGAATATCATATTTTCACTGGCGAGGACTGCTTCAGAGCCGACATAGTTAGGATACATCTTTTCCCATCCACGAGGCAATGTGCAGCCATGGAATATAACCATCAGGCCATAATCATCGGCATCGGACAATATCTCCTCATACAGACGCATTGTCTCCTGCTTGTCACCACCGAAGAAATCGACCTTGATGCCCTTGACACCTATCCTCTTCATCCACTTCATCTGCTGCTTACGCACAATAGAGTTATCCATGCAGTTGATAGGTCCCTGCACTATATCGTTCCAATAGCCCGACGAACTGTACCACAAGAACACCTCAACATTCTTGGTACGAGCATATTTCACGAGCTGCTCAATCTTTTCACGTCCGATATTGAGGTCCCACCAGTTGTCGACAAGAACATACTGGAAGCCCATAGCAGATGCGAGATCGACATACTTTGTCTGGTCATTATAGTTGATCGACTCGTCTTGCCACAATATCCAACTCCATGTACCTTTGCCGAACTTATATGTGTTCTGCGAAGTATATATCGGCTCTACGACATCGAGAGAAATAGTTGACTCAACGATAGGCTTGAGTGTGTTGCCTACAGTGATTGTTCTCCAAGGCGTATTGCCAGGCAGAGCGATAGCGGCATCGGCTGTACCAATTCCGTTGTTCTCCTCTGGCATAGGATAAGCTATTGTATAGACACCATCGTGATAATCCGACAAGTGAGATGCACAATAATGAGAATCGACACCCGTCTCGCTCAGCAGCAACCAGCCGTCGCCATTCACGCGGAAGAGACATGGGAATGTATATCCATGTCCGAAGAGGCTCTTATCTGTCATTGGAGCATCGGCCGCATAGTCCTCCTCATACGATGGCTTGGTGCGCTTCCACCCTATCATAGCATTGCTCTGAGGGCAAAGGAAAGTCGTAGTACCATGTGGCATACGGAAACCAGTAGTCTCAGACATCACACGAACCGACCCTGTAACGCCAGTCTTAGGCAATTCGTATCGGAAAGCCACGTCGTTATCAGACAAATGAAAACGCACATCCATTCTGAGGCTGTCAACATCTTTGAGATGCACAACGAGTTCTTTAGCGGCATGATTAACCGAGGACGTCTTACTACGGTCGAGTTGATAGCAGACATTAACATCATGCTGTTCGCTGCCAATCATCTCGAGGCCATCGGACAAAGAGCCGATATTCATTTCGATGCCTAGAGGAGATTTGTCAAGCATAGCGACCCCATCGTAGGCGATGTCGTAGGACGCCTTACCATTGGCCACTTCAACGTTCACCTTCAGGCGTCCGTCAGGCCCCGTTACAGAAACGGCCTGCTGAGCATACGACATCACACTTGTCATGCACAACAGGCTCCAAACCGTCACACATTTCATAGATAAAGATTAGTTCAATTAGATTTATATTCGTTTAACCATTGACAAAGATAGATTAAATAATCTGAAAAGAGTACATCAAGCCATGAAAACGCATACATTTGCGACGCTATTAAAAACCATATAGTACTAACAAATAAAACGCATTATTCATTATGAAGATCTTAAGATCTACAATCGCACTTTGCGCAGCCGCCCTCCTTGTTTGCAGCTGCCAGCAGAAGAGTGCAAACGAGACATCAGAACCACTTACTCACGTACTCCACGCCAATGATGTCGACCCACTCTCACCAGATTCAGTAATCGCAATCCTCAAGGAAGGTAACGACCGTTTCGTACAGAAGCAGGGCATGGTTCGCGACCAGTTTGAGATGATGAAGGAGTCGGCTGTTGACGGACAGCATCCACTCGCTATCGTTCTCTCATGCATCGATGCACGCGTTCCAGTTGAGACTATCTTCGACAAGGGACTTGGCGACATCTTCGTTACCCGCGTAGCTGGCAACGTAGTAAGCCCTGACGTTCTCGGATCAATGGAATACGCTTGTGAACACACAGGAAGCAAAGTCGTTGTTGTCCTTGGTCACGAAAACTGCGGCGCTGTAGCATCAGCATGTGCAGATGTACAGGCTGGCAATATGACACAGATGCTTGCTAAGATCAAGCCTGCCATCGACGAACTTGGCGACTCTATCGATCATGCTTCTGCTGAATTCCAGAATATGGTGGTAAGCCTCAACGTAGACAACATGGTAAACCGTGTTCGTGAGGAGTCGGCCATTCTCAAGGAATTAGAGGAAGAGGGCAAGATCAAGATTGTCGGTGCCGTGTTTAACCTCCACACAGGCGTTGTAGAGTTCAAGTAACAAAAGACCTATAAAACAAACATACTAGGCCGTTCCGATTTTCTCGGGACGGCTTTTTTTATAGTAACATCATAGTTCCTCCACGGTTCCTCCATGGTTCCTCCATAGTTCCTCCATAGTTCCTCCATGGTTCCTCCATAGTTCCTCCATAGTTCCTCCACGGTTCCTCCACGGTTCCTCCATGGTTCCTCCATGGTTCCTCCATAAAAAGAGGCCTCCCAACAAAACGAGTTATCACTTTGACCGATTACTACAAACATTAGAAAAAATAGTATCATTCACATGTGATCAAAATATCGACATTTGCAACAAGATATAACCATTAACACAAACGGATCAAGATGAAACCATACAAATTTGAGCCATACCTCAAGACGACCATCTGGGGAGGCTATCAGATAGCGCCCTTCAAAGGCATATATACAGCACAGCCCAACATAGGAGAATCGTGGGAGGTATCGGGTGTTGCTGGTCATGAGAGCGTAGCCATAGAGCGCGGCTTAGTCGATGACATCGATGTGGGCTTGAACCTGACACAACTCATAGACAAATACAAGGAACTGCTCGTCGGACATAAGGTATATAAGAAGTTCGGCAACAAATTTCCTCTGCTCATCAAGTTCATCGACTCACGACAGGACTTGTCTGTACAGGTGCATCCCGATGACAAACTGGCCATGGCGCGCCACAACTGTGCTGGCAAGACCGAGATGTGGTATATCATCAAGAGTGATGTGGGTGCCAAGATCTACGCTGGATTGAAGAAGAGCATCACTCCGGAAGAATACGAACGCCTGGCAACGATGGAGACAGAAGACGGTCATTCGCCGATGCAGGATATCATAGCCACGCATGAGGCGCATCAGGGAGACCTATATTTTCTGCCTGCGGGGAGACTGCATGCCATAGGGGCAGGAAATTTTCTAGCGGAGATACAGCAGACATCGGATATAACATACCGAGTATATGACTTTGGTCGAAAGGACGCACATGGCAACCCACGAGAGCTACACATAGAAGAAGCGAAAGAAGCAATAGACTACCAGGTATGGCCCGAATACCGGACCTCATACGACAGCACGAAGCCAAACTCACAGCTCATAAGCTGTCCCTATTTCAACGTCAACCGTGTTGTAGTGCAGGTAGCAGCAGAGATAGACTTCAAAGTCGATTCGTTTGTCGTAGTGATGTGCTTATGGGGAGAGGCCAACATCAACGGCGTCAAGGTGCGCCAAGGAGAGACACTTCTCGTGCCAGCGTGTGAGAACATACTCTACATCTTCGGCAACGCCACATTCCTCACCGCTACCATGTAAAAGTACATTAAGAGGCAACATAATTGGCAAAATGCCCCATCCTGTATTAAATGGACAAATGATGTGTAATTTAATGAGAATCAAAAAAAAACGTCATCATAACATTAGAAATCAACTAATCTCACTATATTTGTAAAATAATATTAATAACAATCCCATGAAAAAGCCTTACGCGATTTTAGCGGGCGTCCTAACATTAGGAGCCGCGACGCTCGTAGCTCAACAGCCATTAGGTGAAAAGTTGAGCAATCTGTTTCAAGACAAACAGGAGCAGGTCAACAATCAAAATGACCAAAACAATCAGAAAGAGAACAAGAGGGTCAGAAGACAAAAAGCAAAGAGCAACAAAGCTCTGCCAACTATCCAAGGCGTCAACATCATCAAGCCTAGCAGCCTAGATATGATAGCCGAAGAAGGCCAGCAGTTGACCAAGACCATCACCTTGGAAAACGAACAGACTGAGACAGTTGACTACACAGCTTATCTAACGACAGAGCTAACCCCTACATTTTGTGGCGACAGCCATACTAGTTGCACAGACCTTTCAGCATGTGATGGAACATACATCTATTCATATGAAAGCAACAACAATCATTATGTTGTTTATGACATGGATTGGAATGTAGTTACAAACAAATATTATGAAGATGTAACTATATTTAATCCATATGGCATGACCATAATCGATGGCAAGCTATGGATTGTAGACAGCCAAAAACGTGCGAAAGAATACGATTCTTCATTGGTTGCTACAGGACGAGGGTTTGAAATAGAAGCATCGAGCATCCAAGTAGGCTCAATGGGCAACCGCCTGTTGATTGCAGATCAAGAGGCCGAAGTATTCAAGGTATATAACACCGATGGCACTCTATACAAGACAATAAAAGCAGATTATATATTCTATAACGTAGATCAGGTTATATTCAACGAGGAAGAGAACATAGTCTATCTTTCAAATTGTAACAATTATATCGATGCATATAAATATGACGGAGAGCAGTTCAGATATCTTGGCTATATAGAATACAACACAGATTTCTCCGCCATGTTCCAAAACGAAGGCGTTTATTACGCATTCGAGTATAATACAGGTAAGATCATGAAGCTGGACACTGATTTCTTCAACATGATCAGATGCAACAAATATTCAATGGAATCAGGTCAGAGCGCCCAGATTGTACTCAAATACACGCCAACGACAGGAAGATATATCGAAACAGAATTATACATAAAGAGTGGCGAGAGCAGTATTCATTATGACTTCACATGTGCTTTAGGAGGCAACCCATCATTTAAAGCAGACAAGGTGTCAATTGATTTTGGGAAAGTAATAGAAGGCACAATAGCCTATAATCAAGTCACGATAGAAAACACAGGAAAAGCAAGATTATTCCTAGAAGACTTCAAATGTGACAACGAAAATGTTTATATAGCGAAGAACACCGAACTTTCCACCGAAGACATATTTGTCTTTGACATCAGATACGCTCCTAAAGCATCAGACGAAGTGCTTGACGACAATGTATCCATTACAATGGAAACCGCATCAGGCTCGGAAACCATGGATATAGCATTGTCTGGTCAAGGAATCGTTTCGCCAGCAATATCAGTCAACAAGACAGAAATAACAATAGAAGACCCTGTAAACTGCGGTGATGATATAGAGATATCGTTTGATATTACAAACAGCACTTCAACACCTCTTGAATACATAGTATCCGACGGACCGGGAAAGAAAGCACTCGTAATTACAGATGGCGTTGACATGAGCAATGAGGGTTCGAACACGATACAAGCCATCAAGGATTACTATCCAGTATTCAGCTACACGACATTCAGCAACGGAACAGAAGCAAGTATTAAAGAGGCGCTTAAAACATGCGGAGTAGTATTAATACCGGAGATAGAAAACAATACAAATGCATATTCTACCTATGCACCTGCGCTACAATCGTTTGTAAACGGAGGCGGTATAGCTGTCATCTGCGGATGTTATAGTACAAGCAATCTAAACTCAACGGGATTGTTGAATGCAACAAACTACAACAATACATATGGAAAAACTGTAGGCGTAACGAATAAAAACAGATTAACCGAAGGGATTGAAAGTTATTCTTTGAGCAACGCTTCATATATCATCACCGATGAGACACTCACAGCCGACATAACATATAACGATTATATCGTTGTAGGTCATAAGACTATGGGCATTGGTGAAGTAGTGTATATCGCAAACGACTTCTATGAATACAATGAGTCTAACGCACGAGTAATCGCCAATGCGGTTCGCTCGAGAGGGGGACAAGTTGCATCGGGAAGCGTCCCAGAAGGGACAGCTACAGTAAATGCTGTCATAAACACAGACAATTTGCCAGCAGGTGAGAATACAGTGCGCATTGCTATCCGTTCCAATGACACTGGAACCCCAGGAATAGAAATACCAGTAACCTTCACTTTGCAGAGCAAGCCTAAAGCAGCCGTTGAAGAGACAACACTTGATTTCGGAGCGGAAACCATAGGATCTACATTTGACAACCTGACAGCTACCATCTGCAATGTAGGCTGTGACGAACTGACAATCAGTGGACACGAGATGTCGAATGAAGCATTTACAGCAAGCGGTATACCAAGTAGCATTGACGCAGGAGCGATAGTGGAGATAGAGATAGCATTTGCACCGACTGCTACAGGTGACTATAATGGCAAGTTAAATATCAGCACAGATGGTGGAGATATAGAGATATCCCTTACAGGCAAAGTAACACCTGCGCCAGAGATTGCGATTGAGAAGACCTCATATACCATCAGCGGAACTTTGTCATGCGAGAACAACACCGGTTCTGCAACAATCTCAATCACCAACAAAGGAGAAGCAACAGGCCAAGTAAGAAGGATCTGTTCGGCAGAAGAAATTGTCAATATAGAACTATCGTCATTGAAGTCACTCATACCAAATTTCCATTCTATAGAAATGGATGGTCACAAAAACTATATCGATGATGGTGGAAATGACATGTACGACGGAGGCAACTATCTCAGCACTGATATCGCATCATACTTCAACTATACAAATGGAACGATAGTATCAGGTGGTCCAATGGGCGCAAACGGAAAATACGTCACAAAGGCAGATGACGGTCTGTTCATGATGGCGGCAGAACTTGATGGAGTAAAAGAGTTCAGCATCACTGGCAACCTTGGCGCCGACGGGGATGGCCAACATGAAGGTTTTGAATATGACTTTGGTGATTACAAAGCATTCTGCACAAGGACAATTGGAACATATGACCCAAGCATAAACCATATTATCCTTGTACCTTCTGACGACAACGTAACCCACACCTTCTTGACAAGCACTGAAGATGAGAATCACATCATAAAAGGTCTTGACAACACAACCAGCATAGTCTACCTTCTATTCTCGTCCGAAAACGATGCTTCGGAGGAGACAATCAAGTCAGTAGCCCAAGCGCTAGCGAAACAGCTACCCGAACAAGGTGCTTCCCTTGTCATTCCACAGGGAGAGACATCAGAACTGACAATAACATTTGACGCCAGCAAATACACACCAGGCAATCATAGCATTGTCATACCATTGGAAACAAACGACCCTCTAAACCGCAGAATCGACGTCACCGTGAACTTCACAACAGAAGGCACCTCGTCAGCAACTATCTCAGAAGAGACAGTAGCGTTCGGCAACGTCGAAACAAGAAAGACGGCAATGAGGAAGTTGACAATAAGCAATACAGGTTGCAGTCCACTCATAATCACAGGCACAGAAACAACAGGTGACATGGGAGATGAGATAGATGTACTTGGAGAGATGCCATCGAAGATAGAGGAAGGCAACAGTGAAGACTTCTATCTGGCATTCAGCACAAGCACTGCAGGTGACTATAGTGGGACACTTACAATTAAAACCAGTGGAGGAGATTTGACTGTATCAGCAAGCGGCAGTGGCATAGCAGCGCCATCGGCAAGTGTTGCAAAAACCACAAGTGAAGTTACTGCGACATGCGGGGATGAAACAAAAGTTTCGTACAGCATGTCGAACAGCAGTGCAGCGACACTAGACTATGCAGTATATGACGAATCGGAGAAAGCACTTGTCATTAATTATGGAGCACCATCATATTATGTTAGCAATCTGACTACTGCTATAAGGAAATACGTTCCACACTTTAATTACGAGACATTCGACGCGAGCGCCCCAGAAGCTCTCTCAACAGCACTTGAAGGCAAGAGAGTTGTCATTATACCATCGATAACAGACAGTTACTCATCAACATACTATGCATATTCGAAGGCGCTCCAATCGTTTGTCAACAACGGCGGACACGTAATTATATGTGGAACATATTATTATAGTACAATCAATGCGACAGGACTTCTTAGTGTCACAGATAACCGATCTTATAATAATAATGAGACGGTATATGACTACACAGAGAATACGTACACATCAAATGTGCCATATATAACGATGACAGAATCGACATACGCAATTGACGAGCCGACATTGACAGCCGACATCACATATAACGGACATATTGTTGTTGGGCACAAGAGCTATGGGAAGGGTGAAGTAGAATACATAGGATTCAACTACAACTATTATTACAACGCCCAATGTCAGCTTATTGCAAACGCAATAAACAGATGTTATGGAACGCCGATTGCATCAGGTTCTATCGCCAAAGATGAGAACAAGGAAATAGAGTTAACAATACCAGAAGATGTCGTTGCTGTTGATCGAAGCAAGACATTCTACATGGTAACAAATGACCCTACACAAAGAGCCATCACTCTGACCGCGAACTGGACTGTAGAAGACGGAGACGCTGTAGCAGATCCATCTGCGAAAACATTCACCTTCTCAGCGAACAAGGGAGAACGAGACACGAAAGTGTTGACAATCGGCAACACAGGTTGTGACGAGCTCACAATAAGTGGCATCAGCGACAAGAGTGAAGGATTTGACGACGTATTTACACTTTCAAGCGTACCTAGTGAAATTGCAGTTAACAGCAGTGAAGACATACAGATATCGTATTGTCCAGCTGCCGAAGGTGCAAATGAAGGCTCGTTCACGATCAACACAAATGCAGGCGACATTGTAGTAACACTCAACGGGCAGTGCACAGTACCTGCAGCGACTATTGAGAATACGACAATCAACGTAAGCAAGACTTTAGGTTGTGGTGATACTGAGGCAACAGGAAGCATAACGATAAAGAATGATGGCAACGGACCATTAACTTTATCGAAAAAATCTGTTGAGGAACTTGCTACAGCTGATTACTCAACAATTGCGTCAGTCATTCCTAATCAATATGCATTCGTATTGGATGGAGGCAGCAATTATATTCAAGATGGTGGTAACAGTTGTGACATGTACGACTATGGCAACTATCTCAACACAAATCTAAAGTCGAAGTTCAATTACACCAATGGAGCGATTGTCAGTGGTGGTGCGATGGGCGCGAATGGCCGTTACTTCACATCATTCAACAACGGCATATTCGTCATGGGAGCAGAACTAGATGGAGTAACAGAGTTCAGCATCACAGGCGAACTTGGTGCAGATGGAAATGGCACGCGCAGTGGTTTTGAATTGAATGCAGGTAACTACAAAGCATTCTGCACAATACTGAACAACACAGGAGACCCATCAGTGAACCATATCATCATTGTGCCTAATGACGAAGCAGTAACTCACGAATTTTCGTCAAATACAAACGTTGACAATCATTATGTCAGAGGCCTTGACAATGTCAATGAATTGTACTATATACTCTTTGCTATAAAGAGAAATGAGAGTACAACTCAAGAGATAGTAGAGAATATTGTGAACGAATTCATCAACAATACTCTTATAGTACCATATGAGACAATAGAAGCCGGCGAGACAAAAGAAATAGAATTGTCGGTTACCATAGTAGGCATGCCAGAAGGAGACCACACAAACACCATCACATTGATGACAAATGACACAGACAACCCAAGCGTTGACGTGACATTAAACTACACAATCGACTACAGCAACAGCGCTGCAGCGGAAGCAACGATAAGTGAAGTAACGTTCCCAGGCATCAAGGCAAGCAGAAGTTCGTATAAGAATTTCAGCATCACGAATACAGGATGTGAGGATATCACATTGAAAGAGCCAGTATCAACTGATGAAGTATTCGAGGTAGAACTTAGTGATGTCGACCTACCAGTTGGAGCAACAGTCAGTGGCACTATCTATTTCAAACCAGAAGAGGAAGGTGACTATAGCGGCACCGTTACTATCGGATCGGACAAGGAGAGTATTGCATTTACAATTGATGTTGAAGGTGCATGTATAGGATCAAAGATGATTGCAGCATACGCGACAACACCAAGTGGCACATACACAGCAGGCGACGTAATCGAAATAGAGATAGCATTTAATGATAATGTTACACTCTACAAAGAGAATGAAGACGTTGAAATGCCATATCTGAAGCTCAACACCGGTGGTATTGCGGAGTATGTATCAAGCGAAGCAAACATCTTGAGATTCACCTACACTGTAGGCGAAGAGGACAATGTAGAGGCTCTTGAGTTTGACTGTGAAAAGATACTTGGCGGATGTAAGTTTATGAACATGTCTGATGAAGAAATCGACGTCACATTGTGTAACAAACTTGCAGACAACAGCACAATCCGACTCTACAACGAGATACCTAATGCCATTGCAGACATCACAAGTGATGACATCAAGGTAGCGATAGCCGTATATCCTAACCCAGCAACCGATTACATTGTAGTAGAACTCTCGAACGAGGTTTCAGGCACAATAGAGATCTACAGCATCAATGGATCGATGGTTATCGCAGACAAATACGTTGGCAAGCAGAAGACAGTTAACGTAAGCGGTCTTACATCGGGCATGTATATTGTACGCGTTGTAACAGCCGAAAAGATGTATGTAAAACAATGGATCAAGAAGTAAGCGTTAAGCATTACGTTCTAATCTGAGATAATGGCGTGAGCTTGGGCGAACCAAGCTCACGCTTTTTTGTTGGTCTGATTGTTTTTTTATTACATTTGCAGACAATAACACAACACACAAAATGATAGATTTCGATCCAACGACTCAAGATATCATCATGCCTCCCGACATGGCGATGCGTTTTCTCATCTGGGCGGCTTATTTCAACGGCATAGAGCCAATGGTGGGCAAGAGCTTTGCCGATTATGCCAACGGCAGCGGAGAAAAGATGTTTGCTGCCGCTGATGCCGCGCGACTGGACCGTTTGCAGGTGGCTCTCTTCCAATGTTTCGATCGACAGTCGGTAGCCAATTCCGTAGCCCAACTTAGAATGGCGCGCGTAAGAGGAGAGCAATGTCCATATAGCGAGGAGTCGCTTAACCAGATGTTTGGCACAGCAAAATTCAAGATGTAAGATGCGCTTCTTCTACCCTACAGAATACAGGGCCCTCACAAAACTTGGTATACCGATCACCATAGGCCAGTTAGGGCTCACACTACAGAACATAGCCGACAACATCATGGTAGGTCAGCATTCGACCGAAGAGCTAGCAGCTGCGGGCTTTGTAAACAACATGTTTCTGCTAGCACTACTATTGACGATAGGCTATTCCATAGGATCGGTGTCGCAGATTGGTGCGCTCTATTCGCAAGGAGACAAGAAGAGGATCGTGGCCGTATTGAAGAGCAGCATAGTGACCGATTTTCTACAGGGGATGCTTATGGTGGCAGGACTTGTAGTGCTCTATTTCACACTGCCATTCATGGGGCAGCCAGAAGAGTTACTTCCACTCATGAAGCCATATCTGATGATCCAGATATGCTCGTTGCCATTCATGGTAGTAGCAGGAGCCTTTCGCCAGATGACAGACAGCATCAATGACACAGCCGTAGCCATGACGATAATGCTCATAGGCAATATGTGGAACTTCTTCTTTAACTGGGTGCTTATCTTTGGCAATCTAGGATTCCCGGAGATGGGCATTACAGGAGCAGCATGGGCGACATTCTCATCGCGTATGCTGATGCTGATGCTCTACATCGGAGTATTCTTCCTATCGTCACGCTATAAAGAATACACCAAGCATTGGGATTCCACGCCGACATCACGCGAGGACATGCGTCAGCTAAACCGGCTCGGCTGGCCTATTGCGATACAGATGGGCATGGAGTCGGCCTCGTTTTCGCTAGTAGCCATAATGCTAGGATGGATAGGCACTAACGCGCTTGCGGCACATCAGGTGATGATAAACATAGCCAACGCCATATTCATGTTTTACATAGGTATATCGAGTGCTGTATCGATACGAGTGAGCAACTACAACGGGCTCAAGGACATGCGAGGAGCGCGACATGCAGCCTTTGCCGGATATGAGATGATACTAGGCATGGGCATCATATTGAGCATCACAGCATTCATCTTTCGCAACGACGTGTCGACACTCTTTACCGACAGCGCTGACGTAGCCCTCATTGTAGCCGGCTTAGCCTACCCTCTTGTGCTATACCAGTTTGGTGACGGCATGCAAGTCACCTTTGCCAACGCCTTGCGCGGATTGGGTGATGTAAAGAAACTCATGAAATATTCATTCTTTGCATATATAGTCATATCACTACCCTTAAGTTACCTCATGGGCATAGTATTTGAATGGGGGACCTTCGGCATTTGGATGGGCTTTCCCTTTGGCTTAACAACAGCAGGTCTGCTATACTTCAGACGATTCCTTAAAGTAGCGAAGATCAGCTGAGCAACACTTGGCACGCATTTTGTATGAGTATGATCAGAACACTAAACAGGAATCTTATGCGAAAGTTAATATACATTCTTGTTGTCGCAGCCGTAGCAGCCACGACGTATGCCATCAAGCGACCAGAAAACCAAGCCAAAGCCATGACCGATTCACAGCTTATGGCAGCCATCGACTCATGTATAGAGCGTGATCTGCCACAGAGTGCCGAGCCATTCTTCGCCGAGATGAAGAGCCGAGCACGCAATGCACACGACTATAAACTGACGCTCTCGCTCATCGACAAAGAGATGACGCTCAACGCGCCACGCATGGAGAGCAGAGACGAGATAAGAAAAGCACTTGACAGAGAGATAGCATTGTCAGAGACGCCACTCAGAGAAGTCTTGTTGCTACGCAAGCTGCATCTGGAATATGGCGGGGACGTCTTGGCCGCCGAGATAGCCGGGAAGCAGACAGAACTCAGCCAGCATAAGGCATCGGAGATAATAGACGAGAGCGACCTGCTCATCGACATGTCAGCATACGACTACATGATGCTCACACTTGCCAGAAACGGTGTAAACATCGATGAATATATAAGCGGCTGGAAAGAAAAAGGCACAGCCACATCGAAGATACTGGCTACGATGATAGAGCTAGAAGGCGAACACAGCATACCTGAAGAGCATTATTACGACGAGCACATCAGCATCACAAACGATGAGACACGCAAAGCATTCAGCAAAGAGAAGACAGAAGAGATAGACAAACTCGCTTTCTCGGCAGAGACAAAAGCGTTGGCCAACATGCTTTGGGGCAAATACTATATAGACATGGCCATAGATGCCGACGCCGACAACACAAAGAGCGACCAGCAGACAGCAACAGTATCCGATTCGCTCAGCGACATGGCCATGACACACCTGAACACAGCGAAAGATCTTGTCGGCGTGAAGAGCGACATCAAGTCGAGAAAGAATGTGCTATATGAAAACATCATGGCAAGCATCAGCCGCATCGACGGACAGAAAGTGACCATAGTGACCGAAAGGACAAACATGCCAAACAAATATGTGCCAGTGATGATAACCACCAAGAACATCGATGCATTAAGTCTGGACATATACCGCTACAAGAGCATATTCAACATAAAGAACGAGACAGCCCTGCGCCATGTTGACATCGACATACCAAAGGTGAAAGGACGTGTAAGCGAGCAGAACACATACACCGAACTTGAAGGGTTGCCAGCCGGACAGTATATCATCGTTGCGCAACACGGCAATCTGATGAACTATCACGAGACACTGGTGACCGACATAGCGGCAGAGACAATAAACAGCAACAGCGAACGTCTGATGGCCGTTGTGAGCGCAACCGACGGCACACCTATGAAAGGAGCAACAGTAGACGGCAAGAGAGTCGATGCGCTCGGCATGACAGCCATGCAAAGCAACAGATATAGCGATGTGACAATAGCCAACGGAGCCGACGACAAGATATCGTTAAGACTCTACGGATGGAGCAAGAGCGACGAACAAGAAAAGACGAACAAGAACTTCCAGATGGTGACCGACAGAGGCATCTACAGGCCGGGTCAGACGGTGAAGTTCAAGCTATGGAAATACCTATACAACACACAGAAGAAATGGTCGGCCGATGCCGGCGAGAAGATACACATAACTCTGCGCAGCCACAACTGGAGAGAGATAGCCAAGACCACGGTGACACTCAACGACATGGGTGCAGCATGGGGTGAGCTAAATATACCCGATGACGTAGATCTGGGACACGCCACACTCATGATAGGCAATTACCAGCATTCACACAGCATAAGGATAGACGAATACAAGCGCACAGGCAACAACATATTGTTCGACCCAATCAGTAAAGAATACTGCTTGGGTGATACTGTTTTGTTAAGTGGACGACTCATCTCGGCCGATGCCAAGCCTGTTGTCAATGCGCAAGTAGTCATCAACGACACCATAAAGACGACGACCGATGCCGAGGGACACTTTGAGCATTCGTTCACAGCCATGCAAAGCTATAACCACTTTGAGGTGAAAGCCACCGACATGGCAGGCGAGACGACAGAAAGCGGGCATACGATAGAAGCCGACAAGAAAGGCGTCAGATTCAGCTTAAGCCTTAAGGGCAGCAGCTATGTCTACAAGGGATCGGACGCATCGATGTATCTAGAGACCAGGAATTGCGATTCACAGCCACTGGAGAGAGAAGTGAAGGTTGAGATAGACCGCATGACATACGAAAGCGAGATGAAGCCAGCTATGATGTATGGATGGCATAAAGACGCCGTAGATGCCAAGCTAGGCTATGCACATACAGACATCAACAACGAGAACAACAAACTGACGAGCACAGAGACCATCATCAGCTTCACCGACACCATCAGAGGGCGCAAGACATTGCCTATCGACATGAGCAAGATGAGCTGCGGCATATATCGCATCAAGGCAACAACCACATCACTCAAAGGCGAAGAGATGACCGATGAGAGCTATCTGAACGTCATAGAGCCAAACATCGGAAGCGACATTTACGATGCCATAGTCGTCAACTGCGGAAACAAGAACAACGAATTTGAGGCAGGCAAGACGGTCGACATCGACGTGTCGTCACGACTCGATAATGCATGCGTGCTCTTATGTGCAGAATTTGCCGGCAAGGTCATCTCGAAGCAGTATGTCGACATCAGCAAAGGCACACGACGCATCACGATAGATGTGCCACAAGACAAGAAAGGCTACAGAGCCATGCACATCACAGCGACGACAGACAACAGCAACCGTCATTATGAGCACACGCTAACCCTCAACAGAGCGAAAGACAGCAACGACAATATAGACATGACCATCAGCACGTTGCGCGACCATACGACGCCAGGAGCTGACGAGACATGCACAATAGCCGTCAAAGCCGAAAAAGACACATCGGACATAGAACTTGTTGCGTCGATGTATGACACAAGGCTCGACCGCTTTACAAGCAACAACTGGCTTGTCTTCTTCCACAAGAATGAGCCATGGAGCCACATGAACATAAACAGAGTGCAGCCAAATATCAAAACATTCAGCAGCAAGACATCATTCAAAGCCGAAAGCGGATATGGCAGTCACTCCAACTACAACGACATAGTAGCATGCCTTGGCGAAACAACGATACCAGCATACGAGTGGGGCCGATATATGATTGAAGAGAAAGCCATGCTCTATGGCATGACAGCCAACAAACGCATGATGAAGAGCATGGCAGCAGGTGCAGCACCTATGACAATGGATTGCGTAGCTGTCGATGAGAATGCGGCAGAAGTCGTAGCCGAAGAAGAAGCTGATTTTGTCTTCAAGCAAGAAGACGCAAAGCCAGAGCCATCGCCAGACGTTGCAGAGGCTGAAGACAACAACGACATGATGCGCACCGACTTCCGCGAGACAGTATTCTTCTACCCAGACCTGAAGCCAGACGACAATGGCAACGTCACATTCAGCTTCACTACACCTGATAACCTCACTACATACAAACTGAGAGCCGTCGCCCATAACAAGAACATGAGCGAAGGATACATAGAGAAAAATGTAGTTGTCAGCAAGCCGCTTACTGTCAAGGCATGGTTGCCACGTGTAGTCACCGAAGGCGACACCATAGACATCAGCATGGACATCACGACCGACCTACCAGCCGACAGCATAACGACAAATCTGAAGGTCAACGGCAACGAGGCAAGCGTCATAGCACATCCGACAGCCACCACATGGCGCATCGTCGTGCCATCGGGAGCCGACGAGATGCAGATAGACTTCTCGGCCACATCGGGCAAGTATAGCGATGGTGAGCGACATGTGATACCAGTGCGTCAGCTCTATCAGGAAATAAGCGAAGGACAGACCTTCATGCTCATGGAGCCAGGCAGCTATGATATAGCCAATCCGTTTGCCGACACGAAAGCAGCAAGCGTCAAGCATACCACATTCAACTACAACGCAAGTGCATGGATAGAGATATTGCGTGCGCTGCCATATCTCAACGACAGCCCATATCCGACATCAGACACATATATAGGTCAGATAGAGTCGTCGGCCATAGCCATGCTGTTCAAGAAACGCGATGACGTGCGCGAGGTAGTAGCCATGGGCGACAACGCCTTTGCCGAGAAGCATCAGATGGAGGCGAACTCACCTTGGGTGCTCTTCAACCAGTATCAGCAGCAACACGACAAGCAGGTGCGCATGATGCTATCGGGCAGCAAAGCCGAGAACACCAAGATAAAAGCGTTGCGCAAGCTCAAGAAGATGCAGATGAGCAACGGAGCCTTTCCTTGGATGGAGGGTATGGACGAATCGGAATATATGACACGCCATATACTTGCCACGCTCGGCACACTGGTGCGCTTCAACCTCATCGACGCGTCGGAGGTGAACGATATATGCGTGAAGGGCAAGAGGTATATAATAGACTGCATCAGGAGAGATGTTGACGAATGGGAAGAGCACAAAGTGAAGGATCCTATCGCAGATGCCACCATGCTCTACGACCTTTACACCCTCACATGCATAGGCGGCAACAAAGAGATGGCAACAGACGCCAAGCTGCAGAAGGCCATAGCAGCCATACCTAAGGCATCGAAGCTGAAAGGCACATCGGCCAAGCTGATAGCAGCTATAGTGCTCAACCGCATAGGACGCAAGACAGATGCGCAGATGATGGTGCAGTCGGCTTGTGAGAACCTCGTGCGTCCCGACGAGCACACGGCACATATCAGCAAGCTGAGCAGAGCTTGGTTCGACGACACCACCCTCACCCATGCCATGCTCATCATAGCGATGAACGAGATAGAGGTAGAAGAGAAAGCTGGCGACCAGAAACGTGTAGCCAACTGGCTCGTGAAAGAGAAACGTTCGACACATTGGGGCAACACGCAATCGACATCGCGTGCCGTACTTGCACTGCTCACACAATGCACCGACAACAGAGCCACCGACACAGTAGAGTGGAGCGAAGACCGCAAAGCCAATGTCAGCACCTACTACTCTACCCCATTCACATCGGATGACAAGAGCGTGAAGATAGAGAAGCATGGCAAGATGGCATCATGGGGCAGCTGGCAGCAGACAGCATTATTGCCAACCGACCAGATGACAGCCATGAGTTCGGAAGAGATAAGCATCAAGCGCACCATAGATGGCGGCAACAAGGTAGGTGACAAAGTAACCATCACGCTGACCATAACAACAGGCATCGACATGGACTTCGTGCGATTGTCGGACTACCGTCCGGCAGCTTTCGAACCAGTAGATCAGACAAGCGGCTACAGAGGCTGGTGGTGGCTACGCAGCATAGGAGACAAGATAAGCAACAACGTGCCACATTACTATTCGCCACGCGACGAGAGTGTGGACATCTTCATATCACATCTTCAGAGAGGCGTTCATACCTTCAGCTACGAATGCTACATCACCAACAGCGGCGATATGAATGGCGGCTATGCCGAAGCCATCTGCACCTACACAGAAGGCATGGAAGCACATACAGAAGGACAGAGAGTTAGTGTTGAGGGAAGATGATGTGAGGGAGATGATAATACGGATGTTGTCACAGCACCCATAACAATGTTCATATGTAGATTAAACGTCTCAAGGTTTTCGTACCGCTATCACTCCACCTCTTTCACAAGGTACTCGTCGATGCCACGTATCGCATGGCTGAAGTTGACGCCTATGCAGACTATCTTCTTGCCGCTTGAACGGAATGGGTCGGCATAATGCTTCTCTTCTATCTGGTCGATGGCTTCCTGGGCTGACTTCTCGAATTTGAATTCCCAGATATATACATAGTCCGATGTCTCCATCGTCATATCGATACGACCTTCGCTCGTATGATATTCAGCTCTTGTATAGATGCCACAAAGCTGACTGACAATAAACATCACGTTCTGATAGTGGTTCTCAAGATCCTTGACAAGTTCGTATGGAGTGTTAGAGAAAAGAGTCTTGAGACGCTTCATGAAAGCATCGATATTGCCGGATTCTATGTCGCGAATGAAGTGCTGGACATTAAGTCCTGTATCACCCTTGGCTACTGACGTATAGTATGGCATCAGGTATCT